>JBKBIP010000011.1:24942-86522 GCA_046297495.1 Gemmataceae bacterium | reverse complement strand
CGCTGGGTGTTGGTGGGCTCGGCGGCGTTGTGTCTGGGGGCGGTCTTGCTCTTCGGCCCGCTCGGTGGGGCGTGGCGGTGGGTGACTGTCGGCGTGGTGGCCATCGGCTCGGCTATTTACAGCCCGACGCGCTACGCCCTGTTGCCAGCGGCGGCTGATGACACCCGTTGGCCCCTGACGCGCATCAATGGCTTCATCGAATTGGGGGCGGTGTTGGCCGTGGCGGCCGGCATGGTGCTGGGGGGTTATCTGTATAGCTGGGAAGAAACCGGCCCCCTGGGTGTCAACGGTTTGCCGCTGGCCATCGTGGCGGCCATGGTGCTCAACCTCATCGGTGTCGTGGCCGCCTGGCCGGTCTGGTTCGCCGCCGACGTGCGCCGGCCAGAAGCCCCTCTGGCGGCGGTCAGTGGCTTCTTCCGCGATTTGGGCCGGGTCTGGCGGCAACCAGTAGCGCGCGGCAGCTTGCTCGGCGCGGCGGCGTTGCGCGGGCTGGCGGCGGCAGTGGTTGGCGCCGTGGTCGCCAGCGCCCTGAGCAGCACCGATTTCCTCGGCAAAGCCGAACGCTTTGAAGCGATGATCCAAGTCGGCTTATGGATCATGGCCGGCACCGCCGCCGGCTCGCTGCTGGCTGGCGTGCAAGGGCATCCGCGCCGCTCGTTGGGGATCATCCCCTTTGCCGCGACGGGGTTGGCCTTCTTCTTGCTCCTGGCGGTGATCGTGGGAGTGCCGCCGTGGTTGTGCCTGGCGCTGGGACTGTGCGGCGGCCTGCTCAATGTGCCGTTGAACGCCGCCTACCAAGAGAACATCCCCGCCGACGCGCGCGGCAACGGCTTGTCGGTGTTCAACTTGTTCGGCTTCAGCGCCATGATGCTCCTGGCCGGGCTGATGGCGAGCCTTGGCTACTTCCAGGTGCTGACGCCAACAGGACAGCTTGCCTTGCTGGGGCTGTTGGCGGTCGGCGGCGCGGCATGGGCCTGGAAGAAACTGCTGCGCGAGGCCCTGGAACAAACCCTGGAGATCATCCTCTGGCCCATGTACCGCTTCCAGGCGCTGGGGCCGGGTGTCGGCAAGGTGCCGTTGCATGGTCCGCTTCTAGTCATCGCCAATCACAGCGCCTACATGGACCCGCTGTGGATGGGCAAAGTGATCCCCCGCAAGTTGACGCCGATGATGACCAGCATCTTCTATGACATGCCGATGCTGCGCTTTCTGATGACGAAAATCGTCCACGCCATCCGCGTCGAGTCGTCGTCGTTTCGCCGCGAGGTGCCGGAATTGAAGGAAGCCTTGGGCGTGCTGGATCGTGGCGAGGCGTTGTTGATCTTCCCGGAAGGCTGGGTCCGCCGCACCCGCGAGCAACTGCTGCGCAAGTTCGGCCAAGGGGTCTGGCTGCTGCTGCGCGAACGGCCGCAAACTCCGGTCGTCGTCTGCTGGATCGAAGGGGGCTTCGGCAGCTGGACCTCCTATGACAAAGGCAAGCCGTTGACCAACAAACCCATCGACCTCTGGTATCCGCTGCGCATCGTCATCACCGAGCCGCAGGTCCTCCCCCCGGACATCCTGGCCGATCAGCGCCAGACGCGCGCCTACCTGATGCGCTGCTGCCTCGAAGCCAGACAGTACCTCGGTCTGGAAGTTCCCAATGAACTGGATCAAATGGTCCAAAAAGGAATCGACCCGGAAGCGGAGGAACAGGTGGCTTGAAAAAAGGACCTGGGCGGTGGCGGAACGCACACTCGCTCAACGCGCCGGCGCGTTAAGGAAGTGTCGAAAAATCACTTCCCGATATGAGATCAGAGAGGGATAGTTCCGCGTCGGGTGAGCGCGTGCGCGAACCAATGAATCCCAATGAAATCAGAAAGTGCTGGAGCGGCGTTTTTGAAGTCGTTTGCCAAGGAATGGCATCCTATTCACCTATTGGGATTCGTGCCACGCGCCGTGCCGCCGTTGACGGACAGTCCCGCCCTTCAAAAGAGTAGTTCAGGCAGGTTCCGTTCCCGTGAACCGATGCTTTCCTTCATCCAACGTGATTCCCGTCCCGTCTTATGGCCCGGTGGCGCCGCTGACGCGCGTCGGAGTGAGGTTCGATGGGGTATCCGTGAACCAGATGCGTTCCCATTCGTCTTGCATGACGCGCAGGTTCTCGGACACCACCAGCAATTCCTTCATCCGGCGGTTGGGATCGCTGGAATAGATATTGATGAGGCAACCTGTGTTACTTAGCGAGATTCCGACCATGACCAGCAATAGCATCCAACGTCGCATACTAGCCTCCCTGCCCTGTTTAGTCCCCCGACCAGGGCTTTCCCCCGAGCGTTGTCCGTGCGACCAACCGCACCACCAGCGACCCGCGCCCCCGGCGCGCGGTGCTGGAATGGGTCTAAGGGTTATATCGGTCGTAGGGGTTCGACTCTTGAGGGGAAATTGGCGGCGGCGGCCAATGTTTTTTGCAAGCAGCGCGCGCCGCCCAACGAATGGGAATGACCTGGTTGGCCCCGCTCAGGCTTCGGCAGTAATTTGGCGCGGCCGGCGCTTCTGCCGCGCGCCGTCACTGGCGCCGATTTTCGGTTCGACCAATTCTTCGTCGGCGCCGTTGTCCTCTTGCGCGGTCAGCCGGGCATTGTCCTGTCCATGCGGCAGAATGTTCATTTGCCGCACCCGTTCTTCCATCTCCTTGCCTGGCTTGAAGGTGACGACGTTTTTCGGCGCGACGTGGACTTTGTCGCCAGTGCGGGGATTGCGGGCTTTGCGGGCTTTGCGGCGCTTGACCTCGAAGACGCCAAAATTGCGGAGCTCGATGCGCCCATCCTGGATGAGAGTCTCCACGATCGCGTCGAACGTCCATTGCACGATTTCCTTGGTTTTCAATTGGGTCAAATTTGCGCGGTCGGAAATCTGCTTGACGATTTCTTTCTTGGTCACGAGTGGAATCTCCTTGGTGCGTAGCGGCCGGAACCGTCCCAGCCGATCAGGAAACGCTTCAAGTGTAATAACGATATAGAGTAATGTCAAGGAAAATGGTAGGAGGAAAATGGCAAAGCGACAAGAGGAGAGATATTCCGGCTGATGGGAAACGAACGTTCACTATGAACAGCGGAATTCATCGTTTCACGCGGCGGCGGGGGCGAAAGGCCACGCGAAACGGATGAAACCGCGTGACCATTACCCTTCGGGTTTTGGCGTGGCGAGCCTGTGGCTCGCCCGCTAAACAGTGGTCACTGATCCCTTTTTCTACCCCCCCTGGACCGGCATGCAGGTTTGTTCCAGGAGTTTCTCGCATTTGTCCTGGAGCAAATCGGCGAGGTTGGGGAGCGGTTGACCATCGGGGAGGGCTTCGGTCACGGCGGCGAGCCAGCGGGGGAAGGCGTACAGGGCCGCGAATCCATCCAGGCTGACCGCCTCCAAACGCGGATGCCGGCCGCGGCGCTCGGCGTTCTGCCACAGGGTCTTGCTCTTGCCAGTTATGGTCATGTCATCTTCGGGACGCAGTAAAATCAGATGGTCGATGAGGGGTGGTTCCGCGTCCAGGGAGGCGAGCTTGATTTCCAGGTCTTTGGGTTTGCCCGCTCCTCGGCCCAGGAACAGGCCGATGCCCACTTTCCACGGTTGCCCATCCTTGCACGCCCAATGCGCGATGGTGATCACGCCGTAAGTCGGATGGTCGCCGAATGTCAGCTCGCCAACCACATGCCGCAAGCGCCACGGTCCCACCTTGACGCCGTGCTCGTGGCAGAGTTGCAAGAACGCCCCCAGTCCCGCTTGCAGCTCGCGCGTAGCCCCGGTCAAGGCCCCTTCTGGCTCCAGCTGGCGGCGGGCGGTGCGCAGTTCTTGTTCCCACAATTCCCCCAGATGCGGGCTGGCGCTGGGGGCGGCGCTGCTGGCCGGCGACACCGCGGGGCTGGCCCCCTCGGCGAGCAGGGTCGGCGCCGGTCGCGGCGCGGGGCGGGCCGGATCGGGGGATTCGACCACGATCACCGACTTCACGTTCGGCACCCCCATGTCTGTTTCCGGCAGGCGCGAGCTGCCAGGCGATTCGACCGGCGTGGTCGTCATGCCATAGACCACGTGATCGAACAGATGGCGGAACTGTTGCAGCATGTCGCGCAGCGTCGGTTCGGTGCGGGCGATGCGCGTCACCTGATCGTCGGTGAAAGGAAAGATCGAGGACAAGTCATCGAAATCGGGCAGCTCTTCCAGGGCGGGCCGCATCCGGGCCTCGATGACACGATAGAGCAATTGCGGCGACGGTGCTTCCAGCCGCAGCGCCTGGATGGTGCCGTGATGCGGCACATGAACCGGATTGTTGAGCCGATCTTGAATGTAACCATCCAGCGACGGCACGAAGCGATTCCACAAGCCACGCTCGGCGAAGATCAGGAAGCACAGGCCGTCGATCTGGTGCATGGCTTGCACGATGCCGGCGAAAAAGGCCTCGGCGATGCGGTGGGCGTCGTCGCTGCGACGGGCCAGGAGCAGGTCTTCCAGCTGATCGAAGGCCGCCACGACCGGAATGTGCAAACCGCGAAACACTTCCATCAACACTTTGAATAGGGCCAGCACCAAGTCTTGCCGGCTGGGTCGAACCTGAAATTCCAGCTCGGCGAAGCCGTAGGTCAAGAAGCCGGCCAGGTCGGCCTCATCCCCCAACAGAATGGCGCGGGCGAACCCCTGATAAATGTTCCGCCGCATCAGACCGGCGGTGTTGTGGGCTTCGGTGCGCTCCACGTAGTCACACACCAAATCGCACGCGACTTCCGGCTCCAAGCTGGCCTCGCCGACGACCTTGCGCACGTCCAGCAGCCAGGGGCTATCGACGCCGCGCGCCGAGGCGGGCTGCCCCAACGGGCTGTGCAAGGTGTCGATGAGCCATTGCGTGCGTTCCTGCGCCTGCCCGCTGCCCAACCCCAGCCGCCGCGTCCAACGCCCCAGCCCCGGCGGCGGGAACAGGTCCAACCGCTCTTCCGGCGTCAGCTCCGTCAGGGCCGACACGAGCAGGCGGCGCGTCAACTCTTGTCCCACGAATATCAGCGGGCGCGCCCCCTTCTGTTGGCCGCCGCCGAGCAGCGTATCGATGATCTGAAACAGCAGATATTCGAGAAATTCCGCGTCGCGCTGATAGACACCAGGCGTGACTAGCATCTGCCAGCCACCATCGCGGCCATGTTTAATCGAATGGAGCAGGTGCGTTTTACCGGCCCCCTTGTTGCCCAGCACCGGCACGACCTCGGAATGGGTCAGCGGATCGTAGCGATATAAATCGACGACGCCGAGCAACTGATCGCGCTCGGTGGCGAACAGCTCTGGAACGTGATAGCGGGCGCACACTTCATCATCGGGATTGCGGGCGAAGTAGTTCCGAAAGGGATTGCCGGCGCGGCGTAACACTTCCAAGGCTCGCTCCGGCAAAGTTCGCGTCGCCGCGGATGTCATGGTCATGGCAACCTCCTTGTTGAGAACTTAGTTTTTAGAATTTAGTTGCAATATCATTCTTTGTGAAAATATCAATGTTCTTAATGAAACAATCACAAACAAATGCCCATGCGCACCGACAATACCCCCGATCCCCAAGCACTAAGTTCTACTTGCGAATACTGGCGTAATATGCCACCTCATGGCCGATCAGCAGGGCGTGAGACGGTTCGGGGATCGCGTACCTGGGGCCGGTCCAGGGATGCAGGTAGATCAGCTCTTGTTCATGCAGCCGGCGTAGGCAATCGTGAAATAGGCCGATGGACGCGCCGGGGCAATCGTGCTGGATGCGTTGATACAGCTCCGGCAGCGGGCAATCCTCCGATGTGCCAGTCGCTTGCCACTGCTGGAGATGGTGATACAGGGAGGCGGAACAGGCGTCCTCGGTGGCGCCGTCGAGCCAGCGTGCGTAATAGCCGTTGACGGTCGGCTGGGAAGCGGAGCCACTCGAAGGCAATTGAGCCAACCAGCTGGGCAGGGCCGTCAGCGCCTGTTGCGCCATGTTCTGGAAAGCCTCGATGGCGGCTTGTGTTTGCTGGGCAATTTGGATTAAATCGCTCACCTGACGTTGCCGGCTCTCCAAGGCGCGGACCAAATCCTCCAACACATGCTTGGGGCTGACTTGCTTGAGCAGATAGGTCAGCCCTTTTTCCGTCAAGGCGCAAACCTCGTTGGTGTTTTTTCCTTTGGTTTCCGTTTTGATGACTTGGAGGAACCCCTCGTCCTTGCAGCGTTGCGCTGCCTGGCGGGCGGGGCTAGTCGTGGGGAACAGGCCGGTCGCCGTCTTGGTGCCGTGCAACGGCAGCCCGGCGGGGTCGGCCACCGCGCGGCTGAGCGCGTCAACGATCATTTGCGTAGCTTTGTCGGCCATGATGCCCTCCCTGGCGTGGCGGAATGGACCGGGATACGAGCGGAAACCAGCGGGAGTTCCCGCCAAGTCCCCCATTATGCGCCGCCGCCGAATTCGTGCAAGGCCAGGTAAAACAGGGACCGTCGATCCCCAGCCGGTCGCGGGAGCACGGTCACAAATCGCTTTCGTCAATCCACTTCGGTTGCGGCGGGGTGATGGGACCGTGGGCCAGGACCGCCAGCAAGTGTTCCGGGGTCTGAGCGACGCGGATTAACTGGCGGTGCTTCGGTTTGATGAATCCCTCGGCCAAGGCATGATCGATCCAGCCCAGAAGCGGATCGAAGAAGCCACGGATGTTGAGCAAGCCAATCGGTTTGTGGTGCAAGCCCAGCTGCGCCCAGGTCAGAATCTCGAACCACTCGTCGCCGGTGCCGAAACCGCCGGGCAGGGCGACGAAGGCATCCGCCAGCTCGGCCATGAGCGCCTTGCGTTCGTGCATGGTGGCGACGACGCGCAGCTCGGTCAAGCCGTTATGCGCCAGCTCCTTGTCCACCAGTGCTTGCGGGATGACACCGATGGCCGTGCCGCCGCCGCGCAGCACGGCGTCGGCCAGCACTCCCATCAAGCCGATGTGTCCCGCGCCAAAGACCAAGCCAATGTCGCGTCGCGCCAGCAGCGCGCCGAGCTGCTGGGCCGCCGCCGCGTACTCCGGCCGGCCCCCCTTCTGGGAACCACAAAAAACCGCCAATTGACGCATAGACATTCTGGGGTGATCCTGAAATAGTGAAGAAAGAAGCCGGGGGCGCCGGGCGCCACCGGAGCTGTATTTCTATTATGCACCCAAAACGTGATGTCACATCATGGGGAATTTATTGCAGCTCAATAACGCCGAAATCGTCATTCTGATTCTGACCGCCATGATCCTCGGCACGCTGTTGATCTTGGTGCCGCAATTGCTGCGTGCCCATAAATATCACCAAGAACTGCTCCATCAAGAGCACATGCGCGCCCTCGACCAAGGGCATCCGCTGCCGCCCGTTGATTATCTCTCCCTGGCGGCAGGACGGACGGCCGCGCTGGTGCCAATGGTCGTCGTCTGCGCCGCCGGCACCGTGACTTGTTTCCTGGCCGCCTACAAATTGGAATCGTTGTTCGCCGTGGCTTTGGCCGTCTGGTCGGTGGCCGGCGTCGTCAGTTTGGCCGCCATCACCGGCGGCGTCGCGCTCATGGGCCGGCTGGCCCAGCTCAAAGTCGGCGCTACCGACTACGAGCCGCCCGAAAACCCACTGGATAAATTTGCTTCTTGATCTTGGCATCACGCACACCGATGGCCACCGCATTATTATTCGTGTACGGCACCTTGAAAACCGGATACCCGAACAACCACTTCCTCCAGGACCAGCGTTTCCTCGGCCCCGCGCGTACCGCGCCGTTATATCGCTTGTTTGTCAACGATTGGTATCCCTGTTTAGTGCCCGATACCTGCCAGGGCCAGCGCATCGCCGGAGAGGTGTGGCAAGTGGATGAAGAAACCTTGCGCCGCCTCGATGATTACGAAGGAGTTCCGACTTGGTTCACGCGCCAGCCGGTGCGCCTGGAAGGACATGCCGAGCTGATCTGGGCTTACTTTTATCAGGGGGAGGTGACTACCTTAAGAGAGTGCGCCAACGGCGTCTGGCCGCCGGAGTGAAGCGGGGTTCATCCAACCAGTTTCCTGGTGAACAGGGAGCGTTGCGGAGATTCAGCGGTTCGCGCACGCTGCCGTCCCTGAGCGCGAACCGCTGAATCCGTAGGCGCCTGGAACAACCACGGGCGCCCGCCCCCTCACTGGGAGAGGAACGGGACCAATTCGTTGACCACCCGCTCCATGTCGGTTAGGAACGCCAGGTGCCCCGCGCCACGCAAGCGGACCAGTTGGGAATGTTCGACGCCGGCGCCCAAATCCCCCAAGGTGCGATTGGACACCAGCACATCCTTATCACCGGCGATGGCCAGCATGGGAACGCGGAGCCGATCCAACCGATGAGCAATATCGAAATGCTGCGCCAGGGCGAAACGACAGGCAATGACGCTCTGATCGGTGCGCCAACATTGTTGGGTGACGAACTCGAACAACTCCGGCGGGGGGTGGCCGTGACCGAAGAATAAGTTGAAGAATTGATTGATGAAGGGATTGTCCGGCGGCAGCTCGTAGCGCGATAATACGGTGAGGGCCAGTTGTTGCAGCCAACCCCCTTCAAAGCGGGCACCGACCCCTTGCACGGCCAACTTGCTGAGCCGATACGGAAAGCGAGTGGCTAACTCCAAGGCGATCATGCCGCCGAAGGAGATGCCAACCACTGGCGGCGCTTCGAGACCCAGGAAATCGAGGAACTCCGCCAAGTCGCCGGCCAAGTCCCGGACGCCGAACCGGCGGCGCAAGCTGAAGCAATCATCCTCGCCGCGCAGATTGTAGCTGATCACCCGAAACCGGCTGGCCAAGGCGCGCGCCAAGGGGCCAAGCAAAGCGTATCCCCCCGCCAAGCCGGGAATCAGAACGACAGGCGGCCCCGCGCCCCATTCCCGATATTCGGCCGTATAGTGATTCAGATGAGCCAAACCGACTTGGCCGTCGCCATCTCGAAATTCCGCGCCACTAGAAATGAGCCAATTCAAGGAAGCCTTCACCGACTACTCTCCTCATGGGGGACAAACTTGGAGCTGAAAAAATTCCAATTCGGGGCGCCTTGGGGAACAGGCACTCCTTACACAGTTTGGGTGTGGAGAACGGGTCACCCAACAACGAAACATGGTGATTTCATGGATGCGAGTTCGTGATTCCAGATCATTTGCACCTACCATACCAAAGCGAACCTGGGACATGGAAATTCTAATTTTTGACATAAGTATTTATTAATTAAAGATTAAAGTAAAAATATCCCGGCCCGTATGGGAACGGGTTCTCAACCATAGTCGAAGCCGGAAGTTGCTTTCGACGTATTTGCAGCGCCGAGCGCCGATTTTCGGCGCTAGAAAGAATGAGTGGGAAATATCGCCTGTATGAATAAAATAGATAGATTGGGAATTATAACATTGATGCGAATAATGGATGTTTTAAGTGGCATCCTATTATAATAACAGAATTTACGTCTAATGATCGGGAACGTGTTCCAATTATGACGAAGAAATCGGTTCGGCACGTTGACTGGCGCTGGTTCGTCTGTTAAATTGGCGAAGGAGGCTGGTAGGCTGCTCCGCGCTGGTTCGACGAGCTTCATTAATCCTTAACTAGATTGTTGACAATTAGATAGGATTCGGCGCCGAAGTTTCGACAGCCAAGTTCGGCGCCACGATCCACGACAACCCCTTGATTCCCTATCCATGCGTGATCACTTTTGGCGTTGGTGTTCGGCCGTGAATCTTCAAGCCATTCGCAAGATCAGCTTGACGGCGGCGGGCGTCCTCATGATCGCCTATTCCATCTGGGTGCTCATCTACGTCCAATCTTTCCCGGACATCGGCTTGCGCTGTTCCTTCTCAACGGTGGTGAATCGTGTCTTTCCCAATTTTTTGCGGTCGGAGGACGGCGTCTTGCCCACGCATCTCGAAGGCTCCACTATCGTGCGCGTGGGGGACCACCCGATCGAGACCTGGCCGGACTTGCTGCGGGAATTGCTGTTTCTCGAGGATCGCCGGGAAGAATCGATCCAGCGCGGCGCCGTCCCGCCGACGCATCGGCTGGTGAATGGCGAGCATTGGGTGCTGGTGGATCTGCGGCGTCCGGGCGAAACGACCCCCATCGCGGTGTGGTGTGCCGTGGCCAAGCCGCCGTTGGTCGAATCCGTTCTGCCGTCGGTGTTGTGGATGACCTTGGTGCTGGGCTTGCTGGTGGTGGGAGCGATTGTATTCTGGAAGCGGCCCACGGATCGGTCGGCGTCGCAATTTTTCTTGCTGTGCATCGTGACGCTGGGAGCCTGGATGGGGGGGTATCACTGGTTGCGGATCATGACGGATCCGCTGCTCACCTACGTCTTCATGATCTGCGCGGTGTTGTTCCCGGCCGTGAGCTTGCACTTTTTCCTACTTTTCCCGCGTCCCAACCGCTTCTTGGAGCGCCATCCGCGTGGGACGTTGGCGCTGGTTTACGGTGTGCCGCTTCTCTTTCTCGTCACGCTGGCCGTCGGCAATGAGCAGGTCCGTTGGCTGCTGCGCGGCGCTGGCGGCACGGCGGCTATCGAAGCCACTTTGGCGCGGCAGGCGTACACGATTCTCATCTATTTGGGGGTGGCGGCGGCGTGGTATCTGGCCAGCATCGCGGCGTTGATGCACAGTTACCGAATCGCGCGGGATTTGCAAGAACGCAATCAGGTGAAATGGATTTTGATTGGCACGTTGTTGCCCTTGGCGCCTGTCGCGTACACGATCTACGCGGTCTCGGTGGCGGCGGATGGCTTCGTTGGCGGGGCGGCCACCTGGCCCATGTTCGCGGCCTCGGCCTGTTTCACAGTCGCGTTCACCATCAGCATCACGCGCTATCGGCTCATGGAGCTGGATAAGCTCATCGGCTCCAGCATGTTTTACTTCCTGGTGAGTTTCATCGCCGGTTTGGTGTACTATGCCCTGGTCTTCATCGGCATGTTGGTCGTGGGGAGCCGAGTCATCCCTGGCCCCTCGTTGGGGCAAGCGCTGTGGGTGAGCAGCACCGCCTTGGTGCTAATGCTCATTTTGGACTTGGCGCGCAACCGCTTGCGCAAGGTGCTCGACCGCCGCTTCTCCCGCGAGAAGAACCAGCTCGACCGCACTTTGCAGCGCCTGAGCCGGGCCATCGCGCAGTTGGTGGATCCGCCTACGTTGGCCCGGCGTTTGCTGCACGCTGCCGCCGAACTCCTGGGCGTGACGCGCGGCGCCGTGTATCTACCGGAAGGGGACCCGCCGATCTATCAGCTGGCGGGCGCGCTCGGACCGGCGCCGCCGCTGGCGGAGCTGGCTGCCGGTTGTCCGCTCGTCGATGCCTTGCTCCGGCGCGGCACGTTGGTCATTCGAGCGGGTGATCCCCTCGATCCGGCGCGGACCCAACTGCGCTTTCTCGGCGGCGAGCTGGCTCATGGACTGACACACAATGGCCGGTTGTTGGCGCTGCTGATCCTGGGGCCGCGCGCCACCGGCGGCTATTCGCTCAAGGATCTCAACTTGCTCGCCGCCCTGGCCCAGATGACCGCCTTGGCCCTGGAAAATGCCGAGGGGCACCACACCATCGAAACGCTCAACGAGGAATTGCAAACCAAGGTCGAGAAAATCTCCGAACAGCAGCGCCGCATTTTCGCCTTGCAAAGCCAGTTGCTCCGGCAATCACAAAATGGCCGAACGGGTAGCGCGCCGCCTCTTCCCAGTCTGCCGATCCCTTCCAGCGAGGACGAGAGCCAAATACCGCCGGATGTTATCGTGGGTTCCAGCCCCGTCATGCGGCAATTGTTGCAGCTGGTACGGAAGGTATCGGCCAGCACGTCGGCGGTGTTGCTGCGTGGTGAAAGCGGCACCGGCAAGGAGATGTTGGCCTGGGCGCTGCACGCCCACAGCCCGCGCGCGCGCCGCGCTTTCGTCAAGGTGCATTGCGCCGCCTTGTCGCCGGGGTTGCTGGAAAGCGAGCTGTTCGGCCACGTCAAAGGGGCCTTCACCGGCGCCCATCGGGACAAGGTGGGCCGGTTCGAGCTGGCCAACGGCGGCACCTTGTTTCTGGATGAAATCGGTGACATCAGCTTAGACGTGCAGACCAAGCTGTTGCGGGTCTTGCAGGAAATGACCTTCGAGCGCGTCGGCTCGTGTGAGCCGGTGCGGGTCGATGTGCGCATCATCGCCGCCACGCACCAGAACTTGGAGGAACTGATCCACCAAGGTCGTTTTCGAGAAGACCTGTATTATCGCTTGAATGTCATTTCCATCGAGGTGCCACCGCTACGGGACCGGTCCGAGGACATTCCCGAGCTGGTGTTGCACTTCCTGCACCACTACGCCCAGAAAAGCGGCAAGGGGGTCGCGCACGTCGATGACGATGCCATGATGGTGCTGCGGGGCTATCATTGGCCTGGGAATGTCCGGCAGTTGGAAAACGTCGTCGAACGAGCGGTGGTCGTCGCCAATGCCGCCACCGTGACGGTGGCGGACTTGCCGGCGGAATTGCTCGCCGCCGCGCGGGTCTTGCCGTCGGAAAACGGGGGGAAATTCCAACTGCCCCTGCCACGGCGGAGCCAGAGCGGGGATCGCCGGCAACGGGAGCGCGAAGAGCTGGTCCGCGCCCTGGCCGCCGCCGCCGGCAACAAAGCCGAAGCCGCCCGCGCCTTGGGGATTCCCCGTAGTACGTTGCTCAGCCGGTTGAAAAAACATCGGCTCAGTTGAGAGGCTGTTTCGCTATTTTCATGAGGAAACGGCGCGCGGCGTTAGCCCGACGTGAACGCTCAACACATCGGGCGGACGCCGCGCGCCAGACTTGGAGGATGACGTCATGGAACTCCCGAAATCCGTCGAGGAGCTGTGCCGCGAACAGAATCTCGATCACAAGCAGCTGGCCGAGAGAGCCGAGCTGGACGAGCAACGCGTCCTGGCGATTTACCTGGGCCGCTGGACCCCCAGCCCGTCCGAGCGCGATCGAATCGCCGCCGTGTTCGGCCTGACCAAAGAGCAAATTACCTGGGGGCACAAGACGCCGATCCAACACATCTATGGCCACGGCCCCGCGTGAGGACCACGGCGCGGGGCTACAGCGTTTCGCGCACGCGGAGTCCCACGCGAGTCGCTGAATCCCCGCACCGTCCTTGTCGGAGCCAGGGAAAGCAGAACTGCCTTACCACATTCAATTGATTATTTTATTCCACGGATAAGTAGATAACTCCGTCCAAAGGGGGGGGTGGGGTGAAATGGAACAATGAAAGGACAGCAATCATTCTCAGCTTGTCTATTGTACATTAGTTTACTAATAGAGTAAAGCCCAATTCGCTGCTTCCGCGGACCCAGATGTTCTTGAATGCATCGAGTCGCTCAGGCCGCTAACTCTGCGCGAAGCGCTGAATCCAGAAAACGGAACGGTCACGGTTTGCCGATGTCATGCACTTCTTGTTGACCATCTTCGCCGACCAGCGTGATACGGGCAATCCCTGGCATTAGTCCCGTGATCAACACCGTGGTCGGATCCGTGGGGACGGGTTGCACGCGCACCACATCAGCCCGATGGTTGAACACACTTTGGATGCGTTGTTTCTGGGACATCTGCAAGCGAATGGTGCGGCCCACACCGATGGACAGCTGGCGCACGCTGGCAGGTTGGTCTTGGCCAAGCATCGGCAGCGTCGGGAACAACCCGGCAAGCACGCACGCCACAAGGATGTATTTCATGGGACAATCTCCTGAATCGCGGATTTGCTTGATAGGATAGCAAAAGGGATGGCGACAATCCCGTTTAGCGTGCGAGCCGCAGGCGAGCAGTCCCAAGCTACAAAGGAGATAATCCCGTGGCCACTCCCGTTGTCATGATCGCTGGCGATGGCATCGGTCCGGAAGTGACGGCAGCCATGCAGCGTGTGGTGCGGGCCGCCGGCGCGGATATTACCTGGATCGAGGCGTTCGCCGGCGTGGGGGCGCTACAACGGTTTGGTGATCCGTTGCCAGCCGCCACGCTCGACTTGATTCGCCGCTATCGGGTGGCGTTGAAAGGGCCGTGCGCCACCCCCATCGGCGAAGGGTTCCGCTCTATCAATGTGCGCATGCGCCAGGGGCTGGACCTCTACGCCAGCGTGCGGCCCGTGCAGACGCTGCCGGGTGTCAACGTCCCCTATCAAAATGTCAATCTGGTGGTGGTCCGCGAGAACACCGAAGGGCTGTATTCGGGACTGGAACATGTCGTCGTACCGGGCGTGATCGAAGGATTGCGCATCGTCACGCGGACGGCGGCGGCACGGATCGTGCGCTTCGCCTTCGAGCTGGCCCGCTATCAGGGTCGGCAGCGGGTGACGTTTTGTCACAAGGCTGACGTGCTCCGGCTCAGCGACGGCATGTTCTTGCATATTGCCCGTGAGGTGGCCGACGATTACCCTTTTCTGAAATTCGAGGAAATCCCCGTCGATGCCCTGTGCATGCAGTTGGCGCTCGATCCCAGCCGGTTTGAGGTGCTGGTGATGGAAAATTTGTTCGGCGACGTGATCAGCGACCTGTGCGCGGGCTTGGTAGGGGGACTGGGGCTGGTGCCGGGAGCGAACATCGGCCAACGCTACGCCGTCTTCGAGGCAGTCCACGGCACCGCCCCCGACATCGCTGGTAAGGGCATGGCCAATCCGATCGCGCTCTTACGCTCCGCCGCTTTGATGTTAGAGCACGTCGGCCAGCGCGACGCCAGCCGGCGCATTGAAGCAGCGGTACGCCAGACCTTGCAAGCAGGCCAGGGGTTGACGCGCGACCTCGGCGGCGACGGCACGACGGAAACGATCACGCGGGAATTGATCCGCCATCTGTGAGCAACGGGGTTTAGAATGAACTCAGTGGAGGTATTGCCATGCCTATTCACGACTGGACACGCGTGACCGCCGGCACCTGGCACGCCTTTCATCTCAGTTGGATCGCGGAGATACAATTGGCCCTCAACGGCGGCTTGCTGCCCCCCGATTACTACGCGCAGGCGGAGCAAATCGCCGGGCCGCTCGGTCCCGATGTGTTGACCTTGCAAATGGCCGAAGCCAACGGTGCCGCTGGGACGGCATCCGGTGACGGCGGGGTAGCGGTTCAGGTCGCGCCGCCGCGCATGCGCATCACCGCCGAGGCCGAGATGGATGATTACGTGCTCAAACGCCGGACCTTGGTGATTCGCCACGCCAGCGGCGACCGCATCATCGCCCTGCTGGAAATCGTCTCGCCGGGCAACAAGAGTGCTCGCCATGCGTTGCGGGCGTTCGTCGAAAAGGCGGTGGAAGCGCTCTATCGCGGTTATCATTTGCTAGTCATCGATCTGTTTCCCGCCGGTCGGCGCGATCCCCACGGCATCCACGGCGCCATCTGGTCGGAAATCAGCGACGAGCCGTTCACCTTGCCAGCGGCCGAGCCGTTGACGCTGGCCGCCTACTCCGCCGGGCCGACCAAGCGGGCCTACGTGGAGCCGACCGCCGTGGGCCGGACTTTAATCGACATGCCGTTGTTCCTGGAACCGGACCTGTACATCAACGTCCCTCTGGAGACGACCTACCAAGCCGCCTATCGTGGCGTGCCGCGCCGCTGGCGTGCCGTCCTCGAACAAACTTCGGAAAGCAGGGACTAACCGCATGAAAATCACACTCATCCAAGGCGGCGGCATCGGCTTCGATCAGGCGCCGGCGGTCCAGCGCATCGTGGCGGCGGCGGGGGTTGAGATCGACTGGGAGGAACACCTGGCTGGCCAGGCGTCGTTGGAACGCGGCGGTGAGGCGTTGCCCGCCGACATGCTGGCGTCGGTGCGTCATAATGGAGTCGCCTTGAAGACCAAGCTGCTCGCGCCGCCGAGTTACGAGGGGAACTACAACGTCGAGCTTCGCCGCCAGCTCGGCTTGTTCGCCACGGTGCGCCCCTTGCGGAACATCACCGGGCTGCCAGCGCGCTTCGAGGGGGTCGATCTGCTCATCATCCGCGAGATTACCGAGGACCTGTACGCCGCCATCGAACATGAGATCGTGCCGGGGGTGGTGCAAAGTATCAAGGTCGTCACCGAGGCTGCCAGCCGACGTTTCTTGCGCTTTGCTTTCTCCTGGACGCGGGATGCTGGGCGAAAGCTTATTCACTGCGTTCACAAAGCTAACATTCTCAAAATGGCCGACGGCTTGTTCTTGCAGGTGTTCCGCGACGTGGCCCGCGATTTTCCCGAGCTGCAAACCAAGGAAATCATCGTGGACAATTGCTGCATGCAGATGGTGTCGCGCCCTCAGCAATTCGATGTTTTGGTGATGGGCAATTTATATGGCGACTTGCTCAGCGACTTGGGGGCCGGCGTGGTCGGCGGCATCAGCGCCACCGCCGGCATCAACATCGGCGACGGCGTGCGTGTCTATGAATGTATCCACGGCGGCACGCAACAAATGATTGGCGTGAATCGCGCCAACCCGTTGCCACTGCTGCTGCCGGCCCTGGATTTGCTTGAGGATCAGGGAGAATCCGCCGCCGCCCGGCGCATTCGCGGCGCGGTGGAAGAGGTGCTCGGCACACGGCAAGCGCTGACCGCCGACCTGGGCGGCTCGGCGACCACCAGTGCGATGGCGGATGCCATGATCGCGGCGTTGCGGTGAGAGGGGGGGAATGGAAGGGTTCGGAAAACCTGAACGCGCGGCTGATTTATCGTTTCGCGCTAACTCCCACCAGTTTGCGGGAAACGATAAATCAAGTCCGCCGTCGCTTAAAACGGACGCTCCTCCGCCGCGAACCGTTGCGGAGAAGGCGGAAATGGTTTGGCCGATCCCAAAAGTTCTTCGTTGGCGGGAGTTTCTTTCGGACTCTGATGAGCTGCCGCACGAGCCACGTCTTTTTCCATGGATTCTTCTCCCCTTGGCTGCCAGCCGATCCAGCGCAGCAACCCTTCCTTGGCCTCCATCGTCAAGCTGAACAAGCTCGGCACGACGACGAGCGTGACCACGGTGGAAACGAGCAACCCCCCCAGCAAGACGGCCCCCAAGCCGCGATATAGCTCGCTGCCGGCGCCGGGAAACAGCACCAGTGGCAGCAAGGCGAACAGGGTCGTCAGCGTGGTCATGAAAATGGGCCGGATGCGGTTGCGCACGCTTTCCAAGATGGCCTGGCGCATCGGCATCCCTTCGTTTCGCAGGTGGACGAGCGATTGCTGCACGATCAGAATGGGATTGTTCACCACCGTGCCGATCAGGATGACGAACCCCAACATGGTGAGCACGTCCAGGGACTGCAAGACGAAGAAATTGAGCAGCCATAAACCCGCGAAGCCCCCCAGCGCCCCCAGCGGCACGCTGACGATGATCACGAAGGGATACAACCACGACTCGAACAAGGCGGCCATGAGCAGATAGGTGATCAGCAAAGCCAGCAGGAAATTGAACTGCAACGCTTTCCAGGTGGAGCGCAGTTTGTCCGCCGTGCCGGCCAAGTTGATTTGATAGAGGCCCCCTTCCAGCTCGCCACTAGCGATAAGCGGCTGAACGATTTGTTGTTGGAGGCGGTCCATCGCTTCTTCCAAGGGGACATCCAGCGGTGGGGACACCTGAATGGTGATCGCCCGTTGTCTCTCTCGATGGTTGATCTGCTCGGGGCCGCTGCGAATGTGGATGTCGGCCAAGGCTTTCAGCGGCACCGGCTGTGGGCCGCCGTGGCGCGTGGCGATGGGCAGCGCGTCCAGGTCTTGTGTCTGCTGGGCGAAGGTTTCTTGGCCGATGATGCGGAGGTCGATTTTATCGCCGCCGACGAAGTAATCCCCAGCGTAGGCCCCATCCACCAAGGCATCGACGCTGTAGCCCAGGTCGGCGGCGCTGATCCCCAGGTCGGCGGCCTGTTCGCGCTTGGGAACCACATGCACTTCTGGGCTGGACAGGTCCAAGCTCGGCTGTGGGATGGCTTGGGCGCCGGGGATGATGTCACGCACTTGTCCCATGATGCGCCCCCCCAGAACGACCAGTTTTTCCAGATCGGGGCCGGTAATCTCGACATCGACCGTGCGCCCCGCCGACAAGCCTTGTTCAAAGAGGCTGGACTGCTTGGCGACGACGAAGGTGCCGGGTATCTTGCCAGCGACTTGCTGCACCAGGGGGATCAGCTCGGCCACGCGCATCGGGTCGGCGGAACGCAAGCCCATGAACACCTGCCGATCGCGCACCACGAAGAAATAATCGCCAACCGGTGGATAAGGCAAGAGGGCGGCTTGGGGACTACGCGGGTCAAGGTCCCAATACGGTTTCATGTCTGCTTCGATTTGGGCGGCGATCCCCGCCAGATGGTCGAGGTTGTAGCCCGACGGCGGCAGGATGATGCCAAACACCAAATTGCGATTGCCCACAGGGAGATATTCGACCTTGGGCATCATCCAGTAACTCAACAGCAGCGCCGCTCCCAGGAAGCCGAGCACAGCCCCCAGCCGCCGCCACACGCCGCGCTGGAGGAAAGCATTGATGCCCACGATGAGCCGAATCAAGCCGCTCCCCAAGAAATCCAGAGGCCGCAGCAGGAGGAAACGCACGCCGTCGCGTGGCCAGGCCCACCAGGAACGAGGCGCGGCGGGCGCCGGAGGCCAGCGCTGGGAGAGTACGCCGTTGTGCTCCGGGTGGCTGGCGTGCGCCGCGGCGTCCCCGTTCGCGTCCCCCGCGCGCAGCAGGCGGGCGGTGGCCATCGGAATGACGGTAATCGACACAATCAGAGACAATGATATGCCGCAACTGATGGCCAAGGCGATGTCGCGGAACAGCTGCCCCGCTTCTTCCTGCACGAACAGCACCGGGATGAACACGGCCAAGGTGGTCAGCGTCGAAGCCAGCACCGCCGCCCAGACTTCATGCGTGCCGCGCACCGCCGCCGGGAACGGTTTTTCCCCTTGCTGATAATGGCGATAGATGTTCTCCAGCACCACCACGGCATTATCGACTAACATCCCCACGGCGAACGCCAGCCCCGCCAAGCTGATGACATTCAATGACCGCCCCATGATGTGCAGCATCAAGAAGCTGCCGATGATGCTGGTGGGAATCGCCAAGCCGATGACCAACGTGGAGCGACCGCTGCGCAGAAAGAGCAACAACACCGCCACCGTCAGCAAGCCGCCGATGAGAATGTTATCCTCGACCAACCCCACCGCCGAGTAAATATACTCGGTCTCGTCGTACACATGGGTCAGTTGCAAGCCGCGCTGCTTCAGGATGCCGGCGTTCAGCTCGTCCTTGGCTTTCCGCAGTCCGTCCATGACGTCGAGGACGTTGGCCCCCGTTTCGCGCAAGGCGTTGATGGCGATCATCTCGTCGCCGAAGCGATGCACCAGGCCGTCGGGCTTTTTGTAGCCGAGCTGGACTTCGGCCACGTCGCGGACATAAACTGGCACGCCGTCGTCCAGCGCGAGGATGGTGTTGCCGATGTCCTCCGGGCTGCGATATTGTCCCAAGGTCCGCACGGAGTAACGGCGCTTGCTCTCCCAGAAATCGCCGGCGGATGTGTCTTTGTTTTGTCCACGCAAAGCCTGCCGCACGTCGCCGATGGTCAGGTTGCGGGCGGCCAGACGCTGCGGATCGACGACGACCTGCATCTCCTCTTCGCGGCCCCCCATCACCGTCGAATCGGACACCCCCTCGACGCGCTCGAACCGGGCCTCGATCACATCCTCGGCGAATTTCTTGAGCTTGGTCACGTCCACATCGGGCGGCAGCAGTTGCTTCGCCTCGGGATGTTGTTTGGCTAACTGCCGCAGCCAGTACAGCGCGATGCCGTCGCTGGGTGCGTGAAGCACAGGTTCGAGCGGGTCGGCCAAGTCGGGATGCCGTTGCTGAAAAGCGCGGATGTCCTCGTGCGTGGGCAGGCGCGGACCCAGGATGAACCAGGCAATCGGACGATCCGATGTGTTTGAGGTCTTGATGATTGGTTCGTCGGCATCCTCGGGATATTGGCGCACCTGTTGCAAGCGTGTGTTGACTTTCAGGAGCGCCTCGGCCATGTCGGTGCCGACGGGAAATTCCAGCGTGATCCGGCCCAAGGAATCCATCGACTCCGAGGTCATCTTGGTGACGCCTTCGACGGCCTTCAGCTGCTTTTCCTGTTCCTGGACGATCTCGCGCTCCACTTCGTGCGGGCTGGCCCCTGGCCAGCGCGTCTCGACGGTGAAGGTGGGAATCTGCACTTCCGGCGTCAGCTGCATCGGCATGCGCCACAGCGCGATGCCACCAAACAGCGCGACTAGCAGCACGCCGACCGTCACTTTCACCGGATTGCGAACAAAGGCTTCGATAAGCAGCATAGTGACATTATCTCGATTCATCACTTCGCGCGGGCGCGAACCGATGAATCTCTAGGAATTCATAGTCTGTTCCCAAAGCCCCAGAGGGGGACAATGCCTTATTTCCCCGCTACTGCTTTGACGATGCGCACGTCCTGTGCGGGTCGCAGGCGTTCATTACCTTCGGAGACAACTACCTGTCCCGCTTGTAGCTCCCCCTTGACCTGGATCCAGCTCCCGTCCGCGACCCCCAGTTGCACCGGCACGGGACGGGCCTTCCCCATCGTGGGGTCGCTGGAGTCCGCGTCCACCACGTACACCAGCGGCGTCGGCCCACCCAGGACCAGGGCGTCCTTGGGAACCAACAGGGCCGGTTCCTTTCTGCCAACCGGCAAGGTGACACGGGCGAACATCCCCGCCTTGAGCAGCGCTACATCGTGGCTGGTTTCGTTGGCAACGCGCACCTTGACGGGGAAGGTGCGCGCGCGGAGATTCGCCGAGGGAACAATCAAGGCGATCCGGCCCGTGAAGACCTGATCGGGCAGCGCGCCGACTTCGACTCGCGCCGCCCCGCCGATTTGGAGATAGCGGATGTAATCTTCCAGCACAGCTACTTCGACATCGACTTCGTCCAGCTCCATGATTTCGACGACCGGAGCGCCTTGCATCAACCAATGGCCGATTTCCGTGTGCTCGGCCACGATATAGCCATCAAAGGGAGCATACACCGTATGCCGGTCGAGTTGTTCCTCGATGCGCTGCACTTCGGCTTCTTGGGCCGCGACCCGAGCACGAGCGCGGGCGATCACTTCTGCGCGCGGTCCCAATTCGAGCAACTTCAAGGCCGCTTGGGCCTCCTCTTGCTCGGCTTCCGCCTGCTGGGCCATGGCGATAGCCTGTTCCAGGTCTTCTTGGCTGACGCCGCGGCCGACCAGCTGGGCCGTGCGCTGTTGCACCGCCTTGCGATAGGTGCGCATGGCGGTGGCCCGCGCCAGCTTGGCCCGGGCTTGGTCGATCTCTTCCGGGCGAGAGCCGTTCTCCAATTCGAGCAGCTCGGCCTTGCGCGTCTCCAGCTCTCCTTTGGCGTAGCCCAACTCCGCCTCGATGATCTTGGTCCGCAGCTTGGCCAGCGGCTGGCCCCGCCGGACGCGATCTCCCTCGTTGACCAGAAATTCCTCGACCCGCCCATTGACGGCGCTCCCCACCGTGCTGACGCGCTTGGGCCGCACCGTGCCGACGAATGTTTGCCCGGCAGCCACTTCGCGCTCGACGATGGGAGTGACTATGACAGGCGCAGGACCAAACTGAGCCAAACCCACTGCCGGTAGCGCTAGACTGATCAGCGCCACGCCACACCCAATGTTCTTCATCATGTCACGGTCTCCTCGACCAGTTGGTGGACGCGGAGGTTGGCTTGAATGGTGGCCAAAACGTGCTGGACCGTCCGCAGTTGGGCGGGATCGATCCCTTCGATGGCCCGCGCCCGCACCCGATGAGCCGCCGCCACGATCTCGGACCAAATCGGTTGGACTTGCGGAGTGGGGCGTATGAGCTTCTTGCGCCGATCAGTGGCCGATGGATGCCGGGCGATCCAACCGTCCCGTTCCATGCGGTCGAGAATGCCGACCAAGGTAGGCGCCTCGACGCGCATGCGCTCGGCCAATTGTGCCTGGGTCAAATCCCCGTCCAGGGCCAGCCAACCGAGCACTTGCCACTGGCGATAGGTGATTCCTAAGGGCGTCAGCTCATCGTTCAACGCCCGTTCCCACAAGTTCGACGTCATCACGATCCAGTAACCTATACTTTTCTCGAAATCGTATTCGAGCATTCTGCTTCGACCTCGAATAATTAGCTAATGAATGATTAGGGCACTAATTATTATAAGGTGAATGACAAGCGAATCAAGAATGATGCGCGCGGTTCGTGGTTCCCAAGTTGATCATTGTGCACGGTTTCAATCGGATTGTCTCTGCTTCCGGTGTTGCGACAATGGAGACTGGTCATCATAATTGGGAAGGGATGGCAAGTTGAACAAAGTGAGACAATTCTCCATGATGCGATCCATGATGACTTGGCTAGGGGTAGTCGGTGGCGGGTTGCTGCTGGCAGCGGCGGTGGAGGGCCGTAATCCCTCGCATGGTCCGGTTCCCGCGCGCCCCGGCGCCCCTGTGAAGACATCTAAGAGTCAATTTGATGACCTCCTGAGTGAACGATTGCGTCAAGCGCGGCAAAAGGAAACAGAGCGGCTGCTCGGCGACTTGCTCGACGACGCCGACCGCAACGGCGTCAAGGATTTGCTGCACCAACTCCGCATCGTCCCTACCGATCTGAAGAACCGGCAAGAGCAAATCGATCTGAGTGATCCGTTAGTGCGGAAATTCATCTCCCAGATGTTGCGCCAACATCAGGATAATCCATATGCACTGCGTCTGGATGCGGAGACGTTGCGCCGATTGCAAGAGGTCAGCCGCTCCTTGCCAGAGATGGGGGACCTACTACCCCCCACCCCGCCGACGCCATCCTCCACCCTGCCGACGCCGCCGAAGTCTTTGCCCCCGAATGATGCCTCCGGGCTGGGAACCGACGTCAACACCCAGAACGCCCAGCAGATGCAAGAACTGTCCCAGCGCATCGAGGAGCTGGGCGGACCGTGGAAAGATTCCCCTTTGATGCGCGAAATCGCGCGCGACTTGCTGCGCGCGGTATCCCGTTGGCAGCCGAAGGGGGAAGGATTCGACGAGCAGATGGCGCGTTTGAATGGTTACGCGCGGGAAGCGAACGAATGGTGGCAAGCCAGCCGTTCCGTGACACGGAACTGGAAGCTGCCGCGTTTCTCCTGGGATGCCGGGGTGGGGGACACCAACTTGACCGCCAATGCCGCGCCGATGTCGCCGGAGCCATCTTCCTGGGACTCAGGCGGCGATGCGGGCGGTTGGGGCGGGTTGTGGTGGTTGGTGCTCCTGCTGCCGGTGGCGGTGATCGTTTGGAAGCTGAGCGGCTATTTTCCCCGACGGACACGCGCCAACGCCCCCCTCGGTTTCTGGCCGGTGGCGCCGGCGGAGCTGGCCTCGCGCACCGACGTGGTGCGTGCCTTTGAGTACCTGTCGTTGGCGCGGTGCGGCTTGATCGTGCGAACCTGGAACCATCGGCAAATCGCCGCCCAGCTGGCCGGAACGGCAGCGAGCCAACGCCAAGCGGCCCAGGAGCTGGCCGAGCTGTACGAACAAGCCCGTTACGCTCCCGATGAGGATGAGCTATCCGACGAGCAACTCCGGCAGGCACGCCGACACGTCTGTTTACTGACGGAGGTGACTGGCCCATGAGCCGCGCTGCGGGGTCGCGCTTACTCTCGCTGTCGGGAATACTGGCCCTGTGGCTCGTGGGTCCAGGCTGCGCGTGGCTCAGCGCCCAAGTCGCGCGCCCAGAGGTCGATGATGGCACCCATGTCTTCCGCGCGATGTTGCGTGAGATGAAGTTGGAAGCGTTGGACCGCAAGGAACAGGCGCTGCGTGCTCCGGCTCAAACCATCGTTATCATTTTTGGCGAACGGCGCGTCTTGCCGCTTACTTGGCAGGACATCGAGCAAATCGTTTCCCAAGGGGGCGCCTTATTGCTGGCCTCGGACCATCCGGGGGAGCCGTATCCCCCCAATTCACTGGGATTGCCAGTGGTTGGAACGTATCCCCGATGGGGGGGAATCCGAGTAAGCGGACAAACATGGGACCCGGAGAGGATGTTATATCGACAGTCCGGTAATTGTCCCAAGGTGCTACCCCGCGCGGGGACGCCGTGCCCGATTTTTCGCGGGTTAGACGCAGTCGCCACGAATCGTCCGAATTACTTGGTCCCTATCGTCTCGCCGCGCTCGCGATGGGAGCGGCTGGCGGATCTGCCGCCGCTGGGGGAGAATCCACGCCCGCTGTTCGCGGTGGCGGCCGAACGCAACCCGGGACGGATCGTGCAACTCGCCGACCATAGCGTGTTCATCAACGAGATGCTGCTGCAAGACGACAACGACAACTTCGATTTGGCCTATAATTGTCTGCAATGGCTGGCGGCGGGGCGTCGGAGCCAGGTCTTGTTCATCGAGGAAGGCCGGATCGTCACGGACTTCGACATGCTTCTGGAAGACATGCCGTTGCCGCCGACGCCCCCGTTGCCGCCGCTCAATGAGCTGGGGAATCACTTGTTGAACACCCTGCAAGAACGGGATGTGTTTCATCGCATGTTGTTCGAGAACGCCACGCCGCGCCAGATCAACCGTTGGCTTCGCAATCTATTCGTGTTGGCGACGCTGGTGCTGGTCATTTATGGACTGGTTCGCGTGCTGCGGGGGCGGTTTCACCCGGAGAAGCAGCTTCCCCCCTTGGCGGTGCATCTGGCCCAAGCCAGCCCCAGCGCCGCGTTCGTGCGCCAGCGGCAGCAAGAATTGCTGAGCAGGGGGAATCTCTGGGAAGCCGCCCGCGACCTGGCCCGGCACTGTTTCACGCAAGCCCCCCCCGCTCCCCCCGACCAGCCGCCGCGCGTGACCACGCGGGGCAACTGGTGGCAGCGCTGGCGGCGGCGGCGGCTGGTGGCGCGACTGTGGCGCTTGGCCTGGGATGACCAACCTCAGCCGATTTCACCGCGCGCCTTTGCCCGCCTGGCGCGGCGCGTGCGCGGGCTGCAATCGGCTCTGGCGGCGGGGACCTTGCGTTGGGACGAGGACCAAACTCTTTCTCATCGAGATCAGGCATGAATCGACCGATTGACACGGAACATGACGGCGTGCTGTTGCGGCAGTGGGCGGGGCGGTTGCGCGAGCTGCGCGATCGCACCTTGGCCGAGATCGGTCGCGTGGTCGTGGGCATGGAGCCGGTGATCGAGCAATTTCTCATCGCCTTGTTGGCGAACGGTCATGTCTTGCTGGAAGGGGTCCCCGGCATCGCCAAGACGACCCTATCGAAGACCTTCGCCCGCGTCATGGGCATCGATTACCAGCGCGTGCAGTTCACGCCGGACTTGCTCCCTTCAGATGTCACGGGAACGTCGATTTTTGATCGCAAGAGCAATGACTTCGTGCTGCGCAAAGGGCCGATCTTCTGTCAGGTTCTGTTGGCCGACGAAATCAATCGCGCCCCAGCCAAGACGCAATCCGCCCTGCTCGAAGCGATGCAGGAAAATCAGGTGACGATTGATGGCGCCACGCTTCCCTTGCCAGTGCCGTTCCTGGTGCTGGCCACGCAGAATCCCGTCGAACAAGAGGGCGTGTATCGCTTGCCGGAGGCCCAGCTCGACCGTTTTTTGGTACGCATCGAGATGAGCTATCCCGATCACGCGGCGGAAGTCGAGATGCTCAAGGTTCACAGTCACCCGGTCTGGGAGGTGGAGCAGCTGTTCACGTCGGATGAGATTCTCGATTTACAGCGGCATGCCACCCAGGTTCATGCCAGCGAGGAGTTGTTGCACTACATCGTCGCCGTCGCGGAGGCGACGCGCGAACACCCGGACATCGCCTTGGGGGCCAGCCCGCGCGCCGCGCTGTGCCTGCTGCGCTGCGCGCGGGCGCGGGCGTTTCTCGATGGCCGACATTACATGACCCATGAAGATGTGCAGGCTTTGACGCTGGCCGTGCTGGGGCATCGCTTGATCATTCGTCCCGAAGCGGAAATCGAAGGCAAACGCATCGCTGACATCGTGCGCGAAGTGCTAGAAGCGGTGCCGGTGCTGACGACGTGATGGGTGCCGAGTTGAGCGAGCGAGCCACAGGCAAGTAATGGCCGCGCAACTGGCGCCCCTTGCGGGGCTGATCGGGCTTATCCACAGTGATTGACTTGCGGAAACGAGAATTCCTCCATCATGCTCACGACGCGGGGTTGGTGGTTTTTGCTGATTGTGTCGTTCTTGCTGGTCGTGGCCCTGCTGACCCCGCCGTTCGGCCATCCCGCGCTCACCCTGCTGACCCTGACGTTGTTCTTGTGGTTCGCCCAAGAGTGGCTGCGTTTCGCGTGGCAAACCCACGCTCTTGCCAGCAAGCTGAGCGTGTGCCGCGAGCTGCGCGACGAACGGGGGCGCGTGACGGCCTTGTGGGCGGGGCAAGCGGTTACTGTCCGAGTGCGTTGTCAGTGGTCGGGTTGGCTTGACGTGTCCTGGGCGCTGCTCAGTGATTGGCAGCCATTGGGCAGCGAACGGTTCGAGGGGGACGCGCATGGCGAGGGGCCGTTGGCGCGCCGCGTTGGCATGACCATCGAATATCGCTTGCACTGTCCCCACGTGGGCCGATTGCGTTTTGAAGGAGTGGCGGCGCATGTCAGCGATTGGCAAGGATTTTTCTATCACCGCGTCTTTTTGCGCCAGCCGGTCGTCATCCGCGTGCTGCCGCCGTTGGTCGATACGGGCGGTCATGCTCCCAGCGGCAAGCGTCACAACCTGTTGCCGCCGCCGGGCGTACATCGCCATCGCCGCCCCGGTTCCGGGAGCGAACTGCTCGACCTGCGCGATTACCTGCCCGGCGATCCACCCAAGCTCATCGCCTGGCGCGCGTCAGCCCGGCGCGATCGCCTGATCACCCGCGAATATGAAAGCGAAGTGCCAGTGCGCTGCACCGTGTTTCTGGATACGTCGCCATCCACGCGGCTAGGACCGGCGGGACGCAACGCTCTTGCTCGCCTCATCGAAATCACGGCGGCGGTCAGTCAAGCAGCCATCGGCAATCGGGACTTGGTCGGATTGTGTCTGTTTGATGACGAAGATACCACCTACTTGGCTCCGGCGCGGACGCGACAACACCTAATCCGGCTACTCCAGGTGCTGACCGACGCGGCCAACCAAGCCCCCGCGACAGGGACGGTCGAGGTCGAGGAAGTGCTGCCGCTGGCTTATGGCGTGGCGGATGAGCTGTATCCCGATATGCTCGACGCGGAACGAAACCATTTTCCGCTCTGGCTGCCGTGGGTGTTCCCGCAGACGCCCGCGACGCTTCGTTGGCCGACCTGGCGGGACTGGTTCTATCGGTCCCCCTTGTGGGTGCTCATCGCTGCGGCCGGCTTGACTGCCGTGGTCGTGCCCGCGGTTTTCCTATTGGTCGATTCACCGCGTCGGGGGTTGTGGTGGTTGTTGTTGTATTTCATCATGTTGACCTCGGTGGTGGTGGGTTGGATGTTGGCTATGGGGGCAGAGTTCAACGGTCGCCGGCGCGGCGCGCGTTGGCGCAAGCGCTTGGCCGCGTTGCTGTCGGTGCGTGACGGCCTGGCGCCGGGGGGACTGAGCCTCCTTCTCGAAGACGATGAGCGGTTCGTTCGCCACGCCCAACGCTTCTTGGCGGAACATCAGGTGCCGTATCGGCTTCCCTTGTATGATCCGCAAGGGCGCTACCAGTTCGCCGCCCCCGCTAAGATCGACGTGCTGGCGCGGGCGTTGCTGCGCGCGGTCCACAAAGGACACGACAACGAGTTGTTCGTCTTATGCGCCGATGTCTTGGAATTGTCCGAGCAGCTGGGACCGCTGCTGCGCGCGGTTCAACTGGCTTTGGCACGTCATCATCGGGTATTGGTTATCTGCCCGTGGCCGCCGGGAATGCCGCTGCCGGGCGCCGCCGTGCCGCCGCCAGCCCGCGCTGATAGCGTGGCGCTGCTGCTCGACCGCGTTGTGATGGAGCGCTGGCACCGCGCTTACCAGCAGTCGCGCCGGTCGTTCGCGGCTCTGGGGGTGCCGGTGCTTTGCGCTCTCGAACAGGAACCGGTTGCCGTGATTCTCAAACGAATGGACGATTTGCGCTTGTTGGAGAAAAGACGATGAGTTCCGCCGCCAGCCGTGATTACGCGCTGTTGGGTTGGGTGGCTTACGCCATGATCGCGCTGGTGTTGGCGCAGCGAGCGCCGGGCTTGCCGCTCTGGCTGCTGTGCCTGGTGGTCGGCGGCGCCGCGTTGCTGTTCCATTGGCAGTTGGGATCGCTATTCTTCTTGACCACCATCTTTGCCGTGTATCTCGATCCCCTTTTCGCCCGCCGCTATTACGACTGGCGTTCCGCTTCCCCGACACTGTTCGATCTGATTTTGACCGGGGCCGTGCTGGTTTACATGATCGCCCATTATCGCTTGATCGGCTTGACCCGGCAGATGCTGCCGCGTCCGCCGTATCTGGCATCCACTGATGGGACCACCGCCCGTGCCACGCGCCAGACAGCCATGTATCGTTCCCGGCGCGAAATCACTCGTTCCGAAATGATGCAAACGGTACTGTTGTTGCCGATCCTCCTCGTGCTGGCCCAGTTAGTCTGGATTGTGTTGCCGGATCGGGATAGCACCTTCCACATGTCCCCGTCGGTGTGGCGCGTGTTGCTGCTGGCGTGGGTGGTTGCCGTGGGCGGCTTGGTGATCGTGACCTTGATGCGCCAGCTGCGCTGGCGGCAACAGACCGCCGCGCAAGCCGCGCTCTATTTGCAAGACATCCTCTGGCAAGAAACCCGTGGCGAGCAGCGCGTGCTCACGCGCTGGCTGGCCTGGCGGCGGGTTAAGCTTTGGCGAAAGGAACAAGCATGAGATTCTGGGCGCGCGAAATCGCCGGCTGGCTGCTGGTGACGCTGGGATTGCTGATCTTCTTTCAGTGTTACCTGTTATTGGTGGCGGAGCGCCCGCCGCGCTTGCTGGATTCGGGGCCGTTGGTGTTCATCGGCTTCATTGTGTTCCGGGGCGGGATTCACTTGCTCAAGGTGGCCGTCGCCGCGCGCGTTTGCCTGCAAGCCCAGCAACGCCTGGCCCCGGAACGGATCAGCGACGCCGCCAAGCGGCGCTGATCGAAGCGGCGGATTTTAGTCATTTGATCGGCGAATAGTCGGTGGGATTCAGATAAATCGATTCCACCTTCTGGACCAACACGCCGTTCTTTTCCGAGGCTTCCTTGGCGGCCAGCCATTCGGGGTCGGCGCGGAAGGCTTGCCAGCTCTTCTCGGCGGCCGCTCGGCTGGGAAACGCCACGATGTACACCATCTTTTGTTCGGCTTGCTGGGCGTCGGTCGGCGCCCAGAAGCCAACCAGAGTCATGCCGTGTTTCTCCAACAGCTTGCAAGTATGATTGCGAAACCGCGCGTGCAGCGCCTCCATCTTGCCGGGGGCGGCGTAATAGGTCCGCATCTCAAAAACCCTGGTTTCCACTGGTTTGTCTCCCTGGTCCACCTCCGCCGCTTGAGCAGTCATTGTCAAGACCGTCATTGCCAGACAGCCGAGCGCCAACGTCATGGTTCTCATGGTCGTGGTTCCTTGAATCAAGGCCAAGTTCTCGAAGTCTAATGGCTGACAGATGCGGCAGGGGATGGCTCAAATACCGTCATGGGGCATTACCCCGGTGAAGTATCGGCGGCTGGCTTCTCTGGCAATCGTGCCTATGATAGTGTCATCTGCTTGCCTGGTGTCGGGGTAAAGCGTCCATGCGCTACCCCCGGTCTGAGCCCTGAGCATGGTAGGTAAAAGTCACGAAAAACCGCACAAGTTGAACGGCATCCCCCAGGTTTGAAGCTATGTTTCAATGAAGGCGCAGGGACTCGAACCCTGGACCCACGGATTAAAAGTCCGTTGCTCTACCGACTGAGCTACGCCTTCAAGGGCTGGTGTCGCATAACCAACATTCTTCATCCCCATTCTATACTGTCCGCCCAGTCGAGCAAGTCCTCCCATGAATTCTCGCTGTTTCCTCATGTCGATGCGTGAGCATTCCGTTGGATGACGCAATACGGGGTTCCACCGACGCCAAAACATACTCAGGCGCCAACCGGCGAACGGGAGCCGCCTGGCCTGCCGCTCGCCGGTTGGGATGGTTTTGGCGTGAAGGCTATGGCTTCTGGACCGCGGGTTTCGGCAGCGCGGACGGCGGGTACTGCTTGCGTTCCAGGTTGTAGATCGTTCGGGCCACGCTTAGCAGCTTTTCGTGCTTGGGGTCTTGGGCCAGGTTTTTTTCCTCCAGCGGGTCGTTCACCAAGTTGTAAAGTTCCTCATACGGCGGATCGACGTCGAAATACTTGATGTATTTCCAAGTCGTGTCGCGGATTCCCTCGCTGCGTGGAATCCGGCCGCCATAGTGGAAGTGGTGCTCATAGAAGAAATGCTCGCGCCATTCGACGGGCTGGCCCTCGAGCAGCGGCTTCAGGCTGACACCATCGGTTTGCTTGGGAATGGCCGCGCCCGCGTAATCGAGCACCGTCGGGGCCAAGTCAATACTCAGCGTCACTTGATCCAGCCGTTGGCCGTGCATCTTCTGCGGTAGGCGCGGGTAGTGGACGATGAACGGAATGCGGATCGATTCCTCGTGCATCAGCCATTTGCCGGACAGACCATGTTCCCCCAAGAAAAATCCGTGATCGGAGGTGAACACGACCACGGTGTCATCGGTCAGCTTCAATTCATCGAGCACCGCCATGATCTTGCCGACGGAACGATCCACCCCCGCCAGGCAGCGCAGGTATTGCCGAACGAATTCTTGATAAGCGGCCGGCGTTGGATGCCGTTTCATCAGGCGCGACCGGCCTTCGGAAGCGCGAATGAAATCGGGCAGTGCCTTGAAATGGTCATCGTTGTAGGTCTTGGGTATCGGGAAGGTGACATCCCGGAACAAATCCCCATCGACCGGATCGGGCAGAAAGGGGTCGTGCGGCGACTTGTACAGCACCAGCAGGCAAAAGGGCTGGTCCGGTTTGCCGGCGCGGAGGAAAGCCTCGGTGCGGCGGGCCAGCACTTCGGAGTTATGCACCTTCTCGCCATCGACTGCCTCGAAGAAGGTCCCCTGGCCGCCGGTGGCCTGGTAGGTGTCGAACACCTCCACCGGCGCGGGACCGCCGATGCCCCACTTGCCCAAACAGCCAGTGCGATAGCCCGCTTTCTTGAGCACGGCCGGGAAGGTCTGGGCCAAAATTTCGGGAGTGAACGGCGTGCTGAAATCACCAACGCCGTGACGGCCGGAATACATCCCCGTGTAGAAATTGGCCCGTGACACGCAGCAAATCGCCGTGGTGACGAAGGCATTGTCGAACGTGACCCCCCCGCGCGCCAGGCGGTCGATGTGTGGCGTCTTCAGATGGGGATGCCCCATGCAGCCCAGGCAGTCCCAACGCTGATCATCGGTCATCAGCACGATGATATTCGGTCGGCGCGGCGCGTCGGCCCCCCACAACGGAGCCGTGGTTAGTGACAGTAGGATGCAAATAAAAAGATGTCGCAGCATGAGGATTCACTCGCTGGCATGGGTGGATGGTTACGGAAGCATCGGTTCGCGCTTACTATGGACGCTTCAGCGCGAACCGCTGAATCCACGAACGCACGTTACTTCTTCGGATTCTGACTCGGCGCGTCGGGCACGTTCTGCTGGGGCAGCGCCGCCGCCAGTTGCTTCTTCACGCTGGCGTATTCGGGCTTGGCGGCGAGATTGTGCCACTCCAGCGGGTCGTTGTCGTGATCGTATAGCTCCTCCGTGCCGTCGCTGTAGCGGATGTAGCGCCAACGCTCCGAGCGCACGGCATGATTGTTTCGGCCATGCGTGCAGACGGAAGGGCGATCCCATGTCGCTTTCGGATCGTTCAGCAGCGGCACGATGCTGGTTCCTTCCAACTCTGGCTTGGCGGAAAGGCCGCACAGCTCGATGAGCGTGGGGTAAATGTCCAGCAAATTGACGGTGCGTTCGCAGCGGGCACCCGGCTTGGTCATGCCCGGCACCACCATCATCAACGGCACCCGCGTCGCCTCCTCCCACAAGGCAAACTTGCGCCAGTGTTGTTTCTGCCCCAGATGCCAGCCGTGATCCCCCCACAAGACGATGATGGTATTGTCAGCGTGGGGGCTGTTGTCCAACGCATCCAGGACCATGCCTAGACAGACATCGCTGAAGGTAATACTGGCCAAATAACCTTGCACCGCTTTTTCCCAATTATTGGATTCGACGACTTTCTTATGGTCCCCTTCCGGTCGAGCCATGCGCCGGCCGATAGGGGGAATATCGTCAAGATCGTTTTCCAGCACCTTGGGCAACTTGACCTGATCTAGCGGATACATGTCGAAATACTTCTTCGGCACATACCACGGCAGATGCGGACGATACAATCCGACGGCGAGGAAGAACGGCTTATCCTGTTGTTTCTTTTTCAAATAATTGGCGGCCCACTGCGCGACTTTGTAATCGTTCATGTCCTCGTCGCTGACATCCAGCGGCCCCCAATCGAAATGGGCGGTGTCGGGGATGCCGTTGACGGGCCGCTGGCTCGGCAGGGGGTCGGCTTGCTGCTTGAAATAATTGTGCCAGGAAGCCGGGTCGGGGAAGCCGCCATGATAAATTTTGCCGCCGCCGACCACATGATAATCGTGGGCCATGAAATGTTGTGGCAGCGTCACCGTTTTCGGCAGCACCGGCCGCCACGGTTGACTATTGAGATACACGCCGGTCGTCGAGGGCCGCAAGCCGCACAACAAGGCAACACGCGATGGATTGCACGCCGGCGCGGCGCAGTAAGCCCGCGTGAACACCTGGCCGCGTTTCGCCAGCCGGTCCAGGTTCGGCGTCTTGACACCGGGATAGCCATTCAAAGCACCGATCCAATCGTTCAAATCATCGACGGCGATAAACAGGACGTTCGGCTTGGCGGGCGGCGGCTCCGCGGCTTGGCTGGGATCGGCGAACACCAACCCCAGGCCGACGGATAGTGCCATCATCATGGCAGTAAACCAGCGGCCCATGCTCACGATGCGCGTCATGATGTTCCTACCTCCACAGTGAGTTTAGTCTGAAACTTTGACCTTCCGCGCCTCTCCGCCGTTGGCGATGTGACGACTGATGGAACATTGACTCCTGCAAGCACTACCTGCTGTTGCCGTTCGTCCCAGCCCCCGCTTCAGCGTCTTTGGCCCCAGCGCGCGAGGCCAGTTGTTCCAACTGCCAGCGGATGGCGGCCAACAGTTCGTCGTCCTCTGCCTCCCCTATCGCGCCCGGCACCGCTCCCCGCGCTACCGGCGCCATGTTGGCGATCAATTGTCCCAGCCGCATGGATGGCAAAGCTCGGCGAAGTTCCGCCAGCGATTCGATCAGTTCATCGTGGGCCATGGTATTCATGGTAATTTCTCCTGCAGGAGTATCCTCCGAACCCAGCGGATGGCTTCCAAGAAGTTGGTCGGACCGAGCTGACACTCACACCAGCGGGAACAACGCCGCCCCGATCATCACGACCACCAAGCCGACCACTCCCATGATGGCCAGCATGGGCGTGATGGTTTTCAGCGTCTCGGTTTCGGTCATGCCGCTCATCTTGCAGATGACCCAGAAGCCGCTATCGTTCATCCAGGAGATCGGCTTGGAGCCGCAACCGATGGCCAGGGCGATATAGACCGGATTGAAGCTCAATTGTCCCAAACTGCTCATGCCCGCGACGACGCCGACGGCGGTGATCATGGCCACCGTGGCCGATCCCTGGGCCGTGCGAATCAGCATCGTCACCAGGAATGCCAACGGAATGAGACCAATTTGATAAGCGCTCGACAATTCCTCGATGCGGCCGCCGATGCCGGTTTGCTGCAAGGTCCGGCCAAAAGCTCCGCCGGCGGCCGTGATGAGGATGATCACCCCCGCGCTGGCCAACGCCGCCTGCACCGCTCGCGCCAGCTCCTCCCGGCTGGCGCGGCGCTGCCAAGCCAATGTCGCTAAGGCGACCGCCGCCGCGAGGATCAGGGCGATGTTCTGATTCCCCACGGCATTGATCAACTGTTGGGCTTGTTGTTGCCATTCCGGGGCCTCGCGCAAGGCTTCTCCTTGCAGCAGCGTATTCACCACCGTACTGCCGCCGATCAGGATTACCGGCAGGATAATCGGCAACAGCGACAACCACAAGGGGGGCAGCTGACTTTCATCGCGTTGGGACAGATCGTGCAGCTCCTCGGCGGAAATATCCTGCGTCTCGCGCACGGGAACTTCCATGAGTCGGTTGGCGAAGACGGCGAAGCCATAGCCGGCGCTGATCGTGAACAGCCCCACCACGCAGCCGGCGAGAATCATGGTTCCCATATCCACCCCCAAGGCGCTGGCCACGAACAGCGGGCCGGGGGTCGGCGGCACCAGCGAATGGGCCATCGTCGCGCCGGCGGCGATGGTCAGAACGTATAGTAAATAATTCCGCCCGGTGCGCAGATACAGCGCCTTGCCCAGCGGAATCATCAAGTAAAAGACGGTATCGAAAAACACCGGGATTCCCAGGAGAAAACCGCTGCCGAGAAACGACACGGCCGCCCGCGCCTCGCCAAGCAGGCGCAGCGTCGAACGCACGATGCGATCCGCCGCCCCGCTGTCGAGCAGGCATTTACCGATGATCGACGCCATGCCGATGAGAATGCCGATGCTCATGCAGGTGTTGCCGAAGCCGATGGCGATGCGCTCGCCGATGGTCTGCTGGGCGGCCCGTTTGGCCTCCGTTGGCGTGAGCTGGGCAAAAGCCTGGATTTCCGCCGGCGATTTGTTGTCCTGGACCATTTTTTCTTGCTGCTGTTTTCGGGTCTGGCGCACGTGTTGCTCAATCGAGGACGGAGATGTCAGCGATCCGACAATGATGGCTCCCAGAATCAAGGCCAAGAAAGCGTGCAGCTTCAGCACCAGCACGCCGCCGACGACCACGACCATACCGATCACTAAGATCCACAGGGGATCCGCCATCTCGCCTTCTCCCACGAAAAAATACTGGCTTGCCCGGGGCAATGGTGTTATAGAGCAATCTGTTTTACTTGTGCGCGCGCTTAGCGGCTATCATCGTTCATGTGCCGACGAATTTCCAGAGGTTGCACCATGATTTGGCATTCCAAGGTACTCGGGCTGCTGGGGACGATACTGGCGGTTGTTTCGTTTCTAGGTGGTTCCGTCTTTACAAAATGATCCCTACGAGATGAAAAACATGATTCGTGACCCCGCCACTCAAAAAGTCTTGAAGGAATTGCAGGAGAAATTGCAAAGTTTGCTTGAAGAAACTCGGTGAATTAGAAATCAGCACTGTCAGTGCAATGAAGCCGTTACCCACCATTCCTGTTTATGTTTCGGAGGACAGCATCATGACCCGACCTTGGCGACAAGTCCTTATCATCTTTACCTTGTTGGTAGCGCCGTTACTGGCCCAAGCGGCGCCGCGCAACGTCGTTTTGTTCGTCACCGATGATCAGAGTCCGGATGCTGGTTGTTACGGCAACTCCGTCATCCAGACGCCCCACATGGACCGACTGGCCGCCGAAGGCACCCGATTTACCCATGCCTACGCCACCACGGCTAGCTGCAGCGCCAGCCGGTCGGTGATTCTGACGGGTCTATTCAACCACGCCAACGCCCAATATGGCCATGAGCACAGCTACCATCATTTCCGCACTTATGATCGGATCAAGACCTTGCCAGTGTTGATGAAGGAAGCGGGGTATCGAACGGCGCGCATCGGCAAGTACCACGTGGGACCGGAAGCGGTGTATCGTTTTGACACGGCCCTAAAAGGAAACCCTCGGAGTCCAGTCGAGATGGCCGACAATTGCCGGGATTTTATCACAGGTTCCAAGGATCAACCCTTCTTTCTATATTTCTGTACGTCTGATCCGCACCGAGGCGGTGGCATCGCCAAGGAGTTACCCCATCAACCGGACCGCTTCGGCAACAAGCCGGGGGACGAGGAATATCCAGGGGTGAAGTTAGTCAAGTACGACCCCAAGGAAGTCATTGTCCCCCCCTTCTTGCCAGACACCCCGGCTTGCCGCGCCGAGCTGGCCCAGTATTACCAATCCGTGTCCCGCATTGATCAGGGACTGGGACGGCTCATTCAGATTTTGAAGGATAGCGGCGTCTATGATGATACCCTGATTCTCTTTACCTCGGATCACGGCATGGCCTTCCCGGGCGCCAAGACCACGGTGTACGAACCGGGGCTGCGGGTACCTCTGATCGTGCGTGATCCCTACGCGAAAAAACGGGGCTTGGTCACGAACGCAATGGTTAGCTTCGTCGATCTGACGCCGACCATCTTGGATTTCGCCGCGGCCAAGTTACCCGAACAGACAGCATTTCATGGCCGCTCGTTTCTCCCCGTTCTCGATCAGGAGAACGCCAAAGGGTGGGATGAGATATCGGCCTCGCACACTTTCCATGAAATTACCATGTACTACCCCATGCGCGTGGTCCGCAATCGGGACTACAAGTTAATCTGGAACATCGCCCATCCGCTACCATATCCGTTCGCATCTGACCTGTGGGCATCCGCCACCTGGCAAGACACCTACAAAAAGGGACCAGACGCCCTCTATGGCAAACGTACCGTGAGGGACTACATCCAACGTCCTCAATTTGAACTCTACGACATGCGAAACGATCCCCACGAGATCAACAACTTGGCGAATGACCCTAAACACGCCAAGGTACTGCGAGAGATGCAGGCCAAGATCAAGGATTTTCAGAAACGGACCAATGATCCGTGGGTGTCCAAGTGGAATTATGAATAAGGCTTTTTTCGAGAACTTCGTATGATTTCCTCGTTTCTTGAGGGGGGACGAGGCCATCGCGTACCTTATCACGAAAGGCAATCATCATGCGTTGCACCCTTGACAAATACATAACACTAACATTGTTATTCATTCTCGCCGCCTGTTTGGGGACGGGGTACCTTCAGGCGGCGGACACGGCTGGGCAACGTCCCAACATCATTTTCATCTTCACCGATGATCACGCTTCCCACGCCATCAGCGCGTACGGTTCCAAGATGAACCAGACGCCTCACATCGACCGTCTGGCCAAGGAAGGGATGTTGTTTCGGAATTGCTTCTGCACCAACTCGATTTGCGCTCCCAGCCGAGCAGTGATCTTGACCGGCAAGCACAGTCACTTGAATGGCCAAATCAACAATGCCGTGACCTTCAATGGAGCACAGCAGACATTCCCCAAGCTGCTGCAAAAAGCAGGTTATCAGACGGCCATGATCGGCAAGTGGCATCTAGGCTCTGATCCAACAGGATTTGACTACTGGAAGGTGCTAATCGGCCAGGGACCGTATTACAATCCTCCGTTTAAGACACACAATGGACCGGAAAAGCACATCGGCTACACCACGGACATCATCACAGATATGGCGCTGAATTGGCTACAACAAGAACGGGACGCCGACAAACCCTTCATCCTTATGTACCAACACAAAGCCCCACACCGCGAATGGGCGCCAGGTCCTAAACACCTAACCCTGTACGATGATGTGACCATCCCCGAACCCGCCACGCTGTTTGACGATTACGAGGGACGTACCAGCGCCGCCAAGACTCAAGAAATGACCATCGCCAGGCACATGACGGACCGCGATTTGAAGCTGGTCCCGCCGCCGAATCTAACGCCGGAACAGCTCAAGGTCTGGAACGACGCCTACGGTCCGAAGAATGAAGCCTTCCGCAAAGCCAACCTGACCGGCAAGGAGTTGGTACGTTGGAAGTACCAACGGTACATCAAGGACTACCTGCGCTGCATCGCCTCGGTGGATGACAACCTGGGCCGGCTGCTGGAGTACCTGGATGAATCCGGGTTGGCCAAGAACACCGTGGTGATTTACTCCTCTGATCAAGGCTTCTACCTTGGTGATCATGGTTGGTACGACAAACGCTGGATGTACGAGGAATCGCTGCGCATGCCGTTGATCGTGCGTTGGCCGGGCGTCACCAAGCCAGGGTCCGTCAACACCGACTTGGTGCAAAACTTGGATTTTGCTGAGACCTTCCTCGACATGGCAGGCGCCCGGGTCCCGGATGACATGCAAGGGCACAGCCTGGTACCCTTGCTCAAAGGGGAAACACCCAAGGACTGGCGTAAGTCTATTTACTACCACTACTACGAGTTCCCCGCCGTCCACATGGTCCAACGTCATTACGGCGTCCGCACGGATCGCCACAAGCTCATCCACTACTACCTGATCGACGAATGGGAGCTATTCGATTTGCAAAAAGACCCGGATGAGCTGAAGAGTGTTTACGACGATCCCACCTACGCGGACACCGTCAAGGAACTGAAAGCCGAGCTAGGACGTTTGCGCGAGCATTATAAGGTCACGGAGTTTCAGGAACCCCCCGTCAAGAAAAAGACGGAGTGATAGGTAGCCTGTCAATTTTGATGGGATGGGGGAGGTGGATCGGTTCGTGCTCGGCAGCGGGCGCGAACCGATCAATCATTCTGTTTCTTTGTTGTGACGGTCCAGACCTGAGGCGTTCTCTTCCTTATCTTGGAGATCCATGATCATGAAATATCGTTCACACTATCTCCTCGGCTTACTGGCAATTGCCGCTTTTCTTGGTACAGGGATGTCCGCCATTGCCGCGGATACGCCGCCCAACATCGTCATCATTTTCGCGGATGACATGGGGTACGGCGACCTGGGGTGTTATGGACATCCGACTATCCGCACCCCGCATTTGGACCGCATGGCGTCGGAAGGGCTGCGGTTCACGTCGTTCTACTCGGCGTCGTCGGTATGCACGCCGAGCCGGGCGGCGTTATTGACGGGACGCCTGCCGCTGCGCAGTGGCATGTGCGATGACAAGCGGCGCGTGCTGTTCCCCAATTCAGCGGGGGGACTGCCCGACAGTGAGATTACCTTAGCCCAGGCGCTCAAGACCAAGGGATACGCCACCGCCTGCGTCGGCAAATGGCACCTGGGACACCTACCCCAGTACCTACCGACTCGCCGGGGTTTTGACTCTTATTTTGGAATCCCCTACTCCAACGACATGGATCGGATCGCGGATGCCAAACTAGGACGGGCCATCTTCTTCGATCCCAAGATCGAGTATTGGAACGTCCCCCTGATGCGCGATGACAAGATCATCGAACGTCCCGCCGATCAGCACACCATCACTAAACGCTACACTGAAGAAGCCGTGCGCTTCATTCGGGAAAACAAGCAGAAGCCTTTCTTCCTCTATCTTCCTCATACCATGCCGCACGTCCCCTTGTTCACGTCGCGGGAGTTCGATGGCAAAAGTTCCCGCGGCTTGTACGGGGACGTGATCGAGGAAATTGATTGGAGTGTTGGACAGGTGCTGCAAACTCTGCGCGATGAGAAGCTTGCCGAGCGCACGTTGGTGGTGTTCACCAGCGACAATGGCCCGTGGTTGATCTTCAATCAACACGGTGGGACGGCGGGCTTGCTGCGCGAGGGGAAAGGTAGCACCTGGGAAGGGGGAATGCGGGTACCCTGTTTAGCATGGTGGCCGGGTCACATCCCCGCTGGGACGGTGACGCAGGACGTGGCTTGCACGATGGATTTGTTTGTCACCGGCATCCGACTGGCCGGCGCTGAAGTCCCCACGGATCGCCCCATCGATGGCGTGGACCTGTCGCCGGTGCTGCTGGGCAAGGGTCCTAGTCCGCGCCAGACCATGTATTATTATCGCGGCACGCAGCTATACGCCGTCCGCCAAGGTCCCTTCAAGGCCCATTTCATCACGCGCTCGGCCTACGGCGGCGACCAACCGATGGAGCACGACCCGCCGTTGCTGTATCACCTGGGGCACGATCCCTCGGAAAAGTTCGACGTGGCCAAGGACCATCCCGACGTACTTGCCGACATCATGAAGACAGTGAACGAGCACAAGGCGGGTATGAAGCCGGGGGAAAATCAGCTAACGAAGGTGTTGCCGAGGCAGTAAATCGAAGCAATCGGTTCGCGCGCGGGGACGAGCGCGAACCGATGAATCCCAAGAAACTATCCGAAAAGCCTTTCTCTCCCTGAGAATAGGCAAGGGGCTTTGCCAACAGCGCTCTAAAAACGCAGCTCCAGCTTCCGCAGCCGGTCCACAGTTTCGGTCATTAGCTCGTCTTCCTCGGCCTCATCACTGGCCAGATACGTCACTGAGAAACGCAGGTACGGTCCGGCGTCATCCCAGGGGACGCAGCAAATCGATTGCTCATGGATGAGAAATTGCGACGCTTCCTCGGCGTTGGCGAACGTCCGCGCGCCACACGCCACGGGAGCCTTGACGTAGAGAAAATAGGTCCCTCCCGGCATCTGGGCCTGGAACCCGGTTTGATTCAGAGCCGCGACGAGCTTTCGCAAACGGCGCTGGTATTTCACGCGCGTTCGGTCGGCTATCTCGGTGTGCCGCAAGGCGACGGCGGCGGCTTTCTGAATGGCCATGAACTGTCCCGAATCGCAGTTGTCCTTGACATCGGCGAAGGCCCGCACGATGCGCGGATGGCCGGCCACGAACGCCATGCGCCACCCAATCATGTTGAACCCTTTCGACATGGAGTGAATCTCCACGCCGACTTCCTTGGCCCCTTCCACCTGCAAGAAGCTTAAGGGGGGGCCGTCATACGTCAGCAAAATATGGGCGGCGTCTTGCACGACGATGATCCGGTGGGCGCGGGCCAAGTCGATGACTTGACGGTAGAAGTCGCGCGTGGCCACGGCGCCGGTGGGGCTATTCGGATAATTGAGGACCAACAGCTTGGCCCGGCGCAGCACGTCGGCGGGTACGGATTGCAAGTCGGGATGGAAACCATTCTCCGCCCGCAAGGGGAGCTTATACACCTCGCCGCCGTAGTACTGGGTGTGCGTCCCGGCCACCGGATAGCCAGGAACCGTCATCAGGGTGACATCTCCAGGATTGATAAACACGGCCGGCAGCATGGCCAAGGCGGGCTTGGAGCCGATGGCATGGTTAATTTCCGTGGCCGGGTCCAGCGCGACGCCGAAGATTTTCCGCATGAAATCAGCGGCAGCTTCCTTGAATTCGATGATGCCGTTGTCGGCGTAGCCGCGATTCTCCAGTTGATCGACTTCAACCTTCAGCGCCTCGCGCACGAGTGGATCGGCCATGTCGTCATTCTCGCCGATGCCGAAATCCAGCAAGCGGCGTTCGGGATGAGCGGCCGCCGCCGCCCGTTTGGCGCGCTTGATCTTCTCGAACTTATAAATGGCCGTACCCTTGCCGTAGCCAGCCCCGCCGATGCGTTCGGCGAATAACGACTGAAACCAGGGATCGGTCGTCGCGGTTTCCATAACGTCCCCTCGCGGTGGTAAGTCAGTGAAGCGTTGAAGTCAGTTCTCGCCATCGATTTTTCGAGCTGCCGAGTTTCTCGAAAAAATAAACAGGGAAATCTTACGAACAATTGGCTACAATGCTAGACGGTTTCTTTCCTCTAGGGGAGACCTTCCGCTGGGTTGCACCACCTAAAACTGCCGCGGTCCTCCCCTTCCCGCCCGCGCCGAAGGCGCAACGCCCGTATCGTCAATCCTTGGTGTCGGTCGCCGTAAGCATGATGGTTTCCAGTATGTAACAGGCTTTATCCAGGAGTGCTCGCCATGAAACGATGGGGATGGTTGTTTGTCGTGATCGGCTTGGTCGGATGTGGGCGCGGGGGCGCGCCGACTCCTTCACTGGAACCCGCTCCTCGGACGGGGGAGCCGAACCAACCGGAGCCAAGCGTCGCCAGTGGCCCCCTCAAGCGCGAGCAGATTCTGGCCAAAGGAAGCGGCTATTGGCTGGCGGAATTGAATCACGACGATCCGCAACACCGCGCCACGGCGGCGCGGGCGCTGGTGGAATTCCCGGCGGTCGCCCCGACCGCCACGTCCGCCTTGATCGAACTCCTCAACGATCCGGACCCCCAAGTCCGGCAAACGGCGGCGGCGACTTTGCGCCGCTTCGGCTTGCCGGCTGTCAGCATGTTGGCTCAGGCGCTATCCAACGACAAGGTTCATGAACCAGTCACGGAAATTTTGGTCGCCATCGGTCCAGCGGCGGTCGAGACGTTGATCGATTTGTTGGATGATCCCGACCCCAAGATGCGGCTGCGCGCCGTCCAAGTTCTCGGTCAGTTGCAGGAAGGGGCCAGGGAAGCAGTCCCGGTGCTCCTCAATTTGCTCTCTACCAGCGAGGGAGAGTTGCAAACGGCTGTCGTCAAGGCGTTAACCGAGATTGGTTTTACCGAGGGGGGAATTCCGCCGGAAAAAGCGATTCGCACGTTGATCCAGCTGGCCCGAACCGGCCAGGGAACCACCCGCATCGAGGTGGTTCGGGCACTGGGGATGATTGGTCCAAACGCCGCCGACGCCGTGCCGTTGTTAATCCAGCTGTTGAAGGATGAGGACTCTCAGCTCCGCGCGGCGGCCGCGCGCGCTTTGGGGGGCATGAGATTCGCCGCTCAAGAGGCCGAGCCTGCCTTGAACATGTTACTCAAGGACGACAATCCTCTCGTCCGTAATCAAGCCACCTTGGCCTTGGCCCTGATCGGCGGCGACCCGGAGGTAGCCGTTCCCGCCTTGGTGGACACCCTCAAAACCGCCAGCACGGCTTCAATGCGCACCAGTGCCTTGCGTGCCTTGGCCTCGTTCGGCCCCGACGCGGCCCCAGCCGTCCCCTACCTCGACCAGTTGCTCGACAAAGCCAGCCCCGCGTATAAGAGGCGCATCATTCAAACCTTGGCCTACATTGGTTCCCCAGCCGTCGAAGTATTGGCGGCGCGCTTCCAAGAGGCCAAGGACTCCGAAACGCAAGACTTGTTCCTGACGGCCTTCCAACAACTCGGCCCCTTAGCCAAACCCGTGCTTCCACGGCTCATTGAAATTTTCGAGGGGAGCAACGACCAGCTGCGCGAGCACGTGTTGCTGGTCATCCTGCGCATTGGTCCTGAAGCCAGCGCGGCGCTGCCCGTCTTGATGCGGGCCTTGAACGACAACAATAACATCATTCGCAATCGAGCTGCCGAAGCGATCAGCGGCTTGGGGAAGACTGCCGTGCCGGAATTGGTGCGCGTCTTGCAAGGAAAGGATTCGGCCAATCAGGCGCAAGCGCTGAATATCCTCGCGGGCATCGGTCCCGCCGCCGCCCCTGCCGTGCCAGAATTGATTCACTTGTTGCAGGGCAGTGACGCCAATTTACGAATCAGCGCGGCCTTCGCTTTGGAAAAAATTGGCCCCGCTGCCGCCCCCGCCGCCAAGCCCTTGGCCGAGGCCATGCGGATCAAGGACCCCGCCTTGAGAAGTCCCGCCCAACGCGCTTTGATCCAGATCGGCGAACCGGCGGTGCCGTATCTGATCGAGCTGCTAGGTGATTCGAATCAATTGGTGTCGTCTCCCGCCAGTTTGGCCCTCTCGGAAATCGGCGCGCCGGCGGTCCCCGCGCTCAGCAAGGCGTTGCAAGACTCCAACCGCCAAGTCCGCCGCCTCGCTGCCGTTGCCCTCGGTAGGATAGGCCGCGATGCCAGCGACGCCCTCCCCCTGCTGCGCGAGCTAAGTAAAAAGGACGACGATGAGGGAGTTCGCAAAGCCGCCGCTGACGCGGTCAAGAACATTCCCAAAAAGTAAAACGACCTCTAGCGGCGGCGCAAGCGCTCGGCTTGGGCGTAGGCGTGTCGCATTTGGCCCAACAGCTCGGCCAACACCTGTTCGCGGGGCTGAGCGGCAAGGCGGGCGCCGTCGAGCGGTTGGCCAACCCACACCGCCAAGGTGGCGTCATTGGGGGGCAGAAACAACGGCGCCAGCCGGGGCCATTTCCGCTGTCTGGGCCAAGCGGCGAAGCCGCCCGCCACGCCAACCGGGACCACCGGCACCTTGGCCCGCTTGATGAGCAGATGAATCCCCGGCTGCAAGTCCAGGAAGTTGCCGTCGGCGGTGCGATGTCCTTCGGGAAAGACCAGCACCGCCCGACCCCCCTGCAAGAGCCGCAGAATGGCTTGCAACCCCTCCTTGCCCAGTCCCTGTTGATCGATAGGCACTGCATTGACACTGCGAATCAGCCAAGCGAACGCCGGCTTGCGAAACAAGGTCTTCCGCGCCAGGTAACACAGCGGGCGCGGTGCGGCCAAGCCGACGATCGGGGGATCGAGATAGCTTTGATGATTGGACATCAGCAACACTGGTCCCTCACGCGGAATGCGCTGCCGCCCTTTGATGCGCAAGCTATAACCCAACGTGAAGAACGTCGCGCAGGCGGCATAGGTTGCTTGATACCACCAGTCCGCCAGCCACGGCGCCGGAAAACATTCCGCGCTGGGATTACGGATGGATTGGTCGTTGGTCATGAGTCGTTTATCATTGGTCATGGATCATCGTTGTATGCCGTGCAACCGCGAACCGCTCTAGGCGGCAACGAGATGTCGATTGCGTCCCGTCTTCATTGTTCGGCTGCCCGTGATGCCTGGAAACCCAGGGGAATCTCCTTCATCTTATCTTTTTCCTCCTGGCACCGTTCGGCCCATTGACAGGGATACAGGGGCACTTACAATGGTTTTTTTAGTATTTTGGGATATTCACGCCGATGGACAACGCCATCCGCAAAGCCGAAACCCTCATCGAAGCCCTCGGCTATATCCGCGCTTTCCGCGACCGCTTGACGGTGATCAAGCTGGGGGGGAGCGCGATGGAGGATGCCGAGGCCCTGAAAGCCATCCTGCAAGATGTTGTCTTCATGGAAACGGTCGGGCTGCGTCCCGTGCTGGTTCATGGCGGCGGCAAATCGATTGACCGGGCCATGACGGCTGCCGGCTTGCAGCCGCGCAAGGTGCAAGGCCGGCGCTACACCGATCCCGAGACACTCGACATCGTCGTGCGCGTTCTGACGCAAGAAATCAACGCTGGCATCATCCGGCAGATTCGCCAGCTCGGCGGCCGCGCCGTCGGCATGTGCGCCGACTCGCTGCGCTGCCTGCACGGCGAACGGCTGCTGCTGCCCCATCCCGAGGACGGTCCCCCCATCGATTTGGGGTTAGTCGGTCAGGTGGCACAGGTTGACACCGGATTGCTCATGGACTTGTGCGAAGCCAATGTTGTGCCCGTGATTCCTTGCTTGGCCGTCGATGTGGACAGCGGTGGTTGGCTCAACGTCAATGCCGATACCGCCGCCGCCGCCGTGGCTGCCCACCTCAAGGCGGAGAAGCTGGTCCTGCTCACCGACACGCCCGGCATCCTCCGCGACCGCGACGACCCCCAATCGCTACTCACCCACCTGGACGCGCGCCGATGCCGTGAGCTGATCGCCCAAGGGATCATCGACGAGGGCATGATTCCCAAGGTCGAAGCTTGCCTGGAGAGTCTTCAAGCCGGCGTCCGCAAGACGCACATCATCGACGGCCGGCTCCGCCATTCGCTGCTGCTGGAAATCTATACCGACCGCGGCGTCGGCACGGAAATCATCCTCGACAATTCGATGTAGTTCTTAGTGCTTAGTGCTTAGCCAAATTCATTTAACATGAGGAAAAACCGAACATGTATTATTTGTTGCTTGTGGGATTCATCGGTTCGCGTTCGATGACGGCAGCCCGCGTCGATAGCCGATAAAGCCTCGTAACGACATGGAATCACGGCGAAACCAAAAATCACTTACCCGAATAGTTTCCAAGCACTAAGCACTAAAAACTAAGGACTAACACCATGACTTCCCAGGAAATCATTCAACTGTTTCAAAAATATGTGATTCCTAATTACACGCGCTATCCAGTGTGTCTGACGCGTGGGGAAGGATCGGAGATTTGGGACGCAGAGGGGAATCGTTATCTGGATTTCTTTCCCGGCTGGGGTTGCGACCTGCTCGGTCATTGCCCACCGCGAGTCGTTCAGGCGGTGCAAGAACAGGTGGCTCAGCTCATCCATGTGCCCAACACCTGGTACATGGAAGCGCAAGGGTTGTTGGCGCAGGCGCTCAGCGAACGCACCGATTGGCAAGGGCAATGCTTCTTCTGCAACAGCGGCGCCGAGGCCAACGAGGCGGTCATCAAATTGGCGCGCCTCAACGGCAAGCCGGAACGCTACAAGATCATCACCACGTTGAACAGCTTTCATGGGCGAACGATGGGGGCACTGTCGGCCACGGGACAGCCCAAGTATCACCAAGGCTTGGAGCCGATGTTGGCCGGCTTCAGCTATGCCCCGTTCGGCGACCTGGAGGCGACGGCCAAGCTCATCGATAGTGAGACCTGCGCCATCTTGGTCGAGCCGATCCAGGGAGAAGGGGGCGTCCACCTCCCGCCGCCGGGCTATCTCGAAGGCTTGCGGGCCTTGGCCGATCAGCACCACTTAATGTTGATTTTCGACGAAGTGCAAACCGGCATGGGCCGGACGGGGCGTTGGTTCGCCCATCAGCGCTGGGGCGTGTCTCCTGATGCCATGACCCTGGCCAAGGCGTTGGCGGGCGGCGTCGCTTGTGGGGCGCTGGTGGCCCGCCCCGACATCGCCGCCAAGCTCCGACCAGGCACCCACGCGGCCACGTTCGGCGGCAACCCCCTCGCCTGCCGTGCCGCCTTGGCCACGATGGCCACCATCGAGGAAGACCACTTGCTCGCCCGCGCCGAACAGCTCGGCGAACGGTTCCGCCAGCGCTTCGAGGACTTGCGGGCCCGCTGCCCACTGATCCGCGAAGTCCGCGCTTGTGGCGTCATGATCGGTATCGAGCTGGCCAGCGACGGCGCGCCCATCGTGCAACAATGTTTGCAACGGCGTTTACTGGTCAACTGTACTCACGGCACCGTCATCCGGCTGTTGCCGGCCATGAACTTGACGGATGCCCATTTCGATGAAGGTTGCGGCATTTTGGAAGACGTGCTGCTCTCCCAGACGATTTAACCGCTGCCAGCCGACCCGCCGTCAGCGCGACCGGAAGGACGCGCGGTGGGCGGCGGGCATCCCTTTTTTGACAAATCCATGACACGGCACTTTCTCAGTTTGCTGGATTGGACCCCCGATGAGATTCTTCACCTGTTGCGCGAGGCGACGCGACTCAAACAAGCCTGCCAGCGCGGCGAACGGGAGCCGCTCTTGGCCGGGCGCGTGTTGGGGATGATCTTCGAGAAACCTTCCTTGCGCACCCGCGTCAGCTTCGAGACCGGCATGGCGCATTTAGGGGGGACGGCCTTATTTTTATCCGGTCAGGATGTCGGCCTGGGGGTCCGCGAAAGCATCGCCGACTTCGCCCGCGTTATAAGCCAATACGTCGATGGCGTGGTGCTGCGCACCTTCAGCCATGCCACGGTCGAGAGCTTCGCCGCTCATGCCAGCTGCCCGGTGATCAACGGCCTATCCGACCACTACCACCCCTGCCAGGCGCTGGGGGACATGTTGACGATATGGGAAGTGTTCGGCGACGTGGCGGGCAAGACCGTCGCTTTTGTCGGCGATGGCAACAACGTGGCCCGTTCCCTGGCCATCGCCTGCGGCAAGCTCGGCGCCCGCTTCGTCCTGGCCGCCCCCAAGGGCTATGGCTTCGATGAGGGATTTTTGACCTGCTATCGCCAGCAGGTACCTGACGGCGCGGTGGTTCTCAACGGCAAACCCGATCATGCCGTGCGCGACGCTGACGTGATCTACACCGACGTCTGGACCAGCATGGGGCAGGAGGCGGAGCGGGAGAAACGGCTCAAGAAATTCGCCAACTATCAGCTCAACGCCAAGCTGCTGTCGCTGGCCCCGCCTCATGCTCGTGTCATGCACTGCCTGCCCGCCCATCGCGGCGAGGAAATCACCGACGACGTACTCGACGGCGACCGCAGCATCGTCATCCAACAAGCCGCCAACCGCATGCACGCGCAAAAGGCGCTGCTGGTTCACTTGTTGGGGAGAACATCGTAACGGCCATCCGCCGGGTCGCCATTCGTGATCGGAGCTGTTGAAACCAAGTTGATTTGCCACCGAGGACCCCATGACTCACCAACCATTACGCGTGGGCTTGATTGGCGCGGGGGCCAATACCCGCTTGCGGCACATCCCGGGCTTGCGCGAGCTGCCCGCTGTCGAGATCGTGGCGGTGTGCAATCGCCGGCCCGAATCGACCCAAGCGGTCGCCGAGGAATACGGCATCCCGCGCACGTACCAACATTGGCAAGAGGTAGTCGCCGATCCCGATATTGACGCCATCGTCATCGGCACCTGGCCGTACCTGCACTGCCCCATCACCGTGGCGGCGCTGACGGCGGGCAAGCATGTGCTCACCGAGGCGCGCCTGAGCATGAACGCGATGGAGGCGCACCGCATGTTCGAGGCGGCCCAACAGCATCCGAACCTGGTCACGCAGGTCGTCCCCAGTCCGTTCGGCCTCAAGGGGCATCAGGTGATGGTGGAGCTGCTGGAAGCTGGTTACATCGGCGAGCTGCGGGAAGTTCACGTCTCGGGCATGAATGCCGCGCTGGCCGACCCGGCGGCGCCGTTGTCGTGGCGGCAAGACGCGGCCTTGTCCGGCTACAACATGCTGACCCTGGGCATTGTCCATGAAACGCTGCTGCGCTGGGTGCCGCCGCCGACGCGCGTGCTGGCCCAAGTGGCGGCTTCCATCCCCAGCCGCATCGATCCGCAAAGCGGTGTCCGTCGGGTCGTCGGCACCCCTGACAGCGTCCAGGTGGTGGCCGTCCTAGAAGGGGGTGCCCGCGCGCTCTACCACTTCAGCGGCGTGATTCCCTATGGTCAAAATGCCCTGATCCGCCTGTACGGCAGCGCGGGGGTGCTGGAATATGACTTGACGGCGGAGCGCATCCGGGGGGCCAGCCAACAGCACCAGCCCCAAGCCACCCAGCTTGCGGACATGGTGGACATCCCCATCCCCCCCGAAAAAGCCCTCAGTTGGCGCGTCGAGGCCGAGTTCGTCGAAGCCATTCGCCAAGGCACTCCCATCCACTTCACCGACTTCGCCACCGGCGTCGCCTACATGGAATTCACCGAAGCCGTCGCCCGCAGCGCCCAAATGGGCCGCGCCGTCGAACTGCCGTTGGTGGAATTTCGCCCAGACAAGCCCGCTGGTTACTGATCGTCCCCCCACCAGGCGGCATGGAAGAAGGGGTACGAATGCTTGCCGACTTTTCCGCAATCTGGCAAGCCGCCTTGACAGGGCTAACTTAACTATCTACAGTAATCCAACTAACACAGGGCAGCCCGCCGCGCTCTGCCGATCTCTCCTGCTGTCATTTCGACAGGAAACTCGATCAGGCACAATGTCATGACCCTCGACTTCTCTCGAATTGCTCAAGACCTTCAGATTCGCAAAATTCAGGTGGAAAATGTGGTGCAATTGCTCGATGAGGGCAACACCATCCCCTTCATCACCCGCTACCGCAAGGAGCGCACGGGGGGCCTGAACGAGGACGTGATCCGCAAGATCCAAACGCGGATCAACTACTTGCGGCAACTGGAAGAACGCAAGCAGACCATTCTCAAAAGCATCGAGGGGCAGGGTAAGCTCACCGATGAGCTGCGCGCGCTGATCCTGGCCGCCGACACGTCCAAGCGCCTGGAAGACTTGTATTTACCGTACAAACCGAAGAAGAAAACGCTGGCGTCAGTGGCCCGCGAGCGCGGCTTGGAGCCGTTGGCCGTGGCGATCTGGAATCGCGATCCCGCGGTGGCCAACCTCGCCGACGTGCTGCCCACGATGGTCAACCCCGAGAAAGAACTCCCCACCCCCGAAGCGGTGCTCGAAGGGGCACAACACATTCTAGCCGAACAGATCGCCGAGACGGCGGATATTCGCGGCGCCGTGCGCGTCATCCTGTGGGAATCGGGCAAGCTCACCACCGAGAAAGCCGCCAATCTGCCCGAAGGCAAAGGGCTGGAATACAAAGATTACTTCCAATTCACCGAATCGGTTCGCCATATCCCGCCGCATCGCATCTTGGCCATCAATCGCGGCGAGAAAGAGGGGGCGCTCAAAGTCCGTTTGCAGTACGACGCGGAAGCCATCCGTCGCGTCTTGTTCATCGGCCACGACAGCCATCCCCCTTTGCTTCCCTTGGCGGACCATCCACACGCGGAGCTGCTGCATCGCGTCACCGATGATGCCTTGAGCCGGTTGCTGATTCCCAGCTTGGAACGGGATATCCGCAAAGAGTTGACCGAAGAGGCCCAGGAACACGCCATTGTCGTCTTCGCGCGCAACTTGCGCAGTTTGCTCATGCAGCCGCCGCTGCGTAATCGTCGCATCTTGGCTATTGATCCTGGCTTCCGCACCGGCTGCAAGGTGGCCGTTCTGGATGAATTCGGGAATCTGCTCGATCAGACAGTCATCTATCCGCATCCGCCGCAGAAGAAACGCGATGAAGCGGGGGCCAAGCTCTATGAGCTGGTGTGCAAATATCAAACGCCGGTCATCGCCGTGGGCAATGGCACGGCTTGCCGGGAGACCGAGGAGCTGGTCTCGGAACTGATCGAACGGGCGGGCCAAGGGGGTTGGTTTGTCGCCCCGAAGGCGGAAAAGCCGGCCCAAGCTCCCCCTGCGGCAGCGCCGCCGCCCGCCGCCGAAGCGAGCGAAGTACCCGTCGAAGCAACTTCCCCGACTGCCGAAGCGGAAACGCCGCTGCCGGCAGCGCCGCCGCCCGCCGCCGAGCCATCCCCAGCCGCGCCGCCGAGCGCCATGCCCAGCAGGGAAGAAACGCCCGCCGCGGAGTCGGTCGCCAACCAGCCGGAACAACCCGAACCCGCCGTCGCGCCTGCTGAGACGGTGGAAGCATCTCCAGAGCCGACAGCGACCGCCTCGGCATCGCCGCCGGTGGAGCTGCCCCCGCCCCCCTCCGACTTGGCCTACGTCATCGTCAATGAAGCGGGTGCCAGCGTTTATTCCGCCAGCCCCATCGGCCGGGAAGAGTTTCCCGATTATGATGCCACGCTGCGCGGCACCATCTCCATTGGCCGGCGCTTGCAAGACCCGCTCAGCGAGCTGGTCAAGATCGAGCCGCAGCACGTCGGCGTCGGCCTGTATCAGCACGACGTTCCTTCCAAGTATTTGAAGGAATCGCTCGATGGCATTGTCGAGTCCGCCGTGAATCAGGTGGGGGTGGATCTCAACACGGCCAGCGTCCCCTTGCTGCGCTATGTCTCTGGTTTGAACCAGCTCGTGGCCCGTGAGTTGGTGGACTTTCGCGCCAAGCATGGCCCCTTCCGCGCCCGCGATCAGCTCGTGAACATTTCGGGAATTGGGCCAGCGCGGTTCGTCCAGGCCGCTGGTTTCCTTAAGATTCACGACGGCGACAACCCGCTGGATCGCACCTGGATTCACCCGGAAAGTTACGCCGTCACGCAACAACTACTCAGTGATCTGGGCTTTTCACCCCAATCCCTCAATGACCCCGAACAACTGGAGCAGCTGCGGGAGAAGCTGAAAACGATCGTGCTGGAGGATGTCAGCGCCCGGCTGGGAGTGGGCGTGCCGACGCTGGCCGATATTGTCGAATCCTTATCGAAACCGGGCCGCGACCCGCGCGAGGACCTGCCGCCGCCGGTTTTCAAGAAGGGCGTGCTCAAGCTGGAAGACCTACAAGCTGGCATGGAGTTGAAGGGGACCGTGCTCAACGTGGTCGATTTCGGCGCGTTCATTGACATCGGCTTGAAAGATAGCGGCTTGGTCCACATCAGCCAAATGGCGAATCGGTATGTCAAGAATCCCTACGACGTGGCCGCCGTCGGCGATGTGGTGACAGTTTGGGTCATGGCGGTGGACCAAGAACGGCATCGCGTGTCGTTGACCATGATCCCGCCGGGAACAGAGCGCAAACCTCCCGAGCGAAAACCGGCGGGGCAGCGGCCGCCGCGTGGCCCCCGCCCGCCGCGTGGTCCACGACCAGCGCCCGTGGGGGTCGGCGCGGCTCCCAGCGAAGGGTATCCGTCTCCCGCGCGGGAACCGCGCCCGTCCCATCCGCCGCGCCGTGAAGATCGGTCGCCCCCGCCGCGCGGGCCACGTCCTCAAGGCCGGCCTGCTCCGAGCGGCGCCCGGCCCAGTTCGGCCCCGCCCCGCCCGCCGCGCAAGCCGAAACCAGATAAACCCTTGCCCAAGCTCTCCCAGGCGGCTTTGAAAGGCGCCGTCCCGCTGCGCACGTTCAGCGAGCTACAAGCCTATTTCAAAGCCTTGGAAGGCGGCGAGCCACCCGCCGAAGCCCCGAAGGACACCCCCGCCATGGAAGAAGCCCAAACGACCGCTGCTTCTCCTTCCGCGCTGCCCGCCGCAAGCGCCGCGCCGGTGGAGCCAGTGGTGGAGCCCCGGACTCCACCCGCCGAAGCCGCTCCAAGCTCCGAGCCTGACGTGAGCAACGAAACACAGACCCCGCTTGCTCCACCACCAACCGCCGCCACCGAACCCCCCACGGAGTCGGCAGAGCCGCCCCGCGCGGAAGCCCCGCCCACTGGCCCCGACAACGGCATCCCCGCACCCGCCTCACCGCCCCCTTCCGAACCCGCCGAGCACAAGCCAGCGGAGTAAAAGGAGCCGCGCCTTATTGGGATGATCTATTTTGGTAGTCGGTTCATGGTTCGCCGTTGTGTCGATCATGGTGATTGTGCCGAACCGAACGATTAGGCGTGAGGAAGCGATTCGTTCAAGTTTACGCATTGGGTAGCCGATTTCTCTGACAGGTCGCAAGGTGTGCGAGGAACGCGGCATTCGCCGCGCGGTACTTCAGCGATGTGCTTTGGCCTCCGCGGCGTGTTGGGGAGAGTAAACATGGCGAACCAGTGGAAATGGACAGCCGCGCTGTTACTGTGCGGATTCGGATACTTCCCCGTGGGGGCACAGTATTTGCCCTTGGATTCGCAACCCGCCCAGATCATCGAACCGCTGCCCGAAGCCGCTTCCTGTACATCGCCCGCGATGCTCGGCCCGTTGAACCCGCTGGCCGCCCCGCCGGGACCGCCGGATTGTTTGTCCTTGCCCAGCAACATTCCCACTGCCTTTCAGGAAAGTTTGTACGGTGAATCGAGCGGCATGTATTTGCATGGCGGCGTGTTGTTCCTGCAACGACAGCGCTTGGCCAATATGCCGTTGGCCGTCTTTGATCAAGGCAGTTTCACACGAACCATCACCACCACGGACCCCGTGACGGGGGTTCCCGTGGTGATCCGTGAGCCTTCCCCGATCTTGGTCTTCGGTGACTCCGGCAATCCGCCGCCGTCTCAGGGGATGGTCGCGCAGAACCTCAACAGCCTACAACCCGACATGCAATGGGGCGTCAAACTGTCCGCTGGCATCTATAGCGGCAATAGCGCCGTGGAAATGGGGGGCTTTTACGTCCCGAACGACACCGTTAGCTTGCAGACCATCGCGCCCAACTTGATCGATGTCTTCTTTTTCAATCCGCCGCCTGGCTTTGAAGGAATCAATGGCCTGTGGCTGCAAGCGGATCGACTGCTCACCACCTATCGCGCCAGCCTGCTGAATTTGGAGATGAACTATCGGTTCTTGCTGTCGGATTTTGGCTGCGATGTCTTGCTGGGCATCCGCTATTTCGACTTGCAAGAACGCATTCAGATGGTCACCACCGATTTGCCGTCGGACGAGCTGATTAACATCATCGATCCCGATTTCGATTTGCTACGGCGGAATCAAGCAACATACGAAGTCCGGACGCACAATCGTTTCGTGGCGCCACAGGTCGGTCTGGAATGGTATCGTCAGCTCTTCGGCATCTTTGACGCGGGGATTAGCGCCAAAGGGGCTTGGGGCATCAACTTCACCACGCGCAACGCGAAACTGGCCAGAGCGGATGGGCTGATTGGCATCGATCGCACGCGCAACGAAACCATCTTCAGCCACTTGTATGAATTGGGTGGCTTCGTGAGCGTCTATTTCTGGGATCGCTGCCGGGTCCGAGGGGGATATAACTGCATGTGGTTCGTCGGCGTTCCCGACGTGGTTGGCCAGATCAATTTCGACCTGTCCAACCAACTCCGCAACAGCAACAACAACGGCAGCATCTATTTCCACGGCCCATCGGTGGAATTGCAGTTGTTGTTCTAAATGAGACAACACCACAGGCGCAGGGCCGGAGAAGTGGGAACGTGCGTTCCCGACCTCTTGGCCGTGCGCCTGTCTTTTTTTGCCGCCGTTATTGCCCGACGTTTTGGATCAGCTTCTCGATCATGGACTGGGTGATGACGCTATGCAACTTGGCGGTCTTGCCGGTGGAACCAACCTCGAAGGTGTTCAGCAGCTCGGCGACGGGGGCCAACTCTGGCTGCTGAGCCGCTTGCAGACCCAGCAATCCCTTGAACAGGCCCAAATAGCCATTAATCATTTTGCTGAGTTCCTTGGCGGTCGCGTCATCCTCGGTGTGGATGAGGAATTCGCTCTGGATGTCGTTGCCGACCGTGATGCCCCCCGTCACATTCTTAATGTTCTTCGTCAGTTGCTGCACCTTGGGATCAGTAGCGTTGTTGCCCGCCGCAATCGCGCTGTTCAAAGCGAACAGGCCCATGCTCTGATTGGCGTTGGCGTTGGTTAGTAGGGCCGCCAACTCTTTCTTGGGATTGGATGGCTTCGTGCCCGCCTTGATCGCCAAAGCATCCTCGATCCGCTTCTTGGTGGTCGAGGCCACGATGTTGCCGGAGTCGAGCAGCGCGGTGAACATCGGCGGTTTATCGTCTTCCGTTTCGATCTCATAGATGATGTCGCCGCCGCTGCGATGGAGCTTCACTTTCGCTTCGTTCTTGGCGATGTCCTTGGCCAAGGCTTGGAATTTGGCCACGTCAAAGCGCCCTTCAATGATCACCAAGGGCAACGATTGGTTCTGCAAATCGCTCATCGGACCGGCCACGATGATCGCGGAGACATCCTTGAGCGGATCGAAGCCCAGTTTCTCCATGACTTGTTGGGCTTGCTGGTTGGATTCCAGCTCTTTCTTGATTCTGTCCATCAAGTATTTCTGAACCAGCGGCGCGCTCAGGATTTGCTTGACGTTGATCGTGACCGCCGTGTCACTGTCACTAGGCAGATACTTGCTGACGTCGGCGGCCCGCGCGGGCATCCCGATCCCCAGGGCTGTCAGACTCACCATTACGGCCCACCAACCAAATCGACGACTGACCATGTGCGAATTCCTTTTTCGTAAAGGGAAAAGTAGGGACGATTTCCAACCGCGCGGGCCTACGGGGCCGTTGCCCAGCTTGCCCTGCTTGCGAAGATAGCATAACTGTTGCGCCAGGTAAGAAGCAACAGCAGTGCTCCGTTTTCGGTGAACTGAATGCCTGTCGTCTGCGGCTCCGCTAAACGTAAGGGGTGACGAATGACCAAGTTTGTCGCTTCTTTGCTTCCTTATTCCTCCCTCCTTCCCCTCGTTGAGCGGGAAGCCAACGGCAACCGCGCGCCGCTTCCCGAATTGATTTCTCCCTGCAATGTCACCTCTCTGGCTTCAACTTGCGATGCGGGTCGTGGAACCGGGCGTGCAAGGTGCCGCGGGTTTCCTGGCAGGCAACTTGAATAAGCAGGTGATTGACACCTTTTCGCAAGGTCACGTCCACGGCTGCCTGGTCTGGTTCGGCGGGGGAAGTACCTGGTTGGCCTTGATACACTTTTTGGCCGTTGAGCCAAACTTCGAGCGGATGGGCCGCGCCGAGCAACAAATGGGTTTTCAAATCCGCCACGGCATGAACATCGGCGGCGACCAAGGCCACGTCCGACTTGCCGGCTTGATGTCCCGGAATGGGAATCCGCCCGGTCACGCCGACTTGCGGCCGCGTCCAGATTGTGTCATGAGCGCCTGGTGGCGTGTCGGCGACCAGCCGCTTGGCCTCGGCGGCGGACAACGGACCCGCGATAGTCACATCGGTGAGGAACGGATGCGCCATGACGTAGCGGATCAAATCGGCGAAATCCTGGGCCGTCATGGCGTTGCTCAACCCTTCCGGCATGATGGATTTCTCCTGCGTCACGGCCTCGTCGATGTCTTTCTTGGCGATCACCTTCAGGACATCGTTTTCTCCTTTTAATGTCAAGAATTGCTCATCCTCGGCGTGGAGCAAGCCGACTTCAACGCGACCATTCTTCAGCAGAACGGTGCGTTGAAAATACGGTTGGCCAATGACCCGGTTGGGATCGAGCACGTTGACCAGTAGATAGTCAATGTCGCGGGCGGCGCCGTCCAACTCCGGGCCAACCGTGAAGCCGCGTCCCTCGAACTTGTGACACTTGGCGCATTGGGCATCGAAGACCTTGCGGCCGCGCTCGAACGAGGCCGGTTGCGTGTGCAAGGTGGATCGCATCTTGTCGATCAGCGCCGCCAGTTCCGCTGGCGTGTCACGCACCTTGCCCCAGACGGTTTCGATTTGCTGGTTGAGCGTGGCATCCTTGAATGCGCGGATGCGCAGAATGGTGTTATCAGTCAGGGCGGCGCGGGGGACGTGTTTTTGGCCGACGGCGGCGAGCAGGGGGCCGGCCCATTCCTTGCGGCTGGCCAACAGTTGCACGACCTCTTGTTGTAGTGCCAATGGATAGTCCTTCCAGCCGGCCAGTAGCGCCGCCGCCAAGTCTGGCTCCGCGTAGGCCGCCAAGGCTCGGCACGCCTCGCAGCGCACCGCCAGCTCCTTGTCGCGCAGCACCAACTGGCGCAGCTTTGGGAATGCTTCCTCCGGATGAGCCAAGGCCACGTCGCGCAGCGCCTCGATGCGTTCACTCACCGGCTTGCTGATGTCACACGCGACAGCCAACGCTTGTTTCACCGTCTCGGCATCGCCCAAATTGACCGCCAGACGCTGGGCCAAGCGGCGGATTTCCGCATCGTCACTTTTCAACAGTGCGACACGCACCTGACGCCAGGCCGCCGGCGGGTTCACCTGCCGATTTTGCAAGGCGAGGGTGACGCCTTCCAACGCCTGGCGACGCACCGCATTGTCGTTCACTGCGCCGACAAAGCTGACGCAAGCGGCCAAATCAGCGGGTTTGCCAGTGGCGATGAGGCGGCGCATGACACGCGGCACGATGTCATTCGTCACCAGCGGATTGCCGGGAGCATTTTCCTTCAGCCACTCCAAGCGCGCCGCCCCTTGGTCCGCGAGGCGCGGCTCGTAGGCCAGCCAGATCATCAGTGGCAAGCAGGGGTCCTTGGCGTCTTCCTGGTGTCGCATGAGATGATGCAAGAGCGGCAGCGTGTCCTGTTTCGTCAAGCGCTGAGCGGTGCCCGCCAGTTGCAGGCGCACTGCGGGGGCGGGGTCGTTCGCCGCCATGTCCACCAAACGGGCCAGGACTTTGTCGGACACCTGCCCTCGGTCGCCGAGCAGGCGCACAGCCCAGGCGCGAACGGCGGGATGAGAGCTAGGCAAGAATTCCAGATGTGGTAGAAAATCATTCTCGAAAATACCAACGGCGTGGAATCCCCACAGACTGCGCAGAGTCATGGACTCATCATTCCTCCGGTTGGCGAAATTCCCGGCGAGCAGCTCACCGACAACCTCCGCGTTCTGATTGAGACCTTTTCGTTCGGCCAGCAACCGCAGCGCGGTGCGCCAGCGCCAGGGGTGGCTGTCTTTTTTGCCCAATTCCTCGGCCAGTTCGGTGCTAGACCAGTTGCCCAAATTCGGCGCGGGTCCCTCCTGCAAGCCCTTGGGCTGAATCTTGTAAATGCGGCCGTGCTCCTTGTCCCAGCTGTCGGGATGCGCCTGGTGGCAGGGGTTTTGATCGTGCCAATCGATGAGGTAAATGCCGCCGTCGTGGGCCCAACGCAGATTGATGGGGCGGAAATTCTTGTCGCCGGACACCAGGAAATCATCCGCCCGGCTGCCGGTGAAGGTCGAGCCGTTGCGCTTCAGGGTGTTGCGTTTGATCGAGCAACCGTGAATGCTGCCGAAGATGACGCTGCCTTGATACTCCTTGGGGATGTGTGGCCCTTGCAGATAAATCAAGCCGGCGTGCGCCCAGCCGCTTTCGCGGTGGAAGGTGTGATCGCATATTTCATTGAGCAGCCCATAAGCGTAGGGATTGAAGCTGGCGCCGGCTTGTCGGCGATAGACGCCCCCTTGGCTTATGTGGAACAGGTGCGGAATGACACAACAGCACAGGAAGGAATTGCCCCGGTCGTCGAAATCCATGCCCCACGGATTGCTGGTCCCTTCGGCGAAGACCTCGAATTGTTTCGTCTTCACGTCGTAGCGCCAGACGGCGGCGTTGAGACGCACGCCGGCCACGTCGGACTGAGTGAAGATGCCGTGCAAGCCGTACAAACGGCCATCCGGCCCCCAGTGGAAGGTGTTCAACGTCTCATGGGTGTCCTGACTGCCAAAGCCTTTCAAAAGAATTTCCTGTTTATCGCACTTGCCGTCGCCGGTGGTGTCTTGGAGAAAGAACAAATACGGCGGCGCGCCGAGAAAGACGCCGCCATGTCCCACCTCGATGCCGCTGGCCATGTCGAAGCCGATGGGCAAGTCCTTCCCCTCGGCCCAGATCGTGACCTTGTCGCATTTGCCGTCGCCGTTGGTGTCTTCCAAAATCTTGATGCGGTCGCGTGGCTTCTGTCCCTTGGGCGTCCGCTTGGGATATTCAAAACATTCCACCACCCACAACCGCCCGCGTTCATCCACCGTGAAGGCGATGGGGTTGATCACATCCGGCTCCGCCGCGAATAGCTTGACCTCGAAACCGTCGGCCACCCGCATTTTCTGGAGCGATTCCTCCGGCTTCAGGTACGGCTGCCCGGACGGTTTGCGGTTGTCGAAGCCAAATTGCTTCTGAGCGCTGACGGGAGCAAGACAAAGGAAAAACGCCATAGCTATCAGTGTGAGGAATCGAAACGGCATGAGGGTAGCTCCTGGTGGATGACGCGCGAACATTTCCAGATTCCAAATGGTAGGTTAAAGCGACCGAAACCCGCCGTCAACGATGATAACCATGCGACATGGTGTTCACCTAATGAAAAGACTAGCGAGAACGCCACCAGCGTGGTATGGATGGTGGTACGGACGTGGAAAGCCTTCAAACAATGACAAACGATAGCCTGTTTCGCGACGGCCGCCGTCCCACGAATCCATCATTCCTGATCCGATGAGGTACCTCATGCGTTATCTGCTGCCAGTGCTGGGCTTACTCTTGACGGGATTCACCGGTGTTTCATTTGCCGCCGACCCGCCGCCGAATATCGTGGTGTTGTTGGCGGATGATGTCGATTGGAAGGATTTCGGCTGTTACGGCAACGACGCCGTCCGCACGCCCCACATCGATGCCTTGGCCAAGGGGGGCTTGCTGTGCCGCAACGCTTTCCTGACGACCTCCTCATGCAGCCCGACGCGCATCAGCGTCTTGACCGGCAAATATCCCCATGCGACCGGGGCCGAGGATTTGCACATGCCGTTGCCAGCGGATCAAAAATTCGTCTCCAGCTATCTGCAAGAGAAGGGCTATTACACTGGCCACATGCTCAAGACGCATTACGGCCCCAATGGCATGAAGCAGTTTCAATGGTATGGTAAGAGCGTGCCGGAGTTTCCCAAGTTTCTCGATGAAGCCGGCGATAAGCCGTTTTTCCTGTGGGTCGGCTTCCACGAGGCGCATCGCCCCTACAAGCCAGGGGCCGTCGACCCGCCGCACGATCCGGCCAAGGTGAAGGTCCCCCCTTATCTGGCCGACACGCTGGAGACTCGCGCCGACTTGGCTCTGTATTACGACGAGATTTCCCTGATGGATGAGTACATCGGCCAGATGGTGGCCGAGCTGAAAAAGCGTCAACTCTTTGACAACACGCTGATCGTGTTCTTTAGCGACAATGGCATGCCCTTCCCGCGTGCCAAGGGGACCATTTACGATTCCGGCATCGGCACGCCGTTGCTTTTCTCCTGGCCGCGCCGCATCCCGGCTGGCTCCACGCATGAGGGCTTGGCCAGTGTCATTGACCTGGCCCCCACCTTCCTGGACGTAGCCGGCAGCCCGCAACCCGCCGACATGCAGGGGCAAAGCATGGCACCCATCCTGAAAGACCCGCGCCAGCCGGGGCGCCCGTATGTCTTCGCTGAACGCAACTGGCACAACTGCGATGAGCACATGCGCTGCGTCCGCACGGACAAGTACAAGCTGATTCGCAATGCCTACTTGGAGCTTCCGTATGGCAACCCTTCTGATGTCAGTAGCTCGCCATCCTGGCACAGCCTGCAACGGTTGAAAAAGGAAGGGAAGCTGACGGCGGAACAAGCGCGGCTGTTTGAAAAACCGCGTCCCCGTGTCGAACTCTACGATCTGGAAAAGGACCCGTGGGAGTTCCACAACCTGGCGGACAATCCGAAGTATGCCGCCTTGGTCAAGGAATTGGAAACGGTTCTCGATCAATGGCGCAAGGAAACCGGCGACTTCGAGCCGACCCAACGCCGCCGCGACGACAATACCGACCGCGTGACCGGCGTGAAGTTCACGCAGCGTATCCCGCCGCTGCGGGAATAGCAGTTGTCAGGCGGACGACTGCGGCACGCGATCCGATGGACGCTTGCCGCTCTGATAACTTCCCCTTCCACTTTCCAACGATGTATCAAACGTCATCTGGACCAACTCGTCTCACCCCCGCGCTGTCGGCGGAGTGACGCCGAGTTTCTGAGCCAAGGCGGTGAGCTGGCCCCAGGTGCCGTCGTCGAGAGTGATGCCAGTCGTTTGACGGCGAGCGCGTTCCTGGCGTTCAGGGTCGCCGGGGAGCACGATTTCCGATACGCCGGCCGCGCGCGGGCAAGCGCGGACGTTGTCGGCCAACTCGGTCACTTCCTGGAGGAAATGACTAGCGCCGGCGAATTGATCCACATGAAAGACGACGAACAGCACCGCGTTGCCGCCGTAGATGGTGGCCTTGGGATTGCTGCACGGTCCTCCCGATAGACCACCGGCCAGCATGTCGAGCAACAGCGCGATGCCAAAGCCCTTGTAGGCTTGCGGCCCCCCCAGGGGTAGAATGGAGCCGCGTGGTTCCGTATAGAGAACGCTGGGGTCGGTGGTCGGTTGCCCTTGGGCATCGAGCAGCCAGCCGGCGGGAGCCGGTTGCTTCTTGTTGAACAGGACGCGCACCTTCCCCTCGGCGCAAACGCTGGTGCCGATGTCGAGAATCACCGGGTCCCCTTGCGTCGGCGCGCCGATGCATAGCGGGTTGGTGCTGATGCGGGCCTCGGTACCGCCGGGCGGAGCGACGCGTCGGCCGTGACCGTGGGCGTTCACCGTGGCCAGGAAGGCCATGCCTTGGGCGGCGGCGGCCTCGGCATATTCTCCCAGCCGCCCAATGTGGCCGCAGTCACGCAGCGTGCCTGCCGCCAAGCCGATGTCCTTGGCCTTGGCGATGAGGCGGTCCAACAGGCGATAGGCTTGCACTTGTCCCAAGCCCCAGCCGCCATCGACGACCAGCACGGCGGGAGTTTCATTCAGAATGGTGAACGGCGCCCCGGGCTTGAGACGGCCATCCGCGACGCCGTCGAGATACTGGATCACGCGGATGACGCCGTGCGAATCGTGGCCGCACAAGTTGGCATCGACCAAACTCCGCGCCACCGTGTCGGCTTCATCCGCGGGAACTCGCCCCGCCAGGAAGAGATTTTGAGTGAAGGTGAGTAAATTGGCTTCCGAAAAAGTTGGCACAAGTAGGCTCCTTTCAACCGTCAGTGTTCTGCTAATCTTGATGTATCGTTTCGCGCGGGAAGTCAAGAGACGAACACGA
>JBKBIP010000011.1:0-24842 GCA_046297495.1 Gemmataceae bacterium | reverse complement strand
AGGATACCTTCCGCGCCGATCACCCATTCCTGACACCGCTGAAAGCGGACCGCTAAGGAGAGTGCTTCGTGAGCTTTACCATCCAGACCGAGAAAAAAGCCGTCGCTCAACTCGATGGCACCATTTATGTGCTTGAAGATGCCGCTAGCGGCGCGCGGGCAGAGATTTGGCCGGCCCTGGGATTCAACTGCTTCCGCTGGCAGGCGCCCTGGCAGGGACAGGCCGTTGACCTACTTTACGCCGATCCCGAGCTGTTTCACAATCCGGTTCCGACGCGCAGCGGCATTCCCATTCTGTTCCCGTTCCCCAATCGCATTCGGGCTGGTCAATTCACTTGGCAGGGCAAGGATTTCACATTGCCGATCAATGACCCCGCCAAGGCCAACGCCATCCACGGTTTCGCCTGCCGCCATCCTTGGCGGATCGTCGCTCAGGGGACCACCGACAGCGAAGCCTGGTTGCAAGGGGAATTCAGCAGCGAGCGCGACGCCGGGGAAGCGCGGGCATTGTGGCCAGCGGCTTATCGCTTGCGTGTCACGGTGCGACTATCTCTGGAACGTCTGCGCTTGGTCATGGAAGTGACGAACACTAGCCAAGCCATTCTCCCCTTCGGCATCGGCTTGCATCCCTATTTTTCGGTGCCGTTGGTGCCTGGTGGAACGGAAGCGGAATGCTGGGTGCAAATACCGGCCCACACCTATTGGGAGCTGGAAGCGAATTTGCCGACCGGCAATCGCCAGCCCGTCGATGAGGCCCACGATTTGACCCGGCCGCGCAAGATCAGCGACTTGCAGCTGGACGATGCCCTGTCTGGTCTGCCCGGCTGCGGCCCTGGCGCGATTGAGACGCTGTGCCTGCTCGGCAAGCTCGGCCAGGAAACCCCCGCCGCCGAGCTAACCGTGCGCGCCTCGCCGGCCTTCCGCGAGGTCGTCGTCTTCAACCCGCCGCACCGCCAGGCGTTCTGCCTGGAGCCATATACCTGCATCACCGACGCCATCAACTTGCAGAGACAGGGAATCGACGCCGGCTTGCTGAGCCTGCCTCCCGGCCAACAATGGACGGGGCACGTGGAACTGACGTGGCATGGGGGGTAGCAAAGAGAAGACTTTCGTCTTTGAATGCTATGGTTCCCCAATTATTTGCTTCATCAATTCGCGCGGATTTTCATCTTTCCGCACGATCTGTACGCCCACGGCGTAGATAAGGGATAATCGCCAAACCGCCCATTCCCCCTCACGCCGGCCACTGCCAGTCGCGGACCTCCGGCATGTCTTCGCCGTACTGGTGGATGTATTGCTTGTGCTCGATCAGCTTGTCGCGGATGTCTTGGCGGATGTAGGCGGTGCTGGCGCTGAGGCCGGGCACGCGGTCGAGCACGTCGAGGACCAGGTGAAAGCGGTCCAGGTCGTTGAGCACCACCATGTCAAAGGGAGTCGTCGTCGTCCCTTCCTCCTTGTAGCCGCGCACGTGCAAGTTCTTGTGATTGGTCCGGCGATAGGTGAGGCGATGAATCAACCAGGGGTAGCCGTGAAAGGCGAAGATGATTGGCTGGTCCGTGGTGAACAGGGCGTCGAATTCCTTGTCGCTGAGGCCGTGCGGGTGTTCGCTTTGCGGTTGCAGCTTCATCAGGTTGACGACGTTGATGACGCGGACCTTGAGCTTGGGCAGGTAGCGGCGCAGCATATCGACGGCGGCCAGGGTTTCCAACGTCGGGATGTCGCCGCAGCAAGCCAGCACCACGTCCGGATCGCCGCCGCGGTCGTTGCTGGCCCATTCCCAGATGCTGACACCCGCCGTGCAGTGTTTGATCGCTTGATCCATGTTGAGCCACTGCTGGGCGGGCTGCTTGCCAGCCACGATCACATTGACGTAGTTACGGCTGCGTAGGCAATGATCTGTCACGGATAGCAGCGTGTTGGCGTCGGGCGGCAGATAGACGCGGATGACCTCGGCCTTCTTGTTGACGACGTGATCGATGAAGCCGGGGTCCTGGTGGCTGAAGCCGTTGTGGTCCTGACGCCAGACGTGCGAGGTGAGCAAATAGTTCAACGAGGCGATGGGCCGGCGCCAAGGAATGTGATTGCACACCTTGAGCCATTTGGCGTGCTGATTGAACATGGCGTCGATGATGTGGATGAATGCCTCGTAGCAATTAAAGAACCCGTGCCGCCCGGTGAGTAGGTAGCCTTCCAGCCAGCCTTGACATTGATGCTCGCTGAGCATCTCCATGACCCGGCCATCCGGGGCGAGGTGGTCGTCATAGGGTTCGATCTCCGCCAGGAAACAGCGTTGGGTGACTTCAAACACATCCCCCCAGCGGTTGGAGGCGTTTTCGTCCGGGCTGAAGATGCGGAAGTTTTTGGACTCCAAGTTCAGCTTCATGACATCGCGGATGAACTTCCCTTGCACGCGGGTGGCCTCGGCGGTGACAGAGCCAGGACGCGGCACCTCGACGGCGTATTCGCGGAAGTCGGGCAGGCGCAGCGGCCGCAGCAGGATGCCGCCGTTGGCGTGGGGATTGGCCCCCATGCGCCGCGGTCCCTTGGGGGCCAGCTCGGCCAGCTCCGGCTGGAAGCGCCCTGTCGCATCAAATAATTCCTCGGGGCGGTAGCTCTTCAGCCACTGTTCGAGAAGCTGAACATGTTGGGGGTTTTCGTGCATCTCCCCCATCGGCACCTGATGCGAGCGCCAATAATCTTCCACCCGCTGGCCATCGATCTCTTTGGGACAGGTCCAGCCCTTGGGCGTGCGCAGGACAATCATGGGCCAGCGCGGGCGGTCCCGGCGGCCACGGGTACGGGCATCTTGTTGAATCCGCTGAATCTCTTCGATGACAATATCCAGCGTCGCCGCCATGAGCTGGTGCATCGTCTCCGGCTCGTGCCCCTCGACGTGGAAGGGTAGGTAGCCGCAGCCGCGCAACAGCTGGTCCAACTCCTCGCGGCTGATGCGGGCCAAGACCGTCGGGTTGGCGATCTTGTAGCCGTTGAGATGCAAGATCGGCAACACGGCGCCATCAGTGACGGGATTGAGGAACTTGTTCGAGTGCCAACTCGTGGCCAGCGGCCCGGTTTCCGCCTCGCCGTCGCCGATGACGCAGGCGACGATCAGGTCGGGATTGTCGAAGGCCGCCCCGTAAGCGTGCGACAGCGCGTAGCCCAACTCTCCCCCTTCGTGGATGGAGCCGGGGGTCTCCGGGGCGACGTGGCTGGGGATGCCGCCGGGAAACGAGAATTGCTTGAACAGCCGTTTCATGCCGGCCTCGTCCTGCGAGATGTTCGGATAGACTTCGCTATACGTCCCCTCCAGGTAGGTGTTGGCCACCAAGCCGGGACCGCCGTGCCCTGGGCCAGTCACATAGATCATGTCCAAGTCGTATTGTTTGATGACGCGGTTGAGATGCACGTAAATGAAGTTCAACCCGGGCGTGGTACCCCAGTGTCCCAGCAAGCGCGGCTTGATGTGATCCTTCGTGAGTGGTTCCTTGAGCAAGGGATTGTCATAGAGATAAATTTGCCCGATGGAGAGATAATTGGTCGCTCGCCAGTAGGCGTCCATTTTCTTCAGTAGCTCGGCGGACAACGGCTTGGGCGCGGCTTCGTTGGCGCTGACGGTTCGGGGTAGTTCCTTGGTGGCCGGATTCGTCATGATTCAGGCTCCTTGTGCTGAGTCGTAAGGATGCAAGCCCGCGGCTCGCACACGAAACGGCGTCGAACATCACTGACTATCTTAGGAAACCGATCCGTTGCGGACACGGCGCGTGTTCCATTCGGCGATGACGCGCTGAAAGGCCGCGATGTGCGCCGGCGTAGCGCCGCAACAGCCGCCGACCATGCTCACGCCAGCTTCGAGCAGGGATGGGAGATGGTTGGCCAGCTGTTCGGGAGTGGATGGGTAGTGCCAGCGGTCGTCGTGGCGCGTCGGCGCGCCGGCGTTGGGACGGGCGAATAGGGGTAGATCGGTGACTTGGCGATAGCGGCGGATAATCTCGATGATGTCTGGCATGGCGATGTCCTTGCCGCAATTCACTCCCAAGGCGGCGATGTCGTACTGCCTTGCTTGCAGGGCGAACCACTCCGGCGGCTGCCCGCTCCAGGTACACAGGCGCCCCTGGGCATCGCGCTGGTAGGTTAGTGACACAAGAACGGGGAGCGGCTCGTTCCAGGCCACAATTTGACATTGCCGAGCCAGGAAAAAGACCAAGGGATCGGAAAAGGTTTCGAGCAGAATGGCATCGACGCGCGGCAAGTCAGGCAGCAGCCGTTCGACCAAGGCGGCGTTGGCGGCCTCCTCGCTTCCTACCGGCCCGATGTCATAGAGGATGAACCGTTCCGGGCCGGCGGCGGCGCGGGCCAGGTCCAGCGCGGCCCGTTGGATGGCATCGAGGTGCTCCACGCAGCCATGCCGCGCCAAGGCGACGGGATTGGCTTGAAAGGTGTGGGTCAACAGACATTCCGCCCCGGCAGCCACGTAAGCCTGATGAATCCCCCGCACCACATCGGGGCGCGTCAAGTTCCAGAGTTCGTAACATTCCCCCGCGCCGATGCCTGCCCGTTGCAGCTCGGTCCCCATCGCCCCATCCATGAGCAGGACTTGGCCGGAACGCAGGGATTGGAGAAAACGGGACATCAATACCCCGTGAGCAAATGATTCAGGCCCCATACTTGCCCAAGCGTCCGGCATGCGCCAGCGCCAAAGGGATCAAGTGCATGGCCTGGAAGTGGCCCAAGCCGCCACGCAGGCAGTATGCTTCGCCGAACTCCGTCACCGGATCGACGCGGCAGGTCTTGGCCCAGAGCACGGTCGGCACCGGATGCCAGCTGTGGCCGCGCAGCTTGCTGGGGGTGCTGTGATCGCCGGTGACGATGAACACATCGGGATTCAAGGCGCGGATTTTCGGTATCTCGGCGTCGAGCCGTTCGATCATCTCGACCTTGGCGTCGAAGTTGCCGTCCTCGCCGGTGCTGTCGGTGTATTTGTAGTGCAGGAAGAAGAAATCGTATTGGTCCCACAGCTGACGCAGGGTTTCCAACTGATCGGCCAAGGTCACACCGGCATCAGCGACAGCCATGCCGACCAGCTTGGCCAGCCCCTTGTACATGGGATAGACGGCGACAGCCACCGGCTTCAAGCCGTACACTTCCTGCATGGTGGCAATCTTTGGGTAGCGCGCGAAGCCGCGTAGCGTGACCATGTTGGTTGGAGATTCGTTCTTCAAAAGCCGGCCGGCCTCGGCGACGAACTGATTGACAATTTGCGCCGTTTTCGCGGACGCAGCATCGGCTCCGTGGGCGGGGAGCGGCGCGTGGCCGACTTGCTGGGGGTCGGTGTCATTGACCGCGTCGCCCAGGTCGTCGCCGCGAAAGACGACGACGAAGCGATGCTCACGCACCGGCTCGACGAAGACTTCCACGTCGGGAATGCGGATGTGCTGCAATTTCTGGCACATGGCCACGCAGCGTTCGGTGGGTGGTCGGCCGGCGCGGCGATCCGTGATCAAGCCGTTGTCATCGACAGTGCAGAAGTTGCCCCGCACCGCCACGTCGCGCGGGCCGACCTCGAATTGGATGCCCAAGGCTTCCAAAATGCCGCGGCCGATGCGATATTCTAAAGGGTCATAACCGAACAACCCCAAATGGCCGGGACCGCTGCCGGGGGTGATGCCGGGCAAGACGGGGATACTCAGACCGCAGACCCCTTCCCGCGCCAGGGTGTCGAAGTTCGGCGTGCGGGCCGATTCCAGCTCGGTCTTCCCCCCTGGTTCCAGGGGCAATCCCCCCAGACCGTCCGCCACCAGCAGGACGATCTTGCTTTGATTGGGTTCGTTCAATTCGCGGAGAAGTTCGTGAATGTTCATGGATGGAGTTTACCCGTCCCGTTTCTCGGAGTACAGTACCAGGGAGGCGAAATCGGTTCTTGGCCAGCAACCGAAGGCGCCGCCCGTGCCGTGGGATGTAGCTGGTCTGGCCCATCGAGGAAGTTGGAACACGATCATGCAATTGCCAGATGAAGCCATTGAATATCAATATCAATCCTTGCTTATTCCGCAAGCGGAGGATTGGTCCGCCGCCGCGGAGCTGCGCGCCAAGCACTTTTTACAGCCGGCCCGGTTGCGAGAAATGGGGCAACGCCTGATGCAAGTGCGCAGTCAGGTGGCGACCGAGCGAGAGCTGCAGCAGGTACCGCCAGAGATGCTGCCGCTGGAATCGGGCTTCATCGATTTGCCGCAAAAAACTTTGGATAATCACCGCCGCCGCGGCGAGGAGAGCGAGCTAGGCCGCATCTTGACCTTGGGCGCTCGCCTCCGCGACGAGGTGGACCGGGTCATCATCTTGGGCGTCGGCGGCGCGCACCGCGCGGGACGGGCCATCTTCGAGGCGTTATGCCATAGCTACCATAATGAGCTGCCCACCAAGGCCCGCTTGGGCGTGCCGCGCATCTATTTTGAAGGAAACAGCTTCGATAACGATCCCCTGCAAGAGCTGCTCGAACTCATGGAAAACGCCTGCATCGACGCCGACCAGCGGGAGGAGCGTTGGGGCGTGGTGGTCATCAATCGCGGCGGCGAGGACCTGGAAACGGCAACAGCGTTTCGCGTCTTCCTCAAGGAAGCCATGAAGTTTTACGGCCCCCGGTCGCCGCAGCTGCGCGAATTGATCATTCCCATCACCGGCGAAACCAGCAAGCTGCGCGATGTGGCTCAAGCCATCGGCTGCGCCGAGCAGGACATGCTGACGGTGCCGGATCGCGTCGGCGACCGATACTCGGTCTTTTCGCCGGTCGGGTTGTTGCCGGCGGCGGTGATGGGATTGGACGTGCGCGCCTTTCTCCTGGGCGCCTCGGCCATGACGCGCCGCTTTCTGGAAGAACCGTTCGACCGCAACCCTGTCTTGCAGTACGCGGCGGTCAATCATTTGATGACCGAGGAATTGGGCATGTCGATGCGCGTGCTGGCCGTCTGGTCGAAGAAGCTGGAAGCGTTGGGACATTGGTACAGCCACCTGGTCGCCGAAAGCCTGGGCAAGCACAATCGTGGCGTCACGCCGTTGACTCTGGTGCTGTCCCGCGACTTCCACAGCCACGCGCAATTGTTGCAGGAAGGCCCTCGCGACAAGGTCCTCACCCATGTGACTATCGGTAGTCCACGCATGCCGCTGATGACAATTAGCATGTCTGACTTCAACCAGGACGAGCTAAACGCGCTCAATCGCAAGACGTATCAGGATTTGGTCACGGCGGGTTTGTGGGGTTCCACGCAGATGCTCTCCGACCTGGCCCGTCCCACCGCCGAGCTGACCATGCCGACGCTCTCGGAACACACCTTGGGTCAGCTCATGCAGATGCTTATGTTGGCCACCGTCGTTGAAGGTCGGCTCATGGGAGTCAACCCCTATGGCCAACCCGGCACGGATGCCTATCTACGCAGCATGCGCTTCGTCTTGCGTGGGTCGTGAGTTGTGTCGGTTTGCCTATTTTTTCTGGCGTGCGGCGGCGTTGATCTCTGCCGCGCGGATGACTGGCGGGGATCAACCCCGCCAGGCGCTGGGTTTTCCCTCGGAATCATTTGGCAACAGTCTCTGAAACCATTATCTGGTTCAAAACGCGAATTCGGTTCGCGTTTATGTTCAACGGCCGGCTGATAATGAAATCCCCCTAAGACGATGTCACCATGAAAACACTACTTCCCACCTGGTTCCTTGTCATTAGCGCGCTGTCCGCGCCTGCCGCCGAGCTGAAGCTGCTGCCCGCCGAGGTCACGCTTCATGGTCCGCGCGCGACGCAACGGCTTATCGTAGTCCGTGAGCAGCAGGGGCGCGTCGTCGGCGCCCAGACGGAGCGGGTCCAGTTCGTTTCCTCTGATCCGAAGGTGGCCACGGTCGATGACAGCGGCACGGTGCGAGCTACCGGCGAGGGGACGGCGCTCATCACGGCGACACTGGATAGCCAGAAAGCCACGGCCAAGGTGACGGCGCGGCCGGCGCAAGCGGAATTCGTGCCTAGCTTTCGCAATGACCTCATCCCCATCTTGACCAAGGCCGGTTGCAACTCCGGCGCCTGTCACGGTGCCTTGGCCGGCAAAGGGGGACTGAAACTGTCGCTGCGCGGCTACGACCCGGAAACGGACCATTTCGTCCTCACCCGGCAAGCGCTGGGCCGGCGCATTGACCGCCGGCAACCGGCGCGCAGCTTGCTGTTGCTCAAGCCGACGCTGGTTCTGGAGCACGGCGGCGGACAGAAGCTCGACATTGGCTCCACCGATTACCAATGGATCGCGGAATGGATCGCGCAGGGCGCGCCCGGGCCGCGCGACGAGGACGCCAGCATCCAACGGCTGGAGGTGTTGCCGGGCGGAGCGGTCCTCCAGCCGGGGGACCAGCTGCCCTTGGTCGTGCTGGCCCGCTACAGCGACGGCACGACCCGCGACGTGACCGCCTGGGCCAAGTTCGAAAGCACCGAGGAGAACGTGGCCCACGTCGATGACGACGGCCTGGTGACGGTGGCGGGACACGGCGAGGCGGCCATCACCGTTTGGTACTCGAACCTGGTGGCCATCAACCAGGTGGCCGCCCCCTTGCCCAACGCCATCGAGCCGCGGGTGTTCGCCCACGCCGAGCGCCACAATTACATCGATGATCTGGTGCTACAAAAACTACGCTCCCTGAACATGCCACCGTCGCCACGGTGTACCGATCACGAGTTTATCCGCCGGGCCTACCTCGACGGCGCGGGCATCTTGCCGACGCCCGAAGAGGTAACACGCTTTGTCGGCGACCCGTCCCCCGACAAGCGGGCCCGGCTTATTGAGGCCCTGCTGGAGCGGCCGGAGTATGTCGATTATTGGACCTACAAATGGTCCGACTTGCTGCTGGTTTCGACGCGCAAGCTGCCACAGCCGGCCATGTGGTCGTTCCATCATTTCGTGCGCCGGAGCGTGGCCGACAATAAGCCCTGGGATCAGTTCGCCCGCGAGCTACTTACGGCCAACGGCAGCAACTTGCACAACGGGGCGGCCAATTACTTCGTGCTGCACAAGGATACGGCCGAGCTGGCCGAGACCACGGCGGTGACGTTCCTGGGTATGTCCATCACCTGCGCCCGCTGCCACAATCATCCGCTGGAGAAATGGACGCAGGATCAATACTGGAGCATGGCCAACCTGTTCGCCCGCGTGGCCCTGAAGAACGGCGATCGGCAGGGGGAAGTCACGGTCCAAACCCAGCCCAGCGGGGACGTGCCGCACCCGCGCCGCGCGGTTCCCTTGCCGCCGGCCCCGCTCGACGCCGAGCCGCTGCCGCTCGATAGTCGCGCCGACCGTCGCCAGTATTTCGCCGACTGGCTGACGGCCAAGGACAATCCGTACTTCGCCCCCGCGTTTGTCAATCGCGTGTGGCGCAACTTCCTGGGGCGGGGGCTGGTCGAAGCCGAGGACGATCTGCGGCAAACCAACCCGCCGACCAACCCCCCCTTGCTCGACGCCTTGGCCCAGGATTTCATCGCGCATCGTTATGATGTCAAGCACTTAATCCGCGTCATCATGAATTCGGCGACTTATCAGCGGTCATCGGTCCCAGTGCCGGGCAATGAAACGGATGATCGGTTTTACGCGCGCTACCTGATTCGCCGACTGCCGGCGGAGGTGGTGCTGGATGCCTACGCGCAAGTGACGAACGTGCCTACCCCGTTCACGCAGGTCCGCGTCGGCACCAGCGGCGGCGTGGCCAACAACAACTCCTACCCCTTGGGCACGCGCGCCTTGCAGCTGCCGGACACGCAGCTTGTCTCCCGCTTCCTTGATTCCTTCGGCCGGCCCGAACGGTCGCGGACGTGCGCTTGCGAACGCCAAGAAGATGCTACAGTAGGCCAGGCCCTGCACCTGAACAACGGCCAGACGCTCAACGACAAGCTGCGCGATAAGCATTGTCGCGTGGAACAATGGGTCCAGGAGCACATCGACGATGAAACGGCCATTCGCCGCGTCTTTCTGCTGTCCCTGAGCCGCGCCCCAACCGCGACCGAGGTGAAAAACTTCCAGACCCTACTAGCCGACGCCGCCGCCGACCCGGACACCACTCGCCGGCAAGCGCTGGAAGACCTATTCTGGGCCGTGTTGACGGGAAAGGAGTTTTTGTTCAATCACTAAGCGCGGCGGGTTGGGAAATGGTCATGCGAGAACCAGACAAACGCAGGGGAAGAAAGCGATGAGCACCGTACATCAATTGCTGACCGCCGATGAATTTTGGCACTTACCCGATGACGGCATGAGACATGAATTGATTCGAGGAGAAGTACACACCATGCCTCCCAGTGGCGGCGAACACGGCTTTATCGGAATGAATCTGGCAGCGCCTTTGACTCAGCATGTGAAATCGAATCAGTTGGGTGTCGTGCTTGGCGCGGAGACGGGATTCGGGATCGCCCGCAATCCCGATACGGTTCGCGCTCCTGGCATTGCCTTCGTGCGACAGGAGCGCATCCCCGCGACCGGCATTCCACGCAGCTTCTGGCCGGGAGCGCCTGATTTAGTCGTCGAGGTTATTTCTCCCCGTGATACTCTGATTGCCGTCGAGGAAAAAGTGGATGATTGGTTGACTGCGGGGGCGCGATTGGTCTGGGTGGTGAATCCGCGCTGCCGCACCGTCAGTGTCTATCGCTCGCCTACCGATGTCACGATTTTGACCAGCGCCGATGAGCTGGACGGAAACCATGTCATTCCAGGTTTCCGCTGCCGGGTGGCGGAGATATTTGGATGAGCATCCCCGATAGTCGCACGTCGTCCATGCGGACTGTCACCGGGACGCTTACGCCTTGCGCTCGCCACGGTTGCAATGAAATGGAATTGATTGCCTTCGGCAAGGCCCACCATGCCGATGCACGATTGGACTCGTGTAGAAGTGGGCATCTATCCGGCGGCATCCCTTGACCACAGAGGCTAGCGCCTTGCTATCACTGCTTGGTAAGATTCTTACTTCCTCCCCGGCAAATCCAAGACCTGCTTATCCGCCAGCAAGCGTTCGCGCAGCTTGGCATAGGATACGTCCTGGACGCTGGTGCCCTTCTCAATGGCTTGCACAGCGGCGGTGGCGGCGGATTGGCCGAGGATCATGAACACCGGCTCCATGCGGATCGAACCGTAAGCGATGTGCGATGAGGAGACGCACACCGGCACCAGCAGGTTTTCCACCTCGCCGCGTTTGGGGATGATGGAACGGTAGCCGATGACGTAGGGGCCGCCGGGGGATACTTGAATGTCCCCCTCGTTCTGGACGTGGCCGTCGGGGGTGACGTAGCGCTGGACGTTGTGCGAGTCCATGTTGTAGGAGCCTAGCCCCACCGAATCCTCGGCAACGCGCTGGCGGCGGCAATCGTGCTCGGTGGTGACGTAGTCGCTGACCATGCGGCGGGCTTCGCGGATATAAAGCTGGCGTGGCCAGTTGCCATTGTCGGTGAACTCATCCTTGGCCAAGCCCCAGGAACTCATCTGCTGGCGAATCTTCTCCGGCACGCGCGGATGATGGGCCAACGTCCACATCAAGCCTTTCTGATAAGTTTCATGTTCTTTCAGGATGCGGTCGCGCTCAGTGTAGCTAGCTTCGGGATAAGCGTAGTTCATGCCGATGTTGTCGGTGGAGACGGCGCAATTGTTGTTGGTGTCGGTCTTGCCGTTGGGCATCATGTCGATCTTGAGTGGCAAGCGCAAGTCGCCAGCCTCGAAGTTGCGCAGTAGCAATTCATAGCGAAGCTCGTCGTACTCTTCCGGCTTGGGGAACGGCACGCGGTTGGCCGGCACATTGGACATGCACATGCGGTAGCAATAGGCCTGCACGCGCCGGTCGCCGTCCCCTTCCTTGCCGGGGCCGTCCCCTTGAATGCCCGGGAGGAGGCCGCTGGACGGGTCGCCGGGCTTGAGGTAGGGATCCACCGGCTTGACGAAGCGGTGATTGTGCGTGTTGTTCTTGGTCTGCACGCCGTTGAGCGTCTCGCCGTACTTGGCGTTGCTCTCGCGCCCCACATGGTAGGACACCCCCGCCGCCGCCATCAGGTCTCCTTCATAGGTGGCGTCGATGAACATTTGGCCGCGATAGGTCTGCCCTGATTCCATCGTGATCGAGACAATGCGTTGACCTTTTTTCTGGACGCCGGCTTGGCGGTCAAGGCGCTGCCGGCGAACGACGGGGATTTTGTGTTCCCGGATCATGTCCTCGTAGATTTGCTCGGCTACCTTCGGCTCGAAGGTCCACATGGCGTCCTCAGCGGGGCGATATAATTTGTACTGTTCCGGCTTGCCATACACCCAGGCCGAAGGTTGATCGTAATGTTTCTTGACCCGTTGATAGAACTCGCGCGAAATGCCGCCGATGACGGTCTTGTTGCCGGTGTCGGTCCAGCCTAAGCCGCCAGTCGTCAAGCCGCCGAGATGCTGGCTCGGCTCGATGAGCACCACCGATTTGCCCATGCGTGCCGTCTGCACCGCCGCCGCGATGCCCGACGACGTACCGCCGTAAATGACGACATCATATTCCTGGTCCTGGCCCCAAGCCGGGGCAGACATCAGAGACAACAGCATGACGATCAAGAAGCGGCGCATGGGAGTTCCTCCAAGATGTTGCGGGGAAAAGCAGGCGAAACGATTGAACATGGATCTATCTTATTCACTCACCAACCGGCGACAGCGTCGTGGCGTGGCGTTTCGTTGCTGGAGCGAACGTGGGAACGACAGGCTTTTTCGCCAACACGTTCAGCCGCACCGTCACCGGGAAATGATCGCTGTAGCCGCGCGGTCCGCTGTCTTTTGGGTCGCCGAAGCGCCACGGTTGGCGCGTGGGATCGCCGGGTTGGTACAAGGTGTTGAACACCTGGGCGGTTCGCGGCAGACACACCCAGCCCACCTGATTGCGTAGCAGCGCCGGCGACACGGCGATTTGATCGAACAAATCCCATTTCCCCCTGTAATACAAGGTTCCTTGTCCCTTGGCCTCCAGCGGCGCGAACAGGTTGTACAACAAAGGCTCCGTGTGCGGGGCGTGCAGCACGGCCTCCTGGTCGCCGACGGCGCGCAAACAGGTGGTGACGCTGCGCGCGCTGGGGGGATCGTTGAAGTCGCCACACACCAGGAACGCCACGTCGGGATTGCTGATTGACATAGCTTTGTATTGTCCGTAAATCTGCTCGCCATATCGGCAGCGCCGGCTGCCGTCCTTGTCGGTGACACGCGAGGTCCAGTGGGAAACGACCACCACCAGATCATAGCCGTTGACGACGAGATGCCCTTCCAAGGTGCGCATCCGGCTGCCCAAGAGTTGGGTCTTGTTGCCGCGCACCGGCAAGCGCGTCAGGATGGCCGGCGCGATGTGGCGGCCGCTGGTTTGTTCCTTCATGAGGAGGTTCTTGTACGCCAGTTCCGGCGGCAGTCGGCGATTCAATGTGTCTTGCAGCAATTGGGCGGCGCGGATGTTTTCCACCTCCGCCAGGGCCAGGATGTCCGGCCCGCGCCGGGCGTTCATGTTGACAATAGCATGACTTAAATTATCCAGCTTCTGGCGCAAATCCGTGGGCTGGCCGCTGAACCATTCGTCATACTGTTGATCCGCCGGGAAATTGCGGCCATCCGCGCGGTCATCGAATAAATTTTCGACGTTCCAGAAACAGAAGAGATACCCCTCCTCGGGCACCTCCGACCGGCTGCGATAGCTCGACCAAAACTGGCCGACAATCACCAGCAACAAAGCCAGCAACACGCCCAGGAACAGAAACGTTTTCCGTTCTTGCTTTGTCATTTTTCCGCCTCCGTGGAACATCCCGTCATGGGCGCCGCGCCCCGCGGTGCTAACGTGGCCCGCGAACCTAGACCGCATTAAACCATCGACCACGCGCCACCGCCAAGCCCTATTGGTGGCCAGCCGCGCCAATGGTTATAGTAAGCCGATTCCATTAGCGCATTCGATTAGGAGACAAACGATGCACATTCCCAGCCGTGTGGCGTGGTTGTTGGTGGGACTGGTCTTGGGGGGCGTGAGCGTGGGAGTGTTTCGGAGCCACGAGCAACCCGTCTGGGCCGCCAACGATCGTTTCGAGGATTTCGTGATGTGTACCGGTGCCGTGACGCTGACGCCCGGCGCTACCACGGATGGCATCTGGTTGCTCGATTATCGCGGCGGCAAGCTGCTGGGCACGGTGGTGGATCGCAACCAGGGCAAGATCGCCGGCTGGGCCGAAGTGGACCTGGTCACCGAGTTCGGCATTCCGCCGCGCCAGGATGTGCATTTTCTGATGACCACCGGCCAAATCAGCCAGGGGCAGGCGGCGTTGTATGTCGCCGAGACGACTACCGGCAAGTTCGGCGTGTACACCCTCGGTCCACGCGGCGACGGCTTGCCCGGCCTACAAATTCGCCGCCATGACATGGTGCTGTTCCGGCAGCCAAGAGGCAATTAACGGCGGCGGGGAATAGTTCGTGGCGAGCGGGGGCATCAGCTTTTCGCCAGCCGTTTTGATTGACAGCCGCGCCCAAGAAGCGATAATCGGGGAAAAAGGAAACGAAGGTTTTACCATGACTCACCAAACGAACCGCAACCGGGGCTGCATCGACCGGCCCCATCACTTGGTCATTGGCCGGGTCATCGATGGGTTGCTGGGTTGAGTTTCCGCTTCCGTCATGCCAGCAAGAAGGTTTTTTTCATCAAATTCATTCCCTGAGGAGTTTCACCATGCTCTGTCCGTTGAGTCGGCGCCGCGTGAGGATGATGTGGATATTGCTCGGCGCGCTGACGGCGTGGGGACCGGGCGTGGCCGTCGGGGGAGAGGCTGATCCGGGCGCCGCGGCCGATGCCTGGCCGCAGTACAAAGGGGATGCCGCCCGCACGGGGGACAACCCGCAAGCCAAATTGACGTTGCCGCTCACGCGCGTCATGGCGGTGCAGCTGCCGGCTCCCATCTACGCTTCGCCGGCCGTCGTGGGGGAGCGGGTATACGTGCAAGACGCGCGCGGCCATCTGGTCTGCGTGGATAGCCGGACCAACCGCGTGGTGTGGTCGGCAGAGAACGGCGGCATCAATAACAGTTCGTCCCCCGCCGTGTATGAGGGCAAGGTGTATGTCGGTTCGACGGCGGGACACCTGGCGATCCATGACGCCGCGACGGGCCAGCTAATCACGCGCGTGGCCGCCGAAGGGGGCGTGCTCGCGGCACCGGCGGTGGCCAATGGCGCCATTTACTTCAGCACCTTCGACGGCAAGCTGACCAAGATCGATCCCCATGGGAAAGTTTTGTGGACCTTCAGCGGCGGGAACACGAGCATCACCGAATTCGCCGTCAAAGGCAAACGGCTCATCTTCTTCGCGGGGACAACGCGGGCCAATGCCTACCGACTGGAAGATCAGGGGGACCAGGTCGAGATGATCGAGCGTGGCCGACCGGCGGGGGGATACTTTGCTCCGACAGGGGGACCGGTGTTTCTCGGCGACGACGACTTTGCTTCCCAAAGTTATGACAGTGAATCGGGCTGGTTTCACGGACTCGGCAAGGCAGTCGAGGCAGGTTCCAATGATTCCCGCATCACCCCTTCGGTGCGCGGCAATCAGTTGCATCGCGGGAGCAAGTGTTGGGAGTTCGATCTCGAAGCCAAGCAATTCCGCGAATTGTGGCGTGCGGCTCCGGAAGCCTTGTACGATGGCGGTTTTCATTCTTCTCCCGCTCTGGCCCAGGATGTACTGGTCATCGGTAGTGAACAGGGAATTGTGTACTTCCTGCCGTTGGCGGGCGAGAGTGGCAAGACACCACCGACCCGCAAGCCGGTCTGGCAGTTCGCCATCGCCGGCGCGGGACAGCCGAACGGCGCGGTCAGCTCCTCCCCGGCGGTGGTCGATGGCCGGGTGTTCTTCGGCGGCGAGGATGGCATCTTGTACGGCCTGGGATCAGGGAAGGAAGCGCCCATCGTGCGTGCGCCGTTCCCGGGACCAGCCTGGAAGCGCCCCGCGCCATCGGTGCCCGCCGGGCGCGAATGGGTGACGAGCGGCGGCGACATGGGCTTCGGCTGCGTGGCCGAGGATGCGCCCGTGAAGCCCCCCTTCCGCATCCGTTGGCGGTCGCGCGTGTGGAGCACCTTCAAAGGGAACATGATCGTCGCCGAAGGGAAAGTGTTCGGCGCGGGGCGCATGGGGCCGCTGGTGGCGCTGGACGCCGGCACCGGGGAGATTGTTTGGAAGACGCATCACGCGGGGGTCGAATCCCGTCCTTCCCCGACTTACGCGGACGGCCGGTTGTACCTGCTCCGTGTCCGGGGCGGGCTGCCGACCAGCCCCTATTTCCGCGGCTGGTGGGGAGGACCGAACGGCGAAGGGCTGTGGTGCCATGACGCCGCCACAGGCCGGGTGCTGTGGCACAAACCGATCCCCACTGCTTACTACTTCAACTCGGACGGCGTCACGGCGGCGAATGGACGCGTCTTCGTCTGTCAAGGGGGAGACGATGGCCGGCTCGAAGCGGTCGCCTACGACGGCAAGACCGGACAGCTCGTTTGGAAGCAACCTCTGGATGACATCCAGGCCTTTTACGCAACGCGCAGCTCGCGGCACCCACGCCGCTTTTCCGGCGTGCTGAGTGATGGTCTATGGTGTGTCTCGGTGAGCAAGACGGAGACGCTGCCGGGGGCCACACTCGCCCTGGACATCCAAACCGGCAAGGTCGTCTGGCGGAATGACCAGGTGTTCATCGAAAATCGGTCGCGGCTCGCCGCCCGCAAGGGGACGCTGGTGGTGTTCAACCTCGCTGGCTCGCACGGCTTCGAGGCCCGTACCGGCAAGCAGCTCTGGACGGACGCCACAATCGCGCCGAATGAGCTGCGCGGCAAGCCGAGCACCTCGTTTTACATGCAGGCCCTCACCGACCGCTTCCTGGAAAGTCAGGGCCGCGACGACATCTGCCGCATCAGCGGCTGCATTTTCCCGGTGTACATCAATGGTCTGTGGTATTCCCACACCACCAACAGCTCGCACGTCATGCACGTTCGGGACGGCGACAAGACGGTCTGGAGCCGGACGTTTTTGTCCCATGCTTGTCCGTCCCCCGTCCCCGCCTATGACGCCTTGTACTACGCTCCCAACAGCGAAGGGGTGATTTACTGCTTTGAGAATGACACCAAAGAGGCGAGCGAGTGACGCCACGGAGAGAGCTGCGGAGGCCTGTCGCTCCTTCGGGGCTAATGGATGGGCGGGGGCCTTCGTGCCAGGGGCTAATGCCCCTGGCTATGAACGGTCGCCCCTTACGGGGCTATGGAACCTTTCCTGAACCAGAACCTATACCAAACCGTGAACAACATTCACGTTTTGACCTGGATAACGGGCTAAGCTCGGATGGCGTCCACGGCTTTCATCGGACGGTCGGGGGGGCCGAGTCGGTCGGGAACGTTCAGGGCAGCCAGCATGGTGTTGTAAACATCCAGCCCCTCGGCTCTGACATCCAGGATTTGCCCGGTCTTGAAGCGGCCGTTGGCGCTGGTGATGGCGTGAAAGACGCCAGACAGTTCCCGCTTGACATCATTATGACGCCCATCCCCCGATTCGGTGGAGATGGTGAACAGGGTGTTGTCGAGAATCGTTTTGCCGTTCGCCTCCCGCGCTTCGGGGCCATCGAGCCGCGCCAGGAAGTAGGCCACTTCGCGCATCTTCATGTGGGCATGGGCACGCAGTTGCTCATTGGGCTTCGATTCGTTGAATTTATGCCACCATTCATGGCTGCACCCGCCAGCGCCGGAACGGTTGTGCTGGGCGGCGTCGTCGAAGTGGAAGAGGGTCCGCCCGCCGTACTCATACTGGCCTTTCAGGCGAATGCGTTCCCCCGCCGCCAGGAAAGTGAGCGAGCCAAAGCGGACGCGATCGGTTTGAATCGCCAGGGCGTAGAGGTCGGCCATCAAGCGCCATTCCGCGGTAAGCTCAGCGAGGGTGATGTCAATGCCTTCACCGCCGGGGTCGGCTTCGCCGCCGTGCGGCAGGAGCGAGGGTTTGGGCATGGCGGGTTGGCGGCGGCGAACAACCTCTTCGTCCATCCCGAACGCGCGCTGCTCATATTCACGGATACGATCCAGATGGTCGGTGAGTCGCGCCTTGGACGCCGCGCCCAGGGGCGAGTTGCTGCCCGTGTAGAACCGGGATTGTTCCAACACGGCATCCAGGACACTGCGCTTCAGTCGTTGGCCGCGTGGGTCGTCCAACTGAGCGGTGGAACCGAAGAGGCGCGTGAAGAGGTCGCGGGGGGTCTCTTGCATCGTCGCCGCGACGGTGCCATCGCGGTTGAAGCTCTTGGAATGCCGGGTGACACGATCACGGCGGAAAAAGGTGCCGGCGATCAGGGTGGGAACCATGTCCGCGGGTAGTCCATCGGGATAATAGGCCGAGCGAATCACCTGGTCGATGGTCGGACCGCCGGTGCGAGCGGTGCCGTCGGGTGGCTCCGCCGTGAAGGCGGCGGCGGAACCATCATAGTGCGCGTTGACGCCGGGCCGGTCGCCGCGAATCTGATCCACCTGACGCAGGATGAGGAGCTTGTCGCGGAGCGGCTGGAGCGGTTCGAGGACGCCGCGAAAGCCTTCGGTTTGCAGCGGCGCCGGGATGCCCAGGCCGAAGAAGATGTTGAACGCCCGCATCGGCACGCCCGCTTGAGGTGGCGCCGCCGCCGTCGCCGCGAGCATCTCCTCCAGGAACGGCAAGCCAATGGTGACAGTTCCCAGACCTTTAAGCAGGGTCCGCCGGTCGATGGGTGTGTGGTTCATGGGGTTTTCTCCGTTCGAGTCTTGCGCACCAAGTCGCTCAAGACGATGGCGGTAATCAGGCTGGCATAGGTTCCGCCCCCCTCTTGAGCCGCTTGGTGAATCTCTTTGAGGAAGGGAGCATCGGTCTTGACCAGCGGCCGGCCCAGCGCGAATTGCGTGACCTTCAACGTGAAGGTTTCCCGGACGCGGGCGCTGGCGGCCAGCAAATCCATCAGCTCCGCCGAGGAGCGGTAGGCCACCGGCTTATCGCTGCCTGGGAAGAGTATCTCGCCGTCGTCGCGCAAGCGGTTGCCGTGCTCGTCCTGGTCATGGTACGCGCCGATGCCGTCGAATTTTTCGAGGCCAAAAGCCAACGGCTCGAACTTGCCATGACAACCGGCGCAGGCCCGGTCGGCCAGCCGTGTCAGGGCGATGCTCCGTTGCGTCAATCCCGGTTGGGTGGGGACGGGAGTGGTATCGACGCACGGCGGCGGGTCCTCGACCTTGCTGGAGAGGATGTCATGCAGGACGAACAGGCCGCGCGCGACCATCGACGCCTCGTCGCCGCCCACCGTCAAGACGCTGCCTTGTGTCAGCAGGCCGCCGCGACCGGGCACGCTGGAGACATCGTAGCGTGCCAGGCCCTGATCCTGGGGCCAACCGGCGGCATGATGGCGACGGACTTCAGCCGGGGTCAGCGCCCGGCTGTAAACCGCGACCAGATGAAACACGCCGCGCCAGGGGCGGTCGGTCGTCGATTCATTGGCCAGCATCAGCAGGTGCCGATCATCCCAATTCGACAGCTCGCCGGGGATGTCGCGGGCCCCTTTTTCCTGGCCGTCGATGTAGAGCTTCGCCTTGCCGGCCGCGTCGCGGGTGTAAACGACATGCGTGGGCCGCGTCTCGACCGCGCGACGGGGGCTGTCCACGCTGGGCTGACCGTTGGCGCTGGTGCGGCGGGTGCGGAACCGGACTTCGTACTTGTCCCCCTCTTGTCCCAGCGTGAAGTTGCGCTGGCTCGTTCCCGATGACAAAGTGAGAAGGCGAGCGGGGCCGTTTTGCTGAGTGTCCGCCGGCGTGATCCAGGCTTCCAGGGTGACGGCTTGCGCTGCGCGGATGGCGGCGGTCAGTCGCCGAGGTGGTCCGGCGGTGGCGATGCGGGTCGGCGCATGGACCGTCAAGCCATTGTCGCTCCAACGGACAGCCGAGGGATGGGCGATCTTGAGATCGAGCGCCGCGCCGGCCCCGGAAAGATCGCGGATCGTATCGCCGCTCCCCTCTGCAAACGTGTACAGCGCTTGCAAATCGCTGGTCACGCGCGTCGTGAAGCGGGCTGGGAGTCGGCCATTCGGCCCAGCGACGGCAAGACGACGATCCAGGCCGTAGTGCTCCGCCAAGCGGGGGGTGGCGAAGGCGACTTGAGCGTTCAGGAGGTCCGCCAGCGGCCGCTTTTGCTCCCAGACGACGTACTGGAAAAACGCCAGCGTTTCAGCGCGCATGTCCGCCGCCAGGTGCTCGTTCCAGCGCGGAAAGCGTTTCGGATTGGGGCGGAGATGGGCCAATTGATCGAGATGCAGCCACTCTTCGATGAATTGGGCCGAGCGTTCCACGGCGCGCGGGTCCCGCAGCATCCGCTCGACTTGGGCCTGAAGCCGGCGCTGATCCGATAGTTCGCCGGCATCGGCGGCACGCAGCAATTCCTGATCCGGCGGCCCACCCCAGAGAATGTAACTGATCCGCGATGCTAGTTCATAATCACTGACTCGACGCGGCCTGCCATCGCCACGATGGTCTTCGATGCGATAGAGAAAACGCGGCGATTGCAACATCGCCTGCGCCAGGTAACGGACCACCTCGGTGAAATCGCCCCCTTCCTGGATGACGGCGGATGACACGCCGAGAAAGGTGGTGATCTCCTGTTCCTGGAGCGGCCCGCGCAGCAGCCATTTGCCCATCCCGGCAATCAGCGCGCGGCGGTTGGCGTCTGAAAGCTCCTGGGAGTCGGTGAACCGCGATGCGAAGGCCCTCATGTCCATCCGCCCGACGATGATCTCCGCGAGCTGGGCGTAGGCTTCCACGTTGCCCAGGTCGATGGTGAGGTTGTAGGCGGTGTTGCTGAAACCGTCGGCCCGCAGGTCGGGGGGTAAGAGGCGGCGGGCCTCGCGCTCCACATCGACACCGACGGCGCTTCGCACGGTTTCGACGTACTCCGACACGGTGAGCCGCCGCAACAGGATCGGCCCCGGATCACGAACGGCGTCGGCAACGAGAAATTCTTGATGCGGTTCGATGCGTTCATCGGTGAAGGCCAACGGGTTCGCCGCGCCGCTGGACCAAATCGCGCCGGCGTCAATCCACTCGCGCAGCAGCTGTTTTTCCCGATCCGATAAAGGGGGACGCTCCTTCGGCGGCATCTCGTTGGTTTCGACGTACTGCCACAGCAGGCTTTCCGCCCGGTTTGCGGGGACGATGGCCTTGCCGCTTTTGCCGCCAGCCAACGCCGTTTCTTTTCGGGACAGATCCAACCGCCCTTTCCTCACCTTTGCGCCGTGGCACTCCCAGCAATGCCGCGCCAACAAGGGAGCGATATGGCTGTCGAAGTGCCGCGCCGCTGCCAGCGCGGCGCCCGGCGCGGCGGCGGGTCGGGCCGGCGTCTCGTCCGCGCCATTGGCTGGAAACCAACGCGCGTGAAACAAGACGCCCCCCATCAGCACGCCGACACCGATTCCCACGGCCACAAGCCCATATTTTAACCTCATGCGGTCATCTCCACCTGGGCGGGATCACCTTGGGGCTTGTTTATTTTGCGCGATGGGCAAGCGAAAAACCACTAGATTTCTGAGATAAACGTTGACAGCACCTTTCCGACCGGCGTGCGCTACTTGCGGAGGGGGGCGCGGATGGCGTCTTTCATCTCGCGGACGGCGCGTTCCATGCCGACGAGCACGGCCCGCGACACGATGCTATGGCCGATGTTCAATTCTTCCACGCCGGCAATGGCGACCACGGCTTGGACGTTGGTGTAGGTCAGACCGTGCCCCATGTGAACGTGCAGCCCTTGTTCTCGGGCGAATTCCGTGGCCGACCGCAATTCCGACAATTCGTTGTCCCGATCCACTGGCGTGCGGGCCTCGGAATAGTTGGCGGTCTGAATCTCCACAGCTTTGGCGCCGATCAGCTTGGCGGTCTCAATCTGGCGAATGTCCGGATCGACGAACAGCACCACTTCGATGCCGACGGCTTTCAAGCGCTCGACGCAGCGATGGACCACCGCTTGATGGGCCACCACATCCAGGCCCCCTTCGGTGGTCAGTTCCTCGCGGCGCTCGGGAACCAGCGTGGCTTGGTCGGGGCGGATCTCACAGGCGAGGGCCGTGATTTCATCCACGGCGGCCATTTCCAGGTTCAGCCCGTGAGTGACCAGTTGGCGGAGCAAACGGACGTCGCGGTCTTGGATGTGCCGGCGGTCTTCGCGGAGATGGATGGTGATGCCGTCCGCCCCGCCCAATAGCGCCAGCACGGCCGCCGCCGCCGGGTCCGGTTCCACCGCCCGCCGCGCCTGCCGAACCGTGGCCACATGATCAATGTTGACACCCAATCGCACCATCGGAACGGATTCCTTTCTCATAAGTAAAAATGCACCGCGTTTTACGTGGGAGGTCGCGCGCGGGAAACGATGAATTACGATGGTCAACGCCGTGCCCGGGCTGCCAAGGTGGGAAACGTTTCCCGATAGCGGCGGGCCTCGTGCATGAGAATCTTAAAGAGGAAGAACGCCAATACCAGGTTAATCGTTTTGTCCCAGAGCGTGCCGAAGATCGGGATGGAAGTGAACGGCACCCAGAACGAGGAGGTCAAGATGGCGACGACCAGCACCAGCGGAATGAGCCGCGCGTACCAGGACAGGCGATAGTGCGGATCGACGAACATGCGAAGGATCGCTTGCATTTCCCGGAGCATCTCCAACGGCAACCAGGACCAGATACCTCTGGCCGGACGTGGCGCGGGGGCTGGCTGGGGTGGCGTTTCTATCGTCTGAACCTGAATGCGGGCCGATTCCAGGGCCAAGGGGAGTAAGTGTCGTCCAGCCTCGACCACGGCATCGAGCGGCTGGCTGTCTGGCGTCACCACCGCCACCGACCGCGCCACGCGCGCCGCCACGCGCGCCACGACGCGCTCTTCCAGGGCGTGCGTATCCTGCACCGAAGCCACGGCATCTTCCAAACGCCGCACCCTATCTTCCAACGCTTCCAGCGGATTCTGGAGCATTTCCTCGTTCGGCGCCTCATCCGTATCGGATGGAAAGGGATGATGAATCATCACGACCCTATCGGAAACCACGGATTTGCTCACCAGACCGTTCCCTCGGCTTTCACAGTTCCTTCCTTCTCCCACTGTTTTTAGCATACCGAGATTGCAACACGGTGACTAGATCGACCGAAGCGCGCAAAGACTTCCAGGGGCTAACGCCCCTGGCTATGAACTATCGCCCCTTACGGGGCTGATCCGACAGATTCGGTGTGTGGGGTGCTTCTTGGCGGGAGTAAGAATCTGTTTGTAATATGTTACCGGCGAGCAGGGGGCGTTAGCCCCCCCGTAACGCCCCCCGTTCGCCATTTTCCACGTGAAAAAATATCCAAACAACCTCTAATACCGAGCACGCCGCGCGAGCGTGGCGCGGCGTGCTCCTAGGATTTGCTAACGACGTTTTCCGATCTATTCCTTGGCCACGCTCTCCTTGTCCGCCGTCGGGAAATTCTTGGGGAGCGGCAAGGTGACGGTGCCGGTGGCCGCCCATTCGGTGCCGCGCTGCAGGGTGCCGGCGAAACCGATGCACTTCATGGCATTGACATCATGCCCCATCGGCGTGTGGAAGACGCGCCCCTTGCCGTAGGAAACGGTCCAAATCATCGGCTCGTGGGCCTTGGTTCCCTTGGAATAGGCCGTCGCCAACAGATGGACGTTTTGAATGGGGCCGCGCATGTTGTCGTACAGCTCATCGCGAGCATGCATCCATTCGCGCGGCATCCCCTTGGTGATCGGGTGTTCGGCGTCGCGGATGACGACCTGGAATGGCCCGGTGTAGCGGTGGCCGGAGTTGTCCCCCTCCCCCGCGGGGATGCGCACTTCCTTGCCATCGTCATCGAGGATCAGACGGTCGCCGTAGCTCTTGTTCCGCCAACCCATGCCGATCATCTGGTTGTACTCTTTCCAGCCGCCAAAGGAATTATTGGCGGCGTGAACGATCACCAAGCCAATTTTGCCCTTCTGGAGAGCCTCGTCCAATTGCTGGTTGAACGATGCCGGCCAGGGAGCGCCGTTGTAGTTGCTCAATACCACGTCATACTTGCTCAAGTCCGGCGGAAACGGCACGGTCGGCGCAATCATGCCGGGTTTGTCGTCGGGCTTGAGATTGGAGGAGACATCGACCGTGAATTGGCCGGTATCTTCGAGAATGCCCTTGAGAACCGGCGTGGTGGCCCGCCAGTTGTGGTTGTTCTGACCGTCGATCAGAATCACGCGAATCTTGTCCTGGTCCGCCGCGGCGGCGACACCGGCGAACAAGAGCAAGCAGGTCGCCCAGCCCAGGTGTTTCCCCATAATTGTCAATCTCCTTGTGGGATGTCGTACCATATCGGGAACGTCCCGAATCCTTGACGATTATGCCAGACCGCGAAACGGGAAAAAAGAGCCGCCCGCATTTTTTTCCAGGCGCCGCCAATCGACGCGCCTGCGGTTTGCCGCTATGGTAGGGGATAAGATTCATCGGTTCGCGCACAGGGTCGGCATCTTGGAATAACGCCAAACGAAAACCGCGCCTCATCGAACTAAGGAGAGAATTTCATGACCACGGAACATTCTGATGACATCGTCCGCTTGGCCCACGGTCTCAACCCCACGCAGGCCCACATCTTGGAGCAGGCCTTGAAGGAGGAAGGCATTCGCTGCAAGGTCGTCGGCGATTATCTGGAAGTGGGCTTCGGCAATCTCAGCGGCGTCTCCGCCGAGGTCTGGGTCCATCAAGACGACCTGGACAAAGCCCAAGCCATCATGGCCAAGGGGGAACACCACCAAGCGGCGGACGCGGCGGAAGAGGAAG
>JBKBIP010000010.1:21570-170981 GCA_046297495.1 Gemmataceae bacterium | reverse complement strand
CCCCCAAGCGTTCCATCGCAGCCTTATCGTCAGTTTATCATCATCGCTGGTTCATACGGGAGTCACGAATCATGTCTGCGCACCTTGCGCGGGTTGCTCGGTTGGGGGATGGTGCTCACGCTGGTGTCGTGGCAAGCCCCTTGGGCGCAAGCTCAAGAGAAACCAAAGATGAAGGGACCAGCTCGCGCCGGCGAACGCGCGTGAACCGAGCCAGCCGCTCCTACATGGGGAAACCATGAACGACGATCTTTCCTTGCACCAACTGCGTCGCCGCGTGGCCAAGCCGTTGCCGCACCCCGAACCAGACCAGCTGCGCGAAGCCGGCCAACAAGTGCTCGGCTGGCTCCTGGAACATTTTCGCACCTTGCCCCAACAAACCATCGGCCAATCCGCCAGCCGGGCCGAGATGGAAGCGCTGCTGCGCGAGCCGCCCCCCGAACAAGGCCGCCCGTTCGCGGCCGTGCTGGCGGACTTCGAGGACAAGGTTGCTCGATATGCCTTCCGCGTCAACCATCCGCGGTTCTGGGCCTTCATTCCCGGCGCGCCGACGTTTCCGGCCATGCTCGCCGATTTCCTATGTGCTGGCACGAATTTCTTCGCTGGCGTCTGGCTGGAGGCGTCCGGCCCCGCGCAAGTGGAAGTGTTGGTGCTCGACTGGTTCAAGGAGATGTTGGGCTACCCCGCCGAAGCCGCCGGAGTGCTCACCAGCGGTGGTTCCGAGGCCAACTTGATCGCCTTACTGGCGGCCCGCGAACGCTTGACCTTCGCTCAGCGCGCCGCGGCCATTCTCTATGTCAGCGAACAGCGCCATTGGTCGCTGGACCGAGCGGCCAAGATCATCGGCCTGCGCCCGGAGCAAGTGCGCCCCGTCCCGGTCGATGACGAACTGCGTTTAATCCCGGCAGCGCTGGCCGCGCACCTCGAGCGCGATCGCCAAGCCGGGCTGTGGCCTTGGGCGGTCGCCGCCAGCGCGGGCAGCACCAACAGCGGCGGCGTCGATCCCCTGATGGAAATATCTTATCTATGTCATCAACCAGCGCCGCCGCTGTGGCTGCACGTCGATGCCGCTTACGGTTGGCCGGCGGCGCTGACCGATGAGGGGAAACGCTTGTTGGCGGGCATCGAGCAAGCCGATTCCATCACTCTCGATCCGCACAAATGGTTCGCCCAAACCTTCGAGGTGGGTTGCGTGCTGACACGGCATGGCCCCTTGCTGGGAGAGACATTCGCGTTGCGACCCGATTACATGCAGGACGTGGCCCCGGGCGACCAGGAAATCAACTTTTGCGATCATGGCATCGCCCTGACGCGCCGTTTTCGCGCTTTGAAAATCTGGTTCTCGATGCAGGTGTTGGGCGTCGGTTGGTTTCGCCGGCTGGTCGAACACTGTCGCGATTTGGCCGAGCTGGCCCAGCGCCTGTTGCGGCAATCTCCCGTTTTTGAAGTGCTGGGGCCGCGTCATCTCAGCATCGTCTGCTTCCGTTACGCGCCGCCTGGACAGTCGAGCGACATGGAATTTCTTAACCGCCTCAACTTGGCTCTGGTCGAAGCGCTGCGGGCCACGGGGCAAGCGTTTATCTCCTCGACCCGGCTGGGGGAACGGGTGGCCCTGCGGTTTTGCTTCATCAACTGGCGCACCACGGCGCGGGACGTGGAGGAGGTGATCGAGTTGCTGGCGGAGCTGGGAGCTAAACTTCACCATGACGCGGCGAACGGCGGATGTGACGCTGATCCGCCGACCGCTTGAAATTGACCGCGCGTGGCGGCGGCATTAAAGTAAATAAATCATGAAGCAAGGCGTGCCTGTATCGCCGGGGATAGCCGTGGCCCGCGCGTTCTGCGTGGACGAGGTACTGGCGCGCCGCGAGCCGGTGGCCATTAGTGTCGATAGCCTGTCGGTTGAGATCAGCCGCTTCGATCATGCCTGCCTGACGGCGGCTTTGGAACTCGACGCGGTCATCGCGCGCGTGGCCAAGGAGGTCGGCGAGGAACAAGCGGGCATCTTTCGCGCGCATCGGCTGTTGTTGCGCGATCCGGCTCTGGTGAGTAAGGTCAAGGCGGCCATCGTGCATCAGCGCGTCGATGCCCTCTCTGCCCTGCACGGCGTGCTCGATGAATACATCAAGCTGTTCACGCGGATCGAGGACGCCTACTTGCAGGAGCGCATGGCCGACCTGCGCGATGTCGTCGGCCGCGTCACCGCCCATCTGGCCTTGCAAACCAATCAACAACCCCTCGACCACACCGAACCGGTCGTCATCGTGGCCCCAGAGATTTTGCCCTCGCAGGCGGTGCGTTTCGAGCGGCTGCAAGTCGCCGGCATCCTCACCGAAGGGGGCGGTGCCACCGGCCATGCCGTCATCCTGGCCCGCGCGCTGGGCATTCCGGCCATCACGGGGCTGCGCGGCCTCTTGAACGACATCCACACCGGCGACCTGATCGCCATGGACGGCCGGGAAGGGCATGTCTATATCAACCCCGGCCCGGAAATCGAGTCGGCCTATCGCAAGTTGCAGCGCGAATACTTCGATCTGCGCGATCGGTTGATCGAGAATCAAGATCAGGAAGCCGTGACCGCCGACGGCATCCGTGTCGAGCTGTTGGCTAATGTCAATGGCTTGGCCGACGCGCGCAACGCTTGCCGGGTCGGGGCCAGCGGCGTGGGTTTGTACCGCACCGAATATCTGTTTCTCGGCCATGCCTCGGTCCCCAACGAGGAAGAACAATTGGCCACCTACAAGGCGGTCATCGAGGCCGCCCCCCATCGCGCCGTCACCATCCGCACTCTGGACCTCGGCGGTGACAAACAATTGCCCTATCTGGGACAGCAACGCGAGGCCAACCCCTTCATGGGTTGGCGCAGCATCCGCTTGAGCACGGCCCATCCCGAATTCTTCCAAACACAGCTACGGGCCATTCTGCGCGCGGCTCATTATGGTAAGGTGAGCCTGATGTTTCCGATGATCAGTACGTTGGAGGAAATTCATCGGCTGAAGCGCATCGTGCGGCGCACCCAATTGCTGTTGCGCAGTCAAGGAATGCCATGTGGGGAGCACGTACCTTTGGGGATCATGGTCGAGGTGCCGGCGGCGGCCTTGTGCATTGAGGATTGGCTGGATGAGGTGGATTTCGTCAGCATCGGTTCCAACGACTTGACGCAGTACCTGATGGCCGCCGACCGCGACAATCCCAAGGTGGCCCATCTGTGCGAGCCGTTCGCGCCGGCCCTGTTCCGCATGTTGCGGCATATCATCGACGCGTGCAATCGCCACGGCAAGCCGGTGACGCTGTGCGGTGAGATGGCGGGCCGGCCACGCTGCCTGCTGCCCGTCTTGGGCATGGGGCTGCGCCGCCTGAGCATGAGTCCCGCCTTCGTACCGTCGATCAAGGAAGTGGTGCGCCACGCCACCGGCCCACTCATGTGCGACGTGGCCGAGCGCGTGCTGCGCATGACCACGCGCGGCGAGATTCGTAGCTATCTCACGCGCCAAATCCGGCAGCTCTGCCCCAATGTCCGCTTGCTGGACATGCGCCGCTAGACGCCGCTCCCCAAGCCTCAGAAGGGCGAAACAGGCTTCGGGGTTGAGCAAACGAACTGATTGGACTCTTACTCCTCGTCCCCTTCCCGTTCGCGGAAGCGGTAGCCGACGCCGCGCACGGTTTCGATCAAGTCGGGGACTCCCAGCTTGCGGCGTAAGGTTTTGACATGCACGTCAATGGTCCGTTCGAGGACGATGGCCCCTTCGCCGATGGCCGCATCCATGAGCTGGTGGCGCGTGAAGGCCCGGCCAGGTTGGCGCAACAGGCATTCGAGCAAGCGAAATTCCGTCGGCGTTAAATCCAACTCGCGCCCTTGCGCCGTGGCGCGATGGCGAATGCGGTCGATGCGCACGTCAAGATGCTCGATGATGTCAGCGGGTTCGTTGCCCGCCTCGACGCGGCGTTGCAGAGCCTTGATGCGTTGCAGCAGGACCTTGACGCTAAACGGCTTGGTGACGTAATCATCGGCCCCCAGCGAGAAGCCGACCACCTGGTCCGTCTCTTCCGCCTTGGCGGTCAGCATGAGGATGGGGATGTCGCGGGTGCGTTCGCCGGCGCGGATTTCCCGGCAAATGTCCAGCCCCCCCAGCGAGGGCAACATCAGGTCCAAGATAATCAAGTCGGGCAAGAGCGTCTGCGCCTTGCGCAGCCCCTCTTGGCCGTCGTGGGTCACGATGGCTTCGTAACCTTCGCGCTCCAGATTGTAGGTCAGCACTTGTGTCAAGGCACGCTCATCTTCGATGATGAGGATGCGTGGTCGGGGCATTCCCATACGTAACTCAATTGGAGCTGAAACAACCGATGATCCCAGCGTCATGATCCCTCTTCTTTCTGTTGAACCGCTTCGGGGCGATGGCGCACGATTTCTCCCTCCACGAGGTAAACGACGTCCTCGGCGATGTTGGTGGCGTGATCGGCGATGCGTTCCAGGTGACGAACGGCAGACAACATGGAGAGGGCCGGCTCGATCAGGTGGGGGGATTGCTTCATGGTGGCGATGACCTGTTGGATGATGTCGCGTTTGTAGGCGTCCACTTCGTCATCCAGGCGGATGACGCGCCGGGCCAAATGGGGATCCAGGCTGACAAAGGCGTCAAGGCTTTGTCGCACCGTGGACGTGACCAGATCCGCCATCGGTTGCAGGTCTTCGGGAACTTCCAGCTGGGGATTGCGAATCAGGATCAAGGCTTTCTTGGCGATGGCTTCGGAAAGGTCCGCCATCCGTTCTAGCTCAGAGTTGATCTTCATGGCCGAGGCGATGCGGCGCAGATCGAAGGCCACGGGTTGATGCAGGGCTAGAATTTTCAGGCATTCCTCTTCCACGTCATTTTCTTGGCTGTCGATGTCACTCTCCCCCTCGATGACTTCGCGCGCCAAGGCGGCGTCTCGTTCGCGCAACGCCCGCACCGATTTGTACACGGTTTCCTCCACGATCGCCGCCATCTTCATAATGTCGCGCTGCAAATTATCCAATTCTCGTTCCAGGTGCTTGGACATCGCTTTTTTCTCCTGCGCGGGGCGGCACAAACCGGCCCATCTCAGATTCGAGGCAATCATATTCATCCTTCATCCATCATAACGGATTAATCGATTCGCGCCGCGTTGCTCTGGACGAGCACGCATCGATAAATCTCCAATGGAAAATCATCATTCGAACTTCTAGTCATTTACGACTGATCACTGATCCATCTCACCCAAACCGGCCGGTAATGTAGTCTTCCGTCTGTTTGACCTTAGGTTTCGTGTACATTTGATCGGTCAAGGCGGTTTCGATCAAATGTCCCTGAAAGAAGAAGGCCGTCATATCGGAAACGCGGGCGGCTTGCTGCATGTTGTGTGTGACGATGACAATCGTGTATTGGCGTTTGAGATCGAAGATGAGGTCTTCGATGCGGGCGGTCGAGGTCGGATCGAGGGCCGAGGCGGGTTCATCCATCAGCAAGACTTCCGGATCGGTGGCCAAGGCGCGAGCGATGCACAAGCGCTGTTGTTGGCCCCCGGACAGTGCCAAGGCGGATTGGTGCAAGCGATCCTTGACTTCATCCCACAAGGCGACTTTCCGCAAACAGGTCTCGGCAATCTCCATTAACCTTATGCGATTGCGTAAGCCCGCCACGCGCGGGCCGTACACCACATTCTCGAAAATGGACTTAGGAAAAGGATTCGGCTTTTGAAAGACCATGCCCACGCGCCGCCGCAGCTGCACCAAGTCAAGAGCGGGATCATACAGATTACCGCCGTCGAACATAATTTGTCCTTCATGGCGGGTTCCTTCGATCAGGTCGTTCAGCCGGTTGAGCATGCGCAAGAACGTCGATTTGCCGCAGCCAGAGGGACCGATCAACGCCATGACAGAACATTCGGGAATCACCAGCGAGACATCGTGCAGGGCTTGCGTCGCGCCGTACCAGAAATTCAGGTGCGAAACGACGAACTTGGGTTTGGCCGCCGTCAGGTCTGGCGATTGTCGGCCGTTAAATTGACGCTCGGTGAAGATAGCGGAGTAAGTTAGCGTGGACACGTTTTCCGACCTCTAGTGCCAGCGCGGATGGACAACGCCTCGGGAAAGCGGCGGGCGTTTGCCGCGCGGTGATGTTATAGCGAATCCATGTGAGGATTATGTGAAGAAACCACAAAAAACTTAACCATTTCGTGGGCGGGGCAAGCGGACGGTAAACGTGCTACCTTTCCCAGGTTGACTCGCCGCGCTGATGGTCCCTTGCATGGCCTGCGCTAGATGTTTGACAATCGATAGACCAAGCCCGGTGCCCCCCATCTCGCGGGACCGCGCTTTATCCACCCGATAGAAGCGTTCAAAGATGCGCGGCAAGTCCCGTTCGGGGATGCCAATGCCATTATCCTCGACGCGCAGACAAGCATAAGCGCCGTCGCTGTGCCAGGCAACCCGCACATATCCCCCCGCCTGGGTGTATTTGATGGCATTATCCACCAAGTTATCGAGAATTTGAGCGACGGCTTCCTCATCTGCCCAAGCTACCACCTCGGCTCGTTTTGCCGGCGCATCCTGGTTTTGCGCAGTCAGGGTAGGCGGAATCGCTTCCAGCCGCAATTGCTTGGCCTCGGCGCGGGCGCGATGCCGGTCCAGACACTCTCCGACCAGCGGTTCCAGCGCGACGGCGCGCGGCTCGAACACTTCGTCCCCCGATTCAATGCGGGCCAAGCTAATTAAATCCATGATAAGGGCGAGCAAGCGGTCGCTTTGCTCGGCGATCTGTTCGAGAAAGGCGTCGCGGTGCCGGACATCCTCGACCGCGCCATCTTGCAAGGTTTCCACGCAAGCCGTGATGACCGACAAGGGGGTCTTCAGCTCGTGCGACACGTTAGCGACAAATTCATGCCGCAGCCGTTCCAGGCGGCGTAGCTCGGTGGTGTCGTGCAGCACCAACACGACGCCACGCGCCGGTTCACCAGGCAGCCGCGCCGCCTGGAGCGTGAGGTTTTTCCCTGGCGTCTCGTTCCAGGTCAGTTCGCGGGAGCGCGGCAGCTCCCCTTCCAAGGCTTGTTGGGCGGCCTCTTGCAGAACGGGATGACGGATCACTTCCCAGAGCTTGTGCCCGACGCTCCCCACGGCGTCGAATTCCAGCAGCTGCGCCGCCCGTTCGTTGACGAACAGGATGCGTTGCTCGGCGTCGAGGGCCACGACCCCTTCGATCATGCCGCTCAGCACGGCACGTAATTGTTGGCGGTCCTCCTCCAGCTGCGCGAACTGCACCGCCAGACGTTCGCTCATGTAATTGAAGGTCCGAGCCAGCAGGCCGATGTCGTCGTAATCCTCGGGATAGACCTTGTGGCCGTAGGCGCCAGCGGCGATGCGTTCGGCGCTGAGGGTCAGCTTGCGCAACGGGCGCAACAGGCGGCGCCGCGTCCAGAACAGCAGAAGCGCCGCCGCGCCGCTCCCCAAGACCGCCAGTCCCAGCACTTGCCAACGCCACCGCGCCAGCTGTCGCCGCAAATCCGTGAGCGGTTGAGCCACGCGCACCCAAGCGACACCGCGCGCGGGGGGCTTCACGCGCAAGGCCAAGTAATACATCAGGGGGCCGTCGGATGTCGCCATACGGATGTCACTCGAAAAGCCATTCGGCGATACGCTTTGCACTTCGGGCTGGACGGCGTAAGGGCTGGCGTGCAACGTCGGCAAGTCGAAATCGGAATCAGCCAGGATGCGTTGATGGGCGTCGAACAGCGTGATTTGACAACCCGTTAGCGCCCGCAGCCGTGCCAGGGTCTGTTGGCGGTCCTCAGGGGCCAGGCTGGAGTCGGCAAGACTCGCGCGCGCCAGCAACGCCTTGAGCCGCGTTTCTTGTTCCAGGCGCTGCCATTCATCTTGTTCGCGCTGCTGGACGACGACTGCTCCGCCAACGGCGATGGCCGCGAAGACCAGCCCCACTCCCATAACATATAATCGCCACGCCATGCGTCGCCGCTACCTTCCCCATGATGCCAGATGGGCGTTTCTTTCCTTGGAGGATTATAGGAAGCAACTAACAACGTAGGATGGAAGAATTGATGTGGATGGAAGGTGGAGCATGATTGCCATATGCAATGGATTATTTTATTGCACGCTTGAGGTTAAAAATAGAGGAATAGGGGGGTGGAGTGGAATGCAACAATGAAACTGCCATTTTGACAGGAGAAGAGGGGAAAAGGGAGTTGAATGTTTTTCCTTCTATTTATTTTATACACAAGTTCACTATTGAAGTAAAGTGGAACTCTGCCATCCAGGGAATTGCTCCTCACCCCAGCTCCGCTCGCTTGGGGGCGTCGATGCCCAAGCCCATGGCGAGAATGGCCACCAAGACATGTTTGGCCACCATCAAGGCGATGATGCCTGGCCCCCAGCCGAGCGAGCAGCACCAAGCGGTGGCGAGGATGGTCGCAATCGACAAGGAGAGTTGCAGCGAGCGCGCGCGCATCCGTCTCAGCCCATCATCATCGGCCAAGGCTACGCGCGGGATGCGGATGGGGGGGCGTGGTGGGGCTAGATGGACCATGATAGTTGCTCTCTTGATGTCCGTGTCCAGCGAACCAGGAAGGCCTGCCGCCTCTTTGGGTCCGCTTCGCAGTGAAAGGTTCCAAGCGTTTATACTTCAAAGGGTGACGCAGTTGGCGCCGGGGCTTCAACTCCATTCAGCCTCAGCCACCCCATCTGGCTCCAAACATCTAGCATACACTAGCCCCGCGCCGTTGGCAACCAGGGGTGGCGCGCCGCCAAGAGGCCAAGAGGACCGGGACGCAGTTCCCCTACCGAAAGCTATGTTCCGTTCCCGGAAACGCTCCCTCGCGCACTTCACGACAGTAATTCGACACGGCCGCGCGAATGGCTTGTCCCAAATCGGCGTAGTGCTTGACGAAGCGGGGGCGCAGGTCGTCGAACAGGCCGAGCATGTCGTGCGTGACCAAGATTTGTCCATCGCAGCCAGCGCCGGCGCCAATGCCGATGGTGGGAATCTGGACGGCGGCGGTGATCTTCTGGGCCAGCTCCGCTGGCACGCACTCGACGACCAGGGCGAAGGCGCCGGCTTGCTCGGTGGCCAAGGCATCGTCGATCAGTTTCTGTTCGTCGCGCTGAACGCGGAAGCCACCGAAACGGCGCACCGACTGCGGCGTCAAGCCAATATGCCCCATGACGGGGATGTCGGCCCCGGTGATGGCGGCAATGCTGGCCGCGCTGCGCACGCCCCCTTCGAGCTTGACCGCATGCGCGCCCCCTTCCTTGACAAGCCGCCCGGCATTTTGGAGGGCCTGTTGCGGGCTAACCTGGAAGGTCATGAACGGCATGTCGGCTACCAACAGGCTGCGTTTCACCCCGCGGGCCACGCAACGGGTATGGTACAGCACTTCCTCCAGCGTCACCGTCAGGGACGTGTCCTGCCCTTGCACCACCATGCCCAGCGAATCGCCGACGAGCAGCCCATCGACGCCGGCCGCGTCCAGCAAGCGGGCCGTGGTGTAGTCATAAGCCGTCAACATGGTCAGCCGGACGCCGCGCGCCTTGGCCGCCAGAAAATCCGGCACCGTCACCGGCCGCGCTTCATCGAGAGCGGAAACCACTACGCCATTGGCCCGTTCTTGCACGCTCATCGTGGCACTCATGGGGATACTCCATTATCGAAGGTCGGTCGGAACGCGACGACTCAAGGGCGCTATCCCGACGGGAGAGAAAAGGGAACTCACTTCCATGCGCCGTGTGTCCCTATTATAGGAATCTGGGCCAAGAAACGAAATTGCGACTTGCCGCCCCTCACGCCGTTTGCGGCTCCACCTGCGCGACAGCCTCGGTTGATGCCTCCTTAGCGTCATCTCGGAAGAATAGGACGAAGATGGCGAAGGAAATCAACACGCCAATACAGGGCACCAGCCAAAAGCCGGTCCAGTTCGTGGTGTCGGTGGCGGGATCGGTGAAGTAAGCGGCCACGCGCCCCGATAGCTCGCTGCCCAAGTACATTCCAGCCCCATACGTGAGGAAACCGAACAACGCTTGGGCACTGGCGCGAATGTCTCGCGGGGCCTTGTTATCGACATGGATGAAGCCGGCGGCGAAGAAGAAGTCAAAACAGATGCCGTGCAGGGCGATCCCCAGCAAGATCAACGCATACGGGCTGCCCAAAGCGAAGATGCCATAGCGAATCCCCCAGCACAACATCCCCAAGGCCAGCACCCATTTCATCCCCATGCGATACAAGAAAAACGGGAGAAAAGGTAACAAGATCATCTCGGCGAATTGGCCGATGGTCATGATGGAAGAGATGGCGGCTTCTTCCACCCCTTGTGAATTTTGCAAGAACAGACCGGTGAAACTGTAATAAAAGGCCAAGACGATGGTGATGACGAAGGATACGCCGTAGAACACCGCGAACGACGGCTCGCGCATCAACCCCACGGCACGCAAGAACGGCAGGGTCTCGCCAGCCTTGCCAGTTGGCGGCGTGTGCGGCAAAAAGAAACTCCATAGACCCAACAGCAACGACAGCATGGCGGCCAGCAGCAACGGCAGCGTGAAGCGAACGCCGCCAATGAGCACCGAAAATTCCGGGGCCGGCAATTGCTTGACCGTATCGGCGTTGGCAAAGAGATACAACAGGGCGGTGACGGCGAAACCGGCTACGATCCAACCAATTGTTCCCAGCACGCGCACCCCCGGAAAGTCGCGAGTGGCGTCGGGCAGATGGGTGAACGAGATCGAGTTACACAACGCCAGCGTCGGCGCGTACATCAGGGCATACAGCAACGCGACCCAGTAGAAAATCCGTGGCTCCGTCAATTGCGCCAACCAGAACAGCAATCCCGCTCCGACTAAGTGTAAGATCGCCATCAGCCGTTCGCTGGAAAAGTAGCGGTCGGCGATCTGGCCCACGAAGATCGGCGAAATGATCGCTCCCAACGGGATGGTGGCATACAGACTACCGACATACACATCCGAGAAATTCATCGCCCGGACATAGTTGCCGAGCACGACGAACCACGCTCCCCAGACGGCGAATTGCAAAAACATCATCACTGACAAGTTGAGCCGCAACCCCAGCCCCAGGGTGGGAGCGGACAAATTCGCGGCAGTCGTCTCGGGTCGCGCGTCCGCCATGAAACATCTCCTTGGATTGAAACGAGAAGCACCGGCACATTTTCTTGTTAGGCAATGTAAGGGACGCTCCCCCCGTCGGCAATGAAAAATCCGCACATTCCATCATGGTCGCTGCTCGAAATGGCAAAAGGGAGCGGGGGTTCATCTTTTGCCCTGGGGAACAAGTAGCTACCATGAACGGTGCGCCGGCGCTCTTGCCGGCGTGGAGGAGACCTTTTCATGCACATCGACTTCTTTGGCCTGGCGCTGGAATCGCCGAAGGTCACGTTTCACCTATGGTCGCCGTGGCGCTCGACGGCGTTGGAACATCGGTTGTTCGAGGTGGTGAGTCAAGTACCGGGCGCGCGGGTCGAGCAAGGGCAGGACGAGCGGATTGCCGTGATCAGCGATCCCCAAGTGTGGCGGACGGCGCTGCAAGGGGTGTCGCGCGTCATGAAAGGCTGGCAGGAAGACGGCGATCCGGGCCGAGAGCGGCGCTGCTGGCGCTGGCTGATCGAAGCCGATACCGACTGCGACGGCTACGACCACAACGGCGAGCCATTCTGCTTGTGGGCTTTCCTGCGGTTGACCCTGGATCGCGGCGGCCTCGACGAACCGCTCAAGGGGGAAGACATCGATCTCGAAGGTTTTGGTCTGCGCGTCTGGCCGATGAATGGACGGCGTTAAGGAAAACCAAGAGGGACCGGAGCATAGGTTGCCGATGGGAGGCGGGCGTCCACCGCCGACCGAGGAAAGGTGTGCGTCCTGTACCGGCGTGGCAGCCAGCAGCCCAGAAACAAGACAAAAGCCACTTCCCCTCAGGCTTTCCTATTGATTGTTTTAGTGTTTTTATGTATACTATAGAAATCAGAGAAAAAGCCCATCCTTTCATTGTTCCATTCCACCCCACCCGCCTTTGCCAGCAGCTAACGCCGCCCCGTGAAACCCACTCGTCCACCACGCCCGATGCATCGTTTCACGCTCCCGAACATCAACCCGCACGCTCGCGATCCCGCTCCGCCGCCGACCGCGGCTCCAGTCCTTTTTTCCTTGGCGGAGCGTGGCTTCCTCACGTACAATGCGGACTGTGTGACACGCCCCTGATTGTTCCCATCTTGGAGGAATCCACCATGCGTTTTGTCAGCGGTATGATCGTGGGGTTGGTGGTGGCGGGATTGATCGCGGGGGGTGGGACGTGGGCGGAGCGTCAGCCGGCGGCGGAAGCCGAACCCGACGCGGCAGCGCCGGCCATCAAGGGCTGGGTGCAGGGCACAGGCTGGGGCTGGATCTGGGGGGACGACGATGAGGTCGGCGCGCTCAACGCCATGACTCCCGACACGGTACGTCAAGCTCTGCGTTTGGCGAAGAACGGCCAGGTGTATGATCTGGGCGTTCCCTACGATCGCAACTCGTTCAAATGGCCCGGCCACAGCCCCGCTGAGATCATCACGTTTCGTGGCCCTGAAGGGATCAAACGGCAAGGAGATTTCAAACCCGCCGTCGATCCGGCCCTCAATCCGAAACGCATGGCCTGGCACAGCACCGCCTTGTTCATTAACGACAACGTAGCGACGCAGATTGACGGCCTGGCCCATATCACCGCTGGCGACGACAACCACTGGTACAATGGATTCAAGGAAGCCGATTGGGGGGGCAACTTCGGCGTTCGTAAGTGCGATGCCGTTAGCATTCCCCCCATCATCACGCGCGGCGTGCTCATCGACGTGGCCGGGATGCGAACCCCCGATGGCGCCTTGCCGGCCCATTATCGCATCACCATCGAGGACCTCAAAGCCGCCCTGGCGCGGCAAAAGACCGAGCTACGGCCTGGTGACACCGTGTTGATTCGCACTGGCACCTTGCGCTACTGGAAAGAGAACGGCGCCGACCATGACAAGATCGGCGAACACGATAGCGCCGGCATCGATTTGGCCGCTGCCCGCTGGTTAGTCGAACAGCAGGGAGCCATTCTCATCGGCTCCGACACCAGCGGTCTGGAACACGCCCCTGGCCCCGGCGAGCCGCCCGGTTTCATTCCCGTGCATCACTATTTGCTGGTCGAACAAGGGGTACACATCGGCGAGTTTCACGACCTGGAAGCGCTGGCGCGCGATAAAGTCTATGAATTTTGTTACATCGCCCTGACCAACAAGATTCGCGGCACCACCGCCGGCTTTTGCATGAGACCGATAGCGGTGCGGTGAGAGTACTTTCTCTCCCCCATCCGATTCCCAAACTTTCAGCGCGCCGGATGCGTCTGCTATTCATAGGTGAGTGATCCGCACGTATCCGCTTTTCAAAGGAAAACGTGATGATGAGGCAACGAACAGCGCAGGGGGGATGGGCCGCGTGGGGAGTCGCGGGCGTGTTGATCATGGCGGCGGGTGGTGGCGCCGGTGGACGGGAAGAAGACGGAAAACCGGAAAAACAGGACGGGAAAACCTTGAACATCATCAACTCGTTCAGCGCCAGTGGCCCGATGGGTTTCGACCAGAACCGCCAGCTGGTCGGCGCGCGCGTCGAGCGCGTCATCCGTTCCCAGGCGGATATGGACAAAGTCCTACCGCTGCCGACGCGGTTGCAAATCGCTCAATCCAAGACCCCCAACATCGATTTTTCCCGCCATATGCTAATCTATGTCACCGCTGGCATCCACAATAGCGGCGGCTTCACGGTGCGGGTCCAGAAAGTAACCGTCAGCCCGGACGGCCAGAAGGCGACCATTTACTGGCAGGAAACGCCGCCGGGGGCTATTGTCACGGGTGCCATCACGCATCCGGGTGTGGTTGCCATCGTGGAAAAGTTCGAGGGGAGCGTGGAGTTTCAACAGGTCGCTCCGCCCGCGCGGTTGCCTCAAGCGCCGATCCCGATTCGCCCCCTTCCCCCCGATGGGCCGAAACCGCGCTGACAGGTCCGCAGCGGATGCGTCTAGCGACGCCTCGGCGAAGCGTCGCTAATTCATCTTGCCGTCGGCGTCAGGCCCCAACATGGCCATAGATGTACTGGTGCAGCAAGTGAATGGTGGTTTCCTTGCTGTGTACTTCATGGGCGTTCAGATCGCCAATCGAAATGAGTCCCACCAAGCGGTCATCGCTGTCGATGACCGGCAAATGGCGGATGCGGCGTTCCTTCATCACATAGCGGGCCTCATCCACGCTGGTGTCGGGCCGACAACACATTACCTCCGTGGTCATGACATCGCGCACTAGGGTGGCTTGGGAATCGCGCCGCTCCGCCACGATGCGCTGCAGAATGTCGCGCTCGGTGAAAACGCCGCGCACATGTGCCTCTTCGACCACCACCAGGCAGCCGATTTTGTGTTGGTTCATCCGTTCCGCCGCCTCCAGAGTGGTGGCGTGTGGCTCGATGGTGTGGACGTGCGAGCCTTTGCGGTCAAGAATGTCGCCGATGCTGGCCATAGTTCGCTCCTTCCCACACGATGGGTGCGAAGAGTAACCGGATAGGTAAAAGCTGATTTCCGTATCGGCGCCGAATTGGATCAAACTCCGTTTACGGTAGCCGCTGGATGTGTTGGTTGGCAAGTCTTTTTTAGGAAAAAAACGATGGGCACGCTCGTCCACCGTGGAGTTAAAACTCGCTGACGGTGGCCCTCCCTATCGATTATTTCAGGAGCGCCGCGTGGTTTGCTCTGTTTCGGTTTGTTGGGTTGTGAGAAGACTCATGCCAAAAAAGGAAAAAATGAGCGCAATCCCCCTTGCACCCCTTGACGAATCTTCACTTGCCGGATAGACTTATGTTGTGATAGGGTCTCAGCAGCGTTATGGGTTCATGCTCATCCCCAGCAAACCTTCATGAACTGAATACGCCGCCTGCCGAGACTCACACAGGTTCCTGCAAGGGAAGGGGATCTTCACCGGCGCGCCTTTTTCACGAATTCGTTGTCTGAACAAAAGCGCGTGGAACCTCATTCAACAGGATTTACTTCTTTGTTTCAGAGAAGGATAGGCGGCGATGCTAGTATTGTCCAGAAAAAAAAATGAAAGTATCGTAATCAACAACGATATTACCGTCACGGTGGTTGAAATCCGGGGCGACAAGGTGCGCTTGGGGATCGTGGCTCCCAAAGAGGTGCCGGTTCACCGCCAAGAAGTCTTCGATGCCATTCATGGCAAGAGCGGCGCGGAGCCACCTACTTCCGCCAAACCTGTGGATTCTTCCGGTCGGGTATAACGCAAGCAATCCACTTGCATCAGGCCCTCTTCTCAATGGCAAGCGCGACTTGCCATTGAGAAGAGGGCCTATATTTATGTTTTCATGCCACCTACCATCGCTATCCTTGGCGCCAGCGCCAACCGTTCCAAGTACGGCAACCGGGCCGTGCGCGCCTACGCCCGGCTCGGCTATCAGGTCTTCCCGATTCATCCCCGCGAAGAAACCATCGAGGGGCACCCCGTCTATCGTTCGGTGCTCGATGTGCCGGCAGCGGCATTGGACAAGGTCAGTTTTTACGTCCCCCCCACTATCGGCCTACTCCTCATCGACGACGTGGCCCGCAAACCTGTCCGCGAAGTCTGGTTCAACCCGGGCGCCGAATCCGCTGAGCTGATCGAGCGCGCCCGACAGCTGGGGCTGAACGTGATCGTGGCGTGCAGCATCGTGGCCGTCGGCATCAGCCCCTACGATCTGGATTGAATAAAGGGGTTGTGCCGCGCGTCAGCCAGGGGGAGGGTCACGACGAGCCACTGCCATTGCGAAACACGAAATAAACAGCGCCACACAAACACAAAGCCGCCCACAGGTAATCCAGCTTGATGGATTGCTTCATGTATAGCAGCGCGAACGGCACGAACACCGACAAGGTAATGACTTCTTGCAAGATTTTCAATTGAGGCAAGTTCATCTCCGTCGCTCCAATCCGATTGGCCGGCACTTGCACCAGATATTCAAACAGGGCTATCCCCCAGCTGACCAGAGCCGCGATGATCCACGGCTTGTGTTTCATGTCCTTCAAATGACCATACCAAGCGAAAGTCATGAAGATGTTGGAGATGGTCAACAACAGGACCGTTTTCATGAATACAGACATAACAGCGATCCTTCCTCGATGACAAATCGTTGCCGCCGCCGTGCCACGACCAGCGGCGATGGACGGAGCACGTAAATAGAGCCTGGTTGCATGGTAAGGCGCGGGCTGCCGCGCGGGTGGTCTGATCAAGAAGTCGATTCCTACTGAAATCCCTTCAAGTGGCCGCGTGCCAAGTGTGGATCGAGCGGTGAGGTGGTTGATGCGGACATGGATGATGATTACCAGCAAGGTACGGGAAAAAATCACTCAAACGATCATACTTCTCATTGTACTCATTCGCTGAAAAATAAGGCAAGGCATCTGGGCCGAACCGGGAACCAGCCGGACATGATGCCGCAATGTCACCAGCTAGACCCGCCCCCCGTTGCGCAGGACGGCGGCGAGCTGCTCTTTGGCTGGTTCTGACAAGGTGCTGTCTTGAATGACACGGACGGTGTCGTCGATGGGGTATTCCACTCGTTTCAGCTCGACGCGGCGATTCTCGATGATGGCATAGGCGGCGCGCGGGTCGCCGTCGCGCGGTAGGCCGACGCTGCCGGGATTGACGACCAGTTTATCGCCGACCTCTAAGAGGTACGGATAGTGCGTGTGGCCAACGCACAGCACATCGGCCGCCACTTGTTCCAGGCACTGTTCCCAGAACGCCACTTGCGGTGACGGGTAATCATCCAGGGGATCGCGTGGCGAGGCATGGACGAGCAGGTAGCGTTTTTCCTCCAACGTGACCATGCGCGTCGTGGGCAGGTCCCCCAAAAACCGCGTATCCTCGGCGGAAAGCCGCTGTCGGGTGAGGGGGCGGGTCACGGCCGTCAAATAGCGAAATCCGGTTTGTCCTATGACTGTCACATCCTGGGCCGTCTCGTGGTCGTGGTTGCCGCGGACACAGTGGCGCGCCCGCTGGCGTACCCAATCCACGCACGGGGCCGGTTCCAAGCAATAATCGACCAAATCCCCCAGACACAAGCACACATCGAACGGTTCCTGGATGGCTTGCAGGGCCGGCCAGTTGGCATGAATGTCGGCGACCAGCAAAATACGCATGGGAACCTTACCCCTCCGTTGGCCTTGCTTCCTCGATCTGTTGGGTACGGCCCGGAACCCAGAGCACATCTTGCCGGCCCTGATCGTTATGGACTCGCGCCAACACGAAAAGCAAATCCGACAGCCGATTGAGATAGACGATTACTTGATCATTCAGCGGTTCCAAGCGGGACAAGGTGACGACATCACGCTCGGCCCGCCGGCATACCGTCCGTGCCAAATGACACAAGGCCGCCGCTGGCCGGCCGCCCGGTAGCACGAAGCTGGTCAGCGGTGCCAGGCTGGCGTTGAGCCGATCCATCGCCTCCTCCAAACGCCGCGCTTGTTCGGGCCGCACGCGCAGCCGGGAGCCGCTTGCCGCGCCGATTTGAGGCACGCATAGGTCGGCCCCCACGTCGAACAGGTCGTTCTGCACGTCGCGCAACAAATCCGCCTCCGGCACATCGGGATGTTGGGCCAGCAACAGACCGAGCACGGCGTTCAACTCATCCACGCTGCCGTAAGCGGCCACGCGCGGCGCGTCCTTGGACACGCGCGTGCCATCGCCCAAAGATGTCTCCCCCTGGTCGCCCGTCTTGGTGTAGATGCGCGATAGATAAACCATGCCGACCTCGTGAGCAATTTTTGTCCCTGAACGCCAGTGCTATTGTAGCAGTCATCCATGAATTTCGTGAGATTTGCAACCAGATGAAAAAATCACTTGCTATCCCCTGCATATTAGGTAAATTAAGTACCAGTTTTGCTTTAGCACTCTTTTTTACGGAGAATTGAACGATGCGACTGGGAGTATGGGTGGTTCCGTGTTCTGGCAAGCTGATGGCACTGGGCATCGCCTTGGCGGGATTCGCATTGCTCGTTGGGGCTGGAGAGAGAAAGGCACGCTTGCATTCCGCCGAGAAGGACGCCGTCAATGCCGCCGCGTTGCAGCGGACGCGCGACCAGGTGCGCATGTTGGATGACTTGTACAAGACAGCAGTAGTGCATATCACGGATACTTACGTGGTGGCCCAGGAACGCAAGCCGGCGGCCACGCTCGCCAAGAAAATCTTCGCCGCCATGAAGGACAAAGGCTACCACTCGGCCCGGCTGGTCGATGCCACCGGCGAACCGCTCAACCGGGACAACGCGCCGCAAACCGACTTCGAGAAAAAAGCGGTTGCCATGCTTAAAGAGGGCAAGGCCACGTATGAAGAGATCGGCGTGCAAGACGGCAAACCCGTGCTGCGCGCGGCCACCGTGGTTCCCGTGGTCATGGACAAGTGCATCGCTTGTCACCCCGGGTACAAGAAAGGCGACCTACTTGGAGCGCTGATATACGAAGTGCCAATTAAGTAGTAGGCAGTCGGCAGTTTAGCGAACGAGCCGCAGGCGAGTTCTTTTTTACTGCCCATTACTCATCAACTGCATCCTGAGGTGGCGCCGCAGGTGTCGCATTTGCAACAGGCGCCGCTGCGGACGAGGGTGAGCTGGCCGCACTCGCTACAGGGGTCCCCTTCGTACCCTTTGAGGCGGGCCAAGCGGATTTTCTCTTCCGTGGCGGTGCCGTTGGTGACAGCGGCCGTCCCTTTCTTGTGACCATTGCCGTTGCCGGGCAGCGGGTGCAAATGCTCGCTGCGCGGCGCCCGCGACGGGACGAGAGGTTTCGGCTCGACCAGCCGCTCCAGAATGATTTCCTCCCCTTCAAAATCTGGCTCGTGCGTCAGCGGTTCGCGGTGCAAGGCGTCGCCGCGCAGATCGTCCAATTCAACGTGCGCCAGCTCGTGCCGGCCCAGGTAGGTGATGGCCAGCTCGCGGAAGATGTAGTCGATGATCGACGTCGCCATCTTGATGTGCGGGTTTCCCTGCACGACGCCGTTCGGCTCGAAGCGCGTGAACAGAAAAGCATCGACGAATTCTTCCAGCGGCACGCCATGTTGCAAGCCCAGCGACACGGCAATGGCGAAGCAATTCGTCATGCTGCGGAAGGCGGCCCCTTCCTTGTGCATGTCGAGGAAGATTTCCCCCAGCGTACCATCCTCGTATTCGCCAGTGCGCAGGTAAATTTTGTGGTTGCCGATGCGGGCTTTCTGCGTGTAGCCAGCCCGGCGATCCGGCAAGCGGCGGCGGCGGGCGATGTAGCGATGCACGATCTTCTCGGCGATGCGCACTGGCTCGGCCTGGGCCTCGGTCGTCGCTGCCGATTCACGGTCATCGATCAGGGTGTTGAGCGGCTGGCTGAGCTTGGAGCCGTCGCGGTACAGGGCGATGGACTTGAGCATCAGCTGCCAGCTTAGCAGGTACGCTTGCTTGACGTCTTCGATCAACGCCTCGTGCGGCATATTGATGGTCTTCGATATCGACCCACTAATAAACGGCTGGGCGGCGGCCATCATGCGGATGTGCGCCTCGGCGGACAGGAAGCGCCGGCCCAGCTTGCCGCACTTGTTGGCGCAATCGAACACCGCATAATGTTCCGGTTTCAGGTGCGGCGCTCCTTCGATGGTCATGGTGCCGCACACGTAGAGGTTCGCTTCCTGGAGCTGTTCGTTCGAGAAACCCAACGCGCGGAGCAAGTCGAAGCCGGGGGCTTCAAGCTGTTCCTGGGTGAAGCCGAGTCGGTCCCGGCAGAAATCGTCCCCCAGCGTCCAGCGCGTGAAGATGAACGACAGATCGAACGCCGCTGGCAGCTGCGCTTCGACGCGGCGCAGCATGTCGTCGGTGAAGCCGTGCCCTTTCAGGCTGGCGGCGTTGATGTGCGGGCAACCCTGCAAAGTGCCAGACCCCTGACAGTAACGGATGATTTCCTCGATCTGGCGCGGCGTGTAACCCAAGCGGCTCAGCGCTGGCGGCACCGATTGATTGATGATCTTGAAGTAACCGCCGCCGGCCAGCTTCTTGAATTTGACCAAGGCGAAATCCGGCTCGATGCCGGTCGTATCACAGTCCATAGCCAGCGATATGGTACCGGTAGGCGCCACACATGTCACTTGCGCGTTGCGGAAGCCGTACCGTTCCCCCATCTCGACCATCTCGTCACAGGCTTGGCGGGCGGCGCGCAGCAGATATTCGGGGCAATCGCTCGGATTGATGGCGACCGGCGTGACGCTCAGCCCCTCATATTCCTCGACCGGCGCGTGGTAGGCGGCCCGGCGATGATTGCGGATGACGCGTAGCATCGCGTCCCGATTGGCCTCGTAGCGCGCGAATGGCCCCAGCTCAGCGGCGATCTCCGCCGACGTGGCGTAGGCCTTGGCGTGCATGATGGCGGTCAGGGCGGCGCACTGCGCCCGTCCCGCCGGGGAATCGTAAGGAATCCCCTGCACCATCAGTAACGCCCCCAGATTGGCATAGCCCAGTCCCAGTGTGCGGAAATCATGGGATTTCCGCGCCACCGACTCGCTGGGGAACTGAGCCATGTACACGGAGATTTCCAGTATCAATGTCCACAACCGACAGGCGTGGAGGTAGGCATCGACATCGAAGCGTTGGGTGTCTTGGTCGTAGAATTTAAGAAGATTAAGAGATGACAAGTTGCATGCAGTGTCATCTATGAACATATATTCACTGCAAGGATTGCTGGCATTGATTCGTCCATCCGCCGGGCAGGTGTGCCACTCGTTGATGATGGTGTCGTACTGCACTCCCGGATCGGCGCAGGACCAAGCGGCGTAAGCGATTTGCTCCCACAGGTCGCGGGCACGCAGCGTCTTGATGGGGCGCGGAGCACGGTTTTCTTGACGAGCCTTGGTCAGCTCGGTGCGCCAGTACAGATGCCACGGACCATCCTGAAGCACCGCTTCCATGAAAGCGTTCGGCACGCGCACCGAGTTGTTGCTGTTCTGGCCGGAGACGGTGTAGTACGCTTTCGAGTTCCAATCGGTGTCGTATTCCTCGAATCGCAGTGCGGTGAACCCCTGCTGGGCCAGTTGCAACACGCGCTCTAGATAGCTGGTCGGCACCAGGGCGGCGCGGGCCTCGGCCAAGGCCTTGGCCAATTCCTGGTTGCGGTGGCGATCCAGGCGTTCGTCGGGCTTCGGCCATTGATGACAAGCCTTCATCACGGCGTTCAAGTGGCGGTTGAGCAGCTTGGAGCCGGCCACCAAGGCGGCGACCTTCTGTTCCTCGACGACCTTCCAATTGATGAATTCCTCGATGTCGGGATGGTCTAGATCGAGGACGCGCATTAGGGCGGCGCGGCGGGTGGTGCCGCCACTCTTCACCGCTCCCGCCGCCCGGTCACCGATCTTGAGGAAGCTCATGACGCCGCTGGATTTGCCGCCACCCGACAGCGGTTCCCCTTCGGCGCGGAGGGCGGAGGCATTGACCCCCACCCCGGAACCATACTTGAAGATACGCGCCTCACGGACCCACAAATCCATGATGCCGCTGCCGTTCACCAAGTCATCCTTCAATTCCAGGATGTAACAGGCATGGACTTGCGGCCGTTCATAAGCCGAAGCGGAGCGGCGCAGCTCCAGGGTTTGTGGCTCGACATAGAAATGACCTTGGGGCGGCCCCTCGATGCCATAGGCCCAGTGCAAGCCGGTGTTGAACCACTGCGGCGAGTTGGGGGCAGCCAGCTGATGAGCCAGCATGAAACAGATTTCATCGAAAAAGGCGTGCGCGTCCGCTTCGCTGGAGAAGTAGCCCCCTTTCCAGCCCCAATAGGTCCAGCAACCGGCCAAGCGGTGAAACACTTGGCGGGCGTCGGTTTCCTGGCCTAGCACGGCCCCCTCCGCCGGACGCGATGGCCGCAGCCAGTCGGGCACCCCCTCTTCGGGCACGCGCTCTAGCTGATCCGGCACGCTGGCCTTGCGGAAATACTTCTGGGCCAACACATCAACGGCCACTTGCGACCAACTCTCCGGCACCAGCACGTCTTTCATTTCAAAAACGACCGTGCCATCCGGATTGACGATGCGCGATACACGCGGTACGAACGTCAAGTTGGCAAAGGGGTCTTGTCCAGCAGTGGTATAGCGACGCGGTATGTACATGGCGAGTCTTTCTATAGGAACTTGGTGCTTAGTGCTTAGAACTTAGTCCTAACTCTCGACATCCCAATAGTCCAATGACTAAGTTCTAAGAACTAACAAAAGGAAGCGTCAAACCTTGTTGATCCTGATATTTCCCCTGACGGTCGGCGTAGCTGGTTTGGCACACGGCATCCGTGCGCAAGAAGAGAATTTGAGCGATGCCTTCCCCAGCGTAAATTTTGGCCGGCAGGGGGGTCGTGTTGCTGATCTCGATAGTGACTTTGCCACGCCACTCTGGCTCCAAGGGCGTAACATTGACAATGATACCGCAACGCGCGTAAGTGCTTTTACCAACACATATTGCGATTATATCACGGGGAATCTCTAGATATTCCACCGTTTCCGCCAGCGCGAAGCTATTGGGGGGGATGAGGCAATGGTCCGCTTCGATGTCCACGAAAGAAGCGGGGTTGAAATGTTTGGGATCGACGACGGCGCAGCGCACGTTGGTGAAGACCTTGAACTTTCGGCCCACTCGAACATCGTAGCCGTAGCTGCTGACGCCGTAAGAAATGACCCCCTGCCGGACTTGTTCCTCGGCGAACGGCTCAATCTTGACATCGCGCCGGATTTGCCAATCGGGCAAAATTCCCATTGCCCATCCTCCTTATCGATTCTATCTGTCGAATCCTTCCCGACCGGCCGCATAACTCGCGCATTCTCAAACCTTCCGTATCGTGGATAATGAAGGCGTGATGAACGATTGGTGAAGGTTCTGAAACTCAACATTTAGTGCTATCCGGCGAGATTATCACAAGATCTGGGAAATACAACTCAAATTTCCCTTTCTCGGCCAAATCCTTTCCCACTTTGCCAAAACAGGAAGCCCCCTGTCGCCACTCCCAGAGGGCGGAAATGAACAGAAGTCGAGCAATAGAAGAGATTTTGGTGAATTATTCGGGTAATCCGCACTCCAGCAGCGTCACCGGCCCATCGGGGCGGCAAGCGCAGCTGCTCACTTCGGCAGGCAGCAGCAACACGTCGCCGGGGCGCAACCGATAATCGCGTCCTTCATGCTCCACCGTGGCTTGGCCCGTGATCCCCACCAGGACCCGGCACGCTCCCGCGGCGCCGACGGTAAACGGACGTTTCCCCTGCCAGCGCCACAGTTGGAAATAGGGGCAAGCGACCAGCAGCTCCCGCCGCGCCGGTTCCGTGACTTCCAGCACCGGCTGAACCGGCGCGCCGGGGCCGCTGGTGAAGTCGAGGCACTCCAGCGCTTCCTCGAGGTGTAGCGCTCGCGTTTGTCCGGTGCCTGGATCGACGCGGTCCCAATCGTGCAGACGGAAGGTGACGTTGCTCGTCTGCTGAATCTCGAACAGCACGATGCCGGCCCCAATGGCGTGAACCATGCCGGCAGGGATAAAGACGCAATCCCCCGGCTTGGGAACAAAATGGTGCAGCTGCTCTCCCAGGCGATGTTCGCGGATGGCTTGTTGAATCTGTTCCGGTTGTGCTCCGGCACGCCAGCCAGCATAGATGGCACTATCGGCATCGGCAGCCAGAATGACCCAGGCTTCCGTCTTCCCTTGGTCCCCTTCGGGAATAAGATGGGCGTGCCGGTCGTGCGGATGGACTTGCACGGACAACACCTGGCGAGCATCGATGAACTTGAGCAGCAGCGGAAAGCGTCGAGCCGGTGTCAGCGCGGAGCGGCCCAGGATGCGTTCCGGCGTCTGGTCCAGCAACTCGCGCAGCGTCCGGCCCCGTAACGGTCCCTCGGCCACTCGGCTGAGATTTTCCCCCTGGTCGCTGAGCACCCAGGCTTCGGCGACTTGGTCGCCGCCGGCAACGTCTGGGCCAAACCATTCGGCCAAGCGTTGCCCGCCCCACAGGGCACTTTTGAAAATCGGCTCAAAACGCAGCGGATAGAGAGGTTGCTGGCTCATTCGCTCGCCTTTGGCTGGCACACTAAGGAAATGCTCCATCGTCCCTCATTTCTCCGGCATCGGCGCTGACACTAAGATGACCTTGGGCGGTTCGCCAGGTTCGACCTTGTACGTCAAGACGTTGCTGATGGGCTTGTATTCCCCCTTCCGCACGCCGCTTCCGGTTTTGTAGGTGGGATGGAACAATTCCAGCTCGGCGGTGTAGGTGCCGGTCTCGGCGTGGGGAACTTCCAACTCCAACGAGGAACGCGCCTCAACGATTCGCACCGTTTTGCCGTCTTTCTTAATGTGGTACTGCAAACGGAAGCCCGGATCGTCCGCTACCGGGGAGCGTTTCAAGGTGATGCCGTCCAGCGCCAATGTCGCGTGCGGCTTCAGGTGGGGGCGGACGTTGAGCTTGTACGTCGGCTGGGCCTGGCTGGGGACGGCAGCGCCAAACCACACGGCCAACGGCAGCAACGCCACGGTCCAGCGAAGAATCAGTCGGCAGGAGGCGTTCATGGGAAAATCTCCAGTTGCTTTCGGGGAGAGCCAAGGGGTGGGATTCATCGGGTTGCGCTTTAGTGTAAGTAGTTGCCTTGGTTTTCTCAAGAGACAACAGCCCCATCCGTCGCGCGCTTGCGAACGTATGGAAGTATGCGATAATCAAAGAAACTGGACGGTTTAGCAAGCGCGCGGGAGGCGAGCTAAACTTCCGTACCTTTCCCCTGGCAAACCGAGACGAGTTGACCTCATGGCTGTATTAACTTGTCCGCAGGGCCATCAGTGGCAGCTGGCCGATGGTGCCGAGCAAACGGTGGAGCTAAACCAGCGCTGCCCGATCTGCGGCGCCAACGCCGTCACCACGCAACCCCCCACGCTTTATCTCAACGACCATTCCATGGCGGTGGCCCCTCTCAGCGAAGATGGCACCATCAGCGCCGACATCCCCACGGCCATGATAGTCTTACAGGAAAAGACCGTGGTGGCCGATTACGAGATTCTCGGTGAATTGGGGCGCGGCGGCATGGGGGTCGTTTATAAGGCCCGACAGCGCAGCCTCAATCGCATCGTGGCCCTGAAGATGATCCTGGCGGGGGAACATGCCGGCGAGCAGGACTTGATCCGCTTTCGGAGCGAGGCCGAAGCGGTCGCGCAGCTGCACCATCCCAACATCGTGCAAATCTTCGAGGTTGGCGAAGAAAAAGGCTGGCCCTTTTTTTCATTGGAATACGTCGATGGCGGCAGCTTGGCCCAACGCCTCGACGGCTCACCGCTGCCGCCCCGCCAAGCCGCCGAATTGCTGCGCACCTTGGCCCAGACCATCCACTTCGCCCACCAGCGCGGCATTGTGCATCGTGACTTGAAGCCAGCGAATATCCTTCTCAAAGGCGCTAGTAGTCCGTTGTCGGTTGCCGGTCAAGAAGGTCCTAATGGCGTCACCTTGACAACGGACCACTGGCAACTGACAACTTTTCCCAAGATCACCGACTTTGGCTTGGCCAAGCGGTTGGAGAAGACGACCGGCCACACCAAAACCGGCGCCGTGCTGGGGACGCCGAGCTACATCGCGCCGGAGCAAGCGGCCGGCAAGGGACGGGAGATTGGCCCCGCCGTGGACGTGTACGCCTTGGGGGCGATCCTGTACGAGCTGCTCACCGGCCGGCCACCGTTTCGAGGTGAAACTCCCTTGGACACCATGTTGCAAGTGATGTCCGAGGAACCCGTCTCCCCCACGCGCCTGCAACCCAAGGTGCCGCGCGACCTGGAAACGATCTGCTTGAAGTGTTTGCAAAAAGAACCACGCAAGCGCTATGCCACGGCTCAGGACTTGGCGGACGATTTGGGGCGGTTCCTGAACAATGAACCGATTCATGCCCGCCCGATTGGACCCGTGGGGCGGGCTATCAAATGGGCCAAGCGCCGGCCCGCCGGGGCGGCGCTGCTGCTGGTCTGTGTCTTGGCGGGAATCACTATGCTGGTCGGCGGCATCATCCACAATACCGAGCTGCAAAAGGCCGCCGACCGAGAACGGCGCGACGCCCAAGCAGCTCGCCGCCTGCAACAGCTGGCCGATGAAGAACGCCGGGAAGCGGAGAAACTACGTCGAGAAGCCGAGCGCCAAGCCCGTCTCGCCCAGGAACAGCTCGAACATTCGCGGCGCAGTCTGTACGCCTTGCAATTGACGCAAGTGGCCGGCGTTTGGCAGCGTGATCCACGGCGCGGGCTAGAATTGCTGGAGGACACCAGCCGCTGCCCGCTGGATTTACGCGATTTCACCTGGGCTTTTCTCTACCGCCTGTGCCAGCGTGAACGGGGTACGTTAATCGGCCATGACAAGCCCGTCAGTACCGTTGCCATGTCATCGGATGGCCAAACACTGGCCACTGGCAGCTGGGATGAGACGGTCATCCTTTGGGATGCCGTCACCGGCCAACCCCGGCACACGCTCAAAGGGCACGACCGCATGGTCTTGGCCGTGGCGTTTGCCCCTGATGGCAAGACTTTGGCCAGCGCCAGCGAGGATACCACCATCAAGCTCTGGAACGTGGCCACGGGCAAGGAGCTGGCCACCTTGAAAGATCACGCCAGCTGGGTCAAGACCGTGGCCTTTTCCCCGGACGGCAAGACCTTGGCCAGCGGCGGCAATGATAGCATGGTGAAACTGTGGGACCTGGAACAGAAAACGGTTCGCGCCACCTTGAAGGGACATCGCGGGCCAGTGACGATGGTGGCTTTCTCTCCCGTGGACGACATCTTGGCATCAGCCAGCCAGGACCGCTCCATCCGCTTGTGGCATCTGGACACCGGGGAGCCAATCGGTGAACCGCTCGACGGCCACACCGACGGCGTCACCGCGCTGGCTTTCTCGCCGCGCGGAGATACCATTGCTTCGGGCGGCACCGATCGCGCGCTGATTCTGTGGCAGGTGGCCGACCGGTCGATCCGTGAAGTCATTCGTGGTCACTTGAACGCCATCTACGCGGTGGCGTTTGCGCCGACGGGCAAGATCGTGGCCACCGGCAGCAGTGATGGTTCCATCCGCCTTTGGCACCCAGCCACGGGGGAGGAACGCACCAAGCTGCCCGGCCACACGGCCACCGTCTTGAGTTTGGCGTTCACCACGGATGGCAACACCTTGGTCAGCGGTAGCGCCAATCAGACGGGCAACGTCAAGCTCTGGGACGTGAACCCGGCCCAAGAATGGACGTCCCTCGCCGCCGCCACGCGACCGGGGGGAACCATGACTTTCTCACCCGATGGTCAAAGCATCGCCACTGCGTTGCAAGACAGCAAAGTCGTGCTCTGGTTTCCCTTTACCGCCGACAAACCGCCGCTGATCCTGCAACGCGATCCCTTGCATGTCAATGCCCTGGCGTTCTCTCCCGATGGCGCGCTGCTGGCGACGGTGGAACAAAGTGGCGCCGTGACCCTGTGGAACGCCACGACCGGCCAGGAAGAACAGGTGCTCAAGGGCCGGCACCAGGGAGCGGTCAAAGCCATTGCCTGGTCACTCGATGGCCAGTACCTGGCCACGGGAGGTGATGAGCACAACATTCGTTTGTGGAACGTCGCCACGAATCGAGAGCTGGAGGCGTTGACGGGGCATGAGGACACCGTGACGGCGCTGGCCTTCGCCAATGATGGCCAGCTATTGGCATCCGCTTCGGCGGATGAAACCATTAAACTCTGGTCCCTCGATAAGCACGCGGAGAAAACGACACTCATGGGACACACGCGCAAGGTGCTGACGCTGGCGTTCGCGCCTGCGAATTCCGGCACCTTGGCTTCCGCCGATGAGGAAGGCACGATCAAGTTGTGGGACGTGGGAGTTGGACAAGCCCGCTTCACGGTTCCCGGTCGTCGTCAAGCCGTGCGTTCCCTGGTCTTCAGTCCCGATGGCCGGACGTTGGCCACCGGAATGGACGATTGGACCATCAAGCTGTGGGATGCCGTCACCGGCCAGGAGCGGGGGGCGTTGCAAGGGCATCACAAGGGGATTCACGCCCTCTCGTTCGCTTCCTCTGGCCAGCTATTGGCTTCGGCCAGCGCCGACGGCACGGTGCGCTTGTGGGCGGCGGCAGCAGGATTGGCGCAAGTCCCTTTATGGAGTCACGGGGCCGAGGTGAGCGGCGTGGCCCTGTCCCCCGATGGCCGGACAGTGGTTTCCGCCAGCGCCGACGGCACCGTCACGCTTGGCGACCGCGTCACCGGCCAGGTAACCCAGACTTTCCGATGGCATACGAACCGCATCACCGCCGTGACGATCTCCCCGGATGGCAAGCTCATCGCCACCGCCAGCGACGACCAGACCGTCAAGCTCTGGGACACCGCTACTCAACGTGAATTAGCCACGCTCACCGGCCATGCCGATCGTATCTATGCCGTGGCCTTTGCCCCGGATGGCCGAACGCTCGCCACCGCCAGCGATGACCGGACCGTGAAACTCTGGAATGTCACTAATGGCAAGGAACTCGCTACCATTCGGGCCGCCAGCGGCGCGTTGTGCGTGACCTTCTCGCCGGACGGCCGCTTCCTGGCTTTCGGCGATAGTCGCGGCATCGTGCAGCTGTGGGATGTGACTACGCATCGCCAACAGTTTGTCTGGACCCAACATCAAGCCGGCGTTCGGGCCGTGGCCATCTCCCCAGACGGCACCATGCTGGCCTCCGCTGGCGTGGATCGCGTCATCTGGTTCATGGACCTGCGCTCCGGCAAATATCTCCGCTCCTTGCGCGGCCACGCCGCCGCCATCTCTTCTTTGGTCTTCTCCGCCGACGGCCAGACGCTGGCCTCCGGCGGCGGCGACCCGCGCCCGGAGCTGAGCCTGTCGGGCGAGGTGGTGCTGTGGGATGTCGCCACCGGCCAACCGCGTCAGACGCTGCGCCACACCGGCCCCGTGACCTGCTTGGCGCTCGCTCCCGACTGTCACGGCGTCCTCCTCGGCAGCTTCGACCGCCACGTCCGCCTCTGGAACACCACCGCCAGCCAAGAACAGCTGCCGCTGCCGGTGGGCAAATTGCGGATGGAGTGAGTTACTCACCGGGCCGGATTATCAATACGGCTCTTGCTTCCGAAGAATAATAACTATGTACATGGCATCATTGGAAAGAAATACTAACCCTTCGACGCCTAATAGTCACGCATCCTAATCCCAGGCGTCAAGGGGGGCCGTCTTGGCATTCTTCGAGAATCCCCCTCAATTCCGCTCTGCCAATTCCTCTTGCAGCTTGCGGATGGCTTTGTACTTTTCGTCGCTGACACGTTCGGGGGGAGTGCGCAGCTCGGCGGCGATGTCTTGCACGGACCAGCCGTCGAAGCTCAGGGCCAGGATGCGTTGCTGGCGCGGGCTGAGGCGCTGCTCGGCGACTTGCCGCACCAAGGCCAGGTCCTCGGCGACTTGGCGGCGGTGGTTGTCTTGGCGGTCGGCGTAAGTTTCAATGCCGTTCGCTCCCCATTGGCGGGCGCGCTGGGTGCGCTTCTTGACGGCATCAACGGCCCGCTGCAATTCCTTGCGTTCGTCCCCTTCATGCCGTAGGGCCAAACTCCAGGCGTCGGGGGGCAGCCGTTCCAGCAGGCGGGAGAAGACCTCCTGCGTACAATCGGTCCAACAATCCGGGTGCAGGCGAGCGTTCCGCCAGCAGACGGTGCAGTATTTACTAATGGCGGTGATGGCTTGTTGCGTAGCGGCATCGCTGAGCGCAGGCGCCGCGTTGGCCGGTGAGCCGAGCGTGGTTAGGGCCGTCCCCAACACCATCGCCATCAAGACCGGACGCCGTTGCGACTTCGTGGCTGGAGGTGATTTCATCGACTTTCTCTTCCCGTTCGAGGCCGAATATGTCCCACACTAGATTATACGGACGGCGACACGCGGAATCTTCGCCAGAAAGGAGAAAAAATTGGGGAAGCCGCGCGCCGCCGGCCACCCACTTCCTTACCATATCGACATCATATTCGGAAAATCATGGATCGGCGTTTCCGACATGGAATAATGACAACCTTTCTTGGGAGATCGCATCATGCCGGCGCCGCGCGTGTTTCAGACGGAATTGTTCGCCTGTTTCGGCCAGCCCGTGGCGGAGAACCCGACTCAGGCCATGATCGAGGCCGCCTTTCGCGACATGGGGCTGGACTGGCGCTATCTCACCATCGAGGTGGCCCCCGAAGGGCTGGCGGACGCCATCCGCGGCCTGAGAGCCATGGGCTTCCGCGGCGCCAACTGCACCCTTCCCCATAAGGTGGCGGTCATGCCCCATTTGGATGAACTCACTCCCACGGCCCAAGCCATCGGCGCCGTCAACTGCATCGTTCGGCAGGGGCACCGGCTGTTGGGGGAGAATACCGACGGCAAGGGCTTTCTGCAATCGGTAACGGCGCTTGGCCCGGTGAGGGGCCAACGGGTGGTGCTCCTGGGCGCGGGCGGCGCGGCGCGAGCCATCGGCGTCGAGCTGCTAAACGCGGGCGCGGGGTTCATCACCGTCGTTAATCGTGATCTCCAGCGCGGTGAGGAGCTGCTCCAACGGCTCGCCGACCTCGCCCCCGGCAAGGTTGCATTGGTCCCTTGGCATAGTGACTATGTCATACCAGCGGATACCCATATCATCATCAACGCCACCTCCATCGGTCTGTTCCCCGACGTAGACGCCCGCGTTCCCATTCGCGTCGAGTCGTTGCAACCGTCCATGTTGGTCTGCGATGTTATTCCCAATCCGCCACACACGCGCTTATTGCAAGCGGCCGAGCAACGCGGCTGCCGGACCTTGGATGGTTTGGGCATGTTGGTCAACCAAGGAGTGATCGGCATTCGCCTTTGGGCCGGCCGCGATCCAAACCCACTAGTCATGCGCCAGGCGTTGAATGAGGTGTTTGGCACGCAATGACTGGAAAGCAGGGGAGGGAGTGGCTTCGATCTTCCGAACTTCATTGTTTCGCGCTCGCTCCTTTTCCACGTGCGCGAATCGATCCATCCTGCGCCTTGGTGGCATTCCGCCGTTGAAGTAAGACGGCTCAGAGGTCTGCGCGGTCGATTCGTAAACCCCCATTCAAACATTCGATTCCCACCAACCGCTCCCCATGATTATTGGCCATCTTCTGCTCGTTCTCAGGCAACAGCCCAAGAACGAGCAGGGAACCGCCAGTCGAACTACGTGAAGTCTAAATCCGTTCTCGTTTCTTCCGCGAACTACCGCGATCCTCACGCATCGGTTGCAAAGCCATGTTGTTTGCGATGATAGGGGCCGTCGAACACCTGGGTCGATTTGAAGTGTTCATGGCGGCCGTCGCCGGCGTGGGGTTTGACCTTGGCCAGGATGCGATTCATCTCTTCCTGGCTGAGCGGCTTGAAGGCGCGGGCCATGGCGAGGTCTTGCTGGAGCACCTCCATACTGTCAATCCCAACGCACAAACTGGCAATCGGTTGGCTCAAGGCATAGTAACGGGCCTCTTGCGTGGTGCAAACGTGGTGCGTCGGCAACCGGCCCTGATGGTCCCGGCCGCCCCCCAGGCTTTTCATGCCGATGATGCCGATGCCGCGTTGGTTGGCTTCCGGCACCACCTCATGCACGAAGCTGCGATAAAAGTAATCGCAAGCATTGATCGGCATCTGCACCGTGTCCCATTGATGGCGCGTGAGCAGCTTCAGGTGGATGTGCGGCGACTTGTGGCCGGTGAAGCCGATGAAGCGGACTTTGCCTTCCTTTTGCGCCTTAAGGGCCTCGGACAAGACGCCGCGCTCCATGATCCAATCGGGGTCGTTGTCGTAGTTGATTTCGTGAAATTGCCACAGATCGAGATAATCGGTGCGCAAGCGGCGCAAGCTATCTTCGAGATGTTCTCGGCTCCCCTTGGCGTCGCGGGCGCAGTTCTTGGTCATGAGGAAGACCTTTTGCCGCCGACCGCCGCTGGCCAGGGCCTTGCCCATGATGTCCTCGCTGTGGCCGTCGTGATAGTCCCAGGCGTTGTCAAAGAACGTCAAGCCCTCGTCGATGGCGGCGTGCATGATCTTGACGGCTTCGTTGTCATCCTTGACCGAGCCGATGTGCCAGCCCCCCAGGCAAATCAGCGACACCTTCACGCCGGTCTTGCCCAGCGGCCGCATGGCCAGCCCCTTGCCGGCGGCGTCGTCCGCGCCGACCGCCGCCGATAACCCCAGCGCCGCCGCCCCGGCCAGGCTGGTTTGCAGAAAGTCCCGCCGTGTGTTGGGTTCGTGCATCATGGTGAAGCCCTTTCGTGTTAATCAACCACAAAGCGTAATGGGTCGTTTCGCGTGGATTCTTCATTCCGTGCGCGAAACGATGAATCAACAAAACAGGCAATCCAACATCCGCCATTCTCCCCCAAGTCCCTCTTTCCGCCAAGCGAATCTTTCACATCAAGCGCATGATCACCGCATCGGCCACGCATTTGCCTGGGCGTGTCAAACATATCCGGCGGCCGTCATCGTCCAGCAAGCCCAATTCCTGCAATTCCGCGATCTTCGGCCCAACGAGCGTATCGACATCATAGCCGGTTTGCTCCCGAAAGGCTCGGCGTTCGATGCCGTCGGCGCGGCGGAGCTGCACGGCGATGGTTTCGCGCGCTCGCTCCTTTGGCGGCAACGTCTCGGATTGGAAGACCGGGGATTCCCCGGTGAGCACCTTATTGAGATACGTGGACAAGCTGCGCGTGTTCAGTTGTCGGCAGCCGTGGACATAACGGGCCGCTCCGACGCCGAAGCCCCAATAGGCGTGATTGGCCCAATAGACTTGGTTGTGCCGGCTACGGCAGCCAGGCTGGGCGAAGTTGGAGATTTCGTAATGCTCAAAGCCCGCCGCTTGCAGCGTGTCCATCGCATGTCGATATTGAGCTAATTCCGTGTCTTCTTCGAGGGGACGCAGTTCGCCGCGCTGCCGTTGCTTCCACAGCCGGGTCCCCTTCTCGAAGGTCAGGCCGTAAGTCGAAAGATGATCCGGCGCCAACGCCAGCGCGTGCCGTAAGTCGCGGTCCCAAGCGGCCAGCGTTTGCCCCGGCACGCCGAAGATCAAATCGAGCGAGACGAAGGGGATTTTTCGTTTCAACTGCTCCACGACCACCGCTACCTCCTCGGCCCGATGTTGGCGTTCCAAGACGCGCAACACGTCCGGCTGAAACGACTGCGCCCCCAAGCTGACGCGCGTCACGCCACGCTCGGCCAAAAGCGCGATCTTGTCGGCGTCCAGGCTATCGGGATTGGCTTCCAGGGAAAATTCGCTCTCCGCCACCTGTCCCCGCACCGGCAGCCAGTGATGTAGCATCGTCAATAAACGCTCCAGTTGCCGGACATCCAAGTGCGATGGCGTCCCGCCGCCAATGAACAACGTCCGCACCGCGCGCGGCCGCCCCAACGTGGCCAGTTCCATCGCCAGCGCGTCCAGGTAGGCATCAATTTGCTGATCCTGCCCCACCGCGACGGCGAAGTCGCAGTAGCCGCACTGATGAGCGCAGAAGGGAACATGAACGTAGGCGGCGCGGGGATAAAGCCAAGGGGGAGATGGCGGAAGGTGCATCGCTTGCTCCTTACCATCAGTTTATCCCATGCGTCCCAATAGCCAATGGCACGGGGCATCCCGGCTGGTACGGATGCCGTTTCCGCCCCTGGCGACTGCCATTCCGACAGGTTGCATCCCGTCCCCACGTGCAAACTTGGCAGAACCGCCGCGGATTGCGGTTTCTTCGATGATCATAACTTATTGTTTTATCAGGATTTACATTTGATTCGTGGCAAAGGCACAAAACTTGCTACACGCCGAGATGTCTGTTTGGAAAAACATCGGAGAACCTGCATACCCCCAGCGCCAAGGAGTAACGGAATGAAAGTGAAACCCATCGGTGATCGCGTGGTCGTTCGCCGCGAGGAAGCGGAAGAAAAAACGGCGGGGGGCATCGTGCTTCCCGACACGGCTAAAAACAAGCCGCAGCGCGGCACGGTGCTTGAAGTCGGCCCTGGGCGGTTGCTCAAGGATGGCTCGCGCCGGGGCTTGCAAGTCAAAAAAGGGGACGTGGTGCTGTTCACCGCTTGGGCGGGGGACGAATTCAAGGAAAGCACGACCGGCGACAACCTCCTCATCATGCGGGAGGATGACATTTTGGCCGTCGTGGACTGAGACCACGATCTCCGCCGGGGAGAGGAACTATTCGGATGATTCATCGTTTCGCGCGGGAAAGCGGTAGTTCGCGCGGACGCCAGTGGATTCCCAAAACAATAATCGTTCAGACCAACAACTCAACCATGTAACATTGATAGGGAGGCAGCATGGCCGCCAAGCAAATCGCATTCGATCAAGAAGCGCGGGAAACCATCCGTCGGGGCATCGCCAAACTGGCACGGGCCGTCAAGGTCACGTTGGGGCCGAAGGGACGCAACGTCATTTTGCAAAAGAGCTTCGGTTCCCCCACCGTCACCAAGGACGGCGTCACCGTGGCCCGCGAGATCGAGCTGGAAGATAAGTTCGAGAACATGGGCGCGCGCATGGTCAAGGAAGTCGCTTCCAAGACCAGCGACGTGGCCGGCGACGGCACCACCACCGCCACTGTCTTAGCCGAGGCCATCTTCAACGAAGGCTTGCGGGCCGTCGTGTCCGGCGTCAACCCCATGCTCATGAAACGGGGCATCGAAAAAGCGGTTGAGGAGATCGTCGCCAAGCTCACCAAGATGAGCATTCCCGTCAAGGATGAGAAAGATCTGGAATCGGTCGCCACCGTGGCCGCTAATGGCGACGCGGAAATCGGCCGCCGCATCGCCGAGGCGATGAAGAAAGTCGGCAAGGATGGCGTCATCACCGTCGAGGAAGGCAAGACCCTGGAAACCACCACGGAGTTCGTGGAAGGGATGCAATTCGACCGCGGCTACCTCTCGCCGTATTTCGTCACCGATTTGCAGAAGATGGAATGCGAGCTGGAAGATCCCTTCATCCTCATCTACGAAAAGAAAATCTCCAGCAACAAGGACCTCATTCCGGTTCTGGAAAAGGTCGTCAACGCTGGCAAACCCATCCTGATCATCGCCGAGGAAGTCGAAGGGGAAGCGTTGGCTACCTTGGTGGTTAATCGCATTCGGGGCACGTTCAAATGCGCCGCCGTCAAGGCCCCTGGCTACGGCGACCGCCGCAAGGCCATGTTGGAAGACATTGCCATTCTGACCGGTGGCCAAGCGATCTTCGAGGACCTGGGCATTCAGCTGGAAAGCGTGCAACTCAGTCAATTGGGCAAAGCCAAGAAGGTCAAGATCGACAAGGATAACACCACCATCATCGAAGGAGCGGGCAAGAAAGCCGACATTCAGGGCCGGATTCAGCTCATCCAACGCGAGCTGGAAAAATCGACCAGCGACTATGACCGCGAGAAGTTGAGCGAGCGCATCGCCAAGCTGTCGGGGGGCGTGGCCAAGATCAACGTCGGCGCCGCCACCGAGACGGAAATGAAGGAAAAGAAGATGCGCGTCGAGGACGCCATGCATGCCACCCGCGCCGCCAACCAGGAAGGCATCCTCCCCGGCGGCGGCGTGGCTTTGCTGCGGGCCAGCGAAGGAGTCAAGCCGGAAGGGCTGACGCATGATGAGGAAGTGGGCTTCAACATCGTCGTGCGGGCCTGCAAGGCGCCGATCATGCAGATCGTCGAGAACGCCGGCGCCGACGGCGCCGTCGTGGCCAACAAAGTGCTCGAAAATAAGACGCAGAATTACGGCTACGACGCCCGCCGCGACACCTATTGTGACATGGTCAAGGAAGGGATCATCGATCCGACCAAGGTAGTCCGCAGCGCGTTGCAAAACGCCGCCAGCGTGGCCACCCTGCTCTTGACCAGCGACGCCTTGGTCGCCGAGCTACCCAAGGAAGAAAAGAAGCCCGCCGGTGGCATGGATGACATGTACTAAGCACCGACCATCCCGTGAGCGGGAAACCTAACCGAGGCGCGTTCCCGAAGGACGCGCCTCGGGCAAGAAAAAGGGGACGCGACTCGTATTTGCTGATGGAGAGTTAATCGTGGTGGAATTTGATAACCAGCAAAATCGAGTCGCGTCCCCTTTTTTGAACCGCCATCCATCGGGAATGATTTTTCAGCGGTTCCTTAACGACCAGACGCGGTTCGCCCCTGGGCAAGTGCCTCGAGCTGTTGCCGGGTGTGTGGCGTCAGGGGGTAGATGCGCGGTGGGTCTTGCGAGGCGTCGCGCGGTTGGTAGCCGGGGGAGGGGGGCAACGGCGTTACTATGTAGGTGTCATCGGCGCGGCGGGTCAGCGGCAGGATATACAGTCCTGGCCCTTGCCAGCCGGGCAGGACGGGACTGGCGCCGTTGGCCGGGGGACTGGCCAAGGGCAGGTTGGTCACGATGATGGGTTGCTCTGGCAGCGGCCCGCGCAACGCTTGGGGCCAGAACACCTCGCGCACCGTCACTTCAGCGGCGGGTTTCCCGGCCGCGTCGGCGGGGACGTCGGCGATGACGCACAAGCTCGAAACCAGGAACTGCGGCCGAGACAAGACAATCGGTTGCCGCGTGGCGACGGCCAAGCTGGTCAGGTAGATCATCCAAGCCGTGAAGAGCGCCGCCGCCCCGATAAGCAGCGGCAACCGCCGTGCCGCCAACGGGGGTCGCTCACAAGTCACGTCATGTTCCTGGCCGGCTGGGACCATCCCGATCACTCCGCTTCTTCCAGCTGAATCTTGAAACCTTCCTTCAAGGCTTCGTCCAGATCATAGACCGCGTGAAAATCTTGCCGGCTATCCTCGTCGGTTTTACTCATCAAGCCCGCTTCGACCAGGTTAAAAACCATCTCGCCGAAGTCGTCGGTGCGTTCGATGCCCCACAAACGGAACACGGTGCGGGCCATCAGGCCAAATTCGCGCATGGCCAAATCGCGGATGCCTTCGAGCAGTTCCCGCCCGGAGACATGGTGGCGGTTGCCGCTCTCCAATGATTCCTCCGGCGCACGCGGCAGCCGGCCCAGCAGTTTTTGCGTATGCCCCAAAGCGGCGAATAGGAACTCGTAAGCCTCGTAACTATACCGAGGATCGCGCCGCACGATGTCCGCGATGCCCGGATGGTGCATGGTCATGGTTTTCATCCACGCTCATTAAAAAGACCAAAGTTCCATCACGATCCCAAGCGCGTTAAGATTTCGTCCAACGTGACCACTAGCCGCCGGCCGTCCTCGAATTCCACCAGCAGCTTGCGGGCCAGGATTTCCTGAGCCAGCACCCGCCCTTGGCCCTTGCGCGTCAAGATGCGAGCGCCGACGGGGGGCAGCTCCTTTTGAAAGTCCTCGTACACGTCGTTCTCGAAACGCAGGCAACATTTCAAGCGCCCGCAGCGGCCGGAGATTTTCGAGGGGTCCAGCGTCGATTTCTGCAGCTTGGCCATGCGCATCGACACCGGCGGCATGACCACCATATGGGTGTTACAGCACACCGGCTTGCCGCAGTCGCCGTAATCCGCCAGCAGCTTGGCCTCGTCGCGGACGCCGATCTGGCGCATCTCGATGCGCGTCTGGAACTCGCGGGCCAGGTCCTTCACCAGCTCCCGGAAGTCCACGCGCTTCTCAGCCAGGAAGTAAAAAATGACGCGCTCGCCGCCGAACAGATGCTCGACATCGACCAGCTGCATGGGCAATTGCCGCTGCTGGATGAACCGGCAACAGGCTTCATATTCCTGTTTCTCGTTTTCGTCCTTGAGCTGCTGGGCGTGGCGGCGATCCTCGTCGGTCAGGCGCCGGATGATCTGCCCCTTGGTCAGATCGCTGAGCAGCTGCACGGCGCGCGGGCTGGAGACGCACAACACTTGCCCAACTTCCATACCGCGCTCCGTGTGCGCCACGACCCAGTCGTCATGCCGGTACAGTGAATCGACGGCCTCGAACTCCCCCAGAAACCGCATGGCGCCGTGCCGGACAATATAGGTAGAGGTCATATCAGGAGAGGACCTTCGCTGTGAACTCCCAAAATCAGAACCATTCAAATCCCCTATTGTAAACGATGCGACGCCGAAAGAAAGCCCTTTGTGAAAACGGCAAGCACCAGAACGCCGGGATGTCGGCAGGTGATGGAGCGGGAGTGTGCCCTAGCGAGTGGGGAACGTCCCCCCCGGTGAAGGGCGTTCCCAGGGGAAGAATAAACAGGGGCTGGGAGTCCAACGTCTCTACCATGGCAATCGACTCCCGACCCCTGGTAGGTGGGGTTTTATTGAATAAAAACTCCTAGTCGCCATCCGCGACAATGAGTCTTCTTTTTTTAAGAGACTCTTCTCATAACCACGACTCGTACCCATTACCGTACTAAGCGACGCACTGTGAACAGCGTCCGCAAGCCTCAGGACAATACGTAAGCCCCTCAGCCGACGGCACAACTCGGAACTCGCTACGGCTCATTCGTCACTCCTTTCGTAATCAAGCCTTGTCTGTCCAACGTCCACACTCAGCCGCGCTGGAGGCCGAGTGCGCCATGAACCTGGAAAAGCCTACCCGTCCCCCGCTGTCGGCTGCGGCCGTTGATTATGCCCCGCCTTGCTACAACACCTGACCGAACCAGTAAGCAAGAGCTTTCGAGTTCATTCCACGCGCCGAGGGGCCAGTCCACGCCAAGAACCTCTGGGCGGTCCGGGGTGGCGGTTCGCTTCCGAAACACGTACAGCGCCTTATCTTCCGGCCACTTCTTCTATTGCATTCAAGTTGGGATGATTTAGAATCGATAATGTGAAAATGGGTGAATCTGGTTTGTGACACGTGGTCCGAAAAATACCATTTCCATCATCGATTCATCACTCGCGCGCCGGCTCGCCGCGGCGCGACATGGGGATATAACCATGGCACAAGGGTTTATCACTTTAGAAGAAGCGGCTGGCATGCTGGGTATGCCCCCGGAAGAATTGAACCGGATGGCGCAGCGGCGCGAAGTCCGCGCGTTCGCTGATCGGGGAACGTGGCGCTTCCGCTCTCAGGACATCGAGGAGCTGGCTCAAACTCGTGGCACGATGGGGAACGCCCCCCAAGCCGCCGCCGATGAGCCGGCCATCTTCGGTTTCGCGCCCGAGGATGACAACTTGGACCTCGGCCAAGACTGGGCCCCTGGTCCCAGCGGTAGTGGCACCTCGTCGGGATCGGCGGTGCCGCTGGGCGCGGACGACGACTTGGGAATTTTGGGACCCGATGACGATTTCAACCTCCCACTCGATGATGACGATGTGCTGTTGGGAAACGAACCCAAACCGGCGGCTTCCCCTTCTGGGACGCGTAAGCGCAGCGGTTTGGGGTCTTCCAAATCGATGGCCCGGCGCCGAACCGGCATGGGATCGCCAGCACGCCAGGATAGCGGCGTACCCATGATGCCTGGCGACGAGGATGACGTCCTATTCGATCTCCCTGCCGGCAGGATTGACGATAGCTTGATTTCCGTGGGGGACCAGCTTGATCCGGATCCGTTCGACAGTGAAGGTGAGGGGCGAAAATCCAAGTTGAACCCGGATGATGACGTGTTGCCCACCGAGGAGCTGATCAATCTCGACGAGGAACTGGGCCAAGCCGCGCCCCTCAAGCCATCTACGCGCGTCAAGCCGCGCACGGGCACGCTCCCTGCCGGGTCGCCGAACCTGCCCACCGTCTCGCCGTTCGAGTTATCAATGTCCGAATTCGAGCTGCCCGACGCCGAGCGCAAGACCAAGGCCAAGCGCTTGGAAGGGGGGAGTGATTTCGAGCTGAGCCTGGAGCCAGGCGATGACGACAATTTGCAGCTGAATCTGAAATCGGATGACGAGGACGCGGTCGAGCTTGGCGCCTTGCCACGCAAGACCAAGACCGGGAGCAAGCCCGGCCAGAGCGGCATCCATCGCCAGCCACCGACCGATGATAGCCTGACCTCACGCGGCGCGGATGTCGATTTTGATCTGACTCTGGACGAGGACGATGTGGACTCCTCGCGGCCCAAAACCAATCTGGTGACGGCGAAGGGCAGCGCCACGGATGATGAATTCGAACTCACCTTGGATGACGACGATTTGATCGACGCGGGGGAGCGAGCAGGCGGTGACGAGAAAGACATTTTTGAAACCGACTTCGACTTGCCGGCCCTGGATGAGGAATCCGCCTCGGAAGCGGTGGCCCTGGAGGAAAGTGACTCCGACCTGGAAAGCTCCGACTTCGACTTGGCCTTAGACGAACCCGATTTGGAGGAAAGCGACAGCGAGGTCGTAGCCTTCGGCGAGGAGGAAGACGACGACGAAAGCGGGCCACGGACCAGCAAGTTCAAACGTGGCGAAGTCGCCGACCTGGAAGAAATTGGCTTCGAAGAAAGCGCTGGCATCGACGAGATTCTCACCGACGAAACCATCTCCGCCCTCGACGAAGAGGAAGAGGAGGAAGAAGAATATGACGAGGAAGCCGTGGCCGCGGCGGCACCGGCGGATTGGGGCGTCTTCCCGGCGCTGGTCATGATCCCGTGCGCCGTGGTGATGATCATGGTGGGTCTCATGAGCTATGAGCTGCTGCACGGCATGTGGGGCTACCAACAACCTACTCCGCCCGCCAGTCCGGTGATCCACGGTATCTCCAAAATCTTCGCCGAGGAACAAATGGTGAAGAAAGACTGAGCTACACGGTTCTCCCCAAACCACAAACGACGTTGCCTGGTGAGCGTGCCTCACCGAGCAACGTCGTTTGGATTATCGGTCGGGATGTGACGATCTAGTTACACAAGCTGATGCTCCAACACCGGCAGGGAGATGGGCGCGGCTTGCTCGGTCTTGGCGGGGGACACCATGTCCAACTTCTTGGGGGGCACGCCCTGTTTCTTTTCCACTGGGCCGCGGTACAGGTTCCAAATCCAGCCGAAGCCCTGCTTCAATGACTTCACCAAGCCGATCATGCCATAGGCTTGATAGATCACGCGATACGTCCAGACCGGGTCTTTCCAGTTCAGCACGGCCTTCATGAAGTTGATCGGATTGTAGAAGCTGGCATAGGCCATGTAGATGTTCAACTGCTTGCGCCAGGGGCGCGGGTCTTCCGTGGCGATGCAGTGGTTGCCGTCATATTGATAATCCTCCACCTTTTGGCCGTTGGCTTGGTCGATGACCATGCCCTGTTGGTACGGCTCCTCGTACCCCTTGCTGCCGACCGAGGGAGTGAGGATCGTTACTTGCAAGCTGACCGAGCCGGTTTTCCGCAAGAAGTTGACCTGGTTCAGCAAACCGTAGAGATTGCCGCGACTGACCAACGGCTGACCGTCATGGTGCATCATCATCGGCATCGGGCAGATGCCCAAGCGATTGAGCAGTTGGAACACATGTTTGGTCTTCTCCGGGCTTTGCCCCTTCTTGACCAACTCGGCGGTCATGTCCTCGATGCCAAACCAGATGGCCCGCAAGCCGCCGTCGCGGCACAAAGGGAGCAGGTCTTGGGCCTTGTACACGTCGAACTCGGTTCCCTCGGTGCCGAAGAAGATGGCGTCGCGGAATGGTTTGCCGTGAACCGTCCCCTGGGCCATGCTGGTGAAGATTTCCTCCACCGTCTCGCGGTTGTTAAAGAAGTTGTCATCCGTGCCGAAGAACGCCTTGATGCCGGTCTTTTCGGCGACGCGCTGAAACTCGTCGCGCATCCGTTCGGGACTCTTATACCGAAAAGTGAACTGGTTATAGGCCGGGATGGGACAGTACGGACAGTGGAACTTGCAGCCGTGCGTCGTCACCATGGAGATCATGCCGGCGTAACGGTGCAGCTTGTGGATCGGGACAGGCCGGCTCGACAGCGTACGGCGGTGGTGCGGCGGCTCCAGCAAGCCCAGACTGACATCCGGGAACGGCAGCTCGTCGAGGTTTTGCACCATGCGTTGAATACCGGTGTTGATCAGCCGGGTCGCCGGCGCTCGTTCGTCCCCTTCGCGGAAGACCAGGCCGGGGATGTCGTCGAGCAGTCCAGAACGGCGCAGACGGTGAAACGCCTTGCGCGGATGCTCGTTCCGGCCACGTGCCTCCATGACCCGGTCGAGCAGCTCCAGGGCCACGAATTCCTCGCCGGTGACGACGACATCGGCGCTGCACCGGCCATCGGGGGCGAGATGGAAGAAATCCCACGGTTCGTAGATCGCCTTGGCGCCGCCGGCCAGGATGAAGGGGCGGTCCTCGCCGAGTTTGTACGCGTCGCGGATCAGCTCGTAAGCGCTGGCGCTGTGGATTTGCATACTGGAGACGAAGAGCATCTGCGGCAATCGGCCGTCGATGCGCGCTTCGCTGGGTCGGACGTTGCGATTCCATTGCCGTTGCACGATGCGCAGCTTGGTAAAACCGGCATTATAAAGCGCCGCGGCGATGGCCCGGGGACCCGCCGTGAGCAAACGGGTGTCGGCGAAGAGAAATGGCCCCAACCGGGTGCGGTAGTCGAAAGCGTAAGTCACCAGGATGGGAATGTCGGCCGTTGCCGAATCGGCCCGCAATCGCTGTTCAAGTTCCAGATACTGGCCAGGTCGCGTGTAGCGATCATTCTTGGAGCGACTTGGTAATTCCATAGCCACAACCTTTCTGAAGATGCTGTTATCCAACTATCGGCCGGTCGCGCCGGCCCTTGTCCAGTCAACGATATGCCGCTTCTCTAGAGTACCGTTCAGGGATATAGGGTAGGCAGTGCGTGAATATCACGTCACAATTCAGGAAATTTAGCCAAGGTTAGAAGGCGGAGCGTTTATTTTCAAGACCTCCCTGCGTGAAATGAAGAGATTTTCGCGCGGAAACTGAAAGATAGTATAGTGATACCGACTAGGTTGACGAACGAATTTGGGTAAATTTCCGTTGAGATGTATCGTTTTGCGCGGGAAAGCGACAACGAGCGCGAACCGATGACTGGAATGACAACTCATAGCTTCTGCAAATCCTCGGTTTGTGGTAGATCATCCAGACTCCGCAGCCCAAACAGTTCGAGGAAACGGGGTGTGGTAACGTAGGCGGTTTCCCGCTTGGCCCCCTCCACGCGGGGCACGACGGCGGCCAGGCCGTGCCGTACGAGCAGCCGCAGCACCGCGCCGGATTCCAGGCCGCGAATGGTGTCGATCTCCGCTTTGGTCACGGGTTGGCGGTAGGCCACTAGCGCTAGCACGTCGATGGCCGCCAGTGACAGCCGCGCTTGGCGAACGCCGCCGCGCAAGCGCTCGACCACGGCGCGATAGCGGGGCCGTAAGGTGATGACATAGCCTTGCTGCCGTCCCTGGATGATATAGGGGCGTCCCTGGCGGCGGTAATCGTGATTCAGCTGCTGAATCGTTTCCAGAAATTGCTCCTCGGTCAAGCCGCGAATGGCTTCGGTGGCGCGGGCGGCGGTCAACGGGGGGCCGCCGATGAACAGCATGGCCTCGATGATGCGCGACGGCGGCGGCGGCACGTCATCTGGGGCGGGTTCCGCCTCGGCGGCGGGAGGGGCCGGTTCCGGCTCTACTTCGCCGATCTCTTCTTCCGGGGGCAAGGGGGCCGGCTCTTCGCCCGGCAACGCCACGCCATCGCCGACATCGACCTGCCAACTCGGCATGTGCCGCAGCGCTTCGGCGGCCAGCGGTTCCCTTGGTGATTTGTCGTCATCGGGTTGCCAAGGATCGGTCATGGGATTAGTGCAAAAAGAATAGTCCCGTGATCAGCGTTCCCGTCCATAGCACGCCAAAAATGGCCGCCAGCGTCAAGTGCAAGCCGCGCCGGTGCGTCAGCCCGGTGTACAGCATGGCCGGCATCACCACCGCCGCCGGCACCGAGAAACACAAGTGAATCAGCAGCCAGCGGCGTTGCTCCGCGCTGAAATAAGCGAAAATGTCCGGATCGATGATGCGCACCAGCACTTCCAGGCTGAACAGGGCGAGGATGGTCAGGGTGAAAAACGCCAGATTGATCCGGCCGTGCAGCCGATAATTCCCCTTCCACAGCGCCAGCAACGACAACAGGAGCAAGAGGGTGACAGCCCCTACCGCCACTTTCAAGACCAAAATGACAATCTGCCCCGGAACCACGATATCGCATTCTCCTGACATAAATGGATGACCGCGCTAGGAAATCTCGCTGGAGAAGTTTTTATTACCGTCCATTCCCGCCTGGCGCTCGCAACTCCCGCAAGGGGCCGAGGGTGAGCGTGGTGATGCGGTCCAAGGGGTAGCGGTCGAGAAGCTGGCGGATGGTGGACAAGTCCACGGCATCGAAGGCGGCCAGCTCGTCATCGACGGTGCGGTATTCGTGCAAATAGGCCCAGGTCATGCCGACGACTTGCATTCGGCCGCGCGGCCGTTCGTTGCCGCGCACGTAGCGCGATTGAATTTTGTTCTTGGCTTGCTGTAGCTCCGTCGCGGTGATGCCGTCGCGCTGAATTTGGGTTAATACGTCATGCACGATTTGCAGATTGCTTTGGGCGTCGCTCGGAGCACAGCTGAACGAGGTGTAGAATGAGCCGGTCCCCTGGTATTCATGGAAGCTGGTGTCGGCGGAGTCAGCCAGGCCGGGATCGACCAGCTCCCAGTACAAGCGGCTGCCGGTGTCGTCGCCGATGGCCAAGGCGAGGGTTTCGGCGGCGTAGCGCAACGGCGATTCGACCGCCGGCCCCGCCGAGATGACAATAACATGTTCTTGATTGACATTCTCCTTGGTCATGATCTGGAAACCACCGGAGCCGGCCGTCTCGCGGACTCCTTGCCGCTCCGCCGCGCCGCTCGGCCAGCCGGCGCACTTTTGCGTCACCAGAGCGACTAATTCTTGCCAATCGAAATGTCCCGCCGCTGATACCAGAATGTTCGGGGCCACGTAGCGGCGCTGGAAGTAGCCCATCATTTGATCACGAGTCAACGCCGTGATACTGGCCACAGTCCCCAGGATGCTGTTCCCCAGCGGGTGCTCGGCGAAGTACAGTTGCTTGGCGTGGTCGTAGGCGCACCAAGTCGGCTGGTCCTCGTACATACCGATCTCTTCGATGATCACCTCTTTCTCGACATTGAAATCCTCTTCGCGCAAGCTGGGCCGGAGAATGTCGGCGAGAATGTCCACCGCGTGCGGCAGATACTCCGGCAAGATGGCGGCGTGAAAGACGGTGTTTTCCTCGCTGGTGTAGGCGTTGTAATCGGCGCCGATGCGGTCAAAGTCGCGGTTGACCTCCAGCGCGGTGCGCCGTGGCGTCCCCTTGAAGACCATGTGCTCCAAAAAGTGCGACACGCCGCAGACTTCAGGAGTTTCGTCGCGCGAACCAGTCCGCACCATGAACCCCAAGGCGACCGACCGCGCCTGCGGGTCCGTCTCGCCGACAATCTGCAAGCCATTGGACAAGGTATGATGATGAAATGGCATGGTTCCAATTCCTGAAAACAACGAACCCGTTTAGCGGGCGAGCCGGCTGAAAAGGCGGGGTTAATTCGGACATGCCAACGCCTTCGGCCCCAAGGTCACAATGGTGAAATCCTGAGCGGGACAACGATGCAAATGGTCGATGATGGTTTGAGGCGTCAGGGCGTCGACGGCGGCTTGGATTTCGTCCAACGTCCGCACTCGGCCCAGGAAATACCAATCCGATGTCAAGGCGTTAGCCCGCGCCGCCGTCGATTCTTGCTGCATGATCAACGACGACTTCAACCCCGCTTGTACACGCTCGACTTCCTCCGCTTCGATCCCTTCGCTTAGCCGGCGCAGCTCGCGCAAAGTAAGGTCTAAGGTCTTTTGCGCCCGCTCGTTGGTGGTGCCGGCGTAGCAAATGACGCTGGCGCGGTCCTTGAAGGTCTCGTAACCGGCGCTGATGGCGTAGCATAGGCCGTGCTTCTCGCGCACCTCGGTGAACAAGCGAGCGCTCATGCCGCCGGACAACACGTTGACTGCCCCCAGCGCCTGGTAATAGTCCGGGTGGCCGACCGGCACGCTGGCGTAGGCGATGCCGATTTGCGTCTGCGTGGTGTCTTTTGGGATGTGGGCCTGCTTGGCCGGCGCGGGACCGAGCGTCAACGGCTCTTGGACGCCCCCTTGCCAGTCGCCGAACAAGCGCCCCACTTGCTCTTTCAACACTTCCCAATCGATGTTGCCGGCCACGGCGATGATGGCGCCGCGCGGCCCAAACAGACGCTGATAATGGGAACGAAGGTCGTCAATGGTCAGTCGTTCGACCGACTGTTCCGTGCCGCGCCGGTCATTGCCCAGAGGGGGCGGATAATGGTGCTTCCGCAATTGGACCAAAAGATAATGCCGCGGATCATCTTCCAGGCTTTGGATGTCCTGGATGGCCAATGCCTTGACGGCGTCCAGCTCGTCTTCCGGCAAGTGCGGCCGGCGCACGATGTCGGCGTACAATTCCAACGTCAGCGGCAGATTGCGAGCCAGACCGCGCGCCCAGAAGTGCATGTTCATCTGGCCGACACTCTCGCCGCGATCGACGCCGAGATTGTCCAGAGCTTCCGTCAGCCCCCGGCTATCGAGCGGCCCCGCCCCGCGCGAAAACAACTCTGACAACACCGACGCGATCCCTTGTTGCTCCAGCGGATCATACACGCAGCCAGCGGGGATCAGAATGTTCAACGCCGCCGAGCGCACCTGCTCCATCCGCTCCGCCAGCAATGTCAACCCATTGTCGAAGGTGTGGTGATATACTTCCTGTGGCACTAGATTGTCCTTGGTATCTGGAGAAACACACGCAGTTTCTCGTTCCCAGACGGCAGCCCCGGAACGAAAACGAATGCTATCCACATGGTAGGGGACAAGAGAGAGATGGTAAATGACACTTCTCGTCAAAACGCGGGCACGGTTTCGACGGCCTTATAGACTGTCTTGCGGCAGCGAAAGCCGATGGAGCGATAGAGGTTGATGGCGGCCTCGTTCTGCGCGGTCACTTCGAGAAAGGCTCGGCTGAGACCGGCGCGGCGGAAGCCGTGCAGCGCTTGCAGGATCAGCGCCCGCCCCAGCCCCAAGCCGCGATAGGCCGGCACCACGCCGAGATTCTGAATCGCTCCCAGCCCTGGCCGATCGCTCAATCCCTGCACCGTCCCGCAATAGCCCCCCGGACAGGCGATCAACCACGTCGCCTGCGGCACGAAACCGGACTTGCGTGTGATCTCTTTCATCAAATAGGAGCACCCCTGTCGGCTCCCCAAGCTGGGAAAGACCGTGGCGTCGATCTCCTCATGGAAACACTGATACTTCACCTCGGCGTGAAGCTCCAACAGGGCATAATCCCACCCCACCCAGCAATACGGCTCCGGCAACATCGGCACCGGCGGCACGTCATGCAGGTCGATTTCCATTTTGAAGCGTTTGAAGTAGGAAATGTTCATGAGAGAGTATTTGGCAATACACCGTTTCGCGGCGACCTGCGGGAGAGCGCTCTCCTGCTAAACGATAATCTTACCTTTCCCCGCGTTCTCGGTCAAAGGTCCACCACATTCCGCAAGTGCGGACTTTTCAAGAGGCTGCGGATTCTTTAGAATTTTCGACATTCCCTCTGCTTTTGTGGCGCCCTTGTTCCAGGAGAATCGTTATGTCCTCTCCGGTTTCCGCGAATATCACCAGCGTCTTGAAGGAAACACGCATCTTTCCGCCGCCGCCGGAATTTTCGGCCAAGGCGCACATCAAGAGCGCGGCCGAGTATGAGAAGCTGCGTAAGTGGGCCGAGGATGATCCTGAAGGGTTCTGGGCCAAGCAGGCGGAACGGCTGCACTGGTTTCAGAAATGGGATCAAGTGCTGGTCTGGAACGAGCCGCACGCGCAATGGTTCGTCGGCGGTAAGATCAACGCCAGCTACAATTGCCTCGACCGCCACCTGACCGGCCCCCAGAAAGACCGCCCCGCCATTCTCTGGGAAGGGGAACCCGGCGACACGCGCACCTTGACCTATCAAGACCTGCATCGGGAAGTGTGCCGGTTCGCCAACGTGTTGAAGGGGCTGGGAGTCCAGAAAGGGGACCGCATCACACTCTACATGCCGATGATCCCGGAGCTGGCCATTGCCATGCTGGCCTGCGCCCGCATTGGGGCCACGCATAGCGTCGTCTTCGGCGGCTTCAGCGCCGATGCCGTGGCCGACCGCAACAACGACGCCCAAGCTCGCATGGTCATCACCGCCGACGCCGGCTGGCGGCGCGGCAAGCCGGTGCCACTGAAGCAGAACGTCGATGAAGCCCTGGCCAAGTCCCCCAGCGTCGAGAAGTGCATCGTCTTCAACCGCTGCAATCAGCCCATCGACATGAAGCCAGGCCGCGATCGGTGGTGGCACGAGTTGATGGACCAAGCGTCCGCTGATTGTCCCGCCGAGCCGCTCGACAGCGAGCATCCACTGTTCATCCTCTACACCAGCGGCTCGACCGGCAAACCCAAGGGGGTGCTGCACTCCACGGGGGGCTACCTGCTTGGCACATCGCTGACGCACGAATGGGTCTTCGATTTGCATGACGATGACATTTACTGGTGTACCGCCGACATCGGCTGGGTGACGGGGCATAGCTACATCGTCTATGGCCCGCTCGCCAACGGCGCCACTACGATTATGTATGAAGGCGCTCCCAATCATCCCAACGAAGGGCGCTTCTGGGAGTTGATCGAGAAATACAAGGTAACGATCTTCTACACGGCCCCGACCGCCATTCGCGCCTTCATTAAATGGGGGGACGAGTGGCCGAAGCAGCATAATCTATCGAGCTTGCGCCTGCTCGGCACGGTAGGGGAACCGATCAACCCGGAAGCCTGGATGTGGTATCATCAAGTGATCGGCAATGGCAAGTGTCCCATCGTCGATACCTGGTGGCAGACGGAAACGGGGGCCATCATGATCGCGCCTCTACCGGGGGCCATCGGCACCAAGCCCGGCTCGGCCACCAAGCCGCTGCCAGGGATCGCCGCCGCCATCGTGGATCGGGAAGGGCAGCCGGTGCCCCCGACGCACGGCGGCTTGCTCGTCATCCAACGTCCTTGGCCGTCGATGTTGCGCACCGTCTATGGCGATGACGAACGCTATCGCCAGCAATACTGGAGCCAGGTGCCGCACGTCTATTTCACCGCCGACGGCGCCCGCATGGACGAAGACGGTTACATCTGGATCATGGGCCGGGTCGATGACGTGCTCAACGTCTCCGGCCACCGCCTGAGCACCATGGAAATCGAAAGCGCCTTGGTACACCACGCCAATGTCGCGGAAGCGGCGGTGGTGGGCCGGCCGGATGAACTTAAGGGGGAGGCCATCGCCTGTTTCGTCACCCTGATCAACGGCGTTGAGCCAAGCGAGGAGCTGAAGAAACAGCTGCGCGACCATGTGGCCAAGGAGATCGGCGCTCTGGCTCGCCCCGACGACATCCGCTTCACGGCGGCCTTGCCCAAGACCCGCTCCGGCAAGATCATGCGCCGCCTGCTGCGCGACATCGCCGGCGGCAAACAAACCACTGGCGACACGACCACGCTGGAAGACTTCAGCGTGCTGGCCAAGCTGCGCGAGAGTGAGGAAGGATAAACAAGTCGGAACCCCAGCCGGTTCCTGGGGAACCGGAACTATCGTCGGAACCCCAGCCGGTTCCTGGGGAACCGGAACTATCGGGAGTCTGCCATGAACCCAGCGTCGGGCTGACAGAGATGCGCCGGCGCTCGACGGCAGTCGTGCATAACCGCGCAACTTCCGCGAAAAAATAGTTCCCTTCCCGTTGCCAGGCGGTAAGATAAAACCATTAGAAATCCGTTCGCACCTTTCTGAATCATCCTTTATCGCGATCTCCGAGGGAGAGTTCCTCCAATGGCGAAACTCCGTAGCGACTTCACGGATATTCTGCTCAAGCGCAAGCAGATCACTCCTGAGCAGCTGGAAAAAGCGTACTCCATGATGCAGCAGACGCCGGGCAGCAACATCGGCGACACCTTGGTGAAGGCCAAGATGGTCACGGCCGAGGATGTCATGAGCGCCATTGCCGAGTTTCACGGCATGAAATACGTCGCTCTCAAAGGAGTGACGATCGATGAAAGTATCATCGAGAAAGTACCCGAGTCGGTGGCGCGCGAGAACAAAATCCTCCCCTGGTCGGAAGAAAATGGCTCGCTCACTATCGTCATGAGCGATCCGACCGATTTCGACACCTTGCAAAAACTGCAATTCATCCTCAACAAAGACATTCGCCCCGTGCTGTCCACGCGCGAACAGATTCTCGACGCCATCAATCGGCATTACAGCCAAGCGGGGCGCGCCGAACCGATGGAATCGTTCTTCAGCACTGAAACCACCGACACCACCATCGATGTCGATCACAGCTTGATCGCCGGCGTGGACTTGGACGCCGAAGGGGATGCGCCAGTCGTCAAGCTGGTCAATTTGATGATTCAAGAAGCGGTCACGTTGCGGGCCAGCGATATTCATGTGGAGCCATTCGTGGATCGGGTGCGCATCCGCTTCCGCATCGACGGCGTGTTGGTGGAGCGCGACAACCTGCCGCGCCGCTTGTTGGCCCCGCTCACGGCCCGCATCAAGGTCATGGGGGGAATCGACATCGCCGAGAAACGCCGGCCTCAAGACGGCCGGATCAAGACGGCCATCGGCGGCAAACACTTCGACTTGCGCGTGAGTTTGTTGCCCTCGGTGCATGGCCAATCGGTGGTCATGCGTATCCTGGATCGGGGTAGCATTCAGGTGAACGTCCGCGAACTTGGTTTCGCCGAAGACGACTTCCTCCGGTTCCAGCAAATCATTAAACGCCCCAATGGCATTTTCCTGGTGACTGGTCCGACCGGCTCCGGCAAGACGACAACCCTGTACGCCGCGCTGAACGAACTCAATCGCCCCGACCGCAAGATCATCACGGCGGAAGACCCGGTCGAATACTACCTGCCGGGGATCAACCAAGTGGAGGTGAAACACCAGATCGGCCTCGACTTCGCCCGCATCATTCGGGCCATGCTGCGTCAAGCGCCGAACATTATTCTGGTGGGTGAGATTCGAGACCGTGAGACAGCGGAGATCGCTGTACAAGCCAGTCTAACTGGACACTTGGTTTTTAGTACGTTGCATACGAACGATGCGCCAAGTGCCGTCACACGCATGGTCGATATTGGCGTCGCCCCCTATCTGGTGGCCTCCAGCGTCATCGCCATCATGGCGCAACGTTTGGTCCGCGTGATCTGCCCCAAATGCAAGGAGCCATATAAACCCACCGCCGTCGAAATTCGCTCCGCCGGCCTGACGCGCGAACAACTGGCGAGTGCTCAATTCGCGCGCGGCAAGGGCTGCAAGCATTGCCATCACAGCGGCTTTCGGGGCCGGTTGGGCATCTTTGAACTGCTGCGCATGAGCTCCGACATCCGCGAGCTGACCTTTAATGGAGCGCCCACGCAAGAAATTCGTCGCAAAGCTTACGAATTAGGCATGCGCCCCTTGTTGACGGATGGAATTCACAAAGCCATGAAGGGAATCACCACCTTGGAGGAAATTCTCAGCACCTGCCACCATGAATCGGTGGTGGACTGAGCGTGGGTGGGAATCGGTTTCCGGTGCGCGTCGGGGTTCCGATGCTGATAAATTTCATTTTTTCAGATTTTTTCCATTTTGCGAATTGATTGTGCTCAGAAGCATGAAATAATGGCAAGTGAAGGAAATTATCCCCTATCTCAATAAAACTTCTTCCCTTCCACGCCCCAGCGGTGTGTGGAGAGAGGGTCTATCCCAATTCTGGGAAAGGCTGGTCGTGTTGCCCCAAGGGAGGCGCAGTGGTAGCCAGTAATGTGTTGATCGACAAACTGTTGGAGACGGTGATTCAGCTCAAAGCCAGTGATTTGCACATCACGGTCGGGCAACCCCCAGTGTTGCGCCATCATGGCAAACTGCGACCGCTGAATGCCAAGAATCTCGACGGCGACGACACCACCGCCTTGATGAAGAGTATCACGCCGGATCGCTGCCAACAAGAGCTACAGGAAAAAGGGGGGGCCGACTTCGCCATCGAGTACAAGGACGGCAATCGTTTCCGCGTGGCGGTCTTCAAGCAACGCGGCTACACTGGCATGGTGCTGCGGCGCATTCCCAATCAGTTCCTCACCTTTGAACAGATTGGCATGCCCGACGCCATTCCCCGGCTGATTACCCGGCCGCGCGGCTTGCTGTTGGTCACGGGGCCGACTGGCTCCGGCAAGACCACCAGCTTGGCCAGCATGATCAACTGGCTCAATGAGAACTATGACCGCCACATCATCACGCTCGAAGACCCCATTGAGTATTATCATCCGCATAAGAAATCCTTGGTTAATCAACGTGAAGTCGGCGTGGACGTACCGGACTTCAGCGAAGGCATTCGACGGGCGTTGCGCATGGACCCAGACGTGATTCTCGTCGGCGAAATGCGTGACTTGGCCACCATCCACGCGGCCATCGAGGCGGCCGAGACGGGGCACGTCGTCTTCGGCACCTTGCACACCAGCGGGGCGGCCAGCACCATTAACCGCATCATCGACGTCTTCCCCAAGGAACAGCAGGATCAGGTGCGCACCCAGCTGGCCACCGCCCTTATCGGCGTCTTGTCGCAAACATTGCTGCCGCGCCGCCCCGAAGGATTGGTCGCCGCCTACGAAATGATGGTGGTGACACCGGCGATTCAAAACCTCATCCGCGAAAACAAGGTCTATCGCATCGACTCCAGCATCCAAACGGGCCGCAAGTTCGGCATGTTTCTGTTGGATGAGAACCTATTCCGGTTGTGGAAGGAAGGGCAATGCAGCAAGGACGAAGTCATCATGCGCTCGCAGAACCCCAACGAGCTGCGCAACAAGATCGCCCAAGCGGAAAAGGGAATTTTGCCGAAAGAGTCGGAAGAAGAATTTGAGATGCCGGAAGTCGAGGAAGAGGCAGAAACGGAATGATCTACCGTGGCGCGCCTGCTAAACACTGGTAACTGCTAACTGGGGATACATCACCATGCCGCCAACGCCACCGAATAATCCGGGGCAGCCGAAGAAACCCACGCCGCCGCCGCCACAGACCAAAGGGGCCGCGCCGGGCAAGCCGATGTTGCGTCCGGCGGCGCCGAGTCGGATCACCTCGGATCGACCGGCGGCGGGGGGCGCGCGCGCTGCGGGACGTTCTCGGCGTGGCTACCAACAAGATAGCCAACAGCGCATGGCGGAAGCGCTGGTCGATCTCGGCTTCCTTAATGAACGTCAAGTCACCGACTTGCTGCCTGAAGCCAATTCGTTGGGGGAATCGGTCGGCCAGCTGGCCCAAGAACGGGGCTTGATCACCGCCGATCAGCTGCTCCAAGCCACTGCCGAAGTGTACGGCATGAAGTCGGTGCCGTTGGCCGAGATTCGGCCCCAGCCGGAAGCGTTGCAGCTGGTTCCGGAAACGATGGCCAGCGTCTTCAAGGTGCTGCCTCTTTTGTATCAAGACAATGTCTTGACGGTAGCGGTGGCCGACCCCACCAATTTGACCGCCCTCGACAACCTGCGCAACTTCCTCAACATCCCCAACGTGCAGGCGGTCCTCGCCTCGCAAAAAGACCTCGAAGAAGGGCTGGCCCGCTGTTACGCCGGCAAGGAAGAAAGTATCGTCGATATCATCGACCAGCTGGAAAATGACCCCAAGCTGCGGTCGCGGCGCAACGAAACCGCCATCGACTTGGGCGGCCTGATGGAGATTCAAGACGCCGCCCCGGTACGCAAGCTGATCAACATGGTCCTGCTCATGGCCATTCGGGATCATGCCAGCGACATTCACTTTGAACCGTTCGAGGACGAGTTCAAGATGCGCTATCGCTGCGACGGCGTGCTGTACGAGATGGTGCCGCCGCCGCGTCACCTGGCGATGGCTATTTCCAGCCGGATCAAGGTCATGGCCAATCTCGACATCGCCGAGCGCCGCTTGCCGCAAGACGGCCGCATCGAGTTGAACGTCGGTGGCAACGCCGTAGACTTGCGCGTCAGTGTGTTGCCCACCATGTTCGGCGAGAGCATCGTCATCCGCGTTCTCGACCGCACCGTCGTCAACCTCGATCTCAACAAGGTTGGCTTGGAAGCCGGGATGCTGGCCAAATTCCGCGAGCTGATCCACAAACCCAACGGCATCGTCCTGGTCACGGGACCGACCGGCGCTGGCAAGACGACGACCTTGTATTCGGCTCTCAACGAATTGAATCAGGTTACCGAGAAAGTCATCACCACTGAAGACCCGGTGGAATATGAGCTGGATGGCATTGTCCAATGCCAGATCCATTCCGAGATCGATCTGACCTTCGCCTCGGCCCTGCGCAGCATCTTGCGGCAAGACCCGGACATCATTCTGGTCGGCGAGATCCGCGACTTGGAGACGGCCCAGATTGCCGTGCAAGCCTCGCTGACCGGGCACCTCGTCTTCAGCACGCTGCACACCAACGACGCGCCGAGCACCATCACCCGCTTGCGCGACATGGGGGTCGAGCCGTACTTGCTAACGGCCACGCTCGAAGGCATCCTGGCCCAACGTCTGGTGCGGCGCATCTGCACCGAATGCCGCACCGAGTTCCAGCCCAGCGCCGAGATGCTGATGGAGCTGAACCTGCGGCCGGCCCAGGTGCAAGGCAAAAAGTTCTACTACGGCCAAGGCTGCGACCGCTGCAACAACACCGGCCACCGCGGCCGCTGCGGTCTGTTCGAGCTGATCGTCATCGACGACGACATCCGCGACCAAATCAGCCAGGGCGCCTCCACCGACAAGCTGCGGCAAGTAGCGCGGCAAAAAGGGGTCTCCGGCTTGCGCGACGCCGGCCTGCGCGCCATCTTCAACGGCGTCACGACCATCGAGGAAGTGGTGCGCGAAACCGTTTTGGAAGACGACAGTTATTGATTAGCGACGCTTGATACCAGTGTCTTTCTCCCGGAGAGTGGCCGCCATGCCAACCTACAAATTCGAAGCGATGGATTCCACAGGGAGCGAAGTGAAGGACTCCCTCGAAGCCCTTAACGAGGAAGAAGCTCAGCTGAAAATCAAGCAAATGGGCTTCTTCGTGACCAAAATCGCCGAGGTCGGCGCTGGCAAGAAGGGGCGCAAACGCGGCGCCAAAACCGGCGGCGGCAAGCGCAAAAAAGGACAGGTCATCGCCATCGGCGGCGTGTCGGGCAAGGCGCTGTGTACCTTCACGCGCCAGTTCTCCACCTTGCAGGACGCCGGCTTACCCGTCTTGCGCAGCCTGAAGATCCTCGAAAAACAGATGAAGCCGGGCGTCCTCAAAAACGCCCTCATCGACGTGGTCGATGACGTCGAATCGGGCAGCACCTTGAGCGAGGCCTTCGCCAAGCATCCCAAATGCTTTGACCGACTGTATGTCAACATGGTCAAGGCCGGCGAGGCGGGGGGCGCCCTGGAAGTGATCCTCCGCCGCTTGGCCGACTTCAAGGAGAAGGCCCAAAGCCTCAAGCGCAAGATCATCGGCGCCATGGTTTATCCCACCGTGGTCATTCTGGTGGCCGTGGCCATCGTCATGTTCATCATGCTGGCCATCATCCCGAAGTTCAAGAAAATCTTCAAGGACTTCAAGATGAAGCTCCCGTGGGCCACCGAGACGCTCATTTCCATCTCGGATTGGTTCATGACCTACTGGTACTTCGTGCCGCTGATCCCCTTATTACTGTGGCTGATGGTCAAGCTGATTCGCCTGTCGAAAGCCGGTGCCTATGCCGTGGATCGGCTCAAACTGTGGATACCTCTGATTGGCAAGCTCATCGAAAAGACAACGGTGGCTCGCACCATGCGCACCTTGGGAACGCTGGTCGGTTCCGGCGTCCCCATCCTGGAATCCCTCCAGATCGTTCGGGAAACCTGCACCAACATGGTCTTCGAGCGCTGTTTCCAGCGCGTGCATGACTCGATCAAGGAAGGGGAAAGCATCGCCGAGCCGCTGCGGCAAAGCCGACTGGTCGATGAAATGGTCGTCAACATGATCGACGTCGGCGAGGAGACTGGTGACCTCGACACCATGCTCTACAAGATTGCTGACTTTTACGACGAGGAAGTCGATACGCTAGTCAAAGGGCTGATCAGCATGTTGGAGCCTATCATGATCGTCGTGCTGGGCTTCATCATCGGCGGCATCGTTATCGCGCTGTTCCTGCCGCTCGTCAAGCTGCTGGAAGGCATGAGTGGCAAATAATCCGTGCCTCTCCTCATTTCAGGTATGGGGCAGAGGATGGCGTCACCGCTCATTGTGACCGAAAGGGACAACTCAAGGATCAGAAACATGAACATCACCAAGTCTCGGCCTCCAGCCCGTGCCGGTTTCACGCTCATCGAGTTGTTGATCGTGTTGGTCATCATTGCCATTCTCGTGACCATTTCGGTGCCGGCCGTCCTTCGCGCCCTGAAGGTGGTGGGGGACGTCCGCACCAAAGCGGAGATCGCCCAAATGGCCGACGCCATGGCGGCGTTTCGCGCCCACTTCGGCAATCCGCCGTTTCCGCCCAGTCAGGTGTCGTTAAGTCCCAACAATCCCTATTGCCGCCGTGTCTGGCCGCGCGCCCAGAACCTACCGGGAACTTCGTTGAGCGGTGGGCAGGTGTTGGTGTTGTTTCTGGGTGGCATGCAGAGCGGTTCCAGCGGCAGCGGCCGGTGCCTGGGCTTCAGCAACAACCCTACCGCGCCCTTGTCCGGCAGTCCCAATATACCGCCGTTTTATGAATTTCGTCCGGACCGGCTGGTGGGTTCCGCCGGCCAATTCCAGTACCGCGATGGTCACGGCGGTCAACCTTATCTGTATTTCGGCGTGGGCTTGGGAGATGGTTACAACGTCGGCGCCATCAACGGCGTATCGCCGTATCGCTCGCCGGCCGGCGCGTTCTTCAACGAGCGATCGTTCCAGATTATTTCCGCCGGTGAAAATGGCCAATTCGGTCCCGGCGGCGTGTACAATCCTTCAGCGCCCAATGTCGGCGCCGCTGGCCGCGACGATTTGAGCAACTTCCACGAAGCCCGGCTGGGGGTCCCCGGCAATTAACAGGAGGATGATGACTATGATAAGCCACAGCCCGCGCGGGACGGTCCGAGGACGGTCAGGCTTTACCCTCTTGGAATTGCTCATCGTCATCGCCATTATTGCCATACTAATGGCGCTGACGGCGGCGGCCTCGTTGCGCGTGCTGTCCGAACAGCCGCGTCGCAACACCGAGCTGCTGGTCCGCAAGCTACAACAGGCCGTTGATCGTCAATGGACAGCCGCCATCGACCAAGCCAAACGCGATCGCTTGTCCGGCAACATCAGTCGCGATCAATACGTGCGGACCGCGCTGCGGGAGGAGTTTCCGATCTCCCTCAGCGAGGCGCAAGCACGTTATGGCCCTCATGTGGCGGGCGTGCAGCCGCCCCCCGTCGATGGGGCCGATTCCGCGATCTGCCTTTATTTGATTCTGGGGCGCGCCCGTGACGGCCAGGAATTCAACGCCGACATCGCCCTGGGGGCGGCGGCTTTAAAGGACCTCGATGGCGCGCGTATGGTCCGCATGGTCATCGACGGCTGGGGCAATCCCGTGTCCCTGGTGCGCGCCGTCGATCCCAGCAGCCCCTATGGAATGCAGCCGGTGATCGTGTCGCCCGGCCCTGACGGTAGGCTGGGCCTGAGCCGCGTCGATGGCCGCGTGCTCCGGGAAGAGGATACTTACGACAACATCGACAGCCGCGATTTCAGATAACTGTGTCGGCATTGGCAAGCAAGCACCTGGATTATGGCGCCGGAGGAGACGATTGATGCGTACCCCAACATGCGAGCGGCGAGCCTTCACGCTGATCGAACTCTTCGTGGTCATGGCCATCATCATGATCTTGGCTGGCATCGTGATTGCTTTCTTCCCGAATTTGCAGGATGAACGCCGCGCCGCCAATGGCGCCAGCAACTTGCAAGGTTGGCTGTTGTTGGCCCGCAATAAAGCCGTGCAAAGCCGGTTGGCCACCGGTTTGCAACTACTTGAATCGCCGGATGATTCTCGCTACCTGACGCGCTTCCGCTTTATCCAGCAACCCGATACGTACTCTGGTGGACGCAATGGCTGGGTGACGAGCGCCCAAGGTAATTCTGTCCAGTTGAGCGTCAATGTCAGTGATCACGCACAGCAAGGGGATTACATCGACATTGATTACGGCGTGCCGCGCCGCATTGTCGGCGTGGGGGGCAATAGCGTGTCGCTGGCATCGCCGTTGCCCCACCCCGTTCGGAGTCGGGCCTTCTTCCGCATCCATCGCCAAGCGCGGCCGGAAACCGGCGAAGCGTTGCGGGAGTTGCCGGATATGGTCGCCGTGGACACGGAGGAATGCTTGCCTAATCCGGTCCCCCGGCAAATTCTGTTCGCTCCCACCGGCGAGGTGCTCAATGCCGGCAATGAGCAACGCATCGTGCTGTGGGTGATGGATATGTCCGGCACCAGTCAGCCCACCTTGCTCGCCATCGAGGTCGGCACGGGGACTATCGCCGCCCATCCGCCCGCTCCTGGTGGGGACAAATACGCTTTCACCAAGGACGCTCGGTCGTCGGGCCTCTAATCGATCGGAGACACCGCCATGAAACGTCGCTCTGCCGTGACCTTGACAGAAGTGTTGGTGGCCCTGTTCGTGATGGCGTTGGGCATGGTCGCTATCTTGACGCTGTTTCCCATGGGAGCACTGAGCATGGCCCAGGCGATCAAGGATGACCGAGCCGGGCACATCGGCGGCAATGCCTTCGCCATCGCCTCGATGTGCGACCTGCCCAACCGCACGGGGATCGCGGCTCAGTTCGGTGCTTTGGGCGCTCAACCCAACGGGCCGAGCTGTCCGGTGTATGTCGATCCCATCGGCAGCATCATCTACAGCGGCCAGCCGTTGGGCGGCGTGATCCCACGCGTCAACGCCGGTTTCACCAATCAGCGGCAAATTCTCGAATTGTTCGCCCTGCAAGACGATCTCAATTTCGGTCCCAATGGCGTGCCGCGCTCGCCGGTGCATCGAACCGGCAGTTTTTCCTGGGCCTATATGCTGCGCCGGCCACGTTTCCACGATCAGCAAGTCGTGGATATTACCGTGGTGGTGTACAGCGGCCGGTCGCTCGTCTTGCGCGGCGGCCTGACCCCTAGCGACGAAACTTCTTACTCGGCCACCCCCGGCGGTCCGCGCTCCCTCAACGTGCCGGGCTTAAGCGGCCGACAGATTCCCCGCGGAACTTGGATCCTGGACGTAACTCGGGATGGTGGTCTTCAATACGGACCCGTTCACGCCTTTTTCTATCGCGTCGTCGGCCAATCCGCCAATGGCGCCGTCCTCGACCTCCAAACACCTTTGCGGGCGCCATGTAACCAGATATTGGTCATGGATACGGTGGTGGAAGTATTCGAGAAAGGTCCCGACTGGAAACCGTGACCAGATATTGGCTCCAAGGAGCGACAGCCATGCGCAGACGACAAGGCTTTACTCTCGTGGAATTGATCGTGGCGATGGCCCTGATCGTCATGATGATGACTATCTTGTCTTGGGCGTTCGCCAACGCCTTGGACACCTTCCAGCAAATGAAGGCGATTGGCGACCTGGAGGAACGGCTGCGCTCGGCCACTGTGGTACTGCGCCGGGACATCGCCGCTGATCACTTGGAGGGCAAACGCCGCATCGGTGATTCCCAATACTGGCCCGCCAACAGCGGTGCTCACCCCCGGCCCATCGACCGTTTGGGTTTGTCGCAAGGGGTGGCTCGCGAGGGTTTTATTCGCCTCATCAATGGCGGCTTGACGAATGAAGGCAGCGACGGCGACGGCATCGCGTCCGTCCGTGTCACGGGGGATGTATTGCACTTTAGCGTCAAGCTACGTGGCAACAATCGGCACGACTTCTTCTCGGCTCGAGCCCCAGGGTTGATGGGGCGGCGCACCACCTATTTCAATCAGCCGTTTGATACATTCTATGTCGAGGGGGACGGCACGCTCCGCAGTCAGTGGGGGGAGATCGCTTATTTCCTGCATCCCAATGGCCAAAGCACCATTCGCGGCAACACGCCGTTGTACGGCTTATGGCGCTGTCAATACCTGGTCATCCCGGACACGACCACGCTCACTGGCATCAGCGGCGGCTGGCAAAACTATTGCCACATCAGCTGCCAGGGAGGTGGGACCGTGACCTTTAACAATCCCACGGATATGGCCACCAATGTGAACCGCCGGGCTTTCGACGCCCGCAATGTGCGCGGGACCTTCAATCCGAATAATCCCGAAGCGCACTCCGCCACGTTAGTCATGCCGGATGTCATCTCCTTCGATGTGAAGGCCACCACCGACGGCATCAATTTCGGCGATATTAACTACGACAGCCGGACCAATACCAATCGCATCCGGGGTTTGCGTGTCTCGTTGCGTGTTTGGGACGTGCGTTCCGAAACAACGCGGCAGATTACGATCTATGAGGATTTCTGATTGGGGAACAAGAGCGTTCCAAGTAACGGAGCTTGGAAGCAAACGGAAAGCCAGATACTGTACTTTTATTCATCACGTTCAAGATACTCAGGGTAAATCAAAATCGGACGGGACCCAGGGGGAAGGGCAAAGGAGCATTGAACCATGCGTAGCACTTATAGCCGAGCACAGTCCCAACGCCGAGGCGTCATCCTCGTCGTGGTCATGGCCATGCTGACGCTGTTCGCCATCATCGGCCTGACGTTCGTCTACTACGCGGAATCCGAGGCGGCGGCGTCCCGCATCTTCCGCGACGGCGAAGCGCCGGATCGGGGCGACGTGGACCCGGATCTGTTGTTGTCCTATTTCCTCAATCAATTGATATTCGATTGTCGTAACGATACGCAAGGCGGGGGCATGGACTCAGCCATGCGGGGGTATGGCTTGCTACGCAACATGTTCAGCAGCCAGAATCTACCGGCCTATTGCGGCACGGGCCGGCTGGGGCTGGGCGCCACCGCCATCAACTTCACGGGGCAGCCGCAACCGCCCGAAACCGGCAACGAATCGTGGAATCCCTCCTATACCTATCCCGATGAGAACAACATGTTCTTGGCCGCGGTCCGCGCCCGCGATGGCATGGTGCTCATCCCGTCGTTCTATCGCCCCTGGTTAGGCAATCAGCTCCGCGCCCGCACCGCCGAGCCGCCCGATGAAGCAGGTCTGGATGTCAAAAACTTGCTGGACAGCCCCGGCACGTTGATCAATAATCGGGTCGTCAACAACGACAGCATCTGGATGGATCTCAATTTCCCGATCAAGATCGCTCCCGACGGCACACGCTACAAGGCGCTGTTTGCCCCGCTGATCACCGATCTGGATAATCGCATCAACTTGGCCGTGCATGGCAATATCCACGGTCCCGGCAACCAGCACGTTTCCAATCAAGGTTGGGGACGTTGGGAAGTCAATCCAGGCCGGGTTTTGGATGCTCCCGGCGGCCGTTTGCCAGGCACGCTGGAATGGGTCAATCTGTTGGTCGGCCACAACGGCATCACGGGGCGGTATGGCAGCGATAATCGTCCCGACGTGCCGGCTAACTTCCAGTTCGATCGATTGGCCGGCGGCCTGCGCCGGGCACACCCTTACGCACCCGTCGATTTTGACGGCAACGCCTCCGTTCCCGGCATGCAAGGTCCGGCCGGCCAGCGTTACTACACTTCCAACTACCCGCCGGGTTACGACAATGCCCGAGATGAAGAATTGTACAATCTGGGCGGTACGAACGGGAACCATGCCTTGTTCTTTAATTTCTTTCTGCGTCTGAGCGGCAATGATCGCAGCGGTCGCTTCGGTTACCGGTTTTCCAACATGGAAGCGCTGTTGCGCTATAAGGACATGGGCAGCCCCGCTCTCACTTCGGAAATCTTCCGCCTGATGCCGAACAACTTCGACGACAGCAGCTCCCCCGACGCGGCCAGGCGGCGGCGCATGGTGACAACGTATAGCATGGATAGTAGCGGCCCTGGCATTCCCCCTATGTTCTATGATTACACGACGTCACCCTACCAGTGGCTGCCCGACGCCCCCTATCCGATAGGTGGCCCCGTGCTACCACCGAGCAGCCCGCAGCAGTTGCAGCAACTGGACTTTGCCCCAAATAGTGAGCTGCGCGATGTTTGTCTAAGCGGCCGGCTCGACCTGCGTGGTCTGGGTGGCTCGCGCGCCGGCCGGTTGAGCAGCCAAGGTGCCATCGCCGCCGAGATTTTCCGCCGTCTGCGCGTGGTGGTCGGCGCTCAGAATCCTGCCCTGATTCCCCCCCCGACCGATCCAGAAGCGCCCGATCCGCAACTGGACGCTTTGCGCTGGTTGGCGCAACTGGCCATCAACATCGTCGATTATTGCGACAACGATGGGCATAACTCGGTGTTCCATTGGGGGCATGGCACGGTCTATGGCGCCGAGTTCCCGCAAGTCGTCCTGAACGAAGCCTATGCCGAGTATGAACGCCCCAGCGACCCCGCCAAGGAACCCCGGACTGTCAAGGTCTGGGTGGAATTGTACAATCCGCATATCACGCCGAAGAATCTGAACAACTATCGGTTGGTGCTTTGCAAGCAGGATGTCGTGCAACACTTACAAAAACGTAGCAACACCCGCGGCACCTTCCGAGATGCGATGGGACAAAGCATGGCCCATGAACAGCGCGATCCCAACGGCGGTTTGCGCGAGGCCATTGTGGACGACTTGAACAGCACCCATATCGTTCCCCCACAAAGTTTTGCCTTGCTCGGCAGCGAACGGGTCCCTACCACCATGGTGAACCCTACGGTTGTCAGTGCCCGTATGGAATACCGGATTGAGCCGGGCCAGCCGGTTCCCCCCTTCTTCACCATCCTGCTGCAAAAGCTGGCCCATACCGGCCGCGCTCATGATTCCAATGACAATCCGTGGGTCACCGTGGATTACATGGATCGCGTGCCTGTCTATCGCAACGACGCCATGGGCCGGGCCTCTTGGGGCCGGGAAGAGCCGATCCGCGCCAATGGAGCGGACCATCAACAGGGGGGCAACGCCAGCGGCGTGCAGCACACCTTCTTGGCGCAGAACAGCAATGCCGCCCAGGCGTTCAGCTGGTTCGTCCACCTTGACCGCGCCCCGGTCAGTGTCATGGAAATCCTGCACGTCACCACCAACAAACCATCCACGCTGACGCACCAAATCGTCCAAGGAGCTGCCCGGAATCCCAACCAAGCTCCCTGGACCGACTCCAGCGCCCGCATTTACCGCGTCTTGGAGTTGTTCCAGTGCCGCGATATGGCACACGGCCAGCGCAGTTTTACCTTCACGGACAACAAACCGCAAACGGACTCTTGGGTTCAAGGCGCGCGGCGAATTGGCGACAATCGTTACCGCATAGTGCCCAGCGGCAACGGACGGACGGATGGCAGTGGCGACAGTGGAACATTCTGGGGCATTCGTCCCGGTGATCCCCTGTTGGTCGGTGTCGGGACCGATGAAGAATCCTTCGTGCGCGTCATGGACACCAACGACCGCAACTTTTTCACGGTGGAGGCGGACCGGCAGCCGAGCGGCGGCATCCGCGTGTTATCGTTCGACGACTTGGTGCCCGGGAAAATTAACATCAACACGATCTGGGACGAGGAAATCTTCCTGGCCTTGTGTGATCCGCGCCCCGGCGCCAACCGCTTCGACGACAATACGGCCCGCCAAGTCTTCCAGCGCATGTTGACCTCGCGCTCACCGCAAGGCTACCCCTTCGCAGGCGACCGGCCGTTCAAGGGGCTAGGCCCCCCGGATGGCGTGGAGTCCACCATCTTGCGGCCCGGCGTGTTTGAGATCCCCGGTGGTCACGAATATCATCGTTATGAGTTGTTGACCAAGATTCACAACAACATTACCACACGCAGCAACGTGTTCGCGGTTTGGGTCACGGTCGGCTTCTTTGAAGTTGGTCCCGATGGCTCGATTGGCCGGGAAATCGGCCGCGCTGAAAACCGCCACGTCCGCCACCGCATGTTCGCCATCATCGACCGCAGCTTCCACCGCAAGGGGAGCGGCACGTTCAGTCAAAGCCGAACTTACACCTCGCGCACGGCCGTGCCTGCCCCAGAACCGCCGCAAACCTCCATTGAGTTCGAGATTGAACCGAACACGATGGCGGATGCCGAAGTGGGTATGGACTTGAACGTCTGGGACGAAGTGCAAGTCCCGGTGATTGACCCCGTCACGGGCATTCAGACCGGCACGCGCACCGAACGCCAGAATCAAGAGACCGTTCGCATTGTCGCCATCAACGGCAACAGGTTTACCGCACGCTTCACGAGAGGACATGACGTGGGCTTCAAGTTATCGGGAGGCTGGACTAGGTCGCGCAACAACGCTCCCAACAATCCCGGACCACAGCTGAAATTCAATCAACGCTTCGATATCAGCGTGCAAGGATTGTTTTACGGTCCTGGCATCGTGCCCTACTACAGCATCATCGAGTGACCGAACCAGGTTTTTCGATGACGTGGAAATGTCAAAGAAGTAATGGCGACGGCGGCCCGTGGCCTGACAGCCACAGGTCGCCGTCGCTGTTTCATTCCCCCTGTGGGCCAATTTCCGCCGCGGACAGCACTTCGACTTGGCCGGGACGGGCGAGGGCATACTGGAACTTCGTCCCCGCCGTGCAGGCGGCGCCGGTGCGTCCCTTGGGATCGAGAGCGATGAAGGCCACCCGCGCCGGATGCATGCCGCGGCGCACGGCTGCCGCGTTGACGCGGCGCACGGCCAGCGTGCAGGCTTCTTGCGGGCTTTTGCCGGCTCGCAGCGCCTCGACGATTTGCAAGCTGCCGCCGATGCGGATGATCTCCTCGCCGACGCCGGTGGCGCCCGCTGCTCCTGCCGTGTCATCAACGTACAGCCCCGCGCCGATGATGGGCGAATCGCCGACGCGCCCCGGCAGCTTGTGCGACAGCCCCGACGTGGTGCAGACACCCCCCAGCGAACCGCCTTGGTCCAGTGCCAATACCGTGACCGTGTCGTGATCGAGCGGTTCCTGCGGCGTTGGCGGTTGAGCGGCCCGCTTTTGCCGGCGTTTCTCCCACTCCGCCACGCTTTCGGGGGTCAGCAGGGTTCGCAGCGGAAACCCTTGCTGCAACGCGAACCAGCGCGCCCCCTCCCCCACCAACATCACATGCGGCGTTTTCTCCATGACCAAACGGGCCAGCGCCGCCGGATGGCGAATGTTCTCCAGCGCCGCCACCGCGCCGCAGCCCAGCGTTTTGCCCTCCATGACGCAGGCATCGAGCTGCACCGTGCCGATGGCGTTGGCGATGCCGGCGAAGCCGACGGAGTTCACTTCGGGCGCATCCTCCACCGCCTGCGCCCCGGCGATGGCCGCGTCCAAAGCCGGCTTTCCCGCGCGCAACAGCGGCGCCGCCGCCTCGACGGCGATCTTGCCGAACGGCCACGTGGCGATGACGACGTAATCGGCCATGAGATGGACTCCTGAAAAATGGTGCAGCGAGATTCGGTGAGCATGAAAATTGTCCGCCCGCGTGCCCGTCCTGTCAATGGCAAGGGGGAGCGTTCCTAACTTGACGCCGCCGCGACAGGTTCGATAGATTAAGATGATATGCGACGAGGGAATGGTTTGGCGAGGGGAGATGTGCCCCTCGTTTTCGTTCTGAGACATTTCTTCCGGGGTTTGGCCGTTCCTGGATGAAATTTCCAACGATGGTTCAATAACACTAAATACTGTTGATATCATGTCACAAAATAGACAAAACCCATCAGGATGCTCTTACTGGAGAACCGAATCATGATGACCAACCACCGGCTGTTAACTTATGTGAATGCGGAGCCATTTCGTCCCTTTCGTATTCACATGGCCAGCGGCAGGACTTATGAGATTCGACATCCTGAAATGATCCAAGTGGGGCGCACGACGCTAACCGTTTTTTCATGGACAACCACCAACGGGAAAGAAGCAAAAGAACGCGAACAGGAATTATCCCTGCTTCTCGTGGAAGCCATCGAGCCACCCGATGCGTCCATTACACAAAACTAACTTCCGAATCAAATTTCACAATGAACGGACTTCCCCTCGTGGACAACTCGATGACTTCCTCAAAGCTGACGGAACCAGAGCGTGGCCGCTTCGCGTTTGTCAGTCTCGGCTGCCCCAAGAACCTGGTCGATTCCGAGCGCATGTTGGGCAAGCTGGCTCAAGATGGGTACGTGCTGGTGCCCGATGCCGAGGGGGCCGACGTGGTGGTGGTGAATACGTGCGGCTTCATCGAACCGGCCCGGCAAGAGTCGTTGGCCGTCATCCGCGAAATGTTGGAGCTAAAGCAACAGGGGCGGGTTGGGGCGGTGGTGGTGGCCGGTTGCCTGGCCGAGCGCAAAGGGGAGGAGTTGTTCCAAGAAGTGCCAGGCGTCGATCAGATCGTCGGCGTCTTTGGCCGGGAGGAGATTGGCCAAGTCGTCGATCGCGCCGTGGCGCAACGCCTGGAACAACGCAGCCTATTTCGCCCGGCGCCGGTGCGCGCCTTCGATGACACGGCTCGGCTGCGCGTCACGCCGCGCCATTACGCCTATCTCAAAATCTCCGAAGGCTGCGACCGGCTGTGTACCTTCTGCGCCATCCCCGGCATGCGCGGCCAGCATGTCACCAAGCCGATTGAGGAAGTGCTGCGCGAGGCCCGCGAGCTGGCCGACGACGGCGTGCGGGAATTGATCCTGGTGGCGCAGGATACGACCTATTATGGTCTCGACCTGTATGGCGAAGTCCGTCTGGCCGAGCTGCTACGCCAGCTGGATCAAGTGGATGGCATCGACTGGATTCGGATTTTGTACGCTTATCCCATGTACATCACCGAGGAGCTACTCGACACGCTGGCTGGCGCCCGTAAGATCATTCCGTACCTGGACATGCCGTTGCAACACATCAACGACCGCGTGCTGAAGCGCATGCAGCGGCGCGTGAACCGGGCCGGCACCGAGGAGCTGCTGGCACGCTTGCGGCAAGCTGTCCCCAATCTGACATTGCGGACCACCTTCATTGTCGGCTTCCCCGGCGAGACGGAAGCGGAATTTGGGGAGCTGGTCGATTTCGTCCGGGAAACGTGCTTCGAGCGGTTGGGGGTCTTTTCCTATTCCTTCGAACCAGACACCCCGGCGACACGGTTGGACGATCACTTGTCCGAAGAGATAAAACAGGAGCGCCGGAATCGCCTGATGGAAGCGCAACAGGCCATTGCCTTCGACTGGAGCCGGCGGCAAGTGGGGCGGGAGATTGAAGTGATCATTGATGGTCCCGACCCAGAATTTCCCAACCATATGCTGGCCCGCAGTCACGCCGACGCCCCCGACATCGACGGCGTGGTCCGTGTCAAGGGGAAGAACCTCCGCGCCGGCGACATCGTCCGCGTCAAAGTGACCGCTGCCGACGGCTACGACCTCGCCGGCCGAGCGCTCAAAGGATAGTTTAGCGCGTGAACCGCAGGGGAACTCCACGCCACCATTGTTTAGCGAGTGCCCCGCGGGGGAGCTTCCCCCAACTCGCCCCAGGAGCAGCAGAGCCATGATGCACGAAGAACCATCCACCGCGATCCAATCGCCAAAAGAATCGGCCCTTGGTTCTCGCCACTCTGTCCTTAACAAGCCAAACTTGTTTTCCCTCCCGAATCAGCTGACGATTGCTCGTCTGTTCCTGGCCGTCTTGTTGTTTCTGTTCATTGCCTGGGAAAGTTGGCTGTGGAGCTTGTTGGTGTTCATCGCGGCGGCCATCACCGATTGGCTCGACGGCGTGACGGCCCGCTGGCAAGGAACCGCCAGCGCCTTGGGCCGAAACCTCGATCCGTTGGTCGATAAGGTGCTCATCGGCGGAGCGTTCATCTTTCTGTTGCCGGTGCGAGGGGCCGGGTTGGTACCGTGGATGGTCACGGTGGTGGTGGCCCGCGAGCTGATCATCACCGGGCTGCGCAGCTTCATTGAGCAGCACGGCGGTAACTTCGGCGCTGACTGGTTGGGCAAGATCAAGATGGTGCTGCAATGCGCCGCCTTGATCGCCATCTTTGCGGCCCTGTATGGTCGCGCATCCGGCTGGCAAGGGTTCGGTCAAGATGTGCTGATTGGGTTACAATTTACCCTGATTTATGCCATGATCGTCGCCACGGCCGTAAGTGGCTTGCAATATCTGTGGCGCGCTGCCTGGCTGCTGCGGGGTGGGTCAGCGTGATGGGGAGGATTCATCGGTTCACACTCGTTTCCGAGCGCGAACCGATCAATTCGCTGGTTGCTCCACGACCGGCTTGAGGTATCGGATATTTTCTAATCTCATGAGGTTGCCATGCTGGGTTGTGCCATTGTCGGTTGCGGGTTGATCGCGCGGTTTCATGCCAAGGCGTTGGCCGAGGTGCCGAACACCAAGCTGGTGGCGCTGGTGAGTCGTAAGGTGGAGAATGCCCAAAAGATGGCCGATGAGCTGGGCATCCAGTGCGACTTGTACACCGACTTGGGGCAAGTGCTGGTTCGCAAGGACGTGCATATGGTCATCATCACGACACCCAGCGGCGCTCACATGGAACCAGCGGTGGCGGCGGCCGAGGCCGGCAAGCATGTCGTCGTGGAAAAACCGCTAGAAATCACGCTGGAACGCTGCGACCGCATCATCGAGGCATGCGCCAAGAACCGCGTGCAGCTGTGTACCATCTTTCCGTCACGTTTCGGCGACGCCAACATGGAATTAAAGAAAGCGGTGGCGGCGAAACGCTTTGGCCGGTTGACGCTGGGGGAGACGACTTGCAAATGGTGGCGCTCGCAAGCCTATTACGATGAAGGGGGCTGGAAAGGGACCAAGGCCCTCGACGGCGGCGGCGCCTTGATGAACCAGGCCATTCACAACATTGACTTGCTATTGTGGATGATGGGGCCGGCCACGCACATTACCGGCTTCACGGCCACGCTGGCCCATGAACGGATCGAGGTCGAGGATACCGCCGTCGCCTGCCTGCGTTTCGCCAACGGCGCTTTGGGCGTCATCCAAGCGACAACGAGCGTGCATCCCGGCTTGCCCAAGACCATCGCCGTGCATGGCGACCGGGGCACCGTGGTCATCGAACAAGAGGACGTGCTGCGCTGGGACTTCGAGCCGGCAACCGCCGAGGACCAGGCCATCCAGCAGCGCTTCGCGCAAAAGGTCGGCGCGTCGGGCGGCTCTAGTAACCCGGCGGCCATCTCGCACGTTGGCCACGCTCGCCAGCTCGCCGACTTCGTGCGGGCCATCGAAAGCAACGGCCAACCACTCGTCGATGGCCGCGAAGGCCGCCGCGCCGTCGAGGTCATCCTGGCCATCTACCAATCCGCCGCCAGTGGCCGGGTGGTGGAGTTATGAGATGTAGTCACAGTTTAGCGACGCTTCGGAGAAGCGTGGCGTGATTCATTCAATAAGGATAACGGAATGTCCCTAAAACACTCGCGCAGCGCCCAATACACCGTCTATCTCGCCGTTCGGTTTCTCGTATGTGTCCTTCAAATGCTGCCGCTGTCCTGGGCGGCCAAGTTGGCCGAGGGGCTGGCGTGGTTGGCCTACCGGGTGGATCGCCGACATCGGTTGGTCGCCATCGAGAATCTGCGTCAGGCTTTTCCCGAACGCTGCGCCGATGACGAGGAATGTCAAGCCCTCGTCCGCGCGGTCTATCGTCACTTCTGCCTGATGATTGTGGAAATCCTACATTTGCCGCGCCAGGTACACCCGAACAACTGGCGTCGGTTCTTCACCATGCGCGGCGGCGATGTCATGATTGACAGCATGTTGGCGGGTCGGCCCATGTTGTTTGTCACCGCTCACTTTGGCAACTGGGAGATCGGCGGCTACATGCTCGGCCTGCTTGGCTTCACCTCCAGCGCCATCGCCCGGCCGCTCGACAATCCGTATCTGGACCGCTACTTCGGCCAATTCCGCCAGCGCAACGGCCAGCGCATTCTCGCCAAGAAGGGGGACTACGATCAGATTCAGCAGGTGTTGCGCCAAGGGGGGGTCCTGGCCACGCTAGGGGATCAGGACGCCGGCCAGCGCGGCTTGTTCGTCAACTTCTTTGGCCGGCCCGCCTCGACGCACAAGGCCATCGCCCTGCTGGCCATCGAGCACAAGGTCCCGCTGGTGGTCGTCGCCGCTATCCGCACTGGCGGCCTGCTCCAGTACGAGATTGTCATTGAGGATGTCATCGAGCCGGAGGACTTCACCGACCGCCCCAACGCCGTGCGCGTCATCACCGAACGCTTCACCGATGCCCTGGAACGACTCGTCCGCGCCGCCCCCGAACAATACCTTTGGCTGCACCGCCGCTGGAAGCACCAACCGGCGCGCCAGCACAAGCAGGGGACGCGGCCGAAAGTACCGTCCGCGTAGTCTGATGCCGAGATGGATTACCCCCGGCAAGGTGTTCCTCATATCAACCCAACGCGCCAACGAAAGACCCTCGTTGGCGCGTTGGGTTCATGTGACCATCGTTCTGATCGGAATAAGCGTATCGACCACCGATTGGAATTGAGGACTGGACCTTTTCCCACAATTACATTTCATTTGGTATTTCATCCCGTGATGGCTTCGCCGCGCCCGGTTCGCTACCATGAAACCGCCCAGAGGAAATCCGCTGGATCGCCACGCTTCACCAACGAGGAAATGATGACACAACATAGCTGCTGGAGACTGTGCTGGTTGGCTGCCGGCTTCTGCGTTAGCCTGATGACGACCATCGTCGTGGAGGGGCAGACGACGGCCAAAGCTGATCCGCTGGCAGCGGCGCTGCGGGAGCTGCCGGGACAGGTGCTGACGCCGGAACAGCGTAAGGCCCAACCGGAAGAGCTATGGCAATACCTGCGCGAGCGCCGGGACCAGATCAACCGAGACGATGTCGCCGCCTGGCGTGGCCTCAAGGACCGAGCCGCCTGGGAGAAGTTCCGCGAGGAACGGATTGAGTCCTTGCGCCAATCCCTGGGACGGATGCCCGACGTTCCCGACCAGCTACCCGTCAAGGAGACGAAGACGATTCAAGGGGACGGCTACCAGATTCGCAACATCCTCTACGAAAGCCGGCCCGGTTTTTGGGTGCCGGGCAACCTGTATCTACCGGCCAAGCCAAGCGGTTCCATGCCGGGCTTGCTGCTGGTGCATTCGCACCATCGACCCAAGGTGCAGGGGGAATTGCAAGACATGGGCATGACCTGGGCGCGGCAGGGATGTGTCGTTCTCGTCATTGACCAGGTCGGCCACGGCGAGCGGGCAGCCCATCCGTTTCAAAGTGAGCAGTCCTATAAAAAAGACTCGGATTTTCGCTGGTATCGGCAGGATTACCATTTCCGCTACGATTCGGGGACACAATTGCATCTCATCGGTGACAGCTTGATGGGGTGGATGGTGTGGGACCTGATGCGCGGCGTCGATGTGTTGCTGAAGCAGCCTGGCATCGATCCGAAACGCCTCGTCATTCTCGGCGCGGTGGCGGGCGGCGGCGATCCAGCGGCGGTGACGGCGGCGCTGGATCGCCGCTTCGCGGCAGCGGTCCCCTTCAACTTCGGCGGTCCGCAACCGGAGACGCGCTTCCCCTTGCCCGACGATGCCGACCTCGCCTTTAACTACTTGGGGGGGTCGTCGTGGGAATCGACGCGCAATCTGCGCCGTACCGGAGCTGATGGATTTTTGCACTGGGTCATTGTCGGTTCGCTGGCGCCGCGCGGCCTCATCTATGCTCATGAATTTGCCTGGGACAAAGACCGTGATCCGGTCTGGAAGCGGCTGCAAACGATTTATGGCTGGTACGATGCCACTGACAAACTGGCTTATGCGCACGGCAGCGGCAGCGTCAAGGGGCGGCCGCCGGAATCGACGCACTGCACCAACATCGGCCGAGTCCATCGCCGGATGATTCACCCAGCTTTCCAACAATGGTTCGACATTCAGGTGACGGAAAAGGATGAATATAGCCAACCGCGCGACACGCAAGAATTAATGTGCTGGACGCCGGCAGCCCGCCAGGAGCTGAAACCGCTCGGTCTGGTCGAGAAGATCACCCAGGAAGGGAACAGCCGATTGGCAGCGGCACGGCAACGACTGAGCGGCCAGACGCCCGCCGAACAGCGCCAATATCTACAAGCCGCTCTAGAAAAAGTGCTCGGCCCAGTGTCAGTTCGTGGCCAGCCGAAAGTGCTCTCCGCTCACACCGATCCGGCGACGAAGGACGGCCCTCTTGCCCATGTCGCCGTCGAGCGTCTCGTGTTGGAAACCGAGCCGGGCATCGTGGTGCCGGTGTTGCTGCTCAAGCCAAAATCAACTGGCTCCCAGCGCTTGCCGGTGGTTGTCGGCGTGGCCCAGGCAAGTAATGAAACCTTTCTGAAACAGCGGGCCGGCGGCATCGCTGAATTATTGCAAGGCGGCGTGGCCGTCTGCTTGCCAGAAGTGCGCGGCGTCACGACGGGGCGCGGCAGCTACGGCGACAGCGGCTCGTTATCCTTCCACTACCTGCTGTATGATGACACGTTGCTGGGAGCGCGGCTGCGCGACCTGCGCGCGGTGCTTAGTTATCTTCGAGATCGAAAAGATGTCGATGACAGGTTAATCGCTCTCTGGGGAGATTCGTTCGCCCCGGTCAACGCCGCTGATGTCCACTACGAGATGCCGTGGCGGGTGGGCGGCCGGCCGCCGATGTCGGAGCCGTTGGGTGGGCTGCTGGCCTTGCTGGGAGCGCTGTATGACGATCACATCGCCGCGGTCTCGGTCCATGGCGGTTTGAGCGGGTTTCAGCCGGTGCTGACCACTCCCTATGTCTATGTGCCGCATGATACCGTGGTTCCCGGCATCCTGACCGTGGGAGACTTATGTGACATCACGGCGGCGTTGGCCCCGCGCCCGGCGCGCCTTGATAACCTAGTGGATCATCTGAATCGCCCGCTCGATGTCAAAGCGGCGCGCGCCGCTTATGAGCCGACGCTGGCCAGCTACCGCAAGGTCGGCGCTGTCACGGCATTGAGTATGGGTGACACGGATACCACCCCGGCCCGCTGGCTGGTCCAACAACTGCGGCAGCGGCCTTGAATGTTCACGGCTCCCGGTAGCGAATTACCACGCGCAAGCCGGCCGCGCCAGCAAAAGATGCTGGCCCGGCGGCTCGCCTTCGATGCTGTGAAGTGAGCTTTCTACCCGGCGGCAGCGAAACAGCGATAGCGCTCCCCGTCGAGTCGCCCGCTAAACGATTTGACTCTCCCATTCCTAACCGCGCTGATCTGCGCTTGACCCATCTGGACCGGCTCAGTACATTCCCCCCGCTTGGCGATGGAATTGTTTCCCACGGAGGAGGGGAGAGCATGGTTGGCAGGCGAAACCTGGCGGTTTGGGTGCTCTGGTTGGCGCCCTTGGCCGCGACTCAGGCCCAGACTTACCGGTTGATCGAAAAACCCCAGGCGGGAGACTATAACCGCTATCGCCTGGACATGAATCTGGTCGGCGAAATCCGCGTGGCTCGGGATGGGGAAATCGTGCCGCTGCAATTGACGGCCACGGCCAACCACGAGTTCCCCGAACGCATCCTGGCAGTCGATGACAGGGGTTTGCCGTGCAAAGTGGCTCGCCACTATGACAAGGCTCGCGCCGTCATAACCGTCAACGGCATTCGGAATGAGCGAAGCGTTCGGTCCAAGCGCCGATTGATGGTCGCGCAACAGGCCCAGGATTTGACGCTTCTCTACTGCCCCCTCGGTCCCCTCACACGCGATGAGTTGATGACCTGCGAACATCTCGACACGCTGCCGCTAACGGGTTTGCTGCCAGGCAAGGAAGTGGTCGCCGGCGCCACCTGGAAAGTACCCAACACGGTGGTGCAAGCTCTGTGTCGTTTTGAAGGGCTGACATTGCAGGATTTGACCTGCAAGCTGGAAAAGGTCCACGGCGACAGTGCCGAGATTTCGGTTCGCGGCCCTGCCCAAGGCATCGAGCTGGGGGCGTTGGTCAAAATGGAAATTAACGCGACCTTGCGTTTCGACCTGAAACAAAGTCGCATCGTGGCGCTGGAGTGGAAACAAAAAGACGAACGGGATCAAGGGCCGGCCAGTCCCACTTTAACCGTGGAAGCCACGGTGCAACTCACGCGCGCTCCGATAGAGCCGGTCGCTGCGTTGTCCGACGTGGCCTTGGTATCCGTGCCCGATGGCATGGAACTGCCGCCGCACTTCGCCGCCCTGCTGCACCAAGACAGTGAGAAACGCTATGACGTGGTGTATAGCCGGGATTGGCACATCGTGGCCGCCACGCACGAGTATCTGGTGATGCGCTTGCTGGAGCGCGGCGACTTTATCGCCCAAGTCACGGTGACACCTTGGAGCAAAGCCAAGGCTGGCACGCACTTATCGGAGGAGGAATTTCACCAGGCCGTGAGCATGACACCCGGCTGGGAGGAAGAACAAGTGTTGCAAAGCGGCGAAGTGCCGATGGAAGGGAAATGGTGCTGCCGCATCTCCTCGATTGGCACCCTGGACGAGTTGAACGTGGTGCAAAATTTCTACCTGATCGCTAGCCCCACGGGGGAACAAGTGGTTGTCACGTTCACCATGAAACAGGCGCAAGTAGATAAGCTGGGCACGCGCGATCTGTCGTTCGTCGGCAGCCTAGAAATCCCCAGTAAAGCCAAGGACGTGGACTAACGGGAGTACCTCGTGGAATTGACAAATCCGCGGCTGGGCAGGTTCAACCATTCGATCAACCAGCCCGGCCGCGTGGCATTGTTGCTCATGTCGCAAGGCGGTGAGATGAAGGCCTGCGCGAAACGATGAATCACAACACGACGAAATCGAGAACGGATTCATCGATATTCCCTTAACGTCATTACTTTCTCCCCACGTTGTCATCCTGGCCTTTTCTCGGCTCGAAACGCAGGGCGGCGGAGTTCATGCAATAGCGGTGGCCGGTGGGTCGCGGGCCGTCGTCGAAGACGTGCCCCAGATGAGCGTCACACTGGCTACAGAGCACCTCGGTGCGCGTCATGAACCAGCTACGGTCGGTTTCCAGGGCGATTTGCTCCGGGGCCAGCGGTTGCCAGAAGCTCGGCCAGCCGGTGCCGGAGTCGAACTTGGCGCGTGAGTCGAACAGCGGTTGGCCGCAACAGACACAGTGATAGACGCCATCCTCGTGATGGTCCCAATAGACGCCGCTGAAGGCCCGTTCCGTCCCCTTCTTGCGGGTGACACGATATTGTTCATCCGTCAATTGCCGCCGCCATTCCTCGTCGGATTTGATCACTTTGTCGCTCATGGCTCGTCCCTTTCGCTCCGACAACGGCGCGGAGCGGAAGACGATCCAAGCCCCGATCAACGCCGCCCCGGCCAAGATGATTCCCAGAACACGCATGGATAAGGACCGCCTTACCTCTATTATAGCCGGAAAGGAAGCAGCGCCGCTGCGTAATCTGGAGAATAGGGATTCACCCGCGGCGCGCGCAGAAGGGGGCGATTGCCTGGATCGTGCCGTTCCGCCACGCTTACTTTTCTCCCTTCACCGCCGCCGCGTATTCCTCCAACATGGTGAATTGCTTGAAGAAATCGTGCTCGGCGACGCCCAGCGGGTTCTTGAAGAAGCAAGCAAGGTGTTTGAGGATGCCGGTTTCGCCGCGGCGCTGAGCCAAGAGGGTCAAACGGGCCAGGTCGATGACCAGCGGGGCGGCCAGGATGGAGTCGCAGCCTTGCCAGATGAATTGCATGGACATCTTCACCCCCAGGAAGCCGCGAAAATGGATGAAGTCCCAAGCCGTCTTCCAATCATCCAGGGATTCAATGTATTCGATGGAAACGTGCGTTTGCGGCTTATAGCCGACGATGGCGGACACCACCTGATCCTTGGTGCGGACCTTCGATTCCTTGTTGCGCGGATCGTCGAGCACCAAGCCATCACGGTTGCCGAAGATATTGTGACCGACCCAGCTGAGAATCTGAAAATTGCGATGGGCGAACATGGGAGCCAAGACCGTTTTGAGCAGGGTTTCGCCGGTCTTGCCGTCCTGACCCGCCAGAGGGACGCCGCGCTGCTGGGCCAATTCCTGAATGGCGGGGAAGGAGGCCCCCAGCGACGGCGTGAAATTGACGTAAGGGAGACCTAAATCGACCGCCGCCCAGGCATAGAGGGAACTGGCGGGCAATAGCGCCGATGGATCACGTTTCAGCGCCGCCGCGCAGCGTTCCAGCGCTTGATGCACATCGGTCAGCGGGAAAGGCGGCTCGGTGGAAGCCACGTTGATGACAACCAGTTGATCTAGCTGGTGTTCGGTGCGGAAAGCGCGTAAGTCTTCTTGCAAACGCTCGATAATGCTCCCGGCGCCGCGAGCGCTTTTGGTGTCGGCCCGATCCGCCAAACGCATGATGGTTTCACCGGCGTTGAACACCGTGCCGGAGCGAACGTTTTTCGACCAATCGTGCAATTCGGGCAAGCAGGCGTCGATCAGGCTCGAATCGAAGATGTTGGAACGTTGTTGCAGCTCGCGCGCCGACAATTCATAGTCTGTTTGCCGGACATCGTGGCCGCCAATGACGAACTGCCCCGGCTCATCCAGGTCTAGGCCAGCGAATGGCGGCAAAGCAGTGGTCAATGACGTAGCATCGATCAAGCCGCGCCGCAGCGCCGCCAGGCCAATCGCCACCGTGGAACCAACGCCCCCCAAGGCGCCGATCAACCAAATCCCAACCCGACGTTTCTTCATGGATGTTCGTGCTCTTGCATGGAGGAGGGTAATATCCCGGTTTTTGGCAAAGCAAACGGCGTGCCCGATCAGAAACCATCCGAACCTGGGCGAGCGGGAGTCATTGGACCCCTCGTATTTCCTAAACTAGGGGCCTGATAACTCCTGCTCACCAAGCGGGGATACGCTCCCCCTGAATCAGTGGTTACGGAATGGTTCCATCTGGTTATAGTATGACCAGTTCTGAAAAATAAATTGTGCCGCGCCGCACGCTGGCGGTCAAGGGAGTCGAACGGCGAGCATGTGAGAAAAGCAGCATGGCAGGTGGAAGAAGGCGGAAAAATCGCTAACGGTTTGGGGAATTCGTTAGCTTTCCTTCTCACCCGCGCTGATATCGATTCCCCGGCAAACGGCGCACCACGCGTTTCAATTCCAGCTGCATCAACAAGGTGCTCAGAGGGGCCACTTCTAAGTCCAGGCGCAAGGCGATGTCGTCGATATGACGCGGCTCGTCTAGGAAGTGCCAAAGTTTCAATTGCTGGTCATCGAGATCGGGGGGCAAGGCGGCGGGGACCGGTGGGGCGGCGGCCTCGGCTTGGCGGTCGGCGGCGTGAAACATCCCCCCGAGGCCGGAGAGTTCCTCCAGAATGTCATCGACGCCGCGGATCAGGATGGCCCCGTTGCGGATCAGGGCGTTGGTGCCGCCGCTGGCTGCGCTATCGACGGGACCAGGGACAGCTAGGACGGTTCGCCCCTGCTCAGCGGCGTGGTCGGCGGTGATCAGAGCGCCGCTTTTCTCGGCAGCCTCGACGATGACCACGGCCCGCGACAGGCCGCTGATAATGCGATTGCGGGCCGGGAACATCCCCGCCATTGGCTCCATGCGCATGTTGACTTCGCAGAGCAAGGCGCCAGCGCCGGCCACTTCCTTGGCCAATTCGGCATGTTCAGGGGGATAGATCTTGGACAACCCGCCCGCCAACACCGCGAGGGTGCGCCCCCCCGCCGCCAACGCGGCACGATGGGCCACGCCGTCGATGCCCCGCGCCAAACCGCTCACCACCGTCCAGCCGGCGCGGGCTAAGCCGCCGGCCAGCTGCTCGGTCACGCGCCGGCCATAGTGGGTGCAGTTCCGCGCGCCGACGATGGCCACGGCACGCCGGTCCCGCTCCGTCACTGCCCCGCGACAGTAGAGCAACGGTGGCGGGCTGGCAATCTCGGCCAGCAATGCCGGATAATCCGCCGAGCCGCGCGTCAGCAGGCGGACGCCGAATTGGGCCATCAGCGTGCATTCGGTGTCCACGTTGCGGCTTTGCGCCACCGCGGCGAACTGGGCCGCCACCTCGCTGGAAAAGTAGGGGACTTGTCGCAGTTGCTCCAGGGGGGCCGCCAAAACCCTCTCTGCCGAACCGAATCGCTCCAACAAGGTGGCGAGCAAGCGCGGCCCCAGACCGGGCACCAGGGTCAAAGCCAACAAGGCTCGCTCCTGGACGGAAAGGGCGTTCACGTTGGGAATGGCATCACTCACGGCAGCTCCACCTCGGCTGGCATGACAACGAATTCATCCTGCCCTTCCGGCGGCGGGGCCAGTTTGATTTCCCGGACGCGCCAGCCGTGATGCCGCAAGGTCCCCTGAAACGGCGGCTCTCCGGTGACATTCCCCACCACGCGAATGGCGGACGGATCAAAGCCGACGGGCACCGTCACCGTGGCTCCTTCTTCCTGATCCAGCACTGGCTCCAACACCAGGTGTTCCCGCAACGCCGCTTGGCACTGACGATGGATGTCGCGCGCCGCCGCTCCGATTTGCTCATCGCCGTAGGCTTGAACATCTTCCAGCAAGAAATCGAGCAGCCGCCCCTCACGCTGCAACAGCGCCAGCAAGCGCAGCGGAGCGCCGGACGGTTTGGCTGGCTTTGCCGCCGTCGGTTCCAGCAACGGCAACACCTTGGCCCCAAACTCCGGGTCGCGCAACAGCCGCCAAGATGCCTGCACCGCCAGGCGGATGCGCTGAACGTCGCCGCCGCTCAGAATCAGGGCGAGGATACCTCGCGCCACGATGACGCCCAAAATCGTCAGCACCACGATCAGCCAAGGTTCCATGAGCCTTCCTTCCCAAGATACATCGGTTGGCATGGGGAACCAGCGGCCCGCGCCGACCGATTCCTCCCCTTAATCTACGAATAACTGGAAACCGCACCGACCGCAGGGGTCGTTCGGAGCGTATTATCAGAAAAAACCTCATCAATCTCAAGGAGCCGCTTGAGATTACGGCGCGGAGTCTCTAAACTTGTAGTTCCATAAACGAATCACCCACAACTTCAACTTTCACCAAGGGGTAACACCATGCGTCAGCACGCGACATCACGGCGGGACTTTTTGCGGCTCTCCGGGGCGGGGGCGGCGGGCTTGTTCTTGCCCTTCGACTTGGGCGGCGAAGTTCAGGGGGCTGAACAGGCCCAATCCGCCAATGAACGGCCCATTCTTGGCGCCATCGGCGTCGGCAGCCGAGGTAGCGGCATCGCAGCACAGGCGGCGCGATTCGGTCCTATCGTGGCCATTGCCGACGTAGACCTCAACCATGCCGAGCGCGGCAACAAAAACCTGGCCGGCGGCAAGGCTGAAGTGTCTCAAGATTATCGCAAGGTCCTCGACCGCAAGGACATCGACGCCGTCATCATCGGCACCCCCGACCACTGGCACACGAAAATCTGCATCGAAGCCATGCAAGCGGGCAAGGACGTATATTGCGAAAAGCCGCTGACGCTTACCATCGAGGAAGGCCAGCAGCTGTGTAAAGTCGTTAAGGACACCAAGCGCGTGTTGCAGGTTGGCACGCAACAACGCAGCGAGATGGGCAACATGTTCCTCAAAGCGGTGGCCCTGGCCCGCGATGGCCGACTTGGCAAGATTCAGCGCGTGACCTGCGCCATCGGCGGCGCGCCGCGCGGCGGCCCCTTCCCGAAAGAGAAGCCTCCCAGCCATCTCAATTGGGACATGTGGTTGGGACAATGCCCCTTGGTCGATTACATTGCCAAGCGTTGTCACTACGAATTCCGCTGGTGGTATGAATACTCCGGCGGCAAGCTGACCGATTGGGGCGCCCATCACGTTGACATCGGGCAATGGGCCATTGGCATGGAGAAATCCGGCCCGACCAGCATCGAGGTCGTCTCGCAGACGCATCCCGTCCCCTTCAAGGGGGGCTATCCCACGGTGGACGATTCGTACAACACCGCCACGGCCTTCCAGGTGCGGTGCTTGTTCCCCAATGGCGTCGAAATGATCATTCGCCACGACACCGAGAACGGCGTCACCATTGAAGGGGACCAGGGAAAGATTTTCGTCAGCCGGGGTAAGCTCGTGGGCGATCCGGTGGAGGAACTGAAGACCAACCCCATCTCCGACAAGCGATTGATCGAGCTGCGCAACGGCAAACCATTGGGGAGCCACATGGCCAACTTCTTCGAGTGCGTCCGTGACCGTGGCCTGCCGGTCTCGGATGTGTTCTCGCACCATCGCGCTTTGACGACCTGCCACCTGGCCAACATCGCCATCCGCTTGAACCGCAACCTCAAGTGGGACCCGGAAACCGAGCAGATCGTCGGCGACAAGGAAGCCGCCGCCATGCAGAGACGTGAACAGCGCAAGGGGTACGAGATCAAGGTGTGACATCCAAAGGCAAAGATGGCGAGCCAGACCGGCCGGGGTTGCTCGGAAGTAGGTCTTGACGAATCAGGGAGTTCGTCCCGTTTGGTTCCGCGCCTCGTTTCCAGCCTTGGCCGAAGAACGCCCTGTCCGAGAAGCTCGCTTTCTCGGATAGGGCGTTTTCCGAAATGCCACCCCGTAGGCAAATTACACTCCCCATGCATTCTCCCGGGTCGAGCCGGGCGACAAAGAACCTGTCACGATGGCTTGTTCAAGCGGGCCGCGATCGCCTCCACGTCATAGACACAGCCGCCCCAGATGCCGCCGCTCACCGCTTGCAGAGCCGCCCATAACCGAGTGTCAGCCGGTAAGTTCGGATCAGGGGCGAGATCGAGACGCGATGGCCGGTCAGCGAGCACGCGGGTTCCCTCTTCCGGGCCGAAGATCGTCCCCTTTTCGCCAACCAGATCGACGCTCCCTTCGAGTTTGTTACGATCCACGATGATTTGAATTTGGTCGCCGTCGCGCACCTTGCCGATGGGGCCGCCGGCCAGCGCTTCCGGGGCGACGTGACCGATACAGGCCCCGGTCGAGACGCCAGAAAAGCGGGCATCGGTCAACACCGCGACATGTTTGCCGAAGCTCAGATACTTCAGAGCCGAGGTAATCTGATAAATCTCCTCCATGCCGGTTCCCAGGGGGCCTCGACAGATCAACACGATGACATCCCCAGGCCGAATCGGCTTGTCCCCTTGCCCCTTGATGGCGGCGATAGCGGCTTTTTCCGTGGTGAAGACACGCGCCGGGCCGATCTTGCGATAGACCCCATCGACATCGACCACGCTGGCATCGATGGCCGTGCTCTTGATAACCGAACCTTCCGGGGCCAAGTTGCCGCACGGGAAGGTCACGGTCGAAGTCAGGCCGCGTGCTCGCGCCTGGTCGGGGTCCATGATGACATGATCGGGATGGATGCCGTCGCGTGTCGCCAGTAGGTCGCGTAGCTGGCGACGCTGTGTCGATGTTTCCCACCAATCGAGCACTTGCCCCAGCGCAACGCCGCTGACAGTCAGACAAGATTCATCGAGCAACCCCAACCGGCGCAGGTGCAGCATGACTTCCGGCACGCCGCCGGCCAGATAGACATAGGATGTCGAATGGCCGATGGGACCGTTGGGCAGAGCATCGACCAGGCGCGGCGTCCGGCGATTGACGGCGTTCCAGTCATCCACCGTCGGCCTCTTGACACCGGCATGATAGGCAATGGCGGGCAGGTGCAGCACCAGGTTGGTCGAGCCGCCAAAGGCCGCGTGAACGGTCATGGCATTGCGCACCGCCGCTTCGGTGATAATCTGCCGTGTGGTGATCCCCTGGGCCGACAGCTGAGCGACCGCCCGCGCCGAGCGGCGGGCCAAGTCGAGCCAGATCGGTTGCCCCGACGGCGCTAGCGCGGCATGGGGCAGGGACAAGCCGAGCGCTTCGCCGACGACTTGCGCGGTAGCTGCCGTGCCCAGGAATTGGCAGCCGCCGCCAGGACTGGCACAGGTTCGGCAGCCCGCCTCCGCCGCCTGCCGCAAGGTGATGTCCCCATACGCGAAGCGGGCGCCGATGGTCTGCACCTTGCCGGTGTCCTCGCCGTCGGTAGTAGCCAGCATGACACCGCCGGGAACCAGCACGCAAGGCAAGTCGCGCATGGCGGCCAAGGCCATCATCATCGCCGGCAAGCCCTTGTCGCACGTCGCCACGCCGAGTACCCCTTGCCGCGTCGGCAGCGACCGGATCAAGCGGCGCAACACCTGGGCGGCGTCGTTGCGATACGGCAAGCTGTCCATCATGCCCGGCGTCCCCTGGCTCCGGCCATCGCAAGGATCGGTGCAGAAGCCAGCGAAGGGAATGTAGCCCAACTGGCGCAATTCCTCGGCGGCGGCCCGCACTTGCAAGATGACTTCCCAATGTCCTGTATGATAGCCCAGCGCCACTGGGCTGCCGTCCGCCCCCCGCACGCCGCCGGAGGTGCTCAGGATGAGAAACTCCTGGCGTCCCAGCTCCGCCGGCCGCCAGCCCATGCCCACGTCCTGGCTCCAACCGAACAGATCGCCGCTCGGCGCGTGGCGCAACATCTCTTCGGTGAACGGCAAGCTTCCCGCCGGCCCTGCCGCCGCCGCTTGGACATCGAATAAACTTGGATCAGCCTCAACGAGATTAACGAATGTAGCAGAAGTAGTGGTCATGAAGTTGGCTCGATGATGATTTTGCACCTAAGAGAAAAAGAAATCTCTTACGATCTAACATATAGATAGGTTGGGAAAGGGTGAGTACATACAAGATTCATCCATTTATGATTGATCGTTTCACGCTCGCTAGGTCCCTGCGAGCGCGAAACGATCAATCACGGTTTGAGGGTAAATATCATGTCTAAATCCATCGATTGGCTGTATCACCGCAAAGGTTGCACCAGCTGTAAGAAAGCTCAAGGGTTCCTTGAGGAGAACACGGTCGCGGTGAAGGAACATGCTGACGCTACCAAGGACCGGCGCGGCCGAGACGAGGCGTTGGCGCTGGCCAAGACCGCCACGAAAATCGTGGTGGCCAAGGGGAAAAAGTTCGTCACCTTCGACATGAAAAAAGCCCCGCCCGACGAGGAGACGCTCATCGCCCATCTGCTCGGCCCGACCGGCAACTTACGAGCGCCAACGATCCGCGCGGGCAAGACGCTGCTGGTTGGTTTCAACGAGGAGGCTTATCGGGAGATTTTGGGGATGTAGTTTAGAAGGGCTCCCCCGCGGGTCGTGCGCTAAACGTGTCATGCGCGACGGATAACTGCTTCCCATGCACGCGCGGACGTGGTATCCTCGTCGATGATTGGGGTATCCCATGTCGTTTGAAGGGGAATGCCTGCCATGCGACCGCGCTTGTTGATATGTCTAGCTGTTGTCCTAAGTGGCACCGGGGTTTCGTTCTGGTATCTGCCGACTGTCGGGTCGGAGGAGCAGCAACAGACCGCCAAGGAAAAAGCGAAACCGGCGAATCATCTTCCCGGCATCGTCTTTGTCGGGGCGCCGATTTTCGATGAGGAAACCGACGGCGGCCAAGGGGTCTATCAAGGGAGTTATCACTGGCGGGACAGCTACGTCTATGCCCGCAGCGCCACCTATCACCGAGCCGAGCGCACCATGGGCCCGGTGCGGCCAGGGCGGAATTTGTACAGCCTCATCCCCGCCCAGCCCGACGGCAAGCTGACACGACTCACGCACCTAACCACCGGCGCGGTCTTCAAGCCGGAACCCTCGTTCGACGGTCAAAAAGTCCTCTTTTCCATGCGCCGCGACGGCGAGGATTGGTTTCATCTGTACGAGATCAACGTCGATGGCACCGGCTTGCGCCAGCTCACCGATGGGCCGTTCAACGACTTCGCCGGCAGCTATCTCCCCAATGGCCAGATCGTCTTTTGTTCCGACCGCACCGGCTACCTGGAAGAGTATCACGAGGAACGAACCGAAACGCTGTTCGTGATGAATGGCAACGGCACCGGCATCCAGCAAATCACCTTCGCCCCCGGCACCTATTTCGAGCCGACGGTGTTGCGCGATGGTCGCATTCTATTCAGCTTTTGGGATGCGTTTCATATCGACGTGCCACCGTTTGACAAACATGAGACATTTTTAATGACGGTGAACCCCGACGGCAGCGAGGAACGGCATCTGTTCGGGGCGGGGCAATATCGCTTCTTCAACCGTGAGCGGCACAGCGGCATCGGCTTGACACAGGCCCGCGAGATGCCCGACGGCCGACTGCTGGTGCAAAGCGAACTTGGTCCCTGTTTGCTCGATTTGCGGGCGGGGACGGCGGTCGAGGACGCCCTGACGCCGCTGTTCCCCGGCATGACGTCGGTGCAGCTCGGCGGCACCACCCATCGCAGCCACTTGTCGCCGTTGGGGACGCGCAGCACCGCCTATCCGTTGTCTGATGGCCGGATCATCTTCTCGGCCACCGCTCCTGGCGCCCGCGACAGCGAACTCCGCATCGTCGATCCCGCCAGCCGCGCCGAGCAACTGGTCTTGAACATTCCTAATCACGCCGAGTTCGACGCCGTGCCGGTGCTGATCGAGCGTCCCCGGCCGGCGGTCTTGCCCACCAAGGTCAAGCCGGAACAGAAGACGGCCCGCTTCCTGGTCGTCGCCGGGCGCGAGACAGACAACGAGGAACGAGCCCAGGCCCTGCGCCAGGCCCGCTTCTTCCGCGTCATCGAGACGGAATATACCGGCGTGACAACGAGTAGCCATACCAATCTGGAAACCCGCATCTTGGGGGTTGTCCCTATCTTGCCAGACGGCTCGGCCTACTTCGAGGCGCCGGCCAACACCCCCTTGTTTCTCGATCCCCTCGACGCGGCTGGCAATCGGGTGCTAATGAATTGGAACTTGCCGAATACCTCCGTCGGTGAGGGGTTGCCCTACCCGGCCACGCAGATGGCCTACATGGTGGGACGCAATGGGGAATTCAAATCGTGTTACGGCTGCCACGCCCCACAGAATGAGGCGGTGCCGAACGTACCGTTGGCGGCCCTGCGACTAGGGCCTGTCCAGATCACGCGCGACTCGACCGACCTGCAATATCGCCGCAATGAACCTGAAGCCTACCGCCGCCAAGCTCGCATCGGCGAGGCGGCGAAGTATCGCCCCTGGTTGCGAAGTGATGATCCGGTGGTGCGTGCTCGCGCCTGTGAAATGCTCATGTACATCGAGGATGGCACCGAAGCAGACGTGCCGACTATCGTGAAGTTGTTGAAGGATGATGCCGTCACAGTCCGGCGGGCGGCGGCGCTGGCGCTGACCCGACTGGCAACGATACAGCACCAAGAGGACTTGCAACAAGCACTCCAAGATGACGATTGGCAAGTACGTTTCGCGGCTTTCGCGGCCCTCGAAGCACTCGGCGTCGTCGATCCGAACGAGAGGGAAGCATTCCAGAGCGTGGATAAACAGACGCAATTCTCCTTCACGGAATTGCGGCTAATTCCCTGGGAAATAGCGGGTTGGCAAAAAGCAACGGCGGAGATCAAAGCCAAGGTGCGGGCCGAGTTGGCCAAGCCGATTCCCCGGACCGACCCCGAACGAAAATATGCCATTGTCCTTCCCGCCGATGCCAAAGACCAGCAGGTGGAATTCACCGACGTGCGCGCCCTTCGCGCCGCCGGTAAGTTGCAGGATGCCGAGGCGGTGCCGCTGTTGGTGCCGTGGCTGACGCGGCATGAGTTTGAATATCATGCCGCCGAGGCCGCCGTTGCCCTCGGACGGATCGGCAGCCCCGAAGCGGTGTCGGCTTTGTGGCAGGCGTTGCGTTCCGAAGTGCCGATCAAGCGCGTCCACATCGCCCGCTATTTGCAGCACGGCCCGCGCCCGGAGGAATACGCGCTGCTCCAGGGGCTGATCCTGGCCGACGCCCGACCCGCTCTCGACGACGTGCATCTACTGATTGCCTTGCTGCCCAACACGTTCATGGAGAAGCCGCGTTTCGAGGACCGGCTGCGCGACGAATCGCAGCGTGTGCTGATGCCACGCCTGTTGTTGGAAAAAGCGGGACTGCGCCAACGCGCCGTCTCGATTTTGCTGGCGGCTCTGAGCGGCGAACAGCAGAAGGACGATCCTCTTTATCAACAGATTCTCAAAGGAATTAACCTGGAGCGGCCCTTTAGTGAGCATGGCCGACCGTTCCCGGTGGTAGACAAGATCAGTGGCGAGGAAGCGCTGTGGCTGCTCGGCTGCCTGCTCGAACCGGCGGCGGACCTGGGCCGGCTCATCGAGCGGCAGGAGCTGGAAGCTCGCGTGACGCCGTTTCTGACTTCCGATAATCACCGCGAGCGCATCGACGCCGCCGTGCTACTCGGCATCAGCGGTTTCGGTCCCAAGGCCGCCGCGGTGTTGGCCGCCGAGAGCGCCAAGCCTTACGCCTTCGGCGAAATCTGGAGCATTGGCAAGGGGATGCCCGACACCAACTTCCGCGATAAGGCGTACTTCGTCCAAGCCCTGGCCCAGCATGTCGCCGATGTGGCACGGTTGCAGCAATTCGCTGACCCCCGCATGATGACACGCGATATTCGCTATGGCTTGGCCCGTGGCCTGGCCCGGCGTGCCAAGGCGGACGCCATTCCGCTGCTCATCGACATGGCGACTCGTGATCCGATCACGTTGATCCGCCAGCAAGCGCGATATGCCCTGACCGATATTCAGGATGCCTACCGCTTGGCGGGACAGCCGGTCCCCAAGGTCGAGCTGCCCCCCGAACAGCCGCTCGAAGCCCTGTATCCGCCGCGCGGCTTAACCTGGACGGATGCTCAATTGTCACAAGCCATGCCGCCGACAGCGGCGGTTCCACGCGAGTGCGATGACTGGGGGGACTATGTCCAAAAATGTCTTGCCCCCACGCATTTCCGCAATCTCAACAACGCTCAGGCCAAAGGGTCCGAACGCCTGATGATCGCCCACATCGAGGAAACCCGCCAAGCCTTCGCGCACATCGCCCGCCTGCCGGCCCAGGAGCGGCACCCAATTTTGCTCAAGGCGCTGGATGCCCCCTATCCCTATGTCAATTATCTGGCCCTCGCCACGCTGATCGAAGCCAACGACAAGGAAATGGCTCCCGTTTTGCTTCGGAAACTCGAAGATTATCATAAAGCGGTGAACACTGTTGGTTTGTGGTGGTGCTGCGAAGCGTTGGCCCAATTCCACGCGCAGGACGCCGTGCCGGTGTTGAAGAAGTTTGTCACGACGAAGAACCCGCCCAACACTTTTGGTCCCGAAGGCATGCCAATGGCGTTCAGCGCCGCCAAGGCGCTCATCCAGATTCAGGCCCGGCAACTGACGAAAGAGCAGATGGCAGCTCTCGGCGAAACCCTCACGCAACCGCAGTGGATGGTGGAAGAATCTCACAATCCTTTCCCGGATGATCCGTCTCTGCGCGATCCAGATGTCAGTGATGCCCAGCGTTTGGTGCGGCATCCCAACGTCTGGTTCCGAACGGCAGCGCTGCGCGGCTTGGCCGAGGGGGGCGCTGCCGATGTCGAGAAGCTGCTCCACCTGGCCGCCCAAGAAAATCAACCGGCCCTCGTGCGCGGGGAGGCGCGGGTGCAGTTGGAGCGGTTGCGGAAGGAGTGATAGATAAGGGATTGATCGTTTCACGTGGGATGGCATTCCGTGCGAAACGATGAATCGAAATGAACTTATTACGAATGAATTTGGTTAATCATTCTTTATGGAAACGACCAACGATTCATCCCACCCACGCCAGCAACATGACCCCGCCAACGACCAGCGTAACGACGCCAGCTCGCAGCCAGAAGGTGTAATAACCCTTGGTGTATTCATCCAGACGAAAGTAACCGGCAACACAGGTGAGCAAGACAACCAAGGCAATCAACACCTTGGCCAACAGAGTCATGCGCTGCTGCACGCGCGCTTCCTGATCGCGGTGGCGCATGTCGGCGTATGCGCGCGGCGTCACCTCCAGCTCCAGCACCACGCGCCGCATCGTCTCGATGGGCGGCTCGAAAGAACGCTGTTCCTCGTGCTGACCGGCGATCAAGGCGGCTTCATCGAGATATTCCGGCGTGGGCAGCCATAGCCACGACGCTTGCTGTTGGTGTAAAAATTTCTCGATTAGTGCCTTGGTCGCTTCCTGCCGCGCCTGTTCCCAAGCGTCGTGGTAGCTTTTGGCAAAAGGGCCTACCACGGTCATTTTCCACATCGGCTCGTCGCGGACGGGTTCGCGGGGGGGCGCTCCTTTCCCTTTCTTGGCGTGTTCCCCCTTGAAGGGTGGTCCCACGGAAACCGCCGAGGACTCCGTGCGGACACAAAGGAGCAGCAAGCCGAGCAGAATCAGACTGGTGATCACGGCGGAGCGCATGGCTTGAACCTCATGTAAGCGGTCAGCGGTCAGTGGTACGGAATGGGAAGCCGTTTTAGCCTTGCCACTGACCCCTGAAGCGCTGGAAGCGAATCGCTCGTTACGCATAGCGCAACCGCAACCGTTTGCGAGACGGCGGCGGGGGTTGTTCCCAAGGACTGGCCCACTGGATGATGACCGAGGCCGTCACCAGCGCGAGCGGTCCGTAGGGGGACTCCAACCACGGCCAAATCAACAGAAACATCAAGGCCCAGAAGGTGACAGTCAAAACCGGGAACAAGCTGAAACGCTGCAGCCGGTGTTTTTGCACCACTTTCCACCAGCGCACCGCGAATAATGTCAGCCCCAGGTAAATCACGTAACGCGTGGCATCGGGAATGTTCACCAGCAGCACGGAGGTTGCTTCCCGCTCGCCGCGCAGGCCGCTGGTGAGAGATCGCTCCGGCATCCAGCCGTGCAGCCAAATGACTCCCATGCCGACCACGACTCCCAGTAGCAGCATCACCGCGCGGCGCTGCCAATTATGGCCGTTGCGTCCTTCCCAAAGTTTGGCTGGTATGAGCACCGCCCACGACAGGGCGACAGTCGTGAAAAACAGGGAGCCGAGCCAGGTCAGCCCGACGGCGAAATCGCTAGGCATGGGCCTATCATAGAGCAGCGCCAATAGTCCTTCAGGCACCGCAGCAGGTGGACGTTGGCCGAAGACCACGGCGACCAGGGCCACCAGGGTGGTAGCGACCAGGGCCAGCACCGCCGCCAGCGCCATGGCGCCAGTCAGCTCGGCGACCTGTCCGCGCCAGGTCACGGCGGGGAGCACCTGTGGGATCAGCTCCGGGCGCGCAGGGGCCTTCGGAGCAGCGACCGCCACAGGAATGACGCCAGCCGGCTCCGGCGGTGAACGAGTCTCGGCCCCCACTTTTTCCACGTCGCGCGCCATGTCCGCGATGCTGGCGTAACGATGGGCTGGGTTCTTGGCCAGCGCCTTGGACAGAATGGGGACCAGCGGATTCGGCACCTTGCCAAGGTCGGGCGGCGTCGTCAGGTGTTTCATCAGAATCTCACCGGCGCTTTCGCCGTCAAAGGGAACTTGGCCAGTCAGCATCTCGTACAAGATGACGCCAGCGGCGTACACATCGATTTGCTTGTTGTAATTCCCCGTGGAGATCTCGGGAGCCATGTAATAGACCGTGCCGACACTCTGCGTTTGCGCCGTGCGCTGGCTGCTGCTGATGAATTTGCTCAGGCCATAGTCGCCGATCTTGACCAAACCATTTTCAATGAAGATGTTGCCTGGCTTTAGATCACGATGCACGATGCCATGATCGTGCAGGTAGCCGATGGCCTTGGCCAGCTCCAGGAACCATTGCCGGGCCAGCTCCAGCGGCAGGCCGTTGGGATGGCGATTGAGCACGACGTTGAGCGGCTCCCCGGTGATATACTCCATGACGACCCAATGATCGCCGTGGTCGTCGCGGCGCATGTCGTAGAGGTTGACCAAGTTGGCATGCTTCAAGTTCAGACATTGGGCGACGCCGCGCAATTCCACGTCCGATTGACCGCGCACTAGCTTCAAGGCTACTTCCTTACCGCCATCGCTGACGGCGAAATAGACCTCACCGAAACCACCCTGACCGATTCCACGTTTGATCGTGTAGCCGTCCAGTGGTCGTTGTCCCGAGCTGTAGGTGAACTTCATGGACCACCTCGTATCAGGCTCTTGCAAGGATGAATCCTCACTAGCCGCCCACAGGCTCCAGTGCTATTCCCAAATCATCGGCGCGGACCACGCCGCCGCGCCGCAAGGTGCCGCGTTCGGTGCAAGGTTTGCCATCCACCCACAATCGGCCGGGGTAGCGTACGCCCATCCCTTCCTTGTGGCGGAAGAAGACGACGGGGCACGGTAAATCGGCGATGGCGACATGCGCTTGGGGACCAGGCCCCAGCACCAACGTATCGGCCATCAGCAACACGCCATCGACCGCGGCCGACAATCGATGGCCGCTGACTACCTCCAGCCGAGCCGAGGCGCTAATCGGCACCGGCTGCGTGAATTGGAGTTGGCAGGCCCTGCCCAGCGTGATTCGGTCTCCCGATTGTAACAACGTCCGCGCCACTGGCGCGCCGTTCACTTGCGTCGCGCGCTGAGCTTCCAGCAAGTAGCCTTCCGCGTCGCGGGTCAGCGTGGCGTGCTGGCGGGAAATATCGGCGAACAGCGCCACATCCACTTGTCCTTCGACCGTGGCTTGACCGATGGTCACTTGATTCCCCAGACATATCAGATAACCGCCCACGCCATCGATCCACAACAGGAAGCGCTCGGCGACCATGGTTTTGGCAGGGGGAGGCGGCACGTGGGGAACCACCTGTTGCGTCTGGCCGATGGTTGAAGGCTCAATCGCCCGCCAAGCCCTGCCCCGCGCCTTGCGGGCCTCACCATGTTCGGGGGCCAAGGCCAGCATCTCGTCCGTCACCCGAATGACTTCCCGCCAATGCCGTTCCGCGATCGATTGGTGCAAGTGCAATTGCAACTGCGTGAAGCGATCCCGTTGTTCTTCCAACTCCTTTTGATACCGCTCCAGGCGGGCAAAACGTTCGGGGAGTAGCTGGCGTAACTGTTCGATGCCTTGCGCGGCTGGTCCGAACTCCCCCTTGGCTGCCAACTCCTTGACGCGCACCCAATTCTGGGCCACGTCTTCCCACACGTTCAATTCCGGGTGCTGCACGCCGCGTTGCCGCATGAGGACGATGGTCTCGGCGGCTCGTCCTGGCTCTCCGGCTTCCAGCAAGGCCCGCACCTCCGCCATCCCCAAGCGGGTCAACGCTTGCCGCAGCCGTTGGGCGCTGGTTTCCACTCCGCCGGTTTGCTCGGCCAGCAACAGGTCATTCCAGGCCGCCGACACATTGTCTTGACGCAGCTGGCGCTCGCCGCGCTCGATGAAACCAATCGCCACTTGGCGCAACAACTCCCACGAACGCTTGTGTCCTTGGACTACTGATTGGCACAGCAAGCGCTGGGCTTCTTCCAGTCGCCCCGTTCGCAAGGCATCTTGGGCTTGTCGGAGAGTCAACCAAGCTGCGCCAATCATGGTTCCACGGGAGTTGAAAGGTGAGACTGTTTGCCATCCAGCGGGCGAGGTTTCATTGGTCGGAATGGGCCGTTTCGCGCGTTAAAGCCAAGCGATGAACACGAAACGGCCCCGCTTACGACCATCACCATCCATTCCTTGAAAAACCGGCCCGCCGAAGACCGTGCTTCGAGTTTGTCCGACTATTCTCCCCTCTCCCCTCAAGCGGGAAAGAGGGGCTTAACGAACAGACGTTATCGCCGGCTGAAATAATCCAGAACCGCCTCATCCTTTTGCGCTGGCGGCGTGGTTGCCGATTCCACATTTAGCGGAATTTCCCCCTTCTGGAATTCGGCCATGACATCCCGCTTGTGACGTTCCTTGGACAGTTGATTGCGGATGTCTTGCAAACCGGCTTCGATGTCCGTCAGTCGGCGATCATTGATGACTAGCTTAGAAGCGTCCTTTTCCATTTGCAATTCATCGTATTCCTTTTGTAGCTCGGCCAAAGCCACTTCCAGCTCCGCCTTGGTGTTCTTGATGTTCCACACATGAGCCTTGGCTGCTTCCACGGCTTCCTTCTTGAGTTCATGTTGTCGTTTCATCAGATTGAGATTTTCCTCTGCCGTGCGGAAGGCGTGAAAATCTCGATCCCGAATCCGTCGCACTTGTTCCACGGTGTAAGTCTTGCCGGCGTAAACCAGCTGCGGCGACTGCGTGTTGCGCAGATCGTTCGTCAAGGTAACGATCTTGTGCTCTTGATCCGCCAGGGATTTTTCCATGCGCGCGATCTCGCGCTCCAACAGCTCGATCTCGGTCAGCGCGTTGGCGATGGCGCCGGAATGTTTCTCCACATCGGTGTCGAGCTTGGCGATTTCATGGCGCATGCGGTCGATCTTGACTGGAATGGGCACTTGATCGTTGGCCTTCTGCCACAATTTGCTCATCATCGAGCCGGTGTAGCTGCCCAAATTGGTCATACTAAACACCAGCAACAGAGCCACCAAGCCCACGGCGGTAAATGCTAATTTCTTCAACATGGTGAAGTCCCCTTTCTTTGGTACGCTAGGTAAGATGAGGAAGCACGAAGCCCAATCTCGGAGGCACTCCCCCGCCATGAGGTTATTCGCTCCTCGAGCGCCGATATTTAGCCCAATCCCTCTTTTTTATTGTAGTAGGAAAGGAAATATCCGCGGTGGAGAAAGAAGGGGGCCGGTTCGATGGTCGGCATTGGCTGGCGTGCCTCGGGTTCCATCAATGGCTTGCTGCTACTGTTGTCAGCGCTGTTTCTGGTGTATATTACCCTGCAACCAACATAGTCCGAGCCGCGACCGTCAGGGAGCGGCGCACCCAGCTTTTCCTGAGGGTCGCGGCTCGGCGTGTCTTTCTGGCCGGAATAATCTGTAGTATAACTGAGGCTCTGTGATCGCCGTTTTTCCATCAAAGGAGGATTCTCGTATGACTCTGTTCACGAATAAGAGTCGCGTGTTGCTGACGACCGTGATCGCGGGGGGTGTGCTCGTCTTGGCCACTGCGGTTTGGGCGGCGGCTGGTCCCGGCAAGCTGTTCCCGGATTGGTCCAATCCGACCAAGGGGACCACGGCCGACCCGGCGGCGGAAGTCGGCAAGAAACCCTCGCCCCAACAACCCTGGAGCGTCACCACCGTCACCTCGTCGATTGACGGCAAGCCGGTTCCCGGCAAGCCTATTACCGTGGTCGGCGAAGTCATTGACTTGTCCTGTTATCTGCAAGTGGGTAAGCACGGCGACAAGCACCGCGATTGCGGCCAGAAGTGCGTCGCCAACGGCCAGCCGGTCGGCTTACTGACCGACGACGGCAGCGTCTATCTGCTAATCGACGAGGAACACGATCCGCGCCGCGACGGTCTGACTGAGTTCCGCAAGAAGGCCATTGAATACATGGCTTACATCGTGACGGTGAACGGAACCCTCACCAACGTGGACGGCATGAAAGCGATTTACGTTCAAGGCTTCGTGAAGAAGTAAGGAGGACCGGACCCATGCGCACGCGACGGCACGACCTCTCATTGTGGGGGGTCGGGGCGTTCCTGGCGGTAGCCATTGCCTGGGGCGCCCTCGTGGCGGCCGGTCCCGCGGATGAGCCGCCCAAACCCCCGCTGGGCCTGCCGCCGGTCTTTTGGCCGGAAGACAATCCCTACACTCCCGACAAAGCGGAGCTGGGCCGGCTCCTGTATTTTGATAAACGCTTGTCTTCCGATGGCACCATCTCGTGTGCTAGCTGTCATGAACCCGACAAAGCCTTTACGGATGGCATGGCCGTGTCTACCGGCATCGGCGGCCAAAAAGGGGATCGCAGCGCGCCAACGGTCATCAACCGGGCCTACAGCACGCTGCAATTCTGGGATGGCCGGGCTTCCTCCTTGGAGGATCAAGCCAAGGGGCCGATTGCCAATCCCATTGAAATGACCAACGAAAAGACCGAGGAAGCAGCCCATCGCACCTGCGTGGAACGCTTGAAAATGGTGCCGGGTTACGTGAAACGCTTCGAGGATGTCTTCGGCACCAAGGACTTCACCATCGATCACGTCGCCCAAGCCATCGCTACCTTCGAGCGGACGGTGCTATCCGGCAACGCGCCGTTCGACCGCTACAAGGCGGGGGACAAAGAGGCCATGACGGCTGCTCAAATTCGCGGCATGGATGTTTTCTTCAAGAAAGCCGCTTGTGACGCTTGCCACATCGGCTTCAATTTCACCGATGGCTCGTTCGCCAACATCGGTATTGGCATGGATAAGCCCAACCCCGATTGGGGCCGCTATCTGGTCACGAAACGCGAGTTTGAGAAAGGGGCCTTCAAGACCCCCACCTTGCGGGAGATCGAGCATACCGCTCCCTACATGCACGACGGCAGCATGAAAACATTGGAAGAAGTCGTGGAACATTACAACAAGGGAGGGATCAAGAATCCGCATCTCGATCAACGCATGAAGCCGTTGAATCTGACGGATCAGGAAAAGAAGGATCTGGTCGAGTTTTTGAAGGCCCTCAGCGGCGAAGGCTGGCAACACATCCAGGAGCCAGCCGAGCTGCCCCGCTGACGGAGCGCCAGCGGGTGGAGTTTCCATTCGATCAGGATCGGCGCGGGCGGGGGGCCACTCCGTGCGCGGCGATCCTGCTTCTTTTCGAGACAGTGCGCGGGCGACATGAACGGTCGCGACTCCGCGAAACACCAGGAGGAACCTTGAAACGACGCATCGTGGCCGTCAGCGATTTGCACGGCATCTTGCCCGACATTCCCGCGTGCGATTTGCTGCTCATCGCCGGGGATATTTGCCCGGTTCACAATCACCAGCTCCGCTTTCAAGCCGAATGGCTGGATACCGATTTTCGCCGTTGGCTGGCGGCTGTTCCGGCGCGGCAAAGCGTCTTCGTGGCGGGCAACCACGATCTGGTCTTTCAACATGAACCCCGCTGGGTGCCGAAAGACTTGCCAGCGATTTACTTGCAAGACACCGGTTGTGAATGGGAAGGTTGGCATATCTGGGGCACTCCCTGGCAGCCGTGGTTCTTCGACTGGGCCTTCAACCTCCAAGAGCGCCGGCTCCGAGACAAGTGGGCCTTGATCCCCGACCAGACCGACATCCTCATCGTGCATGGTCCGCCGCGCGGCTATGGGGATGGGGTGGCGTGCGGAGAGCACACCGGCTCGCCGTCGCTGTTGGAACGTATCGACGCGATTCGGCCCAAGCTCGTCGTCTTCGGCCACATTCACGAAGGCCGGGGAGAATGGCGCCTCGGCGACACCATCTTGGCCAACGTGACGATCCTGGATGAAAAATATGAACGCCAGTATGAACCGTGGCGGGTGGAGCTGTGACCAAGTTCAGCGCCAACAGGAGCGGGGAATGCCCGAATTTTATCATGCCAATCCCACCCAGCGATTCAGCGGCTTGGCCGAGATGTACGCCCAGCATCGCCCCAGCTACCCCGATGCCGCCTTGGACTTCGTGCAAACTCATTGCGGGCTGCGCGCGGGGGCGGTGCTGGTCGATGTTGGTTGCGGCACCGGCATTGCCGCGCGCTTGTTCGCCGCGCGCGGCTGTTGCGTCATCGGTATCGAGCCGAACACCGACATGCGCCAGCAAGCGGAGGCAACGGCGGTCCCAGCCGGTGTGACACCCCCAAGCTACCGCGCCGGTCACGCGGAAGCCACCGGCTTACCCGACGGCCGCGCGGCGGCCGTGCTGGCGGCCCAAGCCTTTCACTGGTTCGAGCCGCAAGCCACGCTGCGCGAATTTCACCGCATTCTTCAGCCAGCCGGCTGGGTCATCCTGATGTGGAACGAACGCGACGCGACCGATCCGCTGACAGCCGCCTATGCCGAGCTGATTCGCGGCACTTCGGCGGAGCCACGTTTGGAGCGGGGCGACTCCACCACCGCCGCGCCGTTGTGGTCCCATCCTGGGTTTCAACATGTCGAATCGCGCTCATTCACTCATTGGCAACAGCTGGACGAGGCAGGGCTGTTAGGCAGGGCGTTGTCCGTATCCTACGCGCCGCGCGGGCCGGAACCGATCGAACGGCTCACGGCGGGCTTGCGGTCGGCCTTCGCTCAGTATCAAGCGGATGGCAAGGTGACACTCCACTATCGAACGGTGGTGATCGTGGGACAGCGGGCCGCTACGACGCTTTGAGTTGCGGCGGCAGGCGTTTTAGATCTCCGTATCCAAATCATTCTCCGTCAAGATCGTGAATCCCTGACGGATCAGCGTCTGCACGGCGGTCTCGTGGTCCTCGACGTTCAGGGCCAAGGCGGCGTGACCGCGCGGGTTCAGCAGCAACGGATAAGCGTAGTTGATGTTGATTTCGGCGGCCAACAGGGCCTTGCAGATTTGCAGCAGCGGATGCGGGCCGTCAGGAAGCTGCACGACCAACAGGTCGCTTTCGGTGACGGGGAGATCGACTTGGTGAAAGATTTCCAGGGCGCGTTCCGGATCGCTGAGCACCATGCGAATCACGGCGCAATCGGCCAGATCGACTACCATCAGCGAGACGATGCGCACGTCGGTGGTCTCGAAATGGCGGACGACATGCAACAACCCGCCCATGCGGTTATCCAAAAAGACATTGAACTGACGCACGCTCGGCCAATCGCGGCCGCGCGCCGTGTCAAAGTCCACATTGGTATAGTCGTCGCCGTAACTACTCATTAGCCGTGTCCCTGAAACTTAAAAGGTGTTTGTAATATACGCCATTTCACTCATGGGGGTCAATTCCAGCCTCTGCGGACGGCGGCGATTTCGCTCTTGCTTCCCGACGCGATCATGGGAATAGTGCCCGCGCTGCTTCGCGCGCCAGCCGAAGGCAAGCAGGCGAATCGTGACCACGGATCGAGGAGAGCAAAGTCATGGCCAAGCCGCGTTCTCGGCTGCTTGATTACGGTGTGTACTTGGTGGTGCGGTTGGGAGTCTGTCTCATCCAAGCCTGCCCGTTCGAGACGGCCCATCGCTGCGCGGATGGCTTGGCCTGGTTGGTGTGCAAGCTCAATCGGCGGCATAACCAAGTGGCCCGCGACAATTTGCGGCACGCTTTTCCCCAGCTGAGCGAAGCCCAGCGCGAGCGGTTGGTCTATGAAGTCTATCGCCACTTCTGCCGGTTGGTGGTCGAGGTTGTTTATCTGCCCCGGATTTTTCATGTTGGCAACTGGCGGCGGTACACCGAGTTTTCCGATCCGATTCACGCCCAGCGGTATATGGATTGCCTGTTGTCCGGGCGTTCCATCATGATCGTCACGGGGCATTTCGGGAATTGGGAATTGGCCGGCTACATCGTTCCCTTGCTCGGCTTCAAAATTCATGCCATCGCCCGGCCGATTGACAATCCGTATCTGGATCGCTACATCCGCCGCTTCCGCGAGGCGACGGGGCAGAAGATTCTGGCCAAGAAAGGGGACTTTGACACCATCGAAGCGGTGTTGGCTTCCGGCGGCGTCTTGGCCACGCTGGCCGATCAGGACGCCGGCCAACGGGGGCTGTACGTCGAGTTCTTCGGCCGCCCCGCCTCGACGCACAAGGCCATCGCCCTGTTGGCGTTGGAACATCGCGTGCCGCTCGTGGTGGGGGGCAGCGCGCGAGTGGCGGAACCGATGCACTATCGTGCCTACATCGAAGACGTGATCCTGCCCGAGGAATATGAAGGCCGACCCGATGCCGCGCGGGCCATCACCCAGCGCTACACCGCCGCCCTCGAACGGCTCATCCGCCGCCATCCCGAACAGTATCTCTGGCTGCACCGCCGCTGGAAGCATCAACCCAAAGCCAAACAGAAAGCAGCGTAAACAACGCTGTCGGCGGGACCAGGATTGGCTTTCCCCTTGCCATTTTGGCAGTTTTCTTTCCTTGCCGGGTCACCTTGGGGGTTGCTCCCCAGGGTTCCCACAGATCCGGACGTGCCCAATTCAGGCATCCGAAAATCATTCTATGCCGACCAAATAGAGCGAATCCGCACCATACGTTTGCTTCCGTCAACTCTTCTCTTGTCGGAAATGCTCCCACGGTCCATAATCTCTCACCATCCCGACGCAACTTTTTTCATCCATTCAGACATGGGATTCACCGCCATGAAGGAAAACCAGTCCTCGGACACGACCGCCTCCGATTCCGCGCCGGCCCGTCCGCCCATGCTGATTCGGGGGGTGATCGTGGTGTTGGCCTTGGTCGCTTGGTTCTGGACGCAGGCGCTGATTGGCCAACGCGGGTTCACGTTGGCCCCTGTGGTGGGCGAAGAGCTGACACGCGGCGATGCCCTGTTAATGGGGCTGGCGCCGGTGCATCACTATCTCAGCGACCATCCCGCCGCCGCCAACGCCTTGCTGATCGTTAGCTCGGCAGTCATCGATTCGCTGAGTATCTTCTTGTTGGCGTGGGGCATCTTTGGACCGACGATCCGCCCGATCTTGGGTTTGATTCCCCTGTTTGCCTTACGGCAGTTGGCCCAGGTGCTGTGCGTGTTGCCGGCGCCGGCGGGCATGATCTGGCGCGAGCCGGGCTTCCCTTCGCTGCTCGTGACCTATTCCGTGGCCAATGACCTGTTCTTCTCCGGCCACACGGCGTTGGCGGTCTATGGGGCCATTGAATTGGCCCGCTCCGGCCGGCGCTGGTTGATTCCACTCGGCGTGCTGATCGCCCTATTCGAGATTGTCACCGTGCTGGCCTTGCGAGCGCACTACACGTTGGATGTGTACGCCGGCGCCATCACGGCCGTGGCCATGGCTTTGCTGGCGGATCGCTTAGCCCCCACCTGTGATCGGGCCTTGGCGCGACTGGCTTGGAAAAAGTTAGGATAATCGTTTCGGTTTCCCGCGCTGGTTTGCTAAACTGGGGGAGATGTTCGTCCTACCCCACCCACCTACCCTGCCTACCCGAAAGGTCTCTTCCGATGAAACAAGCACTCATTCTGACGTCGGCTCTGCTGGTGTTGGGAATCGCGGACGCCGTGCCAGCCGGCCCCAACGCCGATGAGGTCCGGCAGTTGTTCCGCCAACTCAAAGACAAAGACGTGGGCCAACGCCAGCTGGCGTTGCGAACCTTGCGTGAGCTGGGGCCGGACGACCAAGAGGCCGTGCCTGCCTTGATCGAAGCCTTGAACGATCAGGACCCAGAAATCCGGCAAATGGCAACGAATCTGCTGGGAAACATGGGGCCGACCGCCGTGCCAGCTCTGGCCAGCGCCTTGGGTTATAAGGACAAGATCGCGCGCCGGCAGGCCAGCATCGCTTTGGCCAAGATCGGCCCCAAGGCCAAGGACGCCCTTCCCGCGCTATCCGCCGCCCTGCGCGACGACGAGCCGGAGATTCGTGGTTTCGTCATCGGGGCCTTGGTCAAGATCGAGACCGACCGCCGCCAGCTGGCACCGCTGCTCAAGCAAGCCCTTCAGGATGCCGAACGCTCCGTGCGCATCAGCACGTTGTTCGCCCTGGAACAACCCGCTGTCGAGGACAAGGATTTGCTGATCGTGATCGCCAGCGGCCTGAAAGACCCCGATACGGAAGTCCGCGTGGCGACGGCGGCGATTCTCAGCCGCATGGGGCCTGCCGCCAAGGACATCATCCCTAACTTACGCTTGGCATTGAAAGACAAGGAAGGCATCGTGCGCGTCAGCGCCGCTCAGGTGCTCGTGACCGTGGATGACGAGCACACCGCCACGGTCATGCCAACGCTGATTGACAGCCTCGGCGACAAGCAGGAGGAAGTTCGCCGGGCGGCGGCCTACGTCCTCGGCCAGATCGGTCCCGACGCCAAGCCCGCCGTCCCCGCTTTGAACAAGGCCCTGAAGGATGACAAGGCCACGGTTCGCCAAGCAGCCGCGTTGGCGCTGGAAAAAATTGGCAAGTAAGTCCCTCAGACAAGGCGGGTGACATCCAACCATGACAACTTATCAGTCCTTCACCATCGCGGTTTTGCCGGGAGATGGCATCGGCGTCGATGTCACGGCGGAGGCAGTGAAGGTATTGCAGGCGGCCCAGCGCCGGGACAATCGCTTCACATTGCAAATGACCGAGTATGATTGCGGGGCGGAGTGCTATCGCCGCACCGGAGACGATTTGCCCCCCGCCACCGTGCAAGCTGCCCGCGCCGCCGATGCCGTGCTGCTGGGGGCGATGGGGCATCCTGACATTCGCAAGCCCGACGGCACCGAGCTGATTCCGCAAGTGACCTTGCGCGTGCTGTTGGATTTGTACGCTGGCGTGCGTCCCTGCAAGCTCTATCCCGGCGTGCGGACACCGTTGGCCAACCGTCAGCCCGGCGACATCGATTTGGTCCTCATCCGCGAACAAACCGAGGGGCTGTTCGCCGCGCAGAACGCCGGCATTGTGCTGCACGACGAGTTGACTACCGACACGCTGATTATGACACGCAAAGGGATCCAGCGCGTGTGCGACTTCGCCTTTCGCCTGGCCAGTGAGCGCCGGCATTCACGAACGGATGCCGCGAGGAAAGTCACCTGCGTCGATAAAGCGAACATTTTCAAAAGCTACGCTTTCTTCCGCAAGGTGTTCGATGAAGTGGCCACCCGGCATTCAACCATCCAAGCCGAGCGTACCTACATTGATGCCCAAGCGTTGTACCTGGTGCAGCGGCCGGAACGGTTCGATGTGCTGGTGACCGAAAATATGTTCGGCGACATTCTTTCCGACCTAGCGGCGGGGTTGGTTGGCGGCATGGGCATGGCGCCATCGGGGGACATCGGCGACCGCCACGCCGTTTTTCAGCCAGCCCACGGCACCGCCCCGGACATCGCTGGCCAAGGAATCGCCAACCCGTTGGCGGCGATTCTCTCGGCGGCCATGATGCTCGATTGGCTCGGCCAGCGCCACCAGCAGCCCGCCTTGCGAGAGGCAGCGGATCGGATCGAACAGGCGGTGACGGAAGTATTGGGGGAAGGAAAAATCAAGCCGGTCGATCAAGGCGGCTCGGCCACGACCGCCGCAGTGGGGGATGCCGTGGCACGGATGGTCGAACGCCTGACGTAATCGAATCACTCTTCCGGCAACTCTTTTTGCGTGCTTTCGTCGCCGATCTTGCGGATGAGCAGTTTCCCCGCGCCGTTGGCTTTCATCTCGAAGCCGGTTTCGGGACTGCGAAACCAGCCACTCGCCGTCGCCCGTTGCTTGCGGTACTTGCCTTTCTTCAACAGAAACAAATCAGGCTGCTTGCTGTCCCGGTTGATGATCCAGACCTCTGGTACGCCTAGTTCGGCATAGAAGTCGAGTTTGTCGTAGGCCTCATCACCGGGACTGTGGATTTCGACGACGACATTGGGGGGGCCACCGCAATAGGCGCCGCGATTGATGTGACGGTACCGTTCCGCGGTCATCATCAATAGGTCGGGGATGCGGTAATTTTTCGTCCAATCTTCTTCGTCCGGCAAGGACAGGTTGATTTGATGGCGCACAACGGCTTTGAGCGGCTTGGCCCAATGCTCCCGCAAATACGCTTCGAGATCCGATTCAAAGTCTTGATGCTCATTAATCGGCATCGGCGGCATGTGTAGGACTCCTTCCCACATTTCATCCCATTGATCAGCCCCGGAGCGCTTGCGCCAGGCGAGAATCTCTGGAAATGCCACTGGCATGACGGCTTTCATGCTTTCCCCTTCGTGATGGCCCAAAAAATGCTCTTGCTGTCCCTACTTTACTCCAATTTCGGTATCCTGTACAAGTTGGCTGAACCCCGGACAATCGGCGCTTCTCTTGCTAAGAAGAAGGCATCATTCGTCGTTTTCCCCTGGAAATGAAGGACATCACAACCATGGCTGAACGTGCTCGCTTTTATCTAACGACCGCCATTGACTATCCCAATAGCCGGCCGCATATTGGCACCGCTTTCGAGAAGCTGGGGGCCGACGTCCAGGCGCGGTATCGCCGCATGGAGGGGTACGATGTCTTTTTCCTCATGGGGAACGATGAAAACACCATCAAGGTGGCCAAGCGAGCGGCGGAGCTGGGCCGCGAGCCGAAGGACTACTGCGATGACATGGCCCGGCAATTCCAGGAAGTGTGGCAAGCACTGGACATCAGCTACAACGATTTCATCCAGACCAGCGAGCCACGCCACCATGAAGGCTGCCGAAAGTTCATCCAGAAGGTGTACGACAATGGCCACATCTACAAGGGGAACTACGAAGGGCTGTATTGCGAAGGATGCGAGGCGTTCAAGACGGAACGGGAATTGGAGAATGGCCGCTGTCCCAACCATCACACCATTCCCGAAAAACGGAGTGAGGATTGCTATTACTTCGCCCTGTCGAAATTCCAAGAGCGATTGTTGAAGCATTACGAGGAATATCCCGACTTCATCCAACCGGAAAGCCGGCGTAACGAGGTCTTGGCCTTGGTGCAAAGTGGACTGCAAGATGTCAACATCACGCGCTCCGGCCAGTCGTGGGGGATTCGGGTCCCCTTTGACGAGGAGTACACCATTTATGTGTGGTTCGATGCCCTGTTGAACTACATCACGGCCATTGGCTACGGGCAGGATGAGGGCCGCTTCCGCGAGTGGTGGCCAGCGGACATGCATTTCATCGGCAAGGACATCACGCGCTTCCACTGCGCCCTATGGCCGGCCATGCTCTGGGCCGCCGACGAGGAACCGCCGCGCATGGTGTTTGGACATGGATTTGTCTATAACAAAGGAGGCAAGATCAGCAAAACGCTCGGCAACGTCGTGGAGCCGATGGACATTGTCACCAAGTTCAACTCCGAGGCGTTTCGTTATTACTTCTTGCGCGAATGTCCCTTTCCCGGCGACGGAGACTTTAACTGGGAGCGCTTCGAGTCCGTGTACAATTCGGACCTGGCCAATAATCTTGGCAACCTGTTTAGCCGCTGCGTGACATTGATCACCAAGAACTACGCTGGTCACTTGCACGAAACGGCAGAGCGCGAGCCAGGCGTCATCTACACCGAGACCGACACGGAAACGACCGTGCAGCAAGTGGAGGAGCACATCGAAGCCTGTCAATACAACCAGGCGTTGGAGCGCGTCTGGCGGCAGATTCTCGACCCGGCCAACCAGTACGCCGACCGCAAGGAACCTTGGAAGCTGGTCAAGACCGATAAAGAGACCGCCAAGCATGTGCTCTACGATTTGGTGGAACAGCTGCGCTGCGCCGCCATCTTACTCAAGCCATTCTTGCCACGCACGGCGGAGACGATCTATCAGAGCTTTAATTTTCCGCAGTCGTGGGACGAAGTGCGTTTCGAGGATGTGTTCGTCCATCCCCGTCAAGTCGAGGACCTACGCGTCCTGGCCCAACTGGAGGATGGGAAGGTCAAGCCGCTGTTTCCGAGGATTAGTTGAAAGGGAGGGATCATGGCTACTGTCAAATTGGAAGACCGCGTTGCCGCCTTAGAAGTGGAGGTGGCGTGGTTGAAAGCAAAAGTCGAAGCACAAGAAAAGAAATCGGAATCGTGGTGGCATAAAATCGCCGGCACCTTCGCTAATGATCCGATTTACGAGGAAGCAATGCGTTTAGGGCAGGAATGGCGGAAGTCGTTTCGATCACAATCTAAAACACATTGAAAAGAACAGGGGAAAAGCGCATGACCAAAAAATCGCTGGAAGCCCGTGTGGCGGCTCTGGAAGCCGAGATGGAGCAATTAAAAAAGAATCAACCACCCGCTCCATCCGTTTCCGATCCCTGGTTGGAGACAGTTTGGGGCGCCTTTGCCAATGATCCCGATTTTGAGGAAGCGATGCGTTTGGGAAGAGAATGGCGCGAGTCGTTTCGGCCCAAATCCTCAAAACGTAAGAAAGCAACGCCATGATCGTCTTCGATACGGATCACATGACCTTGTTGGAGTAGGCAAGTAACACGGAAGCGCATCGATTACGCTCCCGCCTGGCCCTCGACCCAGCCGTTGAGAAAGCGACAACGATTATCACCTACGAGGAACAAACACGCGGTTGGTTAGCGTTACTCTCCCGCGCTAAAACCACGGAGAAACTCATCTTCGCCTATACCAAATTGAGCAAGCACGTCGATGTTTACCGACAGCTTATGGTCTTAAAATTCGATGACGCCGCCGCGACTCAATATAACCAACTCCGTTCCATGAAACTCCGTATCGGCACCAAGGACTTGCAGATCGCCGCCATCGCGTTGGCCCACCAAGCGACGTTGCTGAGTCGCAACGTGGCGGATTTCGCCAAGGTGCCGGGATTGAAGCTCAAGGATTGGACGCTGTGACTCAGGGCGTCAACGCTTTCGCCATGCTCAGCAACAACGCATCCTGCCCGTGCCCGGCGATGAAAGACAAGCCCAGGGGAGCGCCGTCGCACTCGGCCAGCGGCAGGGAGACTTGCGGCAGGCGGCCCAGGCCGGCGATGGTCGTCAACGCCAGGGCGCGCGGGTAGTAGTTGGTGGCGGTCTGTTCGCGGTCGCCGACGGTCCCCTTGAGCGGGGCGGGAGTCGGAGCCGTGGGCAGGCACAGGATATCGTTGGGTTGCAAGAAGTGGGCCAGCTGGCGGCAATAACGCTCGCGACGGCGCACCGCTTCACCCAGGCGCCGCCGGTCGATCCCTTGGATCGACTGAAACGACTTGGCCACGATTGGCCCCAGTTCGGGCCGCGTCGCCGTGATCCAGCTTCCCAAACAGCTCCAAATCTCGCTCCATTGCACGATGCGAAAGACCTCTTGATACCAATAGTACAAATCCGAGCCGGCGGGATCGGCGACGATGGCGGCGAATGGCGTTTCGCGCACCTTGCCGGGGAATTGCTGCTGCAAGGAAGCAACGGGCGCTTGCAACGCTTGTCGGCTCGATTCGTCACACAAGGCGAAAGCATCCGTCAGCAGGTACACTGTGCCGATGTCACAGGAAGCTGGCACATCGCAACCAAGCAACACCCCGGCCACGCGCGCCAGTACCTCGGCAGTGCGGGCGAAGAGGCCGACCGTGTCGAAGGAAGGAGACAGCGGCAAGACCCCCGCCAATGAGATGTGACCATGAGAGGGACGCAAGCCGAACAGCCCGCAGTTGCTCGCCGGCACGCGCACCGAGCCGCCGGTGTCCGAGCCGAGAGCGAAATCCGCCAGCCCACACGCCACCGCCGACGCCGAACCGCTCGACGATCCGCCCGGCACGCGTTGCGGCGCCTTGGGATTCAACGGCGTGCCATAAAAATGATTCTCCCCGACCAGGCTAAAGGCCAGCTCGTCGGTGATGGTCTTCCCCCCGCACCGCGCCCCAGCCGCCAGCAGTTGCTCGACGCACACGGCATGCGCCGCCGCTGGCGGATGAGTGTCGCGCCAGGTCGGGTTGCCGTAACCAGTCCGTCGCCCCGCTACGTCCAGCAAATCCTTGACAACGAATGTCAAGCCGTCCAAAGGGCCAGCCGCCGTTGGTTCGACAGTGAACACTTCCACGAAGGCCCCGGATTGTTCGATGTTCATACGTAAATGGTCTCCCAGAGACCCACCGAAGGATGGATGCCTAGATAGTGGGCCCCTTTGAGGTGTCTGTTGCCTTGTCGCGCGGTCCGATGCGACATGCTTACGGAACATTCTAAGCCGACGGCTAAATAGCGTCGAGCACGGGTTGTTTGTCGAGCCAGCGCCGATAGGATTGGGGAATGAGGCGAAGAAGATGGACACTCCGATAAAATGTCATTCTTATATCTGAACAGTGAATAGGCATTGGCACGCCTCCTGTCACGGCCTGGAACTTGGATCATGGGACTTCTGGCTTCCGTGTTGAGCGCGGTGTTGTCGGCCACCAAGGATTTGGTGAGTAAGAAGCTCGCCTTTCGGCTGGATGGGACGGCTTCGACTTATGCCTCCTTCGCGTACGCGCTGCCGTTTTATCTGCTCGTCTTGGTTGTCCTTGGCGTGTCGGGGCATGAGACGATTTCCATCTCGTTGACATTTCTGCTATTGGTCTTCCTGCGCGGCGTGACGGATACCTTGGCCGAGGGGATGAAGATGCACGCCTTCTCCCACGGTGATATTTCCCTGGTGGCGTCGTTTTTCTCGCTATCCCCGTTGTTTTTGTTAATTACCTCCCCCTTGATCACCGGAGATCGGCTCACGCTACCCGCTGTCATTGCCATGTTCTTGGTTGTGGGGGGGAGTTTGCTGCTGGTGTATCGCCCGTCCACTCAGGGATGGCGGGAGCAGAAAAAGAGCATCTTATTGGCCAGCGGGGCAGCCTTGTTTTTCAGCCTCAATTCGTGTTTCGACCGTCTGGCGGTTCAAGAAGGAACCCCCGTCTTCGCGGGCTTCGCCATGACGTTGCTGTCGGCGGTGTTTCTTTTTCCCCTGGTCGTTCGCCGCCGCGACCGCCTGCAAGCCCTGCGGGTCGAGCGGAAAGCACTGCTGGTCCGGGGCGTCCTGGAAGTTGCTTTCATGGTGTCTAAGTTGACCGCGTTGCAATACCTCCAAGCCCCCTACGTAGTTGGCATCCATCGCTTGTCGCTGCTGCTATCCATCATCGGCGGTCGGGTGTTTTTCCACGAGCAGGACTTTGGCCGGCGGTTGGCGGCTGGCGTGCTCATTCTGGGAGGCGTATTCTGGATTGCCTGGTTGCAGTGGTAGTCCTCGCCTGATGCAGAGAATTGGACTATACAAGAGCCGCACCGCTTATGTTCGGCAGAGCGGATTCTTTGGAACCATTTGCCGAGCCTGGCGGATGACGCGGTAGGATCAGGGAAAAGCAACTGCCATGCTCCGGTGATGGCTCCACTTATCCGCCGACATGCGGGTAATTCCTTCCTTGAGTTCAAACACTTTCGCCAACACCATCTGCGTGTGTTGCTCCCGATCCAGAGTGGTCAGCAGGCGTTGGATGGTGATGTAGGCCACCAAGGCGGCCGCCACGAATAGGATCGGGGGGATGAAGTATCCCAAATACATCGGAGCAAGACGCGAAACAAAGCGATGCCCCCACTGATACCCGCGCGGGTAATGAACCTGGAGTGGAAAAGAAAGATGACCTGGCAGCGACTCACTCCCTTGTGACAATTCGTGGCGATGGGTCATTGACAATCCAGGCTGGGGTACAGGTAATTCTCGCTTCAGGGCATGGAACCTGTCCCATAGTGCAATGGTTGGAGAACGCCGGTCGCGGGCGGAGTTGGTTCCAAGAGAGAATTCGAGCGGCGGTCGTCGAGCAATAACGAAGGGGCTTTTTCGGGATACAGATCAAAGTAGCGGACCAGAGCGGAAAAGAAAAACTCCATCTGAGCCAATCCTTCTTGGGCATATTGCGGGATCGATGGTCCAAGTAGGCGGGCGAGAATCTTGGCGGTCTTACTGTCGGTTTGCACGAACATGTCGGCTTGATGTCCCAGACGGCAGACACCATCGGTCAGCGGTCGTTCATCGTGGCGCAGCACGACGACGGCGCGGACCGTCACGGTGGGGAGCATCCAACCGGGCCGACCCGCCCCTTCCGCGTACCAGACGCGCAGGCCGCCAGCACGGTACACGGTCTGCCAACGTACATCCGTTCCCTGGCCATCCGACCAGGAAAACTGGCCGTTCCCCTGGTTGCAAATGCACAACACCGGGGTTCCCAGTCGATGCCAGGCTTGGGCCGCCCGGTCGGGATGGTCGAGTAACCAGTGATACATCTTGGGGCAGCCGATGAATTCCTCGGCAGGGCCTTGCACGAACAAGGTCGGCTTGTCCACTACCCGCCGCACTTCCTCACGGACCGCGACCGGCAGCTCCTGCCAGGGCAAGCCCAAGGTTCCGGTGGCCTGCTTCGGGCCCCGTTCCCAGGACCAGTTCGCCTCCGTCGTCCGTGGCTGGCCCCAGACGAACGGGAGGAATTCTCCCCAGACCAACAACAAGAGCATGCCGCATATTCCACGGATTAACTGGCCGGTCATCCACCACCTCACGGCTCACGAAAGTCTTTTAGCAGTTGTCAGTTGTCAGTTAGCAGTAGCCAGGAAAGAAACTTCTGACTTCTGATCTCTGTTCCCTTTTATTCATCGAAACACGACGGGGGCAGCCGTTAGGGATTTTGGGAGATGTGTGTGTTTCTCAGGAAATTTCGACCATATCCAATGAAGAGGTAGTTAGGGATACATGGAGTGGACGGGGTAAGGCGTTGGCCAAATCCACCGTGCTGTTTGAGGCAGTGCGGCGGCGCGATTGCTCTTGTGGCCGAAGCGGTTTCTGGCCTATAACGCTGGCCCGCTGGAATGCGGGAAGGGCATCGACACAAGGCATCGGCCAGGAAAAAGAGTCAATGAACCCCCTATTTCTATGGCGTCGTAAGTGGTTGCTGATAGGCCTGCTGCTAGTGGGGGGCACGCTGGCGGTCGGCGGCTGGCAGTACCAGGCCTTGCGGGCCTGGTACACCGTGTATCGCTTGGCACATGCCGACCCTGAGAACAACGCCATCTGGGCCGAGCGCGTGGCGTCCTTGGACCAAGCCGCCGTGCCGCGTTTGCTGAGCTGCTTGCGCGACGAGCGCTCCCAAGTATGTATCAACGTTCGCACAGCCTTCGTCTCTTTGATCGACGCTTGGGGTCCTACCGATCCGCGCGTGGCCGAGTTGGCCGCCGAGCTAGCGCGGATTTTCCCACGCTTGAGCCAGCCAGGGCAACAAAGCACCTTGGAAATTCAGTCCCACCTAGTCGAGCAATCAGGGGTCCAGGATGCCACCCTGCGCAGCGCCAGCCAAATCGTGGCCGCCACCTGCCGACTCTCCGATCCGATCCTGCGTGCTAAGGCGTTGCGATTGGCCGAGCAGTTGACGCAAGTGACGGAGCGGGACGAGGTGCGGCGCGCGTGCCGAGAGCTGACGCAGATTTGTCTGCGGGCCGAGGATGTGGATTGCCGCCTGCACGCGCTCCATCTGGCCATGCAACCGCGATTGGCGATGCTCGAACAAGTAGTCCCGTTGCTGAACGACCCGGTACCGCTAGTGCGTCAAGCGGCCATCCTGGCGGTGGGACCGGCTCCGGAAGTGATGCGGACCGAAGAGCTGTTGCACTGGCTGCACGATGCTGACCCGGAAGTCCGCCGGTTGTGCGAAGCGGCGCTGCGTCTGAAACGGGGTCTGCGCGAGGAACATCTCAAGCGTGGCCGACTGTTGACTGATCCGCAACCGTTACGGCGGCTGCAAGTGTTAGAGGGCTTGTTCCAAAGCGATGACCTGGAGCCGGGCATTTGGCTCAGACACCTTAGCCACGACGCCGAGCCAGCCGTGCGCGCCGCCGCCCTCCGCGCTGCCGCCGAACAAACCATAGTGGACCTGACGGATCGCATGGAACAGATGGCCCGCAACGACCCCAGCCCCACCATCCGGCAAATGGCCTGCTATTATTTGTCGATCCGCAAGCAACCGGCGCCATATTCGCGCGTCCATTTCACGTCATCCAGTCGAGAGTGAACGCGGTTCCGCGCCCAACGTCCCGCGAATCTCACAAGGCTTTCTCGAAGATGACCAAGTTGTCGGCCCGATCCGGGTCCCAGCGAATGCCAACGATATCGTAACCTTGGGAGATGGCCAGGTGCAGCATGGGCCGGTGTTGATTGTGACACTCGTAACGCACCCATTCGTAACCGTTTTGCTGGGCCCAGCTATGGACGGCTTCCAGGAGCTGCGAGGCGATCCCCTGCCGCCGGTAGTCGGGCAGCACGCCAAAGAACCAGGCGAAGAAGATGGTCGGCTTGAGCTCGAATCCCAGGAAGAAGCCCACCGGCTGATCCTTGATGCGCGCGATCATCTGCAAGATGTTGTAGCGTCCCCGAAAGCGCCGGCGGAACGACTCCTCGTCGCGCGGCGGACGAAAAATTTGGTTGAACAAATCGACGATGACGTCTAAATCCTTCGGTCCAACAATCTCAATTACCGCGTCGGCCATGATGAATCACCTGCCCTCTGTTTCGAACGCCCCAACGGCGTGGGTAGAAGCCTGTCTCCAGCTATCAGTACACATGTTTAGTATTTGAGCTAGACATGGAACTGATGCGGCGGATATAATGGAAGCATTGTTACCATCATTCCCTTTCATTGCTCCATTCCACCCCACCCCCCTATATCCCAGGTTATAACTATGAGCATGGAATGCAATAATCCATTTTATGTGAGAATGAATTTCTCGCCTCTCCCTCGATTGGATACCACCGGCTGCGAGGCCGACAAACTCTGTGGAGCATGTTTCCAAGGTGCCCAGACACGTTGGCAACGTGCCCCACGGGTCGTGCTGAATAAGTTTTCCGATGGATCATTCCCATCCACTTCCGACCAGCTCGCGCTTGGCGGGGGTTAGCGTTCGGGACGATATAAGGATGCGATCAGCTCATTCCATGAAGGAACATTCCAATTATCGAAAATCCGCATGTCTTCATCTTCATCTTCCCCGCCGGCAACCACGATGTTTTCCTCGACGGGTTCCTTTTTTTCCTTCTTTTTCGGGGCGGGGGCTGGAGCGGACTTGCTTCGACCGCGGCGGGGACGGCCATGTCCGCGCGGGGGCGTCTCGGCTTCCGCCTCGGCCTCCTCGGTGGGCGGCGCTTCCTGGGCCACGGGTTCGGCCCGGCGTGGCGCTTCGCGGCGTGGCGCCGGTTTCTTGTCGGAGCGCCGGCCCCGCCGCCCGCGCTGCGAAGACGGTTCTGGAATTTCGATCTCTTCCAAAAAGGCGGCGAGTTCTTCCTCTAATTCCACTTCCAACTCCGGTTCCAACTCGTCCGGCACTGTCATCGGCGTTTCGAGCACTTCCGCTACTTCTGGCGCCTCCGCTTCCAGGGGCGTTTCTGGTTCTAGCGGCGGGGCGGCCTCGCTCACCGCGACCGGCTCTGCCATGCGGGGCGTGCCACGCCGGCGCCGGCCCCGTGATGGCGGTGGCGGCGCTTCTTCCAGGACTATTTCCGGTTCCAACTCAGGCACCGTGGCGGTCTCGATGAAGAACGTAGTTTCTACTTTCTTCTCGATTTCCACTTCAACAGCGGGCGGCGCTGGTGGCGGTTCTGGCTCCGGCTCCAGACCGAGTTGAATGGCCAAGGCACGCCAATGATCTTCTTGACTTTGATGTTCATCCGTCATGGTCGTAGGTTCTCACTTCTGATCGGAAACAGCGGCGGAATAGTTTCATATCCATCGGTAATGGACGGCGAGCGCTATTCTATCACATCGGCCCCGCATCAACAATTTGGTGTCATCTCAATCGTCTTGGCCTTGCTGCAATCCGTCGTGCAACCAGCGGGCCAACAGGCGCTGGAAATGGTACACCGGCTCTTCGCGGCGCACGCTGAACCGGCCGCTTCGATACAATCGGCTGCGCAGGCCGCGTTGCACTTCCTCGCTGATGATTTGGTCTTCCATCTGCACCTGATGCGTGACAGCCATGCTATCGGCGATGAAGCGTTGCGTTTCCTCGCCTTCCGTGTTGGTGAAGAAGAAATCGTAGATCACGCAGCATTTTTCCGGTCCCAACGGTAGCACGAGGTTGGTATCCATCAAGCCTTCGTACATGTTGATCATGAAATTCGGGAAGATCCACCAGTAGGCCGCTTGCTTACCCGCCCGTACCGTGCTGGTGAAGACTGCCTCGGCATCATCCCGGTTGGGGGGCTGGACCGGACTGCTTTGCATGCTGCAATACTCAAAGACCCGCGTGCGATACTCCTGGTAATCGAGCACGCTGGCCAATCCCGGATGCACGGTGTTGACGTGATAACCACCATCCAGGTAATTGTCGATAAACACCTTCCAGTTGCAATCCATGACATAGCAACGCCGATCCACGCAGCGCATCGGCTCCAGCTCGGCCAGCGGCAGCATCTCTGGCAAGGGGGCCAGGAAAGCGCTCAGCGGCAGCGTCGGCGGCGCGACGTGGACCCAATACCACAGCCCCCAGCGTGCCAACGCCAATTCCACCAGCCCATGTTGCGCGCGGCAAAAATTCTCCACGCCGTCAAATTCCGGCATGCCGCGCAGCTGTCCCGTCAGATCATAGGTCCAACCATGATAACGGCACCGTAATTTCGTGACCTGCCCCGCCGGCTCAGTCAGCACCAACCCCGCCCGGTGCCGGCAGACGTTGGAGAAAGCCCGCGTCGTTCCCGCCGCGTCCGTGACCAGGGCGAGCGGTTCGCCGGCCAAATCACAGGTGAGGTACGACCCTGGCTCGCGGAGCTGCTCGCATCGCGCTACCGCCTGCCAGACGTTGCCGAACAGTGCCCGCCGTTCCAGCTCGTACCATTCCGCGTCGGTGTACCACGAGCTGGGAATGGTGCTGGCCCGCGCCAACGGCAGCGTGGCGTCAAACTGATCCAGCAACTGGCGCAAGTGGGCCGACATGCGTTTACCCTCCGCGAAAACGGTCCGCTGAATCCCCAGCCAAAACCACCCTCGGATACCGCACAACCATTATCCTATCACTTCCAACTTCTAACTTTTAACTTCTAACTTCTTCCCCAGCGCCTGCATGGGGGTGGCTTGGCGGAGATCGGCGATGGCGGCGCGGGTGGCGGCTTCGACGCGGGCTTCCCACTCCGTTTCGCTGGGGGGGAAACCAGCGGTGAGGCCGCGCGAACTGTTGACAATCGCTCCCAGGCCCGTGTTATGAAAAGCGGCGGCCACGTCGGTGGCGCTGCCCCCCTGAGCGCCGTAACCGGGGACCAGGAAAATGGCCTCCGGCACCGCGCGACGGACCGCCGCGAGTTCGTCGGGATGGGTCGCTCCCACGACCGCTCCCACGTCACCATAACCGCACTGCCCCCGGTGCTCGCGCGTCCAGGCGCGCACCGCCTCGGCCACATGCAGGAACAGCGGCTTGTCATCACAGACTAAATCCTGAAACAGGCCCGCGCCGGCATTGCTGGTCCGCGCCAGGACGAACAAGCCGCGCTCGGCCCGGCGGGCGCTGGCCAAGAACGGCTCGATGGCGTCGCGGCCCAAGTAGGGATTGACCGTCAAGGCGTCGGCATCCCAGACCGGACGCGACCGGCCCGCCAGCGTGACCCCCGCGAAGGCAGCGTCGGCGTAGGCGGTCGCGGTCGAGGCAATGTCATTCCGCTTGCCATCCAAGATCGTCACTAACCCCAGCCGCCGAGCCTTGGCCAGCGTGTGCCGCAACGCGCGCAAGCCCGCCGGCCCATACAGCTCAAAGAAGGCACATTGCGGCTTGATCACGGCCACCAGCGGCGCCACCACATCAAGAACCCGCGCGCAAAATTCCTCAACCGCGGTGGCTGCCCCCCGCAACGTGCCGCCGTGCCGCGCGTGCAGCTCCGCCGGCAACTGCTCCCAGCGCGGATCGAGACCCACGCACAGAGCGTTCCCTTTCTGGCGCACGGCCTCAGTCAAACGGTCAGCAAAATGGCTCATACGCAAAACACATCGGCAGGCAGCGAATTCGACAAGGGGGTAGGAGAGCCAGCGGATGCCACGATTTCACTATCTTACCAGCGGCGGCAGGGCAGGGACAGGGAAAACCAAACGAAAAAATGGACCGCGTGGAAGATGAGCGCGGGCGCGGAATCATGAACCCGCACAAGGACAACGGGAAGTTCGGAATTGGCGTTTTCGCGACCGGCAATGATATAGAATGAAAGTATCCACGACCGCAACCCGAACGCCGCGCCGCCGCGAATCGTTTACTTGATTCGGCGCATCTAAGGTGATAGGGAGATCGTGTGTCATGAAGGGAGTAGGGTTCAATCATCATGCCGCGTGATTTATATGACATTCTGGGCGTGAAACGGGATGCCAATGAAGAAGACATCCGCAAGGCCTACCGCAAGTTGGCTCGGCAATATCACCCCGACCGCAACCCGGGCGACAAGGAAGCCGAGCAGAAGTTCAAGGAAGTGCAGGAAGCCTATGACGTGCTAAGTGACAAAACCAAGCGGTCCAACTACGACCGCTTCGGCACGGCGGAGCCAGGGGCGGGGTTCGGGGGCTTCGGCGGGGGGGGGGGACCATATACGCAGACCTTCCGCTGGGGACCCGGCGGCGGGGGCGGCACCATCGACGAAAGCCAGCTAGAAGAAATTCTCCGCCAATTCACCGGCGACACGGGGGGCTTCGGCGACATCTTCGGCCAAGAGGTAAGGCCTGGTTTTGGCCGCGCTGGTCGCCGCGCTCGTCCCCAACCGTCTCCCGAAGCTCCAGACATGGAAAGTGAAGTGACCATTCCGTTCCGAACCGCCGCCTTGGGGGGGAAGGTGAGCCTTAATGTCAACGGCCGGCAGCTGGACGTAAATATCCAGGAAGGCGCCCAAGAGGGACAGAAGCTGCGCTTGAAAGGACAGGCCCCCGGCGGCGGCAACCTGTTGCTCAAGCTGCACATCGAGCCGCACCCCTACTTCCAACGGGATGGTAATGACATTATTCTGAAAGTGCCGATCTCACTAGTCGAGGCCGTGTTGGGAACCAAGGTCGATGTGCCTACTCTGGAGGGAACCAAATTGACCGTGACCATTCCGCCTGGCACTTCGACCGGCAAACGGTTGCGGCTACGCGGCAAGGGGATTCGCGGCGGCGATCAGTACATCGAAATTCAAGTCGCCGTTCCCCCCAAGATTGACGAGCGCGGCCGACAACTGATCGAGGAGTTTGCCCGCCTCCACCCCCATAACCCGCGCGCGGATGTTGGCTGGTGAATCCAACACGTTTAGCGAGAAGGGGAGCTACTTCCTCTTGATCCATGATTCCCGACCCCCCACCCCGTCGCACCTTGCGACCGCACGAGCGCATCAAGAGGCCGCAAGACTTTCAGCAAGTCTTCGCTCGGCGGCGTTCGGTGAGCAACGATTTCCTGATCATCTATGGCAGGGAGAACGGCTTGTCTCATAATCGCCTGGGCTTGTCGGTGTCGCGCAAAGTCGGGGGGGCGGTTCAGCGCAATCGCTTGCGGCGGCTGTATCGGGAAGCCTTCCGACTGACCAAAGTGGATATGCCGGTCGGGTTGGACATCGTCTTGGTGCCGCGCGGCGCCCAAGAACCGACGCTGGAGGAGTTGAAACAAGTCCTACCCCTGCTGGTGGGGAAGCTGGCCCGCCGCTTGCGACGAGAGGAGTCGTCCTCATGACCGATCCACCACGCCATTGGCTGAGCCGTTTGTCTATCTGGGCTTTGGTGGTTTCGGTTCGCGCCTATCAATACGTTCTTCGGCCCCTGTTGCCACCAGCTTGTCGTTTCCAGCCCAGTTGCAGCGAATACTTCATCTTGGCAGTGCGAAAATACGGGCCGGTGCGCGGCTTTTGGAAGGGGGTGTGCCGCATCTGTCGTTGCCACCCCTGGCACCCCGGCGGCTACGATCCGCCGTGAATCCGCGCGCTCGAGCAATCCACAGGGTCCGGGCTGCGGTCATCCAGGAGCGGTTTCCCCGCTCCCGGACGGTCGCGGCCCGGAAGAATATCACGATCCGCACGGGACCATTCGACTATCGAAGTCATCGGTCCCCCACTCACGCCGTGCTGACGGGGATCGGCCGCCCCTTGGCTTCCTCGGTCTTGGGGAGCCGCACCTCCAGTACGCCGTTTCGATAGCAAGCCTCGGCCTTGGCCACATCCGCGCCGGCCGGCAAGGAGAGCATCCGTTCAAATCGACGTTTCTCCCAGGCTCTCACCTTTCCTTCTTTTTCCTCCTTTCTCGGTTCTTCCTTGTGTTCCGCCCGGATCAGCAAGTAGTTGTCGCGCGCTTCCAGCGTGATTTCCGCCACCTCGAAACCTGGAAGCTCCACGCGCACGATGAATTCCTTGTCCGTTTCCTCTTCATCGACGGCCCAGAAGTAACGTTCCGGCAGCAGCTCGGTTTCCATCGGAATGAGGAAATCGCCGAACACTCGGTCCATCAACCTCTCCCAGTCACGACGCAGGGTTGGCATCATCGCCAGCCGTTCTTCTTTTTTCCGCCACGGTACGATGCCGAACATGACGCACCTCCTTCTCGCTTTCTTCTTGGCTTCTCATCCGTTCACGTGGGAGACAAAGCCTTAGCGGAACGGATCGACTCCAAGAGCACCTTGAAATGGTCATGCGCTTCCTGATCCACCCCCCACCTGGGGTGGACGGTTTCTTGCCTCTGTTGGAACATCCTGCAAGTTTGGGACCAAACGCGGCAAACGGCTTACCCTGAAATCAGCGTATGGGACGTGATGGAACGCCTTGCCCCTATCCGATTTCCGACATGATAGAGACTATGAATCGTCAGCATCCGCCGTGTGGGCGGGCGACTTCGCACATCCACCGTGCGGATCCGGGACAAGGAGGGTGGAAAACCCGATGGTTCGGTTGGTTGATTTTTCTTGATCTAGCCCATTGATTCTTCGATTGGAACGAGCCACAATATGGCCAATCCTTTCCAAATTTCTTGGTCTTTGCATAACGAGGAGTCCCATCATGTCCTCACCGAATGCCACGTCTGCGCCGCCGTCGCTGGAAGCTGTTGCTGGTACGTTGTCCGCGGAGGATAAGCAGTGGGCCATGCTCGCTCATCTATCCGCCATCGCCACGCTTTGTGTCTTGGGTTTGCCGTTCCTGGGGCCGTTGCTCATTTGGGTTTTCAAAGGGGAGCAATCGAAGTACGTCGAGGAGCAAGCCAAGGAAGCCCTGAACTTTCAGCTCAATATCTTTATCTATCTCTTAGTCAGTATTCCGTTGCTATTTATTTTGCTCGGTTTCCTGACCCTGTTTGCCGCCGTTCTTTATAGTATCATCATGGCGGTGATCGCTGGCATGAAGGCGAAAAATGGGGAGCCGTATCGCTACCCGTTCTCCTTCCGCCTGATCAAAGGGTCGCCCGAAGGCTTAGTTTGAGAATCGTCAATGCGTACCGCGAATGAAATTCGGCAGCAGTTCCTCGATTTCTTTGTCCACAAGCATGGCCATACGTTGGTGCCGTCGTCGAGCGTGGTGCCGTGGGATGATCCGACGTTGCTGTTCACCAACGCGGGGATGAATCAGTTCAAGGATGTCTTCCTCGGCACCGGCTCGCGCCCCTACAAGCGGGCGGTCAATACGCAGAAGTGCATCCGCGCCGGTGGCAAGCACAACGACCTCGACGACGTGGGCAAGGACACCTATCACCACACCTTCTTCGAGATGCTTGGCAACTGGTCGTTCGGCGATTACTTCAAGAAGGAAGCGATTGCCTGGGCGTGGGAGCTGCTGACGAAGGAATGGGGCCTGGACAAAAGCCGGCTGCACGCCACCGTCTTCGAGGGGGACAAAGAACAAGGCCTGGAACCAGATACCGAGGCGCGCGAGCTCTGGCGGACCGTCACCGACATTGACCCGTCCCACATCCATTGGGGCAACAAGAAGGACAATTTCTGGGAAATGGGCGAAACCGGACCGTGCGGTCCCTGCACGGAGATTCACTATGACAAGACGTCAGACAAACGCGGCGGCCAGTTAGTCAATAAAGGGACAGCGGATGTCATCGAAATCTGGAACCTGGTCTTCATCCAATACAACCGCGACGAGACCAAGAAACTGACGCCGCTGCCAGCCCAGCACGTCGATACTGGCATGGGCTTCGAGCGCATCACGGCGGTATTGCAAGGCAAGGATAGCAATTACGATACGGATGTGTTCACGCCGATCCTGGACGCGATGGGCGAGCGGGTCGGCAGGAAGTACGGTGGCAAGTTGGATGACATGCGCGACGTCGGTTTTCGCGTCATCGCCGACCATCTGCGCATGGCGACCTTCGCCATCACCGACGGCGCGCGGCCGGGGAACAAGAAGCGCAATGCCGTCCTCCGCAGTGTCATTCGCCGGGCGGTGCGCTTCGGTTATCAGTATTTTGACTTGCGTGAGCCATTTCTTTACCAGCTGGTGCCAGTGCTGGTGCGGGAAATGGGGGAAGCGTTCCCAGAGCTGCGGCGCCAGCCGCAAGAAACGGCCGACATCATCCGGGACGAGGAAGCGGAATTCCTCAAGACGATTCAGCGCGGCTTGAAACACTATGACGACGCCGTCCAAAAGGCGAAGCAAAAAGGGGGTGTCATCTCCGGCGTCGATGCGGCCAACCTACATACCACCTACGGCTTCCCCATCGATCTGACAGAACAGATGGCGGCGGAATCGGGTTTGAAAGTGAATCGTCTCGAATATGACGAGGAGATGGAAAAACACCGCCGGCTTTCCGATCAACGCCAACGAATCGTCATCACCGCCGTCACGGGCGAGCTGCCGAAAACCGACGATTCCCCCAAATACGGCGGCCTGCGCGCCAACGCTCAAATTGTCGGCTGGGTGCGGGATAACACGGTCAGCAGCAGCGGTGTTTTGCAAGCTGGGGATGAAGCCGCCTTGCTGCTCGATGTCACGAACTTCTACGCCGAGCAAGGGGGACAGGTCGGCGACACCGGTTCCATCAGCACGGCCACGGGCGCCTTTGAGGTCGAGGACACGCAAAAGCTCGGCGACAGCGTATTGCACATCGGCCGAGTCGCGGAAGGGACCATCGCGGTCGGCCAGTCGGCGGTGTTGGAAGTCGGCGGCGACCGGCCCCACACCATGCGCCATCACACCGCCACCCACTTGCTCAACTGGGCGCTGCGCAAGGTGCTGGGGGACCATATCGAACAGAAAGGCTCCCTCGTCGATGCCGAGAAAACGCGCTTCGACTTCGCCCACACCGGCCCGCTGACGGCGGCGGAAGTGGTCGAGGTCGAACGCTTGGTCAACGAGAAGATCTACGCTGACTTGCCGGTGACGCCGGTGGTGCTGCCGTTGGCGGAAGCGAAGAAGATTCCCGGCGTGCGGGCCGTCTTCGGCGAGAAATACCCCGATCCGGTGCGCGTGCTGCTCATCGGCGCGACCCAGCCAGACGAGGTCACGCCGGAACACTCGGTCGAATTTTGCGGCGGCACCCATTTGACGCACACCGGCCAGGCGGGCTTCTTCAAGATCACCGGCCAAGAGGCGGTCGGCAAAGGAATACGCCGTGTCACAGCGGTGACAGGCCGTGAGGCGGTGCGGGCAGTGCAACGGTTGGCGGCGGTCGTCGAGGACCTGACCGGGCGCTTCAACTGCAAGCCGGAGGAGTTGGCCAAACGTCTCGATGCCCTGCAAGAAGAGATCAAGAAACTCCAACAACAACGGAAAAAAGGAGCCGCCGCCGATCTGCAAGGGGCCGCCGACAAGCTACTCGACCAGGCGGAGACCGTGCAGGGGGCCAAGATCATCGTCGGCGAGATGCCGCCCGCCCCCGATGAGCCAATGAAACAGCAAGTGGACCGGCTCCGCGCCAAGGCCGGCAGCGCCGTCGTCGTGCTCGGCTGGAAAGAGGATGGCAAGGTCGGCATGGTGGCCGGCGCGACCGATGACCTAGTGGCCAAAGGGGTTCACGCCGGCAATCTCCTCAAGGAAGCCCTCCAAGTTGTCGATGGCAAAGGGGGGGGCCGACCCACCATGGCCCAAGGCAGCGGCAAAGACCCCGCCAAGCTCGCCGACGCCCTGCGTGTCGCCCGCCAATTGGTCACGCGCCAGCTGGGGCAGTAATCAGTGATCCTCGTTGAGCGGGCGCGCCGAAGGCGCGCCTTCCGCCACCAACAAACGCCGCCACAAAACCGGGTTGATGGCGCCGCGGAAACGGACTTTGCCATTGACGGCCACCACCGGTACCTGAGTGTCATAGCGTTGGACCAGTTCCGCGTCCGTGTCAATATCGACAACGCGCAAAGCAAAACGCCAGCGGCGCTGGTAGGCTTGCAATTGCTGGTGCGCCGTCTCGCACAGGTGGCACCCTTGGCGCGTGTACAAGATGACTTGCCAATGAGCCAGCGCGGGTTCCGGTTGCTGCCACCAGAATGTCCATTTTCTCCAAAACATGACACGTCATACTCGCGAGTTTCTTGGGAACTGATCCGAAATTCGCGCGCGAAGGCCGGGGTATGTCCCGATGCTGGGGAATCTCACGGTGAGCCGCTCCCCTGCGGGGATAACTTTCGGCGCGAAGTTTTTTTCGTCAAACCACCCCCGCGCCCCTTTCAAAGCCTACAATATCAAAGAGGGGGATCATGCCCCTCTAAAACCAGAACCATTTTTCTCCGTGTTCCGAATACAGAAATGTTCCGGTCTTCGCGTGGAAAGCCGCAGCTTCGGTAGTCAGGTTGTCGGGGTTCTGCTATCCTAAAGCGTGCCTTCACGTACCACGCCGTTCGTGCCGCCGTGGATTCGTTCGCATCGAGTTGAGGAAGTTCCATGCCGCCGCGTCAATCACCGCCACAACCACCCAAAAAAGATAATAATGATGGTCCGTCCCGTCGCCGAACCAATCCGGTGATGCCCAATAGCTGGATTTGGTTGGTGATTCTGGCCACGGCCGTGGTGGGCATGGTGCTGATCAACCCACTCGGCCCTGGACGCACCGTGGACTATAGCACCTTCTTGGACATGCTGCAAAAAGGCTGGATTCAGAAGGTGACGTTTCGCGGCACGGAAACATTGACGGGCCAGCTCAAGGACGACGAGGAAATCCGTAAGAAGGCGGCAGAGGAACCTTATAAGGTCAAGGCCAGCGATGGCAAGTTCACGACCTTGGTTCCCGTCGTCGAGGATCGCGGCGAGCTGATCAAGGAGCTGCGCCAAAAAGGGGTACAGTTCTCACAAGAGGAAGATCGTGGCGCTTGGTTCGGGTCCCTAATGTTGTTGCTGTTGCCCACGCTACTGATCATCGGCGTGCTGTTTCTCTTGTTCTTCTCGCGTTTCCGCGATCCGCTCGGTGGCGGTTTTTTGAGCAACTACATCAAAAGCCCCGCCAAGCGCTACGAGAAGAACAAGATGCGCGTCACGTTCGAGGACGTGGCCGACATGGAAAACGCCAAATATGAGCTGCAAGAGGTCGTCGAATTCTTGCGCGGCCCGGAGAAATTCCAGCGGCTCGGCGCACAGATTCCCAAAGGGGTCCTGCTGGTCGGACCGCCCGGCACCGGTAAGACCTTGCTGGCTCGCGCCGTGGCGGGAGAGGCCGGCGTTCCCTTCTTCAGCATCAGCGGCTCGGAATTCATTCAGATGTTCGTCGGCGTCGGAGCAAGCCGGGTTCGTGACATGTTCAAGACAGCCCGCGAGAACGCCCCGTGCCTGCTGTTCATCGACGAAATCGACGCCGTGGGCCGGATGCGCGGCGCGGGCGTCGGCGGCGGCTCGGATGAACGGGAACAGACGTTGAATCAAATTCTCAGCGAAATGGACGGCTTCACGCCCAACGATGTGGTCATTGTCATCGCCGCCACCAACCGGCCCGACGTGCTCGACTCGGCCCTGTTGCGTCCCGGCCGGTTCGACCGCCACGTCACTATCGACCGCCCCACCTGGCAAGGGCGGCTGGAGATATTGAAGGTCCACACGCGCACCAAGCCGCTGGCCGATGACGTCAACCTGGAGGCCATCGCCCGCAAGATGATCGGCATGACCGGCGCCGACCTGCGCAACCTGGCCAACGAGGCCGCCCTCATCGCCACTCGCGAAAACAAAAACAAGATCGACCGCCTCGATTTCGAGCGGGCCGCCGACCGCGTGCTGATCGGCCCCAAGCGCGAGGAGATTCTCACTCCCGAAGACAAGCGGCGGACGGCGTATCATGAAGCCGGTCATGCCCTCGTCACCTGGCTGGAGCCGGCCGCCGACAAACCGCTGAAAGTCTCGATCATCCCGCGCGGCCAATCGCTGGGCGTCAACATCAGCGTTCCCGATGAGGAACGCTTCCATCACGGTTTGGATTACTTCAAGGCCCGCTTGGTGACGATGATGGGCGGAAGGGCGGCGGATCGTCTCGTCTATGGCCAACCTTACGCTGGCGCCGAGAACGACATCAAGCAAGCCACGCGTTTAGCCCGCTACATGGTCACGCACTGGGGCATGAGTGACAAATTGGGGCCTATGTCGTTCCGCATCGGCGAGGAGCACGTCTTTCTCGGCAAGGAAATTCAAGAGCCGCGCGACTTTAGCGAAGGCACCGCCCAAATCATCGATGAAGAAGTGCAACGCATCCTGCGCGAGGCCGATCAACGCGCCTATGAGCTGTTGGAACAAAACCGTTCCGATCTCGATCTGCTGGCCGATACTCTGTTGCAGCGCGAGGAGCTGCAACGCGAGGAAATCGACCTGCTGCTCAAGAATAAAACGCTGGAACCGCTCGCCGACGGCCAGCCGAGCAAACCCATCGTGGCTTCGACGAGCACGTTGGGATAACGCTCGCCCCCAACGCGCGATCGAGTGGCGAGGGTGACATCCGCGAAAATTCATTGAACCGCGAAATAACACCTCCAGCGCACCAATGCCTTTGATTCCGCGGAGGACCTCTTGATGCCTCCTCATTCGGCCTTCACCACCTTGACCGAGGCGGCACGCCGGGAACAACCGCGGCTGGCTTTGGTGTTGGGGTCGGGGTTGGGACGGCTGGCGGATCGACTAGAAGAACCGCAGTCGGTGCCGTTCCTCGAGGTGCCGGGCATGGCGGGCACGTCGGTCGGTGGTCACCAGGGACGGCTGACCTTGGGCCGGTGGGCGGGGCGGTCCGTGCTGCTGTTCGAGGGTCGGCTGCACTACTACGAAGGACATTCCTGGCAGCGCGTCACCCACCCCGCGCAGACGGCGGCCTTTCTAGGGGTCAAGGTGCTGCTGCTCACCAACGCCGTTGGCGGCATCGCGGACGAGCTGCAACCGGGCAGCTTGATGGCCATTCGCGATCACATCGACTGGACCCGCCCGTATTGGTGGCGCCATCCCGGCCCAGGCGGTTTGGGACCGGAACGACCTTCCCCCTATTCCGCGCGCCTGCGCGAGCTGCTGCGTCAATCGGCCCACCAAGCCGGCGTCGAGCTGCGCGAGGGAATTTATGCCCAAGTGACGGGGCCGAGCTACGAAACCCCGGCGGAGGTGCGGGCGCTGCGCGCGTGCGGCGCCGCTGCCGTCGGCATGTCCACCGGCCGCGAAGCCCAAGCCGCCGTCCAGCTCGGCCTGGAATGCGCCGCCATTTCCATGATCACCAACCGCGCCGCCGGCCTCAGCGCCGCGCCCATCCACCACGACGAAGTCCTACACGTCGCCATCGAGGCAGGCCAGCGGCTGGCGCGAGTGGTGGAGGTATTCGTCCAGCGCTTATGAGGGGAGAGGGCATGAACTAAACGCCGATGACATTATTGAGAAAACATACCCATAGGATGAAATCCACTTCGCGGAGAACCGGATGAGCACGATCACTTACCCACGCCTCGGGGACGGCAGCGTGCGCGAACCGATCAATCTCCGCAACCCCGCTGAAACATGGAAGAACCTGAAAAAAAGGGGACTACCTCTGGGCAGTCGTCATTCCTGAGAAGGAGCGAAATCCGGAAAAGCCGCGCTTGACAACGGTCGTTGGTTTTGCCATGTTGCGGGCGCCTGGGACGAGCTGGGGCGGAAGGAGGCCAATACTCATGCGGATCACTTCGAGTTCTCCGCGGTCTTTATCGTTGGTGATTCCCGCCTATAACGAGCAAGCCACCATCGCCACGGCCATCGCCGAAGCGGAGGCCGTGTTCCAACCTTTCGTATCGCAGTATGAAATCCTGGTGATCGACGATGGTAGCACGGATGGGACGGCGCAGGTGGTCGAAAGCGTCATCCGGCCGCGGTCCCCCGTTCGCCTGATCCGGCACGGCGGCAATCGTGGCTACGGCGCCGCGCTGCGCACCGGCTTCGAGGCCGCGCGCATGGCGTGCGTCGCCTTCACCGACGCCGATTGCCAATTCGATCTGGCCGACCTGCGACCGATGCTGGCCCTGACGGAACGCTATCCGATTGTCGTCGGCTATCGCGTGGGCCGGCGCGATCCGTGGCTGCGCCGGTTTCTCTCGGCCGGTTACAACTGCCTGGCTCGTTTGCTGTTGGGCACGCGGGTGCGCGATTGCGATTGCGCTTTGAAGGTCTTTCGCCGAGAAGCGCTGGTCCAGTTGCTGCCAGAAACGCCCGGATTTTTCGTCAATACCGAGATGCTGAGCCGCGCCCACCGCCTGGGACTGAAAGTGTGCGAAGTCGGCGTCCGCCATCGGCCGCGCTTGGGAGGGACGAGCAAAGTCTCCCTCAACCAGATTCCGCGCGTGCTGGCGACGTTACTGCCATTCTGGTGGAAACAGGTGATCGGTGGTCGGAGATAGCATGAGCCTGGGCGGTTCACGAACTGCCCATTAGCAGGGGATTCATCGCTTCACGCCGGAGGCAATGAATCCGCGCGCCATTTAGTTTTCGCTGAAATCGAACTTTTGCGCGGCTTCCTTGCCTAACGGATCACGCAGGAACTTCTTGTGGCACTCCGGGCACAGATCGTAGCGGAACTGTTTGTGCGTGGGGGTCAGGAAATCGGGGTCGTCATCATCGAGCAGCTGGTGGTGATAGTCTTGCAGGAGTTGGCTGACGGCTTCCAAGTTGTCTTCATCCAGGTCTGCTTCCGTGATCTCTTGAGGGTCGTGGGCGGCATAGACCTCCATTTTGACCACGTAGCGATGTTGTTCCCCGGGTTGTAACTCTTTGCCACAGAGATCACAGGAAACGTGTAACATTCCAAGAAACCCTCCCATGTGCCACACCAAGGGGGGCGGTGGGCGCCGCGCATCAGGCACCAAACCCTACGGAATCCGGCTCCGCGCCGGAGTGCGAATCACATTTCGCCTCTATTCCATCCGTCGCAGGTTTTGGCTTTCCTGTCAAGCGGAATCTGCGAAAAGGCGCGATTTTAGCGGCTAGATACCCCCTCCGGCAGTTTCTCATGGTTGGGAAGCTTTTGCGGTGCCTTCCCAAGCCAATTCCTTTTCCATTTGCGTTTCGCCCCCTTAGTGCGTTATGGTAATCATATCGCATTGCCCAGCCGTTCCATGCCGCGCCGGATGGAATGATTGGCCCACCTGGTTGCTTACTAGAGAGACACTTGGAGGATAGCCGCTCAAGATGAGCGATGAGCGCGAAATCCATATCGTCTTGGCTTCCCTCTGTGTGCCGACCCGCCTGAATCTTGTTCGTGGAGATGTGCTGCTATGTGGATGGCACGAATTTCCCAATCCGCCATGTTCCGACTGCACCGTGGGCCAGAGTTTTCCCGCGCGGTCCCGCCACCCCTGTCGGCATTGCCGTGGCTTGCCATGGTGGGGTTGATCGGTATGGTTCTCAATGTGTCCTTAGGTCATCCCGCCGCCGCCGCCGCCGATCCCGCCCCGCTGCCGCCGCCCGCCCCGCGCCCGGTTGATTTCGGCAAGGACATTCATCCCATCCTCGCGGCTCACTGCTTCCAGTGCCATCAGGGGAATGATGCTGCATCGGGCCGCCGGCTCGACCTGCGGGCCGAGCTGCTGGGAGAAAGCGACGGCAAGCCGATGGTCCACATCGGCCAAAGCGCCGATAGCCGGCTTATTCACGTCGTCGCCGGTCGAGTTCCTGACAGAGCCATGCCACCCAAAGGGGAACCGCTGTCAGCGGAACAGATCGGGCTGTTGCGGGCCTGGATCGATCAAGGCTTGTCCTGGGATGATAAGCTGCTGCCACCTTTGGGAACGGGGAGCACGCATTGGGCCTTTCAGCCGCCGAAGCGTCCCCCGATGCCCCCGGTGAAGAACGCCGCCTGGGTACGCAACCCGATTGACGCCTTCATCGCCGCCCAACACGAGAAACTCGGTCTGGAACCCGCCGCCCCTGCCGCTCCAGGGGTTCTCCTGCGCCGTCTTTGCCTCGATCTCACCGGCTTGCCACCGACGCCCGAACAGGTAGCCGCCTTTGAGCAAGCCGCCAGCCGTGATCCCGCAGCCGCCTATGACCAGCTCGTGACGGAGCTGCTCGCCAGCCCGCACTACGGCGAACGCTGGGGGCGGCACTGGCTCGACCTAGCCCGCTGGGCCGAATCGGAAGGCTATGAAAGCAATCACCCGCGCCTCTTCGCTTGGCGTTATCGGGATTATGTCATTCGCAGCTTCAATGAGGATAAGCCCTACTCTCTCTTCCTGCGGCAACAGCTGGCCGGCGACGAGATGCTCCCTTACAGCGACGAGAACCTGATCGCCACTGGTTTCTTGGCTGCTGCCCGTCTCAGCAGCAACGAAGAGGACAAGGCCCTGCAACGCCAGGACATCCTGGTAGACATTGTTAATGCCACGTCCAACTCGCTGCTCGGACTGACCATGAACTGTGCCCAGTGCCACAACCACAAGTTCGACCCGCTGACGGCCCGCGACTACTATCGTTTCCTGGGCTTCTTCATCAAGGGACAGCCGGCCAACTTGGTGCTCCAGGACAAGGAACTCTGGCGACAGTATGAAGCCGCCCGCCCCGCCGACTACGAATCGACCGAGCAACACAAACAAACCCTGTTGGACAAGGCCCACCGCCAATTGATTGAAACCGCGAAGCAGCAATTGAGTGATCGGCACCGCCAAGCCCTGGCCACGCCGGAGCCGGAGCGCACGCCGGAGATGATCGCCTTGGCCCGCGAAGCCAATTTGCGTTTCCAGTTCACCCCCAACCAGATCGAGCGCGCCATCACTGGCGACGATCGCAAACTGTATGATGAGCTGAAGAAAAAGCTGGAGGAAATGGACAAGCGGATGCCTCCGAAACCGCAGACGTTCGGCTTCTACTCGCCGGCCACCAGCCCGACGCCGGTGGAGACGTTGCCGATGAAAGGTTTCTACCCGTTGCCCTACGTTCCCGCCGAGTTGGCCCGCGCCCAGCCCCGTTTGCTGCTCGGCGGCGACGTGCACCGCGTCGGGCCGGTGGTTGATGTCGGCTGGCCGGCAGTCTTTGGGCCGACTTCCCCACAGTCCGTCGAGAAGCGGCCGCGCCTGGCCCTGGCCGATTGGCTGACACAGCCTGATCACCCCTTGACGGCCCGTGTCTGGGTCAATCGCTTGTGGCACTACCATTGGGGCCGAGGGATCGTCGCCACCCCCAGCGACTTCGGCGTCAAGGGGGCCAAGCCGACTCATCCCGAGCTGCTCGATTGGCTGGCGACGGAGCTGGTCCAAAACAACTGGAGCACCAAGCATATCCATCGGCTGATCGTGACTTCCAATACTTATCGGCAAGCGAGCCGTCATCACGCCGTCAACGCCAAGCTCGACCCCGACAATCGCTTCTGGTGGCGCTGGTCGCCGCGCCGCCTGGAAGCAGAAGCGATCCGCGATGCCATGCTGACCGTCAGCGGCGAGTTGGATCGCCAACTGTTCGGCCCTAGCACCGCGGATGAGACCACTCGCCGCCGCAGCCTGTACTTGACGCAAACCCGCGACAAGCCCCCTGCCACCCAAGCCCTCTTCGACGGCCCTGCCGCCATCGCCGAGAGCTGCCCCGTTCGCCACGTCTCGACGGTCCCGCTGCAAGCGCTGTTCCTGCTCAATAACGATTTCGCCTTCCACCACGCCCAAGCCCTCGCCCAGCGCGTCGCCACTCAAGCCGGCCCCGACCGCCGCCGCCAGATCGCCACCGCCTTTGAAGTAGCCTTGGGGCGCCTTCCCGATCCCACGGAACAGCGCACCGCCGAGGCGTTTTTCCAACGCACGGCCACAGAAGATGACGGCGACATGGCGCTAATACAATTCTGCCAAGCCTTGCTGAACGTGAATGAATTCGTGTATTTGGAATGACTTGATCCGCAAGGGGCGGAGTTGGTTCTAATGCGGGACATGCTTTTCCATACGCGGGAAACAGTGTCTGGCAATGCTTCCCGCGTATGGAACGATGCGGAAGGCAGGCACCATCAATTTGCCTTGATCGTAATCTGCCGGGGGCGGGCAGCCTCGACCTTGGGGAGATGCACGGTTAGCACGCCGTTCTTGCACTCGGCTTCGATCTTGCTGCTGTCAATCGATTCGTCGATGGCGAAGACACGGTAGAAATCCCCCTCGTCGTATTCCGCCCGGACGCACTCGCCGCTCCGTTGCGCTTGGGGCAACCGGCCGCGCAGCAGCAGCTCTCCTTTTTCGTAGCGCAAATCAATGTGGTCGGGACGAACGCCGGGCATGTCGGCATACAGCACCAGTTCCGTCGGTGTCTCATAGATGTCCACGCGCGGCGTGAAGTAGAAGCCGCCGCGTGTGTGTTCGGCGCTGCTGGGACTGCGTTCCTTGGTGGCCACGTTCGGATTATCGTTCATCGCGGAAGCTCCTTTCAGTTATTCGCATTTGACCTGAATCTTGCGCGGTTTGGCCTCGGCGGCCTTGGCCAACCGCACTTTCAACACGCCATGTTCCAAGTGGGCTTCGACGTTGTTGGGGTCCACGGCGGTCGGCAAGGTCAAGGCCCGGGCGAAGCTGCCGTAGCCCCGTTCTTGCCGGTGCGGCACCCCTTGTTCGGGAACCAGCTTGCGCCGCTCCCCTTTGATGATCAATTGATTCGCGCCGGTCATTTCGATGTCGATATCCTTCAAATCCAGACCCGGCAGCTCCGCTTCGAGATACAGATTCTCCGCGTCTTCCCAGACATTGACCGGCGGATAAGCTGCCACGGGTTGTCCACTGTCCCCCAGCCATCGATTCATCAGCTGGTTCATCTCCGATTGGAGTTGATTGAGTTGGCTCCACATCGGACCAAACGGCTGCCAACGCGCGCGCACCATCATCATCAATCTCCTTTATGTAAGAGGGATATAGGTCCACTCCTTACCCATGCCCTAATTGCTGAATTATGTCATGGGCACCGTAACCTTTTCCAGGAATGCCAGGACGGCGTTCTGGAAGTTTGACATGTCATTCGGAACCGTCAAGCACATAATGTAGCAAGAGACGTGCCAACCGCGCGGCGGCGCCCGCGAAAATCTGGGGAGGTTGCAAGTGTTTCTAAAGTAACTGGTTATGATAAAACACCAAGCTGGCCAGGCGCGGTCATCCCCTGAATCGTCGGATTATCTGGCGGAAGCCAGGGAGCGTGGCTGTCATTTTGGCAGTTGCAACCGGGGAATGATTGCGGCGATTCAAAACTCACTTCAGCCGATGGGGCAAGCCAAACCACAAGGGCTTTGCGATCCATCAACCGTTCGTAACATGAAATCAGCTAAGCAAGGGACCGGATTACTTTGGTGAGGATGTCCGCTTATGGAACCTGTGCCGCCGAGTTGGTTCAAATACCGTCAGGGGAAGGTCGAGATGGTCAATGGCCAGACCTGCAAGCTCACCGCGCCGAATTTGCCGGAAGTGTTCCTGCGGATTCAGCAAGAGGCAGAGGACAAATGGTCGGCGGACCTGCGACTAGGGGCCGAGGAGCCAGTTTTGGCACGTAGCAACGTCGATCTACCAAACCCAATCGCTGCTTGGGAAGCTGCCTTTGAGCTGTATCGCCAACATGTGGTCGTCTAAAACATCTTGCCATTCCGCGGTCGTGGCTGTGGATCGGGGAGAATATCCAGCAAGGAGTCGGCGGCGGCGGCGCGGACCTCGGCGTTGGCGTCGTTGAGGGCTTGGCGCAACGCTTCGATGGCACTGGCAGCGGCAGGGCCGAATTGACCCAGGCTGACAGCGGCCGCCTGGCGCACTTGGTCGTCGGCGTTGGTCAGTTCTTGCGTGATGGCGGGTATGGCCGCGTTGGCGCGGGGGCCGATGGCGGTCAGCACGCGGATCATGGCGATGCGACTTTGCGGGTCGCCACAATTGACCATGTCCATCAGAGCGGGAACGGCGGCGGCGGAACGCGGGCCATAGCGCTCCAACGTGGTCGCCGCTGCTAGTCGAACATCAATATCTGGGTCAAACAACAACTGGCTCAGGCCGATCACGACGGCCGCCACATCCACATCCCGCACCTTGCCCAGCGTTCGCGCCGCCGCCCAGCGCACGAAGAGGTTCGTATCTCGCAAGGCCTTGACCAGCGCGGGAATCGCCGGAGTCAGTTCCTCGCGCAGCATTTCCAGGGCATCGACTGCCGCCAGACGGACTTGAGGGTCTCTATCCGCAAGCGCGGCCACCAAGTACGGCATTGCCTGGGTCAAGCCACTCCGAAATGGGTCCACGTCCAGAGGCGGGGCGGGAAGTTGATGAAGCGGTTGCGGTTGCAGCGCCCGGGCAGACAAGCGCATTTCGATGTCCGCTGGCAAGCGGAAGCCAGCGTCCGTTTTATTCTCTGGCGGCGGTTTCTCCATCTCTGGCGGAAGTTGGGGGACGCTGGCCGCGCGGCGGAGCAAGCGCTGTTGGGCATTCCCCGTGTCGGCCAAGGCGTTGGCCGCCGCCACGCGCACCGCCGCGGAGGAATCGTTCAGCGCCTCGGCCACCGCGGGGGCGCTGTGGTTCAGCGCGACAGCCAATGGCCACAGCTCGCGCCGTTCCTCTTCGACCCCCTGACGGTAGAGATTGATTTGCAAGCGTTCCCCTTCGCTGAGCGGCCGATCCGTGGGGGGGAGTTCAACGTTCGATGGATCGAAGACATGGTCGGCCAAGGCGTTGGCGGCTTCTTGGATGGCTAACAGACACACGCGCCGGGTAGGGCCGTCCGCGGACTGGAGGCCGCGGCGCGCGGCCGGGACCACAGCTTGCCCCACCTGGACCACGTCCGCGCGGGTGGCCGCCACGCGCAGGTTCGCTTGGCTACGAGACAATTCGGCGACTATGTGCATCATGCTATCCAGCCCGACGGCGGCCGCGCGGTGCAAGCGGATGTTGGGACTGGCGAAACAGCTTTCCAGGGCAGGAACGGCAATTTGGGGATCGGCGTTAATCTGGCCCAAAGCGCGTGCCGCCGCGGCGCGGACCACCGGCTCTCCTTGGCGGGTGAGTTTCGCCAACTCCGGCGTGAACTTCCGCGCGTACCCTTGCCGTGTGCCGATGCCGCGCACCTCGGTTCCCATGCTGGCCAACATGTCCACCGCCGCCAGCTGCCCCGTGATGCCGCCATGTTCGAGATACCAACGCAGCTGCTTAGTCAGCCGGTTGGCCAGCTCCTGACGGACGGCAAAATCGATATTCGCGATAGCATCGTTCACATCCTCATCGCGCCATTCATTGAGGCCCAAGGCTTGGCGAAGGTCACTCACCGATTTCAGACCATCGAGCCGCTGCTGCAGCTGATTCCTGCGGTAATCTAGCTCGATCCTATTGGTGGAATCACGCACGGGAGCGCGCAAAACGTTACGAAACGACTCCACGGGCGGCGCGTAATAATATGGCGGTTGGAAGAATGTTTCCTCATCCGGCGCTTGCCCTGCCACGGGGGACACAGCACGGAGAATCACGCAGAGTACCAGGATTCCCTGAATGAGGCCGCTTCCGCGATAGACCCACCTGATCCGGCGCATGCGTCCCCCTCCTCTTGCTTCCAGCCGGTCCCATATCATGCATCGGCTGGCTTCGCCCCTATTTTTTTTCGCCCTCGAACGGCATCCGACTTTAGTTATTTTGAACTTTTCCGATTCCGCCAACAAGCACGATCCACCCAAAGAGGGGGGAAAAGTGGTTTTCACGTAACTTCTCCTTTTTCGCTTGTCGTTGCCAGTGAGCCGTTGGTACATTATCGGAGTATGAATGGGGTCGATTGACCGGGAGAAGAAGGGCAGGCTCGCGGACAGTCGTTCGTGGGCCTTGATTGTTTAGGAAGGAGCGCATGAGCTTTGCTTCGACGCAACAATTGGAGATGATCAGCGCGGGCGCGAACGCTTTATCGGTGTATTTGCTGGGTGAAGTGGATTTCGACGAGGCCTGGCGTTGGCAACAGCGGCTGGTGTACGAGACTGCTGGGAACCGCCAGCAAGCCACGTTGATGTTGTGCGAGCATCCGCCGTTGATCACCGTGGGCCGGCAGGGGAGCCGGCGGCACATCCTGGCCGAGCCGGAGGAGCTACGAGCCAGGCAATGGCGCGTGCGCTGGGTCAATCGCGGCGGCGGCTGTGTGCTACACCTTCCGGGACAGCTAGCAATCTATCCTATCCTGCCCTTGGATCGGTTAGGGTTAGGCTTGCAAGACTACGTGAACCGCTTGCAAGACGTGTGCCGGGCCGTCTTGCTCGATTTCGGCGTGTTGGCGCGCCGCGACCCCGACGGGCCCGACGCCCTGTGGGTGGCGGATCGGCCCATTGCCGGCTTCGGGGCGGCGGTGCGCGATTGGGTGTCGTACTTTGGGGCCTATCTGAATATCTGCCCAGACCTTCCCCCTTATCGGCTGGTGAAATGGGGCGGGGCGGAGGTGGCGCCGATGACCTCCCTGGTCCGCGAACGGCGCGGGCCGTTGCGCTCCGCCTTGGTGCGCCAGCGGCTGCTTGAGCATTTTCAGGCTCAGTTTGGTTTCGAGCGAATCTCCCTATTTTTCCATCATCCGGCCCTCAGTCGAAAGGCCCCCACCGATGCGTTCGCTGCCAGTCCTTGACACCGTGCCCGCGCCGTCCACCAGTGCCGATCCACCTTCGCGCGGCCCGCGCCGTTTGCCGTCCTGGCTCAAGCGCCCGCTTCCCACTGGCAACGAGAATTTCTTCACCGAGCACTTGCTGCGCGAGCTGCGTCTGGAAACGGTGTGCGAGAATGCCCGCTGCCCGAATCGGCCCGAATGTTACGCGCGGCGCACTGCCACGTTCATGATCTTGGGCAATATCTGCACGCGCCCCTGTGGCTTCTGCTCGGTGCCGCGCGGCGCGCCGGAAGCTCTCGAAGCGGACGAGCCGGAGCGCGTGGCCGAGGCCGCCCACCATCTCGGTTTGCGTCATGTCGTCATCACTTCGGTGACACGGGACGACCTACCCGACGGCGGCGCCGACCATTTTTATCGTTGCATCCTGGCGGTGCGGGCGCGAACCGGGGCCGTGGTCGAGGTGTTGACCCCGGACTTCCTCGGCTCCACTGCCGCCATCGACCGTGTGCTGGCGGCTCGGCCAGAGGTGTTCAACCACAACATCGAAACCGTGCCGCGCCTGTACAAGAAGGTGCGCGGCCGGGCGGATTACCAGCGCAGCCTTGACCTGCTGGCCCATGTCAAGCGCCAAGCGCCGGACAGCACCACCAAGAGCGGCTTGATGCTCGGCTTGGGGGAAACCACCGAGGAAGTGCTCGACGTGCTGGCCGACTTGCGGGGAGCGCGCTGCGACATGCTGACGCTGGGCCAATACCTGGCCCCGACCTTGAAACATATCCCCGTGGCCCGCTACCTCCCCCCTGAAGAGTTCGACGCGCTGGCCGTCCTGGCCCGCTCGCTCGGCTTTCGGCACGTGGCCAGCGGGCCGTTCGTGCGCTCCAGTTACCACGCTGGCGAGATGATGGATGCGGGCATCGATCCTTCTTCCTGAGCTGGGGGCCGCTCCGGTGGTCCTCAGCGTGTGGTTTGCCGACATCGGCGACGTGGTCTATGAAGGAGACCGCCTCGTCGAAGTCCGCGCCCCTGGCGCCACCTTCGACGTTCCCGCCCCCGCCACTGGCCGCCTCACCGCTAAACACGCCTGGCCCAACGACCCCTTGCAACCGGGCCAGCTGTTAGGAGAGGTGGAAGTGGTGGAGTGATGCGCTATCTAAACCAAGATAACGTCAGGGCCGCGTCTTGCGAACTGCTCTAATACGCGGAGAGGTGAATGAAGCCGGCGTTGAATCCACCATCGTGCTCCCACATGGTCTTTCCTTCGGCATCGACCGCGAGCACGCGGCAACGCCGCTCGGTGATGATCATCGTGCCATCGGCTAGTCGCTGGGCATGCATGGGCCAGTCTGATTGGTACGACCAGACTACTTTCCCGCGCGGATCAACTTCCACGACCTGAGAGCCATACGATTCTTGACAGACCAAGGTATTGCCGTTGTCGAGACGCTGAACGCTATGCGGCCGACCCATCTCCTTCACATCCCAAACAATTTTTCCTTGTTGGTCGATTTCGATGACGGACCCTGAAAAATAGAGCGCGAGCAACGTATTGCCATTCACGAGGCGCTGGACATGTTCGACATAGTCGGAATGTTCCGTCTCCCAGACCACGGTTCCGATGGGCGTGAATTCTTGCACCACTGACTTCTTCTGGACACGGTAGGCCACCAGCGTGTTGCCATTACGGAGGCGCCGCACGCTCCGGACGCTGCCCCGAAGTTTCGGCAGGCGCCAAACCTCCTTGCCCATTTCGTCCCACTCCACGACCAAGCCATCATTGCTGCCTAACAAACGGTGCCCATTCGGCAGCCCCTCGCAACACCAGGCCCCTTGGAAATTCCGCTGCCAGACGACGTTTCCCTGCTCATTAAGTTCAAGAATGTAATGCTTGTGCAGGTTGGTCACCAAAATCAAGCCGCGCCGATTTTCCAAGGCAACCGGGAGTCGCAACCGGGCAGAGCCGCCGTGTTCCCTTAACCAATCTTGCCAGACTTTGGCGCTGGCGGCCCGCGCGGCCGGTGGCGCATAGGGAATGAAATCGATTTCTTGCCCCGTGGCAACCCGCAACACGCGATAGCTGTTCCCACGAATTTCCACGTTCGGCGAATGTAGCAACCTTCCCAACGTGGTCAATGCCTTGCGCTCGTCATGGTTGAGCAGCAACACGGCGGCGCGGAGTTGAACTTGCTCATCGGGGTCGTTGAGCAAAGGTCGGATTTCCGGCACAACCTTGGCGCCCAGAACGACCTCGTAGGCGGTGGCGGCGGCGTCACGGATACTAGCGTTCGGGTCGCTCAGACCCTGGCGCAGCACATCGGCGTCGTCCAGTTGGGCCGTGAGGGTCAACGCCTTCACCGTCATGACACGCATATATCGTTGTTCGAGTCGCGGGAGCAAGCGGAGTAAATACGGAACGGCCCCGGGACTTTGCCGTCGGATGATCGTTGCCACAACCGTCCGCATCTCCGCATCCCGCCGTTCCGCTCCCCGCGTCAGCTCAGCGTGGATTTTGGACGCCCGCGACCGTACTTCCGCGTCGGGATGCGCGGCGGCCCGCTCAAGCTCTTGCTGGGCATAGGGACCGAGCTGGTGGAGTTGTTCCATTGCCTTCTCGCGTTCCAAGAAGGAAGGGCTGCCAAGACGTTCGATCATGGCTCGCAGTTGTTGTCGAGTGACCGGTGTGTGCGCGCGAGCACGCAGGAAATCGACAAGCTCCTCGTCACTGAGCTTGGCCAATTGGCGAATGTCCGCGTCGTCCGCATCATCCGCGTCAACCGTTCGAGGCGCGGTCGGCCAACGTAAAAACTTGGCAAATGGTTGGCGCTGCCCTGTGTCGGCCGTCAGCGGCGTGATCGTCCAACACCACACCAGCAGCAAACTACCGGCTCCAATCCCCAGCGTGGTTTGCGGATAGCGTGTCATGAGGATTTCCCCCGTCAAAGCAGCCACAACCTAGCTTTGACTCTACCCGTTTACCGAATGATAATCCAGTCAATACGGTTGCCGGGAAAGCATCCGTGATTTAGCCTTGTCACTCTATCGAATCGTCTGGTGGTCCGCTTCGCTCGTAAAGAGCAGCCGAACGAGTCGCGCCCTTCACCGAATTCGCCCAGGAATCCATCCTGGCCATGTTGCGATTTGGACGATGCTGACGCACCTGGCCCAATTGAGTAAAGAATTCCAATGGCAACAGGGGAAATTCGTCTCAGTCCACGATCATCGTCTCCAACTCGCCGCTCTCCAGATCGAGGATGGCAAAGCTCTTGGGGCGGGCGCGGTGCAGGGCGCCGGGGTTGACGACCAGCGTGGGGCCAGTGCGGTGTTGCTCGGCCTGGTGCGTGTGGCCGTAGAACAGGTAGTCGAATGCTCCACTCTGTTCCACGTCGCGGAACAGGCGCTGATCGTCGCTATGGATCCAAGCGATCTTGCGGCCATTCAGTTCCACCTGGCCGAACGGCTCGTGGATGGTTTCACCGATGCCATGCACCGCATGGCGAATGCTAGCGCGGTCGAGATCGCAGTTGCCGAACACGAAATGAGCCGTGAAGCCTTGAAACAACCAGACCGTTTCCGAATCGTCGATGTCGCCACAGTGTAACACATAGTTGATGTTACGCCGTTGCAACAGTTGTAAGACGGTCTCAACCGTGTGATATTTGCCATGCGTGTCACTGATTATGGCGATTCGCATGATTCACCATCCCGCCTCGGATTGTCCGGCGCTGGCTTTCACCAGGGCCTCGATGAAAAAATGCTCTCCCCAAGCCACCGATTCATCGACCCCTAGTTTTTTGTGATAGTGATAGATGCCGTGCATCAGGATGCCTTCCCACTCCGGCCGCTGGCGAGCGAGAAATGCATCCGAACACAGCGTTCGCAGCACGGTTAAGGCGGCAGCACGGTAGCGGTCGCGCGCGGCGGCGTCGGCGACGGCTTCGGACAGGTCCCACAGGCCGCTGGCGGCGATGGCAGCGGCGGAGCTGTCCCACAAGCGCGGGCCGTCGGGGGGAATGTCGAAGTCCCACCACGGCACCAAACCCGGCGGCGACCGGCGGATGTAGCACTCGGCGCAGCGTTGGGCCGTGTCGAGAAATTCTGCCGCGCCGCTGAGCCGATGCACCGCCGTGAAACCGTAGATGGCCCACGCCAAGCCGCGTGTCCAGGTACTGTCCGCCGCCCATCCTTGGTGCGTGCTCTGTTCAAGGAATTGTCCCGTCGTGACATCAAATAGCCCTTCATGAGCCGTGCCGCCGTCGGGGCGCACTAGGTAGCGTTGCGTGGTCCGGCAGTGTTCCAGGGCGATGTCGCGCAGCTGCTCGTCGCCGATGGCGTTGGCGACCCACAGGATGAGGCCCACGTTCATCATAATGTCAATAAACAGCGATTGCGGGCCGATGAAGGACGCCACATAGCCCCCTTTTTGGCGTCGCAGGGCCAACGTGCGACCTGCTTGGATCAGCACGTCGCGCAAGGCCGGGTCGCTCGTCAAACGATACCAGCGCAGATAAGTGGAGAAAAACAAAAATCCCAGATCGTGGACGTTGCGGTCATGCTGGCGCGGCTCCAAGGGTTTACTGTACTGCTCGGCCCACTGCCGCCACTCCGTCGCGCCGGTGTGTTTGTGCAACAGCCAGAGAATGCCGGGGAAGAAGCCTTCGCACCAATGCGTCCAGTGCTCCCCCTCCCGCCCCCAGCGGCCACCGACGGTGTACATCGGATAATAATCAGGGTACGTGTCAATGATACGTCGCGCTTGCTGAGCCGCGAAGGCGAGTGCCTGCTCGAACAGCGGCAGGAACGGTTCCCGCTGAAGGGGTGTGATGTCGGCCATGTTGCGGTGATCTTTCTCCACGGAGTCCAGCTTCCCCAGGCTAACGCAGCTACCATAGCCGGGCTGCCTTGCCAGGGCAAGAAGCGCTGTTGCTGGAAATTTTTCAAATCGGTATATCTCGCTATCCGCCTCGGATGTGCTCGCTAGTTGTCGCATTCCCGCCTCTCTCTCCGTGGATGAAACGTGCAATTTTCCGGCCCGGTTCGGGGGGAACTGGAACCGCTGCCGGTACGGCCCCGCTGTTCAAGGAGGAACGTAATTTGTGCGGCATTGTTGGTTACGTCGGTTTCCGGGAAGCGGAACCGATCCTGATGGAAGGTTTACGGCGTTTGGAGTACCGCGGCTACGATAGTGCCGGGTTGGCGACGGTGACGGGGGATCGCCTGCATCTGCGCAAACGGGCGGGCCGAGTCGCTGACTTGGTGGACTATCTCAGCACGCGCCCCATCGCGGGGACCTTGGGGATTAGCCACACGCGCTGGGCCACGCATGGGCCAGCCACCGATGACAACGCCCACCCACACATTGGCGGCGAGGGGACGGTGGCGGTCGTCCATAACGGCGTCATCGAAAATTATCAGGCGCTGAAACGCCAATTGCTCGATGAAGGGGTGTTATTTCATAGTGACACCGACACCGAGGTCATCGCTCACCTCATAGCCCTGGAATTGATCAACACCGACGGCGACCTGATCGAGGCGGTGCGGCGGGCGTTGACGCAAGTGAAAGGGACGTATGGGCTGGCCGTGGTCAGCCCCCAGAATCCTGATCTGATCGTGGGCGCTCGCTTGGGGAGTCCGCTCGTGCTCGGCGTCGGTCAGGGGGAGCATTTCCTGGCCAGCGATCCAACCGCCTTGCTCAACAACACCGAGCGCGTGGTCTATTTGCACGATCATCAAATGTGCGTGCTGACGGCCAACGATTGGCAAATTCTCGATCAGGAACGAACCCGCGTGGAGGCCAGCATCCAGGTCATCGACTGGGATCCGGTCGAAGCGGACAAGGCCACCTTCGAGCACTACATGCTCAAGGAAATCTACGAACAGCCCGAATCGCTGGAAAACGCCATGCGCGGCCGCTTCAGCGACGCCGACGCCACTGCCCACTTCGGCGGTTTGAACCTCGATAGTCAACAGCTGCGCCGGGCCGAGCGGATCATTCTCACCGCTTGCGGCACCAGCTACCACGCGGCCTTGGTGGGGGAATACCTCTTCGAGGAATTTGCCCGCATCCCGGTCGAAGTGGAATACGCCAGCGAATTTCGCTATCGCAACCCGCCCATTGATCGCAATACCATTGTCATCGCCATCACGCAATCCGGGGAGACCGCCGACACCCTGGCCGCCCTGCGTGAATCGAAGCGCAAGGGGCATCCGACCTTGGCCATCTGCAACGTCGTGGGCAGCACCATCGCCCGCGAATCGGACGGCGGGGTCTATCTGCACGCGGGGCCGGAAATTGGAGTGGCAAGTACCAAGGCGTTTAGTTCACAAGTGCTCGTTTTGAGCATGCTCGCCCTGTATTTTGGCCGGATTCGCCATCTGTCGAGCGTGCAAGGCACGCGCATGATCGAGGAGATGCGGTCCCTGCCCGATGTCATCCGCCGCACGCTGCACTGCCATGATGAAGTCAAGCGGGTGGCCGAACGCTACTACCGGGTGAACAATTTCTTGTATCTGGGCCGGCAATATCTCTATCCGGTGGCCCTGGAGGGGGCGCTGAAGCTGAAGGAAATCAGCTACATCCACGCCGAGGGCTACCCCGCCGCCGAGATGAAGCACGGCCCCATTGCCTTGGTGGACAGCGACACCCCTTCGGTATTCCTTGCTTCGCGCGGCGCCGTGTTCGACAAAGTGATGAGTAACTTGGAGGAGATCAAGGCCCGCGGCGGCCCGATCATCGCCATCGCCACCGAAGGGGATGAGGAAGTCGCCACCCGCGCCGACGATGTGATTTACGTCCCTGAAGTGCCGGATTATTTGCAGCCGCTCACCACGGTCATCCCGTTGCAACTGCTGGCCTATCACATCGCCGTCCTGCGCGGCTGTGACGTGGATAAGCCGCGCAATCTGGCCAAGAGTGTGACTGTCGAATAGCAAAAGAAAGGCGAGCGGGGGGACCTCCCGCCGCTCGCCGGCATATCATTCCGAACATCTCCCCTCTCCTCCTACTAGGAGGAGAGAGGCTTATCGGACGACCTCTATTGTAATCCCACCACTTCAAATCCCTTGCGGTATTTCTTGGTCAACAGCTCATCGGCTTTCGACGTGTTGCTGACTTTCAATTGCTCGGCATCCCATTCCAGCTTTTCGCCGGCGCGATAGGCGACCACGCCGAGCAGAATAGTTTCAGTCAAGGCGCCGGCGTAGTCGAAGTTGCAGGTCGTCGGGCCAGCGGTCTTGCAGGCGTTGGCCCATTCGTTCCAATGGCCGATGGAGTTGGGGATCGTCGGCTTGGGGGGCTGGTAGCCTTCAAATTGCCTCTTCGGCAACAGCATGAGTCGCCCGTAATCCGCCGCCAGCATCCCTTTGTCGCCGACGAACAGGACCCCCAGCCCCCAGGTACTCAGCGCTTTGCCGTTGTAATCCTCGGTCTTCTTCACGATGTCATGATGATGACCGCCATCGGACCAGAAGAACGACACCGGCGGTTGCGCGCCGCGCGCGGGGAACTCATAGCGGGCCATCACCCAGCGCGCCGCCCCAACCGGATCAACCGGCGCCCCTTCGGCGACCACCGAGGTCGGATAGCGCAGCCCCAGCGCCCAGAAGGGCAGGTCCATGATGTGGGCGGCCATATCGCCAAAGGTGCCGGTGCCGTACTCCCAGAAACGCCGCCAGTGAAATGGATGAATCCCCGGTGAGTAGGGGCGTTCTTGGGCTGGTCCTAGCCACAGGTCCCAATCGACGTAGGAAGGCGCCGGTTGACCGCTCGGCGCGAACTTCCCGCCCGACCAATCCTTGTTGCACCAGTTGTACACTTCATGCACCTTGCCAATGGCCCCGCTCTGGATCATCTCGACGACCCGGCGATAGTTGCCGCTGGCGTGAACCTGCGTCCCCATCTGCGTGACGACCTTGTGCTTGGCGGCGAGCTGGGCGAGGTGGCGCGCCTCGGCGACGGTGTGGGTCAACGGCTTTTCACAATAGACGTGCTTGCCCAAGGTGATCGCCAGCGCCGTCGGCCCGGCGTGCGAATGGTCGGCGGTGGACACGACCACGGCATCGATGTTCTTATGTTCGGCGTCGAGCATTCGGCGATAGTCGCGGTACTGCTTCGCCTTGGGGAATTGTTCCGCCGCTTTGCCGAGGAAGTTGGTGTCCACATCGCACAGCACCGCCACGTTCTCATTGCGCAGCTGAGCCACGTTGCCCCAGCCCTTGTTCCCCACGCCGACGAAGGCGATATTGAGTTTTTCATTGGGCGATTGGCTGTCCGCGGCCGGCGTTGGATTGACATGAATGGCGGCCAGCAGGCCAGCGGACAACGTGCCGCCGAGGAAATCCCGACGATGGATGGATTGTGTCATAAAAATATCCTCTGCTGAAGTATAGTGCTTGCTCGCCTGCGGCTCGCACGCTAAACGGTGACGAATCATGAACTAAAATGATTATTTACCGTCACTTCTCTAATGTCTTGACGCGCACGTTGCGGAATGCGACCGGCGCGCCGTGTCCCAGAAAGCCGATGTATCCCTGGGTGCGTTTCAAGCCGGGGTGAGGCCGGCCATCCGGCGTCTGGCCGTCGGCGAACGGGGCGATGTCCGCATCCACGACGACCTTGCCGTTAAGCTTGACAGTCACCTGGCTCCCTTTGCAAGTGATCTCGCCGGTGTTCCATTCCCCCGCCGGCTTGAGGCTACCGCGCTGGGCCGGCACCACGCCGTAGATCGAGCCGCAGTATTGATACGGTTTCAGATTAGCGTAGCGCGGCGCGTCGTCATCGAGAATCTGAATTTCCATGCCCACATAAGCCGGGTCCCCTTGTAACGGCGTGCGGATGCCGACGCCATTGTTGCCCCCTGGCGGCACCTTGAACTCAAAGCGGAAGATGAAATCGCCATACTCGTCTTTCGTGAACAACTTGCCCCCTTTGCAGACCAGCACGCCATCCTCGACGACGTATCCCTTGACATCCCCCTGCCAACCTTCCAGTGTCTTGCCATCGAACAGGCGGACGAACCCCGGCTCATCCGCGACAGGCTCCGCCCACGTCACACCCGCCCATGCCAGTACGACCAGGGGAACGAACAACCAACGATACATGCTTGGCTACCTCCAGTGGGAAGATCAAAGGGATGGCAGGAAGACAACGCGGACGAATTCCAGCAGCGGTCCACGGTCGGACGGAACCTCCATCAGTGTAACGGCTGGCGCGGAAAAGGAAAGCAGTTATTGGAGAGAAGCAGATAGTAGACAGGCATCGCTTTTGCGTGGATTTTTGACGCGGCGCGCCAACCGCTCAATCTGGCGAAGCAGAATGGATCGGATCACCTTCCGTGACCAGGTCCAAAATGAAGTGGCGCAAGTAACCCTGTTTGTAAATGGTGAAGTGGCCGCCGTCCCAGCCGGTGCATTTCAAGGTAGGTTGCCAGGGATGTTGGCGTAATTTGGTCAGCTCGTGACCGGCGTCATGCGTGGCGCTTGGACAGAAACCAAAGCGGCCGGCGCACGGCACCGCTTTCGGTCCCCACGGCGACAGGCAGCGCATCAACAAACCCAAGCTGAGCCAATCGCGCTTGCTGTGGAACACCTCGACGCTCCGCCGCGCGCAACGCAGCACCGCGCTGAGGTCGTGATGCTTGGAAACGGAGGGGGCCAGCAGCAAGACCCGCTCGACGCAACAGGGCGGCAGATGTTTGGCGGCTTCCAGGACAATTGCGCAACCGGCGCAGTGGCCCAGCAGATAGATGGGTTGATGGGGGCAGGCGCGCTGCTGGACCACCACCCATTGAGCCAGGCGCCGCCCTTGGAAGATGACGTTGTCTTGGTCGCAGACATCTTGAATGACTCGTCCATAGCCATGCGTCCATACGAAGGTCACGAGCTGGATGGGCAGGTGGGCTTCGTGAATGGCCCGGCCAATGGCCTTGGAGGCGCCGCGAAAATCGCCGGCCCCATTGGCGACGAACAGGACCGGCCCCGATTGGTGCGGCGGCGGCGACACGATGACCACCTCCGGCTCCTTGGCGGAAGCGGCCCATCCCCACCCCAGCACGGCGAGCAGGCCCCAGATTGGAAAATGACTCGGCAACGACACGGTTTTCATCCACTCGTTGACAGCCCAAGATGTCGATGTATCGTTTTTTTAATGTCGGAACTTCCCAACATGATCTTGAATCCGAATCCTGCTGGACGCCGTTTTTTGGGGTTGTGGGGCAACATGGGGCACGACAAAGCGACCAACCGCGCGCCAGCGCGGCGGCAATACGCGCGCCGTATGGGCTTCGCCTTGACCTTGAGCTTTCCACCTTGCTATATTTCCATTTCGAGGTTGTCCCCGGGCGTGGTCTGCGCCGGGGGAACAGACCACGGCACGAAATTGGAATCGGAAGAGGTCACTTTCCCGGAGTGCGGTCATGGTGCGAGCCGGACGAATCCTAGGTGTGTGGGTGGGGCTGGCGGTTGGGACGTTGGGCCTCGCGCAATCCACTGGTCCGTTCAATGAGCGGGAAGTCAAGCCGCAAACCAACGTCCTGGATCGGGAAGATATTTGGGTCTTGGACTTTCGCTTCAAGGACCCGCGCTTGATCACGGTGGACGTTCCCGGACGGGGCAAACGGATCGTGTGGTATTTGTGGTATCAAGTAGTGAATCACAGCGGCGAGGCGCGCACGTTCATCCCCGATTTCGAGCTGGTGACGCTCGATAAGCCGGGGGTGTATCACGATCAAGTCTTGCCCAAGGCCCAGGAAGCCATCCGCCGCGTGGAGGACCCTACCGGCTACCACGACATCAAAAATTCTGTGACGATTGCCAGTCAGCCGATTCCGCCGTCCCGCCCCGACGCCGTGCCGCGCGCCATCACCGGCGTCGCCATGTGGGACGACATCGATCCCGAAGCCAACCGCTTCAGTATCTTTGTCAGCGGCTTGTCCAACGGTTGGTCGGTGGATGATCAAGGCGTCGTGCGCCGCAAGACCTTGCAACTGAACTTCCGCAAGCTGGGGGATCAATTCATGCTCGATTCGCGGGAGATTCGCTTCGTGCCGCCGGCGGAATGGCTGTACCGCGCCTCCAAGCTGAAAGTCCCAGAAATCGCGCCGATCAACGAGAACGACGCGCCGTAGGCTGTCCCCGCATGAGATAGTTGATACATTAACTTCACGGAAACGTTAAGCATACGCAACGACGAGGACATCATGGCTCATAAAAAAGGTCAAGGTTCATCGCGCAACGGGCGCGACTCCAACGCCCAACGGTTAGGCGTGAAGGTGTATGGCGGCTCCCGCATTCGGGCGGGGGGCATCATCGTCCGGCAACGCGGCACGCGCTTTCTGCCAGGCCGCAACGTCGGTCGCGGGCGGGATGACACCCTGTTCGCCCTCGCCGATGGCGTGGTCGAATTCGATCGCGGCGGCAAGCGCGTCAACGTCCGGCAGCAAGTGTCCAGTAATTGATATGCCAGAATAAATTGATTCATGACAGGGCGAGGGGGGCATCCCTCGCTCTTTATTTTTGGACGCGCCAACAAGCTGCTTACCAACCCTGAAAGGGCAGCAGAAACACTGCCGCCCTTTTCGGGGCGGATGCGGTGGGGGACCATCCCGACCAAGGGCGAACGCCCTTGACTAGGAACGGGCACCCCTTGCCAAGCGGATCGGACAGACTCGAAGACTACCCGAGGGCGGGATTCGAACCACCCACAAAACTCCCGCGAATGCCGCGATTCTACAAGATCGCGCTGCAATAAGCGCTGCACCGGCGATCACCGATCCCGAGTTGCTGCAGGTTGTACATTCCTGGCCGGACTTTCCAAACCCGATCAAGCTGGCCCTCCTGGCTCTGGTGCGGTCGCATTAGGACAATGGATTGGCAACCGTCGGCCGGTCAGTCGGATCGTTCAACGCGGCCGGTCGGGACGGGAGACGCACTCACCACCCGTCCCGATTTTCCACAACCTGTGTTCAAGCCGCGAGACGGAACTTCTGGCGGAGTTCCCGGTTCACGTGGTCGCGCTGTGGATGGGGCGCGACGCCAAGGTGAGCCTGAAGCACTACGCCCAGACGACGGACGAGCATTTCGAGCGGGCCGCAGGCGCTGCAAAAAGCGATGCAGTCGCGCTGCAAAAAGCGGTGCAGCAAGCAGCGGCGGGGAACGGCAGCGACTCGCAGACCCAGACCGTAAACGGCGACAGGGTGGCCACTTGTGCCACCCCGTGCGAATCACTGCGACATACTGCACATGCGTCCAGCGGAGAGGGCGGGATTCGAACCCGCGGTGGGGTTTGACCCCCACGCCGCTTTAGCAAAGCGGTGCTTTCGGCCACTCAGCCACCTCTCCGGAACGCTTCTTCAGGTGAAATTAGTTTAACAGGCCCAATGTTGCCTGACAACCCTGGACGGCCACGGTTTGCGGGAAGGACAGGAATTAGCTGTTCGCTGGCGGCGCGGGGGTGGCGACACCGACGCGGGGGCAGAGTTTGAGCAACTTACAGCCGCTGCAGTTTGGCTTGCGGGCGAAACAGACTTGTCGGCCGTGAAAGATCATGCGGTGACTAAACATAGTCCAGTCTGGCTTCGGAATCAGCGCCATCAAGTCTTGTTCCACTTTCTTCGGATCGGTGTGCGTCGTTAAGCCAAGGCGGCGGCTGAGCCGGCCCACGTGGGTATCCACGGTGATCCCCGGCACGTCGAACGCATTGCCCAGAATGACATTCGCCGTTTTGCGGCCCACGCCGGGCAGCCGAACGAGAGCGTCGAGGGAATGGGGCACCTGGCCGCCATGCTCCGCGACAATCTGCCGACAGCAAGCGATGATGTTGCGCGCCTTGTTGCGAAAGAAGCCGGTGGATTGAATGGCTTTCTCCAGCTCCGCTGGCTGGGCCGTGGCGAACGCTTGGACATCGGGATAGCGCGCGAACAGAGTCGGCGTCACTAGGTTGACTCGGACATCGGTACACTGCGCGGATAAGATGGTGGCAATGAGCAGCTGAAGCGGATTTTCATAGTGCAAGGCACAGTGGGCGTCAGGATATAATTGCGCCAGTATCCGCACCAGGCGGCGAGCACGGCGTTTCAAGGGATTATTGGCGGTTGGCATGATGATGTGATAGAAAAACTAAGTCTTCCGGCGAGCAGCGGACAGCTTCGCGGATGGATGGGTTCGCGCGGTCGGTCGTCTTCCGGGCGCGAACCGCTGAATCCCAGAACCAGAAACCATGACAAAGAAAGAAGATACCGTACAGATAAACCATACCATTTTTCAAGATGATTGGCGGCGTGCGGCCCGTCCGCCAGCCGCGCGACGTTTCCTGTTCGGATATTTAAGGAATCGAGGTAGCCATGGCCCGGCTGGAAGAATTCCCGGAAATCGTCAAGTATAACGAGCCGTTGGCCCCCTATGCCTACCTGAAGGTGGGGGGACCGGCGGAAATGCTGGTGCAACCCCGTTCGCGCGCGGAGTTGGTGGCGGTGGTGCGCCGCTGCCTGGACGAGAAGCTGCCGCTGCGCGTGTTGGGGGGCGGTTGCAACATCCTGGTGCGGGATGAGGGGGTGGCGGGAGTGGTGCTGCGGCTGTGCGAACCGGCGTTCACGCAAGTCAGCTGCGAGGGGACGCGCTTGCGGGCGGGAGCAGGGGCGGCGCTCTCGGCGGTGATCTCGGCCGCGGCCCAGCACGGCTTGGCCGGGCTGGAAACGATGGTCGGTATTCCCGGCACGCTGGGGGGTGCGGTGCGCTGCAACGCCGGCGACCGGGCGGGGGACATCGGCCAATTCATCCGCCGCGTCGAAGTACTCGACCATGAAGGACATGAGCACGTCCGCGAACGGGAGGAGCTGCAATTTGCCAGCGGCGCCAGCAATCTCGATGATCCGGTCTTGGTGCAAGTGGACCTGGCCCTGGAGCTGGACAACGCCGACAGCATCGTCAAACGCATGCGCAAGGCCTGGATTCACCGCAAGGCGGCGCAACCGTTGAGCTTTCAGGCGGCGGCCCGCGTCTTCCGCGATCCGCGCGGCCTGCACGCCGCGGCCCTGATCGAGCAAGCCAATCTGGGACAAACCAAAGTCGGCGGCGCCCAGCTCAGCGAACGAGACGCCAGCTGCATCGTCGTCCACCCCGGCGCCAGTGCCCGCGACGTGTTGCGCCTCATCGACTTGGTGCGCAGCCGGGTGCGGGAACAGTTTGATGTCGAGTTGGAGCTGGCGCTTTCGGTGTGGTGATCCGCTACGGCCACGCACTTTGCAGATGAATCATGGCCGATGTCTTCGAGGAGATATTCGCTCTGCTCACTCCCGAACGCCTGTTGCACGATCCACGGGCGACGGGGGAAGGGGTGCCGGTGTGCGTGATCGATAGCGGTATCGAACGCCGTGTCTTGGAGGACAAGTTCCGCCAGCTCGGCCAAGAGCTGCATCCGATTCAAGGGGGGATATTCACCGCCGATCGCGCCGAGCCATTCCCCTACGAAGGCCAGCAAAGCACGCCGCACGGCACCACTGTCGCTGACATTATCTTGACCATCGCGCCGCGCGTCCGGCTATACTCGGCGGATGTCTTTGGGCCACAGGGAAGCTGCGATGTGGACGTCGTCATGCGGGCGCTGCGTTGGGCCATTGACGTGTGGCAGTGCAAGGTCATCAATTTATCGCTGGGGGTGCCCGAACATCGCTTGCAGCAGGTGCAACGCCGCTATCAGTTCCTGCGGGCTGTGGAGGAAGGCTATTACAAGGATGTGCTGATCTTCGCGGCGGCCCACAATGAACATCCCTTGACCCGCAGTTATCCTGCTATCTTCGCCCCGCCGCTGATCTCGGTGGATAAGCACCTCTTCGAGGACCCCTTGCAATTCATGTATCATCTCAGTGAACAGGTGGAATTTCGCGCCCACGGGCGCGGCTATCTCGGCCCCTTCGCCCACGAACCGGCGACCAGCTGGGCCGCCCCGCACCTGTCTGGCATCGCCGCCCGCATCCTGTCGTTACGCCCGACGTTGAAGCCGTTTGAGATCAAGACGATTCTATACTGGATGTTTCAGGCGGCGCGCAAGGGGTGATGACTGAAGGGGCGGGCCTCTCACTCCGCGTTCCCCAACGCTGTTTTTCCATCTCACGCTAGGCCGCGCGTCGTATGGATGAACCTGAACCCATCGTTTGACTGGCCTACCCCAAAAACATGGTCATCAGCTCACATCCCCGTTCAAACGCCACGTCGCTGGCGGCGGCGACGGCCTCATCGTAAGAGGGCTGCCCCTTGCGGGGGATGCCGGTGCCGGCGAGGGCGAAGGGGACGGCGCCATAGGCGTGGGCGCGGGTGCGGAGCGGCGTGCGGTGATCGGGGGACACCAGGATGCGCCAGTCGCCGTGCTTCGGCAAGGCTTCCAGCAGCGGGCCGACGATGTGTTCGTCGATCCGTTCCAGGGCTTTCACCTTTTCATCCGCCTTCCCTTCGTGGGACGCCTCGTCGGGGGCTTCGACGTGGACGCATACCAGGTCGTGATCGGGCAGGGCGGCGACGGCATGGCGTCCCTTGGCGGCGTAATCGGTGTCCAGGTAGCCGGTGGCGCCGGGGACGTCGATCCGCTGCCAGCCGAGCAGCACGCCGACGCCGCGCACCAGATCGACGGCACTGATGATTGCCCCGCGCTGGCCGTACACGTCGGCGAAGTGCCGCAAGCTTGGCGCCCGGCCCTGGCCCCACAGCCAGATTTGCGTGGCGGGGCGTTTCCCCTGAGCAATCCGGGCTTGGTTGACGGGATGGGCGTGCAGCACATCCCGGCTGCGGAGCATGAGGTCTTCCAGCAACCAACCGCCGGGGCCTTGCGGCAAATGGTTGGCGATGGGCTGATCGGGTATATCGTGCGGCGGCTGCGTGCGCGTGTCGTTGCCGAACAGGGGGGGAGCTTCCGCTTCGCCGCGATAGATGAGCAAATTCCGATAGCTGACACCCGCATGGAACTCCAGCCGACCGCGCAGATTTATCGGCTCGTCAATCTGGAGCGGCCCCCCCAGGGCGGCTTGCACGGCGGCGATGAGCGGGCCGCCTTCCGCACTGGTGATGTGGCCGGCGGTGAAGTCGCGCATGACGCCCTTCTCGACCGTCACCAAGTTGCAGCGGATGGCCCAATCGTTCGGCCCCAGCGCAATCCCCATCGCGGCGGCTTCCAGCGGCGCTCGCCCGGTGTACACTTGCAGCGGGTCGTAACCGAACAAGCTCAAGGTGGCCACGTCGCTGGCTGGTGTCAGCGTGGCCGGCACATTGTTGGACTGGCCCACGATTCCCATTTGGGCGATGCGGTCCATATGTGGCGTCCGCGCCGCTTGCAACGGCGTCTTGCCCCCCAACGATGCTTGTGGTTCATCGGCACAACCGTCGGGAATGATGATGGCGTATTTCATGGTGGTGGTTGCTCCCCTGCGGGTCGCTCGCTAAACGACGGATGGATTTTTGCTTCGGCAATAATCAAGGGCTTGATCCGGTGATAATATGCGCCGCTGCTCGTCGGGGTGGCGGCGGAACCAGGCGGCGATGAGCAAGGCGCATTCCAGCTCGGCCCCGTGATTAGCGTACCACTGCGCCGGCTGCTGGTAAATGTCGGCGAGGAGATCGACGGCGGCCCGCTTCTGGTCGGCGCTCAGCGGCACGGGCAGGACGCGGGCCACGCAACCGCCGTGAATGACGTACCAGTACGCCCCCTGACCTGGACAAGACACCGGATAGACGAAGGATTGTTGCTGCCGAACCTGCCGCAGCCGGCGCAGCGTATCCCACAACCAACGCAACGCCGCCAGCTTGTCACGCAGGGCCGCCGCCTGCTCGAATCGTAGCGCCGCCGCGGCTTGGGCCATGTCCTGTTCCAAGCGCGTCAACGGCTCGGCGTGGCGTCCTTCCAAGAAAGCGCGGGCGGCTTGGACTTGATCCAGATAATCCGAGCGCGCGCACGCCGCCGCGCACGGGGCCAGGCACGTGCCGATGTCATAACGTAGGCAGCCAGGAACGCGCTCCAGCGGAAACAGCTCGCGTTGCTCGGCGAAGATCATGTCTTGCGCTTGCGGACAGTCACGCAAGCGGAACCAGTCATTGAGCCAGCGGACCGCCGCGCGGCTGTGCGGATGGTAGGACACCGGGCCGAAACAGGCGAGCACGTTGGCGGCGGGCCGGCGCGACAGATACACATAAGGAGCCGGTTGGCGGCCCAGGCACACGAAGGTACGGCGGCGGCGTCCTGGTTGTCCCAGGACATTGAAACGCGGCCGCCAACGGCGAATCAATTCCAGCTCGCGCACCAGGGCGGCGAACTCGTGGCTGGCGTGTTCCCAAATAATGGCGTGGGTGTGGCTGATGATCCGCCCCGCCTTGGGGGGGGGGGGGGGGGGGGGGGGGGGGGGGGGGGGAAGAGAGGGGAAGAGGGGGGGGGGGAGGACCAGGACTAA
>JBKBIP010000010.1:0-21560 GCA_046297495.1 Gemmataceae bacterium | reverse complement strand
GGCGTCGGCTTTTTTGTTTTTTTTTTCCCACCTCTTTTTTTTTTTTCCCCTTCCCCCCCTCCCCCCCCTCCCCCCCCCCCCCCCCGGGCGGAAGTAGCTCAGCAGGCGCGAGCGCAGGCACTTGGCCTTGCCGACGTAGATCAGTTCCCCCTGGGCGTCCCACATGCCGTACACACCGGGCCGGCGCGGGCAACTGTGACGCACTTGGACCCGCAGTGGCCCACGCTTCGGCGCGGCCACGCCATGCCAGGAACAAGGATCAGGCGGCGGGGCCAAGCGCTGCGGACCAAACCCCGCGAAATCCCGCCAGGGAAATAGATCAGTCATGCACGTCCCTTGCGGTGTTTCGTCCATGAGGACTCCCTATCACTTCATCCCCCGCAGCAATTGCCGGTGCATACTGACAATGTCGGTGTACTTCGGATCGTTAACCAGGTTGACGAACTCATCGGGGTCGGTTTCATAGTCGAACAGCTGCGCACCGTGCTTGCCGTTGTCCCCCCATTCGACATAGCGATAGCGCTCGGTGCGGACGCTGCGCCCCATGCCGCTCTGGCCGCGCAGGACTTGCGTGTAGGCTGGCTTGGTCCATGCCGCCTGGGGATTGTCGAGCAGCGGCTTGAGGCTCTGGCCTTCGACGCTGGCGGGGGCTGGCAAACCGCACAAGTCTGCCAAGGTCGGGTGCAGGTCAATTAGCTCGACGGTGCGGCCACTGACACCGCCATTTCCCTTGGCGCGCGGATCGTAAATGACCAATGGCACGCGGGCCGAGTTCTCGAACAGGCTCATCTTCTGCCACAAGCCATGCTCGCCGAGGTGATACCCATGATCACTGAAAAAAACGACGATGGTGTTCTCCGCCAGCTTCAGCCGCTCCAGCGTGTCAAGCAGTCGTCCTAATTGGGCGTCCATGAGCGTCATCGAGGCGCAGTACGCCTGGATCGCCTCGCGGCGCAGCGGATCGGTGAGCTTGTCCTGCTCCTTCTTGTAGCTGCCAAAGGCCAGCGGCGGGCCTTTGTCCCAATGATCGGCGGGCACTTTGGCCAGCGGCATCTTGTCCAGTGGATACAGCTCGAAATACTTCTTGGGCGCGACAAACGGCGTGTGCGGCCGATAGAAGCCAACGGCCAGGAAGAACGGTTTATCCTTGTTCCGTTCCAGCAATTGGATGGCCTCGGTGGCGCCGATGCCGTCGGTCTGTTCCAGGTCGGTGCCGTCGGCGGCCAGCCAGCTCAAGGTGCCGCCGAACTGTCCCGGCACCAGGCTGAATATCTTGTCCTCGTCATCCTTGTCCCGACCGCGTGGATTGACTACTTGATGCCATGAATCCTTGTCGTCCAGACCATCGGTGCCGATCTGAGCCGGCACGCCGTAATGATACAGTTTGCCGACGCGGGCCACGTGGTAGCCGTTGTTTTTGAAGGTCTGCGGCAAGGTCACGATCTTGGGATCGACCTTGCGGAAGTGAGTGGCGTTCTCGTACACCTTGGTCGTGTCCGGCCGCAAGCCGGTCATGAAGGACGCCCGACTGGGATTGCACAACGGATACTGGCAATAGGCCCGGTCAAAACGGACCCCTTGCTTGGCCAGCCGGTCGATGTGCGGCGTTCGCACCAGCGGATCACCGTAACAGCCAATGCGATTGCACAAATCATCCGAGACGACGAACAGCACGTTCGGCTTCGTCTTGTCCTGCGCGGGGGCGGGGGCGGCCAACAACGCCAGTCCAACTCCCACCAGCGCCAGTTTCGGCAGCATGAGCCATTTCATGATCAAACCCTCGAAATTCAGGAGGTGAAACCATGCCGGCTGATTAGTGTACCGCCTGCGCGCCGGCGCGTCGAGTGACAAGAGGAAGAAAAAGGGGACGCGACTCGTATTTGATAACCATCGAAATCGAGTCGCGTCCCCTTTTTTGGCCCCCAGTTGCCGTGGTCAGGTGTGTTTGTTTATCTTACAATCTCTTTGAGTATTTTTCCGCGGCGGGGTTGATCCCGCCGTGCGGGCGTCCGGCAGGGACCAACCCCACCGCTCGCTAGGTTTTCCCTCGGAATAATTTTTCAATAGTCGCTTAATTATTCCACTGGCGTTCAGTTGGTGTCTGGGTAATGACATCGAAGAACTTGCGAAACGTGATGGACCATGAATGTCGGCATTCCCAAGGAAACGGTGGCGGGGGAACGGCGCGTGGCCTTGGTTCCCGAGTTGGTGGGCAAGCTCATCGGCGCCGGTCTGGAAGTCCAGGTGGAGCGTGATGCCGGGGAAGCGGCTGGGTTTGCCAATGCCAACTATGAGGAACGGGGCGCCCAGATCGCCACGTCTGTGTTCGAGCAGGCGGATATCGTGCTGAAAGTTCAGCCCCCCACCGTGGACGAAATTCAAGTAGTCAAGGATGGCGCGACCCTCATCGGCTTTCTGCACCCTTACACGAACCGCACGGGGATGGAAGCGTTAGCGCGGCGCGGCCTCACCGCGTTCGCCATGGAGCTGATGCCGCGCATCACCCGCGCGCAGCCCATGGACGCGCTCAGCGCCATGAGCACCATCTCCGGGTACAAGGCGGTGCTGCTGGCGGCCAATCGGTTGCCGAAATTGTTTCCGCTGCTGATGACGGCGGCAGGCACCATTCGCCCGGCGCGAGTCTTCATCATTGGGGCGGGAGTGGCCGGGCTGCAAGCGATTGGCACGGCCCGGCGGCTTGGCGCCGTGGTGGAGGCTTACGACACCCGCCCTACCGTTCAGGAACAAGTGGAAAGCCTGGGGGCCAAGTTCGTGGACCTGGGATTGCCCACCGCCGATGCCGAGGCGGCGACGGGGTACGCCAAAGCGCAAACCGAGGAATTCTACCAGCGGCAGCGAGAGGGCTTGGCCAACGTGTTGGCCGCCGCGGATGTGGTCATCACCACGGCGTTGGTTCCGGGACAGCCCGCCCCCGTGCTGATCACCGCGGAGATGGTGGGCAAGATGCGGCCCGGCTCGGTCATTGTCGATCTGGCCGCCGAACAGGGGGGCAACTGCGCCTTGACGCAGCCGGATGCCGAAGTCGTCGAACAGGGCGTGACCATTCTCGGCCCGATGAATCTACCTAGCACCGTCCCTTATCATGCCAGCCAGATGTATGCCCAGACAGTCACGAATTACTTGCTCCATCTGCTGAAAGAGGGACGATTAGTCATCGACCGCAACGATGAATTGACCAATGGGCCATTGGTGGTACACGCGGGAGAGATCGTGAACCCACTCGGCGAGCAGGGGGCGTGAGCCACTTGGCAATTATGTGTCACCAGAGGGTTTACGTCCCCCGCGCGCTGGGTTTCGTTCCACCTTGAGTACATGATTGCTGAAAAAAGGGGGGGTGGGGTGGAATGGAACAATGAAACAGGATGAAAAACCTTTCCCCTTCTAAGTGTACGTTGGTTTAGAAAGAAAATCTAGCTCAGTTGGCCCCCGAGGGAATCTCCACATGGATACATTCGTCGCGGCGTTGACGATTTTCGTCTTGGCCCTATTCGTGGGGTTCGAGGTCATTAGCAAGGTGCCGCCGTTGTTGCACACGCCGTTGATGTCGGGGGCCAATGCCATATCCGGCATCACGTTGGTCGGCGCGTTGGTGACATCGGGCGCCGGTTTGACGACCCTCACCACCATCTTGGGTTTCATCGCGGTGACCTTGGCGACGGCCAACGTGGTGGGGGGGTTTTTGGTGACGCATCGCATGCTCAACATGTTTCAACGCAAGAATTGACATGCCACACGAATCCGCATTCATTAAGCTGGTTTACCTGGTGTCCGCCGTGCTGTTCATCCTGGGGCTGAAGGGGATGTGCCATCCCCGCTCCGCCGTGCGCGGCAACCTGCTCGGCTCGTTGGGGATGCTCCTGGCCGTGGTCGTGACGCTGTTGGACAAGCGAATCGAGATGGCTGGGTATGGGGTGATCCTTGGCGGCTTCGTCCTTGGGGGGCTGCTGGGAGCGACCCTGGCCTTCCGCGCTCCGATGACCGACATGCCCCAGGTGGTGGCGGTCTTCAACGGGTTCGGCGGCGGCGCCTCGGCCATCGCGGTGGGAGCCGCCTTCGAGGAGGCGTTGACCCATCCGGGCCAGTGGATTGAAACCATCACGGTGCAATTCACAGCCTCGGCGGCGGCCGCTGGCATCATTGGGTCAGTGGCCTTGGCGGGCAGTATGATCGCGTTCGCAAAGTTGCATGGCTTGATGAAGGATCGGCCCATTTTGCTACCGGGCCGGCACGTAATCAACGCGGCCCTGGTGGTCTTGTGCGTGGCCATTAGCATCGTTTGGGTGGCGTATCCCACGTCGGGGCTGCCGTTCTGGCTGCTCTGTCTGGTGGCAGCAGGATTGGGCATCCTGTTGGTCATACCGATTGATGGCGCGGATATGCCTGTGGTGATCTCGTTGCTCAACGCCTATTCCGGCTTGGCGGCGGCGGGCTGCGGCTGGGTGCTGAACAATAGTGTGCTGATTATCGCCGGCTCGCTGGTCGGCTCGGCGGGTTTCATTCTGACGGCCTTGATGTGCCGAGCGATGAACCGCTCTCTGGTCAATGTCATGTTCGCCGGCGTCGGGGCGTCGGCCATGAGCGCGGAGGAAAGCCAGAATGTATACGCCGGCCGGGTCAAGTCCGCCTCGGCGGAGGAAGTCGCCATGCTGATGGCCGACGCCCGCCGTGTGGTCATCGCGCCCGGCTATGGCATGGCCGTTTCCCAGGCCCAGTACGCCGTCGCGGATTTGATGACGGCCCTGGAGGCGCGCGGCGTGGAGGTGGCCTTCGCCATCCATCCTGTGGCGGGGCGGATGCCCGGCCATATGAACGTGCTGTTGGCCGAGGCCAACATCCCTTATGACAAGCTGAAGGAAATGGACGAGATCAATCCCTCGTTTCGCCAAACGGACGTGGTGCTCGTCATCGGCGCCAACGATGTGGTCAACCCGTTGGCACGTCAAAACGATCCCGCCTTGCCCATAGCGGGGATGCCGATTTTGGACGTGGACCAGGCCCGCACCGTGGTGGTGATCAAGCGCAGCCTCAGTCCGGGCTTCGTGGGGATTGCCAATCCGTTGTTCGCGGCGGATAATACGTTGATGCTCTTTGGCGATGCCAAGGGTATGGTCATGCAGTTGATCGCCGCCCTGAAGGAAGCGTGATGCCATGACAGGTACAACCTCAGCCAGCGGCCGACTACTCCCCAAGCCGCGCTTCGATGACCTGATCCGCCTGCTCGCCGCAGATGGCTTCGAGGTGATCGGCCCTCGGATCGATCACGGCGCGATCCTGTATGCCCCCGTGACATCCGCTCGCGATCTCCCCATCGGCCAAACGGACCAGCAAGCCCCCGGTTCCTACAGACTGACGAAGCGTGCCGATGACTTGTACTTCGGCTACGCCGTGGGGCCGCATGCGTGGAAAAAGTATCTCTTCCCCCCCTCCTTGCGGTTATGGCAGGGACAGCGCGACGACACCGGCTTCACCGTGCGCGCGGAAGAATACGATCCGCCCCGGCGCGCGTTGCTGGGGGTGCGCTCCTGCGAGCTGCACGCCATCGCCATTCAAGACCGCGTCTTCATCAACCGCGAGGGACAGTTCACCGACCCCTACTATGCCAAGGCCCGCGAACGCCTGTTGCTCATCGCCGTCGAGTGTGAATATCCCAGCGGCACCTGCTTTTGTGTCTCGATGGGGACCGGGCCGGAGGTGCGAGCGGAGCAGGTCCCCTTGTTGGCCTCGAAGCATCCCGCCGCCGCGCGCCAAGCGGGAGACAGCGCCTCGCCGCGCATCCCGCTGCCTCTGACACCATCAAGTACAAGCGCTGTCACTCAATCAGCATTGCCGATATGCGATCTAGTGCTGACCGAGTTGGACGACGCCTTCGTCACGCGCGCGGTCAGTCCCGCCGGACAACAGATCGTGGAGCGGTTGCATCTGCCGGCTGCTGCCGTTGAACAGGAAACCGAGGCGCGGCGGCGCGTGGCTGCCGCTGCTCAAAGCATGGGGCGCGCCGTGGACGTGACCGACGTTCGCGGCCTACTGCAACGCAATGGGGACCATCCGCGCTGGGACGATGTCGCCAACCGATGCCTGGCCTGCACCAATTGCACGTTGGTTTGCCCCACTTGCTTCTGTTCCCGCACGGAAGACCTGGCGGATTTGAGCCTGGAAACCGTGGCCCGTACTCGAAGCTGGGACAGCTGCTTCACCCCAGAATTCGCTCGCGTTCACGGCGGCAACTTTCGGCCCAGCATTCGCGGCCGCTATCGCCAGTGGCTGACGCACAAATTCGCATCGTGGTTTGATCAGTTTGACACCTCTGGCTGCGTCGGCTGCGGGCGTTGCCTTACCTGGTGCCCGGTGGGAATTGACGTGACCGAGGAAATCACTGCCATCCGCATGACCGATGGCCAACGGCGGGAGAATCGGCCATGAGCCAGTCAGAAGTTCCAAGCGCTCCCACCTGTCACCCCTTTCTTCAGGGACTCCCGGAACCGCAACGGACGCGGCTGGCAGCGGCCGCGCGGCCGTTCACCGCCGCGCCCGGAGAGTACCTGCTCCGCGAAGGTGAACCTGCCGATGCCTTCTATCTCATCCAGTCCGGACAAGCGGCCATCGGCACGCAGCTGGGGGAACGTGGCGCGGTGCCGATTCAGACGGTGGGATCGGGAGATGTGGTCGGTTGGTCCTGGTTGCTCCTCCCGTATCAATGGCAGTTCGACGCCCGCGCGATGAATACCGTGCAAGGCTGGGTGTTCGACGCCGCCTGGCTGCGTGACCAGTGCGAACAGGATCAGGCCTTGGGCTATCCTTTGCTCAAGCAACTGCTGGCTGTCGTCAGCAGCCGGTTAGCCGCCGCCCGCGTGCAGCGCTTGGACATTTATCGGTGATCCTGTCTGGTCAGAATCTGTTGGCCTATTTTGTCTGGCGCGCGGCGGGGTTGATCCCCGCTGTGAGGCCGTCCTTTTAGGAGACGCCGCATGGCCGCGAACCCGCAAACCATTGGGCATCCGGTGTCATCCATGCTGCCGGCTGTGGTTCGCGTTCGGGAGCACCGCCGGGAAACCGCGGATGTTTTCACCTTGTCTGTGGAGCCGCCCGCCCCATTCGCTTTCCGGCCCGGTCAGTTCAACATGCTGTATGTCTTTGGCGTCGGCGAGGCGGCGATTTCGTTGAGCAGCGCTTCGGAAGAGCCGGCGACGCTCCAGCACACCATTCGGGCCGTCGGCTCGGTGACGAACGCCTTGGCGCGCTTGCAGCCTGGGGATGCCTTGGGTATGCGCGGTCCGTTCGGCAGCGTCTGGCCCATGGAGGCCGCGCGCGGTTGCGATGTGGTCATCGTCACGGGAGGCATCGGGCTGGCGCCGTTGCGACCGGCGATCTATCACCTCCTGCGCCACCGTCCGGATTATGGTCGGCTCGTTCTGCTGTACGGCGCCCGCGCGCCCGCCGACCTGCTCTACACCGCCGAGCTGGATCAATGGCAACAGCACGACGATGTCCAGGTGCTGGTGACGGTGGATCGCGGTGAGCCGTCCTGGTCCGGCGCGGTTGGTTTGGTGACATCGCTATTCCCCCGCATCACCTTCGATCCCAAACGGACCATCGGCTTGATGTGCGGCCCAGAAATCATGATGCGCTTCACGGTCCGCGAGTTCGAGAAACGCGGCGTGACGGGGGATCGTCTGTATCTGTCCTTGGAGCGGAACATGCAGTGCGCGATCGGCTTCTGCGGCCACTGCCAGCTCGGCCCTACCTTCGTCTGCATGGATGGCCCGGTGTTCCGCTATGACCGCATCCAACGCTTCTTTCACCTTCACGAGGCGTGATGACAATGCCTGGCACTCAATCCAAGCCCCGTCTGGGAGTTTTCAAATTCGCTTCGTGCGATGGTTGCCAGCTCAGCTTGTTGGACTGCGAGGATGAGCTGTTGGCCGTCGCCGATGCGGTCGAGATTGGTTATTTTCTCGAAGCCTCCAGCCGGCCTTTGGCGGGGGAGTTTGATTTGGCCCTGGTGGAAGGCTCGATCAGCGCGCCGGAGCAGATCGAGCAAATCCAGGACGTGCGGCAGCGCAGCCGATTTTTGGTGACCATTGGCGCCTGCGCCACGGCAGGGGGCATTCAGGCGCTGCGCAACGGAGGCCAGGTGCGAGAATTTCTCCAGACCGTGTACGCCCGGCCCGACTACATTCAAACACTGGCGACCTCCACCCCCATTGCCGAGCATGTGCCGGTTGATTTCGAGCTGCGCGGCTGTCCCATCAACAAGCATCAGCTGTTGGAAGTCATCATGGCGTATCTGGCGGGCCGCCGGCCCAACATCCCCAACCATGCCGTCTGCGTCGAGTGTAAACAGGCTGGCATCGTCTGCGTGATGGTTGCCCAAGGCATTCCTTGTCTTGGCCCCATCACGCACGCCGGCTGTGGCGCTCTGTGCCCCAGTTATGATCGCGGTTGCTACGGCTGCTTTGGCCCGGCCCAGCTGCCCAATGTCACCGCGCTGGCCCAGCAACTGGCGCGCGGCGGCGTCTCGACGGCGGCCATCGACCGCCTGTTGCACACGTTCAACGCCTGGGCGCCGGAGTTTCGAGAAGATGCCGCTTCACGCCTCGCGCTGAAGGTCGTTTCGGAGGAAACCTCATGACGCCATCCGAAGGCAAAACCTGCCGCACCATCACCGTGCAAGCCCTGGCCCGCGTCGAGGGAGAAGGGGGGTTGACCATTCGACTGCGCGATGGCCAAGTCGAGGGGGTCGAGCTGCGCATCTATGAGCCGCCGCGCTTCTATGAAGCGTTTCTTCGTGGCCGCGATGCCCGGGAAGTTCCCGACATCACGGCCCGTATTTGCGGCATCTGTCCGGTGGCTTACCAGATGTCCAGTGTCCATGCCGTGGAAAAAATTTATGGCGTGACCATGCCGCCCGAACTGCGTCTGCTGCGACGGCTGCTGTATTGTGGGGAGTGGATCGAAAGTCACACGCTCCACATGTACATGCTGCACGCCCCGGATTTCCTGGGCTACGAAAGTGCCATCGCCATGGCGCAAGCCAGTCCCGACTTGGCTCAGGTCGTGCGGCGCGGCTTGGCCATGAAGAAGGCCGGCAACCGCATCGTGCAGGTCGTCGGCGGACGAGAGGTGCATCCGATCAACGTTCGCCTGGGGGGCTTTTATCGCGCGCCGCGCCGGGACGAGCTGACCGCTCTGGTGGACGAGCTGCGACAGGGGCGAGACGCTGCGGCGGAAACGGTGCGCTGGGCCGCCAACTTGCCCTTTCCCGATTTCACTCATGATTACGAGTTCGTCGCTTTGCGCCATCCCGACGAGTACCCCATGAACGAAGGTCGGCTGGTTTCCAACCGAGGATTGGACATCGCGCAGGAAGAGTATCCCGGTCACTTCGAGGAATACCAGGTGCCGCACTCCAACGCGCTGCAAGCGCGGCGGCGAGTCGCTTCCGCCACCGCCGCGCCGGCGGCACAGGGAACTGGGGTGGGCGCCTATTTCGCTGGTCCGCTGGCGCGCTGGAACCTGAACGCCGACCGCGCCCCGCCTCTGGTTCAGCAGGCGGCGGCGGACAGCGGCATCTCCTTCCCCAACCAAAATCCCTTCATCAGCATCGTCGCCCGCGCGTTGGAAGTGTTGCTGGCCTTCGACGAGGCCCTTCGTCTCATTGATCAGTACGAGCCGCCCGCGAAATCGGCTGTCGATTTCGAGCCCCGCGCCGGCGTCGGACAAGCCATTACCGAAGCGCCGCGCGGCATCCTGTATCATCGTTATGAGACCGATGCGGCAGGCATGATCCGTCAAGCGACCATCATTCCGCCGACCAGCCAGAATCAAATGCAGATGGAGCACGATTTGTTGCGCGCTGCTCCCCGGTTAGCGGCCTTGCCCGAACCGGAGGCGGCCTTGGAGGCGGAAAAAGTCATTCGCAATTACGATCCGTGCATCAGCTGTGCGACGCACTTCCTCAAGTTACGGGTGGAGAGAGGATGAGCGAGCCAGGTCCGATCCGAGTCGTCGGCGTGGGCAGCCCGTTGGCAGATGATGCGCTGGCCTGGGAAGTGGTGCGACGGTTGCAACGAGAAGACACTTGGCAAGGCGCGATCGAGTTTCATACAGTGGAAGGGGGCCAACGGTTGCTCGACCTTCTCGATGGCCAGGGCACGTTGGTACTGGTGGATGCGCTGGTGGCTGGTGAATGTCTATCACTGGGTACCATTCAACGTCTGGAATGGCCTGATGCGCGGATTGAAGCCTTGCGGCCCGGCACGACGCACCAGCTGCGCCCCGCCGAGGCCCTGGAGCTGGCGGCCACCCTCGGCCTGTTGCCGGCGCGGGTCGTGATTTGGGGGATTGGCGGCGCCTGTTTCGATCCCCATTCCGGCCTTAGCCCCGCCGTGGCCGACGCCGTGCCGGAGTTGGCCCGCCGAATCGCCGACGAGCTGAACATCCTGCGCAATCGCGGAGGCCATCATGCATGAGATGTCCTTATTGCAGGGACTACTTCGACAAATTGAAACCCTGGCCCGCCAGAACGGCGCCGAACGGGTGACAGTAGTTCGGCTAAAGCTGGGGCCGTTGGCGCATATCGAGCCGGACCACCTGCGCCATCACTTCATCGCAGCAGCGCGCGGCACCCTGGCCGAGTCCGCGCGCTTGGACATCGAGACGACCGAGGAGCTACACGAACTGACATTGGAGAGCATCGACATCGAGAGTGAACCATCATGAGCCACATCCAGCAGCCGATAGCCTGGGCGCGTGCTGCCGTTCGTCTGCTCGTGCGTGGGCAGGTTCAGGGGGTCGGTTTTCGTCCGTTCGTTTACCGGCTGGCGTGCCGGTGTCGGCTCGGCGGCGCGGTGCGCAATACCTCGGCGGGAGTCGTCATCGAGTTGGAAGGCGCGCCGGAAGACCTGAAACGCTTTCAAGACTTGTTGCGCGCGGAAGCTCCCGAAGCGGCGACCATCGAAGGACTGAGTGTGGAATCGGTGTCGCCGGTTGGTCAGACTTCCTTCGTCATCGAGGCCAGTGTTCCCGCGACTGTGCCGAGCGTGACCGTCCCGCCGGATTTGGCCACCTGCGCGGCTTGCCGTCGTGAGGTCTTCGCCCCAGCCGACCGCCGCCGCGATTACCCCTTCACGAACTGCACCGCTTGCGGGCCACGTTATTCGATCATTGAATCCATGCCCTACGACCGTCCTGCCACGGCCATGCGCCATTTTGTCATGTGCGAGACGTGCGCCACGGAGTACCACGCTCCCAACGACCGCCGTTTTCACGCGCAGCCCAATGCCTGCGCGTCGTGTGGTCCCCAAGTCGGCCTCTGGGATCGCGACGGGAGGCTGACAGCCGGTTGGGATTCGGCCCTTCCCGCCGCCGCCGCGCTGCTGCGTCAGGGCCGGATTGTCGCGCTCAAAGGGATGGGCGGTTTCCAACTGCTGGCCCGAGCCGATCAGTCCGACGCCGTGCTTCGTTTGCGGCAACGGAAACAGCGTCCACGCAAGCCGTTGGCGGTCATGGTGTCGTCTCTGGAAGTGGCCGAGCGTCTGGCCTGGCTTGACCCGGTCGAGCGGCGCTTGCTGGCGTCGTCGCGGAATCCGATTGTCCTGGCCACCGCGCGACCGGGGACACCGCTGACCGCGGCGGTGGCGCCACGAATGCGCACCATCGGGTTGTTCTTGCCGACCACGCCTTTGCACCATCTATTGTTGGCGGCGGTGGGCGCACCCGTCGTGGCCACCAGCGGCAACCGGGGGGCGGAACCCATCGTCACCGCTGAAACCGAAGCCCTGCGGCGCTTGGCCGGCATCGCGGATGCGTTCCTCGTTCACAATCGGCCCGTGGTACGCCGCGTGGATGATTCGGTGGTCCGTTGCATCGCCGGACGTCCCACGGTCTTGCGGTTGGCGCGCGGTCAGGCCCCGCTGGCGCTGCCCGTCTTGGACGCGATCGGCGCCCTGCCCCTACTGGCAACGGGGGGCCATCAACAAACTGCCTTGGCTCTTTGCAATGGCGCCCAGGCCGTGTTGGCTCAGCACATCGGCGACTTGCAGCACCCAGACACCCGTTTGGCATTCGCGGAGACGGCACGCGACTTGACAAACCTCTACCGCTTCGAGCCGACGGCGATTGCCTGTGACCTGCACCCTGATTACTTCACCACCCACTGGGCTTGTGCTCAGGACCAGCCGGTTATCGCGGTGCAACATCATCACGCCCACGCGCTGGCGTGCATGGTCGAACATAATTTGCTGGACCGGGAGGTATTGGCGGTCACCTGGGATGGGACTGGCTATGGTCCGGATGATACGATTTGGGGGGGAGAATTTCTGCGTGTCCAGCGCGGCACTTGCGAGCGGCTTGCCTCCCTGCGTCTTTTTCCGCTTCCCGGCGGTGAGGCGGCGATTCGTCATCCCCAGCGGATCGCGTTCGCCCTCCTACACGACCTCCTCGGAGAAGGAGTATTCCGGCGCGGTGATCACTGGACGAAGCACTTGGACTTGTCACCGCGCGAGGGGCGTCTGTTGGCGTCCATGATTCGTCGAGGAATCAACACTCCCTGGACATCCAGCGTGGGCCGGCTGTTCGATGCCATGGCCGCTCTGGTGCTGGGAATCCGCGAAGCGTCCTACGAAGGAGAACCGGCTCTATGGCTGGAAGCGGCGGCGAACGCGAATGAGAATGGCGTTTACGACCTGCCCCTGCGCCAGCCGGCGGAAAACGGGCCATGCGCCGGTGATCGCTCCTGCGTGCGTGGCGATTGGCGGCCTCTGCTGGCGGCGGTTTTGGATGATTGGGAACGTGATGTCGATGCCGGTGTTATTGCCGCTCGGTTTCACAACACCTTGGCCCAATGGGTGGCCCAGGTTGTTGCTCGGCATCCATTTCGTGACATCGTGTTGACTGGCGGCTGTTTCCAAAATCAGCTACTGATGGAACGGACGTTGTCGGCCCTCCAAGCACTGAATCGGCAGGTGTACACGCATGGTCAAGTTCCCCCCGGAGACGGCGGCCTCGCCGTGGGACAACTCGCCGCAGCCCTGATTCAGCTTTCAGCGGTCAGAAAAGAAGCTGCTGACCGCTGACTGCTAAAATCTAAAATCCAAGGTATGTTATGTGTCTGGGAGTTCCTGGTCTCATCGTGGAGCGACAAGAGGGGACCGATGAATTGGCGTCGGGGATCGTGGAATTCGCGGGCGTCCGGCGTCGGGTGTGTCTGGCCTGCGTGCCGGAAGCGCAGCCGGGGGATTACGTCATTGTCCATGCTGGCATCGCCCTCAGTCGAGTTGATCCGGTCGAGGCGCAGCGCGTCTTCGCTTATCTAAACGAGATGGACGACACCGACGGCTGGGCGGGAGACAGCGATGAAATACGTGGATGAATACCGTGATCCGCGTCTGGCACGCCACCTGCTGCACCGGATTCATCAAACCGTCAGCCGGCCGTGGACGATCATGGAAGTGTGCGGCGGCCAGACGCATACGCTCATCCGTGTCGGCGTGGATCGGCTGCTCCCGGAGGGACTGCGGCTGGTGCATGGGCCAGGTTGTCCCGTGTGTGTCACGCCCCTGGAGATGATTGATCGCGCCCTGGCAATCGCGGCACGTCCCGAAGTCATTTTCTGCTCGTTCGGCGACATGTTGCGAGTCCCAGGCAGCGCCGGCGACTTGCTCCGAGTACGGGCCGGCGGCGGGGATGTGCGGCTCGTGTACTCCCCCCTCGACGCAGCGCGGATCGCGCGGCAACAGCGCGACCGCCATGTGGTCTTCTTCGCCGTTGGTTTTGAAACGACTGCCCCCGCCACCGCTTTGGCCGTCTGGCAAGCCCGGCGCTGGGGGCTGCGCAACTTCTCCCTGCTGGTGGCGCACGTGCTGGTTCCGCCAGCCCTGGAGGCTATTTTGGCCGCGCCCGCCAACCGGGTGCGGGGGTTTCTGGCCGCGGGCCACGTCTGCACGGTGATGGGTTACGAAGAGTACATTTCCTTGACACAACGGTATCATGTCCCTATCGTTGTCACTGGTTTTGAGCCAATCGACTTGCTCGAAGGAATCCTGATGGTCGTCCAGCAGCTGGAAACCGGCCGGCAAGAGGTCGAAAATCAATACGCGCGCTCGGTGCGGCGCGATGGCAACCACTCCGCGCGAGCGATCATCGCGGAAGTGTATGAAATTTGTGACCGGCCTTGGCGTGGCTTGGGGGTGCTACCTCGTAGCGGCTTACGCTTGCGGCCAGACTACCGCGATTTCGATGCTGAAGTCCGTTTCGATGTCGCTACCATGACTACCAGCGAACCCGCCGAGTGCCGTAGTGGTGAAGTGCTGCAAGGCCAGATTCGTCCCGATGAATGCGCCGCCTTTGGCAACCGCTGCACGCCGGATCATCCGCTCGGCGCCCCGATGGTGTCCGCGGAAGGGGCTTGCGCGGCCTACTGGAAGTATGGCCGACGGCCGGAACAGCGGCCTGCCAGGTAACTGAGCCACGGAGTCCTATTTCGATGACAACGGAAGCTAACGTGCCGCTGGCTTGTCCGTTACCCCATGCACCAGGGGACCGCATCCTCCTGGCGCATGGCGAAGGGGCGCGCTGGACGCGCCGCCTCATCCGAGAGCTGCTGCTGGCAGCCTTCGACAACGAGTTCCTCCACCCGCTCGCGGATGGGGCGCTGCTCCCCGACGTGGGGGGGCCATTGGTCATGACCACGGATAGTTTCGTGGTCAGTCCGCTGTTTTTTCCCGGCGGCGACATCGGCACGTTAGCCGTCAACGGCACCATCAACGATCTGGCGGTTTGCGGGGCCGAGCCGCTGTACCTCAGCGTGGCTTTGATCCTGGAGGAGGGTCTCCCGTTGGATGTGCTGCGGCGCGTCGTGGGGAGTATCCGCGACAGGGCGCGATCGTGCCAAGTCCAAATAGTCACCGGCGATACCAAGGTGGTGCCGCGCGGAGCGGCGGATGGACTATTCGTGAACACCACCGGCATCGGCCGACGGCGGCTCGGCGTCGATCTCGGCGCGCATCAGGTACGCCCTGGGGATCGCGTGTTGGTAAGCGGAACGCTTGCCGATCACGGCATGACCATCCTGGCGGCGCGGGAAGGGCTGGAGCTGGAATCGGCCCTCCATAGTGACACGGCGCCGCTGCATGACTTGGTGGCATGTCTGTTACAATCCCGTTGCCAGGTGCGCTTCCTGCGCGATCCGACGCGCGGCGGCGTCTCGGCGGCGCTGCAGGAATTGGCGGAGGCCAGCGGTTGGTCGGTCGTCCTGGATGAACGCTCCCTCCCCTTGACGGAGTCGGTTCGCGGCGCCTGTGAGATTCTGGGGCTGGATCCGCTCTACGTGGCCAACGAGGGGAAGCTGCTGGCGGTGGTCGCCGCCGAGGATGCCGAATCGGCCCTGGCCTGCCTCCGGCGGCATCCCTTGGGAAAGCACGCGGCCCTCATCGGCGAGGTGACATCGGCAAGCCCGCCTCAAGTGCTGGTGCGCGGTCCCCTAGACGCCCTGCGCGTGCTCGACGAACCCAGCGGAGCACCCCTACCGCGGATATGCTAAACGCGCTTCCCGTTGCCGGCTAGGCTCCGTCCAAGCTCTTAGCCCGGCAAAGCCGATCCTCCCGTGGGCCGGATTTCCAATCTGGCCGACCATTTCCTTGCCGAAGTCATCATGTTTGGTAGGCTATTCCACCGAAGTTGCCATTCTGAATCATCCCAACGGATACTTCTCCATCACGAAATATGTCGTCTTGTCCAACCCCATGTTTCGGTAGGTGTGCTGCGCGCGCTGATTTTCCTCTTCGACATACAGGCGGATACCGATGACGTCGGGTTGGGCGCGGGCTTGGGCTTGGACGTGCTCGAACAGGGAGCGGAAGACGCCGGCGCGGCGGACTTCAGGGCGGACATAAACGCTTTGCACCCACCAAAACCAGCCGTTGCGCCAGTCGCTCCATTCATAGGTGACCATCATTTGCCCTTGAATGTGGCCGTCTTGCTCGGCCACGAAGTACAGGGCCTTGCGCGGGTCGGCCAGAGCCGCCGCCACGCCGGGGGTGAGCAGGTCGGGATCGAGCGTCTTCCCCTCACTTTCCAGGGCCAGCAGACGGTTGAACTCGACGAGGACGGCAGCGTCGGCGGGGGTGGCTTGGCGGATGCGTGGCGGCATGGTTGCCTCTCCGGGGTAAAGTTCGTATCCTTGGGGCATACGCCCGGTTGTGTCTGGAAGGGAGCAACCCGCACATGGACCTAGCCAAGTACATCCGCGACATTCCCGACTTTCCCAAACCGGGGATTGTCTTCAAGGATATTACTCCCCTGCTCGCGCAGCCAGGGGCGTTTCATCATGCCATTGAGCGCATCCGGGAACAGAGCCGGCAGTATCCGGTCGATGCCATCGCCGCCGCCGAGGCGCGCGGCTTCCTGTTCGCCGCGCCATTGGCATTGGCCCTGGAAAAACCGATGATCCCGCTGCGCAAGCCGGGCAAGCTGCCGTATCAGACCTATGGCCTCAAGTATGAGCTGGAATACGGTAGCGCCGAGCTGCAAATGCACATCGACGGCGTGGCGCCGGGAGCCAACGTGCTGCTCATCGACGATCTGCTGGCCACCGGCGGCACCATGCAAGCCGGCTGTCAGCTCATCGAGAAGGCCGGCGGCAAGATCAGCGCTTGCGGTTTCGTGGTGGAACTGGCGTTTCTGAATGGCCGGGACAAGCTGCTCCCCTACCCAGTGTTTAGTTTGATTCAGTATTGAGAAACCATGACCCATGATTGACTTTGACAAAGCCGGCGGCCTGGTGGCGGCTATTGCCCAGGATGCCAACACCGGCGAAGTACTGATGATGGCCTGGATGAACCGCGAGGCGTTCGAGGAGACGGTGCGCACTGGTCGGGCTTGTTATTACAGCCGCAGCCGCAACAAGCTGTGGCGCAAAGGGGAAGAAAGCGGCCACGTCCAGGAAGTGCGCGGCATCTACATCGATTGCGACGCCGACACCATCTTGCTCAAGGTCCATCAAGTGGGTGGCGCCGCCTGCCACGAAGGCTACAAAAGCTGCTTCTTCCGCCAATTGGCGGACGGCGAGTTGAAGGTGATCGCGGAACGGGTGTTTGATCCGAAGCAGGTGTATGGCAAATGAGCGAACCGATCCTTAAACTGGGCATTCCGGCGGGTAGTCTGCAAGAGGCGACCGGCGATTTGTTTCGCAAGGCGGGGTACAAGATCACCTACGTCAGCCGCAGCTACTACCCGGCCATTGACGATCCGGAAATTCAGTGTACCCTCATCCGCGCCCAGGAGATGCCCCGTTACGTGCAGGATGGCTCGCTCGATTGTGGCTTGACCGGCTACGATTGGATTTTGGAGAACGATGCCCAGGTCGTCGAATTGGCGGAGCTGGTCTTTAGTAAAGTCAGCAAACGGCCGGTGCGCTGGGTGTTGGCGGTGCCCAACGATTCGCCGGTGCGGAGCGTGCAAGACTTGCAAGGCAAGCGTATCGCCACCGAAGTCGTCGGGCTGACGCGCCGTTGGTTGGCCACGCACGGCGTCGAGGCCCATGTCGAGTTCAGCTGGGGGGCCACCGAGGTCAAGCCGCCGCGGCTGGCCGATGCCATCGTCGAGGTCACGGAAACTGGTAGCTCGTTGCGGGCCAACAACCTGCGCATCGTCGCCGAACTGCTGCAAAGCACAACGCGCTTCATCTGCAATGAGCAGGCTTACGCCGACCCCTGGAAGAAGCAGAAAATGGCCGATCTGGTCCTGATGCTGCAAGGGGCGATGGCCGCCGAGGGGAAGGTGGGGCTGATGATGAACGTCGAGAAGGCCAATCTGCAAGCCGTGTTGAATATCCTGCCCGCTTTGCAAAACCCGACGATTTCTTCCTTATCTGATGAACAGTGGGTGGCGGTGAATACCATTCTCGATGAATCGGTGGTCCGCCATATCGTGCCGCAACTGAAACAGGCGGGAGCCCGCGGCATCGTCGAATATCCATTGAATAAAATTATTGATTGACCAGGAAAAAAGCTTCAGCGGCTCGCGCCGGGTAGCCGGCGCGAACCGCTGAAGCCAGGTGAAAACATCATGTCCCTGCAAGGGGATTCATTGTCCCGGGGGTGGCAACCCCGCCAAGGTGCGGGCGCCCATGTCATAGGAAGCCATGGCCCGTTGCAAGGCGCGATAGGCCGCTTCCTCACCCGGAACCGCCGGGGCGAAGGTCAGGCCTTCGCGGGTCATGTTTTCGACCATCTCCTGTACCGTGTTCCCTTTGGCGGTGTATTGGCCGCTGACGAATTTATTCGCCTGCTGGCTTTCCAGCGCCTTCAGGCCCGATTCCAGATCGCTGAGATAACGCTTGGCCTCACTGTATTGCGTGAACGTCATCTCAATGGCGTACTGTTTGACCAAACCTTGCAGCTGCGTTAAGCCATCGCGGAGGCCTTGCAAGATATTGGCGTCCACCTGTCGGCCGGCGCGGGCTTGGTTAATTGCTTCCTGGAATAGAATGCCCAATTGGTTGCGGAGTTCGGTGGTTTGATCAACAGGTGGCAACAAGCGAAGCGCCGTCGGCCATTGCAAATTGTCCGCCGATTTCAACAGCCCGAAGTTGCCAACGCTGCCGCCGCTGACGCTGGGAACTGTGACATTGATGTACTTCAGCACTTGCGGGTCCAAGTAGATCGGCGGTCCCTTGACTCCTTGAGAGTTCAGCTTCTGAATGTTGTTCAGCAAGACATTCAGCGATTGGCCCGAGTAAATCTCCGTCACGGGGGGGTCATTCAACTGCCGGCGCAATTCCAACTGCTGCACCCGTTCCCGTTCGTCCTCCAGCGTCGGGGTCAAGGCTCGCTCATACAGCCATTCGTTGAAGATGCGCTGGCGCGTTTCCATCTTGGCGGCCAGGACCTGTTGATCGATCAAACGGGCCTGCTGGTTGCGGATGAGGAAATTCCCCTGGGCATTGATGACATTGGCGGCCCCAGACAAATAGCTGCCCGCGTCGCCCCCCTCGCCATAGACAGAGGCGCCATAGCCCCCCCACCACGGATTACGATAGAAGGACGCGCCATACGCCCCGCCGCCGCCTCCCGTGGGAAACTGGGTGGGGGAAAGGTTGCTCACCTGGAAGGGGTTGAAGTTCAATACGCTGCTTTGCGGTGGGCCGCCGATCTTGGTTTGCAGCACGCCCTGAATCCCTTTCCCAGGCAATATGCGGAAAATCTGGTTCTCATCGGCGGCGTTGCCATTTCCGGGCGCTGGAGCTTGGGCCAACAGCGGCATGGCCAAGCCGAGCGCCAGCATCAGCCCCCCCGCGCCCCGTGCCATCGATTTCCCTGAAATATACATGATTCGTTTCCCATTCAAAAAAGAGACGTGAATTGGCCCCTTCCTCACGATCAGACCGCGAGCGGCCAGCCAGCGTCGGCCACCCTCTCTCATCCCTAAACCTTACCACCTATCATCCTAATCAGTTTCGCCAACCGTCGCAAGTTGTTCAGGCGCAAAAAACGTGTTGCAAGGCAGCACCACAGTGGTACATTATACCTTAAATTCCAGAGTTGCACAGGGAAGTCATCGATCAACCACCCAAGTACGTTGCGCGAGCCTGGCCCATGAGTAGCACGCCCGCCAGTTTGTTGGAACGTCTGCGGCGCCCCGATCCGGACGAAGCTTGGCGGCGGTTCGTGGATCTTTACACGCCACTTCTGTACTATTGGACGCGGCGGGCGGGCTTGCAATCCGCCGATGCCGCTGATTTGGTGCAGGAAGTGTTCGCCCTCCTCCTCTCCAAACTGCCCGAATTTGCTTACGATTCGCAGCGTAGCTTTCGTTCGTGGTTGCGAACCATCACGCTCAACAAGTGGCATGAACTCCATCGGTGTCGGCAACCCACCCACAAAGGCGAACGCCGGCTGGCCGATGTCACCATCCCCAACGAGATGGCGGAACTGGACGATGCCGACTACCGCCACCATTTGGCCCGGCGCGCGCTGCGGCTGATGCAAGCCGAGTTTTCCGAACCCGTTTGGCGGTCCTGTTGGCAAACGGTGGTCGAGGGCCGACCGGCGGCAGAGGTGGCCCAACAGCTCGGTATCAGCGTCGATGCCGTCTATGCCGCCAAATCACGGGTGTTGCGCCGCTTGCGCCACGAGTTGCAAGGCTTGTTGGAGTGAATCCGATCATTCTCTGATTCATCGTTTCTCACTCGAACGGAGCGCGAACTGATAAATTGGGAGGAAAAAAATTTCTCTAATTTTATGTCAGATTCGCCCTAGTCGGCGCATACTCTTCTTTCAGTGAGTCCACAACGTTCCTCAATTCACTTGAGAGGAAATCATGTCTCCGGTCATCTCGTGTCCAACAGCGGAAACACTGCGCGATTTCTCTTCGGGTCGGCTGCCCGATCAGGAGATTGAGCAGTTGGAACAACATTTGCGCCAGTGCGTCGACTGTGTGGAGATCTTGCAGTCTGTGCCCGATGGCGATTCACTGCTGTCCGCGCTGGCGGCCAAGAGCCAGGAACAGTTCCTGGAAAACGACGTCGTGAGCGAGTTGATCGGTCGTTTGAAAGAACTGGCCGCCTCTCGTCCCACCGACTCCCGCGCCGTCACCGCCGATGCGGTGCCGAACCTCTCCGCCGCGGGCTTCGATTTCCTGGCCCCGGCGCAAGCCGATGATGAGCTGGGCCGGCTGGGCGGCTACCGGGTGATCAAGCTGCTCGGTGAAGGGGGCATGGGCTACGTTTTCCAGGCCGAAGAGGTGGCTCTGAAACGCCAGGTGGCCTTGAAGGTGATGCGGCACAAGATCGCCGCCAACGACACCGCTCGCGAGCGGTTCCTGCGTGAGGCCCAGGTCCAGGCGGCCATCGAGCACGACCACATCATTCCCATCTTTCAAGTTGGCGAAGACCACGGCGTCCCCTTCCTGGCCATGCCGCTGTTGAAGGGGAAGACGCTCGAAGAGATGTTGAAGGGAAAATCCCGCCTGCAAGTGGCGCAAATCGTGCGCATCGCCAAGCAAGTGGCTGAAGGGCTGTCGGCGGCCCACGACCAAGGCTTGATCCACCGCGACATCAAGCCGTCGAATCTGTGGGTGGAGCCGGTCAAAGGGGGGCGGGTGAAGATCCTCGATTTCGGCCTGGCCCGGTCGGTCGAGAATGACGCCCACCTGACGCAAGAAGGGGTTTTTCTCGGCACCCCGCAGTACATGGCCCCGGAGCAAGCCCAGGGCGGGGCGGTGGATGCCCGCTGCGACCTGTTTAGCCTGGGCGTGGTGCTCTACCGCATGACCACGGGCGAATTGCCGTTTGTGGGCCAGGACGTCACCAGCACGCTGATGAGCGTGGTCATGCACCAGCCTGCTCCAGTACAGGAAATCAATCCCGCCATCCCGGCGGCGCTGTCTGATTTGACGATGCGTTTGCTGGAGAAAGACCGGGAAAAACGGCCCGCGTCAGCGGCGGAGATGATCGGTGCGCTGACGGAGATCGAACGCGAGTTAGCGAGCGGCGGGGTTGATCCCCGCCGTGAGGACGCCCCACCCGGCGGGGATGAACCCCG
>JBKBIP010000009.1:68907-172434 GCA_046297495.1 Gemmataceae bacterium | reverse complement strand
TGCGTGCCATGCTGCCCTCCGGGAACGGCCCCGGCGGCGGGAGCATACTATCCGCCAACCGCCACGACCACCGCGAACGCCCCGCCGGCCAACAGCTGGCAACGGAATCCAAACTGTTGCCAGTGAGGTTCGTGGGGAAGAGAAGCATTTCAGAATGGACTCAAACGGCCCTCTCGGATTGGAGAGCCAGGCCAGGTGATAATTCTGTTACAGAATAGGTTATTTCATTCAACGATTAGTAAAATAAATCCGCTGAAAGGAGGATGGGGTGGCATAGAACAATGAAACAATCCGTGATGAGTGGTGGAAGAAGTTCGGAGCAACCGTCGATTTCTCTGTTTCCATTGTATCCTTGTCGCCAGCTCAGCGCCAAGACTGGCCTTGAGAAGTCCTCTTACACCGTTCAAGGGATTCAATCCATGCTCTTGCGTCCGTGGTGAATCTCGTACCATTGCTTCAGCTCGTTCTCGCAGCGAGCCAGGGCGACGCGGCTGATGGTGAGCATCACGCCAGCCGCCAATAACGGACCGGGCAACCAGGCGAGTTGAGGGAGCGATTTGCTGAACAAGTACACGCTGCCAGGAGGCACCAGGGCCAATAGCCACGATGGACCCACCTGAGCCAGCGCATAAGCCAACAAGGGAAAGCCTAGTGTCAATAAGGAGCCGAGGCCGTTGGCGTGCAGGCCGCGCGAGAAGGCGCGAAACCCCAGCGCGAAATACAAACCCCAGAGAATGACGCCCACGGACAAAGCAGCGACAAACTGAAGTACTTCCCGCGTCAGGACGGGGACCAATCCCAACCAATTCCCCGCGGGCAACAGACGTGCCGCCGCCAACACCTGAGCCGTCCCTCCCGCCCCCAGCAACAAAACCGCCACGGCGAAGTAGCCGCGCCCGCGCCGCCAGGCCGCCGCCGCCGCCGCTGACCAATAATCGAACGCCGTCAACTCGGTGAGCATGAGCAGCTCCAACCGCTTGCAGCGGTCGTGCGCGTTACTATCCCACAGACCATATTGAAACGCGGCCGGCACGGCGGCGAGCACGAACAAGGCCGTCGCCAAGATCGGAATGCCGCCGAGCCGATTGAAGATGTCGAACACATGCCGTCCCAACCAAGGGGGCCAGATAGGCTCCGCCACCGTGAAGACGGCGTACAGAATGCCAAAGCCCCCCGCCAGCCACAGATTGACCCGTCCGGAATACTCCGTCACGCGCTTGACCGCCCACCAGGATAAGGGCTGGTCGCCAATGCGGGACACGTCCGCCGGCGCGTCGTCCTGAAAGGGACGGTAGTGCCGGTCGTGGAAGTGTCCCTTAAGCCGCTCCGCCCCTCGCGCCAACAGCAACCCCGCCAGCGCCAAGGCAACCCCTTCCAAGCCGACCATACGTTCCCAAGCCAGAAATGGTTCGCGCCCTTCCATCCACAGCTGCAAGACGGAAAACGGATTGTAACGATGAAACGCCTCAAAAGCATTCAGGATGAACAGGCCGAAGCCACTCGGCAGCCAGGTCAGCCAACTTTTGAGATGCTCCCCTGCCAGCACGCCGACGGCCAGATAGAGAATAATGACCAAGCCGAGTAAGCGCTCCCCCCATTGCCGGACGCCGAGTGACTCGTAAGCCCAAACTGTCAATGCCAAACCAATGACCGTCCCCCAGGTGAAGGGCATGATCAGCAACGGCAGCAGATCGAAATGATGCAAATAACCTGTCAGCACCAGATAATACAGGAGCGGCAGGCCCGAGAGCGTGATCAAGGCCAGGCGGCCCAGGCCGATGAACGCCTCGGCCAGCAGCACGCGCTGCGGCCGCAACGGGCTGGCAAGCAGAAACTCCAGCGACCGGCTTTTCGGCAACTGCGTCAGCCGCCAACCGATCAACACCGCCCCTTCGACGATGCCGATGACGAGCATGAACTGACTTAGAAGTGGCAACGTGCGCCGGAAAGGGCTATACTGCGCGGCAAAAACCACGATGGCGAGCAACAGAATATGACAAACCACCGCTCGCCGAAACGAGTGCTGCCGTCCCGGCGAGCGCATGGCCAAGGCGAAGAACGCCGCGTACATTTCGATCGCGCTTTCCTCATACTGGAGAGATCGTCCCGTACCTGTTTCCATCATAAGGCATGAGGGGGGAAGTGCTAACTCATTTTGCGGATTTCGCCGTGCGGTTTCGACCCTTGCCAGACGCCGGAACAGCGAGTGCGAGGACTGTCCGCCGAGACGTTGGCCGAGAAGCTCAAGGGGAACGGTCCGGCAGCGCGAGGCCCATGAACCGTGGGAAGAAATCCTATGATTCCCGCGCTGTTCATCTCAACAACACCCGCGACACCTGGGCCATGAATTCGCCGCACGTCGGCCATCGATCGTGGGGGATGACAGACAGCGCGCGGGCGACGATGGGCCGTTCGGCGGGGGAGAGCGTGGACAGGTCCGGGGCGGGGCGCGTGTAGGCGCCGCGGAAGGAACGCGGTGATTCGGGAAATGGCAGCTGGCCGCCGCGCAACAGGCAATAGCTGACAGCCAGGGAATACTGATCGGACCATTCGCTTAAGCGCCCTTGAAAGATTTCCGGGGCGGCGTAATCGAGGGTGCCGGCGCGACTATGAAACTTGACTTTGGCCGTCGTCGCGGATGACAGTCCAAAATCGCATAATTTCACGGTATCACCAAATAGCAGCAAATTGCTCGGTTTGATGTCGCAATGCTGATACGACACGCGCTGGCCGTCTTGCGCGTGTTGGCGCTTGTTCAGAAAATCCAGGGCGGAAGCCACCTGCGTCAGATACAAGCAAACTTGTTCGGGCGGGATAGCGGTTCCCATCTCATTGCGATAAGCGTCGAACAGATCGAGCAAGCTCCCCTCGGCCAACTCCATCGCCACGACGATGTAACCACGTTGACACCATACTTGATCGATCCGCACTAAGTTGGGATGCCGCAACTGACGGATGGCTTGGATGGAGCGGATCTCCTTGGAGGCGGCCAAGTTGCTGGAGCAGGGCAAAAACTTTAGCGCAATCAGAGAACCATCATTGGTTTGGGCTTCCCAAACCTCGCCGAACCCCCCGCGCCCCAGTAGCTGGCGCAGTTGGTAGCCAGGATAGGGCTGCATACCGGGATATAGCGCTTCCGCGTGACTCACCGTATTCGCTTCCTGGAGGATAGGCGTTTCCGGATAATACTGACGGCCCGCGCACGGTTGTGGCGCTAGAGGAGGAGTCATACCTTGACGCAATCGGTGTTGGGCCAGTAATTGTGCGATAGTTGGCTTCATACTATTCTCATCCACGGATCTTCGCCAGAGTAGATTCCCCAACATTTGGTATTCTCGCTTCCGCGCCAGACTCATTGAGCGCACGCCTCGCGCTATCTCTCCATCACGCGCATCCGTCATGGAGAAATCACAAATACGCCGTCGTTGTTCCTGGTGGAAGGATCAGGACCCGAATACAAGAACCCTAGCATACTTTTTCGTTATGTGCTGGAAATCTGGAGAAATCTATCGGCGCGGGTTGTAGGTAGGGATAGCGTCGAGGTCCAGTGGCGCGAAGTCGCCGCACTGCCATTTCTCAACGGCCATCGCGGCCATGGCGGCATTATCAGTACATAGTTCCAAGGGGGGGATGATCAACTCCACGCCGAGTTGCCGCGTCATGCGTTCCAGGGCAGCCCGCAAACAGCGATTAGCCGCCACGCCGCCGCCGACCGCCAGCCGCCGCAAGCCAATCCGCGCCAACGCCTGGCGCGACTTTTCCACCAGCACATCAACGACTGCTTGTTGAAAGCTGGCGGCCAAGTCGGCCAAGTGCTGTCCCGATGGTGGCAGCGTGTCGGCAGCGGCGTCCTGGCCACGCACGGTATAGAGCACCGCCGTCTTCAAGCCGCTGAAGCTGAAATCGAGCCGTTCGTCGCGCAGAAACGAGCGTGGAAAGGAAAACGCCTTCGGATTACCGCCAGCCGCCACTCGTTCCACCGCCGGCCCACCGGGGAAGCCAAGCCCTAAGATGCTGGCTACCTTGTCGAATGCTTCCCCCGCCGCGTCGTCGGTCGTGCCGCCGAGCATGTCGAAATGCAACGGGTCATGGCAATGGAACAGGATGGTGTGCCCGCCGCTGACCACTAGGCCGACACAGGGAAAGATGTCCCGCCCCGCTGCCAACCGGCACGCATAGACATGTGCTTCCACATGATTGACACTGATGAGCGGCACGTTCAGGGCCACGGCCAACATCTTGGCGGCGCTGACACCGACTAGCAAAGCCCCCACCAAGCCCGGCGTGTTGTGGACGGCAACGCCGCCGATTTGCTCCAGTGTGATATTGGCCTTGCGCAACGCTTCATCAATAACTGGCAACAGCCGCTGCAAGTGAGCGCGGGCCGCCACCTCCGGCACCACGCCGCCGAAGCGGGCGTGCAAGTCGGTCTGCGAGGCGATGACGCTCGCCAACACGCGCGGCTCCTCCGTAAACACCGCCGCCGCCGTTTCGTCACAGGAGGTTTCGATTGAGAGGAAAAACATGGATTATGATTAAGGATTGCTTAAAATTACTCTGAAGATTCATCGTTAGTGGCTCTTCCATTCGTTTCGTTTGTGCTACTCTCACGATCCCACGCCGACGGTGGCTCCCCGGTTCGTTGTCGCTTTTTCTTTCGGCGTGCTTTCTGGTTCCCACTCCTGCCAGCGGTTGCTTTGGCGGAAGAAGGCCAGCGGGTTGTCGTAAACTACCTTGCGGATCACCTCCTCGGCGTGGCCGCGGCGGCGCATTTCCAGGATGAGTTCCGGGACGGCCAGTGGGTTCGATTTGCCCCAGTCCCCCGCCGAGTTGGCCATGATACGCTCGGTGCCAACCATCTCGATGATGTCCACGGCCCGTTCCGGCGTGCATTTCGTTGTCGGATACAGCGTCATGCCGCACCAGAAGCCATTGTCCAAGGCATGCCGCACCGTATGTTCCTCGACGTGATCGATGCATACACGCCGCGGATCGACGCGCCGGTCCCCCTTGAGCATGTCGATGATCATGCGCGTGCCCATGTATTTATCTTCCAGGTGCGGCGTGTGGATCAGGATCAGCTCGTTGGTCTTCATGGCCAGATCGACGTGTTCCTGAAAGATGATGGCCTCGTTGCGCGTGTTCTTGTTCAAGCCGATTTCGCCGATCCCCAGCACGTTGGGCTGATTCAAAAACTCCGGGATCATGGCGATGACTTCGCGCGACAGCGTTACGTTCTCGGCTTCCTTGGCGTTGATGCACAGCCAGCTGTAGTGCCGGATGCCGAACTGCGCGGCTCGTTTCGGCTCCACTTCGGTCAGGTGCCGGAAATAATCGCGGAATCCCTCAACGGAGCCGCGATCGAACCCGGCCCAAAACGCCGGCTCACTGATCGCCACGCAGCCACACTGGGCCATGCGGTGATAATCATCGGTCACGCGCGAGATCATGTGAATGTGGGGGTCGATGTAATACATAGCTAGTACCCTCAATAAGAAAAATTGTGTTCGTTGTTATCTCTTGGCCGGGTCCGAAAAGTGATCACCGTCCGCAGCGTGCCGAGCAAGCTGGCGGCGCGGAACAATACATGGACGAGTAACAACACGCCGAGCGAACCCCAAAAAATACTGATCCAGCTAAAGTCGGCGAAATACTGGATGGCTTGCGGGCGGCGGTGGGGAAAGGCGAAGTTTATCGCCTGACCAGCGCCGTTAGTGACAACCGCTCCGCCCAGCATGAAGACGAGAAATCCACAACCGGCCAGCGTGGCCAGCCACCACACCCAGAAGAAAGCCATCTCGTCGCTCAATTCCGCTTGATCCAATATCTGCGTCAGCCGGGCCAAATGCAACAGGTGTAAGACAACGCCTAGCAGCAGCAAGCCCGCGCCAACCCCGCCCAAGATTCGATCCGTCCCTTGTGCCGGTTGAAAGAAATAGAACAGCACGGCAAAGAGCAGGCAAAACAGCGCCAAGCCGTCGCAAACCAGACTGGCTTGGGCCAACCGGCGATAGGGGGGAGGCTGCGACGCGAAGCCCACATCGATCTTGCCCCAGAGAACCAGACTAGCTGCTGCCAGGACGCCGCCAACCGCCAGCGCCAACAGCGGAAAATATACGCCAAGGATGTATGCCGCCAACTGCCCCCGGCGCGGATAGTTGGCCAATCCCAACAGCAACAGGATCAGCAGGGCCAAACTGACGATCACGACAGCATCGGCGAGCAGATGCCAGCGTAATTTGCTCAATCCCTTATCCAGCCGGCGCCAATCGAAGGCGGTCAGTGAGTGGGCCGCCGCGACGGAACTGGGGGATTCGTTGATTGGCGCTGGGATGCGCTCACCAGCCGACGAAGCCCTTGGCTCTTCCAGCACCGCGGGCAATGTGATCATTTGATGGCAGCTTGGACAAGCCATCGTCTGGACCGCGTGTTGGCGGCTGACGCACAGGACCTGGCGACAATACGGACAGGAAAAACGAATGGGCATGGGTGAGTTCGCCAAAGTAGCCAAGTGAAGTCCTAGCGCCGCCACGCGGGACAGCGGCAAAACGCGGAGCCAATTGCCATCTCACGGAACTCAGCGCGGCCGCGGCCGTTCCCAAGCCGGGTCGTAGTCACGCGAGAAGATTTGCTGGATGCGCTCGGCCCGGCCGCCGCTGCGGTCGTGCAGCACTTCCAGGGCTTGGCGTATCTTCTCCAAGCGCGGGTCGTTCTCCAGCGCGCCAGCCCCCAGCCCGCGGCCGATGCGGTCCAGGATGGCCGCCACGTCGAGCAGCTTGCAGCGCGCTTCGAGAAAGTACGCATCCAGGGCTTTGTCGGCAGGTAACGGCGTCATGGGAAATTCTCCGAAGGAAAGGATGAACGATGCAAAAATAACCAACGCACGTCTTACCCTTCCTCTTTCCTTTCAAACAAGCGTTTCGTGTCCAAACTCACCAACGTATTGAGACTCCCAGAGCGGAAGCCCTCCAGGTCGAGCGTGATAAATGGAAAGCCTAGTGCCTTGAAATACTGAACCAACGGCTCGCGCGTTTCGGGGGATGCCAGGCGGGGTATTTCGGCCAAGGGCACTTCAATCCGGGCCAGCTCTCCCTCGTGCAACCGGACACGGCACTCGCGCAAGCCTAGCTGGCGCAGGTACATTTCCGCCGTCTCGACGCGCGCCGTCCGTTCGGGGGTGACGGCCACGCCCGGCGCCAACCGGCTCGATAGGCACGGCGACGCCGGCTTGTCCCAGGTCGGCAAATCCCAGAGTCGTGCCAGTGCCCGGACATCCGCCTTGGTGAAACCAGCTTCTTGCAACGGATGGCGGACGCGGTGCTCGGCGGCAGCCTTCAAGCCGGGGCGATAATCCCCCTGGTCGTCGAGGTTGGCGCCGCTGCAAATGACTGCTCCCTGCAACTCGGGCAACAACTGTTCGATCTGGTCATACAGTTCCGTCTTGCAATGGTAACAGCGGCTGCCATCATTGCGGAGATAGTCGGGATTGTCGAATTCCGCCGTCTGGATGATGCGATGCCGAATGCCGATTCGCTGAGCCAGACGGCGGGCGTCCTCCAGCTCGCCGCGGGCCACGCTGGGACTGTCGGCGGTGATAGCGATAGCCCGGTCCCCCAGCGCCAGAAACGCGGCCTGGGCCACCACGGTACTATCGATGCCCCCGCTGAAGGCCACCGCCACCCGTTCCATGGCGCGCAGCGTATCCAACAAGCGATCACGTTGGGCGAGTAACTCCGGCGTGGCGGGAGGACTCGTTTCAGGACTCATGCCGTATTGCCCCTGAGATGCTGACCTTTTTAGTTCAGTATATGCTCGATTGCTCCGCATCTCAAGCAAGCCACTCCCTGGATTCATCGGTTCGCGCATGCCTTCGTGTCCCCGCGTGAACCGATTAACCTATCCAATCGACAGATCACGAAATACGATGCGGCGCCACTGATGAAATTCGCGTGAATCGGTGCTGGCCGCTAAGCCCGCAACGCGGATAGGTCGAAAAAGAAAAGCGGAGCGTACTTCATGGAATGAGAACATCTAGCCAGGGAGAAGGCCGCCGTGAAAGGCTACTCCATCATCGTCGGAATCGTGTTGCTGGCCGGAGCAGTTAGCGAAGCCCGCGCCGGCAAATTCGATGGTCCCACTTACTTGCACTGTCTCAATCAACGGTTGGCCGGCTATGTCGTGGATTACACCAACAACCACGGCTGCGACCGCCGTTTCTGGTCGCCGTCCCTGTGCAAGCCGCGTGACGTGTATGTCTATCTCCCCCCTGGTTTCGATCCGGAACATCGCTATCCGGTGATGTTCTGGTTTCACGGCATCGGTCAGGATGAACATGCCTTCATTGATCGGTTAGTGGAGCTATTTGACCAAGCTATCGTGCGCGGCGAGCTGCCCCCTCTGATCATCGTGGCCCCTGACGGCAGTATTGACGGCCGAGCATCCATGCTCTACGCCGGCAGTTTTTACCTCAATTCCAAGGCGGGGCGGTTCGAGGATTACATTATCTGCGACCTGTGGCCGTTCATCCTGCAAAACTACCCCATCCGCCCCGAACGCGAGGCGCACGTGCTGGCCGGTGCGTCGATGGGCGGATTCGCCGCTTACAATCTTGGCATCAAGTATCGAGAGTGTTTCAGCATCACCATCGGGATTTTCCCACCACTCAACCTGCGCTGGCAAGACTGCAAAGGGCGCTACCGAGGCAACTTCGATCCTTGTTGCTGGGGCTGGATGGATAAGCTGAAACCCTTGCAGCCCATCGCTCGCTTCTGTGGCGGCTTGATCACGCTGCGCATGAAGCACATCACCGGCCCTTTGTTCGGCAACCGCCAAGGGGCCGTGAATGAGATCAGCCAGGAGAATCCCATTGAGATGCTGGAAGCCTATAACGTCTGCCCCGGTCAATTGGCCATGTACATCGGCTATGGCGGCAAGGATGAATACAACATCGACGCCCAAATCGACAGCTTCCTGTACGTGGCCCGGCAGCGCGACTTGGACATCGAAGTCGAATTTCTGCCCGACGGTCGGCACGATACGCGCACGGGAGTGAAGCTATTCCCTGGCGTCATCCACTGGCTGGCCCCGCGGCTCGCCCCCTACTGCCCCCTGTCCGGGGACGACACGCCGGCAAACCCAGCCCCGCGGCCCGAATGAGCACGGCTTAACGGTAGGAAATGCACCTGAGTTCGATAGTGAACTTATGTGTAAATACAAATAGAGAAAGACAGAATCCAATTCCCCTTTCTCTACCTGCCATTTTGACAGTTTCCTCCTATTTCATTGTTCCATTCCACCCCACCCCCCTTATCCCCCGTTTTCAACTCCAAACGTGAAATGAAACTATCCATTGCACATAAGAATCCATCTCACGTGTTGGATTCATCCGGGGTTTTTGCGGTCCCTTCTTCGAGGTTGTGCTAGAATGCCAATGCGCTCTCCTCAAGGGCTAACATCCTTGGCTATGAACGGTCCCTCTGTTCGGGGCTAAAAAACGCTTCTTCACCGCGAGGAACCCATGAAACGACGTATTTGCCTTTTTACCCTGATGAGCGTATCCCTGCTTGCCGTGGCGGCGGATTGGCCGCAATGGATGGGGCCGAACCGTGATGACGTGTGGGCCGAAACGGGGATCATCGGACGGTTTCCCGAAGGGGGGCCGAAGGTGCTTTGGCGCGTGCCGATCCACGGTGGGTTCGCGGGGCCAGCGGTCGCCGAGGGCAAGGTGTATGTCACGGATTATGTCAAAGCCGTCGGCGACGAGAAACCAGCCCCCACCAAGCGCAACCAACTCGAAGGCAAGGAACGGGTGCTCTGCCTCGACGCCAAGACCGGCAAGGAGCTGTGGAAGCATGAATACGCTTGCAACTATGCCATCAGTTATCCCGCCGGGCCGCGCTGCACCCCCACCGTGGACAAGGATAAGGTCTATACCCTTGGCGCCATGGGGGATTTGTTGTGTCTCGATGCCGAGACGAGCAAGGTGATCTGGTCGAAGAACCTGCCGCAGGCGTACCAAGCGCCACTGCCGTTGTGGGGCTACGCGGGGCATCCGCTGGTCTATAAGAACCTGCTCATCTGCATGGCCGGCGGCAAAGGGAGCGCCGTGGTGGCGCTTGACAAGGAAACCGGCAAGGAAGTGTGGCAGGCGCTCGACACTCCAGAGATCGGTTACAGCCCGCCGACACTCATCGAAGCGGGGGGCGCTACGCAATTGCTCATCTTCCACGGCCAAGGCATCCACAGTCTGGACCCCGACACTGGCCGTCCCTATTGGTTCGAGCCGCTCACCACGGCTTATTCCATGGCGATCATGGCCCCGCGCCAGGGGGGTGACTTCCTCTTTGCCGGCGGCCACAATCGCAGGTCCGTGGGGCTGAAACTCGACGCCGCCAAGCCTGCCGTCACGAAAGTCTGGCAAGGCTCGCGCACCCTCGGCTTGGCGCCGGTAAGCGGTACTCCGTTCGTCGAAAATGGCATCGCCTACGGCATCGACGGCGACGGTATCTTCCGCGCTATCCGCATGGACACGGGGGAGCGCTTGTGGGGCACCTCCAAGCCCGTCAACGGCCGCGACGGCGAAGGACGCGGCGCGGTCGAAGGAGCGACGTTCGTGACCAAGAACGGCAATCGGTTCTTCATCTTCGGCGAGAACGGCGACCTCGTGATCGCCAAGCTATCACCGGAACAGTACGAGGAGATCAGCCGCGCCAAACTGCTCGACCCGGTCGGCGTCGGCCTGGGCCGCAAAGTTGTCTGGAGCCACCCGGCCTACGCCGAGAAGTGTGTATTTGCCCGAAATGACCAGGAGATCGTGTGCGCGTCGTTGGCGGCGGAGTAGGCGGCAGGATATTACCCAGCTAGCAAAGATTCCTCCGAGCACACAGGCACTTGCTGGCGCTGCGTGCTCGGCGGGATTATCTTTCCGCTCGACCACCATCGACCTCCGCCATCATCACATCTCCATCCACACGCCCTGATACCAACGCTCTAAGTCCGGTTGTTGCGCCTTGCCGAGAGCGGCAGTGCGCAGGGCTTGCAGATGGCGGCAGGGGCCGCGGCGCAGGCCGCCGGTGAAGTGGTGCGAGCAGTTGCACTTGCCGCGCAGCATTCGGCCATCGCCGTCAAGGACGAGCTGCACCGGATTGCGGCCCACTTGCCCCGCCAGCAGACGCAAGCCGGAGGCGGTCATCTCATCTTGGGTCAGGCGGACCTGCCCTTGCGCGACCAGCTCGCGGGCGCCAGTGGTTTCGGGGTTCTCCGGGCCGACTTGGCTTAGTGACAGTGATATAGGCAGAATCTGCCGCCAGCGATAACGGCCGCTCGGCAGGTCATGGATGAGTTGGCCGAGCTGGGCCAAGCGGTTGAGACCGGCAGCGACGAATTGGGGAGCGGCTCCGGTTTGCTGGCGGATTTGCTCGAAGGTCTGCACCGGCTTCATTTTGAAGGTCGCCGCGATGTCCCCCAACAGCTCGTCGCTCGGTTCGGCGGGGGGGGTAAGCTGATCCAAGGCCGTCGCTCCCGTCCAGTCGTTGGCCGTCCAACCCGATAGCCCCAGCGTCAAGCGCATGTCTCCCAGACGAATGATCCAGAAGCTCGGCAAGCCGGTTCCCAATAAATACACATCGGCCCCATCCATCAAGGGCAACAAGCGCGCCAAGACGCGCAGCCGATCCCGGCCCCAGGCGCGAATCGTCTGCGTACGCGGGCCCGGATAGGGCATATCGTGCAAGACGATGGCTTTCTCCCAAGGTTCCAATACGAGCTTCACCGGCTGGCCCGGTTCCAGCTCGAAGCGCAACGCCCTGGGGCTGCGGCGGGCGCGATGGTGTTTGAGCCAGGCCAGGACATTGTATAGTCCTTCTCGGCTGACAGGCACACGCCGCATCGGCAAGCTCATGGCCGACTGAAGTTGTAGGAAGCCGCGCAACCAACTGGGGGGCAAGTCAATTTTTTCCTCGCGGTACGCCCCTCCTTGCTGGGTGTGGACCTCGAAGCCGGCGGGATCGACGCGGAACTGCGTCTGCCGGTAGCCGCGGAGTTTTTGGAAATGCTCGTACAAAGCCCACGAATAATCGACGTTGGTGGTGCCGATGGCCACTGCTTCTTCGGTGTCAAACGCCTCGCGGTCCACGGTGAGACAGCCGTAGCTGCTTTCATCGGCGCTGAAACACTCGAAAAACAACACATCCTGCGCCACCGTGATCACGGGGTCGCACGGCATCAGCAGCCGCCACAATTCGGGATCGTGGGCGGCCAGGTAGTTGGCGTACTTATCCCGGGCATTCCAATACTGCTTGCGGAGCTGTTGGAAACGTCGTTCCAAGCCGGCCGGCAACGGCTGCTCCTCGCCGGTCAGTAGTTCCCGTATGGCTTCTTGATGGGCCGCCTGGCGTATGGTTGTTTCCCGTTGCCGCTGCTGTTCGAGGTAGGCGCGATAGGCGGTGTGGTCCTTGGCTTGATAGCGCAAGTCAGAGATGACCACGTCATGCAAGGCGCTGATGGCTTCCCGAAAGCGCACTGGCTGCCGCAAGTCACCGATGAAGCTAACGCGGTCGCGGCGCAAGTTCGGCTCCAGCGACACTGCTACGCCGGTGGCGCTACGGACAATGGTGCTGCGCTGATGATAGGCGACGGTGAGGTACATGGCATCATCCTTTTGTCAAGGTCATGTCTGGCCATCTTCATGCCTCGGAAACCGCACGGGCGGGGCATATTTCACTGCCGATTGTTGTAGGGATTGTCCCCTGCCGCTTGCAGGATCAATTCCCGCAGCAGCGCGCGATGGCAATGACGGGCATCGGTGCAAGCCGAGGAGCAGAGCAGCGTGATGGTTTTTCCCTCGGCGTGCATCTGGGCCAATTCCTCGATCAATTCGCGCTGCGCGTGCATTTCATCGAGGTAACGGCGGACATACGCTTCCCAGCCAATCGGCGGGCCGTTCTTGCCGTAGAAATCAGCGTGTAGCTTGCGGCTGGGTCCCAGATCGGGACACCAGGCATCCCAGGTTTCTTTGTGCTTGGCCACGCCGCGCGGCCGATAACGGCAGATCAGCAAGCGATAGCCGTCGTCCTTGTCCTTGGGATCGTTCCACCGCTTGGTCTTGATGGGCATGAGTCAACTTCCCCCTTGTGAGGTGAGCAGCGCCGATTTCTCCCCTTGCCATTTCACCGCTTAGCCGCCAATCTGGGAAGGGATTACGTATGAAAAATAGTAGAAAAACAGGGCGTGACTCAACGAGTCGGGCCACGATCTTGTTAATCTTCCTACTTGCGAGGAACACCCATGAACCGCGATGCCATGATGCTGAGTTGTGTCTTACTCTTGATGGGGCCGATGGTGGCGATGGCCGCCGACACGCGCCCCATGACCATCACCGACCTGTTTCGCTTCCAGCGCGTATCGGAGCCACGCATCAGCCCCGATGGGCAACTGGTGGCTTACGTCGTCACGTCGGTCGATCTTCCTGGCAATAGTATGTCGTCGAACATCTGGTTGGCGCCCACCAATGGCGACGCGCCGAGACAATTGACAAACACCCCCAAGCGCGACAGCCATCCGCGTTGGAGTCCCGACGGCAAGAAAATCTTGTTCTCGTCCAATCGCTCCGGGACTAGTCAGCTATGGATCATTGACGTGACTGGCGGCGAGGCCAAGCAACTGACGAATGTGTCCACCGGCGCCAGCAACGGCTTGTGGTCCCCCGATGGCGCGCTGATCGCCTTTGTGTCAGCGGTGTTCCCGGAATTCTCGGATAAACCGTTCAAGGAGAGTGACGCCCTGAACAAGCAACGACTGGAAGAACAGGAGAAAAGCCCGGTTAAGGCGCGCGTGTTTCGCAAACTGTTCTTCCGCCATTGGGATGACTACGTCGAGGACAAGCGCCAACATTTATTTGTGATGCAGGCCGACGGCAGCGCCATCCGCGACGTGACGCCGGGGGACCGTGACGCTTTCCCGACCTCCTCGACGTTTGCCGTGGAGGATGATTTCACTTTCAGCCCGGATGGAAAATATCTCATCTTCACTGGGCCGCCCGAACGGAATGAAGCCTGGAGCACTGATTACAACCTCTTCCGCGTGCCGGTCACAGGAGGCAAGATCGAGTGTCTGACGTCGGACAATCCCGCTGCCGATGGCTGTCCCCGTTTCTCCCCCGACGGCACCAAGCTGGCTTATCGCGCCCAGAAGCGCGCCGGCTTCGAGGCGGATCGCTGGGAGCTGATGATCGTCGAGACCGACCCCAGCGGCGCTTGGCAGGGGAAGCCGCGCAGCATCACCCCGACGTTCGATCATGCCGTCGATTCCTTCGTCTGGTTGGCGAATAGTGACGCGCTGTTGCTCACCGCCGAGCGGGAAGGGCGTTCGCCGATCTTCGCAGTCCGCATCGGCGCAGAGGAGCTGGTCACGATCAGCGACGCGGGGACCAACAGCAGCCTATCCGTCAGCGCGGATGGCACCAAGCTGGCATTCTCGCGGGCGTTCCTGTCCGCGCCGGCGGAGGTGTATCTACTTCAGGGGGACTTGACCAAACAGCAGTCGCCGGCCGCGGCCCGCAATCTCAGCCAAGCCAATAGCAAACTGTTGGCGGAATTGGACCTGCCGCGACCGGAGAGCGTATGGGTTTCGCTGCCCGATAACCGCAAGATGCAAATGTGGATTCTGAAACCGCCGGGTTTCGACGCCCAGAAGAAATGGCCGTTGGTGTATCTCGTTCACGGCGGGCCGCAAGGGGCCTGGAACGATGGCTGGAGTTACCGTTGGAACCCGGAGCTATGGGCGGCGCAAGGCTATGTCATCGCGCTGCCCAATCCGCGCGGCAGCACCGGCTTCGGCCAGCGATTCGTCGATGAGATCAGCGGCGATTGGGGGGGCAAGTGCTATGAGGACCTTATGACAGGCTTGGCCTATCTGGAGAAGCAGCCTTACATCGACCCTGACCGCATGGCGGCCGCGGGGGCGTCGTTCGGCGGCTACATGATGAATTGGTTCGCCGTCAACACCGACAAGTTCAAGACGCTGATCACCCATTGCAGCGTGTGGAATTTCGAGAGCATGTACGGCACCACGGAGGAATTGTGGTTCGACGAATGGGAGCACGGCGGCCCTCCGTGGGGACCGAATCGCCACAGCTACGAGAAGCATTCGCCGCACCGCTTCGCCGCCAACCTCGGCAAATTCAAGACGCCCATGCTGATCATTCACAACGATCTCGACTTCCGTTGTCCCATCGGCCAGGGACATGAGCTGTTCACCGCCTTGCAACGGCAAGGGGTCCCCTCGCGTTTCATCAACTTCCCCGATGAGGGGCACTGGGTCCTGAAGCCCGCCAACAGCGACTACTGGCACCGCGAGGTCTTCGCTTGGTTGACGAAGCACGTCGCGCCAGGGGGGAAGTAAGCGAGGAAAAACCCCGCGGATGAGAAATACCCGATGGGGATGATGGATTCATCGTTTCGCGTGGCGGGATCGCGCGCGAAACGATGAATCACCTGGAGACGACACTTAGAAGTCAGTTTTTGACGGGTCTTAAACGTCAGCGTGTCGGCCTAACCGCCGGCGCCGGACGACCTCGATGGCCGAGATGCAAACGGCCAGCCAGCTGGCGCCGGCCAGGAAGCCGGCGCAGACGTCACTCAGCCAGTGGGCCCCTAAGTACATCCGGCTGAAGCCAATGGCCAGAACGAGCAACCCGAACGCCATCACGATCAGCCAGCGTTGCCAAGGACGTGGCAGAACCCGATAGAGCAAGTAAGCCAGGAAGCCATAGACGAGCATTGCTCCCATCGAATGGCCGCTGGGAAACGCATAGGAACTTTCCTGAACGAACGAATCGACGAATGCCGGACGCGGACGTTCATACAACGATTTCAACTCGGCGTTGAGCAATCCCCCAGCGACTTGAGCCACCAGCCACACCACGGCCAACAAGCGTTTGCGCGCCACCAGCAACACCAGGGCCACCAGCAAGGTCACGCCGGCGAGAACCTGGAGATTGCCCAGCGTCGTCAGACCGCGAAAAAACGCCACCCACCCCGGATGCCGCAACGCATGTTCATGCAATGACTCAGCGATGCGTTCATCAACGGCAACCAGCTGATCTTGATCGCGCAGCTCGCCGGCAATCCAGGCAAATAAGGCGACACCGGCAAGACAAATCAATAAGCCCATCGTCAGGTGCAGTCCCAGGTATTCCGTGGGGGACAAACGCCGCCGGAGAAACCCCCACAATCGTTCGCGCTTGCGCATTCTCTCATCTCCCGCGACCTGCTGTTGCCCATAATCAGCCGTTGCTTACAATGATGGACCTTTGGAATCGGATGGTGAAGACGTCATTTCGCGTGGGGCGAGCGCGGGCGTGAAACGATTCCTCCTATCAGGAAGAAGACCATTTTCATGAATCTTTTACAAGCTATTATCCTTGGCGTCATCCAGGGGTTGACGGAGTTTTTGCCCATCAGCAGCACGGCCCATCTGCGCATCATCCCGGAATTACTCGGCTGGGGAGATCCGGGCGCGGCGTTCACGGCGGTCATCCAATGGGGCACGTTGTTGGCCGTGCTGATCTATTTTCGGCACGACCTGGAACAGATTGTGACGGCTAGCTGGCACGGCTTGCGGCATCGACAGCCGTTCGCCACTTTGGAAGCCCGGCTGGGGTGGATGATCGTGGTCGGCACGGTGCCGATTGTCGTGGCGGGTCTCTGTTTCAAGGACTACATCGTCACCACCCTGCGTTCGTTGTACGTTATTGCCGTCGCGCTGATCGCCTTGGCTTTGTTGCTGCTGCTGGCCGAGTGGTTGGTGCGGCGGCGGCTGCGCGCCGGCGCCGTGCCCCGCGCCGAACGGCAGCTCCGCTGGCGCGACGCCGTCTGGGTTGGTCTGGCGCAGGCTCTGGCCCTGATTCCCGGTTCCTCCCGATCGGGTGTCACCATCACCGGCGGCCTGTTTCTCAATCTGAATCGCGTCGCTGCCGCGCGGTTCTCATTCTTGCTGTCGTTGCCGTCCATCTTCGCCGCCGGGGTCTATGAGCTGTACGCCGAACGCCACGAATTGTTGGCCTCGCAAGCCGATGTGGTCAATCTGCTGACCGCCACGGTGGTTGCGGGAATCGTCGGTTACGCCTCGATTGCCTTCCTCATCCACTTTTTGAAAAATCATTCGACGGGATTGTTCATCGCTTATCGGCTAGCGTTAGGAAGTTTACTCCTGTTGTTGTTGGGGTTGGGATGGTTGTAGAAAAGTCCAGCGCGGTGATGCGCTGTGGGGCAGCTTGCCAACGCGCCATCGCGGACCTCGGCACGTTGCCAACCTGCCCCAGGTATCGCTCCGGACCATTTCTTAGCCCCAGGTCAGGAGGCCGGTTTCGAAGGGATTGCCGAGGGCTTGGTGCTTGGGCAGAACGCGGACGGCGTAGCCGTGCAGGCCGCTGGCCCAGCACGGGATTTCGCCGGTGAACAGCCAGGTGGCACCGTGATGGGCGCCGTTGTGGCGCATCTTCTCGGTGCGCGGCTCGGGAATGTCCCCCAGCGAATCGATCATGCCATGGAAGAGCTGGACTTCCACTTCGTCGGGGGAGAACTCGCCGAGGTGGACATGGGCCTTGACCTTTAGCTCGTTGCCGACGTGCATGGGATCGGCGCCGCTGGCCTCGACGGTTTCGACGCGCACCTGTTTCCAGCCGTGGGCCATCTTACGCCGCCATTCGGCCAGCTCGCGGGCGCGGCGCATGCCGTCCGACATCAACAAGGCGTAGCGTTCCGCCGAAGGGGCGTAACAAAGCTGCTGATATTCCTCCACCATGCGGTTGGTGTTGAAGATCGGACAGACGGTGCTCATGGAGCGCTTCATCATCTTCAGCCAGCCGCGCGGCAAGCCGTCGCTGGAGCGGGTGTAGAACAAGGGGGCGATCTCTTCCTCGATCAAGTCGTAGATGGCCCGGCTTTCGACCTCATCTTGATAGTGCAGATCGGTGTATTCCTCGCCCGCGCCGATAGCCCAGCCATTGTCGCCGGTGTAGGCTTCATCCCACCAACCATCGAGGACACTGAGATTCAACCCGCCGTTGACACAGACCTTCATGCCGCTGGTGCCGGAGGCTTCGAGAGGCCGGCGCGGGTTGTTGAGCCAGACATCGACCCCTTGCACCAGATAGCGGGCCACGTTCATGTCATAATCTTCGATGAAGACGATGCGGCGGCGCAGCTCGGGACGGCGAGCGACATGGGCAATCTCGGCGATCAGCTCCTTGCCGCCGTGGTCGCGCGGGTGGGCTTTGCCAGCAAAGAGAATCTGCACCGGACGGTCCTTATGGTTGAGGATGGCGAGGAGCCGGTCCAGGTCCTTGAACATCAGGGTGCCGCGCTTGTAGGTGGCGAAGCGGCGGGCGAAGCCGATGGTCAAAGCGTCTGGGTCGAGCACCTCCTCGGCACGGGCGATCTCGGCGGGGGGCGCGCCGCGGCGTTTGAGCTGGTCCCGGAGACGATGCCGGGCGAAGGCCACGAGCTGCTCGCGGCGGCGTTCGTGGGTGCGCCATAGCTCGGCGTCGGGGATCAGCTCGACGCGCTGCCAGATGCTGTAATCGGTGGGCTTGTCCTGCCACTTCGGGCCGACGTAGCGGTCGAAGAGTTGTACTAACTCCGGGGCCAGCCAGCTGCGAGTGTGGACGCCATTGGTGATCGAGGTAATCGGAATCTCGGCATCGGGCAATTCGGGCCAGATGCTTTTCCACATCTTGCGCGATACCTGACCGTGTAGCTTGCTGACGCCGTTGCTGGTGTTGGCCAAGCGGATGGCCAAGACGGTCATGCAATAGGCTTCGTGCGGATCATCGGGATTCTGCCGGCCCAAGCCGAGGAACTCGTTCCGGTCGATCTTGAGCTGCTGCATGTAGTTGGCGAAATAATGCTCGACCAAGTGCGGGGCGAAGACGTCGTTGCCGGCCGGGACCGGGGTGTGCGTGGTGAAGCAGGTGCCAGCGGTCACCGCTTCGCGGGCGGTGTGGAAATCGAGGTTTTGCTCCTCCATGATCATGCGAATGCGTTCGAGGCCACAGAACGCCGAGTGCCCTTCGTTCATGTGGCACACCGTTGGCGCTTTGCCCAGCGCCTTGAGAGCGCGGATACCGCCAATGCCAAGGATCATTTCCTGACGAATGCGGGTATCGACGTCGCCGCCGTAAAGCTGTGCGGTGATGTTGCGGTCTTCGGGGGTGTTGCGCGAGATATTGGCATCCAGCAGATAAAGCGGCACCCGCCCCACCTGGATACGCCAAATGCGCACCCAGACGTCGCGCCCTGGTAACGGCACGCTCACCAACAAAGGGGTGCCGTCGCTACGCATCTCTGGGACCAGCGGCAGGTTGAAGAAATCGTTTTCGGGATAGCGCTCCTGCTGCCAACCATCGACATTCAGATATTGGCGGAAATAGCCCTGGCGATACATCAAGCTAACGCCAACGAGGGGAATACCCAAGTCGCTGGCGGCCTTGAGATGATCACCGGCCAGCACCCCCAGACCGCCGGAATAGATCGGCACGCTTTCATGCAGGCCGAACTCGGCGGAGAAATACGCGATGCGGCTGGGATGGTCTTTCCCGTAGGTTTCCTCAAACCAGGTGGCGCCGGTCATGTAATTTTGGAAGGCTTCCTCGACGCGGTCCATGTGGGCCAGGAAGCCATCGTCGCGGGACAACTCTTCCAACCGGCTCTGGTCGATGGTGCCGATCAGCTTGACGGGGCTGTTGTTGAGACTCTCGAACAGATCGATGTCGATGCGACGAAACAAGGCCACGGCATCATGGTTCCAACACCACCAGAGGTTGTAGGCCAGTTTTTGCAGGGCTTGCAAACGATCTGGCAATTTAGGAAGCACCGTGAATGTGCGAAAGGAACGCAGCCCGCTGGCCATGAGAAACTACCTCCCTGAAGAGTAACCTAACCATCGCAATCAACCGGAGTTATATCATTATATCCGAAAATGCTCTCCCCCTTCTCCGGCACGATGAGTAGTTTGTTATCCATGCGCGACGCGGCGGGTCGGACTATTCGGGGGAAGCATGGGTAAATTGGCACACCCGCAACGACGCCCGTAGGATAGAATAACGGATAAGCCCCGTTTTTCAAGAACGCTTTCCGCTCGGACGCAATCCTGGCAAAGGAGGCAAGATGAGGACTTTGATCACGGGGGGAGCCGGTTTTGTCGGTTCCCATCTTTGTGAACGCTTCTTGGCCGAGGGGCATGAAGTCATTTGCGTCGATAACCTGATCACGGGCGACTTGGCCAACATCGAGCACTTGCGCGCCAACGACCACTTTTCCTTCATTCGCCACGATATTTCCCATCCCCTGGAGATCGATGGTCCCCTGGAGAACATTCTCCATTTTGCCTCGCCGGCCAGTCCGGTCGATTACTTGCGGCATCCGATTCCGACGCTTAAGGTCGGCTCGCTGGGGACGCACAACACCTTGGGTCTGGCCAAGGCCAAGCACGCCCGCTACTTGCTGGCCAGCACCAGTGAAGTCTATGGCGACCCGGAGCAACACCCGCAACGGGAGGAGTATTGGGGACATGTCAATTGCGTCGGCGTGCGCGGCGTGTACGACGAGGCCAAACGGTTCGCGGAAGCGATGGTGATGGCGTATCACCGTTTCCACCACATTGACACCCATATTGTTCGCATCTTCAATACGTTCGGCGAGCGCATGCGGCTCGACGATGGCCGGGTGGTGCCAAATTTCATCGGTCAGGCGTTGCGCGGCGAGCCGCTGACGGTCTATGGCGACGGTTCGCAGACGCGCAGTTTCTGTTACGTGTCCGACTTGGTGGAAGGGATTTATCGCTTGCTCTTCGCTGATTTTCATGAGCCGGTCAATCTCGGCAACCCTGGCGAGGTGACGGTGTTGCAATTCGCCGAGGAAATCAAGGAGTTGACGGGCAGCGTCAGTCCGATCCTCTTCCGGCCGCTGCCGCAAGACGACCCGCGCGTGCGCCGGCCCGACATCAGCCGGGCCCGCCAGTTACTCGGCTGGGAACCGCAAGTGGACCGCCGCGACGGCCTTCGCCGCACCCTGGCCTACTTTCGTGCCAAGCTCCATAGCGACAACGGCTAACCACGGCAAACTTAAAGTGGTACCACTCCCAGCGTCAACGTGGTCATGGCGCGAACATCATTGAGGTTTTCGTAATAGCGTGGGAAGTGCAGCAACAAATCCTCGATGGTGTGCCAACTCCGATTTTTCAGCTGCTTCCTTCGTGCTGGACGAATGAAGCGCAGCTCGGCTAAAGGCTGGTGTCATGGGGTATCTGAACGGGTGGACGAAGGGTTGGGCATGATCCAACACTCATTGATAGGGGATGAATCGATTCACACTCGACAACGAGGGTCAAACAATCAATCCATCTCGCTCATCATCAACTTTCTTCATCAAACCTGGTCAATATCCCTTCAATGGACCGAGCTTGCGCTTCCCAAGACAAGGGACCGTAACCACCCGATAATACCAACGCCAACGGCACGTCCGCATAGACGCAAAAGCCACTCCCTCGGTCCCGGCTGGCGTGGTGATACCCGCCGCTTAGGTTAATGGCCAAGCCATGCTGCAGAGCTAAGCGACAAGCCAGTATCGTTCCCCCCGTCGCCCAGCACATCGGCCGTAGCACTCGCCAAGCGATCAGCCAAGCCGGCAAAAAACGAAGGACAGGAACTTCCAATATCCGCGCCAGGACGTGCTGCTGACGCAGTGCCCGCAGATATTCCGATGTATGAAGACGAAGCAGATCCGCCTTGGGACAACAAGGGGGAGAGAGGAAGTCTCGCGGCTGGCGAAGTCCTTGACGAATGAGCCAATTGACAATCCGCCCATATTTGCGGCTATCGAACGGATGCAGCCGTTCCAGCCCGAAGGCCGTGATGTTGTAGCGCGGATGATAGATAAGCGGGATCATGGCAGTACGATGAATCAATCTCCTTGCCGTTGTCCCTTCATCCACTCCGTCGCCTGCGCCAATTGTTCCTGATAATAGCGCCGTAATTCCTCTGGTTGCGGCACGTGTCCTTTGTGGATGTTGCTGTAGTAGTAACAAAACGCCTTGCCCAAGGCGAACGTCGAGGCGCCGGCGAGGGCAGCGCTGGCCACCGAGCCGACGTAGGGGATGAACTTGGTCAGCTCACGGGCCGCTTGGCGGGCGAGCATTCCCATGCCGAGCGTGCTGGCCAATTCCAGGAAGCGCTTGCTGGTCATCGGTTGGCCATAGAAGCGGGCCAAGTGGTAGATCATGCGCGTTTGGATGCCCGGCAAGATGAGCAAGTCGATCCAGGGAATCGGGATCGCCCCCGCCGTGGCCGCCAAGGTGCTGTAGCCGATGATGTGCGGCAAGGCATGGCGGGCGTACAGGTCTTGCAAGTCGCGCATCGCTTCGTCCAGGGCCAACAGGGTCTGCCGATAGGCGTGCGGCAAGACATCGAGCAACGTTCGCTTCAAATGGTCACCGCCGTAGTTCGGTTCCGCGAATCCCTCCTCTGGTTTGGTGAGATCGACCGGCACGATCTGATCGACGACCCCGGCGAACCGGCGGCGCTGTTCCGCCAAACTGCGCCGCAATGTCTCAGGCACGACAGCGAGTGGACTGTCAATTTCGCTGGCATGGTCTTTAGGCGGCCAGTGCTCAAATGGGTACGGCTGCAGGTGCTGCTGTTGCGGATAGGCTTCGTGCAGACAGGTCAACACCAGCACGACCGGGCGTGCGGGGCGGGCGGCGCGGATTTTGCGGAGTTGATTCAGCACATTTTCCTGGGCCTGATCAAGCACTTTGACCGTCACCACGACGACATGGGCCAGCTCATCGAAGCGAGCCAAATCCTCGCGGGGGTCGTAGCCCGGCTCATCAACGCCGCGCGTGTCGAGAAACGTCAACAACGGCGCCTCGGCGGTGGGAAACTCGTACATGCGCGAGAAGCGCGTGCAGGGCTGGAACCCCTGGCCAATCTCCGCCTCATCGGCCCCGGTCAGATATTTGATGAGTGACGTCTTGCCGCTCTGCGTCTTGCCAAACAGCCAAAAGACCGGCACCGGCGTCTTCTCGCGCAGCTTCGCCAACTGCGCCTGCACCTCGGCATCACGGGCTTCCGAGGAGAATAGCTGCTTGACCTTGCGAAACATATCCGGCATGTGACGCTCTTCGTCAACGGAGTAAATGAAGTAGCTCTTCCCTATTTCGGTATATCTGTTCTTGATTCATCGTTTCGCGCGGAGAGAAGGCTGCCCACATGAACCGATGAATCTCAAAACAGCGTAAAGCGCTAATGATTCCCTACCATTAAGGATAGACGCCCCAACCGCTCTATCTCGCGGCGCGCTCATTCCATGACACTCCCCCCTCGCGCGCGTTGCCGATAATACTTCAAGCCCGGAAAGAAAAAGCACGCGGCGGACGCCAGCCCGAACAGGGAAATACTCAGCGGCGCCGGCAGCAAAGTCATGGCGAACGCCGTCAGGAACAAGACACCGGCATGAAAATAAAACACGCCCGACAACATCCCCGCCTTGGCCATGAAGACCATGCCGGCGAAGATGGCCAACATCGGCGCCAGTGACAACACTGGCAATTCCATGAGCATCTCGGCAATGAAGACGCTAATACTTCCCAAGACTCCCCCGGCCCATAAGTGCGCGATTTGCCGTTCGATGAACAGCACCGGCCCACTGCGGCTCCGAAGTTTCCAAAAAATTGTTCCCCAGGCAATCAGACCGACGCCCCAGATGAGCAAATAGGTGATCGGGTTGGTGACGCCACGCCACGCCAGCCACGCGGTCAGCAAGCACAGCAGCAGAATCTTCAAGCTGTGCCACATCCACAGCAAGCCCCAATTTTCGAGCACCGCCGCATGGTGCGTCTCGCGGAACATGCGGTCGAGGAAGTAGGCCAAGCCACTGGGGCGGACGGTCGGTGGCTCGCCGTTGAGAAAGGATTCCACGTCATCGGCCAGCTGCGCGGCGCTGGCATAACGCAGGTCGGGCGGTTTCTGCAAGCACTGCAAACAGATCAATTCCAACTCACGATCCACCTGCGGATTGAGCAAGCGCGGCGGTACCGGTTCTTGTTCCAAAACCAAGTGAATCGTGTCAAGCGCAGTGGCGGCCCGGAACGGCGGGCGTCCAGTGAGCAGCTCGTAGAGAATGCATCCCAGGCTATACACATCCGTAGCCGGGCTAAGGACGCCGCGATTGCCGGCGGCCTGTTCCGGGGCCATGTAGCTCGGCGTCCCGACGATGGCCCCTGAGTGCGTCAGTCCTAAATCATTGGCCACGCATTTGGCCAAGCCGAAATCAGTGACGTGCGGCTGGCCGTCCGCGTCGAGGAGCACGTTGGACGGTTTCAGATCGCGGTGCAGGATGCCAGCTTCATGGGCATGGTGGACGGCGCGGGCGATGGGGACGAGCAAGCGGGCGGCCTCGCGCGGCGGCAACGGCCCCTCTTTGAGCCGCTCCGCCAGCGTCGGTCCCTCCACGTAGGGCATGCTGAAATAGGCTTGTCCGTCATGGTCGCCGATGCTCAGCACGGAAACGATGTGCGGATGCCGCAAGCGGGCGGCGGCCTCGGCCTCCACGCGAAAGCGGGCCAACTCGGCTTCGGAAGCCCAGACCCCGTGCAAGATCATTTTCAGGGCCACGACGCGATTGAGGCTGACTTGCCGGGCCTTATAGACGACTCCCATGCCGCCGCGGCCTAGTTCCTCCAACAATTCCCAATCGCCAAACGCGCGCGGCACCGCAGGGGTAGGAAGCGGCGTGCTTGGGCGTCCTTGGAGAAGCGTGGCCGATTGCTCCAGCGGCAACCGAGCCACTTCCTCTGCCAGTCGCGCCGCCAGCCACAACTCGCGCAGCTCCTCGGCCAAGTCGGGATGGCTGCAGGCATACTCTTCAATGTCCACCGAGTGTCCTTGATGAAAGCGCTCCGTCATCTCGGTGAGCAGTCGGGCCAAGCGCTCGTCGCGGTCCAGTTCCACCGGGCTGGCTTGGACAGGGTGCATGCAAGGTGGTCCTCAATAGGCAGGAAGAAAGGTTTCACTGATTAAACTGGAAGGTTCACGGGGCAAAGTCAATAGGACGGGGGAAACGCCGATCCATAACTTCCCGATTTGGATGATGGCTGGATCGTTGCGCGTGGGATCAGCGCGTGCTCGAAGCGATGAATTACCGCACGCCGGCATCGAGAAGCGATGGCTCGGCATTTCCGGATTCGCGTAACGCTTCCCAAGGAGGGCAACGCTCACGCCGTCACGCGCAGCGCGCGGGTGACATCAGCTTGGGACACGTCGAGACGCAAGCCCAAGGTCACTTCCCAACGTCCTTGGCTGTCGGCCTCGATGCGCCAATGCGGGACGACCGCCGTGCTTTGATGCACCAGCTCGAAACCGCTCTCGGAGTTGCTCACGGTCTGGATGGGGAAGGCCCAGATGCCGCCGGGCTGGGACAATGTCAAGCTGGCGTTCAGTCCCAGCCATTCATCGACCAGCGCGATTCCCTTGGTTTGTGTCAAGTCTTGCAACGTCTGCAATTGGCCGGCGCGTGGCCGCCCCTCGTGCTGGAAGTAGCGGTCGTCGGCCCCTGCCGCCATGCCGGCAAAGTTGAACTCCACCGCGAAGAGGAACGGCGCCCGTCCCGGCAAGAGATTGTCCAGAACGTAGCGAATCTCGATTTGGTCAGCTGCCGGCCGCAGAGTGATTTCCTTGGTCAGATGGAGGCGATGTTCGCCGACCTTTCCCTCACGCGATAATACGAGCTGTGTCGCCGGGCCGTGCTGGCTCACCGCATGGTCATAATGGCCGGTCACGAAATCCCCCAGCTCTTTTTCCGCCACGTTCGTCAGCTGGGTCAATGTCGTCTTGGGGTCATAAAAGTGATCGATCAAGCCCTTGCGTGAGTACGGGTCATAGTGCAATAACTGCTCCAAGCCCCCTTGCTTGAAGATGACCGGATCATGGCGGTTGGTCGAGCCTTCGCTGGGGGCTTCGCCACGCGCCGCGCGCGCGATGGTGTCGTGATACGCTTCCGGCCGGCGCGACAGCGTGGCCAGCAGGTTATGGCGAATCACATGTAAATCCAGCTCATACAAACAGCCCCCTTGATTGGGTCGGAAGTAGGCGGACAGTCGGCTGTTGCTCAGTTTGACTTCCGGCTGACCATCGAAGTTGAAATCGGCGATTTGCCGATCCGTCCAGTCGCCATCCCGATGGTTGATCTCGCGCAAGGCGTTATCGGCGGCGATGAGGTGCTGATAGACGGCATTGCGCAGGTGGGGCAGATACAGGCCGCCGAACGCCCCATGCCACCAGGGACAATTGCACTGACCGCGATACAGGGCCGTGCGCGCCTTGGCCAGCTTGTTGGGATCGGCGCCGACTTGCTCCGCCGCGTGCAGCCGTTGGCTGATCTCCATCATGCGGGCGTACATCTCCTCGGTTTCGGGATACTTGACCTTGAAGTTGCGCCAGTAGCCACCGCGTAGGAATTGCCGCAGCAAGGGGCCGCGCTCGTCGTGCTCGAAGCTATGCACCAGGCGATTGTAGGCCAGCAGGCGCCGCTCCGGCAGCGCCCATTCGGTCATCTCGCGGTAGCTACCGTCGGGCAGATAGACCTTGCCAATCGAAGGAGTCTCATCAAGCGTCTGACCGAAATGACATGTCGTGATCCAGTCCTGATGGTGGCGGAGCATCTCCAAGAAGCGCCGCAACCAGCCATGCGTGAAACAGTGCTGATGCGTCCCCGGCCACGAGCCGAACTTCTCCCCATCATCGGCGAACACGACGACGGCGTCGGGGTGCTGGGCGGCCACCTCTTGGAAGTAGCGCAACGAGGCTTCTGGTTCCTGAAACGGCACCACGTAGCGCAGGCGCTCGCTAATCGGAAAGACGCGCAGCAGCCGGCCGTTGTCCTCGCTGACGTAGTGGCCAAAAAGCCGTTCCGCGTCCACTCCCCCCTGCTTGAAGTGGTAATCGTCCAGCACGGTGTACTCAATCCCTGCCTCGGCGATGTCGCTGACCAGGTTCTGTTCCCAGACCCGTTCGGGAATCCACATGCCGCGCACGCGCGTGGCGAGCAGATCCTCCAAGAAAGCGGTGTAAGACCGAATCTGGCCGACGCGGTCGCGCGGCGGGATCATGGTCATGATCGGCTCGTAAAAGACGCCGCCCAAGATCTCCACCTGACCGCGCGCCACCATGCGCCGCAGCCGGTCGATGTAGTCGGGCTTGCGCTCGGCCAGCCATTCCATGAGGCAGCCGCTGGTGTGCAGGCAAAAGGGAATGTCGGGATATTGGTCGAGCAGTTCCAGGAAGGGGGCATAGCTATCGCGGTAAGCGCCTTCAAAGACTCCTTCGAAATTTCCAACGGGCTGGTGATTGTGTAACGCGAAAATGAAACGAATACTCACACCGACATCCTTTCGCAACAAAACCGAACTCCTGGGTGGCGTGCCTGTGGCACGGCCGCTAAACACTGATTACTGAGGGATGACCGTCTCGCGCAGCAAGGCAGCGGCTTGTTCGGGAGGCATGGGGTTGATGTAAAAGCCCGTGCCCCATTCAAACCCGGCCACGCGCGTCAGGCGGGGAATGATCTCGATGTGCCAGTGGTAATGGGGGAGAGCTTGCGTGTCGAACGGCGAGGTATGAATGATATAGTTATAGGCCGGTTTATCCAGGGCTTTCTCCAGCTTTAGCAAAATCGTCTTGAGCAAGGCCCCCAGCTCCTCGACCTCGGTTTTCTGGATGTTCTCGAAATGGCTGCTGTGGTTCTTGGGGACGATCCAAGTCTCGAAGGGGAAACGGCTGGCATAGGGGGTGAAGGTGAGAAAGTGGGGCGTGTCCAGCACGATCCGTTTCTCGGTTCCCGATTCTTGATGGATCATGTCGCAGTAGATGCACCGCCCGCGATAGTTGAAAAATTCCAAGGCGCCGGTCATCTCTTCCCAGACGCTGATCGGCACGATAGGCGTGACAATTAACTGCGAGTGCGAATGCTCCAGCGATGCGCCGGCATTGGCTCCGACATTCTTGAACAACATGCCATAGACGAAACGGGGGTCTTTCTTCAGATCGACCAGCCGGTCGTGATAGACCCACAACACCTCGCGGATGTGTTCGACGCCAAGATTGGCCATCGAGATCTCATGGTGCGGACACTCGATGATCACTTCATGGGCGCCGATGCCGTTCATTTTGTCGTAGATGCCTTCGCCCCGTTTCTGTAAATCCCCCTCGATTTGCAAGGCGGGGAACTTGTTGGGCACGACCCGCACGCGCCAGCCCTTACTGTTGGGGGGACTGGCGCGATCCCGATAAGCCAGGATCTCCTGCGGCGTGTCTCCCTCATGTCCTTCGCAGAACGGACAATTGGCGGCGCCGACCAGGTTGGCGTCACTCTTGGGGGCGATGGGTCGTTTGGCCCGGTCGGTGGCGATGATCACCCAGCGCCCCACGATCGGATCCTTGCGCAGTTCCGGCATCGGCAAGCCCCTCAAGGAAATCGGCAAATGGGCGGTGGCAAAGGCATCAGATTCCAACATGTGCTTATTCCCACTGCGACCGTGCCTCGTTTGCCCTTCCCTTGTTATACGTGTCTCCGCGTCCGATCAAAGACTTTCACGGCAAGTAGTGAGCCGGCGAGTGGGGACGTAAGTCCCCTGGCAACCACTTCTCAGCAGAAGGCTAACGTCCCACGCGCCGACATGGCTCAACCCTCTTCCAACAGCCGGCGATACAACTCCTCATACGCCCGCGCGCTGCGGTCCCAGGACCAATCTTGCGTCATGCCGTGGCGCTGGAGCTGGCGCCAGGTGTCTGGATCGTGGCGATAGACTGTCATGGCCCGGCGCGTGGCGGCCAGGAAAGCGGCGGGCGTGTAGGGGACGAAGGCAAAGCCGGTGGCCGTCCCTTGGGCCAACGTCTCCGGCGTGCAATCGACGATGGTGTCGGCCAAGCCGCCGGTGGCGCGCACTACCGGCACCGTGCCGTATTTCAGGCTGTACAACTGATTCAGTCCCGACGGTTCGTACTGGCTGGGCATCAAGTAAATATCCGCTCCCGCCTCGATCTGGTGAGCCAAACGCTCGTCGAAGGCCAACGTCACATGGACGCGCTCCGGGTAACGCGCTTGCAGCTCCAACAACAGGTGATGATACATCGGATCGCCGTCGCCAAGGATGACGAGTTGGCATTCTTCCGGCTCATCATTGTCATTCGGAGCGAGCAGTAAATCGGTCACTCCGGCCAGTAGGTCCAACCCTTTTTGCTCTACCAGGCGCGAGACCATGCCCAGCAGCGGAACATCGGGTTTCACCGGCAAGCCGAGCCGCTGTTGCAGGGCGGCCTTGCAGCGGGCCTTCCCTTCGGCCACCGTCTCGACCGTGTATTGAGCGGAAATGTGTGGATCATGTTCGGGATTCCACACGCCATAATCGACGCCGTTGACGATACCGCTCAAACGGTCTTTTCGTTCGGTCAGCACCCCTTGCAAGCCACAGCCGAAAGTGGGCGTTTGAATCTCTGCCGCGTAAGTTGGGCTGACCGTGGTGATCCAATCCGAAAACACAATGCCGGCCTTGAGAAAGTTCAACTGTCCGTAAAATTCCAGCTGGTGATAGTTGAACAACCGCTCATCCAGCCCGGTCAGTAGGAAGTCCGTACAGCGAAACAACCCTTGATAGGCCAAATTATGGATGGTGAACAGGCAGCGCATTCGTTGGTAGCGCGGGCGATAGTCCAGGTTGGCGTGCCCGGCGTATTCCTCCCGCAGATAGACCGGCACCAGACCGGCTTGCCAATCATGGTTGTGCAGCACCGTCGGCCACAGGTCGAGGAGCGGCATCGCTTCCAAGACCGCGCGCGCGAAAAACACAAAGCGGGCGCAGTTGTCGGGGTAATCCTGTTTCTGGCCATTCGCCAACGTGTATTGATACAATCCAAAGCCGTGTGCGGGATCGTCGCGCTCGAATAGGTCGGGTTGCTCGACGAGATACACCGGCACGTTGGAGCCAGGCAAACGCGCTTCCCACAGCCAGCCCATGACTGGCCGGCCCCCCACGGGAACGCACAATTCGTGCTCAGTGCGGCGCAAGGGGACTTTGCCTTGGCGCGTGCCGCGATACAACGGTGTGATGATGGCACAAGGCCGATCCAACTGGGCGAGCGCGCGGGGCAAGGAACCGGCAACATCCGCCAAGCCACCTGTCTTGGCGAAGCCAACCACTTCGGAAGCCGCGTGCAGAACGAGTTGGTTCTCCGCCTCTTTCGGCATGTGGCTAACGTATGTCCCAATGGTTGAAGGAAGAAGCCGTCTTCTCCACCCCGAACACGGCACCCATCTAGGCTAATGGATTCATCCCCACTTGGCAATCCATCTTCGCTGCCCATCCCCGACGCGGGAAGATTGGATCTTTAACTGAACTTCTGTAAGACGGGCAATTGTGTTATAAGCAAAATATGGAAATCCCGGATTGATCGTTAAGCGTGGAGTAAAATTGCACACGCTACGATGAATCCTTTCATCGATCCAAGGTCGGAGTGAAATCACGAATCATGACCGAAATCAAAGCCACCAATATTACCTGGCACGAAGGGCACGTCACCCGCGAGGAGCGCTGCCGGATGTTGAAGCAACAAGGGGCCACCCTTTGGTTCACCGGATTGAGCGGCTCCGGCAAGAGCACCATGGCCTATACCTTGGAACATGCCCTGGTGGAACGCGGCCATTTGGCGTATGTGCTCGATGGTGACAACATCCGGCATGGTTTGAACAAGAACCTGGGTTTTTCCGCCGCCGACCGGGAGGAGAACATCCGCCGCATCGGCGAGGTGGCCAAGCTGTTCGCCGACACCGGCATCATCACCATGACCAGTTTCATCAGCCCCTATCGCAAGGACCGCGACAACGTGCGTGCCATCCACGCCGAGGCCAAGCTGCCGTTCCTCGAAATTTTCGTCAATACGCCCATCGAAACTTGCGAACAGCGCGATCCCAAGGGGCTGTACAAGAAGGCCCGCGCTGGCGAGATCAAGAATTTCACCGGCATCGATGACCCCTACGAGGCACCGTTGAACCCCGAAGTCACGCTCGATGCCACGTCGTTGACGCCACAAGAAGCGACGTTGCGGTTAATCGAATATCTGGAGCAAAAGGGGATTTTGCCGCCGATGTGAGAATAACTCCAACAATTCATCATCGCGCAAACACGCCGGACGGATGACGGTGAGAGAAGCCGTCATCCGCCCGGTTCTTGGTTCGTCCTTAGCGCTGCGCCATACCCCAGGGAAAGCATTTTTTTCAAGCGAATCACGCCGACGGCATCGACATCTTTTCCAGCGGTAGATTCACCACATCATCGTTGACGATCCGAGCACGCCATTCTTTGTGACAATGGGGACACTCGAATTCGACCATCGGAACCGTGGGAACACAACCGCGAAACGCCGTACCGTTTCCCTTGGGGAGCAAGCTGCCGCGCCAACCGCATACGTGCGGACACGAAACGGAATAACTGGTCAACATGGCTCGTCTCCCGAATTTAAGAAGAGGAAGTGACGACTGAACACTCACTTTCTAACACAAAAGAACTCCTTCGGCAATCAAATTCCGCCGACTATTCCGAACTATTGATACAATGGAGAGTTACAGTGCAAAAAAAATTATCAATCCCTGCCGGACACCTCCTTGGTATTTCATCATTTGTCGTTAGACATACTATCATCGCTCCCACGCGCGGTGGGGAACGGATGATCATAACAGGTAACGATGCTTCGCCCGCCATCGTTGTTATCGGCACGAACGCGGTGGAAATCGCGGGGGTGGCAGCACCTATCTTGCCCTGAACACACGGTTCGTGGTGGACTCTTCCGTTCCTGATCCGTGTTCCTTTCGTGTGACATTTTGTTCACGATTGATACAGCCATCGAAATCCGCATGATTCCTGGATTTTCAGGTATTGTTTGTCTTAAATCCCATATTTTACCTATTAAGCAGCTCTTTGCCTGTTTACCATGATCATGGGCAAGCAGGGATCGTCAACTCCCTGGTGGCATGTCTCTTACTAGTGGGCTGACTCTCTCGGTTTGCCTTGCTTTTGACGTGCTTCCTATAGCGGAACCCAATTCTTTCATCCATAGAGGTTACAACTACAATGGCCATTGCCCAACTTTCGACCACCGATCGCGCCATGCAACGCTGCCGAGCGTTCGTGCAGATGTTGTTGGGCGGCTATCAGCCGCGCGATTTCGCCATTCGCTTCTGGGACGGCTCGACTTGGGAACCGGATCTCGGCCAGCCCGCCACCTGCACGCTGGTCTTGCACCATCCCGGTTCGCTGCGGCGCATGTTCTGGCCGCCGGATCGTTTGTCGTTGATGGAGTCGTATATCTTCGATGAATTTGATGTGGAAGGGGAAATGCTCGGCTTTTGTCGCATCTTGAAATACATTCATGGCTTGGTGAAAAGCTGGGGCTGGTGCGACAAGCTCCGCGTGCTGGCCCAGATTTACCGCCTACCCAAGTTGGAACGAAGCCGGACCACTCTGCTGACTACCGACATGGCCGACGAGCAGCGTTCCATCCAGCACGATAAGAAATCGATTGCTTACCATTATGATTTATCCAATGATTTTTACGCCCTATGGTTGGATCGGCAAATGGTTTACACCTGCGCCTATTTCCACACGCCGGACGATGACATTGACACCGCACAACTTCAAAAAATCGATTACGTGTGCCGGAAGCTGCGGCTGAAACCGGGGGAGCGCATGCTCGATGTCGGCTGCGGCTGGGGCGGGCTGACGCTGCACGCCGCCAAGCATTACGGGGCCAACGTTCTGGGAATCACGCTCAGTCAAGAGCAAGTGAAACTGGCCAATGAACGCATCCGCGAAGCCGGCTTGGCCGACCGCGCCCGCGTGGAATACCGCGACTATCGGGAGCTCCAAGATCCGGCGGGTTTCGACAAGATCGCGGCCATCGGCATCATCGAGCACGTCGGCGAAGCCAATATGCCGGCTTATTATCAGCAAGCCTGGAACCTGCTCAAGCCCGGCGGCGTCTTCCTCAGCCACGGCATCGCCTTGAAGGGGGACGGCAAGATGCCGCGCAAGCCGAATTTCGCCTTGAAATACGTCTTTCCCAACGGCGAACTGATCACGCTGCACACCAACTTGCGGGCGGCGGAGAAGACTGGCTTTGAAGTCCGCGATGTCGAAAATCTGCGTGAACACTACATCCGCACCTTGCGCCACTGGCGCCGCGCCCTCGACGCCCACGCCGACGAAGCCCGCCGCATAACTAACGATGTCCGCTATCGCATCTACCGCCTCTACCTGGCCGGTTCTGAGTTTGGTTTCACCACCGGCATGTTCAACCTCTACCAAACCCTGCTCGCCAAACCCGACGCGCACGGCGCCACGCACTTGCCGCTGGAGCGGAAGGATTGGTATGAGTAGCGAGGGGTGAGAATCGAACGTAGAATAGGATTGTTGTCCGTCCCTCACGAATGACGGAAGGGGGATTCATCGGTTCGCGCCCGATTCTGAACGCGAACCAATGAATCCGATCATGCATCGAAAATGACTACTTACCGTGCCGCCTTCTCGAATAGGTCCACCCATTCGCGGTAGGAAGCGGCGATGCGTTTGACGGCCTCGTCGCGAGAAAGCTTGTTGGCCCGGAAGTCGATGAGCGGGTTCCAGAAGGTGGTTCGGCCCACGGCGAAACCGATGAAGCCCGGCACTCCCGCCGCCGTCGCCAGCCATTGGCGCACCTTGTTGTCATCCTCGCCGCGCCCCAGCACGATGCAACCGACCTGATCCCGGCCCGCGCGGCGCACGGCGGCAACTACTTTTTGACAATCTGCCTGGCGGTCCAAGCCTTCGATCTTCCACACGTCCGGCTCGATGCCTGCGTCTTGCAACTCGTGGATGGCTTGTACCATCAGCTGGGGCCGAAGTTCCAGATCGTAGGCTTTCTTGTCCCCCTTGAGGCGGTCCAGCTGGGCTTGTTCGGCGGGCACCAGCAGCTCGAACATGTACAGGCGGTTGTGTTGGTGCAAGTAATCGGACAGCTGCTTCAAGCGGGCCGACTGCCGTTGGTTCATCCCCTTGTCCCCTTCGGGATTGTAGCGGACCAACACTTTGCAAAAGGTGGGATCGAATGCTTCAATGTGCTGGCCGAAGTCGGCGCCGTATTCAAAATCGAACTCATCCTGGCCGCTTTTCTCGGCGGGGCAAGCGGTGATGTAGCCGTTCTGATGGGCGTCCTTGAGGATGGCGGCGCCGAATTGCTCATCGACGAGAATCCCCGCCCGCTCCTTTGGCACACCCCCCGCCACCGCTGCCTTGAAGGCATCGTAGATAATCTGTTTCGTGGCGGCGATCTCGGCGGTTTGTTCGGCGGTCAGCGTTCCCTTCCAGCCAAACATCTTGGATTGAAACGAGCCGCGATGATCGAACGGCAGGATATACAGAGGTTTGTTGAAGCCAATAGCCATAATGACATCTCCTTGACGTTATCGGTGTTTCCCTTGCTACTCCCAAACCGGTCGTGAGGCGACCGGCCGCCACGCGACCGACTTGAAGCTATCCCTGTAAAGGCAATCCATCGTCATTCCAAAGCCGAATCACTGGTTCGTTCATGTTGTGTTCGTAGCCAAGGATGCTGATGGTGGCCGTGGAGAGCAGAAAATACTTGCCCCCATCCGGCGGCAGGCCAAGCCAGCGGGCGGTCAGCGTGCGTAGGAAATGACCACTGGAGAAGACCAGCACATTACCCGGCACTTGACGCACCTTGGCGATGAAACGATCCGCTCGCCGGGCCACGTCGTCCGGCATCTCACCATTGGGACAGCCGTCCCGGAACAAGTCCCAATCGGGCCGGGCGGCGCGGATGTCCTTGGTGAGCTTCCCTTCGTAATCGCCGTAGTTCCACTCGTAGAGGTCCTCATCCACTTCGGCGCCGGCCCCAAAGCCGGCCAGCTCGCACGTCTTGGCCGCCCGCTGTAAGGGGCTAGTGAAGACCTTGGCGAAGGTCAGCCCGCGCAGCCGTTGCCCCAGCCGGCGGGCGTTCTCCTCGCCGCGTTCGTTGAGCGGCAAATCGGTGCGTCCGGTATGTTGGTGTGACTCCGACCAGGCGGTATTGCCATGACGAGCCAGGTACACTAACGGCAACGGGTTGCTCATGTCGCGGCCCCCGAAATTCCTCGCGCGTTCTCTTCGTTCATCCTATGAGCCGAAGCGGCCTGTTGGCCAGTGTTGTTGACCCATTGACGCCGCCTTATGGTTCGCTAGGATGGAAGCATGAAGGCAGCCACCATCTGGTTCAATCACAACCTTTCCACCACCTACAATGCCATCGCCATTCTTCGCGCCGCCGATGAGGGCCGGTTCTTTCGCGTTCTCTGCACCCATTCCGATAAAGATTTTCCTGGCTTTGAAGTCAGTGATGTTCATGAAGTGGAGCCACGCGGACTGAAGGAAGCGGACTATCTTCATTACTGTTTGGATGTGATTCAACGTCATGCGGTGGATGTGTTTCTGCCCGGTCGTCATCAACTGAGCGTGGTTCGCCACCGCCAGCGTTTCGAGGAGCGCGGCGTGCGGCTGCTAGCGGCGGCGGATGCGGACACACTGCAACTGCTCGAAGACAAAGCCGCCGTCTATGCCGCTTTGAGAGACAACTTGGTGCCGGTGCCGGAATACCGGCGCGTGACGGACGGTGCCAGCTTCCTGACCGCATACGCAGAGTTGCGCGCTCGAGTGGGCCGGGTCTGTTTCAAGCCGGCGTCATCGTTGTATGGTCTGGGATTTCACATTCTTACTGAAGATGACCAGAGCTGGGATCGAATACTGGCCGGGGATCATCTGAAAATCAGTATCGCCGACGTGGAACGCTGGCTGCAAGCAAAGGGGAAATTTCGTCCGTTGTTGGTGATGCAATATTTGCCGAGTGTGGAACGGAGCGTCGATTGTCTGGCCCAGGATGGCCAACTGATTCGTTGCGTGGTCCGCCGCAAACCAGTGCATGCCGAACGAACCCAATTGCTGGAACACAACCCAGTGATGGAGAACATGGTCCAACGCCTGACCGCCCGCTTGCGGCTCAACGGGTTGTTCAACGTGCAATTCCGCGAGGATGACGCTGGCGTGTCGCGGCTGTTGGAGATCAACCCGCGCATGGCCGGTGGGCTGCTGGTGGCCTGTATGTCGGGGGTGGCGTTCCCCTATTGGGCGGCTCGCCTGGCCCTGGGAGCCGCCACCGCCGCCGACATCCCCCAGCCCCGCACCGGCATCCGGGTGGCACAAGTGGTGCAGGCGCTGCAAGTGACAACCGTTTAACGAATAAGCCGCGGGCTTATTCTAAAAGAAACATGTCAAATCCCTATCAATCCATTTCCCTCCGTGCCGGCATCTTGCGGCTGTACGTCGAACGTGCCGAGTTGCCCTTGGAAGCGTTGTGCGGCTTTGCCAGCCGGCGTAGTCGCAAGCGTGGCTTCGTCTTCGTCAGCAAAGTGTTGGGGAAACATTATCCCGTGCGTCCCCGCGTCATGGCCGACGTGCAACGCCGCTTGGCAAGCAAGCTGCTCGACTTGCCGGGGCCGGTACTGATGGTGGCGATGGCTGAAACCGCCACCGGCTTGGGGCATGGTGTCTTTGAATGGGTGCTGCGCCTGACGGGGCGCGAGGACGTTTTGTTTTTGCACACTACCCGCTATTGGTTGCGGCAGTCCCCCGTTCTGCGCTTCGAGGAACCGCACAGCCACGCCATCGATCAACTCCTGTATGAACCAGAAGATGCCGAAAATGTGAAACTCTTCCGCTCGGCTGTCACCCTAGTGCTCATCGATGATGAAATCAGCACCGGACGGACGCTGGCCAATCTCGCCGCCGCTTATCGCCGGCTCAATCCCCACGTGCGGTCAGTCCAACTGGTGTGTATCACGGATTGGCGGAGCGCGGACCAATGCCCGGAACTGGCGGCGGAAATTGGCTTGCCGACTTCTTGTCACAGTTTGTTACAGGGATCATTCACCTTCACGCCCAACCCGAACTTCGAGCCCGGACCGATTCCCCGGGTGGATAGTCGCCACGAAGTCAAGGAGCCATACTTGCTCGGCAGCTGGGGCCGGCGCGGCTTGCGGCGGCGGCTGACCTGGGATTGGCCGGCCCGCTGGCCGGCGCGAGTGCGGGCGGGAGAGAAGATTCTGGTCTTGGGATCGGGAGAGTTCGCCTATCCCCCTTATTGTTTGGCCCAATATCTGGAAGAACAGGGCGGGGACGTTTATTTTCAAACGACCACGCGCTCGCCGTTGCTGGTGGACGGCGACTTGGGCAGCGTGTTGGAATTTGGCGACAATTATCACGATGATATTCCGAATTACCTCTACAACGTCGCCGGCCAGCAGTATAACCGCATCCTGATCGGTTATGAGACTAGCTCCTTGCCCGCGACGCATCGCTTGCCGGAGCTACTGGCCGCCGAGGTGATTTTTTTCGAGAGTGCTTGATGCGTACCGTTGTGTTTCTCGATCTCGATGACACCTTGTTTCAAACCCGCCGCAAGTGTCCAGCGGCGGAACCCCTGCACCCCGCCGCCGTGGGACGAGATGGCGAGCCGTTGTCGTTCATGACCGCCGGGCAACGCGCCTTGTTCGATTGGTTGCGGGCCTCGGCCACGCTCATTCCCACCACCGCCCGCGATTGGGGAGCGTTTCAGCGCGTCCAGCTGCCGTTCTCCTCATGGGTGATCCTCGATTTCGGCGGCGTCATTCTCCGGCCCGATGGCACGCTCGATCCCGATTGGGACGCCACCAGACGCCCGCAAGCGCTGGCCTTGGTCGAGGAATGGCAAGAGTTGTTACATCAATGTCAAGAAATTAACGACCACCAAAACCTGGGGCTGCGCTTGCGCGTCATTCACGATTTCGACATGCCGCTGTACTTCCTGGCCAAGCACCCCGCCGATGACATCGACCGTTTGCGCCCGCTGCGTGAGTTGCTGGACACGATAGACCCGGAGCGGTTTTTCGTCCATCATAATGACAATAACTTGTGCCTGGTGCCGCGCTTTCTCGGCAAGGAATATGCCGTGCGTCACCTCATCGACCGCCACTTTCGGGACGAACCCACGTTGACCATCGGCATTGGGGACAGCAGCACGGATGGGCCGTTTCTGCGCGCGTGCCAGTTCGCGTTGTTGCCTACAAATAGTCAACTGATGGAACAGATACCTCGTTCCCAGGCAAAGCCTGGGAACGAGAAGAACGAGAAGAACAAGGAGAAATTCTCCGGCAGTTATCCGCCCGAAGATGTCCATTTCCTCCTCAAGCCGGTGCAATTGGCACCGACGCCGATTGCCGAGAAGGAACGGCTGATCCAGTCGGGACAACGGCATTACAGCGAGATGATCAGCCGGGAAGCGCTGCCGTCGCCGGTGTATCTGCGGATATTTCATGAGGCCTTGGAAAAGCAGAAACGCCGTTTTGCCCGTGACCTGTTGATCCTGGCCGGGGAGATCGCCCGGCGGCAACCCGAATCCATCACCTTGGTGTCCCTGGCGCGGGCGGGCACACCCATCGGCGTGTTGCTGACGCGCGTCTTGCGGCAACGCTGGCGGCGAGAGGTGGCTCATTATTCCATCTCCATCATCCGCGACCGGGGCATCGATAAAGTGGCCTTGCGCTACATCTTGGCCAGACACCCAGCGGAAGCCGTCGTGTTCGTCGATGGCTGGACGGGTAAAGGGATCATGGCCAGCGAGTTGTATCAGGCTGTCACCAGTTTCAACGCCCGGCACGATGTCCCTCTTGATCCAGGGTTGTACGTGGTGGCCGACCTGTGCGGCGCCGCTGCCGTCGCCGCCACCAGTGACGATTACCTGATCCCGTCGTGCGTGCTCGGCTGCACCATTAGCGGTCTGGTCAGTCGCTCCATCTTGAATGACAGCGTGATCGCGGCGGGAGAATTTCACGGCTGTCTGTATTACCGCGAATATGCCGAACATGACCTGTCGAACTGGTTCATGGCCACGATGCTGGAGGAAATTCAGCGACAGGAAACGCCGAAGGAAGGGGGAGTGTCGTTGTGCCGTGACGAATTGCGCCGGCAGAATGCCCGCTTCGTCGCCGAAACGTGGACTCGCTTCGGCCTGCGCTCTGTTCACCACATCAAGCCCGGCATCGGCGAGGCCACGCGCGTCTTGCTGCGGCGCATGCCGGAGCGGTTGTTGCTGCGCGACACCGAGTCGCCGGAAGTGGCCCATCTCTTGCAATTGGCGCGGGAAAAGAAGGTGCCGTGGATCGTGGAACCGACGTTGCCGTACCGAGCGGCGGCTGTCATCAAGGAGATCAACGGGGCATGAATTATCTCGATCTGGGCGCTTCCTTGTACGTCCCCAGTTTGCGCCAGGATTTGGTGGCAATTGGCAATGGCTGGAAATATCCCCGCTTGCGTTCGGTGATCTTTTGCACGGAAGACGCCATCCGCCCCGATGACGTGCAAGAGGCATTAGCCAATCTGCAAGCAGCGCTGTGCTGCTTCGAGAATGGACCACTACTGCGTTTCATCCGGGTCCGCGATGTAGCAGTGTTGCGTCAATGTTTGGGCTTGGATCACATCGACCGGCTGACCGGCTTCGTGTTGCCCAAGGTGACGGCGCGCAATATCGACGAATATCTGAAGGCCGTGCCGGAGGACGCGCCGTTTCTGCTCATGCCCACGCTGGAGACGCGCGAGGTGTTCGATCCCGCCGCCATGACCGCCCTGCGCGAGCGGCTGCTCGGCGAACGCTGGCGCATCCTGTCGCTGCGCATCGGCGGCAACGATTTGCTGAGCACAATGGGCCTGCGCCGGCCGTTGGGGCGCACCATCTACGCGACGCCGTTGGTAGTCACGATCTCCCAGCTGGTGACTATCTTCCGTCCCTACGGCTTCAATCTGACTGCCCCGGTGTTCGATTACCTGCACGGCGCCCGCGTGCTGGCGCGGGAGACACGCCGCGATTTGACCTACGGCCTCTTTGGCAAAACGGCGATTCATCCCGCCCAGGTGCCGCTGATTGAAAGTTGCTATCGTGTGTCCGTGAATGAGCTGCGCATGGCCGAGCGCGTCTTGGAGGAATGCGCCCCGCCGGTGTTCCGTCACGAACAAGCCATGTGCGAGCCTGCCACCCATCGCGGCTGGGCGGCCCTTCTCGTTGAACGGGCCAAACGCTATGGGGTGCGGGAGCAATAACCCTTTACTATCGGTGACGAACCATGACCATTGCGAACTGGAAAAGCCAACCTTACGGCGTGGTACAAAGCCTGTTATTCAACAATCCACATCGGGTCATCCGTTATCTGGTGCGCGACGAGCAAGGACAATGGCAAGACCGTTGCCAACAACCCGCTCCGGTGCGACGATTGTATGAGACGGAAGCGACACCGGAGCGTACCTGTTTACAAACCATCCAATTCGTGCATCACATGGCCATTCCGCCCGGCGGTCGGCATGTGGCCGAGCTGCACATTCACCCCGACGCCGAGGAACTGGTCGTCATTTTGCGCGGCTGCGGCACGTTTGTCTTGGATGGCCAGTGCCAGGAAGTGCAAGCGGAGGACGTGATCCACATCCCACCCCACGCCGAGCACGAATTGCGCAACACCGGCGCCGACATGCTGTTCTGTCTGTTCATCAACGTGCCGACCGGCGAAGGCTTGCGGCGCTTGGCGGAGGCGAAAAGCGGCGTGTGAGAATCGCAGGAACAGAAAAAAACAGGTGCGTGCGAACCAATGAATCGATTCTCAAGGGATGGAAGAACTTCGCGCGCTTGTCCCCTTCCTCACGCCTCGCTGACTTGCATTTGAGGTGTGGGGAGTGGTGAGGGAGAGGCCGGGATCGCGGCCATGCTGGGGCGCATGCGCAGATACACCAGATAGCCCGCAAAGGCCAACACCCACATGATCATGCGCTGCGCCAGGGAACCCAACACACCAAAGGCCGCTAGCTTGCCGACCAAGGTATAGAGCCAACCGTAAGCCATCTCGGCCCCCCCGACGCCGCCGGGCGCGGGAAACACCGCCTGAAAGGTCATGCCGATGGGCACGAGCAAGAAATGCTCCACCATGCTGGGAATGGCATCTCGCTCACTGGGGGCCAGGAAAATCATGGCGGCGAAGAAGAAGGTCAGCACGAAACCCACATGACCAATGATGGCCAGTATCAGCGCCAAACTAAGCCCTTGCCACTTCTGGCGATACATCCACACCGCGCGCCACATCTCGGCGGCGGCCATGCCGACTTTGGGAAGATGTTCCAGCCGGGACGCGAAGCGCCGCGCCCGCTTGTCCGGCAAGATTCCCAGTAATCCCCAACACGCCAGCGAAAAGACGACGATGCCAACGGAGATCAGCACGATGGTTTGTAAATATGCGGAGTCGCGCAAGGCTTCGTTTCCGATACCCCAGAAGAATAGCCCAAGCAGCGCCACCAGCCAGAACAGTCCCCACAAGCCGACAGCACGATCAACGATCAACGTCGAGATGGCCACGGTACGGCGATTCTGCTCGCGCACCAGAAAGACTGCCTTGACAATGTCGCCACTCACCGAACCGGGCAGAAAAGCGTTGAAGAAGAAGCCGACCAGCCCTAGACGAAAAGCGTTGAACAAAGTGAAAGGTAATTCCTGGGCGCGCACCAACACGTACCAACGCACAAAGGTCAACATGCTGCTGGCCATGAAGAAAGTCGCGGCCAACATCACTGGCAGCCAATGGATCGGTTTCCGCAAGGCCTCCGCGATGCCGATGCTATCGGGGGGGGCCCAGTATTTCCAGATGACCCAAGCCAACAAACCGAAGCCGAGTAGATATTTCGACGCTGCCCAGAGAATGCGTTTACTCACCATTGACTTCCATATTTCCAGGCGAAAAAATAAGGCGATGTTTTCTCGTTCCCAACTCTGCCTGGAATCGAGGGGAATTGAGGTATTTTCTCTTTGTACAGTATAGCCCACGCTGGTCACTGAGGAGAGAGCACTTGCCCGCTGGCAGGCTTAGCGCCCGTCACGGCGGCGGCTCTTGGTCCCAGAAACTCCAGCGCCGTCTCGGCCAGCAAAAGCCGCCGGTCCTCGGCGGACAATTCCGGCAATGACTCGATCAGAGTCCCCGGCCGATCCTCCCCTAGCGGAAACGGATAGTCACTCCCCAAAGCGATGCGCCGCGGGCCGAACAGATGGAGCAAGAGACGCAACGCTTCGGGGCTGTGAACCAAGGAATCGACATAAAATTGCTGGAGATAATCACGCGGGTTTCGGCAACCGTGAACGGCGCACAAATCGGGCCGGACTTGCCAGCCATGCTCGATGCGGCCGAGGGTGCCGGGAAAATCGCCGCCGCCATGCGCAAAGCACAGCCGCAAGCGCGGCCAGCGATCTAGCACGCCGCCGAAGATCACCGAGCAGATGGCCAGCGCCGTTTCCGCCGGCATCCCCACCAGCCAGCCCAGCCAGTACCGGCTCATGCGTTCCTTGCCGAGCATGTCCCACGGATGCACGAAAATCGCCGCCCCCAAGTCCTGCGCCGCCTCGAAGACCGGCGCCAAGTTCGGATCATCCAGGTTCCACTCATTGACATGACTACCAATTTGCACGCCCGGCAGATTCAATCCCCGGACGCAGCGTTCCAACTCCCGGATAGCCAAATCCGGGGCTTGTAGCGGCAGCGTCCCCAACCCGGTGAAATGCCGGGGATACCGGCCAATCACCTCGGCGAGATGGTCATTGAGCAATCGGGCTAGATCATGAGTATGTTCCGGCTTGGCCCAATAGCTAAACATGACTGGCACGGTAGACAAGACTTGCACATCGACGCCATGCCGACGACATTCTTCGATGCGAGCTTCGGGGTCCCAGCAATTGGCCTCGATGTCGCGGAAGGGCTTGCCGTCGATCATCATGCGGGCGCAACCAGGGCCATGATGTTCCAGCTGCACGAAGCCGCCGTAGCCGTAACGCTGCCGCAGGTCCGGCCACTGAGGGGGCAGAATGTGCGTGTGCAAGTCGATTTTCATGATAATTCCCCGGCAGGCCAGTCCTTCACTCTTCCCCCTCCGTCCAACGGTCGGCGACGGCGAGGATGTCTCCGACCGGCAGCACGAAGCCAGGTAGCAGCGACGTTTGATATTGGTCCGTCTCGGCCAGCACTTTTTTCATGGGCCGTTTGCGGCGAAAGACCGTCAGCGTGCGTTGGAAGCGGTCGAAGACCCAATACTCCGCCACGCCGACAGCCAGGTATTCCTTTCGTTTGTCATCGTAATCGCGCTGGCGATTGCGCTTCCTTTGGGAGACAAATTCGACGACGATAGTGGGCACGTCCCGGCGTGGCTGCGGCAGCCGGCCCAACCCTGCCCAGATGACCCGATCCGCCAACCGCCGGCTGTCCGAGGTACGGACGTAGCGTTCCGGTAACGTGAGATCGAGGGTCGCCCCCTGTGGATGTTGCGTCTGATAAACGAAAAGGAGCCCCTCCAGATATTCATTGGGATGGGCCTGAGCTTCGGAAGGTATTGGATTCACGACTAACACCCCATGAATCAGCTCATAACGCCAGCTGTCGTCATATTCCGCAACGGCGTCGAACTCGGCGGGGGTCATCAGAGTACCATTCAGTTCCGGCCCAAGCTGGGGGTTGACGAGCAAAGTTTTCATCGAACATCTCCAACACGGGGCGGAGGGGAACTATTCACAAGCCCACGACGCTTCCGCGAAGCGTCGCTAACCTTGACGGATGAATAATGGTTTCTACGCCGCCGGCACGGGATGGACCGTGCCACATTGCTTGCACGTCCGCAATGCCGCGCTGCCGTGGAACTTGGTCAGGATCGCCTTGATTTGTTGGCCGATGTCGGCGGGGCGAAATTCCTCGTCATAGACAACCGCCAGGCACTTCGGGCAGTACCAGCGCAGATGATGATTTTCCTGGAAAGCCTTCGGTTGCTCGACAACCAGGCCGACGGTGTGCGCCGGACGTTGCGGCGAGTGCGGCACCCGCGCCGGCAGCAGGAAAATTTCCCCCTCTTTGATGGGAATATCGCGCGGCTGGCCGTCGTCGATTACTTTCAGTACGATGTCCCCTTCGACCTGATAGAACAACTCTTCTCCCGGATTGATGTGGTAATCGGTGCGCTGATTCGGCCCGCCGACCACCATGACCAGGAAATGACTATTCCAGATCATGGCATTCCCGACCGGTGGTTGCAACAGGTGACGGTGTTCGTCAATCCAGGTTTTGAGAGGGAAAGGGGATGCTATGGCCATGACGGTCTCCTTGGTGGGGAAGGGTGATAGCCTAGTGATTCGATTTCCATATTTAGGATACTTTAGGCGGACTAAGAACGTAAGGCGGAACTGGGCGAGTTGCTTCGTCATTCTTCCCAATTGTATCCTAGCCGATTTTCGCCCTGACCATCTATCATCTGCCCGAATTGGCATGGTGAGTATAATGAGGTTTTCGGTCCCCTGTAGGGACCGATTGATGTGACATTCGCTAATCCATCCGGGGGCCGCTGACTGTGTCCAAACCGCCATTTCCCCTGCCCTGTCTGACGTATGAACAGGCTTTGGCCTTCTGGTACGGTCGCATCAACTACGAACAACGTTCTCCTCAGCCAGGGGATTTGAAGTTAGATCGAATGCGGGCGCTCTTGGAGCTGCTGGGCAATCCCCATCATGATGCGCCTATCGTACATGTCGCCGGCAGTAAGGGGAAAGGCTCGACGGCGGCCATGCTGGCGGCCATCGTGCGGCGGGCGGGGTTGCGGACGGGCTTGTTCACCTCGCCGCATCTGAGCCAAGTCGAGGAACGTATTCAAATCGACGATCAGCCGATCACACCGGATGAATTGGCCGTCCTCATGACCGAAGTAAAGGCGGCGGTCGAAATTCTCGATGCCCGCTTGGAGCCAGCGGAAGCCGGCCCGACGTTTTTCGAGATTGTCACTGCCTTGGGTTTTTTGTCCTTCGCCCGCCAGCGCGTGGACCTGGCCGTTCTGGAAGTCGGGCTGGGGGGGCGGTTTGATTCCACCAACGTCTGTCATCCCCTAGTCGCCGTCATCACCAGCATCAGCCACGATCACACCCATCTACTCGGCGAGCGACTGGCCCAAATCGCCTATGAAAAAGCGGGCATCATCAAAGCGGGCCGTCCCGTCGTCAGCGGGGCCACCGTGGCCGAGGCACGGCAGGTCATTGAGGAAGTCAGCCGCGAGCGGGGAGCGCCCCTGTGGCAGCTCGGCCGCGATGTCCATTACGAATATCGTCCGGGTCTGGTCACGTCCGAACAGGAGCGTCATGCCTGTGTCCGCATCCGCGCCGGACACCATGACTGGCCGTGGATGGAGCTGGGACTGCTGGGAGAGCATCAAGCGGCCAACGCGGCCCTGGCGGTCGCCGTGGTGGAACACTTGCGCGCGGAACGGATCGACATTCCCGATCAAGCCGTGCGCGACGGGTTGGCCCAGGTGCGCTGGCCAGCCCGCATGGAGGTGGTGTCCCGGCGGCCGCTGGTGGTGCTCGATTGCGCCCACAATGTCGCCTCGGTGCAAGCGCTGGTCGAGACGTTGCGGCAATCGTTCCCCGGTGGTCGGCGGCTGCTTATCCTGGCCGTGAGTAATGACAAAGATATAACAGGGATGCTCCGCGTGCTGGCCCCCTCTTTCGATCATGCCTACCTGACCCGTTATCTCAACAATCCCCGCTGCCTGCCTCCCGAACAAATGGTCGAGCGGCTGCGGGCCGACGCGGCGTTGCCCTGCACGGTCTGCCCGATGCCGGCGGACGCCTGGCACGCGGCCCGCGCTGCCGCTGCCCCCGACGACCTGATTTGCGTGACCGGCTCGGTGTTTTTGGCGGGAGAGATGCGGCAGCTGCTGCTCGGTGAGCAGTGCGGAGGTATTGTTTAGCGCGATTCACGCGACTGGCTGCCTGGGGCTGATGCCCCTGGTTTTCTTCCCGCCGACAGACTTGGAAACCGCCTTGTTTATTTCATATCCGTGGAAGCCCGATGGAATTGGCCGCCGGACATGGCGCCGGAAATCGCGCCCGAAACCGCGCCGCCGATGGCCCCGCAGATCGCGCCACCCAACGCACCGACGACGGCACCCACGACGGAACCCACGACCGCGCCCACTTTACCGCCGACCGAGCCACCCAAATGGGCCAAGTCCTGTACCCGTTGATGACTGGGAACTCCATTCGTGGTTGGCGGCGGGCTGGTTTCTGGAGCTTTGCTAGCTTCATTGCGCTCCTTGACAACGGCATCCGTTCCGTTTGGTTCCTTGGTGGCTGTTGGTAGCGACATGCGTTGCTCGTTCATCATTATGTCCCCAAACGGTAATTCGGAAAAAAGAATTGATTGTATGAGACTAACCCGGTTTGTTGGGGATTGCAATAAAAAACCGACATAAATTCGGGATAAGAATTGAGCTTTGGCCCCAGGCCAAAGAGAGACTCTGGTTTACTGAGAAATGATTCGGAAAGACCCGTGGAGCACGTTTCTAACGTGCCCCACAGCCCCTTTTCGGATAGTTACTTAATCAAGACCAACGATCCCAAGAATTTTTCGGCGTCCTTGGAATAAACCGTTTGCTTATCTCCTGCGATTACCAGCTGATACAACCGCCGATCCACCATGTAAATCCGTGCCCGGAGATAACCATTGGCCTGGGGCAACTCCGCTTCGACCGCCCGACCGGGATATTGGCCCAGTTTGATCTTGGTTTCCTTCGTCAACTTTCCGTTGACATTGGTTACCATGCCTTGCACGGCCCCATCCAGACGCATCTGGGTTTGCTCCGCGCCTTCGTTGGCGGGAATGGGCATGTCCGCGTAAGACGCCAGATAGGCGGAGTCATTGACTTCGACAAGGAACAGCTTGGCGGTGGTGCCCGCCACATCGAGGGACGATTCCTTGGGAGCGCCAGGCATTTGCACTTTGAACCGTCCGGCCGCCGAGGAAAACTCCTTGAACTCTTGAGCAGGGGCTTGACTGACGATGAATAGACATGTCAATACCCCGCCCACGAAACCGCATTGCCGCAACATTTGTCATTCTCCCAACAAAGTAATGAGGAGTGAGAAGCATCGAATCCCTGGCATGTTGGGATCATACGTCGCGTACTGGCACAATTGCAAGCAAAACATTCGTGGCCCTGCTGTTTGGCTGCTTGTCATGGTTTGCGAATACTTCGTGAAGGATGCCTTTACCAAAGTGGAACGCGCTTTCACGGGCGCCAGGGGCCATGAAAGCCGATAGTTTCCCGAAGCTGATCCGCTTCGACGGCCAGCGCGCGCGATTCTTCCTTTTGGCCCTGCTGCCACGCGGCGTCGGCGGCCAGGCGCAGGGCGTCGGCGGCCAAGATCGGCATGTGAAAGCGGCGAGCAATGGTCAAAGCCGCAGCACTGATTTCCGCCGCATCCTGAAAACATGATTGCGACAGTAGCCAACGCGCTTGGCTCAAGCGTGTTAAGACGCGCTCGAACGGCAAGCCTCCCTGGTCGTAAGCATCCGTGAGAGACGCCCAGAACGAATGCGAATCGGAAACCTGGTCAGGTTGTGTGATGCGCCGAAAATCAGCCTGCATCCGGGAACGGGCCAACTCGGACCAGCGGTGTTCGGTCGCATGGGGTGGGCGGAACAGGACGCTACGCAGATCCAGCGCGGCTAACTTCCCAGCACGCAGCAGGCACTCGAACACATGCACCCATTCGTAAATGTCCACGGGCACCAGTCCTTGGGCCAGGGCGATCCCTTCCTCGAGGCGGCCGGCCAAGCACAAGGCATGACAACGATACGCCCCCCACAGCGTTTGCCAGGGGTGGGAGGCTTGTGGTTGATCCAGCAGCGGTCGCAAGCGCCCCAGAGCGATCCAGGCATCGCCGCGCAAGGGGGCATCTTGAGGACGATAAACTGCCAGTGCTTCCTCGAATTGCCCCAGCATCTCCCAGCAGATGGCCAAACTGCGATAGCGGCCAAAGCCGGGCCACAAGGGGGGCTGCCGCCAGTCACCGTTGGGAAAGAAACGGACCAGCAAATCTCGTTCAAAGGCAGGAGCCAGAAAGCGGTGCTTGGGATTGTCCAGGGCGACGTAAGCGCTGTCAGCCTCGTTCCACCAACCGGCGTCACAGTAAGCGTGAAACATCTCGACTTCCTCGCGGGCCTCTTCCAGCGTGGCAGGCTGGCGGCGGTCGGGCCGACCGCGCAGGAACCCCGCCCGCGCGCCGGCGCTTTGACGCTTACCTGACATTCCCAGCACCTGCTCGAAGCCACGCCGCACCAAGGGATGGGCGTCGATCCGTGTTTCGTCCTGGCCTTGCCCGACCCGTTCCAACAAACGTAATTCGACGAGCTGCTGGATTTGCCGTTCCAGCCACGCGGTCGGCTGGGCGCGGAAAGGGACATACGGGCGTGCCCACGTCACATGGAGCAAATCATGCACCGGATCACTGTTCAGATATTGCACTAAGCGATCTTCCGTGGGCGGGTCGCGGAAGGCTGTCGCCAAGGCGAGGATGTCCTGGGTTTCGGCGGGCAATGCCGTCTGAAAGGCAGCGAGAACGTGGGCCACGCGGTTTTCCTCGTCGCTGCCCCCCGCCAACGGCGGCGCGGCGGGCAAGGTAACGTATTGATGCGCTGCGCTATCGGCAAATCGCGCCAAATACGTGCCAAGTAGCTCGACCGCCTTGGCATGAAAGCCACACATTGCGGCAGCGGCATCCAGCTCGCCGTCCGGTCCATGCACGCCCAGGCTGCGCAACAAGCCACGCGCGCTGTCCGCGTCCAGTCCAGCCAGGCCAAAGACACGGGCATGACGGCGGTGCTCCAGCCCGGCAAGCGGAAAGCGGCTGGTGACGACGACGACTCCCGGCAGCGGCTCCGACGCTAGCTCCTCGATCAGCCGGCCCAACTCGGGATGGACGAATCGGCCAAACCAGTCGCCGCCATCATATTGCACCACCTCGGCTCCATCGAAGATCAACGCCCAGCGCTCCCGCCGTAAGAGAGGCAGCAAATAGTCCACGCAGAACGTCGCTGACACATCAGAGATAGATTCTTGGCCCGCCGCGTAGGCATGAAGTTCGCGCAGGCATAAGTCGGCATCCTTGCCACGATAGAAGCTCCACAAAAAGACGCCGTCGGCTTGCCGTTGTCCCGAACGAAAGGCTTCGAGCCAGTGCTGGACGATGGCGGTCTTTCCCTGTCCCCCCGGCCCAATGAACGCCGTCACGCTCGGTTCCCCCCCCGCGAATGCCTCTTCCAGCACGCGCAATTCCGTTTGCCGCCCGAAGAAGCGATACGGTTCCGAGGTACAGTGACGCAAACACAACGGTCGCGGCATGGGTATTTTCCAGTCACGGATGATGAATCAAGGGTAGTAACGAATCAGTGCTTTGATAACGAGAACAGGCGCAAAAGAAAAGACAGCGGCAGGGAAGAAAACAGAAGGTGGAAAGCAAGCAAGTCTTGACGATTCCGCGATACCAATTCCAGCGCGCGGCAACCGTCGAGTTCTCGGCGAAACTCGGCGCCGAAAAAATGACGTGGTGCGATTAGGGGCTTCGATCTCAATGTGAACCAAGACCAGAGATTGGGACAACGGTCTGTCCTAGTCTTGGACGCCGACTTGGGCCACCAAGTCCAAAGAATGACGTTCCCCTTCGGGCGGATCGGGAAAACTTCCTTGTCGAGCCAATCGATAGCCGACAGATCCAGTCGTTCCGCCCAGTCGGCGAAAAAGAGCCGCATAAAATCGGCGAAGAACGCCCGGAGCAGCGTTTTGAAGCGCTGATCGTGATCCACGGCCAACCTTGCCAGATTAAGATATTAATAGCGCAGCTCCGCGCCGGCGAAGATACCCTGCAACCAGACGTCCGTGTTCACAAAGGGGGGAGTCGGTTGAGTGGCAGTGGCGGTCGCGTCAAACTGTAAACTGCTGGGTAGTTGGCGCGGGTCGATGACGCGGTCGATTTGGTCCGAGGCACGCATCACTTTGGTCCAATACATGAAGTTGTAACCCCCATAGACCGAGAAACCACGGCTCAGACGATAACCGAGTGTCACCGTCAATTCCCCCATGATCGAATTCACGTCACGCGTGAATTGGCCGATATTGGAATTCAGAGCCAGTAAACCACCGGATGTGGTGACTGGTGCAATCAAAGGTTGGTCGGGATCGAAAAAGGTGGTGTTGCCGTTGATTTCCAGGCGTTGGCGCGTCCGACCGTAAGCCAGCTTTCCCGTCGTATAGAAGTATAGACGTTGCCACTCATGCCCTAACCGCAGCCCACCTTGCACCCCTTCAAAGCGATTTTCTGTCATGAAATAATCGGCGATCCGCAGTTGGGATGGAGGACCGATGGGAAATCCTTGAAAGGCGGCCAAACCCGCGCCCAGCACATTGGTATGCTGTACATACGACAACTCATCGCGTAATTTGAGATAGCGCACGCCGACCAGGAAACCGATGTTGGCCACGCTGCCGGGGAAGGGGTTGAAGATGACGTTGGCGTCCGCCCCCCACATATCCACCTTGGCATCCGCCAAGATATTGCCGGAAAACTGACCAGGAAAGGAAACGGACAGCGCGGATTCCCGCCCGGTCAAAGCGTTGATCACCGGACGCGCGATAATAGGCGATCCGGCAGCATCGGAACCAAAGTGTCCCATACTAGACACCTGTTCCAGGATGAAATAACTAGCTTCCAGGCCAAGGAAATTGGGGGACAGCCAAACGCCGGCACTAAATCGTCCGCCGTTGTGCTGTGTGGAGCCGTCCGGAATGCCGTTATACAAAATCGTGGTTTCCGGCTGATCGAGCAACCCAAACTGATTGTCCCGAGTACTGGTGATGGGGGCGGGGGCCTCGAAACGCGGCCGGCTTAATGCCCAGTATAGATACTCCACTCGTCCCCACACCCAAGGACCAGTGGCAACTGGATACTCGCCTGCTGGACAGGCGGCATTGTCGTACAAATCTTCCGGCAAGGTAACGAAGGGGCCGAAGCCATTGCGCAAAGGGGAAGAGGCCAAGCGCGGCGCGAAGCTATTGTCGCGGAAATAGTCACAGCCTTCCATGACCACTTCGGGAACGGCGTTGGGATCATAACCAGGAGCCATCGGTGGCGGAGTCGTGGGTCCCGGCGGACGTGGTCCCGCTCCAGCTGTGGAAGGACTGGGCACGGTAGGTTCGGCTTGGGTGAGGTCCAGCGACTGAGCCCAAGTAATGGACGGCAGCACTAGGAGCGCCAGAACCCAGCCGGCGCTTTTCAGCCAGGGGGCCAAGCCACGCAGAATTCCGTTTCGCATGAGAAACTCCTGTCTAGCTGCCGCAGGCGTGCCAAGCCACGCCTGCCGATCCGATCCGTGCAGAACCATCCCGAAAATAGTTGTGAGCCGAAAAACCCACACACCTTGATTTATCGGTACATCAAGCACAAACCATCACAAGAATGGCGGATTCTGACAGGAGTAGAAGTGGCAAGCACTTCTCAGAGCAATGCACTTTGCGGCTCTTTCTTGTTTGCTTCTTCCTTGACTCGTTTGATCAGCGCTACTGCTCTTCCCATTTTCATGTGAGGATCAACCAACAAAGACACCGCCACGGAATGAGGTATCATAGGCAAAGAAATCATCCAGCACTTGCAACGTCAAGGAATCGAAAATACGCAATTTGGGTGCTTGGTGAGGACCATAACCAATGAGTAAGTCAGCACGATTCGTGTTGGCCCGCGTGATGACTGCCACGCGCACGCCGTTGACGTAGTCCGCGCTCGAGTCCGCCAAGAAATTGTGCATAACTTGTTGGGTGACGCCGTCCACCACTTTGACATGAGCGCTGCCGCCAAAACCCGCTCCGGTGACGATGTCGGCCCGTGTGTCTCCGTTGACATCCCCAGCGGCCACGTACACCCCGCCGGTGAACGAGGGGGAATAAGCCATGAAGCTGTGCAGGACGACGCGATCCAGCGCCCGAAACGCCAGCACATGCGGCCCGCCGCCGGGACCGGCGCCGGTGATGATGTCGGCCTTGCCGTCGCCGTCTAGATCCCCCGCCGCCACTCGGACGCCGCCGGTAAAGGTGGGATGATAAGCGAAAAAGTTCATCAACAACGTGCCGTCTTTGCCGCTAAAGACTTTCACATGCGGCCCGCCGCCGGCATCGGGTCCGGTGATAATGTCGGCGTATCCGTCACCGTTGACATCTCCCACCGCCACGAACAGTCCCCCGGCGAACGTGGGCGCATAAGCCATGAAGTTCGCGATTTGGCTGCCGTCCTTACCGCTGAAGACGCGGACGTGCGGCCCACCGCCGGGGCCGGGAACGGTGATGATGTCATCCCAGCCGTCGTTGTTAACATCGCCGACGGCTACCCGGACTCCCCCCGTGAAGTGCGGCGCGTAGGCGAAGAATTGAAGATGCAACTTTCCGGTCTCGGCATCGAAGACTTTGACGTGCGGCCCCCCTCCCGCATCCGCTCCGGTGGCGTAGAATGTGCGGCGTACTGGGGTTGCGACAGGATCAGAAGCCGGCGCGGGTAACTCCGAGGCGTGAATGTGTAAACGGTATTGCCCCGCTGAGCCTGGCGCCCCGGAGCTGGCTACTTCCACCACATAGTTCCCCGCCATCAATTCCATCATCAGCGACGCTCCCAGCGAGGGCGCGGGCGCGTTGGTGCCGATTAGCGTTCCGTTGCCATCGTACACTTTCAATACGGCATCCAGATTGCCAAATAGCTCTGAGACATGAACCGTGATGGTCGTCTGTCCGCCCAAGCTGACGCGGAAGAAATCACCGGGACCTTGGGGACGGGTGATGACACCCGCCGCTTGGTAACCATTGCCTATCGGCGTTAGCACCGTGGCTGTCGCCAGCGAGTGACCGTACTGCCGGGGCCGGTAGCCGAAACCATTGGTGCTATTAGCGATAATGGCCATGTCATCCTGATAAACGACTGGCGGCTCCCCCGAATGCGTGTATCCCACACTCCAGGTCTCCCGGTTCAAACCGGTGTCCGGCGTGTGCATGATGGCCCCCGGCTGGCCGTTAGTTCCCCCATAATGTTCCAGTCCCAGGGCATGGCCAAATTCGTGCGAGGCGGTGTTGCCAATCTCGATGGCTTGGGCGACGATTCGGCCGCTCACCGCATCGCCAAAGGTGGGGAAGTTGCGCGCGAACACGAACGCGACCTGGTCCCAGGAGCCGCGCTTGGAAAAGCTGTCCGGGTAAGCGACGCCGTACACTCCCTTGAAACCAACTGCTGAACCATTATCATTCGTCACGACCACGCGAAAGCCGACGCGGTCGTCGAAGGGGCCGGTGTAATGAGTGGTGACATTGATGGCGAAGGGACTGAAATCGTCGGCCACCGTGCGCCAGATGTTGTGAATCGCCAGACGCTCCGCCGGAGTGTATTCGTGAGGATTGCCGTTGAAGTCGTAAGCGGAGACCGTGTAACTTCCCCAAGCGTCATTGCCGGTGTGACCATCGAAGTCGAGATAAACGGTAGCTGATGCTTGAGGGTAGCTATGGAACACGGGCACGGAATTGGTGTAGGTGGAGTCGGCCAGGAGTTTCAAGCGGTAGTCCCCCGTCGTGCCGTTGACGCCGCTGACCCGTACCAGGTACTCTCCGGCGGACAGGTCGAGGTATAAGGATGAATCCTTGGCCGTCCCCCAACCAGCCCACGATTTGGGGGCGGGGTAGCCAGTGATGAAATCATAGCCATCATCATTCTGGCCAAGCACTGTCTGGCCCGTGGCATCCAACACAGTCAACATACTGTCCAAGCTGCTCAATCCCTGTTGACGAGCGTTGACGATCAGGAAGACGCCGGAACGCTGGCTCAGGGAGAATCGGTAATAATCCTGGTCCGTGTTGGTGGCGATGCTGCCGTTCAGTTGCAGCCAATCGTCCGCGACGGCGGTGGTTACATCTTGACTGGGGATCGACAATGCTTGCGCGGTGGCCGGGGAGTTGTTCGGCTCCACCTCCAGGACGCCAGCCGGGAGCAGGCGATTTTCCAAGAGCGCCACTTGCGGGCGATAGGTTCGGCGCGCGGCATGACTGCGGCGCCACCGGCCTAAGAGCCGTGCGAGGATTGAACGCATGGATGCTTCTCCGAGATGTTCCGTAACGCCAGGATAAGCCGTGAATGCGGAAAAGAACGCCGCCTGCTTACTTGACGTTGCTGAGTTGACGTGCTTTCCAGGTTAGCAGGATCACTCGTCGTTCCCCAAGAAAAACTTCCTCTCACGCCGTGCTCCGCCGCCGTTTTCTGGCAACCTGTGCGGATCGTGGCAAGTTTTTGGGGCTGTGTCGCCTGGTCCGGGCTTGCCATTGACAGAGTGCGAGTGCGTCATAGGTTGTGTCATAGGTGATGGGGGCCGCTTTGGTGGCGAGGGGCGATGGCATGTTGACCTGGGAATTCACGGCGTTGCTGGGACTGGGAGCGCTGTTGGCCGGCTTCTTGGGGGCATTGACGGGGTTGGGAGGCGGCGTCGTCATCGTGCCGCTCTTGACCTTGGCGTTCGGCGTCGATCTACGCTATGCCATTGGTACATCCCTGATTTCCGTCATTGCCACGTCTTCCGGGGCGGCCTCGGCATACGTCAAGGAAGGATTTAGCAATTTGCGTGTCGGCATGTTTTTGGAGATCGCCACGACCATCGGCGCCTTGGGCGGGGCCATGCTGGTGGCGTGGTTGCAGCCGAACATCATTGCGATTGTCTTCGGGTTGGTATTGCTTTATTCGGCTTATCTCTCCTACCGCCCACGCCCGCCGGAAACCGAAGCGGCTTCCCCCGACCGCCTGGCTCAGATGCTGCGCATGGATTCTAGCTTGCCAACGCCAACGGGGCCGCGACCGTATCACGTGCGGCATGTGCCGGCGGGCTTCGGTTTGATGTTTCTGGCGGGAGCTTTGTCCGGCTTGCTCGGCATCGGATCGGGCGCGCTCAAAGTGCTTGCCCTGGACCATGCCATGAAGATGCCGTTCAAGGCGTCCACTACCACCAGCAATTTCATGATCGGCGTGACGGCGGCGGCCAGCGCGGGTATTTACCTGCACCGGGGCTACATCGTGCCGGGGCTGGTCATGCCGGTGATGCTAGGTGTGCTGATCGGCTCCTTGCTGGGGACGCGAGTGCTGGTTCAGGTCAACGTCGGCAAGCTGCGCCTGGTGTTCAGCGTCATCATCGTGTTGCTGGCCGTGCAAATGATCGTCCGCGGCCTGGGATTGGTCCAGGGAGGCTTTTGACATGAGTGATACCCCGAAAGCCGGCTGGACCGATCAGCAAGTCGAGCAGATTGTCGGTAATCTGCTGCGTGCCGGCGTGGTGCTAGCGGCGATTGTGACTTTGATCGGTGGAATTTTGTACGTGGTGCAATACGGCACGATACCGATAGAGGGGAAGTACGAACACTTTGACGAGCGGCGAGCCGAGTTGGACGGCTTTGGGCCCCTGCTCAGGCAGGCGGGGGCAGGGGATAGTCGCGCCCTCATCATGCTCGGCGTGGTGTTGCTCATTGCCACCCCCGTGAGCCGAGTCGCTTTCTCAGTGGTCGCGTTTGGTCTCCAACGGGATCGCGCATACGTGGTTGTCACCCTGATCGTTTTATGCGTGTTGCTGTACAGCCTGATACGCGGCTTGTGGTGACATCAGAAAGACTTTCGCTGCAGACCACTGGCGAATGGCGTGGTCAATCCTATGTTCGGCCAGCAAGGAAGCCTGTATAATAGCTCTGGAGAGAGCAGGGCCAATCGCCACACTTGGTTGGGAGCGAACGAGTCGATGAAAATCGTGCATTATCCCCATCCGGCATTACGGCACCCATCGCGGCCACTGACGGCGATTGACGGCTCCGTCCGCAAACAGGCGGCCCAGATGCTGGAACTGATGTACGAGGCGCGCGGCATCGGCTTGGCGGCGAATCAAGTAGCGTGGCCCTATCAATTGTTGGTGTTCAACGAAACCGCCGATCCCGAACAGCGCGAGCATGAATTCGTCTGTATCAACCCAGTCATCCTCGAACGCAAAGGTTCCTTGGAAGGGGAGGAAGGCTGCTTGAGCTTTCCAATGCTGTATCAGAAAGTGCGCCGTGCCAAGACGGTGAAGGTGCAGTATTACAACTTGGAAGGCCAAGCCGTTGTGATGGAGGCCAGCGATCTGGTGGCTCGCGTCGTGCAACACGAAGTCGATCACCTGCAAGGCGTGCTGTTCATCGACCGCATGGGATTCTTGGCGAAACGCGCATGTCGCAACTCGTTGGCGGAATTCGAGCGGCAATACCGCCTGGCTCAGAAGAAAGGGGAAATTCCCTCCGATGAGGAAATCGCCAAAATCCTGGCCAGCGCAGAAGTGCCGGCGTTGTGAGGGGAAAGCAGAGGACATCTCGGACGTACCGTTTTGATTTATTGTTTCACGCTGGCTCTTGGTAATCCGCGTGAAGCGATAAATCATTTTTTATTCCTACAGGTTGGTCATGCGCATCGTCATGATGGGTACGGGCCGGTTTGCCGTGCCGACATTCGAGGCCTTGTTGGAGAGCACCCACCAGATTGTCGGCCTGGTGACAAGCCCAGATCGTCCCAAGGGGCAAGAACGCGGTTCCACCAAACAGGTCGGCCAGAGTATGAAAGACATTGCCCTCGAGCGCGGCCTTCCCGTCTTTCAGCCGGAGAGCATCAACACCCCCGAAGGAGTGGCTGGTCTGTGCGCCTGGCAGCCGGAATTGCTCGTTGTGGCCGCCTATGGTCAAATATTGTCGCGGGATGTCCTAGCCGTGCCGCCGCATGGGGGGATCAACGTGCATGGCTCCTTGCTGCCGAAATATCGCGGGGCGGCCCCCATTAACTGGGCCATCTATCATGGTGAAACCCGCACTGGAGTGACAATCATCCGCATGTCGGTGCGGATGGACGCCGGCGACATGCTGGCCCAGGAAGCAATGGACATAGGCCCCGACGAAACGGCGGGGGACGTGGAAGCCCGCCTGGCGCCGTTGGGCGCGAAACTGGCTTTGCAGGTGATCGAGCAGATCGAAAGCGGCACCACGCACGGCATCCAACAAGACAAAGCGCTCGTGACCAAGGCGCCGAAGCTGACCAAGGACCACGGCTTAATCGACTGGAGCCGGACGGCGGCGCAGGTCTGTTGCCAGGTGCGGGCCATGCAGCCGTGGCCAACGGCGTACACGTTTCTGCACCAAGAGGGACGAGCACCCCTGCGCGTCATCGTCTATCGAGCCGGGCCGGCGGCGCGACAAAACATTGTCACCGAAACATTGCCAGTGGGGCATATCACGGTTCAGGACGAAAAACTGTTCGTTGGGGCCGGCGGTGATACACTCGTGAACATCCTCGAACTGCAACCGTCTGGCAAGCGGCGCATGAGTGCAAGCGACTTTTTGCACGGTCATCCGTTGTCCGCCGGCGCTTACTTTGGACCGGAATCGGTATGAAATCGCTTTCTCCTTCCATGTCGGCCTTACGCGGCGCGCGTGGCTTGTCCTTGCAAGTGCTTTTAGATTGTCAGCAACGGAACGCCTTCATACAGGAATGTCTCGACCAGCGGCTTCAGCAAGTCGAGCTGACGCCGCTGGATCGGCGCTTGGCGACGCAACTAGCTTATGGGGTGTTGCGGCGGCGCGGCACGTTGGATTATCTGATTCAGCGGCACTGCTCTCGCCCCCACCATCAGGTAGAGCCGCTGGTCTGGGAATTGCTTCGTCTGGGCGCCTATCAACTGCTCTTGCTGACGCACATTCCACCCCACGCCGCCATCTATGAAACCGTCGAGCTGGCGGAGCGCTGGGGACAGCGCCGAGCCAAGGGGTTCATTAACGGCATCCTGCGGGCGCTGGCTGGCCTGCTGACACCGGATGAGGCCACCACTCCCGCCGCCAACGCCTTGCCGCTGGAGCACCACTGCTACCGCCGGCTGGCGCGGGCTGTGCTTCCCGATCCCGGCACGAACATGGTAGAATATTTCACCACCGGCTTCGCGTTGCCGAAGTGGCTTTGCGCCCGCTGGTTGCAGCGTTTCGCCGCGGAAGAATGCCTGCGGTTGGGATTCTGGTTCGCCAGTCCCGCCCCGTTGTGGTTGCGGGTCAATCCGTTACGGCTGGATCGGGAGTCGTTTCTGAAACATTTGGCCGAGGCGGGCAACGCCGCCGAACCGAGGGACCATCCGCAGGCAGTGCGGCTGCGCGAACATGCCGCCATCCGCGATCTGCCGGGCTATAACCAGGGATGGTTCACGGTGCAGGACGAGTCGGCCATGCAGGTAGCGTCGGCCTTGGCTCCCGCGCCGGGCAGCCGGGTATTGGATCTGTGCGCGGCCCCCGGCGGCAAGACGACTCATTTGGCCGAATTGATGGGCAATCAAGGAGAGATCATCGCCTGCGACAGCGACGACCGCCGGCTGCGTACCGTCCGTGAGTTGTGCCAACGCTTGGGCATCACCAATGTTCGGACACAGTGTTTACACATAAAAGACAACGAAGAACCACCGCCGGGGCCATTCGATGCCATCCTGGTTGATGTGCCGTGCGGCAACACCGGCGTTCTAGGTCGGCGTCCCGAAATCCGCTGGCGGCTGAAACCAGGCGACTTCCAGACCCTGGTCCCCCTGCAAACCAAGCTGCTCCTCCAGGCAGCAGAACGCATCCGCCCCGGCGGCGCCATCGTCTATTCGACGTGCAGCATCGAGCCGGACGAGAACCGGCAAGTCGTGAACAATGTCTTAACAGCGATGCCGGACTTGGCGCTGGAGGCGGATCGAGAACAGATTTCGGGCAAACCTGCGGATGGCGGGTATTGGGCGCGGCTGCGAAGGAAGGGAGTGGCAACATACTAATTCCTTAGATCGAGACCATCACCAATGAGCAACCAACTGGACATCGACACCCAACCAGAATGGATAGCGAAACTCGAAATATTTCATCGACTGCCGATGAAGCGGATGCACGTCTCCAGGAGCTGGAAAATATGAGGCAGGCCGAAGCCAACGCTCACCGCCAAGCCGAGGAACGCATTCGGCAGTTGGAGGAAGAATTGGCGCGGTTGCGTGGGGAGACACCGCAGTAGGAAAAATAAACGATTGATGGAAAGATTTATCGTTTCGCGCTCGCTGCCGAGCGCGAACCAATGAATTCATACTACACCGACACACATTATCATGAGCAACGTAATCCAAGAACAATGGCGTGTTTTTGAAGACGATCCGGTCTTGCAACGGATTAAGCCGAAGGGTCTCCCGATCCTGTTCGAGGATGAGGATGTGGAAATGGGGGAATCTAGTGCGCATACTAGGACCTGTGACATTCTTCTCTATGGATTGGAATTTCATTTTGCGGATCGGACAGATTACCGAGTGTTCGGCAATCTAAATCTCCATTATGCTCCGAATGAACCCGCAGCGTATGTCTCACCAGATCTGATGGTGGTTCAACCAGACCATCCTTTACCGGATGACATTTCTTCCTATCAAATTGGTCGCGAAGGTCCAGCGCCAGTTCTCACGGTTGAGGTGTTATCCTTCCGCACCCATCAACAGGGCGACTTGACCAACAAGCCGATTCTGTATGCCAGCTTGGGCATCGAGGAATACATTCTAGTGGATGTCCCTGGCGCAATGCTAACCCAACGGCTGTTGCTGTTGCGGCGCCAGGCGAATGGCAAGTGGACCGACGAGCAAGACGCTGACGGTGGCGTGACGAGCCGGCTGGGATTTCGCGTGATTGTCGATAGGGATGGACAAGTGCGCGTCGTGGATACCAAAAGCGGCACACACTATGCCAGACCAGGGGAAGCACAGATCGAAGCCGAAGCACGCCGCCAAGCCGAGGAACGCATCCGGCAATTGGAGGAGGAGTTGGCGCGGCTGCGCGGGGAGACACCGAAGCAAGGATAATAAACGATTGACAGGATGGATCGTTTCGCGCTCACTGCCGAGCGTAAAACGATCCATCCCTTAAAAAATGATTTTCGGAAACCAGCATGACCCCCAAACTCTACATTGAAACCGTCGGCTGTCAAATGAATGTCTTGGACAGCGAGCTGGTGGTCGGTGCGCTGCGGCGGCAAGGGTATCAGCTCACTGAGGAGCCGACCGATGCCGATGTGATCCTGTTCAATACGTGCAGCGTGCGCCAACATGCCGAGGATAAAATTTACAGCGCCTTGGGACGATTGCGCGGCCACAAGCGGCGCTACCCGGAAAAGGTAATCGGCGTCCTGGGCTGCATGGCTCAGAAAGATCAGGAAGTGATCCGCAAACGGGCGCCGTTCGTGGACATCATCTGCGGCACCGGGCAGCTCTCCCGTCTGCCGGAGCTGATCGCCGACGTGCAGCGCACCGGCGCGCCACAGTTAGCGGTCAGTCTGGGACGAGCGGCGGCGTCCCGGCCCGAAGTCGAGCACAGCTTCGCGAGCTACGACCCAATGCGTGATCCCGCCATGCGCCCGTCGCCGTTCCAAGCGTATGTCCGCATCATGATCGGCTGCGACAAATTCTGCACCTACTGCATCGTCCCCAGCGTGCGTGGCCCAGAACAGAGCCGGCATCCCGAACACATCGCCGCCGAGGTCCGCCAACTGGCCGCCGAGGGGTGCAAGGAAGTGACATTGTTAGGACAGACCGTGAATAGCTATCAATATGCGTTGGGGGACGGCCGGCGCGTGCGGCTTTCCGATCTCTTGGCCCGCATCCATGACACGCCCGGTCTCGAACGGATCAAGTTCGTCACCAATTTCCCCAAGGACATGACCGACGACCTGCTCGACGCGGTGCGTGAATTGCCCAGGGTTTGCTCGTACCTGCACGTCCCGGCGCAATCGGGTTGCAATGACGTGCTGAAGCGCATGAAGCGACTTTATACTGTCGAATTTTACCAAGACATGCTGGCCCGCTGCCGAGAGCTGGTGCCGGGGGTGGCCATCAGCAGCGATTTCATCGTCGGCTTCAGCGGCGAGACGGAGGCATCGTTTCAAAAAACCTGCGATCTGGCGCGCGCGGCACGTTTCAAGAACAGTTTCATCTTTAAGTATAGCCCCCGTCCCGGCACCAAGGGGTATGAGTTGTATGCCGACGATGTGCCGGAGGAGGTCAAGAAACGCCGCAACAACGATCTGCTGGCGATTCAAAATGCCGCCAGTCTGACCAATCACCGCGCCAAGATCGGCGAGACGGTGGCAGTGCTAGTCGAAGGGCCGAGCAAGAACTACCTGAAACACGAAGCCGGTTCTGGGCCGATTCAACTGACGGGCCGCACCATGACCGATCATATCGTCGTTTTCGAGGGGAACGAACGGCTGATCGGACAAACGGTGGCGGTCGTGATCGACGATGCTACCTCATTCACCCTATTCGGCAAGGTGGTGACAGGAGAGCACGTCGGCGCGGCCGCGAATGGGACAGATGCTTGCCACCTGCCAGCGCTGGAAACTTCACCTGCCATGCCTTCGGATGACACGCGGCAAGGACGGATCACGCTGCCACTGGTGTAGCATATTACGCCAACCAGGCGGGTCTGCTCGGAACATCGTGGGACTGGATTCAGCGGTTCGCGCACGCGAATCGATGAATCCTCTTGGCGGCGTCATACCCATTAATCTTTGGCGGCCCCCATCTCGCGTCGATAGAGTGGTAAATGCCGGTAATAGACTTCCAGCGTCAGCAAGGCCATCGAAGTCATCATGACGCGGCCGCCGTGGCCGGCGATGTGGTCGCCCGTCGGTGCCCAACTCCCCTTTTGATGGGGATATTGCGGATCACGTCCTTGATCTTGCGTCTCGATCAGCAGATCGCGCATGCCGGGGCGATTCGGATTCCCCTTTTCACCGCCGTTCCACTTCCGCCAGTTGTCGTCCCCCATGTGGTGCAAAACTTGAGTGGCGTAGTAGTAATAGTAGATGCTCTTGTATTTGGGATCGGGCGGGTAATTCATCAGGTATTCGACCCCTTTGACCAGCCCCGGACTACGCGGTCCCCAGCCGAGATACTGGCGGCACAACAGGCCGGCGGCAGTCATGGTGGGGGACTTGCCCGGTCCCCGGTAGCCGTAGCCGCTGCCGTAGGAATCCCCGGCGTTCATATCGAGAAACTTGGAAACCAAGGCCAGACTCTCACGCGGCACGCTCAGCCCCGCCATTTGGCCACTTTTGAGGGCCATGACCTGCCAGCCGCTGATGGACGTGTCGTTGCCGACTGCCTTGGGACCGTAATCCCAGCCGCCAGTCTTGTTCTGCGCTTCCACGATGTAATTGACCGCGCGCTGAGCTGGCCCTTTGAGCACCGGGTCCGCGGTCATGCCATACGCCTCGCAGATGGCAATGGTGGCCAAGCCATGCGAGTACATGCCGCCGCCGAAGTTGCCGTCCCGATTTTGTTTGAGCACCAGAAAACGCAGGGCATTTTCGACATTCTTGCCATAGAGATTGTCGGGCGTGGCGCGCTTGTGTGTCTGCCCGGCGGCCAGCATCGGCAACAGGCCAAACGCCGCTCCCGCCGCGTCGTTGCTGTGTCCGGCGTCCTTGCAGTTGCAACGGCCGTGCGTGCTAAACTTGTCCAGCGACCAGCTGCCATCGACGGGATTTTGGTGCAGGGAGAGCCATTTCAAGCCCGCCGCCACCGCCGCTTCAGAACGGGTATTGCCGCCTCCTTCGCGGAGCATGCGTTCGCGGGTAGCCCCACTTCGACCGGGAAATCCGCCCGGGACGAAAGGACCGCCGAATCCTCCCGCCTGCTCACCGATGGGATTGCCGGTGCCGACACCATCCGGCGCGGTGCCCGTGCCGCGCCCCACGCCAGGGGGAGGCGGGATCGTGTGCGGGACCGCTTCGGGGGCATTGAGCAGACCAACGGCCTCGGTCGGATTCACCGGGCCGGGAACACTCACTTCCTCGATGCGGGCGATGTCGTAGTTGGTGGGAATTTCGGGATCCAGGCCGATGTCATCGTTGGTCAGGTTCAGGTCCTGGGGATTGTTCTCGATCCGAGTTTCGATCACCTGGACTTCTTGATCGTGCTCGACGGTGGCCGTCACGGTGATCAACAGAAACAACAACAGCAAGCCCACGTGAACCAAGGTGCTGATGAGATACGCGGGAAGCAAATGAGCGGCACGGACGCGGGTTTTCGTGGGCAACGTCGTGGAACGAATGACCGCTCCCTCGGTGACAGGCCGACCCGCTGGGACATTCGGTGTGGATACCTGGTTGAACATGGTGACATGCTCCTGGACAAGATAACTATCACCCCGCGCGAGACGGAGCCTCCAAGGAACGGGACGGCGGAATGAGGTGCGATTCCAGCAAGCTCCGCTTCTTGTGGGAGTAATAACTATCTATCGGGATATTCGATAATCCGAAAACAGAATAAGCGTTTCAAACATTCACGAAGGGTTCATGAGGATTTGGCTTCCAGCCGCTGTCTTCCGTCACGGTGATCTATCTTAACATGTAACAATAGGGACAAAAACCCTTGCTGGATTTCTCATTTCCAAGTCCATCACCAAAAGGGGAGAGCTATGACGATTATGCGTGTTAAGGGAGAGGCTTAGGTTGAGTTGATGAAGTCATGCGACATGGAGTCGAATGGTTGTCGAGTTAGGGGAAAAGCCAAAACCGGGTGGGAATCGAGCCATCGATTCCCACCCGGTTTATTCATGTCAATCAGTGAATGGGAGAGTTGTTACAGGCCAGCTTGAACGTCGTCGTCCTTGGCCGCCCCCATCTCCCGGCGATACAGCGGCAGATGGCGGTAATAAACTTCCAGCGTGAGCAAGGCCAAAGAGGTCGTCATGATGCGGCCGCCGCCCCAGCGATTCGTGTCCCAACCCTGAGACGTCCAACTCCCTTTTTGGTGCTGCTTGCCAGGCTCCCGGCCTTGGTCTTGGGAATCGACGAGCAAGTCTCGCATACCAGGTCGATCGGGTTTGTCTTTCTCGCCGTTGTTCCAGGTCTGCCACTGTTCACCACCGATGTGATGCACGACTTGCGTGGCATAGTAGTAGTAATATAGCCGCTTGTCGCGTGTGCTGGGGGGTTTGCTCATGAGCAATTCAACCCCTTTGATCAAGCCTGGATTACGCGGCCCCCAGCCGAGGTACTGTCGGCACAGCAAGCCGACGGCGCTCAAGTTGGCGGATTTGCCCGGACTGCGATACCCATAAGTGGCGCCATAGGAATCACCGGCAAAGGCATCCAGATACTTGCTAACCCGCGCGAGACTTTCACGCGGCACGCTCAGGCCGGACATTTGACCGCTCTTCAAAGCCTGTACGTTCCAGCCTGCGACGGAAGTATCCGAAGTTTGCCCATTCTTGGTGTAGTCCCAACCCCCTTGATTGGTTTGGGCCGAGACGACGTAGTTGACCGCTCGTTGCGCAGGGCCTTTCAGCACGGGATCGGAAGTCAAGCCATACGCCTCGCAAATGGCGATGGAGGCGATGCCCTGTTCATAATTACGGCCGCCAAAACTGCCTTCGCGGTTCTGCTTCATGATCAGGTATTTCAAGGCATTTTCCACCGTCTTGGAATACATGCCCCCCTTCTTGTGGGTTTCGCCAGCGCCGAGAAATGGCAACAAACCGAAGGCCGTGCCAGCAATGCCATGCTCACGTCCTGCGTCGCCGCAGTTGCAGCGGCCGTGGGTACTGAACTTATCCATCGACCACGAGCCATCGACTTGATTTTGGTGCTGGCTGAGCCACTTCAAGCCGGCGGCCACCGCCGCCTCGGAGCGGGTGTTGCCCCCACCTTCCTTGACCATGCGTTCGCGGGTAGCGCCGCTGCGGCCACCGAAGCCGCCGGGCTGATACAACCCTTGGAAGCCACCGGCAAAGCCCATGGGATTACCGGCCCCCACGCCATCCGGCGCGCCCCCTTGACCACGACCGACGCCGGGAGGCGGCGGAATCGTTTCGGGAACCGCTTCGGGAGCATTGAGAATGCCAACGGCCTCCGTCGGATTCACCGGGCCAGGAACGCTGACTTCCTCGATGCGAGCGATGTCGTAATTGGTCGGAATTTCCGGATCGAGGCCAATTTCATCGTTTGTTAGGTTTAAGTCCTGGGGATTGTCCTCAACCTTGGTTTCGATCACCTGGGGTTCTTGATCATGTTCGGCTTTGGCCGTCACGTTGATCAGCAGGAATAACAACAACAAACCGACATGCACCAAGATGCTCAAAATGTAGGCCGGCACCAGATGCATCATACTAACGCCAGTACGCTGGTTCAGCGCGGGGGAGCGAATGACGGCCGGCGGTGGCGCGGCCGGTTGCTTCGGCTGCCCCGTGGATGGAGGAGTTGCGGTTGCCATGGAATGAGGTCTCCCTGTGTTCAGAGCCAACTTAAACTGCGAATGGATACAATATCCTTCACCTCTTCGCTGCCGTTCTTTCGATTCCGGCTTTTCCCAATGACTAGCGTTTGTTGGTGGTGAAGGATCAGGAGCGCGAACTCATGAACGACACTACCATGTCCTTAACCAATCCCCATCGTTATGATGGGGGGGATGGTTCGGGTGGCTCCGCATCCGGTCGCGGAGGGGCGTTGGGTTCTTCCGCGTCGCTGTCTTCAAACAACGACAGGAACCGGTTCTCGGCATCGGCTTCCAGCTCGGCGGGGGAGTCTGGAGCGTGTTTCTCGGTATCCTCGCCATCGATCTGGTAGTTGGTCAACTGAGCCTGGCGCAAACGCATTTGCACCAATTGATCATCTCGTTGCCAACTGAGCCAGATGAAACTGACCGAAACCGCGATGATACTGGCGACGAAGACCAACCCCAACAGCGCGATCCAGCCCAAGGAAGTAAATGAACCCCAAATCGAAGTTGAAGGTTGCGCCGCCGCGGCCCCTTCGGAAATCAGCTGGAAGCTACGACCAATCAGTAAGGGAGCAAGACGCTGTTGGGGGCGTCCATTCACCCGTTCCGCCGACTCATAACGGTAAAGCTTAAAGAAGAAGCCGTCAAACGAAATCCAGGTATCATCCAGCGATTGTCCCAACCATTTTTCTAACTCTGGCGGAATCTCGGTGACGATAATGCAAATCGGGTAATTAAAATACGGTTTCTGGTAGATCCATGCTTCGTAAAGATACTCAACACCATCGTTTTTCAAACTGGAAGGCGCCTTGTACTTCGTGATGCGCCGTACCGTGCCTTCGATATGGATCAATTCACCTCGGTAGAGAGGAGGATCATTGAACATATGGGCGAAGGTCACGGTCTTGTCCGATCGTTTGGCCAGTATCTCCGGCGGTATCTCCCGAGCACGTACGACTAAATAGTTGTAGGCCGAGGCTTCCCAGCGGTTCTGGCTGCTGTTCATGATGGGCTGGCTGTCTTCGACGCCGATCAGCTGATCTAGATCAATCAAGGGGCCAACCATGAAGTTTTCCGGCTGAGGCTGGGGCGGTTCGGAGGACGCCACCGGAAAATCATGCGTGACAGTCATCCACTGGTTCAACTCCGGATCAACGAGGATGGCACTGCAAGCGTTTCCTGGCCCAGTCACTTTCGCCAGCTGCGAGGCAACGCACAACGCCACGGCGGGAGCGTGATTCTCGAACCACTCCAGCCCTACGATGGGATCCGGCGGAGTCGGCTCAGGTTCCTTAAAAGCGAAGCTCACCTGTTCCAGCACGTCATCCGCCCTGGCCACCGACAAAATGCCTTCCGGACGGGCCATGTCCAGTAACTGGATACTGATCGTCGCGGCAACTTGGCGTTGGTCGAGCAGACGCCACGGCGAAGGCGGGGCAGCTGGCGTTTCTAGAGCCGGTTGGGCGGCGGCGGGCGGCGTACACCAGCATAGCGCAGCCACGGCAAGTATCCGCCAGGCGCAGCCGGAGCGGCGTACAGGTACCATCGGCCACGCGCCAACGTGGTTTGATGGATAAGCCGCCGACCGCATGTTCCTAGTCCTTTCCGCTCGGTTGGAACAAACGCCACGCCAAACGATTCCGCTGTATAAGAATGTTACTAACGTTACCCGATCCTTCTCGAATTTCCGCCAATTCGCTGGACAAATTCTTTTCCATCACTTGAATCTGATGCGGATATTAAGCCAGCGAGCGGGGGCCGTGAGGCCTCTAGTGGCTCGTCCCAACCGGCGGCCTGACAGCCTCCCCGTTCGCCGGCGATGTCATACTTTTTACTGTCCGGGCCGGACATCCACCAAGTCGGGGGGCGGCACGAAGCTGACCCGTTGGAAGCCAGCATCCAGGCAATTATCCATGATCTGCACGATGCAGGCCCACTTGAGTTTGGCGTCCCCTTGGATTTTGGCGTCGTCTTGGTTGCTCAGGCTCTTGCGGATGTCCTTCAACTTTGCCGCCAGTTCTGATTCCGTGACAGGGGTTCGACCTTCCAGAGCCTCCAACTCGATGGCGGCGATGGCGCCGTCGTTGATGCCGTCGCGCACCGTCTTGACCACGATCTTGAGTTCAGATTCAAGTTTCACGTCCGTGTCCGGTTTCTGTTCCGGGTCCACGTCCAAGGGGTCGGCGGATTTGGCTTCGGCCTCGCTGGGCAAGTTCAAGTCCATCTTGCCTTCCACCAACGTCGGCTTGAAGGTGATGACAAAGAAGGCCAGCAGTTGAAACGCCAAATCCAAGACCGGCGTGACCGGAATGACCGGCTCATAATCCGATCCTAACTTGCTTCTGCGATCCACCATTGCCACGTTCCCTTTCCTGAATTAGATAGCCACTGTTCCAGTCTTGAGGATGGCGCGCACTTGCAAGCGCGTGAAGCCATTCTGTTTGCACTTCTGGAAAATATCATAGACGTGCCGATACTCGGCACGCGAGTCGGCGCGGATGATCACGACGACTTTGAGATCATCGGATTTATCCCCGCGCAGCTGCTGATTGGCTTTGCGCTTACGGGCTTCCTCGCGCAGCAGATAGTCGATTTCCGGCGGAGTCTTGCCCACTTCACGTCCAATCAGTTTCACGATCTCCATGTGCCCATCTTGAGTCACATTGATGTACATGAGGTCGGAATCAGGTCGTTCCATCGCCATCGCTTTTTGCGCGAAGGGAAGTTGGATGTCGGGGGAATAAATTTCGTTGGAGAAATTCGCCACCATCATAAAGAACATGACCAGATTCAAGGTCATGTCGAGCATGGGAACCAAGCCTTGTTCGTTGGCTGCTTGGCTGCCGGGTGCCGCCATAGTTGCCTCTCCCAAATAAAAGGAAACGAATGAGAAACACCCGCTCGCCCGCCCCCTGGCTGGGTTCACGGCGCCAGCTAGAACGGCAGACGTAGCGAAACGAGATCATGTCGCGTTCAAGGACGTTGCGCGGTCACGGCGGTTCCCTGCGCGTTGGCGCTGGGGGCGCCCGCGGGGGTTGGCGCGGCCGGCTTCTTGGAGTTATGATACATTTGCGTCAGCAAATCATCGGAGATGTTACTGACGTCTTGCGCCAGGCGCACCACGCGGTTGAGGAAGATGCCGTGGAAGAAAATGGCGATGATGGCAATGCCGATACCGAGCAGCGTGCCGACCAGAGCGGAGGAAATCGCCGCCGCCAGTTTATCGACCTGGGGTTGCGCCCCGGAGGTTTCCAACACCATGAAGGCCCGGATCATACCATACACCGTGGTGATCAGACCGATCATGGGGCCGACGGTGCCGACCGTGGCCACGTAGGTGACAAGCTGCTGCTTGCTGGCCTTGATGCTTTCCACCATGTTCAAGGCGGCCTCGCGGGCATCCTCGATGCCGTATTGCAAGCGCCCCATGCCAGCGGTCAAGACTCGGCCCAGGAACGAATTATCATTGCGGGCCATGTCGAACGCTTCCTTGAAGCGGCGCTTGTTGACGGTTTCGGTGAAATCCTCGATGAAACCAGGGGGCACGGCCACGCTCATGCGCAGGTCCATGAACAGCAGCACCAACAAGGCCACTAAGCCGACCGACAAGGCCAGGAGAATGAACCCAAAGAACCAGCCGACAGAGTAGATAATGTGCAAAAACATGTTGCGACCGCCAGTTTCCCCTTGGGTCGCGCCGGCCGCGGCTGCTGGTGCTCCTCCTTCCCCCTCCTCCTGAGCATGTACGGCCACGGTGGTCAGCCCCGGTTGGAGCAGCGGGAACGCGAAAGCGACAGCCAGTGCGAAACTGAACAGGGCGAGAAAACGTTTGCGCGAATAGGTAGCTTGCAATTCCATGGATGTAGTCCCTGGCATAGGAAAAAAGAAGTAATTGTTATCCGAGCGGTGGATTCCATTCGGCCCAACAAACATCAGGTGAAGGGGCACGGTCCCGAACGGGGCAGCCATTGAATTCTGGGAAGGCTACTCACACCTGAGACGCGGCAATTGGGCCATTAGTTCCTATAAGTAACTGTGAGAATCCCAATCAAATCCTCTCTCAACTTTTCATGGTTGGGGGGATGATCCCGCCACTGTTGAGCGATCATGATGCGAGAGACCGCCTTCCCCCAAATGAAAAGAGCGAGTCAGGGAGAAGTATGGTAGAGGTATTTGTTGGCTTATTTATTGTATCTGAACGTGCCCAAGTGCCTATGTCAAGTTTTTTCTCATTTTCTCTTTCGGAATCCGGGACAAACGAAAGGGACAAGAGGAGAGGCGTCAGCCCCCGGTAGCCTTCCTTCACCGGGGAGCTGACGCCTCCACGCGCTGGTTTTTCTCAGATTCCCAGATTGGCCAAGGCGTCGATGAGGCGGCGGGCGATGCCGCTGGCCACGGGAGCGGCGTTCTCGGCGCGGAGCATGGCTTGTTCCAGCCGGTCGCGGGCGGCGGCCAGCATTCCCGCCTCATGCTGCTCATGCACGGCGCGGGCCACCTGTGTCGCGCTCTCCGTCAAGTGGGCGATCTCCTCCGAAGGAATGTCGGCTTGGCGGACCGCATGCCCCAACTCATCCATGAGCCGCGCCAGCGCTTGGCGGGTGTCGTCGTCCAAATGAGCGGCTTGGCGTAGGTTCTGCGCCAATTCGTGCAAATTGTGCTCCAGCGGCGGTTGCTCCGGCGTGTTCGACGGCGGTTCCGGCATGGCCATCACCTCACTTCTTGACAGTGAACGATCTTACTTCAATGATCGCAGTTCCTGGACCGTGGCGGGAGAAAGATTCGGCTTGCCCGTCGGCTTCGATTGCAGGGATTCGACGGGGCGATCCAGAGCGGCAGCCAAGCCGACGATACTTTGATGAATCTTACTGCGCGGAGCGTAGAGAATCAGCGGGATGCCCGCGTTCCACGCTCCTGACACGGTCTTGACATCATAAGGCAAAAACCAGAAGACCGGTCGGCCCAAAGTCTCTTCGATCTTCGAGACACTGATCTCCTCGTCCTCGGTTCCGCCCACTTGGTTGACAATGATGCGTATCTTGTCATCCAGCTTCTCCGCCGCCAGCGAGGCGATAATCAAGGCGGCGTTGCGGATGCTGACGATGTTCGGTTTGAGGACCAACAGGATGTGGTCGGCCAAATCCATCGCCGTCAAGTCCGTCACCAGCCACCCCTTGCTCAGATCGAAGAGCAAATGACTGGAGATGATGCGCAACAGCATGAACATGCGCCGCGCCTGTTCAGGGGTCAGCTCCGTGATCTCTTGCATCTGCCGGGGCCGGGCGAGGAGGTGCAAGCCACTGTCGTGCTTGGTCAAAACGCCGAGCAGCAAGTGCAAATCCAGCTGATCAATATGGACAATTAAATCGCTCAAGCAGTATTCCGGCAGCACATCCAGGGCGACATCCGCCGAGCCTTGCAGCAAGTCTAGGTCCACCAGAGTCACTTGATGATCGGTATTGGCGGCCAGGACGCAGCCCAGGTTGACCGCGATGGTGGTGGAGCCGACGCCGCCGCGCGCCGACAAGATGGCGATGGTGTTGGCCCGGATGGGGCGGTTGAGGCTGCGGCCCGTGGACAGGTTCTTCAGCGCCGCCGACAGGTCTTCCAGCTGCGGCGGATAGTCCAGCAATGCCTTGGCCCCGTGGCGATGGGCCTGCACCAACAATTCGGGCCGGCTCGCCAAGGCGATGACCGCCAGCTTGGGAAGGTGGGGCAACGATTGCTTGATGAGCTGAAACGCCAAGGGCGGGTTGTCGTCCAGGTTGATGATCACTCCATCGGGTTGCGTTTGCGTCAGCGTCTCCAGGGCCGCATCGTACCGGCCACACTCGGCCACCACCAAGACCCAATCCGTCCCCTGCAGGATGGACTTGAGCGTCTCCCTGCTGGTCGGATACGGATCCACGATGACAATGCGAGGAACGGCGTTGCGCATGAACTTACCCAAGAGGGAGACCAGCGGCCACGATGACCGTATCTCCATGTTAGCCGCTGGCGCGGCGATGCTCCAGATGGAAGTGTTTCCGTCCCCCTTTCAGGGCGGAACGGGCTTCCGGAACGGATGCTTACTCTTCCACTGCCGCCGGATAGGCTTTGAGGATCGCAGCCAATTGTTTGTCATAATCGGCGTCGGCGCGGCGCAGGCCGTTGATGCCGGATAAGGTCATGAGCAACTTTCCTTGCTGGCTGTCATTGGCCTTCAGCAAGCGAGCCGTGATCCGTTCGATGAGGGCCTCGCCGAGCTGATCGGGATGGCACACGAAGGCGCTGTCGGGAAAGACTTCGGATTCGACCGCCATGCGCAGCTGGGCGAAGCGTTGCGGTTTGCGGGCCTGATAGTTGGCCAACGCGTCGTTATCGATCACCGCTCCCGCCACCAGCTCATCGACCACGTTGTCAAGGGCGTCCTCGAAATTATCGGGTTCGTCGATGTCCGCGAAGAAGCGGGGGGGCGGTTGGCCACAGTTTCGGCAACAACGATCCACGAACAGCCGACAATGCGCCCGATTGATGATCGGCAAGGAGACTTTCTGAGCGTGCAGATCGGCGAAGGAGCGGATCGGACTGTCCTTGCGCACCACCAAGCAGGCGGTGATCCGCCGCTCTTGAATGCCGGCGAGCACCAAGGGGCGCAGCTGGGGATAGGCACACTTGACCCAGGCCAACTCATGGCCGTGGAAGACCCCCAAGTGCATGCGCCCTTCGCTCAGCTCGCGTCCCAGAGCGCGTGCATCGGGGATCGTCGTCACCTGAGTTTCGATCCCGACTTGGGTTTCGACGAGGTTTTGCAGCGGCTTGAGTAGGGCGGTGACGCGCTCCGGCGGCGCTCCGCGAAACAGGCTTTCCATGATGCCGATGCGCACTCTGGCGGGAATGGACGGCCCGTCGTTCTCCGCCGCCGAGCGCGACGCCGACAGGACGCCCATCCCTGCCGCTACGATGACTACGAAGAGACGACGCAAGATGGTCGGTTTCACGATGATGCACTCCTGGGAGACATTATCCCATCAATGGTTTGCTAGGCAGCAGGGGACTCATCGGTCCGCGCTCGCTGATCCCTGTACCTGTGGATGAATCCCTTCGCCAATGGCAAAATGGACAAAACCATGCCACTATCTTCTAACTTGTCTGATTCCTCATCTTAACATCCTCTTCGCCCAAGGGGAGTCCAACGCATCTCACACCAACCCCCACGAGCGCCTTAGCAGCCATTCCAGGCTCAGCAGGCCGACGAACAGCAACAGCACCGGCAGGGAGCCGGAGGTGGTCAGGGCAGCGGCCTTCGCGCGCGGCTGGCTTTCGGGCGGAACGGCGTGGCGCCAGTCGGGCCAAAGCTCGATCTGGCCCTGATTGTGCTGGCGGACTTGTTTTAACAAGTCTTCCAGAAACTTCGGCAGCTCCTGGAGTGAATGGGCTTTGCCGCCGCCGGCTAGAGCGAGTTTGTTCAGAAACTCATGGTCCGCCGCTTGTCGGGCCATTTCGATGTCATCTTGATAAATGGTGAAGCGGGCCGAGGTCTCGCCGCTGGTTTTGATCCCTTGCCGATCTTTTCCTGAACCTCGAATCAGCAAGCGATATTCCCCCGGCGCGTCGGTTTGCCAGAAGATGCCGCGTTGTTCCCCTTGATCCAAAGCGACGGGAACGGTGAACCGCGCATCTGCCGGCCCCACCACGGTTACGTCGAAGCGTGGATCGCTGATCTCCACGCCCCCCTTGCCGACCAAGCCGGCGCTGAAGCCGAGCTTGCCGCCAGCGGGAACGCGGCGCGTGTCCAGCTTGACCCAGAGGTTGCCGTCCTCTTCTTCCTGATGGGCCAGCCAAATGACCATTTGTTTCCAGAAGCGGGCATGGGCCGCCAGACCTTCATTGCTATCGGGCTGTCCCAGATTGCGCCAGCGCCAGGTCGTGTCGGCGGCGAAGGCCAGCGTGCGTCCCTTGCCGTAGTTCTGGCCCACTAGCAGCGGTTCCCCCCGATGCGTGTTCGCCAGGATGACGCTGCCGGGCTTGTCGCGTCCTAGTCGTGTCATCCCCGCCAGCGGCGGCAGTTGCTTCCACAGGGCCGCGTTATCCCCCGGCTGGTCGGTCAGGCGCAGGACGTAATGATCCAAACCTCTTTCCGTGGGGACCATGCTCAGCGGCACATCGAGCTGATTCCGGGCGTCGAGCAGCACCGGGGACAGGTCTTCCAAGGCGCTCCCCTGCCAATCGGAGTTGCCGAATGACTCCTGGCCGCCCATCAGCAATAAACCGGCGCCGTCGCGGACTTGCTTGCGCAATTCCTCCAGCAAAGCTGGTTGTCCCCCAGTGAGCCGGCGCACGGAGACATCCCCCAAGATGATGACATCATAGCGTTGCTGGTCGAACTGGAACGGATCGGGTTGCCCCTCGGCGACGCCGCGCAGCCAGGAGGTGTACACGCGAAAGCGTGGATCGCCGCGCAACACGTCGCAAATTGCTTGTGGCTCCCAACCCCGCAGCTTGTCCACGAGCAGCACGCTGACCCCTTCCTTGACCACGGTGACATAGGTGCTGATCTCGTTGTTGGCGATACTGACTTCTCCCAACACGGGATCGGCCTTCAAGGTCACTTTAATCTCACCCGGCATATCAGGGGCGTCGGCGGCCAACTCAACTTCGTTCCCCTGGCTTTTGGCGGGGGTGAATTGCCGGACGGCGACTTGGCGGTCGTCGATGAACAAGCGCAAGGTAACAGGTAAATTCTCCAATCCAGCGGCGTTGAGAATCCCTTTGACCTTGAGCCTCTGCTTGACCGGCACCGGAGATGGAGTGGGAATGATATGAGTCAGAACAATGTCATTTTGCTGCGAAGTCGTGGTCGTCTGGCCGACGGCGAAGGTATGAATGGGACAAGACAGCGCTCGCCAGCGCGTCGCGTGCGTCAGTGGGGATTCGCTCAAGCTGTTGTCGGCGCCGTCGCTGATCACCAACAGACCGCGCAAGTGACGTTCCTGGCCGTACCGATCATGGAGCTGCCGCAAGCTCCGGCCGGTGTCAGTGCGCTTGCCGTCCGCCTGTCGCTTGGGATCGAACTCCTCCAGCCCCGCCCCGAAGCAATGGAAGTGGACGGAGACTTGATGCTCGTCCCGCAAACGGTTCAAGAGTGGATCACAACGGTCCAACGTCCGCGATAGGGATTCCCAGCGAGATAGGTTGTCCGGCTCGTCGCGGATGGTCATGCTTTCGGAAGCATCCAGCAGCAACAGCAGCATCGAAGGCAAGCGCCGATCTTCTTGGGAAGCCAGCGACACGCGCAGCACGACGAGAAACACCGTGGCCAAGGCCAGCAAGCGCAGGGACACCAGCACCAGCACCCGCCGCCAGCCCACGCGCGCCACCACGGCATAGGTCAGGATCGTCCACGTCACCAGCACCCCGGCCACGCCGATCAAGATCAGGATGCCGAAGTATGGCAGCGACCACGGCCAAAGGGGATCCCAGGTGAAATAGGTCGAGGCAATGCCCATAACCTGTCCTCTACTTATTGACTTCCGCCTCCGAGGACGCTTGCCGATAAAACAAATTCGCCAAGAGACTTTCGCCAGCCAGTAACAATAGCACCAGGATCATCAACCACGGCAATAATTCGACTGGCTGCGGCCAGCGGGCTTGCAATGCTTGTTGCAATGGGGTGTCATGATCCAGAGGAAGCACGGCGTCTTCCCCCAATACGGCCTCAATCTGTTCCACTGGCACCGGCGTCAGCTGGCTTTGACTGGGCGCTACGTTCAAGCTGAATCCCGTGCTCCAACGGGGATCGGCTCCGACCAGGCGATAGTTGGCCGGCTGCGTCGCTTGGTGGATGAGCAGTTGGTTTTGTCCCTCGGCGCGAGCGAGGATCGCTTCCGCGCCACTCAGCCCTGGCCCCAGCAAGGTGTAGGTTGGGAACCGTGGCGTTGCCGGCAGCGTCACCGGCACCACCTGGCCACAGAGGAAATTCAAATCGGCGTCCACGTCGTCGCCGGCCAAGTAGCTCATAGTCGTGTTGGCCAGCACCATGTAAAATGAGGACTGATCATAGTCATTCCAGGGGCGGCCATCCGCCAAGCGCTGGCTGCGGCTATCCATCGGCGTTGTGAACAGCAGTACGCGCCCGCTGCCATGAGTTTGGTCGCTGTTGCGTTCTAGCAAAGCGGGGTGGCGTTCGTCTCCCTCATAAAAAGCAATGACGTTATCCGGCGGCGCTTCGACTTGCCAATAACCGGCTGCCTTGGGAACGTAGCGAAAAAAATCGATGGGGGTATCTTGCAGGCCCCATTCGCGGAACGGCGCGGTGATGGGATGCCGATAGTTCGGGACATGCCAAGGACGGCCGTTCTTGTGAGTGATGATCCGGCGCGGCTGGCCGGGCAGCAACCGTTGGGCCGTCTCGTCGTCGTTGTAAGCCGCCAGCGTCGTGGTCATCTCCCGGCCACCAGGAAGCACGGCCAAGCCGCCGCCAGCTTGCACATAAGCATGTAGCTTAGCCCACAGGTCGCGGCCGGGATTGGCGACATGAAATAGACACACGACGCGGTAGCGGGCCAGGTCATCGCGCCCCAAGTCGCGGGCTTGGCTGATGGGGAGCACGTCGCAGCGGAACAGCCCCTTGAGGTCCAGGGCCGCCTTCCAGATGGCGGCCTCGTCGGGGTTGTCGGCCAGGACCAGGATTTGCCGGGGGCCATGCACCTCGAAGGTAGCGAACGCCATGTTATTGAATGGCAGTGAGTCGGAAGTGGCCAAGGAGATCTCCGCCTGGTGCAATCCCAGCCCCAGGCCGCGGCGCTCGAACGTGATGACCTGGCTTTGTCCCGCTCGCAAGCGAACCGGCTTGCGCTCGCTGTTGGAATCCCCTAGAATACGGCAGATGATTTCCGTGTCGTAATCGGCCCCCGTGGCTTGCACGGTAGCGCGTAGCACCACTGGCAGATTGGCCGGGACCGCTTGCCGCGGCAGCTCGATGCGCGTGATGGCCAAATCGCTGGCATCCGGGACGCCGACATCGATGAATATCCCGTTGATTGGTGGGTCTGGCACTCGTTGCTGTGCTGCTTGCAAGGACGCGGTCTGGCTGGCATCCCAACATTCTTGAGCGCGGTCGGAAAAGACGTACAGAAAACGCGGCAGAACTTGGTCGGCGGCCTCGGCACGTTGGTTCCAGTCGGCAAACAAGCGATAGGCTTCCGCCAAGCGGCTAGTCACGGTGCCGCTGGCTGGCTTGAGGGTCAGAGCCTCGATCCGTTCGCGGGCGGTGCTTCGGTTGTTGAGCCATTGACTGGAAGCTGGCTCCGAGGTGTCCAGAAGCGCTATCCAACTGCCATTCGGCAAGGAGTCCACCAACTCCAACGCCCGCCGCTTGGCCTCATCGAGTCGGGATTGCTTGGCGAATTCGTACTCCATGCTCATACTGGTGTCCAGGACCAGCACCACCGCCGCCGCCTGTTCCCCGGTGAAGTTGAGTCGTTGATCCAGCACGCGCGGCCGCGCCAACGCCAACACAATGAGGGCAATCAGCAACATGCGCAGCAGCAACAAGAGCAGATGACGCAGTTTCAGCTTGCGTTGATTGGTCTTCAACCGCTGCTGCAAGAAGCGAAAAGCCGGAAACAGGACGTGCTTCGGTTTCTGCCGCATGATCAAATGCAGCACTATCGGCACCCCCACCAACAGCAATCCACCCAGGAGTAAACCGTGAACAAAAGTCATCGTTGCTCTCAGCGTTCCACGTTCCGCCCGCGACTCGTCATTCATTATGCTCGTTCGCGCTCCTTCGTTCGCGAACGAGGACAATTCATTATGCCATATTCCAGCACGGCAAGGAACGGCTGAGGGCGTTTATCTCTTCGGTTGTTCGCCAATGCCGCGTGGCTTACAATGTCATCAAACGGTGAAAGATGCCCGCTCAGGAGATTCGCACGATGACGCAACCATCCACTCCCATAAAAATGTCAACATCCGTGAATAATCCACCCATCTCGAAATTGGAGACTGGCGACCGGCTGAGTCGCGCGGAGTTTGAACGCCGCTATGAAGCTCAGCCCGATTTGAAAAAAGCGGAGTTAATTGAAGGAATGGTTTACATGCCTTCTCCAGTCTGTCACCGCCATCACGGCGGTCCCCACGCCCACTTGATCACTTGGCTGGGAACTTACCAAGCCTTCACGCCGAGAGTGGAGGTGGGGGATAATAACACCATCCGCTTGGACCTGGACAACGAACCGCAACCCGACGCCGTCTTGTTTATCGACCCGGAGCGCGGTGGACAGGCCCGTATCAGCGATGCTGATTACCTGGAAGAAGCCCCGGAGTTGGTGGCCGATGTGGCCTCCAGCAGCGTGAGTCTCGACCTGAATCAGAAATTTCACGTCTATCGCCGCAATGGGGTGCGTGAATACCTGACGTGGCGCGTGCTGGATCAGGCCGTCGATTGGTTCGTGCTATAGGAGGGGCAGTATCAATCAAGGACACCAGATAGTGATGGCCTGCTCAAGAGCACGCTTTTCCCCGGTCTATGGCTCGACGCCGCCGCCCTGATCCGCCGTGACATGGCGACAGTGCTGGCCCAGCTGCAACAAGGGTTGGCCAGGCCCGAACACGCCGACTTCGTGGCCCGATTGCGGCGTGATGGCGGCAATGGTTGATGGACTGGCCGAATTTCGCCCCCCCATCGTCGTGAAGTGCCGCGTCCCCAATCACATCAATCGTGTACGTGGTCATCCAGATGTCCAATTGGCGGAAACGTGCCTTGAGCCGTTCCTTTATACTCGTGGAAGAATCGCACCGTTTTGGGCGTGTCGGCCGCATCGACGAACACGCGCACCAACTCGTCGCGGTAGGTTTACCCTTCGTGTTGCCAGAAACCGCCAATGATTTGCGTTTCAGAGGAGACCACGCCGAATTTCGGTCTGGTTCACATCTATCTCCGCCGTGACGAATATCGGATGCACCCATTCACGCACGCGATAGCCACGTCAGAACCGCCGCTGCCGTTGCAACAAATACTGCAACAGCGCCTTGTCGAAACTGACGCTGGTATCCATCGATACGTAATCGATCCCAGCCTTGTTACACTCGCTCCGGTAAAAGTCCTGAAATTCGCGGACGGCTTGTAGGTAATCCTGGCGCATGCCGCGCGCGTCCAGGGTCAATTTGTCGTGCTCCTCGATGTCCTCGAACTCGACAACTCCCTCGAAGGGGAAGTGTACCTCGGCCTCGTCGAGAATGTGAAACACAATGATCTCATTGCCGCGATGACGCAGGTGGTGCAAGCTCTGGATCACCGGCTCCGGCTCGGTGAGGAGATCGCTGAACAGGATGACCAAACTCTTATGGCGAATGGTGGCGGCGAGCTGATGCATGCAGCCGGCTACGTTCGTCTTGCCGGTCGGTTTAAGGTTGGCCAGCACTCCCAGAATGTTCCCCAGCTGCGTCCGTTTGCTGCGTGGCGGCAGACTGGCGCGTATCTCGGTGTCAAACGTCACCAGGCCGACCGGGTCTTGTTGGTGGATCATCAAGTAGCCGAGCGCCGCTGCCAGGCAAATGGCATACTCAAATTTAGTCAGCTCTTGCCGATAGGTGTAGGCCATCGAGGCGCTCAGGTCCATCGCCAGGAAGCCGGTCAGGTTGGTTTCAGCCTCGAATTTCTTCAGATAGAACTTATCGGTCTTGGCATAGACACTCCAATCCAGGTCTTTCAGGTCATCGCCGGGGACGTATTTGCGATGTTCGCTGAATTCCACCGAGAAGCCATGAAATGGACTGGCGTGCAAGCCAGACAGGAACCCCTCGACGATGAACTTGGCGCGCAGGTCAAGCCGAGCCACCTGGCGAATCACTTCGGGACGCAGGTATTTTTCGGGGGTACTCATGGGGTGGATTAATAAGGGCGGATTGAATCAATTTTCTCGTTCCGTGGGTTCGTCGGTTCGCGCACGCTTGACGTGTTCTCCTCATATTTGATGCGAACGATCACCTACGTTGTCACCGCCGCTGACCCATTATGATATTGAAAATAATTGTCCCACAGGGCGTCGAGTTGTTGCAAGGCCTTGTCGAGCGGCACGGCGCGGTGGCGGTCGCCGACTTTCTCGACGAGCCACAAGCGTTCCAGCTTTTCCAAGGCGTCGCCGATCTCGAAATCAACTTTCAGGTTGGCCAGCCGTTCGATGTCCATTTCGATGTAATCATCCAGATCGGTGCTGCGCCAGCCGGTATCGCCGGCATAGCGCCACAGGTAATGATAGGCCAAGATCGCCTCGCGGGCGTCCTGTTCCTCGGCGGCGTCGAGCAGGCGGGTGATGACCCCGGCGTTATTGTCCAGGTTTTGATAGTAAAGACTTTGCGTGAGCTGAAAACTATAGGTCTGCTTGGTGACTTGATAGCTGTAGTATTGCTTGTAACCATAACCGGCGACGAGACTCAACGGCCCCCAGAAAGCTAGTGGATTCACGGACGCCAGCGCGCCGAGCAACACCTTGAGATCGAGAAAGATCTTGTAACCGATCCAGCCAATCGTACCCAACAGGGAAGCACCGAGCTTGCCGCGTTCGAGCTTCGGCATTTGCATGCGCGCGCCGGGGAGTAGCATCTCAATGTCAAGCTTGGGAATGTCCTTGAACAGCTTGAGAAAGACAGCATTGGTGTTGATGTTTTTCCCCAGGCGCTTGTGCGGCTTGAGCTTCATGATCAGCACCAAGCGTTGATAGGACGGCACCTTGATTTCTTCCAACCGCCACAGGTTGAACATGCGCCGCCGACTGCGCGCACTCAGGACGTCCCCGCGGGCAAACATCTCCAGCCGCTCGAAGACGTTGAAATCCACATCCATGTTCAAACCCCAATCGCTGGCCCCTTCATCCATCGCCTTCTGAATGTCTTCCTGGCTCAGGCGTTGAAAGTTTGCCCGTTCCATGAGGCCAATGAACTGGCTGAATAGGTCATCGAGTTGTCGTTGTTTTGCCTCGGCGGACGGTGGGCGGATGGTTTTCGTGTCGGCGTCCGGGTCGAAGGGGGCATAGGCATCCTTGAGCTTTTCTTGCCGTTGCAGATATTCATAGTGAAACACCGCCGACAAAATCCGGCAGAAATCGCGGAACGACTCGCGCTGCCCGGCGGGAAAATCTTTGGCGTCGAGCAGCAGATCGATCAACTCCGACTTGCGAATGGGAATGAAGTGCTCGCGATCGGTGTACTCAGCCATGAGGGCGGCTCCTTGGCAAAGATGAGGATGACTTCGTTGGCTAGCGCCGATTGGTTACGGCTTGCTGCCGGTCAAGGCGATCAGGCAGTCATTGAGACGACGGCTTGCTGTCAAAGCAGCGATGAATCCCGCCATGCCCAGGGCGATCAGGCCAGTGACCAACCAGCGGAAGGTTTGGTAACTCGAATGCGTGAACTCTTCGGGTCCCACCTCGATCATCAGCACCGCGCCGGCCAGAGGGATCACACCGGCCAGTAATTGAAAGACCCACAGACGCCGTTTCAACGTGCCCAGCTCATCCGCGGCGATGCGTTGAATGCCACGCGTGTCCAGCCACAGGCGGGGGTAGAGCACGCGCAACACAATGAACTGCACGACGAAAAGCGAGTAAGTCAAGGCGATCAGCCCAGAGATGGCGAATGAGATGAAAAAGTGAATGTACACCGTCGAGCGCAACGGCCCCGCCACGTAATCGAGCAACAAGGGAAAGAGAATGCTACCGGGCAGCCAGCCAATGGACACCAAAGCAATAATCACCACGGGGAGCCGTAGCACGCGCCGGCGGACCTGCTCCAATTCATATTTTTCAGGCAGTACGCGGCGCGACAGTTGGCGCCAGAATGTGTAAATCGGCGCCACGAACCAGAACAACACCGCCAAACAAGCGGGATAGACCGCCACGTTATAAACCAACACCAGCTGGTTGAAGACCGCGCGCTGCGATTCCGTCAACGTGTCCACGATGCGAATGCTGTTGTACGTGATGTTCACCACGCTGCCGACAAGCTGCGGTAGTAAACCAAAGATGGCTCCCATCAAAAAGGGATGTTGCATGGTCAGCCGGGTCAAGAATCCCGCTGGGGGAAGTTGCTGGCATATTTCTTGATGTTCCCGGCAGCCCTCCAACGCCTGCGCGAGGTAGGTCGCCGAAGGGTAGCGCCGTTCCGGCACAGGTTGTAAACAGCGCCGCACCGTCCAATCGAGAATCTCCGGCACAGGGGCTTTTTCCTGAAGCGACGGCACCCCCACGCGACGTTGGGCAGCCATCTCCCGCATGATATCCGTGGGACGTTGTTCCGCGGTCGGATTGGGGAACGGCAATTGTCCGGTCAACACCTCGAACAACACCACGCCCAGCGAATAGATGTCAGATCGTTCGTTGACGTCTTCGGGCGTCCGTCCCTGTTGATGAGAAAACGCATCCAAATGTTCCGGGGCCATGTAGGCGGGAGTGCCGCCAAAGATGGCCCCCAGAGCGCCCCTTATCCGTTCCGCATCCAGCGAGACGTTGAAATCCGCGAGAAACGGCCGACCATAACGATTGAAGAGAATGTTCGCCGGCTTGATGTCACGGTGCAGCACGCCTTGGCTGTGGGCGTGGGCCAAGGCCGCCGCCAAACGGGACCCAATCCAGCTGACAGCCTCGGCGTAGTTGGCATTGCCGAGCCATTCCCGATCCCGAAACGCGGCCAAATCTAGCAGAGCCGGATGCTGGCTCAGCAAATCGATGGCTTCCAGAATGGATCGTCCCGTCCATTTGTCACGGTTTCGATGCCGGAGAAAGGCCAGCACGCGCTCCAAGGTCGTGCCGCTGATGAATTGCATGCACATCAGGCGGAGGTTCTTCTCCGGCACTACCTGCTCGGAAAAGACGCGCACGATGTGATCATGTTCCAAACTGGCCAGGGTACGGGCCTCGTTACCGCGATTTTCCGACACCTTCAACGCCACCTGCCGCCCCAACGAGACTTGCTTGGCCAGGTATACCGTGGCGAACGCCCCACGCCCAAGCACGCTCAACAGCTCGTAATCATCCAGACGTTGCGGTTCGTGTACTGCCGCTTCGACGCCCGCCGATTCACTGCCAACTTGCTGGGAATGGACGTAATCGGAAGTGATTTCCAGATCGGGCGACGGCATATCGATAGTCGGCGGCAGCTGTTTTTTGGACGATGAATCCGCCATCAAGTGTACTCCCTGCGGTCCAAACACGACTGGGATGGAGAATTACCTACTCCTGTTATCCGCGCGTCCGGAAGATTTGTCAAGAAACAGCGCCCAGAAGTACATTGGCCCGATGGTGGAAAGAAACGGACGGCGCTGATTCTCAGGTGGCACAAAGGTTCCGGCGAGGTAGCCCAAGTAGAGCGGCGTCATCCCCTGCGCCACGTCCAAAAACTTACCGGAATCAGCGTGGTGTGTCTGGTTTTCCGATAGTTTCTAAGCAAACTGGGCGGACAGTGCCGATAATTCTAACGGCTCCATCTGGTAGCGCGGGCAGATGAGTCCGACCTCCGATCCCATTTGGTATCGAGAAATGGTCAACTTGAGAAGGGAGCGGGCTAATGCGTCCTCGGTCGAAAACCATCCGTGGTTCGACCTTGATCGCTTTGGGCTGGTGGGTGCTCGTTCCGTTCGGGGGGTGTTCGTTTTTCCATCCTTCCCATTCCTCCCTCATGATGTCGCCAGATGTCGAAGCTGCATTGCAAGGGATGTCATTGGTGGAAGAGCAGATCGAGAAGCCAATTGCGGATGCTCATTTGGGGAGCCGACCGTCTGTTACCCATTCTCCCTGTCCACCGGACCTTATCACGGCTTCCACTCCTTGGGGAAAGACGGAATTGGAATCGACTTCCGAATTTTCCTTGCCCCAAGCGATTGCTTATGGGTTGCGACACAATCCGAAGCTATCGGCGGCCCTTGCAGCAAGCGAACGGGCGCGGGGACTGGAACAGGTCGCTTTTGCTCCCTTTTTGCCCGAGCTTGATTTGCTGTCTCATAGTGGCGTCACCTCGCCGACGCTCGGCCCGGCTTCGGCGGGTCGAACGGGCATTATCATTCCCACCAGCATGGGGACACACGCCTACATCCAAGCCGAGTTGCAGCTGCAATGGACTATCTATGATTTTGGGCGGACTGCCGCCCGCTACCGCCAAGCCAAGGCGCGGACGCGCACCACCGAGCTACAACACACACGCGCGCGCGAGACCGTTGGATTTGATGTGGCCATTGCTTACCTTCAAGCCTTGCGCGCTGGAGCGACACGGCGCATCCAGGAAGAAGCCATCCGCCAAGCCGAGGCGACGCTGCGCGACACACGATCGCGCTTCGCCGCTGGGACGGTGGACAGGGATGACGTCTTACGCGCCGAAGTATTTCTGGCGGCTGCGGAAGAAGACTTGGACATCGCCCGCGAAGCGGAGCTGGCAGCTTTCGCCCGATTGAACAACGCGATGGGCCGCGACGCCAGTCTGCCCGTGACCGTGATGGACGTGACATCGCAGCCACCGTTCGATCTGACGCTGGAACAATGTTTGGAAATGGCAGCCAGCCAGCGCCCGGAGATCAGTATTGCCCGCGAAGCGGTAGCCGAGGCTCAGTATGGCCAGCAGGCAATTGCCCTGGAATTGTGGCCGCGCGTTTATACCCTGGCCAGCACCGGACTACTGGGCGGGTCCAATATCAAGAGCGGATCGCAGCAAGGAATTGGCTTACATCTCGATATCCCCCTTTACAGTGGTGGTCGGCGTAAAGGGGAGCTGCGCGCCGCTGAAGCCGAAATTCGGGAAGCGGTCGCGAACGCGCGCTCGGTCCTGGACGGCGTGACGTTGCAAGTAACGCTGGCTTACCGCGCGGCAACCACGGCTCGGCGGCGCATCGAACGCAACCTTCCCGCCATCGAGCAAGCCCGCGAGAATCTGCGGCTGGTAATCAATCGCTATCGCAATGGCAACGCCACTCCCACCGACATCGTGGACGCCGAGACGGCCTTGACTCGCGCTCAGCAACGGTTGACGTCGGCCACATATGAATTCCTGGCTGCTCTCGTCAGTCTGGATTACGCGCTGGGTAACTTTCCAGGGCATTCGCTGGGGAGGGCGGATTTCCCCGAAAATCTCGATTTTCCAGCAATAGAGGTATTGCCTCCGCCCCGTCCCGTGCTCAATCTGGAATAGAACGAGCGTAACCCAACTGTGAGTGGCGCGGCTGGGGCCACGCCATTCGCCTTGGTGGTGGGGGAAAGGGATCATGCTAACGCGAGCGGTGTCCTTCGTGATCCAAGCCTTAATGCGACTCATCAGGATACCTGTCCAGTTGGTGGCCGGCGCTGGGCGTCTCAGCCATCGCCTAGTTGGGTCGTTTCGCTGTTGGGTGCTTTTCACTCTCGCCGTCCTTCTGTTACTGATCGTGTACTACGCATTAGCGGACATTTATACTCCTCTGACTACCGATGCCTACGTGCAAGCCTATGTGGTTCAGGTAGCGCCGCAGGTGGGGGAGAAAGTGGTCCGGGTCCACGTTGATGAAGGGGACTACGTCACCGCTGGGACGCTGCTGTTCGAGCTAGACCCCGCCTTGTTCGAGCAGAAAGTCGCCTACCTGAGGGCCAAGCTGGTCGAAGTGGAGCACCAGGTTAAGCAGCTGGAAGCGGAGCTGGCGGCTGCCCGCGCCGGCCATGAGCGTCTTGTTGCCGAAGCCGATTATGCTGACACGGTTTATAAACAGGAGCAGGCGATCTTCAATACGGACTCGACGACGGTGCGGCGTTACCTGGACGCTTTGCAAAAAAACAAGGCGAGCCAGGCAGCCGTCCGCCAAGCAGCCAGCGAAGTGCTCCGCCTTGAAGAGGCACTCAATGCGCGCATCGCCGGGGACCATGCGCTAGTGGCCCAGATCAAGGCCCAGCTCGCCGAAGCCCAGCTGAACTTGCTCTACACGCGCGTGCATGCACCCTGCGATGGATTCATCACCGATCTGCAACTTCTTGAAGGGACTTATCTTCACGTTGGTCAGGCAGCCATGACACTGATCGACACCAGCCGTTGGCTAGTCGTGGCCAATTTTCGCGAAAACTCGCTGGCCCGGCTGCGCGCGGGACAACCTGCTCGGATCGCCCTGCGAGGCGTCCCCGGCCAGCTCCACGATGCCAAGGTCTCTTCGGTCGGTTGGGGAGTTAGTCAGGGACAGGGTGTCCCTTCTGGTCAACTACCTGATGTAAAAGTGCCAGCAAGTTGGGTACCCCCGGCTCAACGCTTTCAAGTGCGGCTGACACTCAACGAACCCAAATCGATACCGCCGCGCGTTGGCATGACGGGTAGCGTCGCCGTAATGACTGAGCCGTCAGGGATACTCAACGACTTCACGGAACTTCGTCTTCTTCTCATCGCTTGGATGTATTACTTGTGATCTAATGTTGTAACTATTGCATGACATCAAAGATTGGTTTTGAGACGGTTCATGGGCGTGTCTCCGTCTCTCCCGACATGGAGGAAAGGGATGGTGCGGTGGCAATCTCCTCGGTCACGGGAAAGCGAGGCCATAGACCGGCCACTAGAACTGAAGCTGTCAACCCCAAGAGAATTCCCGTCAACCGTTGCACGGCGGGGGTGATGCTGCCGTACTCGGATCGAGGTGCCACTACCAGCATCGGTAACACCAAACCCATCTGCAAGCCGGCGTAGGCATACTTGCCAGCCATCCGGGCCAAGTAGGCCGCCACGAACTGACCCAGGAACAGTAACCCGGCAAGTACCAAGATATAAGGCAATAACCCCACTACCAGGAAGGTCCCCATACTCCAAACCAAAGCCATTAGCGCGCCAGCAATCCGCAGCTCTCCCTTCAAGATCATCGCTTGTAGATGTGGAGAGATTGTCAGTAACATCACCGAGATGGCGGTCTGCTCCGGTGGTAGGCCCAGCGCGTGGGCGCCCAACAAGGTCAGTAGTACCGTGACGGCGAGCATCAGGCTCTGGCTTAACCAATCGCCGCGCACTGGCCAGAGTGGAGCTTTCCCGACATGAATGCCGAGATCACGCTCGGCGCCGGCCAACCAAGTCACCACGTCCGCGACCACCACGCCGAGCACGACGGCGGCGAACAATTCCTTGGCTTGTGATACGGCCGCGGCGGGATGGGCATGGCCGATCTGGAACATGGCAACGACGTACAGCCCCGCGTTGAGAAATGTATAAGCTAACTGATCGGCAAAATAAAAGTAGAAGAAGGTTGTCAATAGGATGGCAATGAGTACCAAGGTCAGCAAGGGGGGTTCGTTTAACCAAGTTGTTAGCACCAATCCCGCCAGGATACCCAGTCCCCGGCCCACTACCCGTTCCACCCCTTTTTGAAAACTGGTGAAGGTGTACTGAGCCATCACCATGAAGGTCGTCCATACGGCCAGATTGCCGTGCCGCAGCATCAGCTTGTCAGCGAGAACTAGACAGACTACCGAGGCAACGGCTGTCAACAATGCGTGGCGCGTCGCGTCGCGCGCTTCCGCGGCAGGCATAAGAAGCACTCCCACAACGACTAAGGAGTTGTTGGTTGTCAGTAATTAGTGATCAGAAGTCCGTATAGCGGACGAGCCATCGGTGAGTCAGCGATCTCCGTGGTGCAGGATCACCGGTAAACGCACTTGGACGCATTTGCCACAAGAGAAACTAAGGCAATATCCGCACCCGGCGGCCTTCGACGCGCAGTTTCCCCTCGGCAAACAGGCGAATCGCTTCCGGGTAGGCTTCGCACTCTTGCTCAAAGACACGAGCGGCTAACGTGTCGGGAGTGTCGTCATCGAGGACGGGGACGGCCCGCTGGAGGATGATCGGCCCATGATCGTATTCATTGTCGGCGAAGTGAACGGTGCAGCCGCTGATCTTGGCCCCATAATTCAAGACTGCTTCATGGACATGATGGCCATAGTACCCCTTGCCGCAGAAAGCGGGAATGAGGGCGGGGTGAATGTTCATGACCCGTCCCTGAAAATCAGCCGGAATGACCAGCAACTGCAAGAAGCCGGCCATGCACGCCAGGTCGGCGCGCGCGCGCCGGCAGTGGTCGAAGATGCGCTGGCTGAAGTCGGCACGCGAGGGGCATTCCTTGCGTTCGACGACGACGGCGGGCACGCCCACTTGTTCCGCCCGCGTCAAGCCGTAGGCGTCCCAGTGATTGGACACCACCAGCGCCACCTCCGCCGCCAATCGGCCATCAGCACAGCGGTCAAGCAGGTTTTGCAGAGTCGTGCCATTACCACTGAGGAGCACGGCCAAACGCAGTTGGTGGATCATGGTTTCGAGTAGTCCGTCAACCGAAAAAAACAGAGGAGATTGATCGATTCACGCTCGCGGACGCGCGCGAACCGATGAATCGCAAAGACAAGAATAGTTCGCGGCGCAGCGCCAGGAACAGCCTTTCCCTACGCCACCGGCGTCAGTTTGGGGACCACTTGGCGGACGGTCTCGGCGACGCGCTCGCACTGGGCGGCGGAGACATCCAGGTGCGTACACATGCGCATCTGTTGCGGCCCGGCGGCGTGGGCGCGGATGCCGTGCTCCTTCAGCACTGCGGCGACATCCTTGGATGTGCCCAAATCGGGGTCAATATCGAACCAGATGAGATTGGTTTCGACTTCTGGCGGGTTGAGCCGCAGCCCCGGCGTGTCAGCAATGGCTTGGGCGATGACTTGGGCGTTGCGGTGGTCGTCGGCCAAGCGGTCGATGTGATGATCGACGGCGTACAAGGCCGCCGCCGCAATGACGCCAGCTTGACGCATTCCGCCGCCGAACAGCTTGCGGATGCGCCGCGCCCGAGCCACGAATTCTTTGGTTCCGGCCAACGCCGATCCGACCGGAGCGCCCAGCCCTTTGCTGAAACAGACAGAAACCGTGTCGAACGGCTTGGCCCATTCCGCCAAGGGGATGCCGGTAACCACGGCGGCGTTCCACAAGCGGGCGCCGTCCAGGTGCATGATCAAGCCATTGTCATGCGCCCAAGCGCTGATGGCTTGAATCTTCTCCAGCGGAAAGACGCGCCCGCCCCCCCGATTGTGGGTGTTCTCCAGACAGACCAGCCGGGTGCGGACCAGGTGCTCGTTGTCGGGGCGAATTTTGCCTTCGAGCTGTGTCACGTCGAGGATGCCGAAATCCCCGTCGATGGTCCGGCACATGACACCGGCCAACACCGCCGGGCCGCCCGCTTCGTAGTTGTAGATATGGCAATTGGCCTCGCACAGCACCTCGTCGCCGGGTTGTGTGTGGACCTTGACGCAAATCTGATTGGACATGGTCCCCGACGGCACATAGAGGGCCGCCTCCTTGCCGAGCAGGGCCGCCACCCGCTCTTGCAGGCGATTGATACTCTCATCCTCGTTAAAGACATCGTCCCCCACTTCCGCCGCCTGCATGGCGGCGCGCATGGCCGGCGTTGGTTTCGTCACGGTGTCACTGCGTAGATCAATGTAGGTGTCAGGCATGGTGCAACCTTGTGCGTGAATTTCCCAAGCCAGTCGCGGGGGGACCAGTCGTCCCGCGACCGGCTTGGGGCTTATGGATGACTTGCTTATTCCTTGTCTGGGGCTTGTTTGTTCTCCATGAACCAGCGGTCGCCGATTTTTTTCATGAACAGAAAGCGATTGTTGACATCCTTAAGCGACGCCATCGCCGCCGTGTCCGCGACTTGCCAATCTCCTTCCTTCAAGAAGCGTTGCAAGAGCTTGACGGTGGCGGGATCGTCAGCCAGCTTGGTCTTGGCTTCCTGGATCACGACGTCGAAGTCGCCGCCGGCCAAGCGTACTCGTTCATCCACGAATTTCGGATCGGCCAGCTGGGCCAGCACGTAGTTCAACCGGCCACGCTCGACGGCTTTGAGAATGGATGCCAATGTCTGTTGCGGTGTATCTTGGGGATAGAATTTCAAATCGACGTCGATTCCGTAGCGCTTCGTTGTCACTTCGGGCTTCTTGTCCTGGCCAAACGCCAAGATGGGTAGGAAGCTCGCCAGAATTAGAATCCACATCGTTCTCATGCTAGTCTCTCCAATCAGGGGCCGGTATCCGTGATGGAGTTCGTTGTAACAGCCGAAACCCAACAAGGCAACCCGATCAAACGTCGGCGTGAAAGGCTTGGCCGCGCGGCATGGTTTTTTTGGCTCTTCCGTTTCTCAGTGTATTCGTTTGTGGATTCATCAGTTCGCGCTCGAAGACGACAGCCCGCGCGAACTTATCCATCTCCGCAATCGCGCTGACAAACGGAAGAACTTGTTTTCAGATTCATCCCCACCATTCATTCCGAACCGAACGGTGCCTGGATTCGTCGTTCCGCTTGGAAGTCGGCGTGCGCGAAACGATGAATCCGCCACCATCCCGGACGACAAATTCCCTCATGGTGGGTGCCGCGCGAAGGAACCATTTCCCCGGTGATGGACTCTAAGGAACAAGAAGACAAAAGACCACGGACGAAGTTCAGAGCACGTCAACCTGTTCGTAGCAACGTGAAGGCCTTTCCTGGTGAGGAGTTTATCCATGTGGAGTTCTCGTCCGTTTGGGATGGTCGTTTGCGGCTCGCTATCGTGGCGAGTCTTGGTCGCTATCTTGGTCATCGGTATGCACGGCTGGAGGCAGACCTTGCCCTTCAGTCGGGCCGATGATGCGTTGCCGGAGGGGGTCCGGCGGCAGCTCGGCACGGCGGAGAACAAAGCCGGCGTCACTACATTGGCCTTCGCTCCGAATGGCCAGCTGCTGGCCACTGGCGGTTGGGATGGCGTGATCCGAGTGTGGAATGTGACTACCGGAGAGCTTCAAGGCACGCTGCACGGACACAAGGGGGACGTTTACAGCGTGGCCTTCTCGCCCGATGGCAAAACGTTGGCATCCGGCGGCAAGGACCGCAGGATTCGTTTTTGGGACGTGCGGAAGGAGCAGGAAATTCCCTCGCCGTCCTTTCTGAACGAACACACTGGCTCGGTGATGTCGCTGGCCTTCGCGCAGGATGGACGAATGCTTGTCTCCGGCAGCGACGATCGCACGATTCGGGTGTGGCAAGTTGCATCTGGCTCTTACGTGCCATTGGAAATTCAAATGCACCAGGTACTTTCCGTGGCGGCCTCGGCGGATGGAACAGTTCTCGCTTCGGGCGGACGCGACGGCGCGGCCCGGTTGTGGGACGCTATCACCGGCCGCCAACGGCACTACATCGGCTCCTTCTCCAGCTTCGTCTCGATGGTGAGCTTCACGCCGGATGGGAAGTACCTCATCGTGGCCGGCGGCGGCACTGCTCCTTCCCACTCGTTTTGTCAATATCATATGCACGAGACCGAACCCAACGCCATTCCGATGGATAAGGTGAGTGGGAATGTGCTTTTGGTGGAAACCGCCACCGGCACGGTCGTCACTCACTTGCCAGTGCCGCAACAATCCATCCACAGCCTTACTCCAGCCCCGCAAGGGTATCTGCTGGCCTTGACCGGCGATTCTGTTTCGACAATTTCCTTGTGGAGCTGGCTGTCGGGCCAGGAAATCCGCCAGCTGAAAGGACAAAAAGGCAACGTCCTCTCATTGGCCTTTTCTCCGGACGGCAAGACGCTGGCTAGTGGCAGTGAGGATGGCACCGTGTTTCTCTGGGACGTGAGTGACTGCCAGCCACTGAACGCTGCCCCGCCTCCCGCCTATTCCGACGAGCAGCTCGAACAGCTGTGGACCGAGCTGGCGGCGCATCCCTGCGTGGCGCATCAGGCCAAAATCCAATTACTGAGGGCGCCGGACCAAGCGATTGTCTTGCTCCAGAAGAAATTAACTCCCGTGGCTGGACCGGAGTTCCGCGCCTTAGCCCAACTGCTGGCCGACTTGGACAGCGAACACTTCGAGACCCGGCAGGCGGCTTACGAGAAATTGGAACAGCTGGGTGTCATGGCCGAGAGGGCCTTGAGACAAGCCTTGCCCAACACCGAATCGCTTGAAGCGCGCCGCGCCTTGCGCCGTTTGCTGGAGACGTTGGAACAGCGCCAACAGCGACTTCCCGCCGACGAGCTGCGTTTTAGCCGAGCCATCCAAGTACTGGAGCTGAGCGCCACGCCTAGCGCCCGTCAGGTGTTGCAAGCACTCTCCCAAGGAGCGGCATTAGCCCCAGTCACCCTCGACGCCCAAGCGGCCTTGCGACGCCTTGACCGTCGCGCGGCGAAATAGCCGGTCGCTACACGACCGACTTGGGAAGGGATGGGACATGCTTTCCGCCGACAAAAAATCTTTTCCTTCTTTTCCGCTTGCGCCTTTCACTCTCTCGCGATTTCTTCATACAATCGTTCCGTGAACCTAAACGATTCCCACCACGGCGAGAGGAACCATGTTAGCGAATGAATCGGCTCAGAGCTTGTATCGCCACGCCCGCTGGGAGGCGATCTTCGTGGTCGTGAGCTTTGTCATCGCAACCATCTGGACCGTCGGCTATTGCTACCTGTTCGGCTACCAGCACGCGGCGGATAGTTGGGTGGCGCGGATGGGCTTGGCCCAGCCGCGTGATGTGAATAATTTTCAGGAGTTTTACGGCCTGCCCGATTGGGTGTTCCATGGCATCGTCCTCCCCTGGTTTGGCTGGACCATCGTTACCGTGTTGTTCGCCTTATTCGCCATGAAGGACGACGACTTGGGAGCGGAAGCGGATGAGGAGGGGGAACATGGCGGCGATTAACTGGCAACCCGATAGCTGGATGGTGCCGATTGTCTTCGCCTGTTACCTGGTGGGGGTGGTGACGCTGGGGATCGTCTCACACCGCTACCTGTCGCGCGGCAGCTTCGTCAAGGAATACTTCGTTGGCAATCGCGGGCTGGGGCCGTGGGTGCTGGCCCTGAGTGTGGCGGCCACCGCCATCAGCGGCGGCACCTTCGCCGGCTTCCCCTCGCTGATCTACAAAAACGGCTGGATCATGGCCTTGTGGATCAGCAGCTACATGATCGTGCCGCTGACGACGATGGCCCTGTTCGGCAAGCGCCTCAATCAGGTTGCGCGCATGTCGGGGGCCGTCACCGTGCCGGATGTGTTCCGGGATCGCTTTCAAAGTCCCGGTCTGGGGATTCTGGCCACGTTGATTCTCTTGCTGTTGCTGGTCTTCAACCTGGTCGCGCAGTTCAAGGCCGGCGCCCTGGTCATGCAAGGCGCCCTGCAATTGCCCAACGACAAGCTGCACATGCCCTTGCCGCCGACCTTCGCCGTGACCACTATCGAAGTCGGTTATCTCATCGGTTTGACGATCTTCGCGGCGACGGTGGTGGCTTATACCTCCTATGGCGGATTCTGGGCCGTCACCTGGAACGACGTGCTGCAAGGGTTGGTCATGCTCACGGGCGTCATCCTCATGGCATTCCTGGCCATGCGGGCCGTGCCGCCGGTCACGACTACCGATGGTCAGGAATTGCACGGTCTGGCGGCGGCCACGGAACGCTTGAAACAACAAGACCCGGCCCTGGTTTATGGGCCTGGCCCCGAAGTGAAGCTGGAAGAAACCGCTTCCGAACCGGGCGTGGCGCCTCAGTACTTCCTCCCTTTCGGCATGGCCTTCTCGTTTTTCTTGATGTGGTCGCTGATGAGTCCGGGACAAGCTGGCGGCATGGTCCGGTTGATGGCGTTCAAGGATTCCGCCAGCGTGCGCAATGCTTTGCTGCTGATCGCCGGTTATTATTTGCTGACCTACATGAGCATGATGATTATTTTCATCTGCGCCCGGGCCATCTATCCCACCCAATACTTGGGGGAGATGGGGGCGGAAGGGACCCCCGACAACATCATGCCCGTGATGGTGCGGACCGTGGCCCCTTCGTGGATCGCGGGCTTGCTGTTGGCCGCTCCGTATTCGGCGATCATGTCCACGGTGGCCGCCTTCTTGCTGCTCATCAGCTCCAGCTTGGTGCGCGACTTGTATCAGCGGACGATCAATCCCAATGTCTCCCCCAAAGCACTCAAAGTAGCCAGCTATTCGGTGACGGCGTTGGTGGGATTGATCGTCATGGTTGGCGCGCTGAATCCGCCCAAATACTTGCAATACATCATCGTCTTCACTGGCAGCGGGCAGGGCTGCGCCTTCCTGATCCCGATGGCCTTGGCCCTGTACTGGCGGCGGGCCACCCGCGCGGGAGTGATCGCCGCCATGCTGGGGGGCTTCGGCACGCTGCTGTCCCTGTATGTTCTCGGTTGGATCGATAGCGCCAACTGGGGGGACTCCCTCTTCGCCTGGCTGCCCGGCTGGAACGAACCGAAGCTGGACAAATTCAGCCCCCTGTACCTGTTCGGCTTCGACCCCCTCGTTTGGGGACTGGTGGTGTCCATCGGTCTCGGCATCGGTGTCACTCTGATGACCAAACCGAATGAGGAGCTGGTGAAGAAGTATTATCCGTGATGACCATTATTGGCACGGAGCTACTCCTTGGATTCATCGTTTCACGTGAGGAATCGGCAGCGGGCGCTAATCGATGAATCCCACGACAATCACTCCACTAAATTCTTCATTTCATTCCACCATCTTCCTGGTCCACGTAATCCATACAATGTAAATATCCCATGCCCATTCCTTCCCCATGAAGCGGAGCGGATATGCCACATAAACAAACTGTCGCCAATCCTTTTAGCCCCGTTGAGGAAATCCTCGATGAGCTGCGGGCGGGGCGGATGATCGTGCTGGTCGATGACGAATACCGCGAGAACGAAGGGGATTTGGTCATCGCCGCCGAGAAGGTGACGCCGGAAGCGATCAATTTCATGATGCGCAACGCCTGCGGGCTGGTATGCCTAGCCCTTTCGCCGGAGATTTGCGACCGGCTGCACCTCGAACCGCTGTCGGGGCACAACGTCGATCCGATGGCCACGCCGTTCACCCCGTACATCGACGCCCGCACTGGCATCACCACCGGCATCTCGGCCTATGACCGGGCCAGGACGGTGCAAGTGGCCATTGACGATCACTCGACGCCCAACGACCTGGTGCGCGGCAAGGGGCACGTGCCGGGGTTGCGGGCGCGCGAGGGGGGAGTGCTGGTCCGCGCCGGGCATACCGAAGGAAGCGTCGATCTGGCCCGTCTGGCCGGGTTGAAGCCGGCGGCGGTTATTTGCGAGATCGTCAATGCCGACGGCACCATGGCCCGCTTACCCGACCTGACGGAGTTTTGCCGACAGCATCATCTCAAAATGTGTACTATCGAGGAGCTGATCAAACATCGCCGCCAGCGCGAGAAACTGATCCGCCGCGAGCCGGCGCTGAAGCTGCCGACCAAGCATGGCGACTTCGACCTGGTGCCGTACACGTCGTTGGTGGACCCGGAGCCGCACCTGGCGCTGTGCTATGGCGGCGTCGGCGTCGAGATCAACAACTGCATCCCGGAGCAGGAGGAACCGGTATTGGTGCGCATCCATAGTCAATGTCTGACAGGCGACATTTTTGATTCCCTGCTGTGCGATTGCGGCTCGCAACTGCACCATGCCATGCAGCAAGTGCGCGACGCCGGCAAGGGGGTCGTGCTCTACATGCGTCAAGAGGGGCGCGGCATCGGGCTATTGGCCAAGTTGCAGGCGTACCGTTTGCAACAAATCGAGGGACTGGACACCGTGGAAGCCAACAAACGCCTCGGTTTCGCTCCCGACTTACGCCACTACGGCATCGGGGCGCAAATCCTCTATGATCTCGGCGTGCGTGACATTCGCTTGCTCACGAATAATCCCAAGAAGGTCGTCGGCCTGGAAGGGTATGGCCTGCGCATCGTCGAGCGCGTGCCGATCCAGATTCCCCCCAACGATCGCAACCAACGCTATTTGAAGACCAAAAAAGAGAAACTCGGCCATCTGTTGGACGACATGGAGTGCTGAGATCAAGAAAATGTTGATACCTTACCACTGGATTGCTGCTGTATCACGGTTGGAATGCTAAAGTAAGTATCTTGTCCACAGGCAAATTACTTCGTCCAGGAAGTTCCTCCCGTCAGCTCGATGCGCTGGCGAGGGACTGCGCTGGCGCCTCCGGCTAACAGGTGATTCGTTTGATTGCCGGAGAAATAGTCAGGGAAGGTGAACCATTGGGGAGTATCCACCATGTCCACCTACGGCGAACGTTTTTCCATCTGCGACCGGCGGGCGTTGGTCACGGGGGCATCAAAGGGGATCGGGGCCGAAGTGGCGGCGGTGTTGGCCGAGGCGGGGGCGGACCTGGCCTTGGTGGGCCGCGACCGGGAAGGCTTGGAGCGGACGCGCGCTACTGTCGAGACCAAGGGCAAGCAGTGCTTGGTCATCGAAGCGGACCTGAGCACGGTCGATGGACCGCGCCAGGCCGCCGCCGCCGCCCTGGCACGCTTCGGCACCATCGACATTCTGGTGAACAACGCTGGTCTGGTGCATGTGGAAAAGTTGCTGAACATCACGTTGACGGGTTGGGAGGAAACACTGGCCGTCAATCTGCGCGCGCCGCTGCTGTTGGCGCAATTATTGGCGCCCAAGATGATCGAGCAGCGCCGCGGCAAGATCATTCACATTTCGTCCGCCGCCGGTGTCATCGGCATCGAAGGGCACGGCGCCTATGCCGCCTCCAAAGGAGGCTTGAACATGTTGACGCGGGTGATGGCTTGTGAATGGGGGCCGTTCAACATCCAAACCAACGCCATCGCCCCGACCGTGATCCTGACCGCGATGGGCCAACAAGTGTGGGGAGACCCGGCCAAAGGGGACCCTATGAAGAACAAAATCCCCCTGCGCCGCTTCGGCCAGCCGGTGGAAGTCGCCGATTTAGTGCTGTTCCTGGCGTCGTCGGCGTCGGATTTCATCTGTGGCGAAGTCGTCATGCTGGACGGCGGCGTGTCGGTCGTGTGAGAGATTGAATCGACATGGACATTCATTCCCCAAGCGGGTCCCTGGGGGACCAGAAGAAAAAAACATAAGCCCATGCCTCCCCTTTTCCTTACCCTCGATGGTCCCGACGGCGGCGGCAAGACGACGCAATGCCGGCTGCTGGCAGATTGGCTGCGCGAGCAGGGACATGACGTGATCGCTTGCGCCGATCCAGGGGGAACGGCGGTTGGCGCCATCATCCGGGGGCTGCTGCTCGATCATCGGCATGAGTTGTCCGTGACCTGTGAGGCGCTGTTGTTCATGGCCAGCCGCGCTCAGCTGGTGCAGGAGGTGATCCGCCCCGCGCTGGCGGCTGGGAAGATCGTGGTGTCGGATCGATTTTTACTGGCCAACGTCGTGTATCAAGGACATGCGGGCGGCATCGATCCCGAACAGCTGTGGCAGGTAGGCCAGCTGGCGACCGGCGGCTTGGAACCGGACCTGACGTTGGTGCTAGATGTACCGCTGACAGTAGCCGCGCGCCGCCGCCAACGCCCAGCGGATCGCTTGGAGGCGCGCGCAGCGGAGTATCAACAGAGCGTGCGCGACGGCTTTCTCCGCGAGGCCCAACGGCGGCCCGAACGCCTGCGCGTCCTCGACGCCAGCCAGCCGGTCGCGGTGGTGCAAGAGCAAATTCGACGGGAGGTGCTTCGTGTCCTGGCGGCGGATTCTCGGCCATGACCACCAAGTACAAGCGTTCGCGCAGGCGCGGCGCCGCGGCCGGCTGGCCCATGCCTATCTCTTCACCGGCCCTCCTGGGATCGGCAAGCACCTGTTCGCCCACGAGCTGGCCAAGGCGGTGCTCTGTGAAAATCCGCCCCCCGACTGCCTTGAGGCCTGTGATCAGTGTTCCTCTTGTGTTCTGGTGGAGGCCGGCACCCACCCCGATTACGCCCACGCCCAGCGGCCGGCGGAAAGCCTGGACGTTCCCATCGACACCATCCGCGCCTTGTGCCAGACCTTCTCCCTCAAGTCGGCGCGAGGTCAGGGGAAGGTGGCCATCCTCGACGACGCCGACGATTTGAACGTCGCCGCCGCCAACTGCTTCCTTAAGACCCTGGAGGAACCTCCGCCGCGCTCGGTGCTGATTCTCATTGGCACCAGCGCCGATCTGCAATTGCCGACCATCGTGTCGCGCTGCCAAGTGATCCACTTCCGCCCGCTCCCCGCCGATTTGGTGGCCGAGCTGCTGCGCCGCCAGGATGTCACTGATGACGACCTGCTGCAACGTCTGACGCGGCTGAGCGGCGGCAGCCCCGGCCAGGCGCTTGCCTTGGCCGATCCGGCCTTGTGGGATTTCCGCCAAAAACTGATCGCCGGGCTGACCCGGCCACGCCCCGACGCCACGGCTTTGGCCCACGACTTCATGAAATTCGTCGAGGAAGCCGGCAAGGAATCGTCCGCTCAACGGCGGCGGGCTTCCCTGGTGCTCCGCCTATTGATCGATTTTCTACGTCATGCCCTGGCGCTAAGCGTGGAGGGAACGCCGCCGGTGGAACCCGAAGAATGGGAAAGCCTGGCGAACCTAGCCCACCGCCTTGGTCCCGAACGACTGCTTGACGTGCTACAACGCTGTCTGGATGCCGACATGCACATCGACCGCCGCGTGCAACTGGTGCTGGCCGTGGAGGCGCTGGTGGATAACTTGGGCAAAGTCCTGGCGCGCGCGTGAGAATAGGCCACGAAGAAACACCGCTGACTACGGAGTCAAGCCGTTGCCAGCGGTGTTTTTGTGTATCTAAAGTGAAACGCGGATTACACCCCATCTCACCCCAACTTTTTCAAAGCGTCTTCGTCACTTCCCACCGACAAACACGCCGCCGCGGAACAACGGATCAAAGGCGAAGAAATTATCCAATGCGGATAACGTCACGCCATCCAGGATGCGGATGTGCGCCGCGCCGCCGGGGCCAGGGCCGAGAAGCACTTGGCCGCTACCGCGGGTCACGGTGCCAACGCGCACTCCACCCATGAAGGCCGGACTGTAGGCGAAAAAGCTGTGCAACCCAGCGGCATCGCCGCCATTGAACACTTTCACATGCGGCCCACCTCCGGCTCCCGCGCCGGTGATGATCTCGGCCAAGCCATCGTTATTGACATCGCCCGCCGCCACCCAGACGCCGCCGGTGAAGGAGGGAGCATAGGCGAAGAAACTGGCCAGCACGAAACCGTCGGCGCGGAAGACTTTCACATGCGGTCCGCCGCCGGCACCGGCGCCGGTGATGATCTCATCGTTGCCGATGCCGTCGAAATTCCCCGCCGTCACGTGAACACCGCCACGGAAGGACGAGGCATAGGCGAAGAAGTTGCCCAACGGCCCCGGCAGCACCGTGGCCACGCCGCCAGCGATTTGGAAGCTGCGCACATGGGGTCCGCCGCCAGCCCCTGCGCCGACAATCACTTCCATTGAGTTGTCGCCGTTTAGGTTCCCCGCCGCCACGAACACGCCCCCCGTGAAGGAGGGAGAGAACGCGAAGAAATTGGCCAGTACGGTCAGATCGACGCCGCTGAAGACCTTGACGTGCGGTCCGCCGCCGGCCCCCGCGCCAACGATGATGTCATCAACGTTGTCGCCGTTCACGTCGCCGACTGCCACGCGCACGCCTCCGGTGAACGAGGGATGGAAAGCGAGGAAGTCAAATCGTAACGATCCATCGGCGTTATAGACTTGGACGCGGGGCGAACTGCCGGCGTCAGCACCCACGGCAAAGAGATGGACGTGGTTGACGGACTCGCTGTTGACCTGAATGGTCTGAGTTGTTGAAGTCTCGCCGTCATCCTTGTCGAGTAGAATCAACGTCACCATGAACGTACCTGGTTGGTCATATATATGCGTCTCGCTGAACGAAGGGGTACCCGCCGCGTAGTGGAAGGTTTCTTCCGGTGAACCGTCTCCCCAATCCACGACCAAGCGAAAATGATCCAGCGGCCCCGGATCCGAAAGCAACCCGGATAGGGTGGCTTGCTGTCCCACGGTGATGGACGTGGACAAGGTCACGTTGCTTAAGGTAGGCGGCGTGTTGACCACCGTGAGCGTGACTGGGGCCGAGGTTTCGATGTTGCCGTGGCCGTCGTTGGCGCGCACGCGCGCCTGGAATGTCGCTGGACCGTCGTTGATGCCCAGGGCCACCAATTGGGCCCAGGTCAAGGTGGGATTGACGCCCGTGGCATCGCCGAACACGCCATCACCGTTGATATCCCATGTGAAGCTCAGCGGATCGCCATCCGGATCGAAGGAGGCGGAAGCGTCCAGCGTCAGGCTTTCCCCCTCGGCCACGCTGTACGGTCCCCCCGCGTCAGGGATGGGCGAGCTATTGTCCACCGTGATGGTCACTTGCAGGGTCCGGGTGTCGATGGCGGGCAGACCATCGATAGTTAAACCGCCCATGGCGCCTTGAATTCCGCTGAAGCCGACCAAGGTGGCGTTGCCGGTATTCGGGTCGATGCGGTACAGATGGCTATCGTTGGAACTGCCGTACAGCTGCCCATCCGGTCCGAATTTCAAGCTGCCGCCGCGAAAGCCCGTGGAACCGATGATCGTGGCCTGACCGGATTCCATATCAATCCGCACGAAATTGTTGGTCGTGATCTGACCGCCGCGAAGCCCGTACATGATGCCGGTGCGTGCGTCGTAGGCCAGACCGGCTATCGGGCCGGTGAGACCCGTATTGCCGATGAACGTGGCCACGCCCGTCATTGGATTGAGAATGCGGAAATCGGACGGATTGTTGCTGCCGGAGCTGGCGATGCCCGAAACGTACAACGTGCTGCCGACGAATTCCATGGCGTTGTAGAGTCGAGCTTCCGGAAAATTGGGAATGGCCGAGCCAATGCCGGCAGCGGTGTGGATGTCGAACTCGAAGCCCTCAAAGACGTTGCCGCCGAATTGCAGCCAGGCGCGATGGGTGAAGGTGTCGTAATCGATGTCCCCCACGCCGACGCCACCACCGGGCAAAATGCCGATGATGGTGGCTTCGCCGGTTTCCAGGTCCAGCGTCACCAGATACTGGTCCCCCAGACTGCCGGGACCGCTGCCAGCGGTCGTGTTGATGCTGCCATATAGTGTTCCCTCGACATGATCATCGTCAGTCAAAGTCAGACTAACGGTGTACATCGTGCTCTGGTTGGGGTAAACGTGGGTTTCGTTAAAGCTGACCGTGCCGGGACCATAGATGAAGGTACCCGTCTGACCGTCTCCCCAATCGACGCGCAGGGTGAACGAATCGAACACGCCGGGATCGCTGATGATACCGCTGAGCGTGACGGTGCGCGGATCGTCCAGCGCTGGCGTGATCGTGACATTACTCAGGGTTGGCGGCACGTTGAGGACGCGCACGACTGCCGTGGCGAAACCGTAAGCGCCATTGTCGTCTTGAACGCGGAGCGCCACGATGCGGGTCGTTGGCCCATCCAACAGGGCCGCGGAAAAAATCGGGCTAGGATCGGTGGAATCGACGTCGAACGTACTACCGTTGTAGTTCAAATCCCATTCGTAAGAGACAATCGTACCGTCCGGATCGAACGAACCAAGACTCGACAGAACGACGCTACCCCCTTCCGGAACAAAGTACGGACCGCCTGCATGAGCAATCGGAGCGATATTGAGCAGCGTCCGTTCCTCAAGCTGTTCCAGGCGCGGACGATAGCGTGACCGCTTTCGGGCCAACTTGGACGAACTTCCGAACATCTTTTCATTTCCCATGATGGATGGTTCCCAGATGCAGAATACGGTGAAACACTCGGAGCTATTTTCTAGGGGAGAAAGCAATTGTCAATCAAAAAGCGAGCCACCCGCGAACCGTGGCGGAGCGGTTCAGCCAGGGCCTTGCCGCCACGCTCTGCCCCGGCGACTTGGTTGCGGTTCTGTTCCTATCCTTGACGACGATAGATGGTATGTTCCCTTGAAAGATTACAAGGACACCAGCTGGCAGAGGGTGGCGGAGCGTTCGGCAGCCAGGCAGGCCACGACGGCGGTGCGTGATTCCTCGGGAGTGATGATGGCGGGTCGGTGGCCAGAGCGGATGCAGTGCGTGAAATAAGCCAGCTCCTCGCGCAAGGCGCCGGCGCGGATACCGTGCAGGAGGGGCCAGTACGTCGTGTCCGGCGATTGCCAGCCGTTCCGGTCGCAGATCGAGAAATTGGGGTGTGTCTCGTGAATGTGGATCGAACCTTCCGTGCCGATGATTTCCATGCGTTCATCGATGCGAAACGGCGTCTGATCGGGTAGGAACCAGGCGTTTTCCAAGACGCCGATGGCGCCGCTGTCGAAGCGATACATGGTCCAGCCGATGTCCGGATATGGCAAGCCGCGCACGGCCACGGTTTGCGCGTACGCGCTGACGACCTTGGCCCCACTGTACCACAGCATCAAATCGGTGTCATGCACGCCGTCGCCGATGATGGGACCGATCTTCTGCAACACCTCGCCGGAAACGCGGGCTGGGATGTTGCGCCGGGCGTACATGGAGACGATCCGACCAATCCGTCCCTCCGCGATGGCCGCCTTGGCCGCCGCGTAGCGCGGGTTGAAACGGCAGATGTGCCCGACCATGAAGAAACTCGCGGTTTCGTTCGCTGCCTGGACGATGGCATCACAATCCTCCGGGGTCGAAGCCATCGGTTTTTCCACGATCACATGCTTGCCGGCGCGCAAGGCGGCCACGGTGGGAGCGGCATGTTGATCCCACATCGTCACCACACTGACCGCATCGACGTCGGGATCGGCCAACAGTTGCTGGTAGTCGGTGTACGTGCGTCGCACTCCGAAGCGTTGGGCCAGCTCGCGCAAGTGCTCCGGGCGCCGGGTGCAGAGAGCGAACAGCTCGGCGTGCGGCAGACTCGCCAGCGCCTCGCAATGCACGACGCCAAAACGTCCCAGGCCAATCACGCCATAGCGGACTTTGCTCATGATGGTCCTTCCTTCTGGTTTCCGCGCCGGGTCACGATAGCTGCCGCACGGTGTTCAATGCCGCCGCCGCGATGGCCACCGTGCGGTCAATGTCCTCCTCGTCATGCGCCAGGGACAGGTACAGTTTCCCCCCTGGCGTGCAATACACTCCCCGGCGGATCAGCTCATGGCCAAAGGCGACGGCCTTCTTCTTATCCGCGCGGAGCAAGTCCCGATGCGTGTGCAACGGTTGGTGCGCGGTGAAGCAGACTTGCAGGACGGGACCATCCCCCAACACTTGTAAAGGCACATCCGCTTCCGCTCCCGCTTGGCACAATCCTTCCGCTAAGCGCTGGCTGATCTCATGCAGCCGGGCATAGACGCCCGGTTGACGGAGCACATGCAAGGTGGCCAGTCCCGCCGCGCAGGCCACCGGGTTGCCGGTCAAGGTGCCGCTGAGGAAGCAATAGCGGCCATTCCCTTGCTGTCCAGGGTCGGCCAATTGACACAACTCTTTGCGGCCCACCACGGCGGACAACGGGTAGCCGCCGCCGATCACCTTGCCGTAACAGCCCAGGTCCGGCGTCACGCCGTAGCGCTCCTGAGCGCCCCCCCAAGCGAGACGGAAGCCGGTCACGATTTCATCGAAGACGAGAACGATGCCATGCTGGCGCGTAAGCTCGCGCAGCCCTTCCAGAAATCCCGGCACGGGCCGCAAGGCGCGTTGCAGCGGCTCGACGATGACCGCCGCCAGCTCGTGATGATGCCGCTTGATGATTGTTGCCGTGGCGTCCAAGTCGTTGAACGGGGCGACGAGCACATCCTGACGGGCTGCTTGAGGGATGCCGGCGCAATCCGGCACGGCTTCCGGGAAAGGGGGTGGATCGGCAGGCACCCCGGACAGCTGGCCGATGTCATGACCACCATGCCAGCCCCCCTCGAATTTGAGGACCTTGTCTCGCCCCGTGAACGCCCGCGCCAGCCGCACGGCGGCAAAGGTCGCCTCGCTGCCCGTGGTTTGGAAGCGAACCGCCGCCCCACACGGGACCGCTTCCACGAGCGCTTCCGCCAAGCGGATGGCCGGCTCGTTCAAGGCGAAGAACGTTGAACCAGCAGCCGCCTGGCGTTGGACGGCATCCACCACTTCGGGATGGCAATGCCCCAGCAGCAATGGCCCGCTGCCCAACATGTAGTCGATGTACTGCCGGCCCGCGGCATCGTAAATTTTGCTCCCCTGACCCCGCGCCATGACCATGCGCAGATCGGGGGGCAGACGCATCATCCCCAAACAGGCGCCGGGAATGATGCGTTCAGCTAATTCCAGTAACTCAGATTGATTCACGACACGGACTCCCTCGGCAAATCAAAGGGGATAGGGGCATGGGTTCGGATCAGGATGAGAAAGGATGGCGGCCGTGG
>JBKBIP010000009.1:54218-68809 GCA_046297495.1 Gemmataceae bacterium | reverse complement strand
CTTCCTTCATGTACCCAATATATGCGCCGGCCGCGCTTTTTCGATGCATCCATCGAATCACAGGTGGAAACACGCCACATCCCATCATCCAAACCCACATTCGTCCATGCTTTCCTATTGCATCAATTAGTAAACTTTTGTATATTATGAATAAGAAAGGGAATCGTTGTTTCATTGTTCCATTCCACCCCACCCCCCCCCTTTTTTCCAAACAACAACACCTCCCGTGGAATGAAGCGGACGGTGTGAGCGGAACCAGTTGGGCACATGCAACATTGCGCTAACGAAGCATTTCGCGTCGATGCTTTGCTTATGGGCGGCGGTATCCACCTGGCATCTCAGTGTCTGTTTGTCTATTTTTTCCTGGCGAGCGGCGAAGGTCGGCGGAACGCAGGCGGCACTGACGCACCCACAAAAAATGAAAAATCGACAAAAAATCTGTTGACAGGGCGGACTAGGTGGTTGACGATGATGAAGATTGGCCTCTTCTCTGTTCCGGCCCCGCCGATGCAAAGCCATTTGGCTGCGGTCGGCGGGGTTTTGCTTTCCCCTTGCCCGCGACGCCCTTCCCGCCTACAATCCGGCCCGCTCGCTGAGCCACGAGCAAGGAGGCGGCGCGGACATGAGACCGGAACCCAGTCCCTGGAACGAATCTTCGATAATTCCTAAACTGTTGACGACCCTGGTGAGCGTCGTGTGCCGGGCGCCCCATGTCGTGCTATTGCTGGCCCTGGGCGTGGCTGGTCTTTCCGCCCATGCCGCCCTGACGCATTTGCGCTATCGCACGCAACGGACCGACTTAGTCAGCCCTGATAAGGACTATCAACAGCGCTGGCAACACTATCTGGCCGAGTTCGGCGACGAGGATGACATCGTCGTCGTCGTGCAAGGCCAGCAGCGAGACCGGATGGAACATGCCTTGGAAACCATCGCCGCCCGCATCGGTGAGCATCCCAAGTTGTTCGACCGGCTGTTTTACAAAGTCGATTTGCGTTCCTTGCGTGATCGCGCCTTGTTGTACTTGCCCCAAGAGCAGATCGAGCAGATCCGCGACAATTTGCGGGACATGGGGCTGTTGCTCGAATTAGGCCCGCTCAGCTGGCGAGCGCTGAACCTGCTGACGTTGCTGCGCGAGGCCCGACAGCGCGCGGGCCAGATCGCTCCCGATCAGCCATTATCCGAAAGGGACGCCCAATACTTGTCCCAGCTGCTCTCCATCAGCCAAACCACCGCCAATCATTTGCAAGACCCTGAAACGTATCGGAATCCGTGGTCGAGCCTGGTGGAGCAACCGCCGGAGCAGAAAGATTTGCTGGCCGAACCGCAATACTTCTTCAGTGGCGACGGCAGCTTGGCGTTCCTGCTCGTCCGGCCCATCAAGGAAGCCGACTCGTTCACCGCCGCCCGCCAGAGTGTCGAACGGATGCGCGCCATCATCGCCGAAGTACGTCCTGATTTCCCGCGCTTGGATATCGGCTTGACGGGCTTGCCGGTGCTGGAGACGGATGAGATGGTGGCCGCCGAGCGCGATACCAAGCTAGCATCGATCCTGGCGCTGATCGGCGTCACCTTGTTGTATTTCTTGGTTTATCGCGGGATTGCCTATCCCTTGCTCACGGTGTCCACGCTGATGATCGGGACTTTGTGGGCCTTGGGCTGGACGACGTGGACAGTCGGCCATCTGAACATCTTGTCGGCCACGTTCGCCGTCATGCTCATCGGCATGGGGGATTATGGGGTGTTGTGGGCGACGCGCTACGAGCAGGAACGGCGCGCTGGCCATGATGTCCGCGCGGCGCTGCGGCGCACGGCGGTGCAGGTGGCGGTGGGGAACTTGACGGCGGCGGCGACCTTAGCCTTGGCGTTCTACGCCGCCATGCTGGCCGATTTTCAGGCCGTCGCCGAATTGGGCTGGATCGCCGGCAGCGGCGTGTTGTTCTGCGCCTTGGCTTGCTTCACCGTCTTGCCGGCCTTGCTCATGATTTGTGATCGTCGAGGGGATTTGCTCCCTGGCAGCGGCCTGCGCGTCGTCCATGACCAGGAGCGCTATTTGGCGCATGCGACCCAGCCGACCGCCGCTGCTTGGCTACCCCGACTGACGGCCCGGCCAGTCTGGGTAGTGGGGCTGACGGTCGTGGTCGTGGCGGCGTTGGCGGTGTGGGCCAGCCGCGTGCGCTATGATCATAACTTGCTGAATTTGCAAGCGCGGGACCTCGACTCAGTGAAATGGGAAATGACCCTCATCGAGCACACCGCCGGCGCCAGCTGGCACGCGCTAAGTTATCGCCCGACTCCCGAGGAAACCTTGGCACTCAAATCGCGCTTCGAGAAGCTCCCCGAAGTCAGCCAGGTGGTGGAAGTCGCCTCGTTGATTCCGCGCGACGGCGAGCGCAAGATTGAGCTGCTGCGCGACATTCGCCAACGGCTCGACAAACTGCCGCCGCGCGGCGCGACCATCCCCCATGCTCAACCCAACCCGCGCGACTTGCAAACCGAGCTGGCATGCCTGATCGGCCAGCTGAAACCCTTGGCGGCGGCCTCCCCCACGCCGCTGCTGACTGAGCTGCACGACAGCTTGTGCGTCCTGCGACAGCAGCTGACAGGAATGGCTGAGGCACCGTGGACCGCTCCCCGTTTGCTCCAGTTCGATGAACGGCTGGCGGGTGACTTGGCCGAAGACTTGCACCGGCTGCGTGATGTTTCCAACCCTGCTCCGATCACGCTCGACGATCTGCCCACCGCGCTGCGCGAGCGCTACATCGGCGCCACCGGCCAGTTCTTGTTGCAAGTCTTTGGCAAGGATTGCTTGTGGGAATTTGAGCCGCTCCAACATTTCACGCAGCAGATTCACAAAGTTGATCCCGAAGCAACGGGCAAGCCCTTCGCCACCGTCGAGGGGCTGACTGCCATGAAAAGCGGCTTCGAGTGGGCCGGTCTGTATGCCCTGCTGGCCATCGCGGCCGTGTTGCTGGCCGACTTCCGCCAAGTGGGGACGACGCTGCTGGCCCTGACGCCGCTGGCCTTAGGCGTGATCATGACATTGGGAATCATGGTGGTCTGCGATGTGCCGCTCAACCCGGCCAACATGATCGCCTTTCCCCTGATTCTCGGCGTGGGGGTGGATAACGGCGTGCATGTGCTGCACGATTTCCGCCTGCGGCAAGCGGAAGGACATGTTACCATCAGTAAACCCTTGGGTTGGGGAGTGCTGATCAAGGCCCTGACTTCCATCATCGGTTTCGGCATGTTGATGATCTCCACGCAACGGGGCTTGGTGAGTCTGGGTTTTATCCTCGCTTTGGGCGTGGCCTGCTGCATGGTGACGGCGTTGGTGTTCCTCCCCTGTCTGTTGCGCTTGCTGGCCGAGCTGCCGCGCTCCAAGGGGAAAGTCAAGGAACTCGACGTGCCCCCCGTCCGACCCTGGCGTCCAGCGGCCTAACAGCTTCTCCTCGTTTTCCCCGCAATGTTGGGGAACGGGCCATTCCTTGCTTGACATTCCACATCCCCAAGAATTACGCTCGAAGAAGAGGGATGGCTTGACTATCCGAGTAATCCGTGCGTGAACCCATTCATTCACGGAACATCGATCCGGAGAGCACCATGAACAGCGACCACAACGAGAACACATCCATTTCAACACCCAAACGCCGTAAGAACGGCCGCAAATCGGATACGGTCTCCGAGCTGCTCGACGTCGAAGAGACCAAGAAACCACTGGGGGAACGGCGCCGGCTCATCGACCCAACCACCTGCGAGCGGGAATACACGGATGAGGAAGTGGCGTTCATGAACGCGATGGATTTGTACAAACGTCTGAACGGCCGGCAATTCCCGACGTGGAGCGAAGTGTTGGAGGTCGTTCATGCTTTGGGCTATCGCCGTGTCGCCGAACCGACGCCGTTGCCCGGTGAGCCGGGAAACCAGGTTCCGAAAAAGGGCTAGCGACCCAGCGGTAAGCGAACCAGGCAAAGAGAGCGTGAGGCCGCCGAAACCATTTGCGCATGGGTTCACTTGGCACCTTCCTTGCTCCCTTGTGGCCGTGGAACAAACTACTTACCATGAATGGAAGTGAGAACGGATCGTCTACTTTCGTGGCTCCATCGGCTCGCGCGTCCTGGTATCCCCCTGGTGCGTGCCGAGGTATTGAGAAAACCTCATTCCCACTCATGTATTCTGTGTGCGATGAAGCGAGACGCACTTTATGTCACAGTCAGGTAGCTTGGGGAATTTGAAAAGCACCGACTGGGATCAACTCCAGGAAATCGCGGATCGTTTCGAGCAAGCCTGGCAGGCCGTCCAGGGTGCGAACGGGACCGTATCGTTGAGTGACTTTCTACCGCCTCCGGGCGGTCCCTTGCGTTCCGCTGTCTTACACGAGTTGGTCAAAACCGATCTGGAGATTCGCTGGCGGCGCGGCCAAAAGATCCACCTGGAACAGTACCTGGAAAAATTCCCGGAGCTGGGGACGCCGGCGCTAGTCAATCCGCAGCTGATCTTGGAGGAATACCGGGTGCGCCAGGTCCACGGGGACAAGCCGGCGCTGGCGTTGTATCAGTCCCGTTTCCCCGAACGATTCGCCGAGTTGGAACAGATGCTCGCTGGTCAGCCGGCCCCCACGATGGCCCATCAAGTCCTCCCCTCCCCCACGCCGCCGACACCGCCAATTCCGATGAACCATTCATTGTCCCAAGTGGCCGCGACGCGGGATATTCACGCGATCGGCGGCGGCTATCAGCTGCTGCGGCGCATCGGCGTGGGCAGTTTCGGTGAGGTGTGGCGCGGCATCGCGCCGGGCGGAGTGGAAGTCGCCATCAAGATCATCTCGCGCCCCTTGGACCACAGCGAGGCCCAGCGCGAGCTGCAAGCGCTGGAGCTGATCCGCAACCTGCGCCATCCGTTTTTGCTCCAAACGCACTCCTTTTATCCCGAGGAAAATCGGCTCTTTATTGTCATGGAATTGGCCGACGGCAGCTTGCGCGATCGGCTCAAGGAGTGTCTCCAGCAAGGGCAGGGCGGCATCCCCGCCGAGGAGTTGGTGGCCATCTTCCGCGAGGCAGCGGCAGCTCTCGATTTCCTGCACAAGAAAAACGTGCAGCACCGCGACATCAAACCGGACAACATCTTGCTTCTGGAAGGACATGCCAAAGTCGCGGATTTTGGTTTGGCTCGCCTGCAAGAAAGTCGGCCCCTGGTGACAGCCACCAGCTCCGGCACCCCCGCCTACATGGCCCCCGAAGTGTGGCGCGGCAAGATCAGCCCGCACAGCGATCAATACAGCCTGGCCATGAGCTATATGGAGCTGCGTCTGAATCGCCGTCCTTTCCCCAGCCGCGATCTGTTGTCGGTCATGCAGGACCATTTGGAACATTTTCCCGACATGGAAGGGCTGGAGCAGGAAGAACAAGAGGTACTGATTCGAGCCTTGGCCAAGGACCCTGCCGAGCGCTACCCCAACTGCCAAGCGTTCATCCAAGCCCTGGAAAAGGCGGTGGTGAAACCGGCCCCACTACCAAAAGGGGACACGGGAAAGCCCTCTGGCCCAGCGGATACCGAACCCATCGTGGGCCAGGAACCACTGGCGGCGGCCGAAACCGAGCCGATTCCGCCACCGCGCCTTCGCAAGCAGCCGAATTTTTGGATGCTCGCGCTGCTCGCCGCCATGCTGGGGATCGGGGGAGCGGCCTTGATCCCGTTGCTCAAACCGCTGCTGCGTCCCCCGCCGGTCGAGCCGGCCCCCCCTTCTCCGGTAGTCGCCGAGGTCGATTGGCTGCCCGCCACATTCCGCAAAGCCGACAATGCCAACATTGTGACTACCCCGGATAAGGGCAAATTGTACGACCGCCTCATTCTGTCCAAGGGGGGACAAGATATTCACTTTCGTTTGATTCCATCGAAGGATGTCACGGATTTGAAGTCGTTTTACATGATGGAGAACAAGGTTTGGAACGCCCTCTATCAGAGCGCGACGGAAGACGCGAAATTTCAGGAAAAGCTACAAGCGTACAAAACAAAATATGCCTGGGCGGTCAAGGAAGACGAATGGCAACGAGGCGCGGTGGCTGACGGCCAAGAGCTGGGAATCAAAGGGCATGACCGCTTGCCGGTTTTCTGGGTGACGGTCACGCAAGCGCACTGCTTCGCCGAATGGCTCGACGGCCGACTGCCTACTGTGCGTCAATGGGACAAGGCCGGCGGGCGCGACGAGGGGGAAGCCGCGCCGTTTCAGAACCCGGATCAACCTCTCGCCGCGGGGGATGTGGGTATTCAGCGCGCTAAGGAAGGCCCCTTGCCGGTCGGTACCGCTCCCCGCGACATCAGTATTTATTTCTGCCGCGACATGGCTGGCAATGGGCAGGAGTGGACCCGGGATGTCTCGCTTGGCGGGGAAGTTCCGAAGCCCGATGCGATGGAAGCTACGCATGTCATCGTGCGCGGCCAAAGTTATTTCCAACCGAAGCCCTTTGAATTTTCACCACGAGGACCAACGGAGCCATTCGATAGTCAGGAGTATGACGTTGTCCGGCCAGACCTCGGTTTTCGCGTGGTGATCGAACCGTGAAACCGTGGCTGTTGGCGCACCGAAGAATCATGATGACGCCGGCCCGGATGATCCTCATGTAGGCCGGATTTCCAATCCGCCCTTTTTTCCGCGCCGGATGGCAAATCCGGCCCATCATAGCCGTCTCACGGTTATGAATCGTCCAACATTTCCCGAATCTTTCTGGTCAGGTTCAGGACCGAAAAGGGTTTTTGCAGAAAAGCGTCGGTCGCCTCGATCACGCCATGACGCACCACGGCGTCGTCGGCGTAGCCGCTCATGTATAGCACTTTGAGCGACGGATACTGACGCCGCATCTGCTCGATCATTTCCCGACCACTCATTGCCGGCATAACCACGTCGGTGATGACCAAATCAATTTCGCCCGAATGCGTCTGAAAAATCTGGATTGCTTCCTGGCCAGTCGCGGCGTCCAGTACCCGGTATCCCTGCGTTTCCAGCGCCATCCGGGCCATATCACGAACCCCGGCCTCATCTTCCACGAGAAGAATGGTTTCACTCCCCTTTTCCACTGGTGGGGCTTGTTGGAACGCAGGTTGTGCCTCGTCCACCACAGCGGGGAAGAGAACCTTGAAGCGCGTGCCCATGCCAACTTCGCTGTACACGTCGATGTATCCCTCACTTTGTTTGACGATGCCAAAAACCGTCGCCAAGCCCAAGCCAGTTCCCTTGCCAGCCTCCTTAGTCGTGAAGAACGGCTCGAAAATATGGGCTTGGACATCCGGCGTCATGCCGCAACCCGTGTCCGATACTATCAGCGCGACGTAGGTTCCCGGCTGGACATCCAACTTATTCAAAACGTCTTCCGGGCCGAGCACGACGTTGGCCGATTCGATGGTTAGTTGCCCCCCTTGCGGCATGGCATCGCGGGCATTGACCACCAAATTGACGATCACCTGCTCCAATTGGCCAGGATCGACCTTGATCCGAGCCAAGTTAGGCCGGAGTACCGTGGTCATGTGAATGTCTTCGCCGATCAAGCGTTTCAACATCTTCTCAATGTTGGCCACGATGGCATTGAGGTCGAGAATCCGCGGCGCCAGCATTTGTTTGCGGCTAAAGGCCAACAGTTGGCGGGTCAGATTGGCGGCGCGATCCCCTGCGGCGCTGATCTCGGCCAACATGGAGCGCTTGTTGTCCGTCGCGGGGGTCAGCGTCAACAAAATTTCACAGTAACCATTGATGATGGTCAGCAGGTTGTTGAAATCATGGGCCACGCCTCCCGCCAGCTGGCCAATCGCTTCCATCTTCTGGCTCTGGAATAGCTGGGTTTCCAGGTTCTTCTTTTCCGTCAAGTCCGTCATGCCACCAATCATGCGCACGGCCTGGCCAGATTCGTCGCGGATGATGTGGCCGCGATCGAGCACGTAAGCGTATTTGCCGTTCTTGCACAGAAAGCGGTATTCTTGCGACCAAGTAGTTTGCCCTGAGTCGATGGCGTGATGGATGCTGTCGCTGACGATTGATCGGTCCTCGGGGTGGATGAGGTCCAGCCACTTTTTCAAAGGGGGAACCATGTCTTCCATGCGGTGACCGAACAAGGTCGTGAATCCTTCGCTCCACCAAGCTGTATCCTTGCTCAGATCCCAGTCCCAGATGGCATCGCTGGTGGCCTGGGCAAATAGTCGAAAGCGTTCCTCGCTGAAACGTAACGATTCCTCGGCTTGGCGGCTTGCGGTGATGTCGCGGGCCACGCCGACAACCCGAATCACTGTCCCTTGGGCGTCGCGGACCGGATAGGATCGGTCCCGAAGCCAACAAATCGTGCCATCCGGGCGCCGGATCCGATATTCGACATCGGTGGCCACGCCGGCGCATTGCCGTTGATGAGCGGCTGCCGCGATGGGACGGTCGGCGGGATGAATGGCTTCCAGATACATGGCTGCCTTCGCGTATAGAATCTCGCGGGACTGGCCCCACACGGCATCATAAGAAGGGCTGATATAGAGCATTTTGTCGGCTACGGGATCGTAATTGTAGAAGACCTCTTCGATGTTCTCGGCCATCTCGCGGAACCGCGCTTCACTCGCGCGCAAGGCGTCTTGGACCTGGCGCATGTCCGTGACATCGCGGAAATAGAGCGCCAATCCCTCTGGCGTGGGATAGGCGCGGATGCCAAACCAGGCGTCCAGCAGCGGGTAATACTCCTCGAATTCGACCGTCTCCTGGTCGTCCATTGCCCGACGGTACTCATGCTCGAACATCGTTCCGAGGGCATCCGCGAACTCCACCCACAAGTTTTTGCCGAGCAACCCCTCCCGCGCACGCAGCAGCAGCTTCTCCGCTTGACGATTAAGGAACGTGAAACGCCATTCCCGGTCCAAGGTGATGAAACCGTCACTGATGTTTTCCAAGGTTTCCGCGAGCCGATTAGCCAGTTTCCACTCCCGCTCCTCGGCCTGCTTTTGATCGGTGATGTCTTGCAAGGCCCCCTGGACCCAGCGAATTGTTCCGGTTACATCGCGCACTGCCTCACCAACGACCCGGACCCAGATAGGGCGATGCCGGGCCGTGAGTAGCTGGTATTCTCCATCGAAGGGAACCCCCTCCCGCGCGCATCTCAGAAAGGCCGCCTGAATGGATTCGTGATACTCCGGCAAGTAAAATATGGTGACATCGTCTAGATGGGGCGTGTAATCCGGTTCGACTTCGTGGATGGCCCGCATCTCGTCGGTCCAGGTGATTTGGAAATCGGGAACGCTGACACTCCAGCCTCCCAACTTGGTGACGCGAGACGCCACGCGCATCAGCGCTTGACTTTGCGCCAGCTGCTCATTGGTATTTTTCAACGCCTCTTCCGCTTCCAAGCGTTTGGAGACATCCACGGCTAACACGAGACGCGCGCGATGTTTTTCCCATGTCATGCTTTGCGAGGAAATCTCCACCCCAATGATCCGACCATCCTTCAACCGGTGCCGCCAAATTCCGTCGTAGGTGAAATCAGATTGTAATTTGGCCACATAATCGCGTAATCGGGGCACATCTTCCTCTGGGCGAATGTTCAGAATGGTCATCGACAGAAACTCATCGCGGGAATAGCCATAGTGTTCGACTGCCTTGTGGTTGACCGCGAGGAATTCCAGCGTATCCAGATCAAACACCCACATGGGATGCGGGTTCAGGTCGAACAAGAGACGGAATTTTTCCTCTCCTTGGCGCAGTTGTTCCAAGGCGTGACGGCGTTCCATGTAGGATCGCAGCATTTCGGCTAGTGAATGGATCAGGTTCCATTCCTCCGCCAAGAACGGGCCATCCGCCGCCACTGCCGGCTTTTCTTCAAGATAGACGATGCACACTGAGCCTGACGTGCCATACGTTGTCGTAAAGCGCGCTTCCAATCTCCAAGGGGTGTCTTGATAGTTCGATGTCGTCTGCCGCACATCGCCAAAGCTCGCGCACGCGGCCGCAATCTCGGAAAACTGCATGGTGGATGGTAGAATGGCGACGAATTTCCTTAGCAATTCTGGTATCAACAGTTTCTCATCGCGGAGAAGGACGGTCGCGTCGTGCAAGCCTTGGAGTTCTTTGACCCGTTCATTGAGATTGAACACTAACTGTTGCCGCTCGACGGCATGACGAAGCGCGCGCTGGAGTTCCCGCCACTCAAACTGCTCCTTGACCAGAAAATCTTGGGCGCCCGCTTGCACGGCCGCCAGTCCGATTTCGTCACCATCGTTACCCGTCAGCACCACGACCGGCAGGCGCGGAAACTGCCGGTGCAGCCGCGTGAACGACTCCAAGCCACGGCTGTCCGGCAGGTCGAGATCGAGAAGCACTGCATCGATAGCCTGGCTCGCCGTGAGATGGCGCAGCGCATCCGCCAAGCATTCCACATGAGTAACGTCAAACTGCCCGCCCGCCGTCAAGGCCATACGTGCCAGCAAAGCATCCGAAGAGTTATCTTCTACTAGAAGAATTTGGAGGGGAGTTTGGGGGGTCATATCGGTGTTACCTTCGAATGCATGACTCATCCAGACATGGGATTCATGAGAAACTTCCTGGCCGGATTCATATCTAAGGAAGATGGGACGGATGTGTTAATCTTCCCTTGATAAGGTTTCATTATTGCAAAATGCGTACCAATATCCACTTTAATGTCTGCTAAATCGATTGGCACACGGATGGCCTACGGCATTCGGAATAGCCAGATTCTCGGTACCTTTTCAGCGTATCGAGAAGTCGGCTCTCCCGCGCATAGCGTAGGCCATCCGCTCTAATATCACATCAATGACTTTTCAACGAATGGAGCACCAAGCCGCTGAGCAGCTTGGGATAGAAATACGTCGATTTGGGGGGCATCTTTTCCAGGTTGCCGGCGATGTCGGCGACGTGTTGCATCGTCGCGGGGGGAACCAGGACGGCGAGTTGGCATTGCTGGGCGGCGACGGCGTCGGTCACTTCACGCAGCAGGTGAACGTAGCGACAAGTGGGAGTCGCGCCCGTGTCGCGCCGGAGAAACTGGTCGAGTACCAACCGGTGCAGGATGCTGACGGCCAAGCCGCGCCAGGCGGGGCTGTGATCGGCGGCTAATTCATCCATCCGCCGCGGCGCTTGAAAGCGGGCGATATGCCAGGTGTTATCGGCCACGGTGCCGAAGCCAAGTAGGTTTTGGCCGCCGTCCGCCGTGATCAGCTCCCACGCCTCGCGCGCCGCCTGGTTTCCTGTGCCGATGGTTTCCAGTTGAAACGCCTCGCCCAACAGGGAACGCAGCCGCTCCGCTGGAATAGGGGGCAACCCCGTGACCAGCCGGTGCGTGGGGAGAATGACCAAGCCGGCATCGTGCATGCTGACCAGCATCATCAAGACGAAATTCGCCGGTGCGTCGGCGTCGCGGACCAGGCCGGCCGCGGTTTGTTCCTCCAGGTAACGCACCGCCGTCTCATAGCGGTGGTGGCCGTCGGCGATGAACACCGGCTTCGGTCCCAGCATCCCCGTCACCGCGCTGACCACATGCTGATCCGTGACGGACCATAACCGGCTGACGACTCCTAGATGATCGGTTGCCTCCAATGGCAAGGCCCGCCCCACGGCGGCGTCGAGCTGCTGTTGCGTCTCCCCGCTTTCGTCGGGAAACAGCCCAAAGATGGGGCTGATGTTCATGGCCGTGGCCCGCATCAAATTCAGGCGGTCGGCCTTGGGACCGGACATGGTTTCCTCGTGGGCGTAAATCTTCCCGGAACCGAACGGCTCCAAGCGCACACGGGCCAGGAAGCCGCGCCGGAGGAAGCGCTGGCCTTCGACCTCGAATTCCTGATGACAAACGTACAGCGAGCGCGCGGAATCTTGCACCAGCACATCGTCGCGCTGCCAGTCGCGCAAGAAAGCGGCGGCCCGTGTGTAACGATTGTGCGTCTCGTCGTCTCCTGGCTCTTCTCGGTTCAGCTCCAGGCGAATGACATTGTAGGGACTCTTATCGTAGAGAGCTTGCTGCTGGGCCGCGTCGATGACATCGTAGGGAGGCGCTACCACGTCGCTCAACGCTCCCACTCGGCCCAAGTCATACCGATAACCGCGAAATGCTTGAATGTCCGCCATGCGCTAGGTTCTTTCCTGAATCAATGGATCGCCATCGTGATCCGACCAGGCGGGAGAGCGAAAGCTGTGAGGTTCCCGACCACACCGAGGCCCACTGCTCAATCAGCTTATCCCCAGCTGGCGGTTTTTGCTAGACCAGCTATTCACCAGGGATTATCCCGGTAAAATATCCTTATTATCCAAACCAGGATTCTATCCCTGCCAAGCTCATGCTTATTCGATGCTTATTTATTGTCTGTGTATGGTTCCTGCCACTGGCCGCGCCGTGGGCGCAGGCTCATCCGGTGCCGCGGCGGACTTACGACCGCGTCATCGTCGTGCAGTTGACGCCGGACCAGGTCATCGTCGAATATGAATTGGAAATCGATCCGTGGACGGTGGTGTTCGTCGCGGTGCCGGCAGTGGCGAACGTGCGGGAACTGCACGGCGAAACGGATTTTTACCAGGCGTTTCTACGGGAATATGCTCCCCTGATCGCGGGGAATCTATTGGCCGAGCTGGATGGCCAGCCATTGTCCTTCCGCTGCGTGGGGCAGAAATATGAGAAGCCGGATTCGTTGCACTGTTATTTCACTTTCGCGGCGGACTGGAAACCGGCCGAGCGCGACCAGCACGCATTCACGTTTCGAGAAGCGAATTACGCCTACGAGGATGGCCGCATCCGGCTCTCGTTGCGCGTGGACCCCCGGCTAGCGATCGAGACATGTAGCGAACCCGACGCCGCCTTGCAAGCCAAGGCCCCCTTGGATTGGCAGCCCGGTGACAACAAGCGGTTGCGCGAAGCATCCGCCACCTTTCGCGTTCCTCACGCAGCGGGGACTCCTGCCATCACGATGTCGCCGCCTCAAGAATCGGCAGCGCCTGCCGCCACTCCCGCCGCCGCTTGGAGCCTGGCGGCGTTGCTCGATTCACCGCGCGGCTGGGGCGTGTTGTTGGTGCTGGCGGCGTTTCTCGGCGGCGCCCATGCCCTGACGCCGGGGCATGGCAAGACGTTGGTGGCGGCATATCTCGTCGGCGAGCGCGGCACCATCTGGCATGCCCTGTTTCTCGGTTTGGTGACAACAATAACACACACTGGCGCGGTGATTGCGTTGGCGGTTCTCTTGCTGTTTCTTCCCAACAGCGACCCCGCCGACTGGCAGCAAGCGCTCACGCTAATCGGCGGTTTGCTGGTCGCGGGTTTGGGCTTCTGGTTGCTGCTGCGCCGGCTGGCCCATCAAGCGGATCATGTGCATGTGCGGCTTCCCGTGCGATGGCTGCCGCAACGCCTGCGCGGTGAGGGTCCCGGTTGGTGGAACCTCGTGATCCTGGGAATCAGCGGCGGCATCGCGCCGTGCTGGGATGCCATTTTCATCTTGGGTTTAAGCGCCTCGACGCAACGGCTGTGGCTGGCATTGCCGTTGCTGCTGGCCTTTAGCGCCGGCTTGGCGGGAGTGCTGATCGCCATCGGCATCAGCGTCGTCCATGCCAAGGGGCTGATTTCGACACGTTGGGCCGACGCCCGTTGGGTCCGCGCTCTCCCCCTCGTTAGTGCCGTGTTGATCACGGGCTTGGGATTGTGGATGTGTTACGACAGCTTGCACGGTGCTTCCGTCCCATCGTCCGTCCCGGCAGCCGCGCGCCGCTGAACGGGGTAGTCCGTGGCCTTGTTTTATTTTGCCTAAATCGGCACAATACCTTCCCGTTTGAGGGAATTTCGCCCGCCGCGAATATCATGGAAGGGTTCGTTGGCGCGAGCGCCTTGTTGCCGTGCGCGAACTAGTGAATCAGTAGAACCGATGATGTCGGAACAACCGGGCAACGCGACTCCTGGAACCGTGGCGTCCAACGGCGTGAAGGTAGTGGAATTGACCGCTTTTCACGTCTTGATCCCGTTGCGCAAGCCGTTCCGCCATGCCTCGCACACGCGCTCCTCGACCGATAACATCGTCGTGCGGTGTGTACTGGACGATGGCACGGAAGGTTTCGGCGAAGGGGTACCGCGCGAGTATGTCACCGGCGAGACCATCGAGGGTTCCTTCGAGGTGCTGTGCCGCACCGATTGGGCTGGGCAACTGGAGCCATGCCGCGATTTCGCTCAGGCGACGGCTCTGGCGGAACGGCTGCGGCTGGCCCCGGTGGCGGGGGACGAGCGCGGCTGCATGGCCCACGCCGCCCGCTGTGCCGTGGAATTGTCTCTGCTGGACGCCTGGGGCCGGCGCTTTGGGGAATCGTTGTCCTCGGTCACGCGGTTGCTGGCCCCCGACCTGTGGCAACCCCGCAGCCGTGTGCGCTATAGTGGCGCCATCTCCTCGGCCCAAGGGCTCAAGCTGCACCTGAAATCCCTGTTGTTGCGCTGGTATCGCTTTCGTCATGTCAAAGTCAAGGTGGGCATCGCCGGGTTGGATGACGTGTCCCGGCTGCGGGTGATCCGCCGCTACTTGAATCCACGCCAGGTCGCGTTGCGCATCGACGCCAACGAGGCCTGGTCCGCCGAGGACGTGGTCCAGCGCTGCCG
>JBKBIP010000009.1:35494-54119 GCA_046297495.1 Gemmataceae bacterium | reverse complement strand
CGAGTTGGAACCGTTCGCCATCAGCGCCATTGAACAGCCGTTGCCGCACAGCGCGGATGCCATGCTACCGGAGATTCGCCGCCAAATCGACATTCCAATCATGCTCGACGAGTCGCTCTGTAGTCCGCGCGATGCCGAGCAAGCCATCGCCAACAGGGCTTGCGATTGGTTCAACCTGCGACTGTCGAAATGCGGCGGCTTCATTCCCTCGTTGCGCTTGGCCCAACTGGCCCGGCGGCATGGCTTGCGCTATCAGCTGGGTTGTCAAGTTGGCGAGACGGCCATTCTGTCGGCGGCGGGGCGGCATTTCGCCGCCAGCGTCGCCGAGCTGCAAGCAGTGGAAGGGTCGTATGATCGTCACCTGGTCCGAGAGGCCCTGGGCCGGCAGGACTTGACGTTCGGCTTCGGCGGCTGGGCCAGCGCCTTGACAGGGCCGGGGTTGGGACTGGAGTTGGATCCGGTCGCCCTGCAACGCGTGACCGTGCGCCAGGAGACGTTACTTGGCTGAGTCCCCTTTGCCGTTCACGATTGAGACTTTCACGGCCGGCGACGGCTACCGCTGGCGTTACCGCCATTTCACGCCAACCAGAGAGCCGAAAGCCAACGTCGTGTGCGTTCACGGTATCCAGAGCCACGGCGGCTGGTACACCTATTCCGCCACGCGCTTGCGGAACGCGGGCTTTGCCGTGTACTTCCTCGACCGGCGCGGGGCAGGTCTCAACGACCAAGACCGCGGCGACGCTCCGAGCTTTCGCCGGTTGATGGCCGATGTCGCCGAGTTTCTGACCTGGTTACGGCAGCGCTCCTCCCGACCCATTTTCCTCGTCGGTATTTCCTGGGGCGGCAAGTTGGTGACGGCTCTGCAACGCCGTTATCCAGGTTTGACCAATGGACTGGTCCTCATGAGTCCCGGCTTCTTTTCCATCTACCAACCCAGCTTGTTCCACCGTATCAAGACGCTGTTCATCACCCGACTGGTGGCGCCGCGCCGCCTGTATGACATTCCACTCACGGAGCCGGAATTGTTCACCGCCTCGCCGCACTGGCGGCGGTTCATCGCCGAGGACCCACTGATGCTGCGCCAGGGGACGACGCGCTTGGCGGTCGAGAACGGCCGGTTGGACGGCTACCTACGTCTGTTCCGGGTGGTGTTGGACATACCGGTGCTCCTCATGCTGGCCGAGCACGACCGCATCATCGACAACGCCGCCACCCGCCGCTTCATCGAGAGTGTGACGCGTGGGCCGCTGGCTATCATCGAATATCCCGGCGCTCATCACACCTTGGAATTCGAGCCAAACCCCGATCTCTTCATCAACGACCTGATCGCTTGGTTGGAACGCCACCTTATCCTCGCCCAAACCGCGTTGAGCCGTTGCGCTCCCTGAAGAAAGAAGAGCGGCGCGGAACACGTTCACACGTCCAACTCGCACGGCTGCTTCGATAGCTGACTGTAGTGCTGGCGGATCGGGGCAATGACTTCCGCCAGAAACTCATCGACTTGCTCAACGGCCCGGCCCGTGAAGCGGCTTGGCTCCAGCACGTCCTCCCAAGCGACGCCGGCGAAGGCGGGGTCAGCCCGCAGCCGGTCGATCAGGTCATTGCTGGGCTGCCCCTGTTTGAGTTGCTCGGCCACGGCCAGGCTATGTCGGCGGATGCGCTCGTGCAGCTCCTGGCGATCCCCTCCTTGAGCGACGGCGGCCATGAGGATATTCTCGGTGGCCATGAACGGCAATTCCGCCTGGACGTTGCGCGTGATCACCGCTGGATACACCACCAAGCCGCTGGCGATATTCAGCGCTAAGCGCAGCACCGCGTCGGCGGTCAGGAACGCTTGCGGCAAGGTGAGCCGGCGGTTGACGCTATCATCCAGGGTCCGTTCCAGCCATTGCGTGGCGGCGGTCTGGGCGGCGCTGACCGTCAACGTCATGCCATAGCGGGCCAAACCACACATGCGCTCGGCCCGCATGGGGTTGCGCTTGTAGGCCATCGCCGACGACCCGACCTGCTCGGCCTCGAACGGCTCCTCGATCTCCCGGCGATGAGCCAACAGCCGCAGGTCGGTGCCGAATTTGTGCGCCGATTGACAGAGGCCAGAAAGCGTATCCAAGATTTGACTGTCGATCTTGCGCGAGTAGGTTTGCCCGGTGACGGGATACACCTCCTCGAACCCCATCTTGCGAGCCACCAACCGATCCAGCTCCCGCACCTTGGCATGGTCGCCATGAAATAGGGCGAGAAAGCTGGCCTGCGTGCCGGTCGTCCCCTTGACCCCCCGAAAGCGGATCGTCTCCAAGCGGTGCTCGATTTCCTGTAAGTCGAGGACAAAGTCATAACACCATAGACAAGCCCGCTTGCCGACGGTGGTGAGCTGGGCTGGCTGAAAGTGGGTGAACCCCAACGTCGGCAGGTCACGCCACCGGCGGGCGAACTCGGCTAGGGCGTCGATGACACCAACGAGCCGGTCGCGCGTTAGCCGCAATCCCTCGCGCAGCAGGAGCAGGTCGGTATTGTCGGTGACATAGCAGCTAGTGGCCCCCAAATGGATGATGTCCTTGGCGCTGGGGCAGGCCGCGGCGAAGGTGTGAATGTGGGCCATGACATCATGTCGCAAGCGGCGTTCCTCGTCAGCGGCGCGGGTAAAGTCGATATCATCCAGATGTTGACGCATCTCGGCCAGTTGTTCGGGCCGGATGCGGGGATTGACGCCATCGTCGGCGGTCAAGCCCAGCTCGTGCTCGGCCTCGGCCAAGGCCAGCCACAGCCGCCGCCAAGTGCCGAATTTGCGCGTCGGCCCCCACAGCGCGGCCATCTCCCGGCTGGCATAACGGGTCACGAGGGGGTTGTCGTACACAGTCATTTCATTCATGATAATTGATTCAATGTGCGGTTTTCACCTGATTCCTCATTTCGCGCGCACTTCCAACTATCCGCGCGGGACCAATGAATTCTTTCCCCGCACGCACAGACTCCGCAGGCGCTACCACCAAACCTTTATTCTATTTTTCCACGTATTTCTTGTCCGGTCCGCAAGGTGTGAAGGGAAATCATCGGCTACACTTCGATCAGAATGGAATCCGCGGGTCGGACCCGCCTCACCAGGGAGGTTATCATGTTGTGTCGCTGCTTGCCTGCGTTGTCCGCCGGGGTTGTGGGCCTGATCCTGTTCCTCGGCACTCCCGCCAAGGCCCAAGCCCAATACTACAGCTGGGACATGTATCGTTTTCCGCTGCCCCAGTGTTACACGATGAATAATTTCTGGTATTACCCTTATTACTACTTCCCGGCCAATTACTGGCCGTGTCTCGGTCCTAAGTGGCCGGAAGGTCCAGGGGAGCCTTATCGCCGCTACCCCGCTTACATGGCCTTTCCGCCATTCACCGAACCCGGCTGGCGCTACGAATACTTCGAGCCGCAGACGTATCATCGCGGCTATCATTTCATGTTGGACATATTTTAAGATCGGACCATGGGCGAGCGGGGGCCGTCAGCCCCCTGGTGACAGCTAGATACCAGGAGCCTGACGGGCCCCGCTCGCCTTATTCCCCCTCAGCGCCGCAATTGCCATTCTGCCACGTCGGTGAACATTCGCAGGGGGTCGAGCTGGTTCGGTTCGGGGACTGTCTTCAAGTGGCGATGAACGGCGATGTGCGTATCTAACTGCCAGAGGGGGATCAGCGGCATCTTGGCGTACACCTGGCTATGCACCTCGCGCGCCATGGTTTGCACGTCCTCGAAACGGCGATGGTCGAGCCAACGACGGAAACAGCTTTGTAGCTCGCCGTCATGGCCATAGCCCAAGAAATTGCGGCCGCCTGGCTCCATGCCAGCGGGATCGAACAGCGGCCACAACCAGTAATCCTCTCCGGTGTAATCCCAGTGATAATAAGCTAGGTCGTAATCATGGCGCACTTCGACCGCTTGGCGCAATTCCCAGGGAGTGCAGGGGACCAACTCGATGTCCACGCCGGTCAAGGCCCGAACTTGATCGGCCAGCGCCGTCAAGGCCGGCTGGAGGTCGTCTTGGCCGTCCGGTCCCGCGCTGCGGGCATACTTGAGAGTCAGCTTCTTGCCGCCCAGGTTGGCCTTGGCTTTCCGCGCCAGGGATTGAGCCAAGCTGGGCTGGAAAGGATTCTGCTTCAGATTGGGATGACATGGCCAGGAGCCGACGGGGAAGGGACCATTGAGCCAGCGATGCACCTGTTGCCCTTTGGTGCCGCGAAAAAACTCGGTGAGAATCTTATCCCGGTCGATGGCGTGAGCAATGGCGCGGCGCAAATCGGTGTCTTGCAACCAACGAACGCGATGATTGACAGCCAGGAAATAGACCCGGCGATTGGGCAAGGTATGAACCTTCACCTCGTCGCGCAAGCCGGCGGCGTCGCTTTCGATTTCCTCAACGCGCGGCGTTGATACATCGAGCAACAGATGTAATTGGCCACTCTTGAACTCGGCGCGGGGATCGACGGAACGGACGAAACGAATCTCCTGAATGTGCGGCAAATCGCGGCGGCCAGAGTGGTCCCGATAGAACGGATTGGCCAGAAAGCGCACGTACTGGCGGGGAGGAGATCCTTCTTGAGCGCGTCCCCCTTCGGCGGGGAAGTAAAAGGGGCCGCTGCCAATCGGCTGCCGGGCGAACGCTATGTCATCGATGCTTTTCAGATGCGCGGCCGGCAGCACTTTGAAAGTCATCAAGCTCAAGGGGTCGAAATACCCGCGCTGTAAATTCAATTCAAGGCGGAACGGATCCCGCACGCGCGCCGGCTCAACGAGGGACGCCCATTCGGGAACCGCCCCCAAGCCGCGCGCGTTCCTGAGCCGCGCCACGGTTTCCCGCACGTCGTCCGCGGTCACGAGATCGCCATTGCTCCACCGCGCCTCGCTGGTTAGCTGGAACTGCCGGCCCAAGGGGACTAGGCGCGGTCGGCCGACGGTCAAGTCCGGACGATATTGCTGGCCCACGCGCGGATCGTAAACTGGTTTGATCAGACTTTGGAATAATAGCTCGACGGCGTGGCGCTCGGAATCGGTGGCGGCCAAGGCGGGGGACAGGTATTGCGGTAGATGAGACACTCCCACGTAGAGAATCAAGGGGGATTGTTGCAGTTTCTTGACACGGTACTCGCGCAATCCAGGCAGCCAAGGGGCGATGTTCTCGGCAGTGTGCAACAACGCTCCTGCCGCGGCGGCGTCCTTGTCCGCTAGTCGCCACAGCTCGCGGGCGCGGTTTTCCAGACGGAGTCGCAACGCCTCCGCTAGCCGCCGATTGCTCCCCGCCGTCATCTGGCCGGGGAAGTCCGCCTCGAGTTGCTCCAGAAGCTCGCGCACGCGCAGGTAGTCCGCGTCGCGTCCCTTGGCCAGCTCGACTTGCTCCAGGTACGCCAACCGTGCATGGACGATGGCTTGCCCCACGGCTGGTTGATCGGGATAGGTCTCCCTCAAGCGTTCGGCCAGCAACCATGCATCGTCCCAGGAGCGCGTTTCCAGAAAGACGCGCAGTTGTTCCAATTGGACATCCCGCAGCCGGTCTTGCAAGCGTTGCTGAACCTGATCCCAGCTGGAGCCGCTGCGTTTGTTCAATTCCCGTTGCGCCTGATGGAAGCGCAACACCGTCACCAACACCTTCTCGGCTTGCCGTGTCAGTTCCAGGCGCGACAAGTTGACGTTGCCAGTGAGAAAATCGTTCACTTTAGACAAGGCAATGTCTTCGTATGGTTCGATGCGGGCGATGGCATTCTTGGAAATCGGAACGCTATTTTCTGGCTTCCAGCTTTTATCGAACGGAATGACGCGGATTGTGTCCGGGAATGTTTCCTTGTTCCAGAGCAAGGAGAAGGGGGCCACGTTGGTCGTGCTGCCGTTGCTCCGGATGAGGCGGTCGTGCGGTTCTTGCAGGCTCTGAAACAAGTCCTTGACCGCGGGATGAGTGGCTTTCTCCGCTTCCTTGGCCAAGTCGGTCGCCGAGCGCGCCGTCGGAGGGGCTGTGGTTTGAAAATTCGGTTCCTCGTCGATGATCAGCTTCTTCGGCTTGGGCGGTTCTTTTTCCTCGACCTCCTGAATGGGAGCGCCATGCACCGCCCAGCCAACCAACAGTGCCCAGGCCAGAACCAGACGCCACCCGCGCGCCGAAGCGCCACCGCTCACTGCCGGAAGAGACGTACCACTAGGTCGCATGGTTAATCCTCCATTTCGCCAAGAGATGAGGCATTTCTCCATCGTACCAGAGCCATGCGGATTGTTCACCTGGTTTATCCGCCCCTGCCCATCCTTGAGCAACCGTCGATCCATATCATCCCGATTTCGGATGAATTCGTCATTTCGCGCGTGAGACCGTCCCTCAACGCAATTTGTTGGCGGCTCCTTAATTCGACCTTTGTGATGGTGAAAACAGTCAGAAATATCCCCTTTTTCATCCATTTTTCACCAAATTCCACTTGCGGAACGCCGGATGACCGGATTAAGCTGATCACAGCCCACAAGAACCAGCCCAGCACCAGAGGCCGGTTACGGCCGGCGTTGAATCATCGGACGATGGTTCCCCTTCCAAGGATGCTTACCTGTTTAGCTTCCGTTGACATCCGCCTTGGTGGCTCTTAACCCTTGTTTCGCTTGGGTTCGGGTTCTTCGGCTGCGGAGTACGTGTGCCGATGCCCCAACGCTTTGACTTGCAAGGCCACCGCGGCGCGCGCGGTCTGAAGCCAGAAAATACCCTGCCATCGTTGGAAGCGGCTTTGGATGCGGGTGTCACCAGCATCGAAGTGGATGTCCACCTGAGCCGGGATGAGGTACCGATCCTCTGGCATGACCCCTACCTCAGCGATCAGTTCTGCCGATTGGAGAAAAAAGACGATCTGCCCGATCCCGCCGACCGGCCGCCGATTCATAAGCTGACCTTGGCCCAGCTAAGACATTACGTGGCCGATCGTAACCCGGAGCCGCTCCGCTTCCCCACCCAGAAGGCCGACGTGCCGCCGCTGAGCCACTTGTTGAGCCAAGAGTGGAAGATAAATCCTTACGCCTTGCCCCGCTTGGCGGATTTGATTGCCCTCGTGGAAGCCTACGCAGGTGATCAAGGAAAAGAGGCTGGCAAGACTGCGGAACAGCGCGAGCGGGCGCGTGTGGTCCGGCTGGATATTGAGTTGAAGCGCGTGCCCTATCACGACCATCAACGCCGTGACCCGCTGGAACAGCGCGTGGTCGAGAATCTGCGTCAAGCGGGTGCCGTGGAGCGTGCGTCCGTGCGTAGCTTCGATCATCGCGCGGTCCAGCTAGTCCGCAAACTCGAACCGCGCCTGGCGTCCGCTGTGCTTATCGCTGACACAGCCCCTTTTGATGCCGTCCGGCTCACGCGCCAAGCCGGCGCGACGATGTATTGTCCCAATTACGATTTCCTCGATCCAGACATGATCCAGCAATTGCACGCGGAACGCATACTCATCGTTCCTTGGACCGTGAACGATCCCGATGTTTGGGAACAGCTTCTCGATTGGGGAGTGGACGGGATCACCACCGACTACCCGGACCGTTTGGCCGAGCTGCTGCGCAAGCGGAAAATTGACTTTTGATAGCCTGTCACCATGATGCCGTCATTCCTATCTTTCTTCCACGCGCCACTTTCGCTATAACGAGCAGACGCCGTGAGCCAGGCGGCGAATGTTCGCGCTCCGAATCACGAGGCACCACCAATAATTCCCCAACCAACAACCATGAACGCCATTTCCTTGCGTACCTTCGCCGGCAATGTTTGGCCCCCTGTCCCCGCGTCCACCGTAAGTCAAATTTGGTCTGCCTATTGTCAGCTAGAGCAAATCCAATGGCAATCACGCGACCGGATCGAAGCCGGCCAGCTGGCCCAACTGCGCTTGCTGTTGGCTCATTGCGTTCAACATGTCCCCTATTATCGGCGCGTGTTAGCGGAAGCCAGACTGAGTCCGGACGACATCCGCTCTCTGGAAGACCTACGCCGCCTCCCCATCCTGACGCGGAGAGTCTATCAAGAGAACTTCACGCAACTGAACGCCATATCATTGCCACCGGGTACGACGCGAACGGAGAGTATCCACACCACCGGCACCAGCGGCGTCCCCCTCGACGTGCCGCAAACCAACGTCGTCGGATTGTGGTGGTTCGCCTGTCACCTGCGCGACGCGGCGTGGACGGGGATTGATCATCGCGGTTGTCTGGCATCCCTTCGCGGCACCGACACCACCGGCGCGGAGCTACGCCGTCATCTGCAAGGAGTTTCGCATCCCGTCTGGAACCAACTGTTGCATTCCCTGGTGGCGACGGGTCCGTTTCATGTCATGGATATTCACCAGGACCCGCGCCAACAATTGGAATGGTTGTTTCGCATTCAACCCGACTACTTGCAAAGTTACCCCTTGAATTTGGCGTGCTTGGCCGGTTTGTTGGCGGAACAGGAGCGGCGCATCCCCAGCTTGCGCTTGATTCAGTCCTTTGCGGAGACCCTGACCGAGGAAGACCGGCAAGGGATCGAAGCCGGCTTTGGCGTTCCGGTGAAGAATTTGTATAGCTGCTCCGAGGCTGGTTACGTGGCGTCCCCTTGTCCCGAAGGATATGGGTTACATGTCCATGCCGAGAATGTCATCGTGGAAATCCTGGATGAGAACGATCAGCCGTGCCCACCGGGGGGGACGGGGCGAGTAGTATTGACTACCCTGCACAACTTCCAGGCACCTTTTATTCGCTATGAGATTCAAGACGAAGCCACAGTGGGGCCGGAATCATGTCCCTGTGGCCGGGGTTTGCCATTGATAGAGCGCATCCAGGGCCGGCGCCGGCCAGCGCTCCAATTAACCGATGGGCGTCTCAAAAGTAGTGCCGCTCTCTCCACGAACATTGGTATATTGGGAGTGTGCCACCAGTTTCAGATCGTGCAACAAGCAGTGGATCAAATGGTAGTACGTCTGATACCCAATCGTCGCTGGTCAGACGCCGCGCGGCAACGTGTCATTGAATTGGTACACGAGTGTTTGGAAGCCCCCGTGCATGTCACGGTGGAATGTTTGGACTGTCTCCCTTTGCCACCGGGAGGCAAGCTTCAGATCGTCGTGAATGAAATCAACAAACTGGCGACAGCGCCTCAACAACCTGCACCCCCGCCAGCCACCGTGAAGCAACCGGAGCCATCAGAACCAGATGGCGCGATTCGTCCTTTTTTCCCTCTCCGGCATCCAGCCGGGTATGTTTGGCCCAGTCTCCCGTCCGTCGAAGCTGGTCGTGTTTGGTCTGCCTATCTGGAATTGGACCGGACGCAATGGCTGGACCGTGAACACTTGGAAGAGGGACAACTCGCCCAGATTCGGACGTTACTGGCACATTGTTTACGACATGTTCCGTATTATCGTCAGGTGTTGACCGAGGCCGGCCTCCGTCCCGATGCCATCCACACGTGGCAGGATTTCCGCGCGGTCCCCATGTTGCCACGTGATGTGTTTCGGGGGCGCTTCGCGCAGTTTCGAGCCGAGCAATTACCCACCGGTACCCAACCGAGCGGCAAGGTATCCTCATCAGGCACGAGCGGCATACCTGTTGATATCTTGCAGACCAATGAAGTCAAACTTTGGTGGTTAGCAACGTACCTGCGCGACGCCGAATGGTGCGGCATCGATCAGCGCGGGAAATTAGCGGTCATCCGTGCCACCGGCAAGACCGGAGCGGAATTGACGCGGTTGCTGGCAGGAGTTAGCAGTCCGACCTGGAACCCGCACTTGCAACCATTGTTGCGAACCGGCCCTTGTTTTGGCATGGACATCCACCAGGACCCGCGTCGGCAGTTGGAGTGGTTGCGCCACATCCAACCAGATTATCTGCTCAGCTTTCCGAGTAATTTGGAGTACCTGGCGAATCTCATCGAACGGGACGGGGAGCGCATCGTCAGCTTAAAAGCCATCCAAACGATTGCCGAGATACTATCACCGGAAGTCCAAGCGCGCATCGAATCGGTTTTTGGCGTCCCGGTCAAGAACACGTACAGTTGCTCGGAGGCGGGGTGTCTGGCCTCCCCTTGCCCGGACGGCCACGGCTACCATGTCCACGCCGAGAACGTCCTACTGGAAGTGCTAGACGACCAGGGCCAACCATGCCGACCAGGGAGAACGGGTAACGTCGTTCTCACCCATTTGCACAACTTCCTGACTCCCATCATCCGGTACCAGATCATGGACGAGGCCACGCTCGGGCCAGCACGTTGTCCATGTGGTAGGGGACTGCCATTATTGACGTACATCCAAGGTAAGCGTCATCCCATGTTTCGACTTCCCGGCGGCTCCGCTAAAATTGCCACGGGACTCATCATGGGCTTGCGCCATTTACGGGTAGGCACCCAATTTCAGATCATTCAAAAATCGCTTCATCATGTCATTATCCGCGTGGTGCCTGATCATCACTGGAGTACGGAGCACCCGTCCCGCATCACCCAAATGGTTCATGATTTTTTCGAGTTCCCGATTCAAGTGGATGTGGTCCCCGTGGAACGTATCGAACTTCCGCCCGGTGGTAAACTACAAGCGATTATCAGTGAAGTGGATGATACAGATGCTTATCCACCATCTTCTGTTGGTAACGTGCGAGAAAGTGATACGGCTAATATCGAGGTAGTAACCGCGGTTGCTCAACCCCATCACTCCCATGTAAGAAGCCATACTCCATCTTGGCACTACCAATTACGTACCTTGCCCGGCAATACCTGGCCTACCTTGCCGCGTCCGCAGGGTAGTCAGGTTTGGGCCGCCTACCTGGAGCTGGAACGTACTCAATGGCTGGACCCTGAAGTGATCGAGCAAGGACAACTCACGCAGTTGCGCATGTTGCTGGATCATTGCCGCAGGCACGTTCCTTACTATCGACGCCTGCTCGCCGATCTGGGCATGGAATCTGGCGATTTCCGCACGATGGCTGATTTCCGCTGCCTTCCTTTGTTGCACAGGCAGAGGTACCAACAACAGCTACAAGAATTCATCGCGGACGCCTTGCCTCCGGGTACTCGTGCCACCGCACGTGCCTTCACTTCGGGTTCGAGCGGCTACCCTGTCGAGGTATTGCAGACCAACATGGTATATACCTGGTGGTTCGCGTTCTACCTGCGCGATTCCGCCTGGTGCGGCTTCGATCATCGCCGCGTGTTGGCGGCCATCCGCACCACGCGTAAGACCGGCGCCGAATTGGAGCAATTGCTGCAAGGTGTCGTTTTTCCATTCTGGCACCAGGAGATCAACGAATTGGTGCAATCGGGTCCATGTCACTTAATGGACATTCATCAGGACCCGCGAGTCATGTTGCAGTGGTTGCGCCGCATTCAGCCGGATTATTTACTGAATTTTCCCTCTAATCTCGATTTCCTGGCCGGCCTGATCCGCGAGGAAGGGAAAGCAGTGCCGAGCTTGCGCGGTATCCATGTCATTGCCGAGTCCTTGTTGCCCGAAGTACAGCAGCGCATCGAATCCGCTTTCGGCGTGCCGGTCTATAACACCTACAGTTGCACTGAGGCCGGCTACCTGGCGTCCCCCTGTCCCGAACGGCACGGCCTGCACGTCCACGCCGAGAACGTCATCTTGGAGGTGCTCGACGACGAAGGACGTCCCGTGCGACCCGGGGAGACGGGGCGAGTTGTGCTGACTACTTTGCACAATTTTCGAGCACCATTCATCCGCTACGATATTTTGGATCAAGCCACCTTGGGTGTGGAACGTTGTCCGTGTGGCCGTGGACTCCCCCTGTTGTCGCGCGTGGATGGACGCCGGCGTCCCATGTTCGTGCTTCCCAATGGTCAGCGAAGGAATTGCTCGCCGCTGGTCATCGATATGGAAAACCTCACGGGCTACTACCAGTATCAGATCGTGCAAAAGGCCGTCGATCGCGTGTTGATTCGCGTCGTGCCCAATCGTGCTTGGAATGAAAACACGGCGCGGGAGCTGACGCGGATGGTTCACGAGTTCTTCCAGACGCCGATCCATGTGGAGATTGAATGCGTAGATCACATAGAGCTGCCCACCGGCGGCAAGCACAAAATTGCTCTTTGTGAGGTTGAGACGGCGTGAACCTTGACGAAGGCATGGATTATGACGTTGGACCGTTAGACCGTTCGGAGGGGAACTAAGGAAAATGCAACTCCTCATCGAAGTGTCCGCGACCACTGGACGAAGATAAGGGAGAATCGCGGCCGAGCGGTTGGATCGGCGCGCGCTGGCGAATGTTCGCGCCCGGACATTCCATCGTATGAGCAGAGACAGCAGGGGTACCATCCAGATATTCGTTGTACGGCGCCGGTTCCTTTCCGATGGATTGGTTCGCGCGGGGTAGTGGCAGCATGGGCGAAACGATGACTCCCATGAAGCAACCACAGACGGATAACCACGAGATGGTCGAATCTTTCTCGATCCCATAAAGTAAGAGAATTAGTTGGACTGCCTTAACGTCCCTCCCTCTGGTTTCATGGAGAGTAACCATGTTCTTTCTCGACGGCTGGCGTCGTTGGTTGAATCAAAATCAAAAGGAATCATCTTCTGACTGGAAATCCCGAAAATCACGGCGCCAGCGCTATCGTCTCACTGTGGAAGCGCTGGAAAATCGGACCGTGCCGGCTCTGATTCTCAACGTCAACACCAACTTGGACATTGTGGACGCGGATCCCAACACCTTGAGCTTGCGCGAAGCCATTCTGGAAGCCAATGCGTCCACGGAACTTGATGTCACCATCAACCTGCCCGGCAATCTCGGCGTGTACGAGCTGACGCGCGCGGGGAACGACGACGTAGGCTTATTCGGTGATCTGGATTTGAACAAACCCAATGGGGGCATAGTGCGCATCGTCGGCGCCGGGGCGGCCACCACGATCATCAGTGCGGGGCCGTGGGACGATAGCGGTTTCTTCGACCGCGTGCTGCAAATTCATTCCGGCGATCAACCCTTGTCCGTCATCATCAGCGGTGTCACCATCCAAAACGGCCAAGCTCCCCTCGTGGAAGGGGACAATGCCTTCGGCGGCGGCATCTACACGGAAGTCGATTTGACGTTGACGAATAGCGTCATCCAAAACAATACCGCATTTGGCGCGGAGGGGGGTAGTGCCTTCGGCGGCGGCATCTACAACGATGGCGGCGTGCTCATTCTGAACAGCACCCAAGTATCCGGCAACGTGGCCGAAGGGGGGGACGACTTTTTCGGTTCGGCAGGGTTTGCTTTTGGTGGCGGCATCTATAGCGACCGCGCGCAGGTCACCATTCAGCAGGGTAGTGTCATCACCAATAACCAAGCCCTTGGCGGCCACGCCATCGGAGACGACAATACCGTGCAAGGGGGGGACGCCTTGGGGGGCGGCCTGTTCGTGGGCTTCGAGGGAATTGCCGGCCTCGTCACCATCAGCGACAGTATCGTGTCGAACAATACCGCCCGTGGTGGCGGTGGCGTCAGCATTGGAAGAGAAGGGGGCGTTTTCCCGCTGGGCTTTGGAGGTGACGCCCTGGGGGGTGGCATCTTCGCTGGTCTGTTCTTGGTGGGACATGAATTAAACATCACCAATAGTACCATTTCTGGCAATTCCGCCCTGGGGGGGGAAGGCTTCGGTGGTTTTGATGAATTGTTCAACGGCGGCGTCGGTGGTTCGGCCTACGGCGGCGGCCTGTTTACGGGCTTCGAGGGATTGGGTGGCGACATCAATATCCTCAACAGCACCATTGCCGACAACGAAGCTATCGGCGGGGAAGGCGTGCTAGGCTCTGGCGGCGGCTTTACGATAGGCGTCGGCGGCGAGGGGCATGGCGGTGGCATCTTCAACGGCTTCGAATTTGTCTCCGGCACGATGGTGATATACGGCAGCACGATCTCAGGGAACGTCGTGGCAGGAGGTGATGGGGTTAATTTTGCCGATGATGATGATGTTTTTGCTCTCGGTGGTGAAGGTTATGGGGGCGGTTTGTTCACCGGCTTTAACGTCTTTTCTCGTCCCGTGATCATCACCAACAGCACCTTCTCCGGCAATCAAGCCTTTGGCGGCCAGGCAACGGCCCCAGAAGGAGAAGCTTTCGCGGGCAGCGGCTTTGGCGGCGCTATTTACAGCGGAACCGGCTGCGGCTGTGACGAACGCGTGCCGCACTTCCTTACCAATGTCACCATCACCCAAAACGTGGCTGCGGGCGGGATCGCTACGGGAGCGGCGGGGATCGACGGCGAAGGCTTGGGCGGCGGCATCTTCGCCGGTTTCGAGAGTTTCGATGACTCATCCATGACACTGCAAAATACCATCCTCGGCGAAAATGCCGCTGACCTCGGCCCCGACTTCCTGGGTTCAGTGAATAGCCTAGGCAATAATTTGGTCAGCGACGATACCGACAGCGACGGTTGGCTGGGGAGCGATTTGCTCAACGTGCCGTCCGGCCTCGATCCCGTGCTGGCGGACAATGGCGGACCTACCTTGACCCATGCCTTGCTACCGGGCAGCTTGGCCATCAACGCGGGGAACAACGACGCCATCGAAAACCCGCCTTTCCCTGGTCCCCCTTTCTTCGATCAGCGCGGCCCGAACTTCCTGCGCATCCAGTTTGGCACGGTGGACATTGGCGCTTTTGAGGTTCAAGAGCCTTCCATATCCACTATCATCGCCACGGGTGCTGACGCGGGGACGACACCGCATGTGAAGGTGTTCGATGCGGAAGGGAACGTCATCGCCAGCTTTTTCGCCTATCATCCGTCCTTCCTGGGGGGTGTGCGCGTGGCGGTGGGGGACGTCAACGGCGACGGTGTCCCGGACATCATCACCGGCGCGGGGCCTGGCGGGGGGCCTCACGTCAAGGTCATCGACGGCACCAAGCTCGATGAGGTGCTGCCCAACGGCATGATCGCTCCCTCGGCTGTGCTAGCCAGCTTCTTCGCCTACAGTCCCACTTTCACCGGCGGCGTGTATGTCGGTGTGGGGGAGCTGAACGGCAATCCTGGCGTGGAAGTCATCACTGGCGCGGGCGCGGGGGGCGGGCCGCATGTCCGCTCGTTTCAAATCGCTGGCGGCGTTGCTACCCAATTGCCAGGACCGCTCGGCAGCTTCTTCGCCTATGCCCCAACCTTCACGGGGGGCGTCCGAGTAGCCGCTGGCGATGTCACGGGCAATGGCTTGGATGAAATCCTCACCGGCGCGGGGCCTGGCGGTGGCCCCCATGTGAAAGCCTTTAACGCGGCGGGGACCACCATTCGTAGCTTCTTCGCCTACAATCCCACCTTCACCGGCGGGGTGTATGTGGCCAGCGGCGACATCAACGGCGACGGCTTCGATGACATCATCACCGGCGCGGGCGCGGGAGGCGGCCCGCACGTCAAAGTCTTCAATGGCTTGAATCTCATCACCTTGGCCAGCTACTTCGCCTACGACGCGAGCTTCCTTGGCGGCGTGCGCGTCGGCGTCACCCCTATTGGCAACCAGCTGCATCTACCAGATTGTGGTTGTGGCGGCGGCGAATTCGAGATAACCAGCCAGGAATACATCCTCACTGCGCCAGGCCCCGTGCCGACTCAGAATGGTATTCCTAAATTCAATCAAGGTAGCTCAACGACGATTCAAGGTACGTTTGTCGGTCCCTTGGTCCGGGTCTGGGAATTGCAGGTCGGCGCTATCGCGCTGATCGATGAATTTTTCGCCTATGATCCGATGTTCGGCGGCGGGCTGTTCGTGGCCGGAGTCAATCCGCCGAATCTCATCGATTAGAGCGGTTTGCTCACGGATGACATACGCCAGGCAAGATCGCCATTTTCTTGGTACGCTGAAAGCATGCCACTACCTAGCCCAGGGTCGTTCGCGCGGCGAGCGCACCCTGGGTCAAGCAGCGACATCCATTCGCCTACCCCGAAGGGATTGCACACCCGCACCGATGAACGAGGTATATTCCACCACTTCATCGTTTATCCTTCCTCCTTCATCGTTGCACGAATCCTTCCTCCACCGCGGGCAAATTCGGCATCCAGAAATTCGATTCAAAGGTAATTCGGCTAAGGCCGGACCAGGCGTCGCCGGACAACAGACGCATGCCCAGCGGGTCCCCCGCCGCCGAGGCGATTTCCAGCACCACGCGATTGTTGTAATCGTGATCGGTAACGATGATGCGCACCGGGTCGCCTAGCTTCCAGCGGATCGGGCGGGGAAATTCATAGTTCCATTGCGGCGTGTGGCTGTTCTTGACGATGTTGCTTGGCCCGTAGCGTTCGCCGTTCACTTCGACCACCACGGATAAATCCGGCCCCCAATAGCTCAACCAATGGCCGATTTTACGATCCAAGTCGCCGCCGCGCAAGGTGACGCGGTAGTCGCGTGGAGCGGTCACTTGCTCGCTCCAGCGCAATAGGTCCTTGGCGGCCTGCGTAAAGCGGCCTTGCGGATGGACGGCGAGGTAAGCCCGGCAGCGCGTCATCAAACTATCCACTTCACCCGGCCGGGACGTGAAGTGATCCCGGATGGTCCGGAAGTCGTGCCGGTCCCAGGCGTCGGCGATGGTCCGCAGCGCTTGTTTCGCTTCGTCCACATATTCCCCATCAGTGGCGTGCTTGTCCAGATAGCGTTGATAGTGATTCATGCGCGTCTGGAAGTTGAATGGCTGCTTGGCCGAGTAGTCGCGGGCCGTTTGGATGGCTTGGGCGTCGATGCGTCGTAAGTAAGTTCCTTTGCGTTGTCGAACTTCCGCCGCCAACGCAGTGTCGCTGTATTGGTGCATGAAGGCGTCGGCTAGGGCCACCAGATCGGTCAAGCTGGTGCCGTTGCTTTCAGCGCTGACCAGGCCTTCGAGCGCGTGCCGGGCCTTCTCCGCCCGTTGCTCGTCGTGGCGCCGTTTGATGTCATAACGCAGCTGTTCCAAGTCGCTGTCAATGCTCACTTCGGGAAAAGACGTCCGAAAGTCTAGAAATAGCCGCCACATCGCTTCGGGGTCGGCGTCGGGGTCCTTGGCCCGGCGGCGCAGCTCGGCCAACTGCCCGTCGCGCTGCTGTTCATGAACCCGTTGGGCCAACTGGCTCAGGTGCCGCGCGTCCCGTTCCACGGCGGCGGCACCCAGGTAATAGCGGGTCGGATGCCATTGTTCATACTCCTGCCAGCGCCGCAAAACTGCTGATGGATTATCGCCGTTCTCCGCTTCAAAGCGTTCGACTTGATGCCGGCCCCAGGCTTCGTAGCCCCACAAGCTGGCCAACGCCACACTCACCATGGCCGCCGTCGCCAATAACCGGCGGCGGCGACGTTGCCAGCGCAGCTTGCGCAAGCGGTGGCGATATAGGATGGACATCTCGGCTTGGGGATAGCGTTGGGTGAAGCAGGCCAGGCAGCGTTCCAAGACATCGAGCTGTTGGCTGGCCAGGTCCCATAAGCGTGTCATACGGGTTTCATCTTGTACCTGAAGGGCTTGAGCGAGCCAGAGAAGTGGCTGAGCGAGTGGGAGGGGGAATGACGCTGGTTGAGGCGAGTCACCAGGGGCCTGACGGCCCCCGTTTGCCATTCCCGCCACCAGCGCCGCCAAGCTGCTGACGGCGAACCAGCCGCGCTGCGTGCAATGCGTTTCCAGGGCATGACACGTCATGCCCAGCTGGGTCAGCCAGGAGTCCAACGACGTGGCCGCTGCCTGGTCCAACAAATCGGCCTTGGTGATGATCAAGGCGATGGGCCGATCCATGCGCCGTTCCGGCTCGACGGCCAAGTACGCCTCGATGAGCTGTTCGATCTCTTGCTGGCGGCGGAAGCGCTCGACGGGGTTGGTTAAGGTTTGTGCATCCAGACACAGCCAAACGGCATCACATTCTTGGAAGAAATCCCAGATCGGCTCATGCCGGCCCAGGGCGATGTGTTCCCCCTGGTAGTCCCGCCCGATCAGTTCTAGTCGTGTGTCACCATGATACAGATGAAAACGCAGCTCCGTCTCGGCCAAGGTGGCGGGCAAGGTTTGGCCGGCTTCGAGCTGGTGAATCTTATCGGAGAGGTATTCCGCCGTGCGGGCGTCCGCGGCAGCCAAGCGCAGCCCCGGCAGCCGGCCGCTGACCGCTTCTCGATACAGCATGGTCAGAAACGTCGTCTTGCCCACGCCGCGCTGGCCGAACAGGCCGACACGTTGAGGCCGGCACAGTCGTTCCGCCCATTGCTGGGGGGGAGTGGTTGCTTGCATCATCGTTTGTGTCTCCTGGCCGACAATCGTGACACCATCCTTCACTTGTATTATTCGCCGGTCCCGCCTTATTATTGCACCATTCGCACGCTCATGTTGAGGAAAATGGCGTGGGAGGCGTGTGTTCGCTGATGACGCCCTTATACCAGGGGCCTGACGGCCCCCGCTCGCTTCTGCTTTTTGCGAAGGACATCATTCTCATGTTGTTACGCTTTGAAGGTGACAAAGTGTTTCCCCTGGCGCCAATGGCGGTTTGGGACAAGTTGAGCGATCCGCGCTTTCTATTGACCTGCCTCCCCGGTCTGGAACCCGGAGCGCAGGCGGATGAGACGTCGGCCCGCTGGGTGGTGCGGCCTGGTCTGTCGTTCGTGCGCGGCACCTTGGAAGTGACCTTGCAGCGTCTCGAAGCCGAGCCGGAGCGGTTGGTCCGCTACCAGCTCCACGGTAAAGGGATTGGCAGCTCAAATACCGTGGGC
>JBKBIP010000009.1:19239-35400 GCA_046297495.1 Gemmataceae bacterium | reverse complement strand
GCATTGTAATGCCGTTCGTGCCCCAGGGCCGTTTGCTGTTTCAACCTGGGTAAGGCGATTCGACGTAAGTTCCAGAACGACGTAGGACTCACTTTACTCACCTTGCAATATCAAACGGCCCTGGTTCGTGCCGCCTTGTAGGAGAGAAAACAACAGATTATAATACCAATGAAAACCATCGAATTTCAGAGGGGTAAACCGCTTTTTGCCCAAGTGGTCCGAAAAAGACAAACGATGCCTCGGCGAAGTGTCGCGGGAGAAGGGCGTTACCAAGCAGTGTTCGTTGTCCTTTTTGTGGTCCCTGGGCGCCGCGACACGATCGGAAAACTCCGATGATACTTCCCGTGCTAGGAGGAATGTCGCCTTCTTGCCGCTTACCGAATGTTCGCTTCCGAAAGCTGGTCGTCGCATTGAACAAGGAACAACCCATCGTGGCGGATCGACCCCGCCTGTTGATCGTGGCTGGCCCTGCCGGGACAACCTTCCCAGTGCTGAAGCGTTGTCTGCCGGAGGCGGAGTTGATCCGCGCGGATCATCCCAACCACGGGATATCTCTGTTTCAATCCGAAAAATTCGATGGCATCTATGTCGATGTCAGCGACCCAGCAATCCACGAGCGGATTCAACAACTACTGCAAGCGGAACAAATTCTGGAAGCCCTCGATGAGGGCGTGGCGCTGGTCGATCCGCAATTGCGCGTGAGCTGGGCCAACGCGACCTTCGAGGCCTACTGCGATAAGCCGGTGCAGGGACGCGGTTTTTACGAGGTGCTCGGCTCACCGGAAACGATTGGACCGGATTACTCCCCCTTCTTCACCGCCTTGGCCGGCAAGGCCGTGACGACCCGTTTGCACTGCCGCGACAACCGTTATTTGGAGCTACACGTCGTTCCAGTCCACGACCTGAACGGCCGGATCAGCCAGCTCATCAGCCTCACGCGCAATGTGACGGCCGAGATTCAGGAACAACAAAAACTCGACGCACTGCACCAAGCCGGGCGAGAGATGGCCGCCCTGGCGCCGGAAGACTTGGCCGAAATGACCGTTGAGGAACGGATCGAACTGCTCAAGCTGAACATCCGTAAATTCATTCATGACTTATTGCATTACGATGTCATCGAAATTCGCTTGCTGGATCGACAGACCGGCAAGCTGGAGCCGTTGTTGCAAGAAGGGATGACGCCCGCCGCCGCCAGCCGCGTGCTGTATGCCCAAGCGGTGGGCAATGGCGTGACAGGCTTCGTGGCCGCCACCGGCAAGAGCTACTTGTGCCCCGACGCCGCCAACGATCCGCTGTACATCGAAGGGGCGTCCGGCGCGCGCAGCTCGTTGACGGTCCCCATCCTCTTCCAAGATCAGGTCATCGGCACGTTCAACGTCGAAAGCCCCCATTGGAACGCTTTCACCGAACGGGACATGCAGTTCGCCGAGATATTCAGCCGAGAAATCGCCGGCGCCTTGCACACGCTGGAACTGCTGACAGCCGAGAAACGCTCCACCGCCTCGCAGTCCATCGAGGCGATCAGCCGAGAAGTGGCCCTGCCAGTGGATGACATCCTAGTAGCAGCGACGGCCGTGCTGGATCGCTATATCGGCCACGAACCGGAGCTGGCGGACAAACTCAAAACCATTTTGGTCAGCGCCCGCTTGATCAAACAGAGCATTCAGAAAGTGGGCGAGGACCTGGCCCCCGCGCCGGCGGCGGTCGGTCCTGGCGGCACGCCCCATCCCCGCTTGAAAAGCATGCGCGTGCTGGTGGCCGACAGCGACGAGCGCGTGCGCCGCTCCGCGCATGGCCTGTTGGGGCGGTTCGGTTGCGTGGTGGAAACCGCCCGCGACGGCAAGGAAGCCGTGACGATGGCTCGTCTGAGCACCTATGACGCCATTCTCGCCGACATCCGCTTGCCGGATCTATCCGGCTATGAAGTCTTTCGCCATATGCGGCAAACGCAGCCGCGGGCACGGGTCATTTTGATGACGGCCTTCGGTTACGACCCGTCGCACTCCATCGTCAAGGCCCGCCAAGAAGGACTGCGCTTCGTTTTGTACAAACCCTTCCGCGTCGATCAGCTCATCGATTCCCTGGAAACATCCGACGAGGAACCCCCGCCACCGTCCAACAACGCACCCCAGCCGGCCGCCGCGCCGTCGTAGTTCGGCTTGATTCGGTAACGCGACGCTTCGGAGAAGCGCCGCGCGTGAAACCAGGCCTTAGACAAAGGATCAAGGGAATGATCGCGTGTCAGTTCTGGAATTCTGCCGTGTTCGCTGTCGGGCTGGCCGTGGCTTGGATCGGCCACGGAGGATTGGTCCTGTTTGTTCTCAATCGCATTTATGCTCAACCCTGGCCGCGTTATCTGTTGCGCTCCGTGCGGTTGTTCTTGGGCCTGGTAGTGTTGGCACTGCCCGTGTTGTGGTGGTCGCTGTGGGGTTGGAATATGCCGGCGCCGCGAGTCTATTCCCATGCGGCGTGGCCCGTTTTCGGTGTGGCCTACATCGGTATCTGTATGGTGCTAGGCGTGGTGGCCGTGCCATGCGCTTTAGTCTTGAAATGGCGCCTGCGCAAGCCGGGCGTGCTGCGTAGTAATCACACCGAAACCGTGGATGTCCCCGCCGAGCTAGGCTGGCGACCGCTGGGTCGAGGCCAGCATCGTTGGATGGTGGGCTTGCCAGGCAACGATATTTTCCGCGTCGATTGTAATGTCAAAACAGTGTCCCTCCATGGCTTACCTTCCGCTTGGGATGGCCTCAGCATCCTGCACCTGTCCGACTTGCACTTGCGCGGCATCCCGGACAAGGCTTTTTATGCCCACATTCTGGAACGCTGTCAGCGCTGGCAGCCAGACTTGGTAGCCTTGACGGGGGACGTGGTTGATAGCCACCACCATCATCGTTGGATCGTGCCGCTGTTGGGTCGCTTGCGCTGGCGGATCGCCGCTTTCGCCGTATTGGGCAATCATGATTACTACCATGATCCGCTCTTGGTGCGCCGCCGGTTGCGGCGCGTGGGGTTTCACGTCTTGGGCAACCGCTGGACCCAGCTCGACGTTCATGGGTTGCCTTTGATCGTGGTGGGACACGAAGGGCCGTGGTTTTGTCCAGAACCGGACCTTTCCTCCTGTCCCGCCGGCCCATTTCGCCTCTGTTTGAGTCACACGCCTGACAATTTGCCGTGGTGCCAGCGTCATGGGATTGGCCTGATGCTGGCTGGGCACAATCACGGCGGCCAAATCCGCTTGCCCGGCATCGGCTCCCTATTCGTCCCCAGTACATTTGGCCGCCGCTACGACGCCGGCCTCTTCGATGAACCACCGACGCTCCTGCATGTCAGCCGTGGCTTGGCTGGCAAGCAACCTTTGCGCATTAACTGCCGACCCGAAGTGTCGTTGCTGGTGCTGAAGAGAACGGAGATTTGAAGGAGGAAGGATCCTAGCGCGCCGGGATGTTGTTCGTCGAACGCTCCGATCCTTCCTCGTGTGGATGTTCACTTCTTCGCCAACGGTTTCAAATCGATGCGGCGGAAGAAGACTTCGGCCCCTTCGGATTGAAAGAGGATCTTGCCCTTGGTGTGGCTGGAATTGGTGCCGACGTTGACGACTGTACCGTTAAGGATGTTGGTGATGTTGTCGCCGTCGCAAATTACTTCCAGCGTGTTCCATTCACCAACGGGCTTTTCCACATCCTGAGCGCCGCGGAAGCCTTTCACGTCCTTCCAGTTGGGATCGCGAGCGTACCAGTTGATCCGGCCTCCTTTGCGGGTGACAGGCGGGGCGCCGGGCTTGTAGTAGTATTGACCGCCGCGCTCCTCGGCTTCCACGGTCAAGGTGGGAATATTCTTGCCGCGTACCAGGATGAAATCACCGGTCCCCCCTTCAATCATTTGACACTCGACGGACTCCAGCCAGACGCCGCCCGCCGCGCCGTCCTCGCCGACGCAGTGCAGCAAGATGCCACTATCCCGAGCGCGATCCTTGCGCGGCGCGAAGGTCTCTTCCCCCCATTTGAATTCGACGACAAGGTGATAATTTTCATAGTCCTTCTCAGTCACGAAGCAGCCGAACACCTCGCCGGAAACGCGGATCATGCCATCTTGCACCGTGAAGACCTTTAGCGGATCGTTGTTCTTGCCCAGCGGTTTTTCCCCTTTTTGCGGCGCGCCGAGATAGGTGTAGAAGTTCGTCAAGTCCTTGCCATTGAACAGACGAATCGTCTCCGTGGGGGTAATGGCATCCGCGGCGACGGCGGTTTCCCATCCGACCATCCCCAGACCAGCGGTAAGCAGCAACGGAACCCAACGCGATGTAGCTCTCATGGTGTTATCCTCATGCGGTGTCAACGAAATCCACGTCGCCTCTCGACGCGAGAGTATCGTATCGCGGAGACCGCGCGCCCGCAAGCGGCCAGCGTGAGAGTAGGCATTGGCAGCAGTCACTCAATGCTTGAGCAACCGACGGAAAAGGAAGACGGCGATCAGCACGATCAACACGTTGGCGAACCAGACCGTCAAGGCCGGATGGATGTTGCCGTCGCGGGCCAAGTTGGAGCCGCACAACAGCAGCGGATAGTAGAGCAAGACGATGGGTAGGAAACAGGTGATAAAGGCGCTCAGATAATCGCTTTTGCTGAGCCAGATGCCGACTGGACATCCCACCAGCACGAAGCAGAAACACCCGACGGCAATCGCCGGGCGCATTTGCTGCTCGATGGCCAAGGAATGCAACTCCCGCTCAGCGAAGAATTTCTTGAACTTGAGGGATTCCAAGTGTTGCGCCAAGTGTTGCGGCGCTTGGGTGAGCAGGGATCGGGACGCCGCCAGAGCGATTTCGGCGTTGACCTCCTCGACTTCCTGGCGGATTTCGTCGCGGCGTTGCTCGATCTCGTTCCAAGCCAACTCGCGGGGCCGACGATTTTCCATGACGTTAAAGGGGGAAGGGGGTAAAGGAACCTCCCATATCTTGTCGTCGAAGTAGGCCCGCGTGGAGTTCTCCTCGCTATACACCTCCCCATAGCGCATGTGGACTAGCACTTGGTTGTTGCGCGCATCGACGCGCAGCTCCGCCTCGCGGGCGTGCGCCACCAGGTCGTACATGCCGTTAGGGGTGCGTCGTTTGAAGTAGGGATTGACCAAGCGTCGTCCTTCTACCTTCTGCACCCAGATGGCGTAATTCAGCTTGGGGTGTTTGATGCAGCGCTCGTTCTTGAGCATGGTGTACAGAACTTCCTCAACATCCTTCAAAAACAAGCCGCGCATCATGATGTAGGTGTAGGGGATGAACTGATAGTACAACCCCATCGTGACGGCGCTCATCACGATGCCGAGGAACACGGCGGGCGTGAGAGCCTTGAGCACGTTGACGCCGGCAGCCTTGATGGCCAGGATTTCATTGTCATGGGCTAGTCGCCCATAGACCAGCGACACAGCGAACAAGGTAGTCGTGGGAATCGTGTAGGGCAACGTGCTGGGAATGATAAGCGGCACCAGGGCCATGATCTGCACCGGGGTCAGTCCCCGTTGCGTCGCTTCGGTGACGACGCCGCCGAGGAGGACCATGCCGGTCAAGCCAATCAGCGACAGAATAAAGACTTTGACCAGCTCCCAGAGGATCATGCGGTGCAGGATACAGCCAAACACACAGGCCTCCGATCCGGGCGGGTCGCGGCGAAAAAAGAGTGTCAAGCCCCTGGCGATGCACGTCATCAGGGAGCCTATCTCTTCACCTCACCGTTCTCCCACGGCACATCGATCCCAATCGCCTCAAAGGAGCGGACGCACGATCTAATCATCGGCTCCCGTGGCGCGAAAATTCAGTCCTTTTCGCGCGGGGGAGGGGCGCGGCGTCTCGCGCTCCTCTTTCGAGCGCACCAAGCGCGGCCACAAACGAGTCGGGGTCGCTTCCTGGTTCTCTTCCCGGTGCCGCAAACGCTTGATGAATTTTTCCAACGGTTCCACCACGATCGGCACCGGTTCCTTCTCGAATTGCACGTCTCCCACCTGACCCCGCATCTTGACTTTCAGAAGGGATTGGCCGATGGTCGGCGGAATGGCACGCAAGATCGGCGGCAAGATTTGCGACAACCGACCCCACACCGCGAAGAAATCGAGCTGAATATCGCTGCCATCCAGGTTCAATTCCCCCTGACCTGACAAACTGATGGGATTGCCATACAAATCCAGCCGCTCGACATGAACCCGTTGGCCCCGAATCGCGAAGGCGCTATGGGCCTCCTCGAAGGCGGTGCGGTCCGGCCAGCGCAAGCCGAGAACTTTGAGTAAATCGAACAAGACCGGCAAGTTGTACAAGCGCCCCTTGGGGACGTCGATGCTGCCGTGACCTTCCAGCGTGTTCAAGTCGCCGCCACGTCCGCTCAGGTATAGGCGGGCCATCACGTCACCGCTAATTTCACTCTCTTCGGTCAAATTGTGCTGCCGGAACTGCTCCAGTTTGATTTGCAGAGCCGTCAGATTGACGTCATAGCGAAGAGTCGGTCCAAACTCCAGGCGAACCGCGCCGCCAATCTCCCCGCCGAACAGACGCGCCTTGAGATTGGGAAACAGCAACACGTCGGGGGCATCCGGCGGCACCAGCAGCGTGGCATGAATGTCGTGCAAGGGTTGCCGAAACAAACTAGCTTGCTGGAGCAGGATATTCCCCTTGATCCCCTCCAAGTGCCGCCCATTGTGTCGTCCTCGACAATGAACCTGACCAAAGACTTTTTCCAGCGGCACGCCGGTCCGCAGCGCGACGTTGTACAGGTGGACTCCGCCGTCCCAGAAGACGATAGGGGGCTGTCCCACCGTGGCTGGCATTTGCACGATCAGCTGCGTGCGGAAGCGAAACGGTTCGGTGAAATGCAGTCCTTCAAATAGCTTCCGCAGGGACTGCGGCAAAATCGCCGCCAGATCCTCGTCCGGCACTAGTGGATTGCCGCTCAAGCCATCCAGACGCACATAATATCCCCCTTCGGGTTCCAGATGGATGACGCCTCGTTCCAGACCCAATTGCGTAGGGCCATGACTGCCATCGAAACGTCCCAAGTAGATGCCATGCGGCGTGTAGTGAATCGTGCCGCTGACATGATCTAGATGGTAAGGAATGACATCCGGTCGCACGGAGCCTTCGTGGATATTAACGGAAACATGTAAATCGGGGGGCTGATCGGGAAGAACGTCCATCTGCGCGATGAACGAAACGCGGCCAGCGGGATTCAGGATTTGCCAGGTCTGTTGCACGGGAACCGGCAGGGCCTTTTTTAAGTCGTCGTTCAAGGGGAGGTTGGTTCCCTGAAACTCCCACACCAGCCGATCCCCCTGCGCGGTCGGTTGCATGCGCACCCAACCGCGAACTTCTCCGCCTTCATGCAGCCCCTGAAAATCGCGGAATTCCCAGCCTTGGCGCGGTTGGATCGACAACACCCCACTGGCCTGCCGCAAGGGATAGGGGAAGCGATCATAGCGCAGCGCCGCGTCATGAAAACGGACCAGGAAATGATTGTGAAAGTCATGAGCCTGGGCGGCTTTGCGAATCGAAGCGACCACGTCCCCCTTCCCCGTGGCGTGGAAGGAACGGGCCAGGCCTTGATACGCATCAGGCAACGCTTTGATGAGGTTGTCGTCAATGGGAATGTCTTTTCCCTGAATTTGAAGGGCTACTTCGTGCTCGGGGGCCAACCCTGTCACGAAGCCGCGGATGGTGATCGGCAACTTCCCCGCATGGCCGACCAGGTTCACGTCGGTATGCTTGCGTGCGGAACTGGCGTCGAAATGGTGATGGATTTTCCCACGTACGTTTTCCAGTCGATACTGAAAATAACAGCAATTCAAAGATATATCTTTGGCATTCAGGAGACATTGCCGTTTCCAAATACCGGATTGCCGGTCGAAGTGCAACCGGACGTCCACCAAGCCCTCGGGTCGATACAGTTCGTGAAAATCGCGCAGGCTGTCCGGTAGGCGCGCGAATAATTCGGGGGTGAGGCGCAGGTTGGTCAGTTGGACTTCCCCCTGAAAATCGGCCCCTTCCGGCATGAAGTCGTCCACCTCGGAAATGCCAGTCGCGGGCGTCCGCCGCCGGTTCACTACCGCGGCCTGCCGCACCCAGCCGCGTAACTGTACCTCGGTTTCCCCGGAACGCGCGTGGCATTCCTCCAGCCGCACTTGGTTCCCCGCACAATGAACCGTCATGGACAAGTCATCAAGCACCAGCGGCAGTTGCGGATGGCGCAGTTTTCCTTGTTCCAGTCGCCAACGCACGTCGTGATACCACGGTTTCGGGTCATTGGGGTGATAACTGAGGTCGAGTTGTAAATGCCCCTTCCCTTCGAGCTGACGTGCTTGCTCGGCCAGGGCCGGCTGATAGGCGGACAGCCACTGGATCAACGGCAGACCGACCGGAATGTTCGGCGCTTCCAGGTTCAGCACGAATTCGCGGTTGGCGCGTTGCCACTTACCAGTCACATGAACCGCTTCCATCAACTCCGCTTGCCCCTTGCCGCGAAACAACACGGTCGGCAACGGATCGTTGAGGAGCGTCATATCGACATCCTTGATTTCCAAGCGGACCACATTGGCGGCTGGGGTGGAGGAGCCGGAGCGACGGTCGCCGCCGACGTGACGATCCTCGAACAGGATCGTGGCATCGTGAATGACGATGGTGGGCAAGGACTTCGTCGGGTCCACCGCGCTGAGGATGTCGGACAGATTCCATTGGCCGTTGCTGGAACGGATGACGTGCAAACGCGGGCGGAACAATTCGATCTTGCGAATGGCCAGTTTACCTTGCAGCAACAGTTCCTTGTCGTGATAAATGATCGAAGAAGGGGCATAGAAAAAATCGAGTTTGTCGGGGTCGTCACGCCGGGTCATGCGCATATCGGTGACGGAAATGCCACCCAACAACCGCAGACTGGCGCGATCCACCGTGATGGTGGCTCCGGGGAAATGGCTGCCGAGCTTGGCAATGACTTGTTGGCGCATGGCCGCCGGGTTGGTGTAGCTTTGAAACACCCAAAGGGCGCTGGCTCCGACCACCACGACGGACAAGACCAGGCTTCGGATTAGCCACTTCCGCCAGGACATTGTCCACCTGCATTCCGCCGTAAAGGAAGCGACGCGCTATTCTCCGCTCGACCAAGAAAGACCATAACGAGGCGCCTACCTTCGCCATCTTCTCTTGTTCCCAGCCAACCGGTCGCGCATCGGGGGCGGGATAGTAGGCAAAAGCGTCGTGAGGGTCAATGTCAAGAACCAAAGGGGAAAAAAGAGGGCCGGTTCATTTTCTGGGAAAACAAACCGGCCCCCTGGGATCGTCAGCGCGTCAATCTTTCGCGGTTGTCACTTCGGCTTGGTGTAGCTCAACGCCATGAGGGCGTAGCCGGTGACCAGGTGCGGGTCGCCTTCCATCCAGCGATCGGCTTCGTTGACCCAGCTGCCGTCGGGCCGTTGGCGTTTGGCGAGGGCGGCGGTTAGGTCGGCCCGCCAGTCGTGTTGCTTGCCAGCGGCATCCTCAATGTGGTCCTGCCCTACGGCGTTCAGCGCTTTGGCCATCGTGTGATAGTAGTAGTACAAACCGCGCTCGGCGAAGATCTTGGGCATGCCGGGGTTGGCGTCCACGGTGTAGTTGTTGCGAATCCATTCCAGCGCTTTCCGCACGCGCGGATCGTCCTTGGAGACCCCCGCGTAGATCATGCTCTTGATGCCAGCGTAGGTCATGGTGCCGTAACCGACCAGCCCGCCGTCGGGGGTCTCTTCCGACTTGGTCTGGCCGCCCCCCGCGGCGCTATAGATGAAGCTGCCGTCATTGATCTTGCCTGCCCAAGGGGCCGTGTTGTGCTCGCTCTTGAGGTTCTGACAGCGGCTGACAAAGACCAACGCTTTTTGCACGGCCGGATCGTCCTTGCCGATGCCGGCGGCTTGCAGGGCATCGAGGAAGAATTGCGTGTTGGACAGATCGGGCCGCGATTGGCTGTCGTAGCCGGCCCCGCCGTAGAAATCATCGCTGGGCTTTTTCCCCTCGGCTTCGTCCCATTGCAATTTCTTGAGGTATTCCGCGGCGTCGCCGATGACCTTCTGATACTGATCCGGCTTGTTGGCCGCCGAAAACGCCATGACGTTGATACTGGTGACATAATTGAGCAACTGTGGGCGCGGCTCCGGGCCAGCGAGGTGCCCCGCCTTGACGTTGATGAGCGATTCCAGGTATTTCAAGCCGCGCTCGACCATCGGGTCTTCCGGCTTGACTTTACCGGTCTGGAGCAGGCCGGTGACCACGACGCCGGTGATGCCCGGATTCAGGTTCTTGCTCCAGCTGCCGTCGGGGGCTTGCGTTTTACGCAGATAGGCGATGGCTTGATCCACCGTCCGATTCCACTCGTCGGCGCTCGGCCCTACCTTGCCGGCTTGGGATTGCGCGTTGCTCCCCGGCGTCGATCCTATCAATACCCCTATCACGCAGGCCAACGCCAGCCAGTTTCGTGTGTGTCTCATAAGTCACCTCGTATGTGAAGAAGATAGTTGTCTGGAGTCGCTCGGTTTCTTCATTGTAGCAAATCGGATGCCGCGTGGAAAAAGCAAATCCTTACGAGATGGGTAAGAGTGCTGATCGATTCGCTCGGGCACAATCTTCTGAAATCACGGACAATTTTGGTTGCGTGAGGAAGTAAAAAGTAGCACAATATATAAGGTTATTGAAGTTGCTGGGGAAATAACCTGCGGTTCCCATCGTCCAAAGCGACTGGAATAGTTGTGTGCATTTCGCCTGTATGGATTCCCCCTCATTCCCCCACTGGAACTTTTCCCGTCTCGGAAAGGTACCCCCATGGCCGTATCAACTCAACTTGATGAGTTCAAGGATAATGTGTGCCAAAGTGGTCTAATCGATGACAAACAATTGGAGGACATGTGGCGGCGAAGTATCGCGGCCATGAACGGTTCGTTGGATTCCAGCAAAATGGCCGCTCGACTGGTAACGGCCGGTTTGTTGACTCGCTACCAGGCTCGACAATTGTTGTTGCACAAGGGGGAAGGGCTGCGCATCGGCAAGTATCGCGTCCTCGACTTGTTGGGCAGCGGTGGCATGGGGGAAGTCTATCTCTGCACCCATCCGGTAATGCGCCGGCTGGTGGCGGTGAAGGTCATTTCCCTGGAAAAATGTCAGGATCAAGAGATCGTTCAGCGTTTCTTCCGCGAAGCCCGCGCCGCTGGGATGCTGGATCACCCCAACATCGTCCATGCTTATGACGTGGATTGCGAGGGGCAGCGGCATTTCATGGTGCTGGAATACGTCGAAGGGATCAACCTGCGGCAGCTGGTGCAGAAAATCGGCCCGCTCCCCTTTGAACGGGCGGCCCACTACATCCGCCAAGCCGCTCAGGGGTTGCAGTACGCCTTCGAGGCCGGTTGGGTCCACCGCGACATCAAGCCGGGCAATATCCTCGTGGATCGGCAAGGAGTGATCAAAATTTTGGACATGGGCTTGGCACGCTTATTCGAGGATGAAAGCGACATGCTGACCATGCAGTACAACGAGAAAGGCATCTTGGGCACCGCCGATTATTTGTCCCCCGAACAGGCCGTCAATAGTCACAAAGTTGATATTCGCACGGATATTTACAGCTTGGGGGCGACGTTCTACTACCTACTGACGGGCAAGACGCCGTTCGAGGGAGCGACCGTGGCCCAAAAGTTGATCGCGCATCAGAAGAAAGAGCCAACGGCAATCTCTCGAATGCGGTCCGACGTGCCTCCCGATCTGGAGATGGTGATCCGCAAGATGATGGCCAAAAAGCCCGATGACCGCTACGCGACACCGGCTGCCGTCGCCGAGGCCCTGGCCCCCTGGACGCAACAGCCGATCCCGCCCCCCAGCGACGCGGAAATTCCGCCCCCCAGCCCTGCCATTAGCAACGCCAGCCAACTGGATTGGCATTCCTCGTCCAATAATCTCTTGGGGGGAGTACCCGCCGCGCAAGGATCGTCCGTCACGCCGAAATCGACCTCCCTTTCCCAAGGCGCGCCGGCCAAAGGCTCGGTTTTGCCCCAGCCTGCCCCGCAAGATAAACACAATCCCTTCGCTCTTCCCAGCGAGGATCAGAAACCGCGCCGCCGGCTGCGTGATCTAATTCCCGAAGTCGGCGATTCGTTTTCCGAGATTCAACTACCCAGCGAGAAAGCAGCCCAGCATCGCCAGTTGTTGTTGGGATTGGCCTTGGCGCTGGGAGCGCTAATCGGTTGGCTGATTTGGTGGTGGCGGACGGGGGGATGAGAAACCAAGCGTCAACGCTTGTTGTGCGTGGGAACCGCCGAAAAATAACCATGTAACTTCCTCATGGCGCGGTGAGGGATCGTTTCGCGCACGCGCTCGTCCCGCTTACTGATTTCTGTATAGCTCGCCGGTGGCTCGCCCGCTAAACTTTTTTACTCCGCCGTCGCCATCACTTCCAGTTGGTGCAAACTGCGTGTCTGTTCCTTTTCCAAATATACCCGGCCTTTCTTGACATTGACATGATCCCAGGGCAAGACCTCGCTCATGGGACGGAGGCGGTGCGAGTACCAAGTCGGATCGATGCCCAGATCGGCGAAGGTCTGCCACCAGATGTCCGGCTGAAAGCATTCGGTCCAGCCGTCGAGCCGGCAGCCGCGTCGCCAAGCTTCCTCCAACGCCACGGCTACCCGACGGTCGCCGCGTGTCAGCACTCCTTCGAGCAAGCTGCATTCGATGTTGTGCTGTTTGATCTTCACCGAGCGAATCTTGCAACGGCGCTTCAGGTACTGGCCGGCCCAATGCAGGTAGTCGCGCGTTTGCATGCCGTTCCACTGATACGGCGTGTGCGGCTTGGGAACGAAGTTCGACACCGAGGCCGTGACATCGACATAGCGGCCGATGGTCTGCTTGCCGATGAGGGCGATGCGCTCGGCCATATCGACGATGCCGTCGAGATCAACGACGCGCTCGCCGGGCAGACCGATCAGGAAATACAGCTTCACGCGCTGCCAGCCGTTCTTGAACGCCTCGCGGCAGCCTTCGTACAAATCGTCGTTGTTGATCGGCTTGCGGATTTGCTCGCGCATGTCATCGCGGGCCACTTCGGGGGCCAGCGTCAAGCCCGCCTTGCGCACCCCTTTGATGAGCCGGGGCAGCGACCGCAATTGGTGCGTGATGCGCAGACTCGGCAGCGAGATATTCACTCCCAGCGGATTGAAAACCTCGTGCATGCGCGTGACTAGCTCCTCGAAATCGGGATAATCGCTGCTGCTCAGGCTGAGCAAGCTGATCTCGTTGTGGCCGGTGTTGCGATAACTCTCCAGGGCGGCTTGCACGATGGTTTCGACGGAGCGGACCCGCAACGGTCGCTTAATGACCGTGGATTGGCAAAAGCGGCATTGCCAGGGGCAGCCGCGCATGATCTCGATGGCGATGCGGTCGTGCGACGATTCCACGAAGGGGACAATCGGCTTGGTCGGCAGCGGAATGGCGTCCAGCTCTTGCTCAATGGTGCAGGCCATGACTTCGCGCGGCACGTCGCTCCGGGTGCGGTGCATGGCGGCGATGGTGCCATCGGCATGATACTCCGGCTCGTAGAACATAGGGGCGTAGGCCCAAGTCGTGCCACCGACCATCTCGGCGATCATGTCAGCGCGGGAAACCGGAGTGCTAACGCCCGCCGCTCGCCGTGCTTGCTCTTTCAGCGACATCCAGCGTTCCATGAGCCAGGGTAAGCTTTCCTCGCCGTCGCCGATGACGAAGATGTCCACGAAGGGGGCCAGCACTTCAGGATTCTGCGCCCCCGGCCCGCCGCAGATGACCAGGGGATCATCGACACCGCGGTCCTTGCCGTGCAGTGGAATCCCGCCCAGGTCAAGCATGGTCAGCAGGTTGGTGTAGCACACTTCATATTGCAGACTGAAGCCGACCAGATCGAAGTCGCGCAACGGCGTGAACGTCTCCAGGCTGTACAGCGGCAAACCGTGCCGGCGCAGCTCCGCCTCGAAGTCGAGCCAGGGGGTGAAGGCCCGCTCGCACGCCCATTGCGGGTCGTTGTTCATGATGGTGTACAGCACTTGCAAACCGTGATGGCTGGTCCCCAGCGTGTAGGCATCGGGAAACGCCAGGCACAGCTTGCCGCGCACCTGGCGATGATCCTTGACAATGCTGTTGAGTTCGCCACCAATATACTGAGCCGGCGTCCGCACCCGCGGCAACAGCCGGAAGACGGCTTCCTTCATTGCGGTATTGAGCATGGTCCCTCTCCACCTTCGGCGAGCCTCGTAACCATTCAGGCCAAAGAGTCATTATGTCATAATCCGAAAAGAGAATGAAGAGCGGAGCCAGTTTGTCGAGGGAAAAGCAGAAAAATGTAGAGGAAAGAGAGGTGGTTTCCGTATGATGTCGCACGGGGATCAGTCTTCCTGCACTATAACTAATGCCCGATTCATCCTGCTCTATCTCGGAGAATGATATGCCACTGTCAAGAGAACCTTTGCGCGGGCCTCTCCAACTACCGCGCTTGCTTCGGCTGGGGCTGGAGATTAAGCCGGATGCGGCGGCTCTCATCTCGGCGGAGTTCCGTCGGACGTGGCGAGAGATCGACGATGTGAGTAAGCGTCTGGCGGCTCATTTGCTTGGTCTTGGACTACGGCCAGGGGATCGGGTGGCCTCGCTCATGCCCAATCGGGCGGCGTTAGTGATCCATTATCTGGCCTGCATCAAAGCCGGGCTGGTGGCGGTGCCGCTTAACTACCGCTACATGCCGCCGGAGATCGATCATGCCCTGGAAGTCAGCGGCGCTTCGATCTTATTCGCCTATGCCGAAGTGAAGTGACAACTGGGAATGATCAGTTCGCGCGCGTCTGCCAACTCCGTGCGCGAACCGATTATTCTCTAAATCAGGGGAAACACGTCTCCCTTTCCCCTCACACCGGCGCCGCGACGCTGCCGCGGCAGAAGCCGCTGTCGGCGGGGGGACTGTAGGTCACGTCGAGTTGGGGGGTTTCGATGCGTTGGCCGCGGTGGAAGTGGCTGTCCAGGGCGGCGTCGAGGATGCCGCTGGTCAGCAGGGTGCGGGCGACGGGGTACGGGGATTGGCCAGTGGTGAACAGTTTCTCGATGTTGGCCACCAGGCAGTCGAAATACTTCGCGCCAGGGGGATCGGGGAGGTAGAACATGCACGACGCCGGCTTGGGTTCGTTTTTGAGGCGGGCGGCGAAGCAGAAGTCTTGAATGTGACCATTGAGGAGCAGCACGGTGCCGCGCAGGCCGTCGCAGTATTCGACCAGGAAGGCGGTGGCCGGGATCGAGGGTTTGCCTTGCAGCGGCGTGCCGACGTTGCGGCGGACGTCGCCGGGATTGAGCGTCTCGCTGCGGCCCAGGGCGGCTTCGAGCAGGTCCCAGCTCCACAAGCCCTTGTCACCGGCCCGCCACACGTCCTTGCCGATCAAGCAGGTCACCGCCTTGACACCGGTTTCGCCCCCCTGTCGGCGTTCGAGCATCACTTGCAGCGCTTCGAGGGCGTGGAAGCCGTAAATCTCGATGGGGCCGTGCGCCGCCACCAGGGCATCCTCCACCACCGCTCCCACCGATAGCTCCAATTCCGGCCGCCGCCAGGTCACGGGCAAGCTCGAACCGGCCATGAAGCCAAACTTCCATTCGCCGGCCCAATCGACCATTTTTTTCGCCTTGTCCCAGCTATAGGACAAGTGCTTATCGTTGAAAACTGGCACGCTTTTTCCCGTCCGGCGAAAGACCTCGACGATCTGCTCCATCATCTCGTAGCGGGGATAGAGGACCTGTCCCTTGTCGTTGCGCGGGTAGTTGCCGTGCTCGCCGATGAGGAGCACGCCGTCCACCGCCAACTGGTCGCCGCCGTCGGTCAGAGCCTCGGCAATGGTCTTGCAGCGGCGAATGTCATACTCTCGACACACTTCACGCGATAAATCATTCTCCGGTACTTGGTCCACGTACATGGTACGAACGTAATGTTCGGGCACATGAAACGCCCCCGCCTTGGTGTAGCCGTGGATGAAACGACCCGCGATGTGATACGCATGGGACATAGGCCGATAGACAGTCGTGACGACGGCCAGCGGCTTGCGTCCTGCGCTGGTCGGCTTGGGGGGCATGGTGCGGAACCGCGCTGGCGCGGCAGCCTCCTCGGCCTGGACCTCCGG
>JBKBIP010000009.1:0-19139 GCA_046297495.1 Gemmataceae bacterium | reverse complement strand
AATCCCCCGGTCAAGGTCAACGCGGCGGCGGAAGCCAGAAACTTGCGGCGCGAGCAACGATAATGTCGGTCGATCATGGCGTGATTCCCTTTCCGTTTAGCGGGTGAGCCGCAGGCGAGCTAAACCGATCTTATCCTGGCAGCGGCGGCGGTTCGGGGGGACGGGGTTGTTGGAGTTTCTGTTGATACTGCTGGAAGGAGCGATTCAGGGTATTGAGCAGGGCGGGCACTTGCGGCGTGGCCATATAAACCCGGCACGACACCGCTGAACGTGGGAAGAAATTCGTGATGAAATCGAAACAAAATTCCGACTGCGAATGCGAGATCATGGCGGCGTTGGCGTACACTCCACTGAGCATGTCATCGGGCAGCTTCAGGTTGTCGTAAATCTCCTGAATCGACGGCGGCGTGGCAGGTGGCGACCCGGCTCGCAAGGCGGGGATCGGCCCGAAGGTGGTCTGGTAATTGGCGAGATTGTCATGCACCGCCCTGAGCAAGCTAGGCATGAGCGGAATCGGCAACACGACCCGCGCGACGATCTGGTGCGGCTTGGCCAAGCGTTGCACGAAGTCGATGACGAATTCATTCGGTCCTTGCAGCACCATGATCCCGCTGCTAAACACCCCCCGGCCCACTTTTTCCGGGATACGGGCGCTGATCTGGGCATGTTGAATCTCTTGCGTGAAGGCCCCAGGATCGTGCGGCGGGCGTGGCGGCTCCGTGCCTTCGGAAGGAACACCGGGGGGCTGGTCGCTCATGTACGTCTTACCTCTACAATGGGGAGAATACCCGCGAACCTGCCGACGCTCCACGCGGAAGCAATGGGCTGCTCTCCTATTTGCCATTATGCGGTGCGCGTGGGGCTTCTGGCAAGACAGAGTAGCGGACCGGCGGGGAATTTCTGGAGATTGGTCGGCGTGCGGCAGGGGTCAGTCCTCCGGTAAGGGGGGCGCTACTGGAAGACAACTCCTTTTCACTCCGCTTGTTCAGCCAATGCTTCAGACGTTGATGGAATGTCCAAAGAAACACTGGTCAGGTCTGCCACTCTGGCTTTATGATGAGGCGACCAAAGACATCATCGCGGGTAGGCAACGCGAACTCATGCGCAGGAGGGATTTTTCATGAACAGCACCTTGGTTCGACGAATGCTGCTGGCTTTGGGGCTGGTGGGACTGGTGACAGCGGCGATGCTGGCCCCGGAATCGCGCCAGGCCACGGGGGTCAAGGTCGGCGAAGTGACTGACAACGCGGCCATCGTCTGGATGCGCGTGACTGCCAAGGCGGAGCGCAATAAGGATGGGCTGGTGCGCAAAGGGCGACCAATGGGACCGCTGCCCGAAGGGGTGAAGGTCAGCGAGCTAGAGGGGGCCGTCCCCGGCGCTCCCGGCCAAGTCCGCCTACGCTATGGCACCAAGCAAGACCTATCCGACGTCAAGGAAACTCCTTGGGTGGACGTGAAGGCCGAGAACGACTACACGCATCAGTTCCAACTCACCGGGTTGAAGCCAAGCACCGTCTATTACTATGCCGCCGAGACGGCCGGCCCTGGTGGCAATCCCAAGCATGCCCCGCTTCTCGGCCAATTCCGCACCGCGCCGGCGCCGGACCAGTATGAGAAGGTGGTTTTCACCGTCATCACCGGCAAAGCCTACCGCGATCTCGACCATGCCGCCGGCTTCCACATCTATGATTCGATGCTCAAGCTGCGACCGAATTTTCTGATTCCGACCGGCGACACGGTGTACTACGATTCCGACGACCCCCGCGCGACCACGGTGGAGCTGGCCCGCTATCACTGGCAGCGCATGTACGGCTTGCCGCGCCACATCTCCTTTCATCAGCACGTGCCGGTTTATTTCGAGAAGGACGATCACGACACGCTCTCCGATGACTGCTGGCCGACATTGAACCCCAAATTCATGCTCCCGATGACGTTCGAGGATGGGTTGCGCATCTACAAGGAACAAGTGCCGATGGGAGACAAGCCCTATCGCACCTTCCGCTGGGGCAAGGGGCTGCAAATCTGGGTGGTCGAGGGGCGCGACTTCCGGTCCCCGAACACCATGAAGGATGGCCCCGATAAGACCATCTGGGGCGCGGAGCAGAAGAAGTGGTTCAAGGACACCGTGTTGGCCAGCGACGCCGATTGGAAAGTGCTCATCAGCCCAACTCCCATCGTCGGCCCTGACCGGCCCAAGGGGAAGAACGACAATCACTCCAACGACGCCTTCGCCCATGAAGGGAACGAGTTGCGCGAATGGATGCAAAAGCATGTGCCGGACAATTTCTTCGTGGCTTGTGGCGACCGTCACTGGCAGTATCATTCGATCCACCCCACGACCGGCGTTCACGAATTCTCCTGCGGCCCCGCCAGCGACGAACACGCCGGCGGCTCCCCCGGCTTCGACAAGGAATATCACCAATTCCACCGCGTCCAGGGCGGCTTCCTGTCCGTGACCACGGACAAAGTCGGCGACAAGAGTACTATCGCCTTCCGCTTCCACGATGTGCATGGCAAGGTGGTGCATGAATTTAAGAAGGAGAAGGAAGTGAAATGAGTGCCCAAGCTGGCGAGCGAAATTAAGTGTTTTGATTTGATGATGGATCGGTTCGCGCTGGATGACAACAGCCCGCGCGAACCGAAAATACCAGCCTCCTACTGGGACAACTCCGGAACCAATCCAACAGTATTGGGAACAACTAACTGCCAATCGACCTGCCACGGCTCGCAAGCCGCGAAGGAAGAAATAAGCTGCCCTCTGTTTTCTTTCTTGGTTTCCATGTTATGGAATGGTTTATGTCCACGTCGCGCTATTCATGGCAGCTCCCGGATCGACAATTGACGCTGGGCGCGCGGCCGTTGGTCATGGGAATCGTCAATGTCACGCCGGATAGTTTTTCCGACGGCGGCCGGTTCCTCGCCATTGAGGCGGCCGTGGAGCACGCGCTGCGGTTGTTGCGTGAAGGGGCCGACCTGCTTGACCTGGGCGGTGAATCAACCCGGCCCGGCGCCGCGCCGGTGCCGCTGGAAGAGGAACTGCGCCGGGTACTGCCAGTTGTGACGGAATTGGCCCGCCAAACATCGGCGCTGCTGTCGGTGGATACCTCCAAAGCGGAGGTCGCACGGCAATGTCTGCAAGCCGGCGCCCACATTGTTAATGATGTAACGGCTTTGGCGGGTGATCCCGACATGCGACACGTACTTCAGGCCTTCCCTGCCGGTATCATTCTCATGCACATGCAAGGCACCCCCGCCACCATGCAGCAGCGACCTACGTATGACAATGTGGTCACGGAGATCGTCCAGTTCTTCCAAGAGCGGTTGCAGCTTTGCGCCAGAGTGGGTATATCCAAGGAGCGAATAGCCCTCGATCCGGGCATCGGCTTCGGCAAGACGGAACAACATAACTGGCAAATTCTAGCTCAGCTGGAGAAGTTGCAGGCCTTGGGACGACCGCTGTGTTTGGGAGTTTCCCGCAAAAGCTTCATCGGCAAACTGCTGAACCGGCCGGTTGAGGGCCGTTTGATCGGATCCACGGCGATTCTATGTCATGCCATGGCCCGACAGCGCGTGCAAATCATCCGCGTCCATGATGTGGCCGAAACGGTTGAGGCCGTGCGTGTGTGGGCTGCTATCGAGAAGCAGGCCGAAGGCGGGGGAACGGGACTTGAATGAACGCTTGATGCTCTTTTATGAATCGGTGGGCGTGCGCGACGTGGTGGAAATCGCCGTGCTTGCCCTGGCCATCTATGCCATCCTGCGTTTCCTGGGCCAGACGCGCGGCTCTGGCATGGTGCGTGGCTTGGTGCTCATCGTCTTGGGAGTGTTCCTGGTCGCGCAGGTCATCATCGCCAGCTTGGAACTCTCGGAATTAGGGAAGGTCCTGGATTATTTGCTGTCCACCATCGTGGTCGGCTTACTGGTGATCTTCCAGCCGGAATTGCGCCGCGGTTTGATGGTGCTGGGGCGCTATCGCATGTTCCGCTACTTCGTCCCCAGCCAATATCCCATCGCCGATAAATTGGCCGACGCCGCCCAAGCCCTGGCGCGCGAATGCGTCGGCGCCCTCATCGCCATTCAGCGGGAAGTCACGTTGGCGCCCTACATCGAAACTGGCGAGAAGATCGACAGCGAAATTTCCCCTGCGCTGATCCGCACCATCTTCACGCCTCCCAGTCCCTTGCACGACGGCGCCATCATTTTGTGCAATGGCCGGATCGCAGCGGCGGCTTGTCAGCTGCCTTTGGGGCAACCTCCAGACCGTACCAGCCAGCACCTGGGAATGCGGCACCGCGCGGCCCTGGGCTTGAGCGAGGAGACAGACGCCTTGCTCTTGGTGGTGAGTGAGGAAACGGGGCGCATCTCACTGGCAGTCGGCGGCAAGCTGGAACCGGTTCCCCGCGAGAATCTCTCTCGCCGACTAGCCGCCTTGTTGAGCAACGCCGTTCCGACGCCGCCGGAACAGCCGGCGACGCGCAAAGCGGCATGAAGCTCGGAAATCAGTACTCCAAAGATCGGACAGGTGCTTGGCAATCCGCAAGGAGGCGACATGTTGGATCGACTGGTGTCGGCGTTAATCGCGGTCTGTCTGGGGGCGTTGGTCTGGCTCTATGCTCGCAGCCGTGATCAAGAAACGTTGGATAACGTGCCTATTCCTGTGCGCATTCAACTCGATCCCAGTCAGTTGGAACAGTATGATTTAGAAGTGACTGGTCCTAGTCAAGTATTGGCGTCATTCAGCGGTCCGCCCTCGCGTATTCGAGAATTGCGTTCCTGGCTGCAACGCGGCGAGATGCAAGTGTGTGTCACGCTGACCGTGCCCCCAGATCGGCAACAGGAGGTGCGCTATTCGGATACGGTGCGCGTCGATGCCAGTCAATTACATCCGCCCCCTGGGGTGCAAGCGGTGGTTCTGGAAGATCGTAATCGCATTCCCGTTACGCTGCGGCGGCTGGTGGAACGTCGGCTGGCCGTGCGGTTGCAGTACATTTCCGAGGATCGAGTCGGCCAACTGCACATTGAACCGGCGTCGGTGCTGGCGCGAGGGCCGCAAGAAATTCTGGATCGCACCCGGACCTTGCCCACGCAACCATTCGTTTTTTCGCATCGTCCTGAAGCAACCACGACCCAGGAAGCCACCACGACGACGCGGGTTCGCCTGGTGCAAGAACTCGAAGGCCGCCCTATCCGCACCGTGCCGGAAATGGTTTCGGTTCGATTGACGCTATTACCGCGACAAAAGGTTTACGAATTGACGGAAATCCCGGTACAATTTCTTTGTCCGGCCAATTTCTCCTTCCAACCGCGCTGGGAGGATGAACGAGCAGGCAGGATCACGTTGCGCGTCCTCGGTCCTGCCGCCGAGGAGCCGCCCAACGTCATGGTGTTCGTCGATTTGACGGACGGCAAGTATGAGGCGGCGCTGTATTTCGATGAACCACTAAAAATCCAGTTACCCAAGGAATTTGAGCTGGCCCAAACTCCCCCCAAATCGGCTACCTTCCGCTTGATCCCCCGATCCGCGGAAGCGACAGGCAATCCTGTCATGGGCCGGTCCGTGGATGCGGGCCTGGGAGGGGTCAATTCACCATGAGCCAGTCCACCGCGCAACCCACACCAAGGAATCCCGACTCGAAACACGGTCCGACTATGGCCCCATTCGGGGAGATTGATCTGACTTCCTATTGCCTGCGATTGGGACAACGGGCGCGGGCGGCCTCCCGCCTACTTGCTCAGGCCAAAGGGAAGCAAAAAAACGATTGGTTGCTGCGGGCCGCTGCCGCTCTGGACAGCCGACAGGAACAGATTCTGGCCGCCAATGCCCGCGATATCGCCGCCGCGAGTGACTTTGGGCTGACGACAGCTCAAATCGACCGCCTACGGCTGACTCCCGACCGGCTCCGCGCCGCCGCGGCCGGACTGCGCGAAGTGGCCGCCCTCCCGGACCCGGTCGGCGAGGTTCGGTGGAGCAGTGTCCGACCCAACGGCCTACAGGTGTGCAAGGTCGGCGTCCCCCTGGGCGTGATCTTCTTCATCTACGAATCCCGCCCCAATGTCACGTTGGATGCCGCGGCGCTGTGCGTCAAAAGCGGCAACGCCATCATCCTGCGCGGCGGCAAGGAAGCCTTTCATTCCAACTCCATCTTGCACACGGTCTTGCAAGACGAGTTGCGGGCCGTTCAGCTGCCCAGCGAGGCCGTGCAACTGGTCGGCACGACCGATCGGGAGGCAGTGGGACAGCTGCTGCGGCTGAAGGAATGGATTGATCTGGTAATTCCGCGCGGCGGCGAATCGTTGATCCGCCGGGTGGCCGAGGAAGCCGCCATGCCGGTCTTGAAACATTATCAAGGCAATTGTCACGTTTATATCGATAAAGCGGCCGACCTGGATATGGCGGAACGGATTGTTGTAAATGCCAAGTGTCAGCGGCCGGGAGTGTGCAACGCCGCTGAAAGTTTGCTGGTGCATCAGGCGCGCGCCGCGGAATTCCTACCACGCATCGGAGCGGCCTTGCGCCAGCGCGGCGTCGAGCTGCGTGGTTGCCCGGAGACCTGCCGTTTGCTGCCCGAAGCCCGTCCAGCCACGGAAGCCGATTACGCCGAGGAATTTCTGGATTTGATTTTGTCCATCAAAGTCGTGGCCGATCTGGAAGACGCCGTCCAACATATCAATCAATATGGCTCGCAACACACCGATGCCATTGTGACTAACGATCTGGCGGCGGCCCGGTACTTCTGCGCGGCGGTCGATTCCTCTGCCGTCTTGGTCAACGCCAGTACGCGCTTCAATGACGGCCATCAGTTCGGTTTAGGCGCGGAAATCGGCATCAGCACGGATAAATTCCACGCGCGCGGGCCTTGCGGTTTGCTTGAACTCACGACATATAAGTATATTGTGTATGGAGAAGGACAGGTGCGCGATGCGTAAGGAGACATAGGCAACTGAGACGGCGGGCGGGAATGTGTTGAGCCTCCCCGTCGCATTCGCCACGATATACCCATTTCCATCTTCACGGACGAATCACCTGCTCCACTTGACCGCGATGGTGAACACCCATGCTGCTTGTGGTGATGCTCCTGGCCGTGCTGATGCCGATACTTGTGAGTGCGGCCATTATTCTGGGCCGTCATCTCCAGCGCCAGCACCAGGCCGATGAGGAGCTTTCCGCTGTTTCCCGCCAGCACCTGGAACTGTTCCAAGGGGGGCATCTGAGCGAGGCCGCCGTGGAATCAGCCAAGGAGCGTTTGCGCGGCTTATTGGAACGGGGAGATTTCGCGGCCATTGAGGCCAGCTTGCAGCCCGGGACGCAATTCGTGGTGCAAGTGCGGGCCTTGGCCGAGATCGGCACCGACGACGCCGGCCGCATCCTGGAACGGCAGTTGGACCGGCGCCTCTCCAATAACAAGATTGAACAATCTTGGTATTGGATCGATTTAGCGAATTGCTTGCGCAGCTTGAACCGAGAGCAGAGCCTACCACTATTACTGCACTGCGTCGAGGCCGCCGGCGATATTCCCCTGCGTCATTTCCTGGCGGCAGAGACGGTTTGTTTCTTAGGCTTCGCGGGTTATTTGGCGGAGGACGATTCGTTTCTCCGACATGCCGCCTATCGGGTGTTGCACCAAGCCTTGGAAGGATTGCGTTGCGGCGTGCCGCCCCATGTGATCGCTGAGGGACGGTTGGGCGAAGCCATCGAATGTTTATGGGATAATCGCCCCGAACAGGTCCATCCGCTAGTGGCGCGCATCTTCGTCGAGGCCCTGCGGCTGTTGCGCCGGGCCGAACACGTTGAGCATTTTTTGGACAGCGAGCAGGTCGAACAAGAAGCCTTTCGCTGGCAGCTGTCGCGCTTGGCGGCGTTGGAAGCGGTGTTGGAGGATTATCTGGAAGAATGTCCTTCGTTATTGGCGATGGAATTGGCCCAGGCGCTACCCGCGCGCCAAGATGACATATTGCTGGCCTTGAATGATTTACGTGCCGATGTGGGCGCGGACCTTCTCCCCTTGCTGTCCCATCCTCAGTTGATTGATGTGGAGTTGGCGGTTCAAGTGCTTACTTGGTCCCGTGACGCGTGCGTGGCGGAGTATTTACGAACCTGGGCCGCTCAGTCCGTTCCCATGGATCGCCGGGCCTTACGCCGTCCCCGCCCGCTGTCGCCGCGCCGCTCAACGATCCCCGCCGATGTGCCGTATCAGGCGATCCTGCGTGCGTTGCGAGGCCACCCCGCGCCCCGCACCGAGGAATTTCTCATGCTAGCGGCTCAAGACTTCGATCCCCTTTATCGCGCGGCCGCCCTGAGTAGTTTGGGTTGGTGGGAACCGTTCCATCGTGTCGAAGTGTTGTGGTGCTTGCAGAAAGGACGCCGGGATATTAACCTCGAAGTCCGCCAGGCAGCCCGCGCGGCCTTGGCCCGTTTGGGGGAATGCCAGGCGCTGCACTGGTTCCGTCAAGCGTTGTTCAGCGATGAATCGCAACGGGTCCATGAAGTATTGCAAGTCATCGCCGATGAGGAATTGGTGTTCCTCTGGCCTGACTTGGATCACCTCGCCGATGCCGGGGATATGGACATCGCCCAACATGCCCGCGAAGTGCTCGAACGCTTACGGGAGCGGATGAACTTTCCTTGCGTGTAAGACAAAAGAGATCGGCGCCTTGCCCACCGCGAGCGGACAAGACGCCGATCCGTAGAGTTGTTTCCCCTCATTAACGACTGAACCCCACGTAGAAGACGTTCGCGGGATTACTGAGATTGGTGGGATTCGATAGCCCAAAACACTCTCCGGTTGGATCGAGGATTTGGATTAACGGAGCCAAATGGCGCGCGTAGTGCTTCCAACGTCCGACCGAGGAGTGATAAATCGGTTGCCGCACTTGCCAACAGCTAGACGTTTGAATGGGCCGATTGGTTTCATGGAAGCGCAGGCAGCGATCATTCCAAGACAAATCACAAAATTCCAAGAGACGCCGGATGGTGGGTTCGGGATGCTGAATCAGCGTCTCATAGGAGACATCCAAAATACGCATCGGCAAGTGATGACGCCAGTGCCGCATCAGTTCTTCGTAGCGTTGATAGAAAAAGCCTTGATCCTCCAGATCGTACACATACGGCGGCGGAACCGAAAAATTGGTGGAGAAACAGGATAGACACACATCCAGTGGGTGCCGTTGGCAGTGAATAATCCGCGCGTTGGGGAACAACCAGGCGATGATGCCCAAGTGCAAGAAATTGGTCGGCATCTTATCCGTGAAATAGCGGGCGTTCCCACCTTGGGCGCGTCGTTTGGACAAGTACGTCTCGGCCATTTCCTTCACAACGTCTTCCGGCAAGAGGTCGGCGACACATTCTGGATAAGGAGTTTTCCCCTCCAACTTGCTGGGTAGGGCATCCACCAACTCTTGGATGTCGGTTAGTTCACCGTTGCCGTGAACTTCCGGATGACTGGCCAGGATTTGTTCGACCAGCGTCGTGCCCGAACGGGGCATACCCACGATGAAGATGGGAGAGGCTTCCGTGCTGCCGAACGGTCCTGCTTGCAGACGCTCAGGCGTGAACAAGGAAATGAGACTACGGATGCGCTGCATACAGCCACGTCGATCAAAGGGGATATGAGGGACTTGTTTGGCCTGTTGAAAGTGCCAAAATGCCTTGTCATATTGACCTGCGTCGTCGGCCGCTTTGCCCAGCGCGTAATGCAAATGACTGCGGTCCTTGACGGATAGGTTCGGTACCCGCAGGGAAGCCTCCATACGCGCGATTTCTTCCTGATCTTTCAGACTATAACGCTTGATCAGCGATAAGCTGCTCATGGCTTGAGCATGGTGCGGTTCCAGACGCAAGACTTCCTCGTAAGCCTGGCGGGCTTCGGTGAACAGTCCTTGTTCTTGCAAAACGTGCCCCAAATTCAGCTGCGCGGAAACGAATTGCGGATTGAGACGCAGGGCTTGGCGGAATATCTCGGCGGCCTCCACCACCCGTCCTTGACGGGCCAACGCTCCCCCCAAGTTGTTAAAGGCTTCGGGAAAATCGGGGCGCAGCTCCAGCGCACGGCGGCAGTGCTGTTCCGCTTCGACTGCGGCTCCCATGTTGTTCAGCGCGTTGCCCAAATTGCTCATGGCCTCGGCCAATTCCGGTTGGAGGGCCAAGGCGCGGCGAAAACAAGCGACAGCTTCCTGTAAGCGGTCCAGCACTTGATAGCAACAACCCAAGGAGTTGTGATACGCGGCATTATTGGTGTCCAGATACACCGCCGCCAAAATGTGGGGAATGGCTTTATCTGGTTGACCACACTGATACGCGACCAAGCCACGTAAGTGCAGCACTTCCGCCGCTTGGGGATTTTCTTGCAAAATGCGCTGATAAAGAACATCCGCTTGATCGAGGTTGCCGAGCTGATGGTGCCGTAACGCCAACGTCATTAGTGGGTGCATACATGTTGCCAAGGTAGGAAGTCGAACCAGTTTTCCATTCTGGTTCGGAAATATAAATCGAGGCGATTCTTCGTAATTGGGGGGATTACAGTGGAATGGTCGCCTTTATGTAAAGGGAATAAGCAAAATCAGTGCCGTTTCCCAGAAGTGCGTTTAAGTTGGAATGGAATTCTTAAATTGTTATATTTTAAATACTTATGTGAACAAGACGCATGTGGATTTGACGATGGAATGACTATAAATTTAAGAAAAAGTACTTGGGAAGAAAGAGCTGTTCAGTGACTCGAAAGAAACTGATCACCATGATCAGATTCTGGTAACAGTTGCTTTTCAACGGCCAGGCCGAGAGCGCGCAGCTTGGCCCGCAACGTCGTGCGCGAGATGCCTAGCAAGGCGGCAGCTTCCAATTGACTACCGCGAACGTGGCGGAGGACTTCCTCGAATAAAACGCGGTCCAATTCGGAGTGGATTTGGCGATACAGGTCTTGGGCGCCATCCTGCCGCAACCGATCGCGTATGTAATGGATAACATCGCTCCATTCCTCCACGGCCGCCGTCTTGTCCAGAGACATCGCAGAGACACTTTCCACGTCGGCCTCCACATGCAGATATTCCGGCAGACAGTCCTCAGTCAACACTTCGCCGGCGGCGTGAACCATGGCGAACTTGATGGCGCTCTGTAATTCTCGGACATTTCCCGGCCAGGAATAGTTGGATAGTAATTTGAGGACTTGCGGCGTGACGACGCGCACGGAATTCTCCAGCTGTCGGCTGAGGACTTTAACGAAGTGATTGACCAGCAGAGGCAAATCATCCATCCGCTCGCGCAAAGGGGGCAAGTGAATGCTGAGCACATTGAGCCGGTACATCAGGTCGGCACGAAACCGGCCCGCCGCCGCCAACTCTTCCAGGTTCTTGTTGGTGGCCGCGATGACGCGCACGTCCGTGGCAATGACCTCATTGGAACCCAAGCGCTCAAAACGTTGCTCCTGGAGCAAGCGCAGAATTTTGGCTTGCGTTGTTGGGGGCATGTCGCCGATCTCATCCAAAAAGATCGTCCCGCCGTGAGCCTGTTCAAATTTTCCGATGCGGCGGCGATCGGCGCCGGTGAAGGCCCCCCGTTCGTGGCCGAACAACTCACTCTCCAACAGCGCTTCGGGGATAGCCGCGCAGTTGATGGCCAGAAACGGCATATGACCGCGGCGGCTGTAGTGGTAGATGGCGCGAGCAATCAGCTCCTTGCCCGTGCCGCTCTCGCCTTGAATCAGGACCGTGACATCTTGCGGTGCCACCCGGCCAATGGTCTTGTACACTTCTTGCATGACAGTGGACTGTCCGATAATGCGGTCGGCCGCGCTATCCGTTTCCTCGCTCTCGTCGAACACGGCCGGGATGCGGCTCAGCAGGCTAACCTCCAACGCTTTATTGACCACGGCGCGTAGCTGGCGAAAGTCAAACGGTTTGAGCATGTATTCGTAGGCGCCGCGGCGCATGGCTTCGATGGCGGTTTCCGTCTTGGAAAACGCCGTCACGATAATGACGGGCAAGCGCGGATCGATGGCCCGGATTTGATTAAAGGCATCCAGACCCGACATGTCGGGGAGGCGCACATCCAGAATGACCACGTCCGGTTGGGCCGTTCGCACCAAGTCGATTCCTTGGCGAGCCGTGGTGGCCGTGATGACCTGCAATTCTTCCGTTTGCAGGCTGGTTTGTAACGAGTAGAGGACGTTGGCCTCGTCATCCACTACGAGCAGCGTTGGCATGATAGTGCTAAAGACCTCCGCGAAAGTCGCGGTGGTGGAACCTGTGGTAATACGAGGACTCGCCAATCGGATTCCAGGCCGGCCCACCCACGCGATGCCATCCCCTATACAGGAGTTACGGAACCTTGAATGCGAACGCCGGATTTCTGACTTCGAACTCCTGCCACCTGTTCCAGGCTGCCAATGCCATTGTTATGGGTTGAAACCGTCAGCGGCAGCCGAATGGTGAATACCGCTCCCCCTTCAGTCCGGTCATCGGCCCGCAGGTCGCCACCGTGGACTTCCACGATGCGCTTGCAAATGGATAATCCCAAACCGATGCCAGTCACCTTGGTGCTGATGAAGGGGTCGAAAATCCGCTCCCCCAGCGCATCAGGCAAGCCGCAGCCATTATCCGCGACTCGCAGCACGGCCCATCCAGCCTGGCCATCTCCGGGAGTACCGTTTCTGGTATGATGGTCCGGGTTCATTGTCGGTTTCTCACGAGTAAGCTCGATCCACACGTGACCTTCTTGGGACACCGCATCGCGTGCGTTGAGCAACAAGTTAATCAGTAGCTGCCGCAACTGAACCACATCCCCCGCGATCAACACGGCTTGATCCGGAACGGAGACGTGAAATTCGACGTTGTGCGGGGTGGCATGATTCAATGCCCGAGCAACGCTATGTTCCACCACGGATCGTAGGTCCAATACCCGCTTTTCGGCCTGGGGGGGGCGAGCGAAGTCGAGAAACATGTTGATAATTTGCTCTTGGCGCGTGATCTCTTCCTCCAACACGGCCAAGTCACGCTGGCTCATGGGTGTCTGCTCCGATCGCTCCACGGCGGATTGCACCAGGATTTTCATGGCCGTGAGCGGGTTGCGCAGCTCATGGGCCATGCCTGCCGCCAACTGTCCGACCGCCGCCAGTTGTTCGGCGCGCAAGGCTTGTTGCTGGCTTTGATGCAAGCGCTCAACGACCTGTCGGACTTGTTGGGCCATCGTTTCCAACACGCCTTGAATTTCCTCGAAGCCGCTCGCGGCTGTCCCCGCGGGAATCGAACCGACCACTTCATCCAATTTCCCCGCGGCGTCCCGAATCGGCACGGTTAAGCGAACGAGTCGGCTGCTGATCACCCGCGCGATACCAAAGCCGGCGAGCAAGCCCGCCACGGCGCCGCATAGTCCTTGCAACACTAAACCATAGACCATCCATTGGGTCACGCGCTGATTGCGCGCGCTGGTTTCAGCCACCATCTTCTGATTCAACTCCAAAAACGCCGTCGTTTTTGTTAGAAAGACTTGACTGAGCAGCTCGTCCTTCAAATGGCTTAGGGCCTCCTTGCGCTCAGGCAGCGGCGTGGCTCGCAAGGCATTCCGGTATTCGTGCACGAATTGTTCATGCAAGGCAGTCAGTTGCACGATGAGTTCCCGTTCCTCCGATGTTTGCGCCAGGTCGGCAGCCTCGTGCAAGCTCCGTTGAATCTCTTGAATGTAATCCGGGATCACGTCCAACTCACGCGATGAATTGTTACTCAAATAGCGATTCAGTTGGGTGCGAATATCGCGCAGACTGATAGCCAAATCGTGGGCGACACGCACGCTTTTCACGTAATTGGCTGCCAGAGCCGAGGATTGCCTCTGCAAGCGGTGGACATACCAAGCCGCTCCGATGCCCAAGCTTAAGAGCAAGAAACTCCCCAGGATAAAGGGACCCGTGATCCGCAACATCAGACGGGCTGACATGATGGAAATTCCATTCTTCAGAGTTGGCGTTCTGTTTCCGCGAATCCCTTTCTCGGAAAGCAGATCAAAATGAGCCACATATGCCTATTGGAGCATTCCCAGAAATGGTTTTCTACCATTCTTTGCCAGGACTGGCACAACCGCAAGATCATTCCCAACCATACAACTGCAACAGGGCATGGAGCAGATTCACCACTTGTCCCTTTTCCTTGACGCACAAGACGGGCCGTTGACTGTTTTCGATCACGGACGAGGCGACGCTTCCCAACAGATATTGGGCCGGCTTGGTGCGGCCGTGCGAGCCAACCACGAGCAAATCGGCCTGTATCTCGTCCGCGACGCGCAAGATGGCCGCGTTGACGTCATCGTCTAATTCCAGTCGGAGCGTGTGGGGAACGTTGCCCAAGCCGAGAGTAGCCGACAATTCCGCCCATTGCTGTTCCGCCAAATGCTTCATGTTAAGGGCAATTTCCTCATACGAATGGCCGAGCTTATGCCAACCTTGTGGTACATGGTACACATGAAGCAAGGTGAGGGCGGCGCCGGGGGTGTGCTCGGCGATGGCGCGCGCCGTCTCGATAGGGGCTTTGGCTTCTTCGGACATATCCACCGGCACCAATATCCGTTGATAACGGGCCTCGGCGCCGCTGGGGATGATGTACGTCGAACAGGGAGAACGCCGGACCAAGCGGAGGAGTTCCTTGTTCAGAAAATCGGACTTGTTATGGGACAGGCGTCCCAAACACAACAAATCGGCTCGCTTTTGCGAGGTCAGACGCACCAGCTCCCCCAAGAAATTCCCTTCGCGCACCACATAATCCACCTGGGTCGAGCTGGAAAACGAACTAAGGAACTCCGCGGCCTCCGCGCGCATGCGCTCCATCAACTCCTCATCAACCGGCTTTGATTCCGTTTGGCCGCTTTCCTCGGACAAGGGGAGATCAAAGCTTTCGGCGATATGCACCAAATAGACGTTCTCCGCTTCCGCCGCGCGGGCGAAATACGCCACGTGACGCAACGTCGTTTTGTCCCGGTCATCCAGAGCCGCTAGAACCACGATGGATTTGAAACGCTTCATGACATTACTTCCTAGCTTGAGGAACCGTAACCCAACCACGCTTGCTGTTTCATTATTTTACCAACAAGATGGGGCATTGCGCCAAGATACTGATCTTGTAGCTCAACGTGCCCCAACCGACGGCTGGATTGGCCAAATCGACACGGTGCGAAGTCAGGACGATCAAATCGACCTGTTGATCCATTGCGTAGCGAACAATTTCCTGAGCGCGAGGGCCAAGGAGGACTTGAATGGCGGCGGCTACACCTCGTTGTTCCAAGTGTGGCAACAGCGTTTGCAAGTGTGTTTGCGCCTTGCGCTCCAGACGTTGATAGAACCGCTGGTCCTCTTCCTCGACCAGGCCGGGGATCAATTCGATCACGTGCAAGAGAGTCACTCTGCCCCCACTCGCATGCGCCAAGCCAGCAGCAATCTCCACCGCGCGCTGATGGTGTTCGGTGAGGTCGAGGGGAACGAGAATATGACGGAACATGGCATTTTCCTCCGTGGCGATAGTATGGAGCCAAAGTGCTTGGGTCGCGGAGCATGGCCCAGAAGCCCTAAATGGGTGGCGCTTCGATGGCGAAGCCGAGCACCGCGCACGAAACACGCCGCGCAGCTGTTCGGTTTCCGTGTCATCTTGCATGATAGCAACATCATTTCGGGAAAAAATGGCGTTCTTCGCCCAAAACCAGCCGCGCGCGGTGGGAACATCCTTTCTATTGGCTTTCCCCTGCTCTTCGGAAAGAATACGAAGCGAAAATGTGTGGATTTCAACGGGGAAATCATGGCGCTTGACGGAACGTCATCATATAGAGACACTATAATGACATCGAAAAACCAGGCCGATTCGGGGCGAAAATGAAAATTTTTTCGATTTTTTGGGTTATTCCAGGGGGATTCTGAGTTGACGCATCTTTTCTGAGTAAGTACACTTGCATAATTGATATAGGTGACACAATTTGCAGTATTGTTGAGAGGGTAAGTGTTACACCAATTGTAGGAGTTTGTCACACGTGTTTGCGACCCGTGAGGGCGCGAAAGTCTCACGCTCGGTGGTCGTTCTCAGCGTGACCGCCAGCAACTTTCATCTCTATCTATGGGGGAGGTAACCTCATGTCGGTGAAACAACTGGAATCGAAGTTGGAGAAGCTCGCTGCCAGGATCAAAAAAGGCAAAGACGAGCTGGCGAAATTGCAGGCCGAGCAAAAGGAAGCGAAAGCTCAGTTGGCAGAGGCTAAGAAAGCCGATAAAGCCAAAACCAACGGCAAACCCAAAGCCGCCAAGAGCAAAGTCGCTGCTTCGTGAAGCCTGGTTTTTCTCCAACGAAATTTGCTTTCACTTAATCCATCAGAAAAGGGAACGGGGCGTGTTGGCTCCTTCCCTTTTCTTTTGTCCTTCAATTTCCCCTGCCAAACAAGAATCGTGCGTCAACTCCCCTGGCTGTACCATATTTCAATCGGTTGAATTGAATATGAGAATGACCGGGGCAAAGTGTGCTGATACCCCCGTCGGTCTGCCGGTGGCGCTGCGTGCTTGGTAGATTCTTTCCTGCCGGAGTAATACTTCACGGAAAGCCAATTGGGAGTGAGGGGGTCGTTATCCGAGAAATTCATTTCCTGCCCCTCTCCCCTCACAAGGGGCGAGGAGCGCTTTTCGGACCCCCTCAATCAACCATCTACTGAGCCAGGGCGAAGTTTTCGCCGGGAGGAGGAGGCGGGGTGGGGGTGGATTCAGGTGTCTTCGAGCGTGATTTGCCGAACCAGCCTTTGCTATCGTCCTCTTGACATAAAAGAGGGCGGTTCATGGCAGGGCCGCGCTTGGGCAACGGCGGGCCGAACCATGAATGGAACACTTGACAGCAGAGCTTGTGCAAGGGACGCATGCAGGGGGGAAGGCAACGGCTCTTGAAAGACTCTTCCGTTTCGCCGACATAGACCTGATCCGCGGGGCGGAGGTGGATGTTGGTCTGCTGTTTTTCCTTGAGCACGATGTCGCGCAGCTTGATGTGGAAGACTTCTGGCGGTTTGCCGGCAATGACATGAGCACGCACGACATAGACATCATCGGGGGCCGCTTCCTCCGTGATGCCGCCGACCCGTTGTAACAATTCGAGAACGGTTTCTTCCCCCTGATAGGAGACGACGCGTTGAAAACCGGTGACCTGTCCAAAGAGATAGATTTTCTGGCTGTGATATTCGACCACCCTCATGCGAACGCTGCGGGGGGCAATGGCGGCCAAGTCGGCGATCTTGTCGGCGATCTCCGAAAGGGTTAGCCCTTCGACGCGCTGCCGGCCCAACGGTCCCAGGTCGATGCAGCCATCCGCGCCAATCGCTTCCTTACCTTGTAAACTGGGGTGCTCATCCACCGTCCACTCCAACACGTCCGGACAGGCCGGGCGGTAACTCGGACAAGTGCGCGCCGGGACGAACGCTGGCCCTGGCGCCGGAAAGGGGTCGAGGGGATGCGGTCCTGCCGCGCAGCCGGCGGCCAGGCACCAGCCCAACCCCAACCATGCCAGCCACGGTCGGCGGCTGGTTGTTGCGTTCCTCGGCTTTGCTTGCCGCGCCTGCATAACTCTTTCGCCAACTCCCGTTCCTTGAAAGGGGCCTGCGGGAGTATCATCGGTTAATGATTTTGCGAAACTTGAGGAAGATGCCAGCAACGCGGCTTCTGAGGGTTCACTGGCATAAACAGGAGAAACCACATGGACGGGGACAAAGGGGTCATCGTAAGCGTTTCAGGGGTTCGCGGCGTCGTCGGCCAAGGGCTGACGCCGGAGCTGGTGGCGGCGTTCGCGTCCGCCTTCGGGGCGTATGTCCAGGGCGGGCGCGTGGTGGTGAGCCGAGATAGCCGGCCGAGCGGGCAGGTGCTGCGTCATGCCGTTCTCTCCGGCTTGTTGGCGGCGGGCTGCGCTGTCGAAGACATCGGGATCGCCGCCACGCCGACGTGCGGCTTGGCCATCCGCCAGACGCAGGCCAAGGGGGGCATCCAAATCACCGCCAGCCACAATCCCGCTCCCTGGAACGGCTTGAAATTGTTTGGTCCCGAAGGGAGCGTCTTGACTGCCAGCGCCGGCCAATGCGTGCGACAATTGTTCGAGCAAGGAGACTTTCGGCGGGCGGCCTGGAACGAGCTGGGGAGCTGGTCGGAATGCTCCCAAGCGACTGAGTGGCACTGCCAGCGCGTGTTGGAGCTGATCGACGGACAACGCATCCGGGCCGCCCGCTTGCGGACCTTCCTCGACGCCAACGGCGGCGCGGGGGGGCCGCTGGGCCGGCGCTTGCTGGAGGAACTGCACACGCAGCCAGTGTGCGTCGGTTGTCAAGCGGATGGCCAGTTCGCGCATGAGCCGGAACCGACCGCCGCCAACGTGGCTGGGATCGCCCCGCGAGTCGCCGCCGCTGGGGCCGATGTCGGTTTCGTGCTCGATCCCGACGCCGACCGTTTGGCCCTGATCGATGAAACGGGCCGTTACATCGGCGAGGAATGGACGCTGGCTTTGGCGGTTTATTTTCGCTTGCGCCAGCAACGCGGCCCTGTTGTCATTAACATGTCCACATCACGGCTCGTCGAGGACATTGCCCAGCGTCAGGATTGTCCGTGCCACCGCGCGGCCGTGGGGGAAGCCAACGTCGTCGAGAAGATGCGCCAGGTACACGCCGTCATCGGCGGCGAGGGGAATGGCGGTGTCATTGACCCGCGCGTCGGCGGCGTGCGTGATCCGTTTATCGGCATGGGCTTGATCCTGAATCTGTTGGCGGAAACTGGCCGGAAGCTCAGCGAGCTAGTGGCAGAGCTACCGGCTTATACCATCGTCAAGGATAAATACGCGCTCGCAGGGGTAGGGTTGGCGGCGCTGCTGACCGCTTTGGAACAACGCTGGCCCGACGCACGCGGCAATCGCCTGGACGGTTTGCGACTCGATTGGCCGGAGCGCTGGCTGCACGTCCGCGGCAGCAACACCGAACCGATCCTGCGTGTCATCGCCGAGGCCCCCAGCGCCGCCGCCGCCGAGCAATTATGCCAAGAAGTGGAACGGATCATTCGTGCCCAGACATCCGCGTAGGACCTGTCGAAAAATAACATCCCGATGTCGTTGTCAGGGGATTCATCGGTTCGCGCCCGCGACCTCCCACGCGAAACGATGAATCCACC
>JBKBIP010000008.1:175879-188136 GCA_046297495.1 Gemmataceae bacterium | reverse complement strand
CCTGGCTACGCGCTGGGCGGTTTCAGCGTGGGCGAAACGGAGCACCAGTTGTGGGCCGCCCTGGAACCCTGCGCGGATATGCTGCCAGTCGGCAAGCCACGCTACCTGATGGGGGTGGGCCGACCGCAAGACCTGCTCGCCGCCATCGCCGCTGGCATCGATCTGTTCGATTGCGTGTTGCCCACGCGCAATGGCCGCAATGCGTCCGCCTTCACCGACGCCGGCCCCCTGCGCTTGCGGAACGCGGTCCATAAGCGAGATGCCCAACCGTTGATGTCCGATTGCAAGTGCTACACCTGCCAGAACTTTAGTCGGGCATACTTGCACCATCTGTTCCTGGCTGACGAGATGCTGGGGCCGACGTTGCTCTCGTTGCACAATATCGCCTATTATTGCCAGCTGATGGCGGCGGCGCGAGCGGCGATTCGAGAGGGCCGTTTCGCCGCCTTTCGCGCGGTCCGCCTTGCCCAATGGGGCCAATCGCTCTAAGATACGATTTTTACTTGCTTCTCTATGGTGGATCATTACTCATGCTGTGGGCGTTGTTGTTGGCGGAGGGAGCGAATCCCGAGGGGGGCGCGGGCTGGTTCGCGCTCATGCCTCTCATCTTGATGGCCGTGGCGTTCTATTTGATCGTGATGATGCCCATGCGCCGACAGGAGAAACAACGCCAAGCCATGATCGCCGCCGTCAAAAAAAATGATCGCGTCGTCACGGCCGGCGGCGTCATTGGCGTCGTGGTAAACGTCAAGGAAGGGGACGAGGAGATCACGTTGCGCGTGGATGACAACAAGGATGTGAAAATTCGCGTGCTGCGCGGCAGTATCTCCCGCGTGCTGACCGCGGATGGCGAAAGCAAAACGACCAGCTAAGAGTCTGTTTGAATAATTTTCAACCAGTCTCTGAATCATCGCAGCCATCGTTGTGGAACGGGTGCTGCCGGCGTCCTTGCCGGTGGTTTTCCGTGATCTGTCAACCCCGGAGCGCCACTCGGCAGGGTCGCCGGCCGGCTCCCGCGACGCGCTGAACATTCCTCCGGTCTTTTTGGGAAAGCGTCAATACCGATCATGAAACCGTTTTACTGGCGAATCTTTTGGTGTGTGGTCCCCGTGGCACTGGCGATCTGGGTCGTTTCGTCCGCCTATCAGCGCTATGTGCGTGGCGAAGGGGGCTTCAAGCTGGGTGTGGATTTGGTGGGGGGGACCATCTTGGTCTATGAAGTCGATCCCGAGCGCAAAAGCGAGGACTTCGACCTCGGCCAACTGGTGGACATTCTCCGCGGGCGCATCGATCCCAACGGCGTCAAAAACATCACCTTGCGCCCGGCGGGTGACGAGCGGGTGGAAATCATTCTCCCCACGGGGGGGACCCACTTGGCCCGGATCGAACAACAACGCTGGCAAGAGCTGCTGACCAAGGTGCAAGAGAACTACCCACAGACGCAAGGAAAACTCCAAGACCTCGAACGCGGCGACACCCAAGGCCTGATCGAGAGCATTCGTCATCAAATCAATGCCCAAAAATGGAACACCTTGCTCCGAGACATCGAAAAGCAATGGCCCAAGGTCGCGGCGGAGAAACTGGCGGAGATCAACGTCGGGGACACCGGGAAATTGACCGCGCTGTTGGAGCAAGAGGAAGTCGCCCCCGCCGAGGAGGTGAAAAAGTTTGTCCAAAGCCATTATCAGCCCGTGTCCACCGACGAATATGTGAACATCAACAAGTTCGTCAACGCCAATTACACCGATGAGAAAAAGGATTTCACCGCCGAGGAAGTCCAACGCATCAAGGAATTGATCAAACGGCAGGGACAGCTCCAGTTCCGCATCTTGGCCAACACCACCGACGACAAGGAAGCCATCGATATAGCCCAGGAATACTACAAAGGAGCCGCCGATAACCCGGAATTGAAGCAGCGCTTGGACCGGATGGCGCGCGAAGGCTTGCTGCCCCCCGTGCCCGAGGAATTGGCCAACGGGACGTTGGGGCATCACTATGAGTGGATCGAGATTGGCCCGAACTATCGCAAATCGCTGGGACTGCTCAACGAGAATCAGAAAAATCCCGATCCCACGAGCTTGTGGCAACGCGCCGCCGCCGCCCGCGAGCGGGGCGAGACGCTCCTCGTGGGGCCGAACTTACTACTGTACAGTCGAGAGGCGACGAGCCGTCATCTCAGCCCGGAAAACCGGCCGGGGGGCAAAGAACCGAAGCTCTACGAGTATTTCCTGCTGACCCGCAAACCGGTGGGGGACGACAGCACTGACGGCTTGGTGATCACCGGCAATCCCTATCGGCTCGTCAGCGCGCAGGAAGATGTTGACCGCCATCTCAAACGCGCCGTCAATTTCCGCTTCAACACAGCGGCGGGGGATCGGTTTTATGACATTACCTATGCCAATCGGCCGACGGGACAGCGCGGCTCGGAAATCATCCGCCAGCTCGCCATTATTTTAGATGGCGAGCTGATGTCGGCGCCGAACATCCAAAGCCCCATCCGGGAATCCGGCCAGATCACCGGCGATTTCTCCGCCGAAGAAGTCAAGACCCTGGTGGACATCCTGCGCTCCGGCGCCTTGCCGGCCACCATCAAGCCCAAGCCGGTGAGCGAAAACACTATCGGCCCCACCCTGGGAGCCGACACGATTCGCGCCGGCAGCTTATCCATCACCTTCGCCTTCGCCATCGTGTTGTTCTTCATGATCGCCTACTATCGCTTCGCTGGCGTGGTGGCTTCCATCGCCTTGTTGTCGAACTTGGTGCTGACGGTGGCCTTCATGGTGCTGGTGCAAGCGACGTTCACCTTGCCCGGCTTGGCGGGCTTGGTGCTCACGCTGGGCATGGCCGTCGATGCCAACATCCTGATCTATGAACGCATCCGCGAGGAACGGGACCGCGGCGCCAGCTTAGCCTTGGCGATCCGCAATGGCTACGAGCGGTCCTTCGCCACGATCGTGGACACGCACTTATCCAGTATCTTCACCGCCATCGTCCTCTACGCGGTGGGCAACGATCAGCTCAAGGGCTTTGGCATCGCCTTGGCCGTCGGCCTGACCATTAGCATGTACACGTCGTTGTACATGACGCGAACCATCTTCGACATCTGGCAAGTCAAGGGCTGGTTGCGGAAGCTGAGCATGTTCCGCTTCTTCTCCCGTCCCAACATCGACTTCATGGCGATTCGCAACTACTGCTTCGCCACCACGGTCGTATTGACCATTTTGGCCATGGGGTTGTTCCTGGTGCGCGGCCCTAAGGGACTGAATATCGATTTCATCGGCGGCACCGCCTACACCGGCCAGCTCACCGAGCCGCTGACGATTGGCGAAATCCGCAAGTTCTTTGAGGACAAAGCGCAGGCGCAGAACCTGGTCGTCATCAAAGTCGAAGAGGACCCCGACGCTCCCGACCCGACTTACCACATCACCTACCAACACGGTGACACGCCAACGACGGAGACAGTGCAGATCGACCCCCAACAGGTCATGCCCGATCTGGATACCCGGTCGTTGGCCGACTTGCGCGCCAAGACCACCAAGGAAGAACGGGAGGCGGAAATCCAGCGCCGGGCGAGCTACTTGCCCGATGTCTCCGTCGAGCAAATTTTCCTGACCACGGCCACGGGGGAGGGGGGCCGCAGCCCCTATTTCACCGTGCGGACCTCGGAGAAGGCGCCGGAGCTGGTCCAGGCCGCCATTTATCAACTACTCGGCGGACAGGGCGGGAAACTCAAGACAAAGCAGATGAACTTCCAACCAGAGGAAGTCACCGAGCGCAAGGCCGTGTTGGTCTTCGACGACCCTGCCGCTGCCAATGATCCGCAACGCTATGACCCCTACGCCTCGCCGGCTCAGGTGTCGCGCTTACTCACCCGCGAGTTGGCCGAGGTGGGGATTACCCAGCAGTTCACTCTGACCGGACATGGGGAAAAGGATGGCCGCTATAAGGAAATGGTGATCGAATTTTTCGACCCGGTGGATCGGGACCAGTTTCTGGTCGCCTTGCGAAAAACCGAAACGGCGTTTGAAGCCGGCCCGCAGCCGGAGCGTCTGGAAAACTTTGACAGCCAATTGGCGGCTCAAACGCAGGCCCAGGCTCTGTGGGCCATCCTGGCCAGCTGGGTGGCCATCTTGCTGTATCTGTGGTTCCGCTTCGGCAACTGGACGTTTGGCTTGGCCGCCGTCTTGTGCTTGATCCACGACTTGTGCTTCACCTTGGGCATCATCGCCATTTGTCACTACGTCAGCGGCACCTGGTTGGGCAACCTACTGCTGATCCAGGACTTCAAGCTCGACCTAGCGGCGGTGGCGGCCTTGTTGACCCTGGTGGGCTACTCGGTCAATGACACCATCGTCGTCTTCGACCGCATCCGCGAGGTGCGCGGCAAGAATCCCGATTTGACGCCGCCCATGATCAATGACGCCATCAATCAAACCTTGAGCCGGACGTTATTGGCCTCGTTGACGACTTTCCTGGTCGTGATCGTGCTCTACATCTGGGGGGGCGAGGGGGTTCACCTCTTCTCCTTCGTCATGGTCGTGGGCGTGATCATCGGCACCTATAGCTCGATCTACGTGGCCAGTCCGCTACTGCTGATCTTCGGCGAAGGCAAACGCGCCGGCGCCCCCCGCGAACGCCAACCAAAAGCCGAAACCGTGCCGAGTTAAAGTTGTCGGCCGTTGCCGGCGCGGCGTGCTCGTTGTGGGTGAGCAGGCCGCGCCGGCAAGTGCTTTTTTCAACGCTATCCCGCCGCTCGCTGAAAAAAATATCCAAACAGACTCTCACTTCACCTCATATTCCAAAACACTCCAAAACACATTCTCTTGTTTCTCCGGAATCTCGCCGCTGACCCGGAAACGGCCAGGCTGCACGGTGATCGTGCCCTCAAAGACATGGCCTTTGCGCTCCAGGGGGATTTTGCGGCCCTCGTTGATGAACAGCATCCGAGCGAATTGCGGGCACTCGACGCGGAACGTGTAGGACGTTCCCGCCTTGAGCTGCTTGTCCAACGGTGCGTGCCGAACGAGGGGATTGGCGTCGCGGACCGGATAGACCTTGACCACCTCGCCCAGCTGGCCGGAGCGCACCTGGGCTAAAACCGCTTGCGCCGGCAGGGTGAATTTCTCGAAGAAACCGCTTTTCAGCTCCTCCCAGCGGCGAAACTCTTCCTCGGACACCGGATCGTCAAGCAATTGCCACTTCGGATCGCTGGGTAGATGGGTGAAGACCAAAGCCGCCGGCTCAACTAGGAAGTAAAAGTCCTTGAATTCCTTGTCGAAAGCGTTGTCCTTGATCTGGCCCGCGCCCCAGGTAGCATCAATCAATTGCCACTGACCATCGATTTTGACGGCGTTCCAGGCGTGGCGGAAGCGGTCCGGGTTCCCCCTTTGACCGAAGCCAATTCCCTTGGCGATACCGTTCACGATGGCCGTTTCCAGATCGCACTTTCGAGCCAGCTCATGGAACAGATTGGAGTAACCGGCACAGACTCCCTTGCGGGAGCGCAGCACGGCCGCGGCGCTGTTGTCGCCGATTTGGCCAGTGAGAAACCCCTCGGCGTCATAGGCGATCCGGTCGGTGAGCCAGCGGTAGAGGGCGCGGGCTTTCTGTCGATCATCGCGGGCGGGCTGGCTCAGATAGGCCGCCAAGGTGTCCATGGCTTGTTCCACCTGAGCCGGCGCTTTGAGGGCGTGAGCGTCAATGGCTTGATAAGGGGAAACCGCGACCGGCGGCAGGTCCGGTTGGGAATCGGAGCGTGGCGAAGGCTCCGGTTGCGGCGAAGGTTCCGGTTGGGGGCGGAATATATCGAGAATGCCAGGGCGTGTCCCCGTGGCTGGCGGCGTGCTGGCGAGCGTGGGCGGCGCGCGGCGCGGTTCCGCTTTCACTTCGGCCACGCTGACGGGGGACGCGCGAAACCAGTAGAGATAAGCGGCCACGCCGATGGACAGCGTGCCGAACAAGAACAAACTGGCCAAGACGCCACCCAGGATGAATAGATTACGAAGCGGCCTGGCGGGGGATGGAGCGGGGCGCGGCGGCGCAGGCCGGTGGGACGATTTGGCAGCGGATGTCAACGTGATCCGGTGCTGGCAGCTGGGACATTGCACGACGGTCAGGGGCCGGTGCGTCGGAATAGACATTGGCTTGCCACAACGCGGGTTCGGGCAGTTCACGATCTTGGACATGGACGGAGACTCCTGGGTTTGCCGGCGGCGCGGCCGCTCCAGCAGATGTTAGAAAATCACAGGAGCACGCAGTGCGAGCAAGCGTGGCCGTGTGTTCGGCGGAATCTTTCTTGCCGGAGTAACATGATCCTATTTCCGCCATTCATAGGTGGCCGATTGGCCGATGTTTTCCTCCACTTCGACGCGCAGCACTTCGGGGCGGTAGTGGGCTTGCTGGGCGAGATCGGCGAGCAGCCGCTGGCCGATGTGGCGAGCCAGCAGCTCGGCGGTGGTGTTCTCGATGGGCAACAGCACGCAATCCTCACGCGGGAACAGCCATTCCCGATCCCGATAGCGGACATGCACGCCGCGCGGCCCTGGCTCGACCACGATCAAAGGATTCCGGGTCGGCAGCATCATGCGATGGTCCAATTCATCGGTGATGACTTTGGTAAGCCGTTTCAGGGCGATGAAATCGAAGACGTAGTAATTTTCGTCCAATTCCCCCTCGACCTCGACGGCGGTGCGATAGTTGTGTCCGTGCAGCCGCTCGCACTTGTCCCCTTCGTAACTGATGAAGTGGCCAGAGCAAAAGACCAGATGGTCCTTGGTGACACGTACTTGGAAGCGTTCGGACATGTATGGAATTATCCTTGAAAACATTACCTTAGGAGGTTACTCGCTAAACGGCTTCGGAACGCCAATCTCCTGCCTTCAAGATACCTTCGCGCAGGGCGACGAACAAGGTGGCGGTGACGAGGTCGGCGCTGGTGCCGGGGTTGCGGCCGTTGCCGTCGGCGCGGAGCCAGGCGTCGAAGTCGGCGAGCAGCGACCGCGAGTACTCCGTTTTGGGCCAGCCCAAGTTCAGAACCGCCTGGGCGCGGCGACGGGTTGCTTCGGCTTCCTCCAGGCCGCGCTTGCGGGTGATCAGACTATCGGGAAATTGGGCCAGCAGGCGCAAATGACAATAGATGATCGCTTCTTCCAGGGAACCCAGCTCTAGGCCGCGGCGCAGGGCGGGCAGGGCTTTCGTGAAAACGTCATGAAAACCCTTGATATATTGGCGGGCGACGCGGTCGCGGTCGGCGGCCAAGGCCATGATGACGCGCAAGGGGAGGGTCGGTTCGCTGGCCACGTCTTGATCTCCCACCTGTCCCAAGCCCCCCGGTTGGGCCAGGCGAATGGCCGCGAACACCGCCCGGCTATCGGCCACGTCGAGCTGGGACAGCACGCGCTCGACGCCAGAGCGCAATTCCTCTCTCGGAGGCACCGCCGCCAAGGGGGCCAGCAAGAGAATGATGCCCAAGTTGGTGTTGCGGGACACGACCTGGCGCGTGGCTTGCACGCAGGCCAAGATGGTGTCCCCGACGCGGCGTTCCGGGGCCGTCGCCAGCACCGGGGCCACGGCGGCGGCGCTGAGCACGAAATCGAGATAGGTGGTATCGGCAAAATCCTGATAGCGATGCACGTTCCCCGGCTTGCGGGCGGTTGCCTCCCAGATACATGCCACTTGGGCGCACAAACCAATATCCAAAACAGGACGCACGGTCATGAGGTTTTCTCCCTAGCACCGTCGGCTAGTCCCAAGACGCCCGCCGCCAAGGCTGCCACTTCCGCCGGCAACGGCATCTGGCGGAAGCGGTGAATGACGACGGGCAGTCCTGTCAAGTCGGCGTCCTCGATGTGCAGCTGCTCGGAGACGGCCAGCACGAACGGCGCCGGCGCGTGCTCGCGCAGCCGTTGCAGGTGCCGTTCGACCCCACCGCGCCGCCAGAAACCCAGCACTTCTAGATACACCGTCCGCCCCGATGCCTGATGGAGCAACCGATAATCCGGCACCCAAAAACTCGTCCCCAACGGCAGCACATCCGTTTCCTCAACAATGTCCCACCCTTCGACCTTCTTGCGAAACAGGGACACGAACATGGCCAATTCGGGCGGGACATAGCCGCCGACATCGACTTGATGCGACACCAAGCCGTCGCTCGATTTGAGCTTGAACGACTTCGGCTTGCGTTGTGGCCCCCAGCGCAACTCGGCGGTCAGCTCGAAATCCCGGCACCACAGCACCCAGGGAAGAAACAGAGCCAATTGTAAGCCGTACTTGTTGGTCGAAGTGAACAGGCTCAACGGCCCATCGAGGCGCAAGACGAAGCTGTCCGGCCCCATCCGTTCCACCTCGCAGATGAGGCGATGGAATTTGATCATGCGAAACAGTTGCCGATAGCGTTGCGGCGGCTCGGAGCGAATGCGAACCGCCACTTTCGTCGAGCGCAGCAACACTGCTTGGGCCAGGGCGACGTTGTAGCGCTGCAGCAACCGTTCCGCCGTGGTGTCCTGGAACTTCACCAAGCGCTGTTCACTCTTCAAATCGGCGAACAAGCCGCTCTCGACTGCTTCGGGCGTGATCCCCAGCTGCTCGGCCACCTCCCGCAAGACGGCGGTTCGATTGAAGGAAGGACCAAGTGATGATTCCAGTATGACGTGGGATCGCCTTGCGGCAGCGGCGAACACCAGCTCGCGCAGCTGTTCGGGGGGATGACCGGCGACAACCTCGAAAGCGCAGCGGTCTTCGAGCAGCTTGGCCAAGCCCTGATGCACCAGTTGATGGGGATCGTTGCCGATGAGGTCGCGCAGGTCGTCTTGCAGCTCGCCGCGCGTCCGCCCTTCCTGGCCGCGAAAGAGTTCTAACAACCGCTCCGCCACCGCCAACCACTGGGGATCGTCGGCGTCCAGATAATGCGGAACGATGTGGTTCCGAGCATAGCGCACACGGAGTAGTTTGCCGGTGAGCATGGAGTGGTGTGATGTCGATGTTTTGGTGGAATGGGATTCATCAATCCGCCCCTGCTGCCGAGCGCGAAACGATGAATCCCGCCATCCGCGCGATTCGGCGCCTATTTCTCCGCCCCTGGATACGCCGGGTTCGGCTTGGGCAGCTGGGCGCCGACGGCTTTGCGCCAGGCGTGCAGGCGGGCGCGCAGCTCGTTCGTCTTGTTGGGCATCTTGTCGGCCAAGTCGTGTTTCTCGCTAAGGTCGTCCTTCAAATGGTATAGTTCGACGTGGTTGTCCTCGAAAAACTCAATCAGCTTCCAGTCGCCGGCGCGGATGGCGCTGTAGGGAGTGGCGCCGCCGGGGTGATAGTGCGGATAGTGCCAATAGATGGCGTCGCGGTCGAGCTTGGCCCGTGGGTTCTTGAGCAGCGGCACGATGCTGGCGCCATCGGGGCGGGCAGCGGCGTAGCGCACGCCGACGATGTCCAGGATGGTCGGCAGATAATCGATGGACATGACCGGCTCATGGCAGACGCTGCCCGGCTTGGTGACGCCCGGCCACTTGACGAGCAGCGGCACACGCACGCCCCCTTCGTAGGTGGAACCTTTGCCTTCCCGCAGCGGTGTGTTGTTGGTCGAACCGCGCACGGTGAGACCGCCGTTGTCCGACGTGAAGATAATCACGGTGTTGTCGGCGATCCTCAGCTCCTTCAGCTTGGCGTGGATGGTGCCGAAGGCGTCATCGACCCCTTCCACCATGGCGGCATAGATGGCGTTGGTGTGCTTCATCCCTGCCTGGATGCGCTGCTGGTAGCGAACGATGACATCTTTTTTTCCCTGCAAGGGCGTATGCACGGCATAATGCGGCAGATACAGGAAGAACGGCTTGTCCTTGTTGGCTTCGATGAACTTCACCGCCTCGTTGGCCTCGCGGTCGGTCAGGTATTCGCCCGGTGGGCCGTCTTTCAGCGTCGGAATCTTGTAGGGGCTGAAATAGCTGGGCGGCGCGCCGCGGCCATAACCGCCGATGTTGTGGTCGAACCCCTGCTTGTCCGGCCAGTGTTCCGGCTCATCCCCCAGGTGCCACTTGCCGATGTGGCAGGTGGCGTAACCGGCGGCCTTGAGCACCTCGGCGATGGTGGTTTCCTGGCTGGGCAAGTAATGCGTCCAGTCGGGGGGCAACAGCTTGGCATTGGGGCGTTGGTGGCCATGAATCCAATCGGTGATGTGCAGCCGGGCCGGGTACTTCCCCGTCATCACGGCAGCCCGCGTCGGCGAACAGACGGTGCAGGCCGCGTAGCCATTGGTGAAGCGCATCCCTTCCTGGGCCAGCTGGTCCAGGTTCGGCGTCTGGTACACGTCGCTCCCCTGGCAACCGAGATCGGTCCAGCCCATGTCATCGACCAGAATGAGGATGAAGTTGGGCCTCTTCGCTTGGCTGGCGGCCAAGTCGGTTGGCCCCGGCCCCATCAGCGCCAGCGCCGCCAGCAGGAACGGCACGAGACAGCAAAAATGTCTTGAAAATGTCATAATCTCCCTCGTTGGCTCAGGGTGCGGGAAAATGACGGAACTTTACGCCGATCATACCGCATCTGCGCCAACAAGGGGAGCGTCAAAAGCGGCGAAAATCGGTGGGCCGATCATAGGGCCAATCCGCGTCGGAACGCGCTTGCCGCTCCTCGCGCTCGCCGGCCACTTCCTGATCCATGCTCCGTCCCCACAGCCAATAGTGCAAGCAGCCGATCATGGCCACGACGGCCAGCACCACCACTCCGCCCAGGGCCTGGACGAGAAACGGACTGATCAGCAGCAGAAAAATCATCAGACAGACCACTCCCCCGATCACGGCGAGGAAGATGGACAAAAACGTGCCGCGCGCCGCGGCGTGCGGATCGGGTTGTTCGTGCATGACGCGCCTCCTTTGGGGCGGGCGGATGGGAAAGCGGGCTTTCTCTGATATTGTAGGGGGTGAGGGGCGGAAAATACATGAAGGGATAGATCGTGGAAGCAGTTTGGAAAGATGTTTCGCGAGCGAAGGAGAAGCGGAGGCGGTATTACGTCGGCACCGAAGCACCGCACACTTTTGGAGCGGCACGTTTTCAACTTACCGTCTAACCTCGGCAAGTTGAGAAGTGGTTTGGATATTGCCACACGGGGAAATGGCGAGCGGCGCGGAAAACGTGTCGCCACAGGGTCATGAGCTTCTTTCGCGCCGGCGTACTATCAACCCACTGCTTTGGGCGCCGACTCTTATCTTGCCATCCGCCCATTTCTATGTTAAAGAATGAGTATGGTGGGCGACATATCGTTGCTGACCGAACCATCCGGGACTCATAACCATCATGAACCGACTTTCCTTGCGGGCGTTGAATCTCCTGGCGGCCGCCGCTGCGGCGCGGGGGTGGATTCTGGCCAGTGCCGGGATTGCCTGGTGGACTGTCTGAGGCCCGGGTTGCTGCATCGATCCTGAATCTTGATCAACCCCCGGGCCAAGTCCTGGGGGTTTTTTTGTGGTAGGCAGGGTGGAAGTAGGCAGGAGGCAGTAGGCAGGGAAAAAGAACTTGCCTGCGGCTCGTTCGCTAAACTGCCCACTGCCCACTTTTTTCGGAGGAACATCCATGTCGAAGCCGGTAGTCCCTTTTTCCGAGCGAGCCATGCGCACCCAGGATCAACCCATCAGCTATTTCATGCAACAGGCGGTGGAAAACCCGCACATCATCAGCTTGGCGGCGGGGTTGGTCGATTATGACTCGCTACCGGCGGCAGAGACGGCTTCGGCCTTGGAGGCCATTCTCCACGATCCGCGCCGGGCCAAGGCGGCCTTGCAGTACGGCACCACGCAGGGCTACGCCCCATTGCGCCACAAGCTGCTGGAGCGGACGCTGGCCCTCGACGGCGTGACGCCGCAAGACGTCGCCGTGACTATCCATGATGTCGTCGTGACGACCGGCTCGCAACAATTGCTGTATCTGCTCGGCGAGTTGCTGCTCAATCCCGGCGATCTGATCATCACCGAGGCGCCGTCCTATTTCGTCTATCAAGGGACGCTGACCAGTATGGGGGTGCGGACCTTGGCGGTGCCGATGGATGAGCACGGCATGGATACCGACGCCCTGGAAGACCTGCTCGAACAGCTCGACCACAGCGGCGAGCTGGAACGGTTGAAGCTCATCTATGTCGTCGATTATTTCCAAAATCCTTCAGGCCGTACTCTGTCGTTGCCGCGCCGCCAGCATCTGTATGAATTAGCCCGGCGCTACAGCAAACATCATCGCTTGTTCATTCTGGAAGATGCCGCCTATCGGGAATTGCGCTACGA
>JBKBIP010000008.1:0-175780 GCA_046297495.1 Gemmataceae bacterium | reverse complement strand
GGGGCCGGACCTGCCTAGCATCAAGAGTTTCGACACGGATAACAGCCACGTCATCCTGGCCATGACCTTTTCCAAGCCGTGCGCTCCCGGCCTCAAGACGGGATATGGCCTGTTGCCGCACGAGTTGGTCGGCCCGCTGCTGCGTCTGAAGGGGAATCACGATTTCGGCTCCAACAACCTGACGCAACATTTGCTCGATCACATGCTGGAAACCGGTGACTATGACAAGCATGTGGCGGAGCTGTGCCGCGTCTATGGGCAGAAGCGCGACGCTTTGCTGTCGGCGCTGGAAGCGGAGTTCGCCGACCTGAAGCCGCTGGCCCGCTGGACGCATCCCGACGGCGGCCTGTACGTCTGGCTGACGTTGCCGACGGATGTCCACACTGGGCCGAAAAGCCCGCTTATGGAAGCGGCGCTGAAGGAAGGGGTTCTGTACGTGCCGGGCCGGTTCTGCTACCTCGAAGATGGCCAAGCCACCGTGCCGCACCATGAAGCCCGCTTGTCCTTCGGCGTCGCCGCTCCGGAACAGATGCGCGAAGGCATCCGCCGCTTGGCCCGCGCCATCCGCGCCGAGCTGGACCAGCGCGCCGCCCCGCCCCCCAGCCGCAAACCCCGACCCCAGGCGGTACCGAGCGCGTGACAAAAAAAGGGGACGCGACTCGTATTTGTTGAGGGAGAGTGGAGCGTGGCGGGATCGGATAACCAGCGAAATCGAGTCGCGTCCCCTTTTTTGGCTCTTGACCATTCCGTAAATCACACCTTGAGGAGGAAGTCGCGATGTTCCACGGTGATATTTCCAGCAGCTCCGACGCGGTGGGCGTGGCGGTCGTCAATTACAAGATGCCGCGCCTGCACACTCGGTCAGAGGTCTTGGCCAATGCCCGCGCCATCGCCCAGATGATCGACGGCATGAAGAAGGGGCTGCCGGGGATGGACCTAGTGATATTTCCCGAATACAGCACGCACGGCATCATGTACGATTTTCAAGAGATGCTGGACACGGCCTCGACCATCCCCGGCGAGGAGACGGCCATCTTCGCCGAAGCCTGCCGCCGCAACCGGACCTGGGGGGTCTTTTCGCTGACTGGCGAGCGGCACGAGGACCACCCGAGGAAAGTACCGTACAACACGCTCATCCTCATCAACGACCGGGGGGAGATCACGCAGAAATATCGCAAGATCATGCCCTGGTGCCCCATCGAAGGTTGGTATCCCGGCAACTGCACCTACGTTTCCGAGGGACCAAAGGGCTTGACAGTCAGCTTGATCATCTGCGACGACGGCAACTACCCGGAAATTTGGCGGGACTGCGCCATGAAGGGGGCGGAGCTGATTGTCCGTTGTCAAGGTTACATGTACCCGGCCAAGGAACAACAGATCATGGTATCCAAGTGCATGGCGTGGATGAACAACGTCTATGTGGCGGTGGCCAACGCCGCGGGTTTCGACGGCGTCTATTCCTACTTCGGACACTCCGCCATCATCGGTTTCGATGGCCGGACCCTGGGAGAGTGCGGCGAGGAAGAGAACGGCGTGCAGTACGCCTGCGTCTCCAAGGCGCTGATCCGCGACTTTCGGGCCAACGCCCAGGCGCAGAATCACCTCTTCAAACTGCTGCATCGCGGCTACACCGGCCTGATCAACTCTGGCGAAGGCAACCGCGGCGTGGCCGAGTGTCCCTATGAATTTTATCGCAACTGGGTACAGCAAGCCGAGCAGACCCGCGACAAGGTCGAGACACTGACTCGTCCCACCGTCGGCACCCCGGAATGCCCCATCGAAGGGCTGCCCGTGGGGACGTAGGCGGAACGCCGGCTTTCTCGACTCGTCAGCGTACGGCGGGATAGAAGCGCGCCAGGTAGTCAGGGGGAGCGCCGGCGGCGGCCAGGGCGGTCAGCGTCCAGTTGCGCAAGGTTTGCTGGATCAGACCTTGCCGCTGCCAGCGCCGCGGCGAGACGAAGATGCGCTGGGAAGCCACGGCGATGCGCCCCTGCCGGCGCAGCTCACGGCTGAAATACAGGTCTTCCAGGAAACGCAGCGGCGGAAAGCCCCCCAAGCGCTCGAACAGCGCCCGGCGCAGGAACAGCCCTTGATCGCCATAGACGATGCCGGTCAAGCGGACGCGGGCCGTGGCGCAATAGTCGATGGCGCGGTACAGCCCCCCCTCGGCCCGCACGCGCATGGTGAAACAACCAGCCACCACCCGCTGCCGGCACAACAGTTGTTCCGCCGCGCGCAACGCCCCTTCCTCAAGTTGGCAATCGGCATGGAGAAACAGCAGGATGTCGCCGCTGGCGTGGGCCGCACCGTGGTTCATCTGCGCCGCCCGACCGCGCGGCGCCCGCGCCACCACGTCCGCTTCCGCGGCGGCGCTCAACGTGGCGTCGCTACTGCCGCCATCCACGACCACGATCTCCGCCGCCCCCCGCGCACGCAGCGCCCGAATCGTTTCCCGAATGTGGTCCGCTTCGTCGAGAACGGGAATGATGATGGATATGCTCATGGCTCGGGCCAAAAAAGGGCCAAAAAAGGGGACGCGATTCGATTTCGCTGGTTATCTGATTCCGCCACGCTCCACTCTCCATTAGTAAATACGAGTCGCGTCCCCTTTTTCTTGTCGAGACACGAACAAACGGCAGGTATTTTCTTGACACCATCATCAAGCAATACTACTATTTCATTCATCCAATATGGCAATCACCAGATGGCGCTGAAGAAAAGGGGACGCGACTCGAATTTGCTTGACGGAGAGTGGATCGCGACGTCGTTTGACAACTAGCGAAATCGAGTCGCGTCCCCTTTTCTTCGCGCGAGTAACCATCATGCTCACCTGTCCCAATCCGACGTGCCGCAGACACTTGCCCCGCCTGGATCGGCAATGTCCTCATTGTCGCACCGATCTAAGTTTATTAGTGAGTTATGTCGAGGATTTGCAAGGGAGCCTGGAACAGGCCGAGGAGCTGACCCGCGCGGGCCGGCTGGCCGAGGCGGTGTGGACCTACTTGGAGGTGCTGGAAGTGGACCCGGATAACGCCACGGCCCGCCAGCAGGTCGGTCAGGTGGTGGCGGCTGTTCGTCACTTTGATCGCGTCGCGCCGGGCCGGCAGTGGCTCCAGCGCCAGCGGCGGCGGAGCTGGTGGCGGCAGCGCGGGCGGTTGTGGCGCGAGGATGGCTCGTTGAGCGGCGGGGCGTGGCTGCTGTTGTGGCTCGGCTCGCTGCTGCTGGCCGTGGGGGTGGGGTATGGGTGGGGGCAGTGGTAGGCACGGTCTTCCACGAGGGGAACATGCCATGATCATCACCATTGATGGGCCGGCGGGGGCGGGGAAGAGCAGCGCCGCCCGCCTGTTGGCCCAACGGCTGGGCTTCGCTTTTCTGGACACCGGAGCGACATTTCGGGCCGTGGCCTTGGCCCTGCGGCGGGCGGGGGTCGCGGAGGAGGACGACGCGGCGCTGGCGGCCCTGTTGCCCACCCTACGGATTGACATGCCGCCGGGACGAGTGCTGCTCAATGGGGAAGACGTCTCCGAGGCGATCCGCGCCCCAGACGTGACAGCGGCGGCGGGGCGCGTCGCCGCCCGTCCCGTCGTCCGGCATTTCCTGGCCCAGCTGCAACGGCGCCTCGCCGAGGGGCGCGACATGGTCTGCGAGGGACGCGACCAGGGGACGGTGGTTTTTCCCGATGCCCTCTGTAAATTCTTCCTGGAAGCCGATCCCGTGGAACGCGCCCGCCGCCGCCAGCGCGACTTGGCCGAGCGCGGCGAACCGGTGGCGCTCGAGGAGGTGTTGCAGGCGCAACAAGAACGAGACCAACGCGACGCCGCCCGCGCCCTGGCCCCCATGACGCCCGCGGATGACGCCATCCGCATCGACAGCACCTCCCTCACCCTGGAGGAAGTCGTCTCCCTCCTGGAACGCCACGTGCGGGAACGAATGAAGGGCACCTGTTGTCCGTAGTCATTCTTACCTCGGCACGAAGAAAAATCCCAGGTGGACGCAGCGCGAACCAGTGCGGCACTGACTCGCGCTGCGTGCTCGGCACAATCTTTCCTGCCGGAGTATTAAAGAGCGCCCCCCACGACGGCATACGTTCGACGCGGGATAGCCGGCTTGGCGGCTATCCTGAACGAGGTATGCCAACCATTTGCCAATTCGTGCCAGTAAGCCCCAGATAAATTCGTCTTCTCTAAATCTCCGTGATCGGCGAACATGGATATAGTTTTCCCATTGGTCCGGTTGTTGAGAAATAGCGAGGTGTTCCCATGTGGCAATTCGACGGCTGTTCGGTTCCGCATCTCCGCACGCCGCCGCCCGGTCCCCGCGCGCGGCAACTGCTGGAGCGTGATCAGCGCTATATGTCACCGTCCTACACGCGGGCTTATCCCCTCGTGGTGGAGCGCGGCAGCGGCGCGGTCATCGAGGATGTGGACGGCAACCTCTTTCTGGACTGCACGGCGGGCATCGCGGTGACGGCGGCGGGACATTGCCATCCGCGCGTCGTGGCGGCCATTCACGACCAGGCGGCCAAATTGCTGCACATGTCCGGGACGGATTTCTACTACGAGCCACAAATCGACCTAGCCCAAAAGCTGGCCGAGCTGGCCCCCGGCAAGTCGGCCAAGCGCATCTTTTTCACCAACAGCGGCGCCGAGGCTCTCGAAGCCGCCTTGAAGCTGGCCCGCTGGCACACGGGCCGATCGCGGGCCATCGCCTTTCTCGGCGCTTTCCACGGCCGGACCTACGGTGCCATGTCGCTGTCCGGGTCCAAGCTGGTGCATCGCCGCGGCTTCTCGCCGTTGGTGCCTGACATTCACCATGCGCCGTTTCCGCGCGGCTGCCTGGTACAATGCCCGACCGCCAAGACCTGTGAGTGCGTGCGGCACATCGAGGAAACCTTGCTGAAACGGGTCGCGCCGCCGGAGGAAGTGGCCGCCATCTTCGTCGAGCCAATTCAAGGGGAAGGGGGCTATCACGTGCCGCCGCCGGGATTCCTGCCGGCCCTGCGCGAGCTGTGCGATCGCTATGGCATTTTGCTGGTCGCCGATGAAGTGCAGAGCGGCATGGGACGAACGGGGAAGCTGTTCGCCGTCGAGCACTGGAACGTACAGCCGGACATCATCTGCTTGGCCAAGGGGATTGCCAGTGGCATGCCGCTGGGGGCGATCATCGCCACCGAGGAAGTGATGGATTGGCCGAGCGGCAGCCACGCCAGCACCTTCGGCGGCAATCCCGTCAGCTGCCGGGCCGCCCTGGCGACGTTGGAGCTATTGGCCGCGGAATACATTACCAACGCCGCCGAGCGCGGCGAGCAGCTGCGGGCCGGCCTACTCGCCTTGCAGCGTCAAAATCCCGTCATCGGCGAGGTGCGCGGCTTGGGGCTGATGATGGCCGCCGACCTGGCGCGGCCCGATGGCGAACGCACTCCCGACCCGGCCCTGCGCGACGCCGTGGTGCAAGCGGCTTTCCAACGCGGCTTGCTGTTGCTTGGTTGCGGTGAGAACGCGATTCGCTTCTGTCCGCCCTTGTGCATCGACGCCGCCCAAATTGACAAGACATTGGAAATTTTTGGCGCCGTCGTCAACGAATGTGGCCGCGCCAAGGTGGCGGGGTGAGGAAGGGAACTCGAATAGATTAGCGTTGTGGTTCTCTCCGTCGGAGATTTATCGGTTCGCGCGGACTTTTGCCGCCCCGCGCGAGCCATGAATCAAAAGACAAACACCTTGGCAAATGACAGTTGGAGGACTTCATGCCGCTTCGAGATCATTTCCATCCACCGCTGTATCCGCTGCGTCATTGGGAATCGGTTCATGCCATGTGGTCGAGCTGTCTCACGGAGTTGCTCAATGGTCAGTGGCTGCCGCCGGGGTACTTCGCCGAGACGATGACCCATGCGAACGCGCGCGTGGAAATCGACGTGGCGACCTACGAGAGCCTCACCGTGTCTCCCTCGGAGGATGGTGGCGGCACGGCGACATTGGCGGCGCGGGTGTGGACGCCGCCAGCACCGGCGCGGACGCTGCCGCTGCAAATCGTTTTTCCCGAAACCTACGAGGTGCGCGTCTTCGCGGAGGAACCGGGCGCAACCTTGGTGGCAGCCATCGAGCTAGTCAGTCCCGGCAACAAGGACCGCCCCGAAGCCCGGCAGGGGTTCGCCGTCAAGAGCGCCAACTATCTCGGCCAGGGGGTGAGCTTGATCATGGTGGATGTGGTTACGGGCCGCACAACGAACCTGCACAACGCCATGATGGACTTGATGCTGGCCGGCGAGGACGCGCGGATGGCGAACGATCCGCCCTTGTACGCGGTCGCCTACCGGCCGGTGTTGCGCGAGGAACGGGAAGAGATCGATGTGTGGTGGGCGGAACTCGCCGTGGGGTCCCCGTTGCCGACGTTGCCGCTGCGGCTGACCGGCGATTTGTTCATCCCCATCGATTTGGAAATGACCTACGAGGAAACCTGCCGGCGCTTGCGCTTGCCGGTGTAAGTCACAGGCAAGTCAGCGACCAACTCCACGCGCTCGCAAACGCGCGTGAATCGATGAATTCATCATGTCACCTTTCTGGCGAGGAACCACATGGCCAAGACCTTCCGCATCGGCGTGCTGGGGTTGACGCATGATCATGTTTGGAGCAACTTGCGCGAGCTGCGAGAAACGGGGCGGAGCGTGCTCGTGGCCGCCGCCGATCCGAACGCGCCGCTGCTGGATAAAGTCCGGCAAGAGTATGGTTGCGCCGTTCATACGCAGAGCGAGAAGCTGCTCGACGTGGAACAGCTCGACGCGGTTTATCTCTTCAGCGACAACGCCAGCAGCGTGCGGTGGACCGAGCTGGCGGCGGCCAAGGGCTTGCACATCCTCGTCGAAAAACCGATGGCTCACAACCTGGCCGGCGCCGACCGCATGTTGGCCGCCGTCCGTCAAGCCAATGTCCGCTTGATGGTCAATTGGCCGTTCGCCTGGTGGCCGCAGCTGCGCCGGGCGCTGGAAATGGCCGAGGGGGGCACCATCGGCAACCTCTGGCAGGTCAAGTATCGCGCTGCTCACGCTGGGCCGCGCGAGCTGGGGTGTTCGCCGTATTTTTATGGCTGGCTCTATGATCGCGCGCGCAATGGCGCGGGGGCCTTGATGGATTATTGCTGCTATGGCGCGGTGCTGGCCCGTTGTCTGCTGGGGATGCCGAGCCGTGTCACCGGCGTGGCCGGACGTTTGTGCAAGGAGGATATTCTCGTCGAGGATAACGCCGTGTTGTTGTTTTCCTATCCCCGCGCCTTAGCGCTGAGCGAGGGTTCCTGGACACAGATAGACAAAAAGACCGCCTATATCACGACGATTTATGGCACCAAGGGGACATTATTCATCGAGCCGCGCCAAGGGGGCCGGCTGCTGCTGGCCACCGCCGATCAGCCCGATGGCGTGGAAGTGGAAGTCGCCGCCCCCCCACCCGCATTGCGCTCGGCCAGCGCGCACTTCCTGCACTGCCTGGAAAGCGGTGAACCTTTCCTGCCTCTGTGCGACGCCCGCATGTGCCGGGATGCGCAAGAGATGCTCGAAGCCGGCTTGCTGTCCGCGGCTCAGGGGCGAGAAATAGCCCTGCCGTTGAAGAGCTTTGCGGAACCTAGCCGCTGAGGAATTATCCGAAAACCACGAGCACGCCGCGCCAGCAAGTGCCGACACGCCGACATGCGCCTGACGCGTTTTCCTGGTTGAACCTGTTGCTTTTCCCGATTAAGATACAACCACCTCAACACCCCCGCCCATCGCCGCCCCGCCATACATGGACCTGCCAGCGAGAATGAATGATGTCAGGGAAAGTCAACTTATTTGCCTGTTGTGGTCATCTTAACCGTCGGCCGTGGTTGCTCTTGGTTGGGCTGGGCGTTCTCGCGGCGCCACCGGCGGCGCGCGGCGCGGGGGGGAGCTTCACCCATGATGTCATGGCGGTGCTCTCGAAAGCGGGCTGCAACATGGGGGCCTGTCATGGCAATCAGAACGGCAAGGGGGGCTTCAAGCTCTCCCTACGCGGCGAGGACCCGGCGTTCGATTTCCAATCGCTGACGCGCGACACGCTGGGTCGGCGCATCAATCCCCTCCGCCCCGAAGACAGCCTGATCCTGGGCAAAGCCACGGCCACCGTTCCCCACGAAGGGGGCCGGCGCTTCGCGGTCGATTCCCTGGAATATGGCATCCTGATGCGTTGGATCGCCGCCGGCGCGCCCGCCGACGCCGCCGACCGCCCCCGATTGCGACAAATCACTGTCACGCCACGCCAGCGCATCGTGATCGAACCCGCGCCCCCCGTGCGGCTACGCGTGGCGGCGACCTTCAGCGACGGCAGCCAGCGCGATGTCACGCGCTTGGCCGTGTATGAAGCCTCCAATTCACAAGTTCAAGTCACCCCGGACGGCCTGGTTCGCCATGAACGGGCGGGGGAAATGGAAGTCGTCGAAACCGCCATTCTGGTCCGCTATCTGGATCGGCAGGAAACCGTCACGCTGGCCTTCGTGCCGGAACGCGAGGATTTCGTCTGGCAGCCGGCGCCGGAAGCCAATTTCATCGACCGCCACGTCTTCGCCAAGCTGAAGACATTGCGCATCCAGCCTTCGGAAGTGTGTTCGGACAGCGTCTTCATCCGCCGCTTGTACCTGGATGTGTTGGGCATCTTGCCGACTTCCTCGGAAACACGAGCCTTCCTAAACGATCCGGGCACCGACAAGCGGGCGCGGCTGATTGACCAGGTGTTGCGACGGCCCGAGTTTGCCGACTATTGGGCCTTGAAATGGGCCGACTTGCTGCGCAACGAGGAGAAAACGCTGGATCGCAAAGGCGTGCAAGCGTTCCATCGTTGGATTCGGCAGTGCCTCGCGGACGGCAAACCGCTCAACGAGTTCGCCCGCGAGCTAATCGCCGCGCGCGGCAGCACCTACCAACAACCCGCCGCCAATTACTACCGCGCCTTGCGCGAGCCGTTCGCGCGGGCCGAGACGACGGCCCAGGTCTTTCTTGGCCTGCGCATGCAATGCGCCAAATGTCACAACCACCCCTTCGACCGTTGGACGCAGCACGACTATCATAGCTTGGCGGCCTTCTTCACGCGCGTGCAATATCGCATCGTCAGCAACGACCGCAAGGACCGGTTCGATAGCCACGAATTCGACGGTGAACAGATCGTCTGGATGGCCCGCGAAGGGGAAGCGACGCATCCGCGCACCGGCGCGACCCTGCCGCCGCGCCTCCTGGATGATGGTCGTGAACTGTCACCTCAAGAGGACCGCTTGCTCGCTCTGGCCGATTGGGTGGCCGATCCGACGAACCCCTTTTTCGCCCGCACGCAGGTCAACCGCGTCTGGTATCATCTGCTGGGGCGTGGCATCGTCGAGCCGATTGATGACTTTCGGGCATCCAACCCGCCGGTCAACGCGCCGTTGCTCGACGCCTTGAGCCAGGATTTCATCGATCACGATTTTGATTTACGCCATCTACTGCGCGTGATCCTGAATTCGCGCACCTATCAATTGTCCGCCGTGCCGACGGACAGCAATCGGGCCGATGAGACGAACTTCTCCCATGCCCTGATCCGCCCCTTGCCCGCCGAGCCGCTGCTCGACGCGCTCAGCCAGGTAACGGGGGTTCCGGCGAAGTTCAACGGCTATCCGCTGGGGACACGAGCGGGACAGTTGCCAGGAGTGCGGGCCTTCCGCGTCCGCGACCTGCCCCCTAGCGACGGCGAGCGGTTCCTGAGATCGTTCGGCAAGCCGGAACGCTTGCTGAGCTGCGAGTGCGAACGGAGCGCGGATGCCACGCTGGGCCAAGCCTTTCAGCTCATCACCGGCGCCTTGATCAACCAAATGCTGAGCGAACCGAACAACCGCATCGGCCAGCTATTGTCAGCCAATCGTTCCACAGCGGCCATCATCGACGAGTTTTACCTATTCGCCCTGAGCCGCCCCCCCTCGGCGGTGGAACTCGAAGCCGCCGTCGCCTTTGTGGACCGTTCTCCCCACCGCCGCCAAGCCCTGGAAGACATCGTCTGGGGGCTGCTCAACGCCAAGGAATTCTTGCTACGGCGATAAAGTGTCACCTCTAGCGGGGAAAGTCCGGAACACTCCAGCCCGCCTTTCCCGATGTACGATGGTGAATCAGCGTCCGTTGACCACGGCAGCCTATGTAGGCGGAGTGGTGGTCGAGGCATTCGTCACTCATTTTGCCGTTGGTGAGCCGCTTCCCGAGATGCCCTTGTTTCTCACCAGGGAGAATTACGTAATGGTGCCGCTGGAAGCGACCTACCAGGCCGCCTGGGAGGATGTGCCGGCGCGGTATCAAGAGGTGCTCCTGGCTCCGGCGTGAAAGGGACCGTGGATCATCAGCTTGATTACCCCGGCGATTCCTGCCACGGCGCCGGCCGTTTGGCGAAGAAGGCTTGCAGGCCGTGGCGACATTCTTCGGTCAAGCGCGGGGCGGCACTGGCTTGGGCGGCCTCGGCGATGGACAAGGCTTGATGGGAAAATTGATGGAGCATTTTCTTGGTCAACGCCAAGGCGTTTGGTCCGCCGTCGGCTAGGCTGCGCGACCAGCTCAACGCCTGTTCCAGCAGTTGCTCGGCGGGGGTGACGGCATTGATCAGTCCGCGCCGTTGGGCCTCGTCGGCGTCGATCAATTCCCCCGTCAGCAGCAGGTAGCGGGCGCAGCGTTCGCCGACGTGGCGCAGCAAGTGGGGCATGACCATCGCCGCCACCAAACCGCGGCGCACTTCGGGATAGCCGAACTTGGCCGACGGAGCCGCCACCGCCAGGTCACAGACCGTCACCAACCCGGCGCCACCCGCCACGGCAGCGCCATTGACGGCGGCAATCGTCGGCTTGGGCAGCGTATAAAGGCGGTCATAGAGCGTGGCCAACGTCAGGGCGTCGTTCCAAATCGTCTCGCTGTCCGCCTTGTGCTCAATGGTTTCTTGCAGCTCGGCCAAATCCATGCCGGCGCAAAAGACCGTGCCCGCTCCCGTCAGGATGACGGCACGTACTTGGTCATCCGCGGCGGCCCGGTCCACCGCCTGCCGAATGGCGGCGATCAGGCCGCGGCTCAAGGCGTTGCGCCGGTCAGGACGATTCAAGGTCACGATAGCGGCGCGATCGCGGATTTCATACTGGACCAAGGCTTCCGTCATGATTCATTCCTCGCGGGAGTACGGCGCATCTCGTCGAAGCGTTCGGGGCAATCGAACGTCATTTGCAACAGGGCCAGGGCCAGCGTTTTCCCTTGCGAATCGCTGCGTGGCGACTGGCTGGCCCCGCCGCCCAGAACATTGTACAGAACAAAGTTCAGTGCTCGTAGATTGTCCGCTTCATAGCGTACCACTCGCGTGGGTTGCAAGCTCTGAAAATACGCCGCCACCCGATCCGCCGTGAGCTGGTCGCGCAGCCAGGCATAACCGGCGGAAGTATAAGCGATCACGGCCACGTTGGCATGATTCCCCTTATCGCCGCTGCGGCCGTGGGCGATGTCGGAAAGGCGAACGACCGATACTGTCATGCCAAAATCCTTTGTGTTCTGGAAGAAGGAATCACCGTTTGGCGCGGCCCGCCGTGCTCTCGGCGCCACGCGATGCATCCGGGGCATGTCAAATCACCTGCACTTCCGCCGCCACGCCGGTTTTCGCCGCCAGCGCCGGCCAGTAGGCGAAGACCTCGCGCACCGGCGGGCGGCCGCCGGTGTAGCCGGTGACGCCTGGGGGGCCTGATGTGACCAGCGGCGCCAGTTCCTTGGTGAAACGTTCGACCACCGCTTTCCGCGCGTCGCGCGCCGCGAGCCGCAGCACCACCTCCACCGGCTGAGGGGCGTCGGCGAAGACCCCCGGCACGCAATCCCCCGCGCCAAGACATTCCAGGTAATGATGTTCCGGCAACGCCGCGCAGCGCCGCAGCCGTTCCAGGATCATCTCCCCGCAGTGCCGCGCCTTGGCAAGCGCATCGGGACCGAAGATGAGCAGCGTACCACTGGCGGCGAAACCATCCCGATAGGCGATGGACACCTTGTACGCTGCCGGCGCGGGTTTTCCGGTCGCTCCCTCCAGCCGGACCACGTCGCGGGCTTCCTCACTGACGCACACGCTGGTGAAATCGGCGATCACGTCCGGCGTGAGATAGGCGGCGGGGTCGCCGACTTCGTACAGCAACTGCTCGGTGACGGTTTCCTGGTTGACCGCGCCGCCGCTGCCAGCTGGCTTGGTGATCCGCACGGTGCCATCTTCGCTGATCTCGGCAATGGGATACCCCACATGAGCCAAATCGGGGGCTTCCCGCCAATGACACCACAGGCCGCCGGTGACTTGAGCGCCACACTCGATCAAATGTCCCGCCACCGTCCCGGCCGCCAACCGGTCCCAATCCTCCCAGGACCACCCCAGCTCATGCGCCGCCGGCCCCACCGTCAACGACGCATCCGCCACCCGCCCCGTGACGACCACCGATGCCCCTTGGCGCAACGCCTCGACAATGGGCCGAGCGCCCAGATAGGCGTTGGCGCTGACGACGCGCGCCCGCACGCTGGACAACGGTTCGCCGGTATCCAGATGGGCGAAGGGGTGTCCTTGTCGCATGAATTCATCCAGACGCGGCCACAAATCATCCCCGGAAACGACACCGATGCGACGTTCCCGCAACCCCGCTTCATCGAGAATGGCGCGGGCGCGCTCGGCACACGCCAAGGGATTCATGCCGCCGGCGTTGGTGACGATCTTCAATTGGGGCTGCGCCTGCAAGCTGGGGGTCAGACGCCGCAAGACATCGAGAAAGTCCCCCGCGTAGCCGGCTTGCGGATCACGCTGCTTCTGGGCGGCGAGAATGGACATGGTCAATTCTGCCAGGTATTCCAGCGTGAGATAGTCGAGCCGGCCCCCCTCGGCCAACAGCACGGGGGCATCGAGATTATCCCCCCAGAAACCACAGCCATTACCGATCCGAACGCGTTTCACGATGAGGCCCCGTAAGTTTCAGTCCGTCGCAGTTGCCAAAGCGACCGCCAAGCGGCAGCCGTCGAAGTATTCGGCCAGCTCCACGTATTCATCCACGGTATGAATCTCGTGCTGGCCGGCGCCGAAGGTGACAGCGGGGATACCATGTTTCACCAGCCAGTTGGCGTCGAGGCCGCCGTTGCTAATCTCCAGGACCGGCTTCAGACCGGCGTGTTCCGCCGCGCGGACGGCCCGCTGGACGAGGGGAGACTTGTCCTTGAGGCGAAACGGCTCATACGAGCGTTCCGCGCGGAATGTCACCTTGGCGGTCTTGCCGCGATGATCGCGCACCTGCTGAGCGGCGGCTTGAAACGCCTGTCGGTAGGCGCTGGTGATCGCGCGGATGAAACGGGCGTCGTGGCTGCGCGACTCGCCGCGTAGCTGCGCGTAATCGGTGACCACGTTGGTCGCCACGCCGGCGCTGTGGCCGTCCTGGCCGCCGAAGTAGCCGACGTTGGACGTGCCTTCCTGACCATTCTGGGACACTTTGCCGAACCAGCCGCGGCGCACGATGTCGGCCAGTCCCAGCGCGGCCACGGCCGTCGCGGAGATGCCCTGCTCCGGGTGGACGCCGGCATGCGCCGCCCGGCCCACGATCTCCACGTCCCAGCGGTCGGCCCCCACCGCGCCGATGGTCAAGCGCGCCGCCGCCCCGCCATCGACATTGTAGCCTTCCGCGGGCTTGCCGAGATCGTTCGGATCGACCTGGCGCGCCCCCCACAAACCGCTTTCCTCGCGGACGGTGAACAGCAATGTCAACGGCGGATGCGGCAAGCGCTGTTGCCGCAACGTCGCCGCCAGCGTCACCAAGCAACCAACGCCCGTGCGATTGTCCCCCCCCAGCGCCGTCTTGCCCGCGGGGACGATGCGTTTCCCTTTCTTGATGGGCCGCGCTCCGGCACAGAGCGGCACCGTGTCCAGATGCGTCGAGAACAAGCGGCGCGGTCCTGGCCGTGTCCCCGGCAGTTGGACGATCAAGTTCCCCGTTTGCGTCGGCAGCGGGATGCGGGTGTGGGCTTGATCGAAGCGAATCGCCGACGACGGCACGCCGATTTCGATCAAAGCCTGGCGCACCTCGGCGCCGATGGCTTGTTCCTGTCCGGTGATCCCCTCGACGGCAAGGAATCGCATCAGGAAGGCTTCTGCTTGCGCTGGATCGATCATGTTGGATGTTCCTGCGATAACTTCGTTCACATGGGCTGCTAGCTGCCGATGGATAGTTTGTATTCGACCAACCAAGCCGAGACAATGATTCTCTCCATCTTTGTGACATTGCCGCTCTTGCTCTGGCCGCGCGCTCGTGATAAAGTTGGAAGGGCTATTAGGCATAGGATATTCGGTACATTCGGCGAATGGCGCGTCAGCTCCTGGGATGTATCCCCATCCCCAGGGACGAACCGCCGCCCCGTTCGCCAACCCGCCTCAAGAACCTACCGCGCATGATCCTACCTCATACACGCAAAGGAGTAACTCCATGCTGACACGCTGCACATATGGTTTCGCGCTGGTCCTGTTGGCCGGCTGGGCCGCAGTGGCTTCCGCGGCGGAAGCGAACCAAGCCAAACCCTTTGATTGGCCGCAATGGCAAGGCATCGACCGTACCGCCATCTCGAAGGAAACCGGCTTGTTGCCGAGTTGGCCCGCTGGCGGCCCGCCGCTGGTCTGGGTGGCCAAGGGGCTGGGGGGCGGCTTCAGCACGCCCTCGGTGGCGGCGGGGCGCATCTTCGGCATGAGTTTTCGCGGCGATGATGAGGTGGTCTGGGCCTTGGATGAACAGACGGGCAAGGAGCTGTGGGCCACGCGCATCGCGGCGACGCGGCGCGTCGGGCACGGCTCCGGCTCGCGCAGTACGCCGACCGTGGATGGCGAGCTGCTCTACGGCGTGGGCGTCAGCGGCGACTTGGTGTGCTTGGAAGTCGCCACCGGCAATATCGTTTGGCAGAAGAACATGCCCAAGGAGTTCGGCGGACGCATGATGTCCGGTTGGGGCTACAGCGAGTCCCCTCTCATTGATGGTGACAAGGTCATCGCTACTCCCGGCGGCAAAGAGGCCACGCTGGTCGCGCTGCACAAGAAGACGGGGGATTTGATCTGGCAATGTCCCGTTCCTGGCGGTGATGGCGCTGGCTATTCGTCGGTGGCGGTCACAACTGTCAATGGTCAGCGTCAGTATGTGCAATTCCTGGGGCGCGGCGTCGTGGGCGTAGCGGCGGACGACGGCAAATTCCTGTGGCGCTACGACCGGCCGGCCAACGGCACCGCCAACTGCTCGACGCCGGTGTGCCTGGAGGATTACGTGTTCGCCGCCTCGGCCTATGGCACGGGGGGCGGGCTGGTGAAGATCACTCCGAAGGGACAAGAAAACAGCGCCGAAGAAGTGTATTTCACCAAGAGCATGAAGAACCACCACGGCGGTATGGTGCTGCTCGACGGGTATCTGTACGGCGCTAACGAATCCATTTTGACCTGTCTGGATTACAAAACCGGCCAGATCATGTGGGAAACGCGCGCGGCGGGCAAAGGCTCCATCGCCTACGCGGATGGCCGGTTGTACTTCCGCAACGAGCGCGGGCCGTTGCTGTTGATCGACGCCAACCCCAAGGAATACGTCGAGCGCGGCCGCTTCGACCAACCCGAACGCAGCAACCTGCAAGCCTGGCCGCACCCCGTCATCGCCAACGGCAAGCTCTACATCCGGGATCAAGATGTGCTGCTCTGTTTCGATGTGAAACAGAAATAGTTGACAGGGTGGCCTCGAAGGGCCAGCGAGCGGGGGGCGTCCGTCTCCCGGTAACGCCCTGCACCGGGGGAGCTGACATTCCCCGTTCGCCATTTTTCTTAGCTTAACACCTGCAGTAGCGGGGCCGGATCGGAGAGATCCGTCACCAGCAGATCGGGATTTTCCGCCGCTAGCAAGTCATACGAATGCCAGCCAGTCGCCACGGCAAGGACGCGGGCGCCAATGGCGCGGGCGCAAGCGATGTCAAGCGGTGTGTCGCCGATGACCCAGGTGCGTTCCAGGGACACTGAGCCGTTCAAGTGGTGATGCACCGCCGTCAGCGCTTCGCGGGCCACGTCGTCGCGCTCGAAGTGCAGGTCGCCGAAGCCGCCGAACGTAAAATGATGAAACATGTCGTAGTGGCCGAGCTTGCGCTTGGCCCCTTCGCGGAGATTGCCGGTGAGCAGCCCCACGGCCACATCGTCGCGCTCGGCCAGATGTTCCAGCAGCCACAGGATTCCCGGCAATACGCGCCCCTCGTGCCGATGCAAACACTCCGGCAGCAAATGCAAATAGGTGGATACGAAGTGCTGCCAATTCTCCGGAGTATCCGCGATGTCGTGCATGTGGAACAAGTCGCGGATGATAGCCCGGTCGGTCCGGCCGCTAAAGGGGACCTGCCCGCGAATCTCCGCAACTCCGAAGGCGGACATAATGGCCCCTTCCATCGCCGCCTTGCCCGCCCCGCCGCTGGATAACAATGTTCCATCTATGTCAAAAAGGCAGATGTGCATACAGGTCCTTATCCATGCTCATGCTTTTAATGGATTGGTTCGCGCTCGGTGTCGGTGGCGGGCGCGAAACGATGAATCACCCATGTCTCACCACGGCAACAGCTCAAAATCAAACACGACCACAACCGGCGTCTCCGTGGTGAGGGAGTCCGGCGGCTGGTTCGCCGTATTGGAGGCATGGGCCGCCAATTCGGTCAAGTCCAACCCCATCCAGCGCGGCGGGCGCGGCGCCAAGCGGGCCGCCACTTGTCCAAACAGCTCCGCGGCGCGCGTGGCGTGACTGCGTACCCCTGGTTCTTGGCCTTCACGGGCTTTGACGCCCGCCGCCGCCAGTTTGATCAGCCCCTTGAGAAAGTCGCCGGTCACTTCCGTTTCCTGGCTGACATGCCAGAGACTTTCCCAGGCCTCATGCGCTTCCCAGTAGTAGCCGTGGTTGAACAAATCGATGCCCTGGAGATACGGAGCGCAGCAGCGCCATCGCTCCGGATCGAAATCGCGCGGCAGCTCGAGCGTCTTGCCGAAGCTGTGCCCTTTGGGATCGCTGACCGGATGCGGCCAACGGCCCGGCACGAAGGCATAAGGGGGCAACGAGACGTCGGAGAACAATCGCCGCGGGAGCATGATCACATCCGTTCCAAGGTGCGGATACCGAGCAGCCGCAAGCCTTGCTGAATCGTGCGGGCGGTCAGGTCGCACAGCAACAGCCGGCTGTCGCGCAGCGGTGGCGTCTCGGCCTTCAACACGGGACAATTCTGGAAGAAGCCGCTGTAACTTTTCGCCAAGTCCCACAAATAGCTGGTGATGGCATTGGGCCGATAATCGCGGGCCGCGTCGTCCAAGGCTTCGCTGAGCCGCAACAGCTGCAACGCCAAGGCCCGTTCCTGGGGCTGACGGATGATCGGCAGCGGCGGCGCGGTCCGAAAGCGCTCCGGCTGTTCATTCCCCTTGCGGAAGATGCTGCGGTTACGGGCGTAGGCATATTGCATGTAGGTCGCGGTGTTGCCGTCGGTGGCCAACATCTTGTCCCAGTTGAAGACATAGTCCGATTCGCGGTTTTGCGACAGGTCGGCGTATTTCACGGCGCCGATTCCTACCGCCTCGGCAATGGCTTGTTTCTCTTCCTCGGGAAGTATCGGGTCTCCCTCTTGGCGGTTGGCTTCATAGACCTTCCGCGCATGTTCAACGGCTTCGTTCAGTAAATGTTCCAATTCCACCGCCCCCCCTTCGCGGGTCTTGATGGGTCGGCGGTCTGGGCCTAACACGGAACCGAAGGAGATATGTTCCAGCTCTACGTTGTCATATCCCCAGCGCCGCGCCGCCGCAAACAGGTTCTTGAAATGCAGCGACTGCCGAAAGTCCACGACGTAGAGAATGGCATCGGCATGCCATTCTTGCATGCGATAGCGGATGGTGGCCAGGTCGCTCGTGGTGTAGGTAAAGGCGCCGTCTTTCTTGCGGATCAAGGCCGGCGGTTGACCTTCACCAAAGAAGATGACGATGGCCCCTGCGCTCGGTTCAGCGATCTTTTTTTTCAGTAAATCATCCACGACATCCGCCAGCATGGGATTATAGAAGCTCTCACCGTGCGTATGATCAAAGTGCACGTCCAGGCGCTGATAAACCTTGTCGATCTCCGCCAAACACCAAGGCATGAACATCTGCCACAGGCGGACGTTCTCCGCGTCGCCGGCGTGCAGCTTGGCCGTCTCGTGCCGGGCCGCCTCGGCGACGGGATTCGCCGCCGTCTCTTCGTCCTCATCCTGGACATCCATGAGCTGCCGGACGTGGACATACAACCGCACCATCTCGCGCACCGGGTCGCTCCGTAGCGCCGCTTCGTCGCGGAAGTGCTTGTAGCCGTACAGCAACATGCCGAACTGCGTGCCCCAGTCGCCGAGGTGGTTATCGGTGATAACTTTGTGTCCTAGAAAGCGCAACAGGCGGGCCAGGGCATCGCCGATGATGGTGCTGCGCAGGTGGCCAACGTGCATCGGCTTGGCCACGTTCGGCGAGCTGTAGTCAATGACGATGGTGCGTGGCGCAGGCGTGAGGGGGATGCCGAGTCGGTCATCGGCGGCGCTGGCTTGCAATTGTCGCGCTAGCCAGTCGTCCCGGAAGCGCAGGTTGATGAAACCGGGGCCGGCGATTTCCGGCGGCTCCAGCATGTCACCCAAAAGCAAGCGGCCGATGATTTGCTGAGCGATGTCGCGCGGTTTTTGGCCCAGGACTTTGGCGAGCGCCATGGCGCAGTTGGCCTGATAGTCGCCGAAGCGCGGGTCTTGGGCCGGCTTGACCATCGCCACGTAGGGAGCCGGATCGGCCACCCAGTCAGCGAGGGCCGATTGAAATTGATCCTTGAGCAGCTGTAAGAGATTCATGAGTTGGAGTGTCCCCGGCCGTTTACTTCCATGTCCAGCGCGATCAGAGGGCCGGAGCGAAGCTGGAAGAGTGCGACAATAATCCCCTACCCGGTTCGACAGCGGCAACCGCCGTCGCCGGCTTACCGTGAGAAGACAATATAGCAGTTCCCGCGTCGCGTGGCGCGGTCGTTCTGGAACCGCTGAACGCTGCCTACTCTCGCTCCCAGTCCACGCGGGGCGCGTCGGCCCAGAAGTCATCGAGGGCGTAGTATTCGCGGCTTTCCGGGTCGAAGAGGTGGATCACCACATCGCCGTAATCCTGCACGATCCACTTGCTGGCTTCGTAGCCTTCGATGTGCAGGCGGCGGTCGCCGTGGGAGCGAAGGATAGCGTCGATCTCCTCGGCCAGCGTGTGCAATTGCCGGCGGCTGGCGCCATTGGCCAGCACGAGGAAATCATAGAGAGGCGTCAGAGCACGCAAGTCCAAGACGACGATGTCGCTCGCCTTGTTATCGGCGGCAACCTGAGCACTCAGGCAAGCTCGTTGGTGAGCACTTTCCAAACGCGGGAGCAATTCGCTTCTCACTGGTGCGCTGTTCAATGGACCTCCTTCTTTGGTATGGGGCCGAGGTCAGAGGTCCAACAGCGAATGCGGTTGCCAACCGCGACTTTGATTGCAGTAGCCGTTGTTCACCTCCGGGTTGTCGGACCCAGCCAAAAATAGTTAGGATAGTGGTTCGTCCCGGCCTTCAGGACCGAGACCTGTTCCTCTGCCGGCCACGAGTGGGGGTTGTCGTCACGGCCATCACGCGCGGCGCCATCGACAGAACTCCTTATAAATAATCCGCCATCTTGTCGTATCCGTCAAGGGGCCGAGTGGGGAATTACCATCCGAAAATCCCCCACGACCCCATCCGCCTTGCTGAAACCAAGAACTCATCAGGCTTGCGCGGCCAAGCGTCAGCGGGCGCGAAGTGATGAATCCCCTCCCATGAGGAATGACACACTCCCAACCGGACAGGTTCTCGGTGGATTCTCATGTTCCTTCCCAATTCCCAGGCGTTGCTTCTCGGCGGGGCACTTTCTATGATAAGGTTTTGTGAATAATGGAAGTGGACCAGGATTGAGGCAGGAAGGATGGAGGTGCGTCATGCAAACACGACCACGAACCCGGAAAGTCAAACGGAAAAAGTACAGTCGTTGTCCCAAGTGCAACAAACAGGTTCGATTGCACCAACGCCGCTGCAAGACTTGTCATTTGCTGTTGAAGGTGAAATGAGCGGCGGCCTTCGGAAGAATTTTGCTCGTCAGTGGATAGACAATCTCTTCCGGCGGGGGTAAGATGCGTCGTGATCGTGAATGAAGCATGATCCATGAGCATGAATCCCTAACCATCGATTCCAGCACCTGGTATTTCAGCGACCTCCGAGGGAGATGTGGAAGACGTGTTTTTGCCCTCTGGGCAGTTGCGTCCCGACTTGCTGACGGAAGCAGCCGTGGCGGCCATGCACGAAGCCTTGCGGTTGACGCGCGGCACCCAATGGGACAGCGTGCGCAGCCCGCATGTGTTCATGGGGCTGTTGGCTGTCCCCGATGCGGGCGTGCGCAACTGGGCCGAGCGCCTGGGGGCCAATCTGCCGGAGCTGCTCCATCAATTCCAAGAGCTGTTCCATCAACATCCAGGGCATCCCACCGCGCCGCTGCGCTTGAGCCGGGAATTCTTCTCCGATAACGTCATCCGTTTGCTGCGCGAAGCCCAACAACGGGCGCAGGATAATCAACGCGCTCGCATCACCCCCATGGATTTGCTGATCAGCCTGTTGACGGCACCGCATAGCATCGTGGCCGAATGCTTCGAGTGCATCGGTGTGACGGCGGCCAAGCTCACCGAGATGGCGGTGATGGCCGAGCAGCACGCCAATCGCGCCTGACATGCCCTTACCGTTCTCCCAATCGTTATGACTTCCCCGCCGCCGTGAAATTTCACGCTCGAACGGCATTTCTTGATATAGGGTGTCGGCGTCCGCTGCGTTTACAATCAGAAGAAGTGTTCGGCAAGCGGTTCGAGGCCACGCGGCTTGGCTTAGGGGATGCCGTTACCCCTCGACTTCTGGGACACGATCCGAACACGCGGCGAGCGGGGGCGTCAGCCTCTGGGATCGGACGCGACATCAGGGGTGGCCCGGCCCCGCTCGCCTCTTCGGATATTCCCGAATCCATTCTGAGCGTGCGGAACACGTCGAAACAGAAAGAGGCACATCATGAATCGAAAGACCTTGTGGCTGGCGGTCGCGCCGGCGTTGGGTTTAGTGTTATTCAGTGGCTGTCGCAACTGCTGCCGGCGCGAATGTTGCTCGTATTACACGCCCCCCGCGTTTCCGGCGCCGGCGTATGTCGCTCCGAACGTCTATGCCCCCGCGCCGGCGGTCGCGCCGCCGGCGGTCGCGCCCGCGCCGCTGCCTCCGCCTGCCGTGCCGCAACCCCCAGCGGCGGCGATGGAGTCCGGCAGCTTCGCCGCGCCGAGCCAGGCCTGGCAGCCGGCGCCAGGGCCAAACCGCGTCCAGCTGTCCCCGCCCGTGCCGTCCGGGCCGGACCCGGTCCAGACGGACGCGGCCAAGACGGACGACCAACCCGCGCCATCCCCAGAACCGCCGCTGGCGACACCGGATAGCCAACCGACGCCCGCGCCGCCCGCCCCCACGCCCGCCTTGCCGGTGAGCATCCCCTTGTTCGCCGTGGTCCGCGAGCAGGTGGCCATTGGGCTGGAACCATTCGCCGACGGCTTTGAGTGGCTGGCCAACCAGCGCTACCGCACCGTGCTGCACCTGCGCGCGCCCGACCCAGACGACGCCAACGCCCGGCAACAAGTCGAGCAGCTGGGCATGCGCTACGTGAGCCTGGTCGTGACGCCGCAAACGCTGACGCCGGAAACCTTGGCGGAGTTCAATCGTCTGGTCGCCGATGCCTCGGCATGGCCGTTGTTTGTGTATGATCGCAACGGTCAATTGGCCGCCGTGTTGTGGTATCTGCACTTCCAGACGGTTGACGGCTTGTCGGACGAGGAAGCCCGCGACCGGGTGCGCAGCCTGAGCCTGCGGCTGCCGGATCGGGACGACCCGCACGGCTGGTGGTTGGCCATGCAAAAAACACTGGCCGAAGCGAGACGAAATTGACCAAACGGCGGGCGTTCGGCACAATTCCATCTGGGATTAGCCTGGAAGGAGTTTTACCATCATGCCGGACTTACCAAACCCCGCCTTGCCGTCTCTCGGTGCGACACGTCCCTTAGTGCCGCCTTTGTATCAATCTTCCGTCTATACCTTGCCCGACCTCGACGCGCTGGATCGGATCATGAACGCCGAGGAAGTGGGCTTTATTTACGCGCGCGACGGCCACCCCAACGCGCACTTGTTGGCCGCGCGGCTGGCCGAACTGGAAGAGGCCCAGTGGGGGGTGGTGTGCTCGTCGGGCATGGCGGCCATCACCGCGCCACTGCTGGCCGTGCTGCAACAGGGAGAGCGCGTCGTCGCCAGCCACCGCCTCTATGGTCGGACCACCCAGCTCTTGCAGCAAGAATTGAGTCGCTTCGGTGTCACGACTACCTTCGTCGATACCTGTGACCTCGAACAGGTCGAAACCGCTTTGGAAACGCCGGCCCGGCTGCTATTCGTCGAAACCATGTCCAATCCGCTGTTGCGTCTGGTGGACATTCCCGCGCTGGCGGAGCTGGCCCACGCCCGCGATTGCCTCCTCTTGGTGGACAACACCTTCGCCACGCCGATACTGACCCGCCCCTTGGACTTGAAGGCCGATTTGGTAGTCGAGAGTCTGACCAAGATGATCGGCGGCCATAGCGATGTGACATTGGGGGTGGTGTGCGGGCAGGGGGACCTATTGCCGCAAATCACGCAGGCCGTGAGCATCTGGGGGCTGGCGGCCAATCCCTTCGATTGCTGGTTGACGCAGCGCGGCTTGGCGACGTTGGCGCTACGCATGAAAACCGCCTCGGCCAACGCCGCCGCCTTGGCCGACTGGCTGCGCGAGCAACCGAGCGTCAAGCAAGTCATCTATCCCGGCTTGGCCGATCATCCCGATCATGAATTGGCCAAGGCCATGTTGACAGCCGGCTACGGCAACATGCTCTGCTTCGAGCTGAAAACCGGCCGCGATGCCGTCAATCGCTTCCTGCGCGCCGCCAAGGGGATTCCCTTCAGCCCGTCACTGGGCCACACCACGACCACGTGCAGCCATCCCGCCTCGACTTCTCATCGCTATGTCAGCCCCGCCGAGCGCAAACGCCAGGGGATCAGCGAAGGCATGATCCGCCTCTCGGTCGGCATCGAGGACTTGGCGGCCATCCAACAAGAGATTGGCAAGGGGTTGGGATGACAAGATTGCCCCGGCTCTCATCCGGAACGGGCGGATCGCGCTCGCCGGTAGTCGGTTCATCGCTAAGATGACTAAAAGCAGATGGCCAATGGGTTGCCTACCAATGCGAACGGATGACGAACCATTGGGAAACGGCGTTGATCCGCACACGCAGTCCGCGTATGCAATCCGCAGGCTATTCTCCATAATTTTCCGATTTCGTTCGGATTCATCGTGTCGCGCCGGAGAAAACATCATGCAACCACCCGGAGGGATGCCGCCGAAAATTTCGTTGCCGGGAGTGAAATACGTCGTCGCCGTGGCCAGCGGTAAGGGGGGGGTCGGCAAATCGACGGTGGCCGCCAATCTCGCCTTGGCCCTGCACGCGCACGGCCAGCGCGTTGGTTTGCTGGACGCCGACATTTATGGGCCTAGCGTCCCCATCATGATGGGAGTCCAGGATGTCGATCCGCGCGCCACGGCTTTTCCGCTGGAACGCCACGGCATCAAGCTGATGTCGATGGGCTTCATCGTGCCGCCGAACCAGGCCGTCATCTGGCGCGGACCGATGGTCCATAAGGCGGTGACGCAGTTTCTCACCGACATTGATTGGGGCCAGCTCGATTATCTGGTCATCGACCTGCCCCCTGGCACCGGCGACGCTCAATTGACGCTGACGCAGACGGCGCCGCTGTCGGGGGCCGTCATCGTCACCACGCCGCAAGAAGTAAGCCTCATCGACGCCCGCAAGGGGCTGGAGATGTTCAATCAGGTGCGGGTGCGCAACCTGGGCATCATCGAGAACATGAGCTACTACCAGACCGACGTCGGCCAACGCGTTCACATCTTCGGTCACGGCGGTGGCCAAAAGTTGGCCGCCAGCGCCGGCGTACCATTCCTGGGGGAAATCCCCATCGACCCGCGCGTCGCCGAGTGCGGTGACAGCGGCGCCCCCATCGTCCACCAATATCCCGATTCGCCGGTGGCCAAAGCCTACCTCCAATTGGCCACCACGGTGATGGCGGAGCTGAAGCAAACCCAGGACCAACCCCCGCTGCCCGAGTTGCAGTTGTGAAGGATAAAAAGGGGACGCGACTCGAATTTGCTTGACGGAGAGCGGATCGTGGCGTAAGTTGATCCCTATGCCACGACGTTCGCGCCACGCTCCTGGAGGTTTTGTCTATCACGTGCTCAATCGCGCGGTGGCCCGTCATACCCTGTTCCAGAACGACGGCGATTACCAAGCCTTCGAGCGTGTATTCGCGGAGGCTCTGGCAAAGCATCCCATGCGGGTGCTGGCCTACTGCGTGATGCCCAATCACTGGCATTTCGTTCTCTGGCCGGAAAGAGACGGCGATTTGACGGTGTTTCTGAGCTGGCTAACACTGACGCACACCATGCGCTGGCACGCGCATCACCAAACGTCTGGTTCGGGGCACCTCTACCAGGGCCGCTTCAAATCATTTCCGATCGAGACCGACGACCATCTTTATACGGTGCTCAGGTACGTGGAGCAGAATCCGTTGCGTGCCCAGTTGGTGGCGCGAGCCGAGCAGTGGCGGTGGTCGAGCCTGTACCTGCGCGCCAGCGGCGATGCGCGGGCGACGAATTTGTTGCACGCTTGGCCACTGCCCATGCCGAGGAAGTGGACGGCGTTGGTCAACGCGGCCCAGACGGAGGCAGAATTAGCGCGGGTGCGGCAATCCGTGAAGCGCGGCAGTCCGTATGGCACGCTGTCATGGCAGCAACAGACAGCGCGGGTGATGGGCTTGGAAGCAACACTGCGTCCGCTCGGTCGTCCGCGAAAGGACAAGCTGCTCGCAGCCCAGGACTAGGGGAACTGACGTGGGCAAGGCTCTCCAATTCGAGTCGCGTCCCCTTTTCTTGTCCCATGCCCGTCGGGACGTGATGACTCGGCATTTCCTTGGAAACGATGCGAAAAGGGGCCGTGGGGCACGTTGGCAACGTGCCATGACGGGCCTCGGCACACGTTACAAACGTGCTCCACGAATCTTTTCAGATAATTTCTAAAATTCATCCATTCGGCACATTTGGACTATTGGCAACCGCTCGTGGATGCCGAAAGATAGAGATGGGGCATTTTGCCTTCACTTCGGCGGCTGGCGAACCGGGACGCCTTCATCCGGTTTGGGTTCTCACGCGATTGGTGGCTCATGCTCAAGCGTCTGGAAATGGTCGGCTTCAAAAGTTTCGCCGATAAGACGCAGTTCGATTTCAGCGAGGGGATCACGGCGATTGTCGGGCCGAATGGCTCCGGCAAGAGCAACATCGTCGATGCCATTCGCTGGATTCTGGGGGAACAGAGCGCCAAAAGTCTGCGCGGCGGCGAGATGGCCGACGTGATTTTCAACGGCTCGGCCTCGCGGCGCAGTCTGGGCATGGCCGAAGTGACCATGACCTTTGACAACCGCAAACGCAGGCTGGCCACCGATGCCGACGAAGTGCAAATCACGCGCCGAGTGTATCGCGGCGGCGAGGGGGAGTACCTTCTCAATCACCAATTGTGCCGCCTCAAGGACATCAAGGACCTGTTTCTGGGCAGCGGGGCCGGCACGCACGCTTACTGCATCATCGAACAGGGACGCGTCGATGTCCTGTTGCAAGCCTCCACCAAGGAACGCCGGACCATCTTCGAGGAAGCCGCCGGCATCAGCCGTTTCAAGGCCAAGAAGTTGGAGACGCTGCGCAAGCTGGAGCGCGTGGAGCAAAACCTGTTGCGCCTGCGCGACATTCTGGAGGAAGTGGAAAAGCAGCTACGCAGTGTCAAGCTCCAGGCGGCCAAGGCCCAGCGCTATCAGGAATACGAGCACCGCTTGCGGGAGCTGCGCGTGGCGCTGGGCTTAGGGGAATATCACCAGCTGACCTTGCAGCTCGATGTCGCCGTCCGCGAACTGGAGCACGCGCGCCAGACGCTGCACGACCAGGCCGCCCAAGTCGAGACCTGGGAAGCGGACATTCGCGAGCTGGAGGAAACGATCACCGAGCTGGACGCCACCCTCCACGATCAGGAAGCCTACGTGGCCCAGGCACGCCAGCAAATCGTCACTTCCGAGACCACCCTGAGCCATGAACGCCCGGTGGTGGAGGAGCTAAGCGGCGACGCGGCACGCACCAACGCCCGCTTGCGGGAGCTGCACGTTCGCCTAGACCACTTGCAGGCCGCCGCCGGCCAGTCCGCCGATGAGCTGGCGGAAGTCGAACGGGACTGCCAAGAGCGCCAGCACGACGTTCAGGCATTGGAGACCGATCTCCGCGCGGCGGCGGCTCGGCTCGGCGAGCTGCACGGCCAGATCGAGGCGGATAAGATCGCCCACCTGGACCAAATGCGGCAAGCGGCCCGGCTGCAAAATGACGCTGTCAGCTTCAAGGCCCAGGTAGACAACCTGCGCCGCGAGCGCGACCGGCTGCGGCTCAAAAGCGAACAAGCCGCCGAGCATCTGGCCTCGCTCGACGTGGAGGTGCAGGAACTGGCGGCGGCGGAGGAGGCCCTGCAACGGAAACTCGGCCAAGCCCGGCAGCGCTTGACGGGACATCGTCAAGAACGGGATCAGCTGCGGCAAGCCCTGGATGACACGACCCAGCTGGTCGCCGACCTGAAAGCACGACGCAGCGGCCAGGTGAGCCGCATCGAAGTGCTCGAAGGTCTGGAACGCTCACACGAAGGTTTGGGGGCTGGCGTCCGTGAAGTGTACGACTTGCTCGAACAGCCGGAACCGGGGCCGTGGCGGACGGTGCTGGGGATGGTGGCCGATTTCCTCACGGTGCCGCGCGAGCACGCGCCGCTGATCGACGTGGCGCTGGGGGAAAAGGCGCAACGCTTCCTGGTCGAGGATGGCGAGCTGCTCGACGCCGCCCTGCGCCAACGCGGCCAACCCTTCGCCAGCCGTGTCAGCTTCGTGCCCATCGATCAATTGCGGCGCGCGCCATCCGCCAATGGACACGTCCACGGCGCGTCGCCGGCGTGGCGCGAGGAGCTCGGCACTCCCGCCGTGCGGCTGGTCCGTTGCGAGACCCCCGCCTTGGCTGATCTTCCCCACCAGCTCTTGGATGGGACCCACATTGTTCCCGACTTGAGCACGGCCCGCCAGCTCGCCGCCCACATGCCGGAGCGCCGCTTCGTCACGTTGCAAGGGGAGCTGCTGGAGCCGGATGGCACGTTGACCGTCGGCACGCACCACGCCGAGAGCGGCATCATCTCCCGCAAAAGCGAGCTGCGAGAGCTGCGCCAACAAGTCGTCGCCCTGGACGCCGACATTGCCGAGGCCGAGAAAGCCTTGATCGAATTGCGCGATCATCTCGACGTGCTCGATGGCCGCATCGGTGATTGCCAGGAGGAAATCGACGTGTTGGCCGAGCAAGCCGCCGACATGCGCTCGCGCCTGCACCAGCACCGCCAACGCCGCGACGGCCTGCACGAGGAAATGGCCCTGAATCGCTCGGAGATGAGCGGCTTGGAGGAAGAGATCGCCCGCTTGCAACAATCCTGGCAGCAAGCCCAGACCCAAGCGGAGGCCGCCGAAATGGAGGTGCAACGCTTGCACGCGCGGCTGGCCCAAGCCGACCAAGAAAGCCGGACGCTGGACCATCAGCACCAACAGCGCCAACAAGACTACACCGCCGCCAAGGTAGCCCTGGCGGAGGTGGAAGGGCGGCTCAACACCTTGCGGGCCAAGTATCAGCAACTGGAAACCGAGCGCCGCCAGCGCCAGCAAGAACAAACGGAGGCGGAGGCCCATCGCCTGACCGTGCAAGCGCGCCTGCGTGACAGCCAGTTGGCGATGCTGCAAGCGTCGGCCAACATGGCGCTGTGGTATGTCCACAAGGAAGCCGCCGAACGTCATGTCATCGACTTGACTCAGCAACGCGACCAGCTGCGGCACCAGCGTCAACAGCTTCTCGAACGCACGCAAGCGGCCCGCGCCGCCTGGCAAAACCAGCAAAACCAGGCGCAAAATCAAGCCCTACGCGTCAACGACCTGTCCCACCGCCGCGACACACTGACCGACCGGCTGCGCGAGGATTATCAACTGGAATTGGCCGCGCTGTACGAACAGTGGCTGGCGCAGACCCCGGCGGACCCGGACAAGGCGGACGCGCCCAACACCACCATCGACGCCGCGCAAGCCCATGAGGAAATCGCCGAGCTACGCAAGAAATTGAATCGGTTGGGGAGCGTGAATCTCGATTCCCTGCAAGAATTGGCCGCGCTAGAGGAGCGGGCGACGACATTGCGCTCCCAATACGACGATTTGACCGCCGCCCAGAAGTCGTTGCAACAAATCATCGACAAGATCAACGAGGATAGTCGTAAACTCTTCAGCGGCACGTTGACGACCATTCGCGGCCATTTTCAAGAGCTGTTCCGCAAGTTGTTCGGCGGCGGCATGGCCGACATCATCCTGGAAGATGAAAGCGACATCTTGGAAAGCGGCATCGAGATCATCGCCCGTCCCCCCGGCAAGGAGCTGCGCGGCATCTCCCTGATGAGCGGCGGCGAAAAAACCATGACGGCCGTGGCCCTGTTGCTGGCGATCTTCCGCAGCAAACCCAGCCCCTTTTGCGTGCTCGACGAAGTGGACGCCGCCCTCGACGAAGCCAACATCGGCCGCTTCGCCGCCGTGCTGCGCGACTTCCTGGACCTTACCCATTTTATTGTCGTCACCCACTCCAAACGGACGATGGCCGCCGCCGATGTGATCTACGGCATCACCATGCAAGAATCCGGCATCTCCAAACGAGTCGCCGTCCGCTTCGAGGACTGGGCCGAGAATGAACCCCTCCCCACCGCCGATACCCCGCCCCCTTCCAGCGGCTTCGGCAGATGAGAGCCAAGCATCCCCATAATTCGATCATGAGGCGGTGAGTGAAGCCCACGTTAAAATTCCTCTTCATGCACCACCGCTTTCCACAATCGGCCGCGCGTCGGACCAAGCAACTTATAGGAAAGGAACGTCCGTTGGACCTGGGGTTGTCCTTCCGTTTTGCAGTGCGGGAATCACTGTTCCTATGACTCATTGTTTCACGCGAGCTGCCGTTTCCCAGCGCGAAACGATGAATCAAAAAACACTGAAAAAAGGAAGGGACCCGAATTCAAAGCAGAATATTATATTATCCCCCTCACCTTCTCCCGCGCCACGGCCAAAATCGCTTGATGGTCAAAGGCCAGCGGCGGCGGATCGTGCAGGGGGTGCCAGGCGACGGCGGCGGCATCGTCGGCGGCATGGGGAGACAGCTGGTCGGCATCGACTTGGCCCAGGAAGACGATGCTGATGGTCCAGCCGCGCGGATCGCGGCCGGGGTCGCCGAAGGCTCGCAGCTGGTCGAGGGGCACGCCGTCGATGCCGGTTTCCTCGCGCAGCTCGCGGCGAGCCGCTGTTTCCAGCGATTCGTGCTCATCGACGAAGCCACCAGGGAAAGCCCACTTGCCGGCGAACGGCTCGTGTTTCCGCCGGATCAGCAGCACGCGCGGCTCGGCCTCTCGGCTGACCAGCACGATATCGACCGTGACGGCGGGGCGGGGATAGGGATAGGTGTAAACTTGGTGTTGGTGTTTGCTCATGGAATGTCATGGAATAAAAGGGGCACGCCGGCGGCTCGCACGCTAAACGGGATTTCCAAAATCTGAAAATCTGATTCGTCCCTTGTCCCTGCCCCCTTGCCGCCGATATGCTGCTTTTCAGGACATCGGTGCTTGTGCAGGGAGAAATTCGTGGTGCAGCCGGATTTTACCAGTCATGCAATCAGGCCGGCGCGCTGGGAGCGCCGGCATTTGCTCGGTCTCGAAGACCTGAGCCGGCAAGAGATCGAGGTCATTCTCGACACCGCCGAAACGTTTGTCGAGGCCAGTCTCCGCCCCCGGCAGAAACTCCCGCCCTTGCAGGGGAAGGTGGTGGTCAATCTCTTCTTCGAGCCTTCGACGCGCACCCGGACCAGTTTTGGCTTGGCAGCCAAGCGACTTAGCGCCGACACCATCGATTTCACGGCCAGCAGCTCCAGTTTGAGCAAGGGGGAAACCTTCATTGACACGGCCAAGAACATCGAGGCGATGGGGGCGGATGTCATGGTGGTGCGCCATTCCTCTCCCGGCGCGCCGCACTTGCTCGCCCAGCACATCGGTTGCAGCGTGGTCAATGCCGGCGACGGCGCCCACGAACACCCTACGCAGGGATTGCTTGATATTTTCACCATCCGCCGCCACAAGGGACGGCTGGCGGGGCTGACGGTGGGACTGGTCGGCGACATCGCTCATAGCCGGGTGGCCCGCAGCAACATTCACGGTTTGCTCAAGCTGGGGGCGCGGGTGATCGTGTGTGGCCCCTCGACGCTGGTGCCGCGCGACATCACCCGGCTGGGGGTCGAAGTGGCCTACAAGCTCGATGACATTCTGCCGCGCTGCGACGTGGTCAACGTGCTGCGCATCCAGTTCGAGCGCCAACGGCACGGCCTGTTCCCCTCGGTGCATGAATACTTTCGGCTGTTCGGCATGAACGGGGAGCGGATCAAGAAGGCCAAGGAAGGGCTGTTGCTGCTGGCGCCGGGGCCGATCAATCGCGGCGTGGAATTGACCCCCGAAGTAGCCGACGGCCCACACTCGGCCATCTTGCAGCAAGTGAGCAATGGCCTGGCGGTGCGCATGGCGGTGTTGTACCTGTTGTGCGGGCAGCCGGGGGAGGGGTGACATCAAGGAATTACCGACTTTCGTAAAGGCCTCGCGGGGCACGTTTGTAACGTGCCGAGACACGCACAAGCACGTTGGAAACGTGCCCCACAGGCGCCTTTCAGATAGTCCCTCAACCAGCCAGCAGCCGCGCTGTTTCCCGCGCAATGGTCACATCCTCGCGCGTGGCGATGACGAGGATACGTCCTGGCGATGAGGGAGTGGCGATGTCGGCGTCGGGGCGGCAGTGGATGTTGGCAGCGGCGTCGAGGTGTAGGCCGAGAAAGCCCAAGTCCTGACACGTCCAGGCACGGATGGGGGCGGCATGTTCGCCGATGCCAGCGGTGAACACCAAGGCATCGACCCCCCCCAAGGTGGCCGCGAATGCCCCGATGGTTTGCCGTAGGCGATGTACGTAAATGTCCAGGGCTAGACGCGCGCGGGGTTGCTTTTCATCGGCGGCGCGCAGCACCTCGCGCATGTCCGACGACACGCCGGAGACCCCCAGCAATCCCGATTCTTGGTTCAGAATGCGTTCCAGCTCTTCCGGGGTCAGGCCGCGCCGACGCAGCACGTACAGCAGCAAACCGGGATCGACCGAACCGCTGCGCGTGCCCATCATCAACCCTTCCAAGGGCGTGAAACCCATCGAGGTATCGACGCTGACGCCGGAACGCACCGCCGACACCGAGCAGCCATTGCCGAGATGACAGATGATGAGCCGTAAACTGTCGGCGGAGCGTTCCAGCATCTCGGCGGCGCGGGCGCTGCAATAGGCATGACTCAGGCCATGAAAACCGTAGCGGCGCAGCTGCCACTTCTCGTGCCATGCGTAGGGGAGTGGATAAACGCGGGCCGCTTCCGGCAAATGGGCGTGGAAGGCGGTGTCGAAAACGGCCACTTGCGGCACCCCCGGCAACGCCGTCTCCGCCGCCTCGATGCCGGCCAAGTTGGCGGGGTTGTGCAAGGGAGCCAGCTCACTCAGCTCCGCGATGGCCTGTTTCACGTCCGCGGTGACGTACACACTCTGGGTATAGCGCGTGCCCCCCAGCACCACGCGATGCCCCACGGCGTCGATGTCGGCCGCGCCGCTCACCAAAGCCGACTCTCCACCAATCAAGGCGTCGATCACGCGCCGGATGGCTTCCTCATGGCGCTGCACGGTCATGGTGGTTTCCAGCGGCGCCGCGTCTCCCCGGCGTATCCGCAACCGCGCCGGCGACCGCGACCAATCCGCCAAGCCGTCCCCCAACACTCGTTCGCCATCCATCTGCAGCAAGCTGAATTTCAAGCTGCTCGATCCCGCGTTGATCACTAACACTTTCACGGCTTATTGCTCCAGCAGGAATGTTCGTCACACGAACCTGGTACGTCAACGCGGACTTCCCGTGCGGACGCTTTGGGTTCGAGTCCATCACCGGGCGCGCGGCGATGATTCCTTGGAATCCCATGTCACTTGCGCAACAAATCCTCCAGGGCGGCGGCGAGTTCGGTAAAGCGAAAATCGTACCCAAGGGATTTCGCTTTGTGGGGGAGCACGCGCTGGCCGGTGGTCACCACGTCGGCCACCTCCCCCAGCATCAGGCGGAGCGCGAAGGCGGGCGTTGGCAGAAAGCTAGGGCGACATAGGGTTTTGCCAAGAGTTTTGGCGAATTCCTTGTTCGTGACCGGGTTCGGAGCGGTGCCGTTGAGCGGCCCGCGCGCGTTGGCATGATCCAGGGCGAGCAGGAACAAGCCGACAATGTCATCGCGGTGGATCCAGCTCATGTACTGCTTGCCGGAGCCGACCGGCCCACCCCCCCCCAGCTTGAAGGGGGGGAGCAGCTTGGCCAAGGCGCCGCCGTTGGTGTCGAGCACGACCCCCACGCGCACGATGGCCACGCGCAGGCCGTGTTGCTCCCCCGCCTGAGCGGCGCTCTCCCATTCGACGCACAGCTTGGCCAAAAAGTCGTCACCGGCAGGACTATCTTCCGTCAGCTCCTCGTCACCACGCGGCCCGAAATAACCGATGGCCGAGGCGTTGACCAGGACCTTGGGTTGCTCCTGGGCAGTTCGCGGCTGGCGCGCCAAAGCCTGTACGACGTTCGCCGTGCTTTGCACCCGGCTATCCCGCAGCTCGGCCTTGAAGCTGTCATTCCAGCGGTGGTTGAAAATCCCTTCGCCGGCTAAGTTGATGACCGCGTCGCAAGTCTGGACCGCCGCCATCCAGTCGCCCGGCTTTTTGGGGTCCCCCTCGACAACGACACAGGTTTCCCCCAATTGCTCCTTGGCCGCGCTGGGCCGGCGCGTCAGCACAACGACCTCATCGTGCCGCTCGCGCAGCCGGCCAATCAGCCGCTTGCCAATCAATCCCGTTCCCCCCGTGATGAAGACGCGCATGCGATTTCCCCCTGTTGAGATGCTGATGGATGTGTCCGCGTGGTCCTCTTCCATAACATTATATTGAGGATTCGGATTCATCGGTTCGCGCTCAGAGACGGCGGCGTGCGCAAAACGATGAATCTCAGCAACCACACCTCGAAAACCGAGCCAGCTTATTAATAGGCGGTTGCTGAATCAGCCATTTCGTAAAATGGGATTAGCGTTCCCCACGCTCGGTTGGGGGAATGAAAAAGGGGGAGGTCATGCGGCATTGCTACTCGGTGGTCCTATGGCTGATCGGCATTCCCGCCGTGGCGACCGCGGAGTCGTTGCCGGTGGTTCGGGAGGGGGAATTCGCGGAGCTGGCGACCAATTGTCGGCGATTGTTGGAGATGAAACCGTGTCCGGTGCCGGCGGATTGCAGGTGCGAAGTGAACCGATTGTTGGACGAAGGGGCCACCCAGCCAGCGGAGATCAATATCGCCTTGCAAAAACTGTTGGATGAATACTGTCTCATTGGCGTCCACATCAACCCGGAAAGCCGGGTCAAGGCGGCGCGAGGTCCGGCGGTTGCCCGTTTGCGACGAGGGCAGCCGAGCTTCGCCCTGATCAAGGTCCACAATGAAGCGGGGATCACGCACGCCTTGGCCGTCCGTGGGCCAGGGATTCGACAGGGAGAAAAAGCGACCGCCGACGCTTGGCTGTCGGCCCAGATCGTCGCCGACGCTCCCTTGTCCAAGACCCTCACGGGCGCCCCCGTGGAATACGTCGTGTTGCGCCTGGAGCCGCACGAAACCGGCCGCCGTGAAGCAACCCTGCAATTCGATGCCGGCCAAGGCACCCAAGACCTCGGCTTCCGCGCCGAAGTACCGGTGTTGTTTCACGTGACAAGTGAGGAGTGACGGAAAATCGTTTAGCGTGCGAGCCATAGGCGAGTAACATATCTATGTCCACCATCGACATCCATACGATTGTTTCCATGCCCTTCGCCGAGAATAGCTATATCGTCTGGCGTGCGGGGAACGCGGCGGCGCTGGTGATCGATCCGGGGCTGGAGCCGGAGGCGATCCTGGAATTTCTGCACGCCAAAAGGCTGAGCCTGGCGGCGATCCTCAACACACACGGCCACGCCGACCACATCGCCGGCAACGCGGCCATGAAGGAAGCGTTTCCCGCCGCCCCGTTGGTGATCGGCGCGAATGAGACGGCGTTGCTCGCGGACGCCGACGCCAATTTGAGCGCTCCCTTTGGTATGCCGTTGACCAGCCCCCCCGCCGACCGCACCGTGCGCGAGGGGGAGGTGATCGACTACGCGGACATCTCGTTGGAAGTGTTGGATATACCGGGGCATTCGCCAGGGCATGTGGTGTTCGTGCATCGGGGAAAGCCGGCCATCGTCTTTGGCGGCGACGTGCTCTTTCGCGGCAGCATTGGCCGGTATGATTTCCCCAACAGCGATGGTCCTGTACTGTTGCGCGGCATCCGCGACAAGCTGTTCCGCCTGCCCCCCGATACCGTGGTCTATCCGGGGCATGGCCCCGTGACAACGATTGGACAAGAGAAGCGGTTCAACCCCTTCGTGGGAGACCAAGCGCATGGCTGACTGGACCTGGCCCACTTACGCGGACATCACGGCGGCGACGGCGTTGGTGCATCGCTACCTCAAACCGACGCCGTTGTACGAATGGCCCAGCTTGTCTCGGCTGCTCGGTTGTCGCTTCTTCCTCAAACATGAAAATCACACGCCGACGACCGCCTTCAAGGTGCGCGGCGGGCTGAACCTCGTCTCGCGCCTGAGCGACGAGCAAAAACGGCGGGGGATCATCGGCTGCACGACGGGGAATCACGGCCAATCGCTGGCATATGCTTGTCGCCGCTTCGGCGTCCGCTGCGTGCTGGTCGTGCCGGAGAAGAACAACCCGGACAAGGTGGCGGCCATGCGGGCCTGGGGGGCGGAGCTGGTCGAGCATGGTCAGGATTACGACGAAGCCCGTGACCATTGCGAGGCGATGGGCCAACAACAGGGGCTGCGCTACGTCCATTCGGCCAACGAGCCGGACTTGATCGCCGGCGTGGCCAGCTATGCGGTGGAAATTTTTGATGAGCTGCCCGAACCGGATGTCGTGCTGGTGCCGGTCGGTTTGGGGAGCGGCATCTGCGGCACGGCGCTGGTCGCCGCCGAACGCCGGCCTAGCTGCCGCATCATCGGTTTGCAAGCCGAGGGAGCGCCGGCGGTGACCCTCTCTTGGCGCGAAGGCCTGCCGATCACCACCGGCACGCCGCGGACCTTCGCCGAGGGCATGGCCACGCGCGTGCCCGCCGATCTCACCTTGGCCATTATGCGCCGCCATGTGCATGACATGGTATTGGTCCGTGATGACGAATTGCGCTGGGGGATTCGCCAGTTGCTCCAGCACACGCATAACCTGGCCGAAGGGGCCGGCGCCGCGGCGCTGGCGGCGGCCTTCTTCCATCTCCAGAATCAGTTGGCCGGCAAGACGGTAGTGGGCATCCTCTCCGGCGGCAACTTGGACCTGCGCGAATTGGCGCGCATCGTGAGCAAGGTGAACGACGAACCATGAAACCGGATTGGCGTACTTTTGCTTCCTCCTTGCGGGCGGTGTTGTTCGATCTCGATGGCACGTTGGTGGATGGTTACGCGGCCATCACCGGCAGCGTCAATCATGTGCGCCAACGCTACCGACTTCCCCCACTCACCGCGGCCGAGGTGCGGCGCTTCGTCGGACGCGGGCCAGATTACCTGCTGGAACACACGGTTCCCGGCGGCGATCCTCAAGCCGACCTGCCCATCTACCGCGCCCATTACGCCGCCACCATGACCACCGGCACCGAGCTGTTGCCCGGCGCCCGCGACGTGTTGGCCGCGCTGAAACGGCTCGATCTACTCATTGGCGTATGCAGCAATAAACCAGCCCTTTTCACCCGTCCGCTGCTGCGGCATTTACAGCTGGCTTCCTACCTCGACACCGTCCTGGGGCCAGAGGATGTCGCGCGCCCCAAGCCAGCGCCGGACATGGTATGGACTGCTTTATCTCAATTTCATGTCAGCGCCGAGCAAGCATTGTACATCGGCGACATGACGGTGGACATCGAAACTGCCCGCGCCGCCGGCGTGACCGTCTGGGTCGTCCCCACCGGCTCCGATTCACGGGACGCCCTACGCGCTGCCAACCCCGATCGGCTGTTGAACGATTTGCGCGACGTGGTCTGGTGGGATAGGGAAGGGGGGGAGTGATTGGGTTTTTCCCTCGTTCCCAAACTCCCATGTTTTTTCATCCCTTCACGGCTTGACGCGATAGCCAGCGTTGTCGAATACCGTATGGATCAAAATGAGTTTCGTTCTCCTGGCGTACTTGGGCCGCGCGAGTGGCGCGATCCCGCAGATTTTTTCATCGGGGAGATCGTGCGTGATGAATCTAGCACGCCCACGCTCCCATCTTATCTCCCTCTCCCTTGTCAAAACAACCCTCGCTGTCGCGTCTCTTGGAGCAGCCAGCGCGCCAACTGGCGCTGCGGCGAACTGACGGGGTAGTGACATAAATCCTCTGGCGGCAACCAGAGAGCTTGTGTGTAAAAAGTCGAACGGAAGTCGCCGCCGCGCCAATCGGCCTCGAAGCAGACCAGAGTGATGCGGTGATGGGTGACGCCGTGGCGGATGGTGAGCAACTCCGGGCCCAGGTCGGCGTCGATGCCGGTCAGATCGCGCAGCACGCGGCGGGCGGCGGCGGCGTGACTTTCATCATCGGCGAGGGGACCGTGCGGGAACTCCCACAGGTTGGCCCAACGGCCGGTCGCCGGCCGCCGCGCGAGTAAGACGCGCCCCTGTTTGCACGGCACCACGGCGGCCTCGCGCACCTCGACCGGCGCCGGACGAGCCGAGGAGCCAGGTATGACATCTTGCAGACCGTGCCGTCGCGCTTGACAGAGAGACGCCAAGGGGCAGTCATCACAGCGCGGGCGGGCAGCGGTGCAGACCAACGCCCCCAGCTCCATGAGGGCTTGGTTGAAATCGCCGACGCGGCGGCGGGGGAGCAAGGCTTCCGCCGTCCGCCACAACCAGCGGCGTGTGGGGCCGCCGCGCGGGTCGCCAGCTTGACCGAACAAGCGGCACAGCACGCGCTGGCTATTGGCCTCCACGATGGGCAAGCGGCGCTCGAAGGCTTGGGACAACACCGCCCCCAAGATGTACCGTCCCACGCCGGGCAGCTCCCCCCACACGGCGGGATCATCGGGACATTGTCCCCCCTGTTCGGCGACCAACCGCTGGGCCGCCCGGTGCAAGTTCACGGCGCGGCGGTAATAGCCCAACCCTTCCCACCAGCGCAGCACCTGTTGCTCGCTGGCGTTGGCCAAGTCGGTGACGGTCGGAAAGGCTTCGAGAAAGCGCTGGAAGTAGGGAATGACCGTGGCGACCTGGGTTTGTTGCAGCATGACCTCGCTGACCCAGATGGCATACGGATCGCGCGTTCGCCGCCAAGGGAGATCGCGGCGCGCCTGATCAAACCAGGTGAGCAAACGACGGCGCACTTGCCGGAAATGGGAGGGGGCCAACGTCAGAGCATCCGACATTGGCCCCGTATGGTCCTGGGAAGCAATGGGTGCCATCTCCTTCACGAGTGGGCTGGTAGCCTGTCTATATGAAAGTTGCGAAAACCACTCAGGAGCTGTCGAGAAATCGCATCCCGATGTCGTTGCCCGGGGATTCAGCGGTTGGCGCACGGCATCCGACGCGAACTGATGAAGCCACCAGCCCAATGGAAAGTTGGTGATCGGCGTTTCCTAACCGCGCCGGCGAGTGATCTTTTCGAGGATTTCCTGGGCCGCCGCCGAGGTATCCGCCGGGTCTTCCTGACCGCGCCGATCCTTGGATTTGGCCAGCTGCCGATCGCGCGTGCTTTCTTTCATCAGGAAGGCCGGTATCTCCATCATGGTGCTGCCGGAAGTGTCTTCTCCCTCGTCCTCGGTCAATTCCAGCATCATCTCGGCAATATCTTCCTCGTCCACTGGGCCGCCCTTTTGGACTGGTTTCCGAGATTTCGGCGCGGCGGGAAGCGGTTCTTCCTTTGACTCTTGGATAGTGTCTTCCGCTGGCTCTTGGACAGTGCCTTCCAGCTGAAAACGAAAGATCAAATCCAATGGCCCAATCGTGAGCTGGTCCTTATCTTGCAGCTCGATCTCCCCTTTGATTTGCTTCTTGTTGACGAAAGTACCGTTGGTACTATCCAAGTCCCGAAGGAAAACTTTGCCGTCACGCAGCAGGATCAGGCAATGGCGCTTACTTACGGCCGCGCTATTGGGCCGAAGGTGACATTTCGTACTACGGCCTATGAGGAATTCTTCACCCTTGACGGAAATCGTCTTGCCCGCATGGGGCCCTTTCTCCACCACCAGACTGATGTTCATGAAATGATCTCGCTCCTGACTATGAACGGTTGTCCCTTCGTGGGTTGATACCACAAAATCCCAATGACTCGATTCGGCGGCGAAGGGGGAAGATAATGTCGGGCGTTCGGTGCCGTTGGATGTCGTCCTCCAATCCCCCGTGCAAACGGGCTGCCAAATCCGTAGATAGGAATACATATGTCTTGGCTATGCGTGGAGGGGCGAGTGCACGGGATTGGAGAAATTTCGTTCATCCAACACTCTTAACACTGCTATTGTAATACGCGCGCGTGGCGGTTAGCAACCGAAAACCTGGCAATTCAAGGAGAAACACACATTTTTTGGCGCCGCGACGCCTAATACTGGTAGTTCTTTCCTTATTCGTCCGACTCTTCCAGTTTGAGCGGCACGTCGAGCTGTCGATTCTCACGCCGGATCGTCATCGTCACCACGTCGCCGGGCTTCTTGCTCTCCACATGACTCAGGAGGTCATCGAGTGAGCGCACGGGCTTCTTGTCCACAGCCACGATCAGGTCGGCCTTGGAACGATCCACAATGCGATAGATGAAGCCGCCGCGCCGCACCAGGCGCATTTCCGGGCCGCGCAAACCGGCGCGCTCGGCTGGCCCATCGGGCGTCAACCGGGCGATGAGCAACCCTTCCTCGACTTCAATCACGCTGAAGATGCCGCAGTCGGGACGAATGATCCGGCCAAAGCGGATCAGCTCTTCGATAACGCGGCGCGCCGTGTTGGCGGGAACAGCTAAGCCGATGCCAGAGCTTTGCTCGGCCCGCCCCACGATGGCCGTGGTCACGCCGATGATCTCTCCCTTCGCGTTGAGCAACGGCCCGCCGGAATTGCCGGGATTGATGGCCGCGTCGGTTTGGATGACGCCGCGAATCATGCGGTTGTTGTCGGTACGCAGCGAACGGTTCAGACTGCTGATGATGCCGGTGGTCAAGGTGCGATCCAAACCAAAGGGATTACCGATGGCATACACGTACATGCCGACCAGCAGCCGCGACGAATCCCCCCAGCGGAGGGGATGGAGCTTGTCCGCGGGGGCGTCGATGTGGAGCACCGCCAAATCGTTGTTCGGATCGGAGCCAATGAGCCGGGCCTGGTAGGTGTTGCCGTCGAATAATGTGACAATTATTTGTCGGGAATCTTCCACGACATGATAATTGGTGAGGATATGTCCTTTGTCGTCCAGCACGCAGCCGGAGCCGGACCCTTCGCGTGGTCCGGTCAAGAGGAAGAAATCGTCGAGATGGACGCTGCGGGTGGTGATGTGGACGACGCCGCGATTGGCTTCCTGATACACGCGGATGTTGATCTGTTCCTGCGGCGAGACGTCCAGCTCATCCAGGGGAACGAGCGGCGCCGCGGGGGGCGCGGCCGCTTCCGGCGTCGTCCCTGGCGCCGCCGGCGCCGGGAGCGCCACGGGTGGGGCGGCGGACATCTGTTGCCATATATGCGTCATTCCATAAGTCGCCGCCGCCGTGGCCCCGGCAACGAGAAGATACGACACGGCACGCATGATTGATTCCTCCAGAACCCGATGGCCGTTCCGCTGAAAACTGGACGCGCGAACTTGCAACTTGGCGCCCGAACCGACACGATATGACCAATAAGATAGTCCAGCTTTCCCAAACGAATCAAGGCCATGTGAGCCGTTCGCCACGGCGCTATCGCAGGCCAGACTGGGCGATGGCCGTTGCTGGCGGCACGATGGCTTATCAAGAGCATGTCACGCATCCCGCCGCTCGCCAGAAAAAAACGGAACCATCCAAGCCAGCACCGCCCAGCAGGGACTGGTGGGAGTGTGACCTCAGGCGGCTCAGAGCTAGAGCGTGAATGGCGGCCGGCCCCATTTCATTCCAGGATTAGCCAAATCCTTCCGAAAAGGATGGGTAGGGTGGAATGGAACAATGAAACAGTCAAAATGGCAGTCTCTTACGCTTGAAGAATCTCACCTCCGCCATTGCACTCCCCCGCACTTCCGCCGATAATCAGCGCGATACGTTTACAACCTCTTTGCATCTCAACATCATGAGGACTGGCGATGAATGTTCGCATTGTTTGGGCGACGGTGCTATGGTTGGGATCGGTGCTGGCCGTGGGGGCCGATGAGGCGACGCCGATTCGCTGGAAGAAAACGGTCGTGGACAAGACCTTCCGCTCCGAGGGGGTGGCCGTCGCCGATGTCAACCGCAATGGCTTGATGGATATACTGGTCGGGGATGTTTGGTACGAGGCCCCCGATTGGAAGATGCACCCGATCCGTAAAGTCGGCGACTACGGCGACGGCTCGAAGGGATACAGTGAAAGTTTCGCCTGCTTCGCCGACGACATCAACAAGGACGGCTACCCGGATCTCATCGTCATTGGCTTTCCCGGCAAGCCTTGTCACTGGTATGAGAATCCCAAAGGGCAAGCCACGCTTTGGAAAGAGCATGTCTTGTGGCACAGCGCCTGCAACGAGACGCCGCAATACCTCGATCTATTTGGCACGGGGCAGCGCGTGTTGATCATGGCCACGCAGCCGGAGGGACAGATGGCCTGGTTCGCTCCGGGCAAGGACCCGACGCAACCGTGGGAACTGCACCCCATCAGTGAGAAAAGCACGCAGGAGCACAAAATCCCCGGCACCGACCGCTTCGCGCACGGCTTGGGGGCCGGCGACGTGAACGGTGATGGGCGATTAGATGTCATTGTGCCGGCGGGTTGGTGGGAGCAGCCGGCCCAGGTGAGCGACCAACCGTGGACCTTCCATCCCGCCAATCTCGGCGACGCCTGCGCCGACATGTACGCCTACGACGTGGACGGGGACGGCAAACCAGATGTGATCAGTAGTTCGGCCCACCGTATTGGACTGTGGGCTTACCTGCAACGACCGGGCAAGGAGCATCCCACATTCGTGAAGCAGGATTTATTTGACAACCGCTTCTCGCAGTCCCACGCCTTGCACTTCGTGGACATTAACGGCGATGGGTTGAAGGACCTGGTAACTGGCAAGCGCTGGTGGGCACATGGTCCCAAGGGGGACATCAATCCCAACGATCCCGCCGTGCTCTACTGGTTCGAAGCCAAGAAAGACAAGGATGGCCTCACTCGCTTCATCCCCCATCAAATCGACGATGACTCCGGCATCGGTACGCAATTCGTCGTCACTGATGTCACGGGCGACAAGCTGCCAGACATCGTCGTCGCCAACAAGAAAGGGGTGTTTATGTTCACACGGCAACGGTGAGCGGAAAAGGGACGCGCATGATTCATCGGTTCGCGCCGGCTGCGAAGCGCGAATCGATGAATCCTCATCATCAAAACGTGATACCGGAAGATCGGCTCGTCGGATAATTTCTCCAGCCCCATCCGCCATGACTCCTCTTGTTCTCATCAATGCCGTCGGTTTGACGCGGCGTTTGTTGCCGTTGGCCCCGCAGTTGCACGCCTTGGCCCAAGCGGGTTGGTGCGTGTCGCTGCGCGAGGTGGTGCCAGCGGTGACATGCAGCGCTCAAGCCACCATCCTGACGGGCCAACCACCGCAAGGGCATGGCATTGTCGGCAACGGCTGGCTGTGGCGTGAAACCGGCGAGGTTCGTTTTTGGTTGCAGTCAAACCGGCTGTTGCAAGCGGAGCCGATTTATCAAACCGCTCGGCGGCTGGCCCGCCAACAGGGCCGTTCCTTCCGCTGCGCCCAGCTGTTTTGGTGGTTCAATCAAGGGGCGGCGGTCGATTACAGTGTCACGCCCAAGCCCTACTACGGCGCCGATGGGGACAAGCGATTGGGCATCACAGGCACGCCAGCGGGGCTGACCGAACGCCTGGAACGGCAACTCGGCCCTTTTCCGTTCTTCACCTTCTGGGGGCCGAAAGCCGGTTTGCCCTGCACCCAATGGATCGCGCAATGCGCCGCCGTGATGCTGCGGGACGAACGCCCGGATTTGACACTCGTATATCTGCCCCATCTGGACTACGATTTGCAGCGGTTCGGGCCGGTCGCCGACGTGGAACAACGGTTGCTACGAGAACTCGACGAAGCGTGTACTCCCGTGCTCGATGCGGCGCGGCGTATCGGCGCGCGCGTCTGGATCGTCAGCGAGTACGGGCTGATGGCCGTGCGGCGGGCCGTGACGCTCAATCGTCTGTTGCGGCACCATCAGTTGCTGACTGTTCGTCCGGGACCATTCGGCGAGCATGTCGATCTCTTCAACAGCCGGGCCTTCGCTGTGTGCGATCATCAAGTCGCCCATATCTATGTGGATCAAAGCGCGGATCAAGCGAATGTGCGGCAGCTGTTGGCCGAACAACCGGGCGTGGCGCGCGTGGCGTGGGGCGAGGAACGGGCCGCCCTGGGGCTGAATCATCCCCGCGCCGGCGACCTGATCGCCTTGGCGGCGGCGGATTCCTGGTTCGCGTATCCCTACTGGCTGAACGATGATCAAGCTCCCGATTTCGCGCGCACGGTTGATATTCATCGAAAACCGGGGTATGATCCTTGTGAGTTATTTTTCGATCCCCGTCTCCGCTGGCCACAAGGACGGATGCTGCTGCGACTCGCGCAAAAGAAGTTGGGATGGCGCACCCTGTTCGATGTTGTCCCTCTCGATCCTAGTTTGGTGCGCGGCAGTCATGGCGTGCCGGCTGTTTCGGATGCCGATCGGCCCCTCCTGATCGGTGATGATGTTTCCCCCTCGGTGGACGTGTTGCCGATGACGGCGGTTCACCAACTCCTCGCCCATGCCTTGGGGTTGGAGAAGGCGCCCGCATCGGCGCCGTGAAGCATGAACGTTTCACTCATCCGAAGCCAGGCGGCGCCAGCGGGGGAACGATCCGACCCATCTCGAATCATCCTGGGAACGCCCCTTTTGTGTGGAAATAGAACAAAGCGAGCGAACATGAGCAATGTCACTTCTCCTCTAGTCGGTCAAGTTTTTCTGGGCCGTTACGAGGTTCTTCGTCTGTTGGGTCAAGGGGGCATGGGGCGCGTGTATCTGGCCCGGCAACGCGACCTGGATCGCATGGTCGTCATCAAGGTCATGCACGATCACATTGCCGCCGACCCACGATTCCGCGAACGTTTCCAGCGGGAGACGCTGTTGCTGGCCCGCTTTCAGCATCCATATGCCGTGGCCTTGTACGATGCCTCGTTGAACGATCCGGCGGGGTCGTGCATGGTCATGGAATACGTGCGTGGCGTCGGGCTGGATCAACTGCTGGCGCGCAATGGCCGATTCAGTCCGGTGCGCGTCGGGCGGCTGCTCGGCCAGCTGTGCGAGGTGCTGCAAGCCGCTCACTCCCAAGGGATCATCCACCGCGACTTGAAGCCGGCCAACTTGATGATCGTCGATCCCGACACCCCTTACGAGAAGATCAAGGTCATGGACTTCGGCTTGGCCAAAGACCCCAACCCCAACTTGAAGGCTCTGACCGACGCCCAAGGAGAGTATGTCATGGGGACGCCCGGCTACATCTGCCCCGAACCGATTCGCGGCGAGCCGATGGACCATCGCGGCGACATTTACAGCGTCGGCGTGGTGCTCTTCGAGCTGCTGACCGGCCGCTTGCCCTTCGAGGGGGATTCCGCGATGGACATCATGTTGGCCCATGCCACCGAGGAGCCGCCGACGTTCGCCGAGGTGGGCGCTGCCGATTGGGTGCCGCCTGTCATCGAGGAAGTAGTGCGCGACTGCCTGGCCAAGAATCCCAACGACCGGCCGCAAAGCGCTCGCGACTTGGCCGAACGCTACGAAACCGCCCTAGCGCATGAGGAGCACCGCTTGGAAGAGGAATTGCCCCCCGAGCATCCCCGGGCCGTCGAGCAAGCCGCCCGCACGACCCCCACGCTGCCCTCCTTCGCCAACGACCCCCATGCCATCATTCACCATCTCGAAGCCTGGATGCCAGAGCAAATCGCCGCCTACAAGCTGCGCGGCTTCGTGCAAGACGTGGGGGGAGAGGTCGTGCAGAATGTCCCCGGCATGATCCGCGTCCGCCTGGGACAACGCACGTCGTGGTTCCACTTCGGCCGGCGTTCGGTGCCGATAGACATGGAATTGCACTTGCAGCAAGCCGAATCCCAGCGCGGCACCTTGCTGCACATCACCGTCTTGATGCGCCCCCTGTATCACGTCAAAGCCATCGACGATTACTTCCGCAAACGCTGCGACCAGATCTTCTGTGAGCTGCGCGCGTATTTGATGGGGTATTAAAGCGGTTGGCACACGGCCGACATACGATACGGAATGTCCCCGGCGTGCTCCGAACGGACTGCGCCGCGTTCATCCACGTGCGCAGTCGGTATACGCCATCCTAGGACCAGTGCCCCTGTCACCGTTGCCAGACCATGCGATTATTTTCCTTGGTAATCTCCTCTATTTGATCATCAGGATCGACATGCACGATGATTCTATCGACCGGATGCAACGTGGGTTGCGACAACCACGCCACGGCGGTCTGGGGGCGGAGGTCCAATGGCGCGTCCAGCTGCTCGATGACATGACGCCCCAACAATTTACCATCGGGAGTCTCAAAGCGGACGGTGATATTCTTAGCGGGGGCAGCGCCGATATTGTGAACCACTACTTTGAGCCGGTCGGTGGCCAGATCGTAAAAGACATCGCCAGTCCCCACCGCCAAATCGGCTAACTGTTCGGGACGTGACCGCGCTTCGAGCTGGTCTAACTCCACGATGAACACGCGGCGGGACGGTAGCTGCAAGGCAATGGGACTGGCGCGATGCAAATTGATTTCGTCCGTGGCGGCGGGACCGTCGATCTGGTCGTCGCCGTCCGAGTCGTGTCCGGTACGCAATTGGTACTTGCCGTCCGCCAACCGCCAGACGCGCATCCGCACCGCGCGTGGCTGCGCATCGAAATTATAGACGGCCACGCGCAGTTTGGTGGACGAGGCCTCCAACACCAACGCGGCTACCTGGTCCTCCAATCCCTCCCAGCTAACGGCGATAGGGGGAACCATTGTGATGGCCGTGCGCAACCACGTCATGCCGAATCCCAGGTACATCCGGCTTAACTCGGTTTGTCCCGGAACGCTGAAATGATCATTGGCGCCGCGGGCCTCACCGCCGCGAAATTGCCAGCCCCCTTCCAATGTCTCACAAGCAGCCCGAATCCCTTGCACTACCTTGGCCTTCTCTGCGGCGCTGGGAAGATAAGGTTCGAGAGGTTCCTTGGCATATTTCGGATCATTGAATAGCTGCGCGAAGGACACGAAGGGATAACCACCCGTCCGCTTCGGATCGGCTTGCCGAGCCAACTCCCCCTCAGCGACTTCCGCCACGAATTTCAACACGGTGGGGTTGCGCGAGTACCAGGCACAAAATATCGAATCCATGAGCAAGGGAGTAATGCTGAAATCCCCCTCGGTGTTAATCTGTTCGATTAACCCGTCATCGTTGACCTTGGAACGCGGTCGGCGCTGCGGCCCGTCCTCGCTGTAGTGGTTGGTCACGGCGCGGCGATGGCCGTTTTCGTCCAAGCGCGTCCAACGGTGCAGCTCGCGCGTCATGGCCAGGGCACGTTCGACATGGCGCGGCTGGCCATAGTCGAACAACATCAAGTGGCCACGCCACGCGACCAAGTCGCGCGCATGGCCGGTGTCGATAGGCCCCCGACAGACGCCATTACGCAGGTACCCCGTCTCCTCCACGCCATCGAAGATGCGCTCGAACATCGTTTGTGTCCGTGTGTCACCCAGCAGAGGCAAACAAATATAGACACCGGGGAAAGTAGGGTCGTCGTTCCATCCGCCCCCTAGTTGGCCGTCCGGTCCTTGCCAATCAGCCCACAGATGGGACATGGCACGGTAGCGTTCGAGTAGCTCACGTCCCCAGACGGCCCACGCTGGCGCTCCCTCGGGCTGAAGCCGTGGCGTCACCGGCGCCGGCGTGCGCTTTTCGTGGGTGATCCGCCAAAGATTGTTGACCAACCGATCATCGGCTACGTGGCGGCGGACCCATTCCAGCGTTAATTTCAACTCGTGATTGTCCGTGATGCCGCCGAGTAAATTGAAGCTGCGGGCTTCGGGATTAGCACCTTGGCGGCCGCTACCTTCGGAACCAAGCTGCCAGTAGGAGAAAGCTAACTGCCCTTGGGTGAACGCGAACTCGGCCAATACTTTGGCCCGATCTCCAATTTTCAAAGATAGCTGATTGGCGTTGTCTTTGTCCGTGGCCAGGGTAACTGATTGAGTGGGTAGCAATTCTACCCATAAGCGGGTGCCAGGGTCGAGGACCACGTCCCAAAAATCGAGCGTGACCGCCAACGTAACCTGCTTGCCAGGGACGGGGTTAAGGACTCGGACAGGTACATTCATCAAGTCGCGGCGTGGATTAACAGGGTCCTGCACGCGCAACCACCAGACATCCGCGCGCCACGGAGCGGAGAAGGTCAGACGTAAACTAACAGCATCGAGCGGTAGCGCCTCGGTCACTGGTTTGCTGACGAAATGAACCCGGCTCAAACCGGCAACGGGCACCGACTTGACTCCCTTTCCCTTGCCCAACAGGGTGCGCTCGTGGGGTAATGTGAGGGTATGAATTTGTTCCACCAAGCCGCCGAGCGCGTCCCGGTCGAGGAAGCCGGTAATCGGTGTAATCCGTCCTGTCGCTTTCGAGATCGGTCGGCGCTCGACGGCGAACAGACCGATTTCGTGCAGTTTCATTCCTTCACGGCGCGGGACGCGCAAGCCGGTCAAGTCCGGCGGCAGCCGATGGGCGGACAGATAGTGTAACCCCGTGGGTACTTCAGCAAGCGGCGCGTGACTGACGAAGCCGTCCCGCTCGCCGTGGACGCGGCAACCACCCACCAAGCCACGTAGCACCAGATGGGTAAGTCGCTGTCCCGGTTCCAAGGTCACGCTGATCTCGGAGCCGCTGAAATCCACGTCCCCCAATGTGGGAGCGCGCCACTCTGGCCAGAATAGATTCATCCGGCCATCCATCACCTTCCAGGCGGGAATACGATCATCGAGGATGCGCGTTACCCGTGCTTGCCGGATGACTGTCTCCGTATCCGGTTGTTGGTCAGCTACGTCGATGGTGGGTAGATGCTCCACGCCCACCGTCCCCAAACTACTCGCCAGCCGATCATAGGCGTCCTGGCTCCACGTGATGGTAGTTCTTGGCACCTGCCAGCGGTTATCCATCACCAGAGCGCCGATTTCCTCATCGGACAGGCAACGATCATAGATACATAATTCATCATAGCTCGCGCCGGGGTAACACAAGTGAATGGCATGGGGAGTAGGCCGGTCCCACCATGCTTGCTGTCGCCAGGTCGAGCCGGTTAGCTTGCCATCGAGGAAAAACTTGACTCCTTCCGCTTGGTCCCAAACCAGAGCCACATGATGCCAAGTTGCCGCCTGGAAAGCAGGTAGGGCGTCTGGATCGTGCCAACCGTGGCCGTGGCAAAAGTCGAACACCTTGGCTCGGAAGACTCCTTCTTGCCATTCCATCGTGGCCAGGTAGTTCCAATACCCGCGTTCCTTGCACTGCACGAAAATGAGGCGCTGGATATCGGTGGGGCCAGGTCGCTCCGGAATTCGGCACCAGAAAGCCAGGGTACCCTGTCCGGCCAAGATGTTTTGCTCGCCACCGTAGATGAGCTGGCCGCGCTCCCCCAAACGCGCGGCCATGCCAACCTTGCCAGGTACCTGTTCCACGTCCCGGCTCAGCCACGGCTCGGCGCGCCCGTCCGCCCGGTCCGCCTGCGTGCCCTCATCAAAGCTGACCCGTAAAGTCTGCCCCCAGGCCGTCCCGAAGAACGGAAATAGACAACCCAATATAATGGTAGAGGTAAGTCGTCGTGTCATCGCCATGATAAGGTTCTCTTTCGGGTCAAGGCTCGCGTACCAGCAATCGTTGATTGGCACGCGCGGATGTCACTACCACCGGCTCGGCCTGCGACGGGAGAATGACCTCCACATCGCAGCCACCCGCCGTCCCCAAGCCAAAATGAGCGACCGCCGGGCGTCCCGAACTGTAACCGCCGTTGACCGTGATTTCTCGATGTCCCCATAGTGCCGTCCGGTCACCCGCCTTGCCTGCCGGATACAGCCGGACCACCGCTCCGACCCCCATGCGGTTCATTTTCTTGCCTTGGACTTGAACTTGCAACCAGTTACCGGCTTTCGTCTCATTGCGGAACAAGCGGGAACTCTCATTCGGCCAACTACCACCGAAGAAATCCAAGCGGCCGTCAGCGTCGTAATCCACGGCGGGACCGTCCACATAGTACACCATGCCCAGTCCTTCCGGTGGCGCGGTATTGAGTATGAGCTTGTCCTTTTTGGTAATACGCACCATCTCGACGGACGGCACGGCGAAACGGGGCAGACCGTCGCGCACTCCCAACCCTCGGCACAGGAACGGACGCCGCTTCGCTCCTTCGGCAAACCACGCCGACCAGTACAAATCGGGCCAACCGTCGTTGTCGAAATCCTGAATCTCCGGGTGCGGTGCCTTCATGGGAAGAGGCGGAATGCCTAGCTCGCGGGTCACTTCGCGGAAGCGCGGCACGCCAGCTTGGACCCCTTCGTTCAGGAAGACATGGACACGCGACAAGCCATGGTTGTAATGCGTGCCGGTGATCAAATCCAAATCGCCGTCGTTGTCGATGTCGCCAAAGGCGGCGCCGACGACGATGTCCTCGGCATCGGCGGGTTGATGGTCAAAGACGGAGCGGAGCGACTCGGCCTCGCGGTAGGTCCCGTCCGGTTGACTCAGGAATAAGCGATTGCTGTAGGCCACGAATATATCCGGCCGTTGATCGCCGTTGACGTCCCCCACGGCGACGCCGGCTCCCCACAAATCCTCCGGCAGCCCCACTGTATGGGTGACATCCTCGAAGCGGTGATTGCCGAGGTTGCGAAACAGCCGCGAGCCAAAGACCTTCCCGTCTTGGCGAACCACACGATCTTGAATGACCAACAAATCGAGCAAGCCGTCCTTGTCATAATCCAACACGGCAATATCCCGGCAACGGTACAATGTCGGCGGGCAGGCGCCACAGCTTTCGGAGATGTCCACGAACTTACCGCCGCCGTCGTTGCGATACAGGCGACAACCTTCGGCTCCCGGCGTGCCCGGACGGGACTTCTCCAACTTGTTGCTGGAGACGTACAGATCGAGATTGCCATCGTTATTCAAATCCACGAAGACAGCGCCGCTGCATCGAGCGGGCCTCTCCACCGCCGGGCACGGAAAGTGCTCGAATTTGCCACCCGCCACCTGACGGAATAGCAAGTTCGGCACCGGCTGCCGCTGGCCCAGCGTGGCGTCAAATCCCTTGTCGGCGAAGTTGCCCAAAAACAGGTCCGGCAGGCCGTCGCCGTCGAAGTCCCCCCAAGCCACCGCATGGTTGTACAACCCTACCCGCGCGGGAGTCAGTCCGGCCTCGGTCGTGACATCGGCAAAGCGAAACAGCGGCGCCGCCGCGGCTGCCACGACGACCGCCCACAGACAACATAAAGCTCCCAACCAGTACCAAGCACATCGCATGGGATCAACCTCCCAGAATGTTCGCGGAGTGTGAATCTATTCATTTCACCCTAGCCATTGCGAGAAGCGGATCACAAGAGTAAAGTAAGACAAATTCTATCTCGATCAGAATTAGGTTTTTTCTGTGAGTGGCGCCATGACCAAAAACCGGGCCGGCCATGCCTACAAGGAAATCACCTTGCAGCAGCTGCGCAGTTTCAACGAGACCGCTCGCTTGGGCAGCTTGAAGGGGGCGGCGGACGCCTTGGGTCTGGCTCATCCCACGGTTTGGGAACAGGTTCATGCCCTGGAACGGCATCTGGGCGTTCCGCTCATCGAGCCGCATGGGCGCGGCTGCCGTCTGACCGAGGCTGGGCGCCGGTTGGTCGAGCTGGTCGCCCCTCTGGTCGCCGCCGCCGACGCGCTGCCGCGCCGTTTCGCGGAGAGCCAGGCCAGTGTCCAACCGCGTCTTACCGTCGCCACCACGCAACGTACGTTGGTCGAGGATTTACCGGATCCCATCGTGGAATTCGAGCAACACCATCCCAACGTGCAGCTCTGTTTTCGAGAAATGAACACGCGCCAGGTGCTGGCAGCAGTGGAGACGGGCCAGGCGGACGTGGGTATCACCACGGAAACGCAGAGGAAGGAAGCATTCGCGCGGTTAGATTTCGAGCCGCTGTATGAATTGGATCACTTCCTGATCACTCCGCTTGACCATCCCTTGGCCCAGCTGCGGAACGTCACGCTTCAGGACCTGCTTGCCTATCCACTGGTGAACGCCCCCGATGGCATCCCCGACCCGGTGGCCACCGCGCTCTTGGACAAGCTGGGTGCCTTCCGCACGCAACCGCGCCGGATTGAAGCCTACTTCACCGCCGTCATCCGCCGGTACGTGGAGCTGGGCTTCGGCATCGGCTTGGTGGTGGGGCTGCCTACTGCGTCGCCGCCCCCCAACTTGCACGCCCGCTCCTTGAGCCGCTCTTTGGGACGGATCGCCGTCCATATCGTCTATTTGAAAGGGGTTCCGCTCTCGTGGTTCGCGCGGGCTTTCGCAGATTTGATTCGCTCCCGGCTGGGCCGGTCCCTGGACTGTGGCTCCACGAATCGTTGAGGGAAGCAATCCCTCCGATAATCCGAGCCGCGACCGTCAGGGAGTGGGCTGTCCCGCTCCTTGACGGTCGCGGCTCGGCGGTTCTTCCTTGCCGGAGGAATAGCCAGGGGCGTTAGCCCCCGGTATTGCCGCCCCTATCGGGGCTGTCGTGGGATGCTGATTCACTCTCCAGGGGCTGTCGCCCTTGGCTAGGAACGGTCGCCCGCGGGGTTACGTTTCCCCTTGCGGTTTCTCCAAATCGACTCCGGCGGCATCGCTGCGTTGCAAATCGATTTGTTTCCAGAGGGCATCCTCGTCTTGGGAAGCCAAGTCCTCGGTGGTTGGTGCGGCGGGCGGAGGCGGTGGCGCGGGGACCGCGCTAGGAATCGCCGCCGCGACTGGCGCGGTGGCCGCGCCGCTGCTCGCCAGTTGCGACGGTGGCACCTGAGCCGTATCGGACAAACCTTGATGGATGCGGTTGCCGTTGACCTCCAGGGTGAAGTAGGCGGCGCCAGCGGGCATGGTGAATTCGAGATAAGCGGGCAAGCCGGTGTCGGAATAGTCCTTGATGGCGCGCCCTTGCGGATCGAGAATCTTGCCCCGGTCAGCGACGCGGGCGTTCTTGTCCACCACCTCGGCAAAGATGTCTTGCACTTGACGCATCTCGGCGGCCAGCTTGTGGTCCCAGAGATCCACGGCGGTGCCGGTTTCCAGATCGTCCAGCTCTTCCATCTGCCGTTCGTTCACGTCAGGCCCAATACCGATCAAGACAAACTTGACCGGGTGACGCCGGCCAGCGGCGATCTCGCGGGCCAGCTGAGTGCTGTACCATTTGACTTGTTCCAGATCGTGCAGCTCGCCGTCGGTGAGGAACACGTAAAAGCCCCACGGGGCGTCCTGGAAGCGTTCGGTGAAGTAGCGCACCGCGGGCAAGAGCTGCGTGCCGGTGCCGAACTCGCGCGGCGGGCCGAAGAGGTGCTGGGGCACCTGGTCGGCCGTCAAGTCGCCGATGACTTCCACTTGACTACCACCGGGTCCGGTGGCCCAATAGATGCAGGTGGTGCCGCCATCGGCATCGAGCCGGCTGGCCAGGTAGTGGCAGAGTTTCTGAGCGATGGGCGTGATCTGATTCACGGTCTGCGCGCGGCCGCCGAAAATGGACGAGAGCAAACCGCCACCGGTCTGTACGCCGTACAGATTGGCCATCGAACCGGAGCCGTCCAGGGCAATGCCTGTTTGGGTTCCCTCACGGCGTGGCTCCATCAAAATGGTGGCCACGACGCGCGTCCCGCCCGCGACGGGAAACACATTGACTTCGCCGAACGGCTCCACGACTCGTTTCAATTGTGCCATGACATTTTCTCCCCACGGAAGGTTTTCCAAGAAGTTCTTCGCTGTCCAACTCCTTTCATTTTATGGAGTCAGCCCCCCCGCATCCCGGTTTGGATCGGTTTAGCGAAGCGCCCTGTTTGCCGCCACCTTAGCGCCATGGCAAACGGTTGTGGCACTGGCTCGCGCTGCGTGCTCAGTAGCGTCTTTCTTGTGGGCGTTGCACGACGGTCTGTCCCGCCGCGCAACAAAAACGCCCCCGATCCAGGATCGGGGGCGGGATGTCACGGCATGATCTGAATACGTCAGCTGGCGGCGCGCAAGTCGGCCAGCTCTTCCTTCACTGGGGCATAGTGGCTCGGTTCCATCGTGAACGCCGCCGTGCCGCTGGTGAAGTTGCGCAGCTCGCTGGTGTAGCCGAACAGCTCGGCCAGCGGTACGTAGGCGTGCAGCTGGCAGCGGCCTTTGTCCAGCACCGAGTTGAGGATTTCGCCGCGACGGCGGCTGACATCGCGCGTCAGGTCTCCCAGGTAGTTGCCCGGCGCGTTGATGACGACGTTCATGATCGGCTCCAGCAGCACCAAGCCGGCTTTCAGCTGGGCGTCGCGGAAGCTCTCGATGGCGGCCAGCTTGAACGTGTCCGCCGAGCTATCGACCTCATGATACTTGCCGTCGAGCAACGTCGCCTGGATGTCCACGCAGGGGAAACCGTACTTGGCCCCCTTGACGCAGGCGGAGCGGAAACCGGCTTCCACCGAAGGGATGTACTCGCGCGGCACGGCGCCGCCGAAGATTTTCTCAATGAAATACAGGTTGTTTGGGTCTGGTTTCTCCCCTTGTTCCTCCATGACGGCCGCCCAGTCGCCGCATTGGTCCTTGGTGAGCGGTTCGTAGCGCATGACGATAACCGCGTACTTGCCGCGCCCGCCGGATTGCTTGATGTAGCGCGTCTCGAACTCGACCGGCTGGGCCAGCGTCTGGCGATAGGCCACCATCGGCTTGCCGACTGACACTTGCACGCCGAAATCGCGCTGCAGCTTGTGAATGGCGACTTCCAGGTGCAATTCTCCCATGCCGCTCAGGATCAACTGACTCGTTTCCGGGTCGGTATGGCTCTTGAGCGTCGGATCGTCGCGCACCATCTTGCTCAGGGCGTCGGCCAATTTGGTCTCATCGACGTTCTTGGCTGGGATGATCGCCTGAGAGATCACCGGATCGGGGAAGCGAATGTCTTCCAGCACCAACGGCAGATTCTCAGCACAGAGCGTATTGCCGGTGGCCGTCTGTTTGAGACCGACGACGGCCACGATTTCCCCGGCCTCGGCCACTTCCAGCCGGTCGCGGCGATCCCCCATCAGCCGGTAAATGTGGCTGATGCGCTCGCTACGGCCGGTGGTGCTGTTCAACACGATATCACCGGGGCGCAGCCGGCCGGAGTAGATGCGCAAGAAGATCAAGTCGCCGTGCTTTTCGCCGACGGTCTTGAAGGCCAAGGCCGAAAACGGCTCCTTGGCTTCCGGCTTGCGCTCGACCCGTTCCTTCGTCTTCGGAACCAATCCCTGCACCGGGGGCCGATCCGCCGGTGAGGGCAGATAATCACACACGGCGTCGAGCAACAACTGAATGCCGTGGAACTCCTTGGCGGAGCCGCACAACACTGGCGTCAGCTTGCCGGACAAGGTGCCGGCCCGCAACGCCCGGCGCAGCATCTCCTCAGACACGTCGTTGCCTTCGAGAATGGCTTCGAGCAATTCATCGCACGCATGGGACGCAACATCCAGTAGCTGTTCACGGGCCAGGGCGGCTTCATCTTGGTATGCCGCCGGGATGTCCGCCCAGCAATAGCGCAAGTGGGTCGGGTCGGTCGGATCGTTGACCCACAATTTCATGCGGATCAGATCGATGACCCCCTGAAAATGGCTGGCTTGCCCGGCCGGGATAGTGCAGACCGCCGGCAGAATGCCGAGCTTGGTCTTCATTTGTTCCAGACAGCCCTGAAAATCGGCCCCCATGCGGTCGAGCTTGTTGACGAAGGCGATGCGCGGCACGCGATGCTTGTTGGCCTGATACCAAACCGTTTCGCTCTGCACTTCCACGCCGCCAACAGCGCAGAACACTCCCACCGCGCCATCGAGGACGCGCAAGCTCCGTTCCACTTCGGCGGTGAAATCGACGTGGCCGGGGGTGTCGATGATGGTGATGCGCGAATCTTCCCACTCCACCGCCACGGCGGCGCTGTTGATGGTGATCCCCTTGGCTTTTTCCAGGGGGTCGAAGTCAGTCGTGGTGTTCCCGTCATCGACGTCCCCTGCTTTGTGCTTGGAGCCGCCGAAGTACAAGATGCGCTCGGTGGTGGTCGTTTTGCCGGCGTCCACGTGAGCGATAATGCCGATGTTGCGAAGAAGTTCAAGCATGTATCGAGCCAAAATGGTTGAGAACCAATGGCCTCCTCAAACTAGAAACCGACCCCCGCCGAAAACCGCTTTTGGCCTGTTAGGGTCTGTTCGTTCCATTCATTCGGACAAGCAGGGATTTCCCCCAGTTCGGAACGGATGGCGTTCGACGAACCTGCATATGAGGGAGAGCGGCTGACGCGCTTCCGGAGAGGCGTCCCTGTTCCTCGAACCGCCGCCCGAAAACGCGGCAAGGTTGGAAGGTAAAATTATAAGCAGATTATGTAGGCATGTCCAGGGGATTGATGAAAAGTTCGTGAACGTGAAAAAACGCCATCGAAATAGTGCCCTTAAACTATCCGAGCCGCGACCGTCAGGGAGCGGTGGAGCGTGACGCTTCCCGGATCAGCACGGCTCGGATGGTGGATGAACACGCTATTTCGGCAGCTGCCACTCATCGTCGAACAGACCGGCGGTGACAACCTCAACGGCCAGCGGGTCATCAGCGGTAGGCGCTAATCGCAAGAGCGCGAAGTCGCCCAGCCGGGGATAGAGCAGGGCGTTGGTGCCGATGAAATCCTCGGCATGGAACGTGTGCCCGGAGTTGAGGACGACATAGCGGGCCGATAGGGGACTGGGATAGATCAGCGCCGGCACATGGTCCTTGGCGGACACCTGCTTGCCATTGAGGGTGATATGTTCGCGCGTCCAGCGCGGCGGCAGCCGGTCGATGACATGGGCCAGCAAGGCATTGGAGCCAGGATCGCCGAACAGGATCAAATGCTTCGTGTTGATGTCCTCTTCGGTCACGTCCACGTCATCCTTCACGGGCAAGTCGCCGCGCAGGTACTTGCTCCATTCGTCCTGGAAGCGTTTCAGGTTGGCCTCGGCGTGGCGCTGGACGGCTTCGTGCCAGGGCTGGCCGGTGCCGCGCACGCACAGGAAGGGTTCGGTGAAAGCGTCGTCGATGGGGCCGGTCAAACCGTGGACCTTGCGCGGCCGGCGCAGTTGGTCGATCTGGAGCTTCTGCGGCAAGGTCGTGCGCCACTGGCCCGCAACGCGCTGCAAATAGATCGAGGCGCCCCCTTGTGGATTGACATAGGGGCGTGCCTGGATGGTTTGATCATCAATCGTCACGGCTTGCGTTCGTGGGTCTCCCCCTTCCACGTCGATCCGCAAGGCATTGACGTTCTGGGTTGTCACCGTGTAGCCGTCCGGCACGCGGCGGGCATCGACGACTGCTTTGTCATAATGCCGATCCAAACCGACCAGCTCGACCCAGTCGCAACGGGGGTATTTCAAGGTGTAGGTCACGAACCGGACCTGAAGCGGATATTCCGCCCGTCCCGGATCGGCGAAGCGGGCGTATTGCTGCTCGGCCTTCCGCTGCCATTCGGGGGGGAAGCTGTGTCCCAGGCCGGGGGCGATCAGATGGGTGATGCGCCAGTCGGTGTCCTTGAGCCGATTTTCGATGTTGACAGCGGCTTGCATCTGGGGGTCTTGGTCGCCGCTGTAGGCCACCACCGGCACGTTGGCGACATTCTCCGCGTAATCGACGGCGTCATAGATGCGTAGGCACGCTTCCTGATACGGCGGCAGCGGGTTGGGCAGTCCCTTGACGTAGCCGCGCGTAGTGGTGAAGCCGGCGCCGGGACCGAGCACGCACCATTCCGCCGGATGGTGCAAGCCCAGGTGCCAGGTGCCGGCTCCTCCCATTGAGAAGCCACGCAGCACGACGCGGCGCGGGTCGATCCAATCCCGGCCCAGAACTTTCTCGACGGTCAAGAAGTTGTCCAGGGCCTCGAAGACGTCGGTTTCCCCCGCCCAGCGATAGGCGTTGTTGGTTCGGCCAAAGATGTCCAGGCGGACATAGGGTTGCCCCTTGGCAGCCGCGCGGTCGCCGTTGTGCTGGTGCAGGAACTTCACTTCGGTCAACGTCTTGTCCCGACCATGCAGCACGACATCGAGCCGCCATTTCCGGCGCGGGTCCTTGCCGTAATCAGCGGGCAAGGTGACGGCATAGGGTTGCACCGAGCCATCCACGCGTGACCGATAGGCCCGTGCCACGTCGTAGCCAGTGTGCTGCAACCAGGGGGCCTCCCCCTGGGCCAGCTGACTGGCGCGCAACAAACCGCGATCGAGCACGGCCAACGTCCAATCGGCGGTTTCCTTGGTGTAAAACTCATTATGCCGGCTGATCCAGACCGCCGCCTTGTGATAGACCTCCACATCGGCCAACAGCGGATCGCGCAACCCTTGCCGCCGTAAAGCGGTCAGCATCTTGTCCAATCTGGCGGTCTTGGCCTGGATTTCCTGGAACTGGCCCGCTTCCAGCTTCAGCGCTGGCGGTGGCGCGAAATCCTGGGCCGGCAACCCGGCCCATAGCGACGCTGATATGACAACAACGCAGACGATGGAAAAACGCTTCATGCAAGTACCTTTTCGTAAAGGCTGTTGGCATAGTTAACCGGCAAGCGGGGGGTGTCAGCTCTCCGGTGAAGCGCATTACCGGAGGGCTAACGCCCCCCGCTTGCCGTTGCTTATCAGGGAATGAGAAGCTCGCGCTTTGCCCCCGGCGAATGGCTCTAGCCCAGCACGCCGGAGATGGGTTCTCCTTCGGGCCATACGTGGTACGGGCGGTTCTGGCGGTCGTACAGAATCGTTTCTGGATCGATGCCAAGGGCCTGGTAGATGGTGGCGGCGACATCGGTGGGACCGTGGGGGCGCGTCGTGGGGAAGGCGGCTTGGACGTCGGCCGGGAACGGCGATGTAGCCGGGCAGACCGCCGCGCCCGCCCAGCACCCGGTACACCAGCGCGCCGATGTTCGGTTCGGTCGTGATCTGGGCGGGAGAAACACGTCGCCCCGACAACGCGCGGGCCTGGCTGAGAAAATGGTCGTTGCTGTCGTGGGAGAAACTACGAATAACGGCGAGATGCCGGGCTTGTTCGGCCAGGCGAGGCATGGTTTCACAAAACCGGATGCCGGGCACGGTGGTTTCGAGGGCGCTGAGCGTGCCGCGAATCTCGGCGGGGGCGTCGGGCTTGGGATCGAACGAATCGATGTGCGTCACGCCGCCGGCCAGCCACAACACGATGACCGAGCGGGCACGCCCTGGACGTGGCGCGGCGGCGGTTTGGGGTTCGCGGAACGGGAGCAGCGCGCCGGCCACGCTCAACGAACCGACGCGGAGGACATCGCGGCGGTTCAAAAAACTCCATGCCACGGGGGGTTGATGGGATTGATTCCCGTTCCAGTGTTTCATGATCGTTCCTCCTCAACACCTATCTTAGGTGGACTGTAGCATATCATGGTGGAGTGGGCCAGGAAAGAGCCAAAAAGGGGACGCGACTCGATTTTGCTGGTTATCCGATTCCGCCACGATCCACTCTCCATCAGCAAATACGAGTCGCGTCCCCTTTTTCTTGTCTGATTTTCAGAGCTTTGGCATCCCGGCTCCGGTTTGCTATACTTCTCGGAAAGACGTTTCGCCTGGCCCCGCATGGTGATCGCCATCATCTTCAGGAAACGAGTTATCATGATTCGCTGTCTATTTACTGTCCTCTTCGCCGGGGGTTTGCTGAGTCTGCCGGCGTGCGGCTCGACCCAGACGACCAGCACGCACAAATGGCCGATCCGCACCGCGTATTCCACCACCGCCGCCAGCTCGCCGGACAATCCCCTGGTACTGCTGCAAACCAACGTCGGGCCGATTGTCGTCGAGCTGTACCCCGACAAGGCGCCGATCACGGTGAAGAATTTCCTGACATATGTGGACAACCAACACTACGACGGCACCATCTTTCACCGCGTCATTCCCACCTTCATGATCCAAGGCGGGGGCTTCAACACCAAGCTGGTCGAGAAGCCGACCCGGGAGCCGATCCCGAATGAAGCGGCGAACGGCCTATTGAACCAGCGCGGCACCCTGGCCATGGCCCGCACGCCGGACCCCGACAGCGCCACGGCCCAGTTCTTCATCAACGTGGTGGATAACGATTTTCTCGACAAGCAAAAAAGCCCGGATGGGTTCGGCTACTGCGTTTTCGGCAAGGTCATCGATGGCATGGATGTCGTGGACGCGATCAAGGACGTACCGACCGCCGACATCAACATCCAAGGTCGGGAAATGGAAAAGATTCCCCTGGAGCAAGTCATCATTGAATCAGCCAAACGGCTGAATTAACGCGCCATCCGTGACACACTTATTACAAAGGAATGATCCCATGAATCCAACCGTTGTCATGACTACCTCGCTGGGCACCGTGACCATCGAATTGTTCGAGGAGCAAGCGCCGATCACGGTGCGCAATTTCCTCGGCTATGTCGATGAGCAGTTTTATGATGGCACGGTGTTCCACCGCGTCATCCCCAATTTCATGATCCAGGGGGGCGGCTTCGAGCCGGGCTTGAAACAGAAGCCCACCAAGACCCCCATCCAGAACGAATCGAGCAACGGCCTGTCGAATCAGCGTGGCACCTTGGCCATGGCGCGCACCAACGTCCCCGACAGCGCCACCGCCCAATTTTTCATCAATGTCATGGACAACGATTTCCTCGACAAGAATCAGAGCCAGGACGGCGTCGGCTACTGCGTCTTCGGCAAGGTGACGAGCGGCATGGACGTGGTGGACAAGATCAAAGCCGTCCGCACCGGCAACCAGGGGGCGCATCAAAACGTGCCACTTGCCGATGTCGTTATCCAATCCATCCGCCGGGCGGAGGGGTAGTGGCGCGCCTATGGTTCGCCCGCTAAACTCGGACTGCTCAACGATGAAGGAGGTCCTTCGTGCGACACTTTGTATTGCTGATCCTTGCCGGCGTGGTGCTGGCCGTCTGGCCCGCGCCGGCGGAGGCCAAGAATCCGGTCGTGGTCATGAAGACGTCCTTGGGAGACATCAAGGTGGAATTGGACGCGGACAAGGCCCCGGTCAGCACCAAGAATTTTCTCGGCTACGTGGATGATCAATTCTACGATGGCACCATCTTCCATCGCGTGATTCCCGGCTTCATGGTTCAGGGGGGCGGCTTTCGGCCCAACCTGCGCTACCGGAAACCGAAGGACCCGATCCAGAACGAATCGGGCAACGGCCTGCGCAATCGGCGCGGCACCATCGCCATGGCCCGTGGTCAGGCGCTCAACAGCGCCACGTCGCAATTTTACATCAACTTGGTGGACAACGACGCGCTCGACGCCAACAAATACGCTGTCTTCGGCAAGGTCATCGACGGCATGGACGTGGTGGATAAGATCGCCAAGGTCAAGACCGGCGAGAAAACCGAGCTACGCTTGGTCGAGGGAGAGATCGTGGAAATTCCCCATGACGACGTTCCCGTGGCGGATGTGGTCGTCGAATCGATCCGCCGGGTGGAATGATCGTTCTGGAAAAGATGTTCACAAACGGTTCTCAACCATCCTTGATGGATCGTTTCGCGCCGGCTTTCGCTTCCCCGCGCGAAACGATCCATCTTCCCATGACATGACAAGGAGCAGCCATGAGAATCCGCAAATACCTCACGCCTCACGCGGCGGCGGCCAGCATTCTCGTTATGCTTTTCAACCAACCCCTGGCGGCCCAGCAGCCGGACAAGCCGCCGGCGCCCCCCATCAACCCCGCCCAGGCGCGGCTGGGGCAGACCATCGAAGGGCTGGGGGGCGCGGGGCAAGCCGTGGTCTATAACGAGGAAGCGGGCATCCTGGCCGCCGGCTGTCTGCAAAGCGTCATCCCGTATTGGGACAAAGGGGTCGTCATGGGAGTGCGCGTCGGCGACGGCACTCCCAACGTCCTGAAGGGACACCAAGGCACCATCACCGCCTTGGCCTGGAACGGGGGGCCGGTGCTGGTGTCGGCTGGCGCCGACCGCAAGGTGATCTTCTGGGAGATGCCCGAAGGCAAGCCGGTGGCCACCGTGACCACTCCCGGCATCATCCGCGCGCTGGCCATGTCCCCCGATCATCAAACCGTGGCTGGCGGTGGTGATGAGTCACTGATTTATCTTTGGGATGTCGCCACGGGCAAGGAAAAGGCCAAGCTCTCAGGACAAACGGATTGGGCCTTAGCTTTGGCCTTCAGCCCCGATGGTCAGACATTGGCCTCCGGCGGCTACGATGGCTTGGTGCGGCTCTGGAACGTCTCCGGCGGCCAGCCGCGTGAGTTCCCGTCCCAACCGCCCCCCGCCGCCAACCAGCCGGCGCCGCCCCCCAATCCCGTGTGGGCCTTGGCCTTCAGCCCCGATGGCAAGACGCTGGCACTCGGCGGCAGCAACGCCGTCATTTACTTGGTCAACCCCGCCGACGGCAAGATCATCCGCCCCATCCCCGGCCACACCGGAACCATCACCAGCTTGGTCTTTCATCCCGGCGGCGCCGTGCTCGTGTCCGGCAGCAAGGACCGCACCGTCCGACTGTGGAACCCCGCCAATGGCCAAGCGCTCAAGACACTCGAAGGACATCAATCCTGGGTGCAAGACGTGGTCTTTTTGGTTCAAGGCACGCGCCTAGCCTCGGTCAGCGCCGATCAAACGGTGAAGCTGTGGGATTTGACCAATCCGATGTGAACCCCATCGCCCACGGATTGCATGCCCCGATTATCACGGCGTTAGCTTACCGTGTTCCATCGGGCAGGCAATCCGTGCCGCCTCCGCTCTGTGGGCCATTTTCCCTCACGCTTCTTCCAGCCGCCGCAGCGCCTGCTCGATGCGCGCCAAGCAGCGCTCCTGGCCGAGAATGGCCAGCGTCTCGAACAGGCCGAAACCGACTCCCTTGCCGGTGACGGCCACGCGCAGGGCGTGGATGATCTGGCCAATCTGAATCCCCTCGGCCTGCGTGAAGTCATGGAGCGCTTGTTCCAGCGCCGCGGCGTCGAAGGCCGGCGCCTGGGCCAGCCGCTCCCCGAACTTACGCAGCAAAAGGGCCGCCTCCGCCGGCTTGCGGATGCGCTTGTCGAATGCCTTGTCATCATAAGACAAGTGCTCGTCGGCGACGAAGAAGTCGTCGTAATCGAGAATGTCCCCCGCCACCTTGATCCGGTCCCCCGCCGCCGCCACGATCTGCCGCACCTGATCTTCGCTGGCTTCGAGCTTGGCCCGCCGCAAGTACGGTAGCACCAACGCTACTTTCCGGTCGAGCGGCACTTCCTTCATGTAGCGTTCTTGGAAAGCGACGAGCTTCCCCGGATCGAAGCTGGCTGGCGCTTTGTTGACCCGCTCCAGCGAGAAATGGCGGATCATCTCCTCCCTGGAAAATGTCTCTGTTTTGTCATCGAGCGACCAGCCGAGCAGCAGCAGGTAGTTGACGATGGCATCGGGGAGATAGCCGACTTGTTCGTAGAAATCGACGATGACCGGGTTGAAGACATCCGCCGCCGTGGCCAGACCGATCTTCTGGGCGATGGCGGCGCCGTGGTCGAACACCTTCTTGAAATCGGGGTTCTTCAGGTACTGGGCGATCTTGCGCTTGCTGAGCTTATTCTGGCTGCCCGGCTCGGCGACGAACGGCAGATGGGCGTATTGCGGCAGCTCATAGCCCAAACCCTGGGCGATGAAGATTTGCCGAGGAGTGTTCGACAGATGCTCCGCCGCCCGGATGACGTGCGTGATTTTCATGTCGAAGTCATCAACAACGCTGGCCAGATGATACAAGCATGTCCCATCGGCGCGTTGAATGACATGATCTTGCTCACTGGCCCACTCGACCGACACGGCGCCGCGCACGTGATCGAAGAATCGGCAGGTCCCCGCGCGCGGCATCTTCAGACGGACGACGCACTGCCGCCCCTCGGCCTCGAACTGGGTCCGCTGGGCTGGCGTCTCGGCCAGCCATTGGCGGCTATAGAGAAATAATCGTTTCTCTTTCTCGGCGGCCGCGCGCTCGGCCTGGATTTCCTCTGGCGTGGCGTAGTCATAATAGGCCAAGCCCTTGTCCAAAAGCGTTCGCACCGCCGCTTGGTAGCGTTCCAGTTTTTGCGACTGGTAATAGGGGCCGTGGGGGCCGCCGACGTCCGCCCCTTCATCCCACTCGATCCCCAGCCAGCGCAAGCCGTGCAGGATCGGGGCCAGCGCCTCGGCCACGTTGCGTTGCTGGTCGGTGTCATCGATGCGCAAGATGAACTGGCCGCCGTGCCGCCGCGCGAACAGCCAATTGAACAAGGCCGTCCGCACGCCGCCAATGTGCAGGTATCCGGTGGGGCTAGGAGCAAAACGAGTGCGTGCCATGAGTCTCCATGTGGGTTGGTGGCGAGAAAATATCGGCAAGAAAGAAACTCCGAGCCGCAACCGTCAGGGAGCCGAACGAACCGCTCCCTGATGGTCGTGGCTCGGACTATGTCTGGGTTGCCGGAGTAATATATTACGAATTCCCCGAACACCCGCACCCCCTTGATTTTGGGAGCGCGTTGGGCGATAACAGACCGCAAAGTCTTGCTCCACGCGGACAAGACCTGGGGGGCGCGTTGACGATGTACCCCACGGACCCGTTCGGACCGACTTTCACTCCCGGAGGAAATCCATCATGCGGCGCATCCTGTTTGGGTCGTTGGCCCTGGTAATCGCCTGGTCGAGCAACGTCTGGGCGCAATACGGCGACATCAGCAATCTCCCGCTGAACAAGCCGGAGGACAAAGAACATGTCCAGCGCATGCCGCCCCCCAAGGGAGCGGTGGTCCTGTTCGACGGCAAGAGTCTGGAGCAGTGGATCAAGACCAACGGCAAAGACCCGGCCAGTTGGGAGCTAATGAGCGATGGCGCCATGCAGGTCAAGGGGGGCAGTATCATGACCAAACAGCAATTCGACGGCAACTTCAAGCTGCACGTCGAATTTCGCGTGCCCTACATGCCCAAGGCCTCGGGACAGGGGCGCGGCAACAGCGGCGTCTATGTGCAGGGGCGCTACGAAGTACAAGTGCTGGACAGCTACGGCCTCAAGAGCGGCAAGAACGACTGCGGTGCCATCTACGATATTCACGCACCGCTGGTCAACGCGTGCAAGGCACCGACGGTATGGCAGAGCTTTGACATTGAATTTCACGCGCCGAAGTGCGCGGCTGGCAAGAAGGTGGAACCGGCCCGCATGACCGTGTATCATAATGGTGTCAAGATTCACGACGACGCCAGCATCCCGGTGGACAACACCCGCGCCGGCTTGGGGGGCGACCCGTGTACTCCCGGCCCGATCATGCTGCAAGACCACGGCAACCCGGTGCAATTCCGCAATATCTGGCTGCTGCCGATGGAGTGACATTTCATGGACCTCGTTCCCAGGCTCCGCCTGGGAACGAGAATGGTAACGGCGCGATTCCCTATTTTCCTGGGTTTTCCATCAGGCCCCGCAGCACGTTCAGGTTTTCCGTGTCCATGTCGTCGTTGTCCCCTTCTGCCTTGGGCGTCTCCAAGATCATGGGATGAGAGCGAAAGCGGCGGTCGTTGACCAGCAGGCGGAACGGCTCCAGCCCCAGGCAGCCGCGGCCGATGTGATCGTGGCGGTCCACCCGGCTGCCGAGCGGCTTTTTGCTGTCATTGACGTGAAAGACGTGCAACCGCTTCAAGCCGACAAGGCGGTCGAACGCCTTCATGGTGGCTTGATATTCCTTCTCTGGCGACAAGGCGTAGCCGGCGGCGAAGACGTGGCAGGTGTCGAAGCAGACGCCGAGCCGGTCGGGGTCGGCGGCCAGGGACAAAATCCGCGCCAGGTGCTCGAAGCGATAGCCAAGGTTGCTCCCCTGGCCGGCGGTCGTTTCCAGCAACACGCGCACCTGGTAGCCGGGGCAACGGGCATGCGCCTCATCCAAGGCGGCGGCCACGCGCTCCAAGCCCGCCTCTTCAGAGCTGTCCAGGCACGAACCGGGGTGTATGACCAAGTAACTCAATCCCAGCCGCTCCGCCCGTTGCATCTCGACGACAAACGCCTCCAGGGATTTGCGATACAATGCCTCGTCGGGGGAGGCCAAATTGATCAGATAACTATCGTGGGCCGTCGGAAAGCGCAACCGGGCTTCCTTCAAGGTTCGCTGGAACAGTGTCACGTCCGCGTCGGTCAGCTCCTTGGCCTGCCACTGGTTATTGTTCTTGGTGAACAGCTGCACGGTGTCGCAGCCATGACTTTGAGCGGCGAGCAAGGCGCGATGATAGCCCCCGGCAATCGACATATGGGCGCCAAATAGCGGCATGGCGGCTCCTGGCACAAGACCAGACAAGAGGAAATTACAGAAGCACGCCGCGCGAGCAAGTGCGGCACTTGCTCGCGCGGCGTGCTCGGTAAGTCATTTCGCGCGGCGGATGGCGTGGTTCACATGCCGGGTCGCGGCATGGGGACTTCCTTGGGAGCGACGTTGATGACTTCCGGAGGCGTGGTGGTGATCGGTTCGTGTCCCGCATGAGGCATGCCGCCATAGACCGAGGGGGGACACATGCCGTGATGCAACGGCCCACCGTCACAGCAAGCGCCGTGCTCGCCGCAACAGTCGCCGCAGCCGGGGGAGCAACAGCCATCACAGGGACAATCGCAGCCGGGGCAACCGCAGTAGCAATCGCAGCAGGCATTGCCTGGCCGATAGCACGGCAAGCAGTAGGTGGGGCACTTGTGGCAGCAGCCGACACAGCAACAATCACAATCACATATCCCCGCCTTGTGGCATCCTACCATCAAACTGAGTAGGCCGAGGACGGCCAAAGAACTCCACAGCCGACGCATGGTTTCCATCCCTTTCCTAAATTCCTTGAAATATGGTAAGTTGGAGATTGCCTGTCCAACCACCCAAGGGCTAATGGTGTGTCCCCCCCCTACGGCGGTTCGTCCGAGAATCCGTTCCGGTCGGCCGCGCCTCGTTCGCTGGTCGGCGTCTTCCTCGTGGCGGCGCGGGGCAGGCGTGCGGTTCGCGTGGATCATCGGGTTCGATACCCCTTTATTCGACTAAATGCGGGAGAGACCTTGACCAAAACCGCCAAAGCGCGGCAAACTGCGTTTCTTCCCCGCCGAACGAGGGTTGACTTGCTCGCATAGTTTGACCAAAGAAAGGAAGCCACCATGGATGCCGTCATCTTGGCCGCCGGACTGGGAACCCGACTGCGACCCCATACCTTGACCACCCCCAAACCGCTGCTGGCGGTGCAAGGACGTCCCATTCTCGATTGGACGTTGGCGGCGTTGCCCGAAGCCGTCGAGCGCGTCATCGTCGTCGTTCATTACCTGGCCGAGCAGGTCGAGGCTTATTTGCGCCGTCAGTCTCGGCAACCGCACTGGACGGTCGTGCGTCAGGAACAGCCGCGCGGCACCGGCGACGCCGTGCGCGGCTGCCAGGAGCATGTGCGTTCGGATCGGTTCTTGGTGCTCAACGGCGATGACTTGTACGGCGCTGCCGATTTGGAGAAGTTGTCCCGCTGCGCGGCGGGCTTGCTGGTGCATCCCGTCGAGGAGCCACGCCGCTTTGGCATCGCCTTGACGCGCCCCGACGGCACCTTGGAACGCTTGATCGAGAAGCCCGATCTGGACGGCCGGCAGCTGGCCAATACCGGGGCGTATCTGTTTCCGCGTTACGTCCTCGACTGGCCCTTGACGGTCTCGCCGCGTGGCGAGTATGAGATCACCGATTATGTCAGCCGCTTGGCCGAGACCGCGCGCGTGACGGTCGTCCCCGCCGAATTTTGGCTCCCCATTGGCACCCTCGACGTTTGGCAACAGGCGCAACAACTCGATTTAGCGCCCTTGTGCCGCGCGGACGGGGAATGCCAGGTAAGCTCAGCCCCGTAGGGGCTGGCAGAGGGGGTGTCAACCTGTTTTCGTGATTTGCGTCGTGCTTTCGTGGCGTTTGGTGATGGGGCCGACGCGGCGCAACAGCATCAAGGTCAAATCGTCTTGCAGGTCGGTTTGGTTCGTGAATTGTTCCACCTGCGCTTTGACCACTTCGGCGCACTTGCGCAGGCTGAGCTGGGTGCGCGGTCCGCCCAGGACTTCCTGGAGCCGTTGTTCGCCGAACATCTCCTTGCTGGCGGCGGCCCGCGCCTCGGTGAAGCCGTCGGTGTACATGATCAGCGTTTCATCGGGCTGCAACGTGAACGTGTGATCGGACAAGCGCAGATTAGCGCCGGGATAGCCGAGCAAGCGTCCCGGCGGCAAGGGAATTGGTTGAATGTGGCCCTCGACGCTTCGTAGCCAGGGGATGGGATGACCGCCGGAAGACACAATCACTTCCCCGGTCGCCGGCTGGTAGAGGCCGTGTACCAAGGTCACGAACATGGCCGAGGGGTTATCGACGGCCAGGGCGGCGTTGAGCTGGGCCAGGGTCGCGGACGGCTTGTCGCCGCTGGTGGCCAGGTGGCGAATCAAGGTCCGCACGGCCACCATGAACAGCGCCGCCGGCATCCCCTTGCCGGACACATCGCCGAGAAAGAATGCCAAGCGGCCGTCGTCCAACGTGATGAAATCGTACAAATCGCCGGACACCTGCCGGGCCGGGTACAGACAAGCAAATAACTCATAACCCGCCCGCAACGGCGGCGGGAAGGCGGTGGGCAAGTAGCCTTGTTGAATCTCGCGGGCCAGGGCTAGCTCTTGCCGCAGACGCTCCTCGCGCAGCAGCTGCGCGTGCATGTCGGCGTATTCCAGGGCCACGGTCACTTGCAAAGCCACCGTGGCCAGCAGCTCCAAGTCCTCCTTGCGGAAGCTCTGGCCCCCTCGGCAGCGGTCCAGTTGAATGATCCCCAGCCGGCGTTCATCCTGCGCGATCAACGGCACGCACAAGACCGAACGCATATCGAGCGCGCGGAGCGTGTTGCTGCCGGTGAAACGGTCATCCGCCTGAACATCCTCGCTGAGCAGCCCCACCCCTTGTTCGAGCGCTTGCCGCACGATGGTCCGGCTGTACGCCGGCCCCATTTGTTCCGGGGAACCCCGCACACGCTGCGCCCGTATTTTCAACCCGTCCCCTTCCTTGAGCAAGACGATGCCCCGGTCGGCGTGCGGGAAGAGCTGCATCAGCTGTTCCAACAGCTTGCCCAACAAGAGTTCGAGGTCGAGCGTTCGCGACAGATGGCGCGAAATGTCAAGCACCACCTGGAGCTTGTGCGAGGGGTCTTGGTGATACAGGCTGACGTTGGTGGAGCTGGCGCTGATCTGCTCCCGAATAATCATGTCGGTGTCGGGAGTCAGCAAGGGCTGCGGCAAGACGTTTCGCAGCTGAAAGAGATACGGACCGATTTGCAGCATGTCCTGTTCGGTGAACGGCGCCCGCTCGCTGACGCGCTGGCCGTTGAGGTAGCTGCCGTTGCTGCTACTCAGGTCCTCGACGAAGAACGCTCCTTCTTGCAGTACAATGCGCGCGTGGTGTCTGCTCACCGCGCGCGATTCCAAACAAATGTCGGAATCGGATTGGCGGCCCACGACATTGACGCCAGGATGGAGCACGAATTGTCGGCCGGTTTGCGGCCCTTTCACGGTAACAAGTACGGCCATACTGTATTTGTACCGTGACGGCGGCGGTTTTTCTAGCGCTAAGCCCCCTGATCCCTTCAAGAAGCGGGCGACTGGGCGTGGACATGCCCCCAGGCGCGCGCGGCGTTCAGAATGGCGTGGCGGACCGACTCCGGGCTAGGCACGCCCAAAAGGATCAGCTTGACCTGCCCTTTGCCCAGAATTTCCAGCGTCGCCGCCCGGAAGAAATCGCTGTTGGCGTCGCTGACGACGCGCACCTCGTCAATCTCCGATAAAGGCACTTCTTGGACCGGACGGGGCAACAAACCACGACAATACATCAGCCGCCGATTGGTGAGGCGGTAGCGCGTGGCCAGAAAGGGCAAGATTTTCTGAAAGTAAAACGGCGCCATCAGCAACCAGACGAAGGGGACGACGGGCCACAGGAACCAGTGCGACATCGTCAGCCGCCCCAGCCCGGCGATGGCCGGAAAGCGCGCGATGGATGGCCACACTTCACGCAGCACTGCCTCCGGAACAGAGGCCGGCGTTCTACTCGTCGCCGATGGCGTTTGAGCTTCGGTCGTGGTGGACATGCAATGTCTCCAACGGAACTATACGATCCGATTCGGGAACGAAGTAACTGGGCAATCATCCGTTTCATCGGTTCAGGCCGAAAACGGGCGGCGGGCGCGAACCGATGAATCCCAAGGCATTCGCCAACGTCGAAAACCGTCCGGCGAACATCAATCCTATAGAATACCAATCGCGGGACGAACGCCAAGTGTTCGAGGGGCCGCGCGCGCCAGACTCAACAATCATTGCATCAAAAAATGGATCATTTTGTTCCACGTTTGGATCGAATAATGAGAGATAGGGGGGATGGGGTGGAATGGAACAATGAAACAACCATTCAAAACCCGAGATAGGAAAATCCAGGAGCATCATCCACTTCCCTACCAGTATCATATCTCTTCGGGCGGCTCAGCGCCAAAGTGGGCCGCTGATTCAACATCCGATCCATCGCCGCTGAGACGATTGCCATGACTCGGACCGCCGCCGCCGAGAAGCCAGACGCACCGCGCCGGCGATTTCTGGAAGGGTTGTCCCAGGCGGCGTTGTTGTGCGACGAGACCGAGAAGATTCTTTTGGCCAATCGGTTGTTCCTGCGGCAGGCGCACCTTGAGCCAGAGACACTTGCAGATTGCGCGTTGGCGGATGTGTTTCCCGCCGCGCTGTATGACCTGGCTTCGTTGCGCGCTCATCTGCGTCAGGTCCTCTCGACGCGGCAACCGCTCCAGCGCGTGGCCTTGGCCTATCGCCTGCTCGGCCAACCGGAGCGAACCTGTCTGTTCAGTCTGTTCCCCTACGCGGCGGCGCCGTCCGAAAATGTCGTCCTCTTGCTTTTGGAGGAAGTAATACCCAGAAAGAAAACCGAAGCGGCGGAAAAATCGTGTAACCATTCCGTGTGATCGGGGCACTACTATCCAGATCGCACATCCATTCGGGAGAACCAGTCTCATGCCCCAGGGACCGATTGCCGCCGTCATGCAGCATATCCAACGTCTGGTGGGTGTTCCTATCAGCGTGGAGCAGGGCGACGGCCAGTTGTTGCAACAATTCGTGCGCCAGCGCGACGAAGCGGCGTTCGCGATGCTGGTGCGGCGGCATGGCCAGCTGGTGTGGCATGTGTGCCGGACGGTGTTGCCCAACAGCCATGACGCCGACGATGCGTTTCAAGCCACCTTCCTGGTCCTGGCCCGCAAGGCGGATTCCATTCGCAAGCAGGACTCGTTGTCCAGTTGGCTGTACGGGGTGGCCTATCGTTGCGCCCTCAAGGCCCGACGGCGCGCGGCGCCGGCGCCGGCCGCCGCGCGGGAGGCGGAAGTCATGGCTCACGATGATCCGATGAAGGAGGCGGCCTGGCGCGAACTAGGCCCGATGCTGCACGCCGAATTGAATTGCTTGCCGGAGAAATATCGCCAGCCGCTGGTGTTGTGCTATTTGGAAGGCAAGACCAACGAAGAGGCGGCCCAGGAGCTGCGTTGGCCGCTGGGGACGGTCAAGGGGCGGCTCCATCGCGGCCGGGAGCTGCTGCGCCGCCGCTTGACCCGGCGCGGCATCGCCTTGAGCGCCGCGTCCCTGACAGCAATATTGTCCACGGCGGTCGCGAATGCGTCCGTGCCCGCTGCCCTGGTCCATTCAACCATTCAAGCCGCCGTTCTCGTCACGGCGGGATCAGCCACGGCCGCCACGCTGTCCGCGCCGGTGGCCGCCATCGTGGAAGGAGTGTTATACGACATGTTCATGACCAAGATCAAGCTCTTGACCGCGGTAGTGCTAACCCTCGGCATCCTCGGCGCCGGCGCCAGCTGGTTCGGGCTGGGAGGGAAGGCCGCCGAGCCACCCGCTGAGCCCAAGGCTGGCGCCCAGATTGTCAACCAACCGCCGGCGCAACCGCGGCAATTCGACGCCCGCACGCCCATGACTGTCTTCCAAGTCACGCGCAATTACTCGCCCCGTTACCTCGGTTCCACGCCGACCAATGACAAGCGTGGCCTCACGATCCCCGCCGGGGCGTCTTGGTATGTCTCTCCCTTCGCCAATGGCATGGGCAACCATGACCCCAATGGTTTCGGCTTCGGCGGCGGCGGTGCGGGGGGCGGCGCCATTGGCTTCGGCGGCGGCTTTGCCGGCGGCGGGGGTATGCTTGGCGGCGGCGGTGTGCTTGGCGGTGGCGGTGTGCTTGGCGGCGGCGGTGCGCTTGGCGGCGGCGGCTTCGGCGGCGGCTTTGCCGGCATCGCGGGTGGCCAGCCCATGCCGGCCGCGCCGCCGCAACTTCGGGCGTATCGGCCCAATGAGCTGCCCGCCTTCGCCGCCGAGGCCAAGCGCCTCTCCGTCCCGGGCATCGCTTTCGAGAATGTCGCCTTCACCAACGCCGATCTGGCCCATCTCAAGGATTTGAAGGAATTACGCTTGCTCATCCTACGTCGCACCCAAGTCACGGATGAGGGCTTGAAGGAGTTGAAGGACTTGCCCAACCTGACGACCTTGACCTTGCACAGCGAAGGCATCACCCCAGCCGGGATCGCGCGCCTCAAGGAGTTGTCCAACCTGCGCGCGCTCGAACTGGGGGGCGCCACCATCACCGACGCCGTCATTCCTCACTTGAAGGAGCTGACGGGACTGAAGACGCTCAAACTGTCCTTCACCAAGATCAGCGACGACGGTTTCAAACAACTCACGGCCATCGAGCACTTCCGCGGCGCCGACGGCCTGGAAGTTCTGGAAATTCGCGGCGGGGAGATCACCGACAAGGGCATCGACGCCCTGGCGGACCTGAAAGGCTTGAAGGAGCTGCGTTTGTACTTGACCAACATCACGGATGCGGGCTTGGCGTCGATCAAGACGATGCACGATTTGAAGGCCTTGGCCATTGATTGCTGCACTTATGGCACTCCCCATATGGTGCTCCAAACCCACTTGCCCAACGGCGGCGGCGTGAAGGGCATGATGGCCGGGGGCGGCGGTATCATCCGCGGTGGCCTCCTCGGTCAGGGGGGAACGCTACGGACGCGAGAAGGGGACATTCCCCTGCCGACCGGCAAAGTCACCGACGCCGGCTTGCAGTATCTGCAATCCATGCAGGGCTTGACCGAGCTGGTGTTGGCCAGCGATCACATCACGGACGCGGGCTTGGCTAACCTGAAAGACTTGACCAACCTCGAATTCCTCCGCCTGCACAGCCTCAACATCGGCGACCAGGGCTTGACCGTCTTGCGTAACCTGAAACAACTGCAAGCGGTCGATCTGCTGGCCACCACGGCCACCCCCGCCGGCTCCGTGCCGATCTTGCGTCAATTGCCGCGCCTGGCCGTCCTCTACATTCCCGTCTTCTCTTCGCCGATGCAATTGGCGCAGTACAAGAAAGCGTTGCCCCGATTGCACATTTTCACCATCACCGACATTAACAGCTTGCCGCTGCTCGCTCCCGGTGGCGGCGGTGCGGGTCTCGGCGGTGCGGGTCTCGGCGGTGCGGGTCTCGGCGGTGCGGGTCTCGGCGGCAACCGCTAGTGACTCCCCTTGCAACCAGTCGTTGACGAGCGGGGGCCGTCAGGCCCCCGGTTGCCACGAGCCAGCGGGGGGGCTAAAAGGGCCCTCCCCCCGCTGGCCTGTTATCGGAAAGCTCTGAACTCGTGCCACTCACTTCCTCAAGAAGCGAATCTCGGTTGGATTGCGGAAGAAGATCATGTTCCCCGGCGGATTGCCGAAGGGGGAATTGATGGCCAGCACGGCAATTTGAATCTTCTCGCCGGGCTTGGCGCTCTTGGTCAGCAGCACTTCGTTGCGCGTGTTGAAGCCGGAGATGGCGCCGCGGCCGCTGCGGCCAAACGCGGAGTCGATCCGGCCATCCACCCAAATCTCGCCATAATCATCGACGGTGGTGCGGAACCAGGCCTCGGTGCCGCTGACATCGACATCGCCGACCTTCTCCGGGATGGTGACGTTAATCCGGCACCAATACATGCTGAACCGGCCAGGGCCGAACGGCTTGAGCAGCAGGGCCGGGTCCTCGACCACATCCCATTTGCTGTCATCGAATTTGCCGTGTGCCTTCGGCTCGATCTCGTTCTGGTCCGGGCCAGTGTGGACGCTGACCGGGTGCAAACGCCATTGGCCGTGGACCAGCTCCACCCCGTCCTTGCTCAGCAGATTGATCTTGGCCACTTCCGCCCCTTCGGGAGGACCGGCGACGGCGGGCTGGTCGGCGCCGCCGTCGGGCGCGTCCGGGCTGAAGAACTCCAGGCCAGTTGCGCGCAGGAAGTATTTGTTTCCCGGTGGATTGCCGAGCGGCGAGTTGATGGCCAGCACGGCGATTTGGAACACGTCTCCCGGCTTGGCGTCGTGGCGGATCGTGACCTTCTTGCCGTCCTGCTCCTTGACTTCGCTCTTTTGCAGGCGGACGCGGTTCTTGCTGTTGAAGCCGCTGACGGCGCCGCGGCCGCTGCGACTGAAGGCCAAGTCGATGGCGCCATCCACCCAGACCTCACCGTAATCATCGACGGTAGTGAAGAACCAGACCGGCCCCCCCTCGAATGGCTTGCCAGCGACTTCGTTGGGAATCGTGACACGGATACGATACCAGGCCCAGCTGTACTTGCCAGGACCGCGCCCCTGCCCCAGCGTTTCCGGCTTCAGCACTTCCCAGGATGAATCATCAAAGGTTCCATGCGCTTTCGGCTCGATCTCGTTCTTCTTGGGGCCGGTGCCGGTGGTCACTTCATGCAAGCGCCACTCCCCCTTGACTGCCTCGACACCGGCGCTCGACAGCAGATTGACCCGGCCTATCAGCCCCTCTTGGGCCGCGGCCGGCGCGGCCGCCGCCAGCATCCCGACCACGATCCACCCCCACGCCACGTTGCCTCGACAACAGACAAGCGGCTGTCCCCATTGTTTGGTCATCATCATTACTCCCCTTCATGAAACCAGGTAGATTATTCAAGGCAGGCGGTCTGAGAGTAGCAAATTCCGCGGCGGGGTGCCACATTTTCATGGCGGTATCTTTACAGCATCCACTTCTCGTCATTTCTTGAGAATCATCGGCCTACGCGGGCCGCCCATCCCCCCGCGCCCATCGCGGACCGCACTATCCCCATCGGGAAGACGTACTGCTACAATATGTCTTTACCGCTCTAATAGCCTGGACTGAACGTGGAGTCATCCCATGCGTCTCATCATCCCCACATTCCTGCTCCCGTTTCTGGCGCTCTCCATCCTCCTTGCCGCCGAGCCAACCTCGGACACGGCCAAACCGCGCTACGAGTATCGCGCCGATCACGATCCCCATGGCACTGGCAAGTTTTACATGGGTCGGGAGATCGCCTTGGTCATGGGGCATCAGGCGGCGGGCTGGCTGGATCGACCGGAACGGGAGCGGGAAGAACAACCCTCGAAATTGCTCGAATTGTTAAAGATTCCCCCGGGCGCCGTCGTGGCCGACATCGGCAGCGGCAGCGGCTACCACACCTTGCGCCTGGCCCAGATTGTCGGTCCGCGGGGCAAGGTGTATGGCGTCGATGTGCAGAAGGAGATGCTCGCCCTGCTGCGCCGCAAGGCGGAAGCGGGGAATTACGACAACATCATACCTATCCTGGGCACGCCGACCGATCCGAAGCTGCCGGCCAACGCCCTCGACCTCATCCTCATGGTCGATGTGTATCACGAATTTTCCCATCCTTACGAAATGATCCGAGCCATGATCCCGGCTCTGAAAGCGAATGGCCGGCTGGTATTCGTGGAGTTTCGTCTGGAGGATACTGAGGTTCCCATCAAGCGCGTCCACAAGATGAGTGAACGCCAAGTGCTCAAGGAAATGCGGCCCCACCCCGAATTAGTCTGGGACAAAACGCTGGCCGATCTCCCCTGGCAACATGTCATCCTCTTTCACAAGAAAGCTGATTGATCCGCGCGCGGCAGTTTCATCCTTCCTATCTTTCCCTGTCTCTCTGCTGATGGCGGGCTGGACGGCCACTGCACGCCAAGCGGCGCCGCATCTCAATCAGCCCCTTTCCTAAACGGCACTCCCCGCACGTTCGGACTCCTCCGCAAAGCTGAGAACCCGGCAAGGAGAGTTAAGCTCAGCGGCGGTAATCCGGCATGGTAAGACAGCCGATAACCACAATGTTAGGGTTCAGAGCGTTTCACGACCTTCAGTCAAGGAAGCACGCCCTCTGAGTTGGGGGGATTTGGGTCAAGCACGGAAGATGACCAAACCGATAGAAGATGGGGGTCACGCATCAACCGGACCCGAGTTTGGAAGGACGATTTAACCTGGCCCGTAGGCCAATGAGGAGGCATGACAATGAAGTTTCGCTTGGGAGCACCGTTGCTGGCCGCGCTGCTTGGCCTGCTGGGTGCCGCGCATGCTCAGGCCGCGTCGCACTGCGGGGCCTGTCAATATAATTGCTGTCCGCAACCCTGCTGCGACGCCCAGTGCTGCTATACATCTTGCCAGCAGCAATGCCGAACCTGTTACAAACTGGTTCATGACACGGTCCTCGAAAAACGTTGGCAAACCTGTTACAAGACGGTTCAAGAAACCGTCATGAAACCGGTGTGCAAGACCTGCTACAAGGACGTGTGCAAGACCTGCTACAAACCCTGCTACCAGACCTGCTACAAGACGGTCCAGCAGACGGTGTGCAAACCCTGCTACCAGACCTGCTACAAGGACGTCTGCTACACCGTCTGCAAGCCGGTTTACCAGACCCAGTACAAAGAGGTCTGTCAGACGGTGTGCAAGCCGGTTTACCAGACCTGCTACAAGGACGTCTGCTACACTGTCTGCAAGCGCGTGCCGCAGACCTGCTACAAGGACGTCTGCTACACTGTCTGCAAGCCGGTTTACCAAACGCACACCAAGAAAGTCTGTGTCATGGTGCCGAAGAAGGTGTGCCAGACGTGCTACAAGGAATGCTGCTACACCGTCTGCAAACCAGTTTACCAGACCTGCTACAAGGACGTGTGCTGCACAACCTGCAAGCCGGTTTACCAGACCTGCTACAAGGACGTGTGCTGCACCTGCTACAAGACGGTTCACCAGACCTGCTACCGCGATTGCGTGAAGACGGTGTGGAAGCCGGTCACCACCTGCCAAACGGTGCAGAAGAAGTGCTACCGCTGGGTCACGGAACAGTACTGCGTTCCGGGCCGCTGCCGGACCGTGTGGAACAAGAGCTGTGACAACTGCTGCTTCGACCCCTGCACCTGCAAATGCCGTTGCTCCCCCGGTTGCTGGCAAGCCAGCTGCTGCAAGGAACCGGATCGCATCTGCTGCCGTAAGGTCCGCAAGTGCGAAGTGGTCTGCCAACAGGTTCCCTGCACCAAGTGGGTCAAGGAATGCGTTTGCGTCAAGGTCCCCTACACCGTTTGCAAGAAGGTCCCCTACACCGTTTGCAAGAAGGTGCCGGTGACCACCTGCAAGATGGTGCCGCAGACCTGCGTGAAGAAGGTCCCCTACACCGTCTGCAAGATGCAGACGCAAGTGTGCAAGAAGATGGTGCCGTACACGGTGGTCAAGACCGTGTGTGAACCGTGCTACAAGGACGTCTGCTACACCACTTGCCGCATGGTCAAGCAAACCTGTGTCAAGAAAGTTCCTTACACTGTTTGGCACACGCAGAAGCAAACTTGCGTGAAGAAGGTCCCCTACACCGTCTGCAAGATGGTGCCGACGACGGTCAAGAAGGTCGTCCCGGTGACCACCTGCCATATGGTCAAGCAAGTTTGCACCAAGAAGGTCCCCTACACCGTCTGCACCATGCAAAAGCAGGTGATCTGCAAGCAAGTCCCCTATCAGGTTTGCAAGCAGGTGCCGTACACGGTGGTCTGCAAGGTGCCTTACACCGTCACGGAATACGTTCCCTGCACGGTCTGCAAGAAAGTGCCGGTGTGCGTGCCTTACACGGTCTGCGTGAAGCGCTGCCGGAAGGTGCCGGTGTGCGTCAAGGAGTGCGCCCCCTGCTGCCAGCCCAAGTGCTGCTGCCAGCCCTGCTGCCAGCCCTGCTGCCAGCCCTGCTGCCAGCCCAAGTGCTGCTGCCAGCCCAAGTGCTTCCGCAAGCCGAATTGCTGCTGCACCTGCTGCGCGCCGAGCTGCTGCTGTACCTGCTGCCAGCCCTGCTGCCAGCCGACCTGCTGCCGCAAAGCCCCGATGGCGTGTGGCTGCAACTGCTGCGAAGAGAAGTGGGTCAAGGTTCCCGTGTGGACCTGCCGCCACGTGTGGAAGAAGGTATGCGTGAATCGCTTCTGCTGCCAGCCGACCTGCTGTGATGACGCTGGCTGTGGCAAGTAAGCCCGGTAACGAACCGGCAAGCGAGAACCTCCTCGCTGGCCTTTGAAACCGACTCTGAACAGACGGGAGGCTCCTGCCCAGGGCCTCCCGTTCTTGTTTTGGGGCAGTCTGGGACTAACGCCCTTGGCGATGAACTCTAGCACCCCCTCCGGAGTTCAGCGGACTGACTCTACGCGGCGGCAGGCGGTAGGCGTACTAACCAACATGGCTCTGCCGCCGTGGCCGAAGCAATCATTTCTCCCTGATCCGCATCACTCCGCCGTGGTCTTCCGCGGCGGGTCGCGGTAGTCGAGGGGTGGTTTCTGGCCGGGTTCCAGCAGGGACTTGTACTTGCGTCCGGCCAGGCGTTCCTGGTGCTCGGCTTGGGCGGCGGTGATGATCTTGGGGTCTTGAAACAGGTCCCAGGCAGTGGCGGCCAAGGTGCGGGCGGCCAGGTCCATTCCTTGGCGTCCGATGGTCATGCCCCCACATGCCACCGCTTGCCAGGAATGCGCCGGCGTCCCGGGTATCCAGCACGCCGTCGAAAATCCCGTCGTCGGCACTACCCAGGTAATGTCCCCCACGTCCGTCGAACCCATGCCGACCGCGCCGCTAGTGTCGGATACTTTCCGAATGTCACTCAATGGCGGCGGATTGATCAGGGTACTTTGCAGACGGGTGGCGAACTTCGTTTCCTCTTCGTCATAGTTCAAGTCGTTCAAGGTACTCAAGTTGGTTCGGACTACCTGGGTCAAGGTGCTGTTGGGTACTATCTCCATCGTGCCGCCGAGATAGACGACCTCCAATTTCGTCTCGGTGGCCAACGCCCCGGCTTGGGCGCATTTCAGCAAGCGGGGATAAAGTTGGGCCACTACCTCGGACTGGGGATGGCGGATGTAGTAATAGACCTCGGCGAATTCAGGAACGACGTTCGGTGCTCCGCCGCCGTGGGTGATGACATGATGGATGCGCGTAAAATCGGGGCAGTGCTCGCGCAACAGCTGGGCCGCGTGGTTGGTCAGCTCCACCGCGTCGAGCGCGGACCGCCCCTTCTCCGGCGAACCGGCGGCGTGGGCGCTGATGCCATGAAAGCGGAACTTGACGGCGATGCGCGACAGGCAACTGCGGTCGCCGGCCGCGTTCGTGCTGCCGGGATGCCAGTGCAGCACGGTGTCGCAATCGTCGAACAAACCATCGCGGACCATGAACACCTTGGCCGCTCCCCCTTCCTCCGCCGGACAGCCGTAGTAGCGCAGCGTCCCCTTGAGCTTGCCCTCCTGGAATTGCTCGGCCAGCGCCAGACACGCCGACAGCGACGCGACACCGAACAGATGATGGCCGCAAGCGTGGCCGTAGCCGTTGCCGGGACGGGGCTGGCGATAGGGGACTGCGTCTTGCGACAACCCCGGCAACGCATCGAACTCACCGAGAATGCCGATGATCGGCTTGCCTTCGCCAATGGACGCGATGAACGCCGTCGGAATCTCGGCCACACCCCGTTCGACTTGAAAACCGGCTTTCTCCAACGTTTCCGACAGCAACCGGGCCGACTGTTTCTCCTGGTAGCCCGGCTCGGCCCAACCCCAAATCTTTTTCGCCATGCCCCACGATTCCTCCGCATTTTTCTGGATGGATTCGTACAACCTGGCCTTTTGCGCCGGAGCGGATGTCGCGGTCAGCAACAAGACATTCAACACGACGATCAAGGAGGGAAGCACGCGCATGGTCGGTTTCTCACAGTGGTTGGAAGGTAGGATCACCCCTAGGGATCTCGTTCCCCAGCGCTGTCGAGAAACGAGAAACCCAATTCCCCCTATCATCCCTGGACGGCGCCGGCTGTCAAGCCCACGACGATTTCTCGCCCGATTGTGTCGAGTGGTTGTCTACAGCAACCACTCGAATCCCTACTTCTCTCGTGGCGTTTTTCTGGTAAAATAGTATCAGTCGCCGAGATGGCTTGGTTCGCGCGCTCTCCACCACTACCGCTGAAACCGCCTTGAAGAGATGAGAACATCAGCAAGCATGGTGCGTTTGCCGATTTACATGGATAATCACGCCACGACGCGCGTTGATCCGCGCGTCGTCGAGGCCATGTTGCCCTTCTTCAGCGAGCATTACGGCAACGCCGCCAGCCGGAACCATGTGTTCGGCCAACGCGCCGCCGAAGCGGTGACGACGGCCCGCGAGCAAGTGGCGGCGTTGCTGGGTTGTGGTCCGCGCGAGATCGTTTTCACCAGCGGCGCCACGGAGAGCAACAACTTGGCCCTGAAAGGGGTCGCCGCCATGTATGGCCATAAGGGACGGCACCTGGTCACGGTGGCCACCGAACACAAGGCGATCCTCGACCCTTGCCAGCGCCTCGAACGGGACGGCTGGAAAGTGACCATCCTGCCGGTGGATCGGTTCGGCTTGATCGACGTTGCACAGGTGGCGGAAGCCCTGACGGCGGAAACCATTCTCGTCAGCGTGATGGCCGCCAATAATGAGATTGGCGTCTTGCAGCCGATCCGAGAGATTGGCGCTTTGTGCAAGGAACGCGGCGTGCTGTTCCACACCGACGCCGTGCAAGCTGCCGGCAAAGTGTCGCTCGACGTGGAAGCACTGGGCATCGACCTGCTAAGCCTGACCGCTCACAAGATGTATGGACCCAAGGGGATCGGTGCTTTGTATGTTCGGAGTCGGGGACCACACGTGCGCCTGGAACCACTGTTCGACGGCGGCGGCCATGAGCGCGGCTTGCGTAGCGGCACGTTGGCGGTGCCCAACATCGTGGCTTTCGGCATGGCCTGCGAGCTGGGCCAACAAGAAATGACCGCAGAGGCCGAACGGCTGCTCCGGCTGCGCGAGCGCTTGCGCCAGGGGATCATGGCACGGCTAGACGGAGTGATCCTCAATGGCCATCCAACCCAGCGCTTGCCCGGGAACCTGAATCTCAGCTTTGCCTTTGTCCACGGTGAAGCCCTAATGATGCGCCTTCGGAACGTGGCGGTTAGCTCCGGTTCGGCCTGCACCACCGCCAACCCGGAGCCTAGCCATGTACTGCGGGCCATCGGTCTCAGTGAGGAATTGGCCCACAACAGCATCCGTTTTGGCTTGGGCCGCTTCAACACCGAAGAGGAAGTCGATTACGTGATTGGGGAAGTCGTGCAAGCCGTCAACGATTTGCGGCAGCTGAATCCCATGTACCACCTGGAGCGCGAGCAAGAACCAGCATGCGCCGCGAACGCGCGGACAGCCACCTGAATGGTTTCGTTAAGATGATGGAGTGATTCATCGGTTCGCGTGGCTGCCGAACGGTTCACGCGAGCGGATCAAAGCTATGGGTAACTTTACTCAAAAACAGGAGAGGAATAATCGATGGCCATTACGTTGACTGAAAAAGCGGCGAATGAAGTCAAGCGCATCATTGCCGAACAGAATTTGAACAATGACCATGAAAAAGTGTATTTGCGGCTCCGCGTCGTCGGCGGCGGATGCAGCGGCTTTCAGAACAAGCTCGACCTCGATTTGAACGTCAACGACAAACTGGACGAAGTGTACGAAATGCACGGCGTCCCGGTGGTCGTGGACAAACGCAGCTTGATGTACCTGAGCGAAGTAACCGTCGATTATCACGACGAGCTAAGCCGCCGCGGCTTCAGCATCCACAACCCCAGCGCCAAAAGCACCTGCGGTTGCGGCAGCTCGTTCTCGATGTAAAATAAGGCTGCTGCCATTTCTTCGCAGCGTCTGTTGTGGGGATGCATCGGTTCGCGCGGGCGGCCGTCTGCCCGCGCGAACCAATGAATTCAAGGGACAGCTAGAAAAAATCCAAAAGAGCCACCTCTTCGGGCACTTAGCTCAGCGGCTAGAGCACCACGCTTACACCGTGGGGGTCGGGGGTTCGAAACCCTCAGTGCCCACTCATTGAAGAAGAAAAGGGGACGCGACTCGTATTTGCTTGACGGAGAGCGGCTCGTGGTGTTATCGGACAACCAGCAAATACGAGTCGCGTCCCCTTTTCTTCTTCAGCAAATACGAGTCGCGTCCCCTTTTCTTCTTCGAGGAATGGAAAGACTGAAGAGATGTTTTCGATTAATCCGAATTCATCACCATTGGTTGCCTTACCTGTTGACTTTTGAATGGATTTGGTTCCTTTCGCTTCTCCTCATACATCGTGCTTTGCTTTCGTGTCGATAACTTCAACAAATCGAACCGCCAGCGGAAGACGGCGCGCCGTGGAATGATGGATATTCCCTTCCCCTCTTTCGCGTTCACCCCTGCCTTGTGCCTTACCCACAATGCAAGCCACACCTGGGAGTTATCATGGGTTGTTATTCCTCTATACTTTGTTTGTGTTTGCTTGGTAACATTTCCGGGCAATCGTGCTGCTCGCCCGGCATGTTGTGCGTGCCGACGTGCGACGAGAGCGGGACGGCATGGATGGAATCGCAAGCATGGTGCCCGCAACCGGGAGATCTCGTGCTGTACCGCAACAATAGCCGGTTGCAAATCGCCCTCTACCGTCTGCTCGGCGCTGGTACTGAGGCGACGCACGTGGGCATTGTCGTGCAACGACCAGACGGGACACTGGGGATTTTGGAAGCCCCCGGCCAACGCTATCCGGTGTTGATCAGCAACATCGACAGCCGGCTGCACGCGTACTCCGGCGACATCTGGGTGCGCCGGCTGCGGCAACCGTTGTCGGTGGAACAATCAGCCCGCTTGACCGAATTTGCCTGCGCGCAAGAGGGGAAACGCTTCAACATCATTGGCATGTTGAACCCGATCATCCTGGGACCAATCCGCCAGAAAACGTGCTGCCACTCCTGTTGTAAATGCCCCCTCGGTCTAAATATGCGGCGCTGGTATTGCTCGCCGCTGGTGGTAGCGGCGGCCATTCACGCCGGGTTGCTGAACCCGTGTGCCGTTCGACCTCTCGGCGTGGACCCCGCCCATCTGCTTATGGACCGACAAATCGATATCAGCTCATGTTGGGAGGAACCGCTCACATGGCTACCCTGTGGACCGAAGTTGAATTGCTACCTCAGCCGCACCTGTTGCGGCCAGTGCTGGATTTGGCGACAACGGTAGCAAGACCTATCGAGGCAGTATCTCCGAATGATTTATCGTTTGGCGTGGAGCAACGGCCGGCGGCGCGAAACGATAAATCTTCGATATGGATCGTGCTTCGCTCCCTGCTTCTCCTAACTTTCCTCTGCTTCCGCCCCTCGTCTCTCCCCGCCGCGGAACCGGCTCCGCCCCCGCAATGGATTGTCGTCACCGCGCCGGCGTTGCGTCAGACCGTCGAACCATTGATCCAACATCGTCGCGCTCAGGGCATGAAAGTCGTGGCCGTGACGACGACGGATGTGCTCACGGTGGATGAAATCCGCCTCGGCCAAGCGGTCCAGCTCCGCGACCATGTTCGGCAACTCTGTCAACAACATCGGGGGACCAGTTACCTCTTGCTGGTGGGAGCGGTGGAGCCGAACTGGTTTGACAAGCCGGAACAGAATGTCTTGCCCCCCTTGCGCGGCACCGTCGGGCGGATGAAAGGACAGCCGAGCGACAATGACTATGGTTGCTTGGATGACAGTTTGCTGCCCAGCGTGGCCGTGGGACGATTTCCGGCCCGCACCGCCAACGAGGCCGAAGTGATGGTACAAAAGACCCTGTTCTTCGAGCGTGACCGCCGGCCTGGCGCGTGGCGCCGGCGCTTGACCATCCTGGCCGGCGTGCCGGAGTTCAATCCGGTGGTCGATAAGTTGGTCGAAACCATGGCGTTGGCTCGCTTGGAGAAAATTGATCCCGTCTGGACGGGACGGGCCATCTACCACAATCCGCAATCGCGCTTCTGCGTGCCAGACGAGCTGCTACATGCCAAGGCCGTGCAATATGTGCAAGAAGGGCAAGCGTTCACGATTTACCTGGGCCATTCCGAACCGGGCGGGCTGTACGGCGGGCGGGCGCGGTTTCTGACCCGCGACGACTGGGGGACGCTGAAGATACCACAAGGAGCGGGCATTCTGGCCACATTTGGCTGTCTTGGCTGTCAGCTCAGCGGGCGGGACGGCGAGGGGTACGGCATCGCGGCCCTGCGCAATCCGCAGGGTCCAGTCGCTGTCATTGGCTCACATGGCATCTGCTTTGCCGCGATGGTGCAACTGGCGGCGCAAGAATTCTTTGATGCCACGTTCTCCGGCCCACTGCCGGAGCGCCTGGGGGACTGCTGGCTCCAGGTCAAACGAGGCCTCGCTCAGGGGACCATCGACCCCATCACCTTCCGCCTACTCGATGCCGTGGACGGTGACAGCACCATTCCTCAAGGCACGCAGCGCCGCGAGCATCTGCAAATGTTTCTGTTGCTCGGCGACCCGGCCTTGCGCTTGCCGGTGATGAGCCAAGATGTGCAATTGACTGGCCCTGAGGCGATCCAGCCCGGCGCCACGATCACGATTGACGTGCAATTGCCGCCACGCCTGGCCGGCGCTCAGGTACACATCCAGCTAGAACGTCCTGTCACAAGCCAGCCGCCGGACCTAGAACCGCTCCCCAAGGACGCCGGCACGGAGCGTAACCGGATCATGTTGGCCAATCACGAACGGGCCAATCGCTTCACCATCGCCGAGCGGATCATGGTTGCCCAAGATGGCCGCTGCGCCGCCCGTTTCGCGCTGCCGCAAGCGCTCCCCTGGCCGCATCTTCTCGTGCGGGTCCATGCGGTGTCCAATAATGGTCAAGAAGGCATGGGCGTGCGCCGGCTGCCGGTGGCGAAGGAACCATGATTGACAAGCGTATCTTCTGATTTGAAGTGGGAACGGCGGGGGATTCAGCCGTTCGCGCTCGGAGGCAATGGCGTGCGCGAACCGATCCATCTCCGCCAGATTCGGGACAGAAACAGTGGGTTTCTGGATCAGGAGGCGGTAGGTACAATAAAGTTGTGGAGAAAGAAATCAATACGCCTTAATTTCCTGGTGATGTCATGTTGGCCGAAACTTTCGCGGAGGACGGCATCCGCTTTCGCTATCCGTCGCATTGGCAACTGGAGCGAAACGACAACGAGGATGGCTGGACGGTGTCCATCCAAAGCCCCGACACGGCGTTTCTGATGCTGGCGCTCAACACGGAGATGCCAACCATCGAGGAGCTGGCCGACACCGCCTTGGGCGCCCTGCGGGAGGAATACCCCGACCTGGAAGCCGACGAAATCGTCGAACCGCTCGCCGGCCAGCCCGCCATCGGCCACGATATTCGCTTCTTCAGCTTCGACCTGACCAACACCTGTTGGACGCGCAGCTTTTACAGCCCCTACGGTACCGTGCTGCTTCTATGTCAAGTCAACGACCTGGAAGAGGATTCCAATGAACCGATCTTGCGTGCCATCTGCCAGTCGTTGGAAGTGACGGAGGAGTAAGCATGGTCTTACTGACGACTGATTATTGGGTGGCTTGCCCGCTAAACGATGATTACGGATTACTGATTCCTCACGCCACTTCCGCCAACGCTTCCCGCGCTGCCGCAATCGTCTGCTCGATGTGTTCGTCCGTGTGGGCTGTCGAGATGAAGGCGGCCTCGAATTGGCTGCACGGCAGGTAGATGCCGCGCTCCAGCATGGCCCAGAAGAAGCGGGCGAAGCGGGTGGTGTCGCTGCGCTTGGCAGTGTCGTAATCGGTGACGGGATCGGCGGTGAAGAAGAGCGTCCACATGCTGCCGACGCGAGCGATGTGGTGCGGCACTTGGGCGGCGCGGGCGGCGTCGCGCAGGCCAGTGCCTAGCTTTTGTCCAAGTCGATCCAGTTGTTCATACGGGAGATGGTCGCGCAGCTCTTGCAGCGTGGCCAGACCGGCGGCCATGGCCAACGGATTGCCCGACAGCGTGCCGGCCTGAAACACCGGCCCAGCGGGCATGACGTGCTTCATGATGTCGGCCCGGCCGCCGTAAGCCCCCACCGGCAAGCCGCCGCCGACGATTTTACCGAGCACGGTCAAATCGGGTTGGTCCTGAAACAATTCTTGCGCTCCCCCCAGAGCCAGGCGGAAGCCGGTCATCACTTCATCGTAAATCAACAACGCGCCGTGGTGGTGTGTCAGCCGGCGCAGCTCGGCGCGAAAGTCCGGCGTGGGGACGACCAGCCCCATATTGCCGACGACCGGCTCTAGAATGACACCGGCAATGCGGTCGCCATGCGCCTGAAACGCCTCGCGCAAGCCCGCGATGTCGTTGTAACGCAGCGCCAGGGTGTCTTGCGTGCAGCCCTTGGGCACACCCGGACTATTGGGCACTCCCAACGTCGTGGCGCTGGAGCCGGCTTGGACCAACAGACTATCGACGTGGCCATGATAACAACCGGCGAATTTAATGATGCGATCGCGCCCGGTGTAGCCGCGTGCCAGACGAATGGCGCTCATGGACGCCTCGGTGCCGGAATTCACCATGCGCACCATGTCGATGGACGGCACCAGCTCGACGATCAGCTCGGCGAGCCGCGTTTCCAGCTCGGTCGGCGCCCCGAAGCTGGCCCCTTGGCGCAACGCCGCTTCGACCGCCTGCACGACGCGCGAGTGACAATGCCCCAAGATGAGCGGCCCCCAGGAACCGACGTAATCCAAATAGCGGTTGCCGTCGATGTCGATTAGGTATGGCCCTTCGCCCCGGTCGATGATCGGCGGCTGTCCGCCCACCGCGCCAAAAGCCCGCGCTGGACTGTTGACCCCGCCCGGAATCACCCGACACGCTCGTTCAAACGCCGCCCGACTTCGTTCATGGGATGGTTTCATGATGGTTTATTTGCTGCCGGTTATGAGAAATATGTGGAATCAATCGACAAAATGATGCATCGGTTCGCGCACGAAGGCGAGCGCGAACCGATGAAGCCGTTTCACCCCCCCCTTCCGGCTCACCACACGAATTTTTGGCGCACTTCCTGATTGACGACCTGATCGGTGGGCCAGTCGCCGCGGCTGAGGGCCAGGATGGATTGCGCGGACGACATGGCCATATCGCTTAGTGACTGTGTATCGACGCCAGCGGCGTGTGGCGTGATGACCACGTTGTCGAGCTGAAATAGCGGGTTTTCGTGGCAGGGTTCCACCTCGAAGACATCCAGGCCAGCGCCGGCGATTTGTTTATGGTTCAGGGCTTCCACCAAATCGGCCTCGCACACCAAGCCGCCGCGCGCCGTGTTGATGAGAAAGCTAGACGGCTTCATCAGGGCCAACGTCCGTTTGTTGATCAGGTGCTTGGATTCCACCGACAGCGGCACGTGCAACGTCAGGAAATCCGACTCGGCCAGCAATTGCTCCAAGGGCATGAGCTGGACGCGGTATTGTTCCACGAATTGCCTGTCGGGATACGGTTCATAGGCGATCACGTTCATGCCAAAGGCGACGCCGCGCACGGCCACGGACTTACCGATGCGCCCCAAGCCGGCGATGCCCAGCGTGCGGCCCCGCAACGGTAGGTTGGGTTGGCGCGGCCACTTGCCGGCCACGGTGCCGTTGTGCTGCGCCACCAGATTCTTCGCCAACGCCAACATCAGGGCGAAGGTATGCTCGGCCACCGCGTCTTGGTTGGTGCCCGGGGTGATGGTGACGGCGATCCCTTGCTCGGTGGCGGCGGGCAGATCAACGGCATCGTAGCCGACACCAGCGCGGGCGATGACGCGCAGCTCTGGGGCCGACGCCAGCACGCGGCGCGTGTAGGGCTCCATGCCCGCGATGGTCGCCGCCATGCCGGGCAACAGCTGGAGTAATTCATCCTCGGTCAACATGGGGGTCTTACGAGGATAAATCAGTTCCCATCCGGCATCACGCAGCAAGCGCACGAAGGGAAGGTCCACATGGTTCAAGGCAGCGGGGGTGATCAAGACTTTTGGCATGAGTGGTTATCCTGGCAGGTGAAAAATGGCGGTCAGCATTCAGCGCTCAGCTATTTAGTTCCGATGCTCGTTTTAATGGGTGAGGTAAATAATTTTTCTTTTTCCATCTGATGAACCCGTGAACAACCATGTCTTTCTCACACAATTGCTGAAAGCGGACCGCTGAATGCTCTTATGTTTTATCTAGCGAAAGCATCGGCCAGTAGCAACCGGCGCGTCCAGACGCTCCATTCCGCTTGGCGTTGCTGGAAGAGTTGCTCAGCCTCTGCCAAGGTGACGGGGACAAAGCGCACTGGCGTTTCGGGGCGTAGCTGCCCCAGCTGGTCGAGGTCGGCGCTGATCACTTGGGCAATCTTGGGATAGCCGCCAATGGTCTGGCCATCCACGCCGAGGATAATGCACTGGCCATTGTTCGTCACTTGCACGGCTCCTGGACAGACCGGCTCCGACAGTAGCTCGCGGGCTGGCATGGTCAAGGGGTTGCCTTGAAGCCGCAGCCCCATGCGATTGCTGGCCTTCGTCACGATGAAGGTCTGACGATAAAATTCCTCGCCGGCAAACCAATCGGCTTGGGGACCAGCCAGGACGCGCAGCTCAGAGGCTTTCCCTTGAGACGGCAGCGTGACGCGAATGAAGCGGCGTCCGATCCGGCCCGGAGCACAGGGCAGGACATCTCCTGCTTGCACCGGCGCCAACCCGGATCGGCTGTCTAAAATTCGGGGCGCGGTAATTCCGCCTTGGACACAGAGATACGCGCGCATCCCTTCAGCCGTGCCGCCGATGCGGAGTTGTTCCCCTGGCTCCAACGTGAAAGTGGTGCCAGTGGTCAACGCTTGACGCGGGCTGAACAGATCAAAGGGGGCGCCATACACGACGCAGGCCAATTCCGTTTCTGCCTCCAGCGTCGGTCCAGCCAGGCACACTTCCAGGGCGGCGGCCTCCGGCGGATTGCCGACCAAGGCGTTGCCGATGGCCAACGCCGCGCGATCCGCCGCGCCACCGACTGGCACCCCCAGACTGCGCGTGCGTGGCCGGCCCATGTCCACGATGATCGTGTACAACCCTGTTTGTGACACACGCAAACTCATGCGAATGCTCGAATGGCAAAGCCTTGTCTGGTCAGTGCTTCCCGGAGCTGGCGAACAAAGGCGAGTGCTTGCGGATTGTCCCCATGAACACAGATAGTCTGGACCCCGCGATGGTGGATCAACCAGGATACTTGCTGGACCGCTTCGGCGGGATCGTGGATAAAGGCGTCTGGCTCGGTACGTGGCACCAGCGACCCATCGGCACGGTAGCGGCGGTCGGCGAAGCCCTCGGCCACGAAGGGACAGCGGCCCGCACACGCGGCTTGCAGGCGTGAATCGGGCAACCCCATGACGGCCAATCCGAACAGCTCGGCGGCGGCGACGATGGGGCGCGCATACGCTTCATCACGGCACGCCATGTTGTACAGGGCGCCATGCGCTTTCACGTAGCGCGGCGTGATCCCCACGCTTCGCGCCAGACCCCGCAGCGCGCCGATTTGATAGACGCAATCCGCGTGAATCTCCGACTCGGTTCGTTGCAGTTCGCGCCGGCCAAACGATTCCCGATCCGCAAAGCCGGGATGCGCCCCGACTTGCACCCCATGCTGGGCCGCCGCCCGCAACGTGGCCAACGCCGTCAGCGGATCGCCGGCATGGAAACCGCAAGCGACGTTGGCCGACGTCACCAACGGCATCAGCTCGGCATCCAGACCGCAGCCTTCCCCCAAATCGCTGTTCAAGTCGATGGACTGAGCTGGCCATTCCATCTTGCCAATCCTCAATGGCCCCACGGGGCGATGAGCATGCTTGTTTCCCCAGCCAAGCTAGGTACCAAGTCGGCTAGCTTTTGCTTGGGCTTTCTTCTCCTGCGGATTTTTGTTATTTCTATCCACGCCTCAACCATGCTTTGGAATAACGGAGGCGACGGCATTCGTTGGTTACTCGCCGTCCCACGGCCCCTGACGTAAACAAGCTATCCGGTCAAACTCCGCATTTTACGACATTACCACTCCACACGGAATAGCATGAACCCATAACTATTTGACCCAGGGAGGGGAGCTATGAAGCAAGGGACTTCGTCGCCGGCGCCGCGCAAAGTGCTGCTCATCGAGCTGAATGAGATTACCTGGCGCATTTTGGGGGGATTGTGCCGGCAGGGTAAGCTGCCGATGTTCTCCGAGTTCATGAACGAGGGGAGCTGGGGAACCGCCATCGCCTTGGAAGAGGCCCCTTATCTGGACCCGTGGATTTCCTGGACGACGTTGTACACGGGCCGGCCTCAAGAGGAACATGGCGTCAAATTTCTCGAACAACCGCCCGAAACCGTGCGTGGCCCGCGCGTGTGGGAGCTGGCCGCGGACGCCGGCAAGACCATCGGCGTGTACGGTTCCATCATGAGCTGGCCGCCGCGCGCGAACATCCAGGGCTTTTGGGTGCCCAGCACGTTCGCTCCCGGCGCGGAAACCTACCCCCCTCACTTGTGGCCGATCCAGGAACTCAATCTGCGCCACACCCGCGCCCATAATCCACTCGACGCGTGCCAACGGAAGATACCTTCCCTAGCGGAAGTGTTTCACTTGCTGCGTCTGGGTTTGCGGCCCCGAACCCTGCTGGAAGCCGCCGCCTTTTTGCTTCAGTCCAAAGTGACTGGCAGAAATCCCTGGAAGAAGGTCAGCTTGCAACCGCTGATCAATCTGGATTTCTTCACCAAACTGTATCAGGAACACCAACCGGATTTAGCGACGTTTCATTCCAATCATGTCGCGCACTATCAACATCGGTACTGGCGGTCGATGGATCCAACGCCGTTTCTGGTCAAACCATCGGCGGCGGAACAGCGGCGTTTCGGTGCGGCGATTGAATATGGCTACCGCGTGGCCGACCGGCTGTTACAGCGCGTGTGGCGGCTGACGGATGACAACACGGTGGTCATCGTCGCCTCGGGATTGGGACAACGCCCCTATGTCGTGGAGGATTTCAGCGCGGGGCGGGAAGTCGTGCGCATCCGCGACATCCACCAGATCATCGAGTTGTGCGGTGTGACGGGCGCGTGCGTGCCGATCTCCATGATGGCGCCGCAATGGAACCTGCAATTCACGGACATGGACAAACTGCGCCAGGCGGAGCAGGTGTTGCGCGGCGCGTGGGTGACGAATCCAGGCACATCCTTGTTTGCGTTTGAAACAGTCGGCAATACCATCAATGTCAACATCTCACAGAAAAACTTGAAACCTCTCAATTTACAAGCGACATGCTGCTTCCCGGACGCGGGGGGCCGGCGCTTCACCTTAGGGGAATTGTGCGTGGCACAGGATGCCACGCCCAAGGAAGGCTATCACGATCCCCTGGGCGTGGTGCTGATGCGCGGCGCCGGCATTCGGCGCGGCTACCACATGCGCGAATGCACCAACCTAGATTTCGCTCCCACGATGCTTCACTTACTCGGCGTGCCGATCCCCTCGTACATGACGGGGCGCGTCATCGAAGAGGCATTGGTTGATAGCGTTACAGTGCCGGTCTCTTCCTTCGCGGGCAGGACGGCCGCGCGTAACACATCGGAAACATATGTGCATTGATGAGTTCTTCAGATGTCTGGCGAACGGCGGGGTTGATCCCCGCCGGACGTCCTCACAGCGGGGACCCAAACCACCATTCGCCGGAAAAAATACTCAACACGCGGGAGAAATGGAAATATGTCCTTCCTCCAGACCGCCGCGCAAGTGATTTTTTGGTTGAGTTTAGCGGGGTTGTTTTTTACCTATGCGGGCTATCCCTTTATCATCTGGTGTTGCGCGCGTCTGTTCGGCAAGAAACCGGCGCCGCCGGCACGAACGGACGACCTGCCGCGCGTGTCCCTGCTGATCGCCGCCTACAATGAGGAAGCCGTGATCGCCGAGCGCATCGACAATGCCCTGCGGCTCGATTATCCCGCCGACAAACTGGAAATCGTCATCGCGTCCGATGGCAGCTCGGACGCGACCAATGACATCGTGCGGCGTTACGCGCCCAGGGGAGTGCGATTGCTGGCCTATCCCGCGCGGCGCGGCAAGGCGACCGTGTTGAACGATTCCGTGCCGCGCCTAAGCGGCGACATCGTGATTTTCTCTGACGCCAACACCTTCTTCGATCCCGATGCCGCGCGCCGCCTCGTTCGCTGGTTTCACGATCCGCGCGTGGGCATGGTGTGTGGCCGATTGGTGTTGATCGATCCCCAACATGGCCGCAACGTCGATGGCCTGTATTGGAAGTATGAAACATTTTTGAAACAGTGTGAAAATCGACTGGGGGCGCTGTTAGGGGCCAACGGCGCCATTTACGCCGTGCGCCGACCGCTCTATCGACCCATTCCCGCCAATACGATTCTGGATGATTTGCTGATCCCGTTGCTGGCCGTCCTGCGCTCCGGCAAGGGTTTGCTTTACGATGATGAGGCCGTGGCCCGCGAGGAGACGCCGCCGCATTTGACCTCCGAATTTCATCGCCGCGCTCGCATCGGCGCGGGCGGGTTTCAAAGCATCTTCGTGCTTTGGAAACTATTACATCCGCGTCACGGTTGGTTGGCGTTTTCGTTTTTCTCTCATAAGGTGCTCCGTTGGTTTTCCCCATTCTTGTTAATCATCCTGTTGCTGAGCAACGCGCTGTTGCTCACGAAGCCGTGGTACCAATTCACCATGTTGGGACAGTTGGGCTTTTACCTGTTATCTTCCCTGGTTTATCAACTACCATCGGGAATCAGGCTCTTCAAGCCGCTGCGCATGACCACCATGTTCACGGGCATGAATCTGGCCTTGATGGTTGGTTTTTGGCGCTGGCTGAAAGGAAACCAAAAGGGGACCTGGAAACGAACGGAACGGAGCGAAGCGGCGGTGTCGTGATATTTGGAGGAGAAGTTGGTCCATGTTATTTCAATCCATCCGTGCTCCAGTCCGCCACGCCGTTCAAAGCGGCTGGCTCTGGACGTACTTGCGGCAAACGCGGAAAAGAACAGCGGTGGAGTGGTCGCGTCCGATGCATTTGTTGTTGTGTGTCGCCGATCATTACGAACCCTGTTGGGGCCATGTCTCCGCCGCCCAGGCCGCGCAGCGCGTGGAACGCTGGGTGACGGAGTATCCCCGCTGTTTCGCCGATTTTCGGGACAGTGACGGTCGGCCGCCGCGACACACGTTTTTTTATCCGATGGAGGATTATCATGCCGATCATATAGAACAATTAAGTGAGCTGTGTCGCGCCGGTTATGGAGAGATTGAAATTCATTTACACCATGATCATGATACCGCCGATAACTTGCGCGACCGATTGTGGGAATATAAACACATCTTGGCGGAGGACCATGCTCAACTGGCGCGGGATCGGCACACGGGAGAAATTCGCTACGCCTTCATCCACGGCAACTGGGCGCTGGACAACGCCCGCCCGGATGGGCGGTGGTGTGGCGTCAACAATGAACTCGACATTTTGCGGGACACAGGCTGTTACGCCGACCTGACGTTACCATCCTTTCCTAGTCCCACACAAACGCGCAAAATTAACAGTATCTACTATGCCGTGGATGATCCGGCGCGACCCAAGTCGCATGATTGGGGAACGGATGTCGGCGTTCATCCCCCGCCGCGGCGCGGCCTGCTGTTGATTCAGGGGCCGTTGCTGTTGAACTGGCGGCGCCGCAAATGGGGTCTGCTGCCAACCGTGGAAAATGCCTGCTTGCAGGGGAACCAACCACCAAGCTGGGAACGCTTGCGACTCTGGTTGCAAGCGCGCGTGCAGGTTCCGACGCGCCCGGATTGGTTCTTCGTGAAATTACATACTCATGGCGCGCCCGAAAAGAACCAACAGGTATTATTAGGTGACAGCATGATCCGCTTTCACCAATCCTTGGCGGAGACGGCGCGGCATAATCCATTGTTTCACTATCACTATGTCACGGCGCGGGAAATGTATAATTTGGCGAAGGCGGCGGAGATGGGCTGGCAAGGGGACGTGGCGGAAGCGCGCGATTATTCCCTGCTATGGCAAACTGGGGATGCGGATTATTCGTGGCTGCCGCGCGCCCGGAGCTTGGAAGCCGCCACGCGCTCGGTTCCTTTTATTGACAGGGTTGCTCCGGCTGGTTAGAATCCTTTCTCTCAAATGACACCTCTGTTCATCACCTGGACATTTTTTGTGAGACTAAAGCAAGTAGTGTTTTAGGGTTGCACGGTTGTATTCAGACGGGAAGTGTTTTTTACAACACACAAAGGAAGACACTTCCGGTGAAATCATCCCTTAGGAGGAGGATAGGCGATGTCCCTTCGCAAATCGTTGTGCGGTCTTGCCCTTTTGGGCAGTTTATGCGCGATTGGCTACAGCCCCCCGGCTGCCCAGGCGGGCATCATTCCGACGGGGCTTACCGTCACCCCCAATGGCGGAAATTACACGTATTCTTATACCTTCGAGATTCAAAGCGGCACGACTGTTTGGCCTGGCTCGTTCTTCATCATCTATGATTTTCAAGGGTATGTTCCGGGCACGGTCGTTCTTCCCGGCGTTGGTTGGTCGCTGGATGACACGGTTTCCTTCACAGGTCCCATCACCTATTTTCAGGGTTCCGTGTCCCAAACATTGGACCCATTCGATGATCCCAGCATTGTCAATCTGCGCTTCAATTTCGACGCGCCGGGCAATTGGCCGCCGTTGGATGGTCCGCTGACGATCACTGTGGCGGTCGATTCGACGTTGCCCTTCACGGGCGGGCAGGCCAGTTTCTCGGCGTTTCATCGCCGTACCAGCGATACGCTGAAGGATGGCAACGTCACCTTCATCGACGTCCCTGGCCAAATCCAGCACGCGCCGGAACCGACCACGTTGGTCCTGCTGGGCGCCGGTCTGCCGCTGCTGGGCGCATTCGGCGTCTATCGCCGCCGCAAGGCCGCCGCGACAGTTTGATCAGCGCTTCAACCAACGCTATTTACTGGTTGACGATTTCACCCATGACACGCCTCGGAATGGGCGTGTCATGGGTTGGGAATGTATCTGCTCTCCGGTTATACAGACCAGTTTTTCGGGGTGTTACCTTGCCTCGACCCCGTGGCTTGGCCAACCGTTGACTTCAATTGGACATCGTGAGGATGCGGACCATCCCGCCATCGGCTCCCCCCATATAAAGCTGACAGGATTATGACGAAAACTAAGCGTCCCCTTCGCAAACTGAACGTTCGTTTCCTGTTGATCTTGCTCGGTGTGGGTCTCGTCGTGACCGTGGGCGTGCTTGTCGTCCATCGGTTGCAGTCGGGACGCATCGCGCAGGCGCTGCTCTGGCAGGCCAATCGCGCCGCCAGCGAGGAGCGCTGGGAACAAGCAGTTAAATACTTCGGTCGCTATCTGGAATTTCGGCCCCAGGACAACGAGGCACGCGCCCGGCTCGGCATGTTGATGGCCAGCGATTCATACGCCGTGCAGCGCTCGCGGCGGCTGAACGCACTGTTCGTTCTGGAACAGGTCTTGCTGCGCGAGCCAGACCGGACGGATTGCCGCTTGGTGTTGGCGCGGCTTGCCATGCAAGTGGATCGGCACCAGCTGGCCCATGATCATCTCACCATCTTACGGCAAACGCTGCCCAGCAACGGCGAAGTGTATCATTTGTTGGGACAGTGCCTCACGCGCCTGGAGCGCGTGCCGGAAGCGATGGCTTGTTATCGTCAAGCCCTGGAACATGAACCCCAGCGGTTGGACAGTGCCATGTCGCTCGCCCAGCTGTTGCGCCGTCCCGCGCTGCCGGGGACATCCGCCGACCTCATCGAGGAAGCCAATCAAGTGATCGACCGGATGGTCGAAAACAACCCGGAGAATCATCACGCCTACCTGATCCGTTGGCGCTATCGCTCGGAATATCAGCCCGAACTGGCAGCGGAAGCGCGTGCGGATGTGCGCCGCGCTTATGACTTGGCCCCCCAGGCGGCGGATGTGCTGATCGCTGTCGCCCAGGTGGCGCTACAGGATCAAGAGTACGATCAGGCGCGGGCGCATCTGACCAATGGCTTGCGTTGGCACCCCGGCAATGAGCAGCTGTATCAGATGCTCGCTAGCACGGAAATCCAGGCCGGCCGCCGCGCGCACGCGCTCGACTACCTGCGTCAGGGGAGCAAGGTGCTCCAGGGAAGCGCCCAAGTCGAAGTCCGTTGGGCCTTGGTGAATTTGCTCATCGATGGCGGGGACATCGACGAAGCCCAAACGCTCATCCAACAATTGCGGCAATCGCAATTAACCGCCGCTTCCGTGGCCTACCTCAACGCCCGTATCTTGATCCACCGCCAGAACTGGGCGGAAGCCGTGGAGATGTTGGAACAGGCGCGGCCGCAACTGGAACGGTCTCCCGAATTAGTCAAACAACTCGATTTATACCTGGGACAATGTTACGAGCAGCTGGACGATCCGGGCCGACAACTGGCCGCCTATCGCCGCGTGATCGGCAGGGACGCGCGTTCGATTCCGGCCCTTCTCGGCATGGCGTCGGCCCAATTGGCGCTGGGGCAGCTGGACGAGGCCCTGGAACAGTATCGCCGGGTGTTGACGCTGCCCAATGCCCCCTCGCACGTGTTGTTGGAAATGGCGCGGTTGATGATCGTGCGCAACTTGCAACGCGGTCGGACCAATTGGCAAGACGTGGAGGCGGTGCTGGCCCAAGCCGAAAAGATACTGCCGGATGCCAGTGAGGTGCCGCTGTTGCGTGCCCAAATCTTGGTGGCTCAACGACGTGCCGACGAGGCGCGCCAGTTGTTGCTCCAAGCCCGCGACCGGCAACCGGAGGAAGTGCGTTTCTGGACCGGCTTGGCCTTCTTGGCGGAGCAGCAACAACAGTGGGACGAGGCACGGACGCTGCTGGCGCAAGCGGAACGGCGCGTGGGCGATCACGTGGAGATTCGCCTGGCCCAGGCGCGGCTCTGTGTCGCTCAACCGGGGCCGGACGGCGCCAAGCAATTGGCACGCCTGCTCCACAACGTGGAGACCTTCGCCGAGGAGGATCAGGACCGTTTGTTGCGGCGCTTGGCCGAAGCCCATTTTCGCTTGGGCGATCCGCGTCAAGCGGCACAGCTATGGCATCGGTTGGCTCAACAACCACGTCATCGGACCGACTTGCGGTTGCGGTTGCTCTTGTGCGAACTCGCTTTGCAAAACAACGACACGGCAGCTTTGACAGGCTATTTGCAAGATATTCAGCGCATCGAAGGGCCGGATGGTCCCATCGGCTGCTACTGCGCGGCGCGGCGGTTGATCCGGCAAGCCCACGACGGCCATCTTGATGTGCTCCCAGAGGCCCGGCGGCTACTCGATCAGGCGGCGCGGCAACGCCCCACCTGGGCGGCGGTGCCGCTGGCGCTAGCCGAGGTCGAGGACCTGCGCGACCAAGTCGAGAACGCCATCGCCCATTACCGCCAAGCCATCGAGTTGGGAGAACGCCAGCCGCGCGTCTATCGCCAGCTCGTGCAGCTGCTCTACCGTCGTCAGCGTTTCGACGAGGCCGATCAAGAAATTCGCCGCTTGCAACAGCAAGTGCCGTTGTCCGCCGATTTACAGCGTCTGGCTGCTGACATCTCGTTGCGCAACCAGGACCCGCTGCGCGCGGCGGATATGGCCTTGCAAGCGGTGCAGGCCGATTCCCGCGATTACCGAGATTACCTGTGGCTAGGGCAAATTCTGGCCGCCAGCCCGCAACGGGTGGCGGAGGCCGAGGCCAAGCTGCGCCGCGCCTTGGAGTTGAAGGATGATGTGCCGGAAACCTGGGTGGCGTTGATTCAGTTCCTCGCCGCGCGGGAGCGGACCCCGGAAGCGGAGGCCCTGATGCGCCAGGCCGCCGCCAAGCTCCCCGCCGCGGCGCGCCCCTTGGTGCTGGCCCAATGTCACGAAGCGCTGGGGCAGCTGGAGCAAGCCCATGAACAATATCAAGCCGTCCTGAAGCAGCGCGGCGCGGAAGCGGCGCTGGCGCGGATCGTGGCCAGTTTCTACCTCCGCCACGGACGCTTGGCCCACGCGGAACCCCTACTGCGGCGCATCGTGCAGCGTGACCTCACCGTTTCCGATAGCGACGTGGAGTGGGCGCGACGCAACTTGGCCACGGTCTTGGCGCATCAAGCCGACTACCGCCAGCTTCCCGAAGCCCTGACGCTGGTGGGGCTGAACCTGGACGCGCAGGGGCAAGTCGTCGAACAATCCCAGGAGTTGGCCGTTCTGTCCGTCGAGGAGCTGCGCGCCCGCGCCCATGTACTGGCGACACAGAACCGCCGACCGACGCGGACCAAGGCCATCGGCTTTTTGGAAATCCTGGACAAGCGCCACGCGCTGAGCGACGCCGACCGCTACCTACTCGCGCGGTTGTACGAAGCGGATGGCAATTGGCCTGCCGCCCGCGCTCAGTTGCGCGACTTGGTGTTGGCCAATGGCAATAATCCCATTTACTTGGCCCACTACGCCCAATCGTGCATCCGCCATCAGGAACTTTCCGAGGTGCCGCGGCTAATCGATAAAATCGAACAGCTGGAAAAGAAACGCGCGGTGGAAGAGGGAACCTTTGGCTCCGTCGAGTTGAAAGCGCTGGTCCTGCACATGCGCGGCCGGCGGCAGGAGGCGCGGCAAGTGCTGACGGCGCATGTCGAAGCCAACCCCCAGAAACCGGAGCGGCGCATCCTGCTCATTCGCTTGCTGGCCAGTCAACAAGAATATGACGAGGCTATGGCCCAATGCGAGCAGCTCTGGCAAGGGGGGCCGCCGGAGCTGGCGGCTACCGCCACTGCCACCGTGTTGCGCTCGCGTCAGGCCGGCCCGCCGCTTTGTCAGGCGACTATCACACGCATCCAAACGGCGCTGCGGGCTAATCCCCAATCTCTGCCTCTGTGGATCGCCCTGGCTGATTTGCAGGACCTGTGCGCCGATTTCACCGCCGCCGAGAACAGTTACCGTAGCATCTTGGCGCTCGATGCCAACCATCTGCTGGCGTTGAACAACTTGGCCTGGATGCTGGCCCAACGCGCCGAGGGACAGGCGGAAGCCCTACGCTTGATTCAGCGGGCCATCGCCTTGGCTGGCCCCCAAGCCGAATTGCTCGACACGCGGGCCGTTGTCTATCTGAAGCAGGGAGACCATGAGAAAGCCTTGGCCGATTTACAACGGGTCGTCACTGATGTTCCCAACCCGGCCGGCTTTCTGCACCTGGCCCAAGCCGAGCAGCAAGCCGGCAATCGCGCTGCCATGCTGCACGCCTTGCGCGAAGCCCGCCGCGCCGGCCTGGACGTGGACGCCCTGCACCCGCTGGAGCGTGAAGCGGGCCGCAAGATCATGAGCCTTTTGGAATAGAGACCAGGCAAGGCAAATATGCTGGCGAGCGGGAGGCGTTCGCCTCCTGGTGGCTCCCACGCACCAGAGGGCTACCGCCCCCCTGCTCGCCGAACTAACTTCCCGAACGGATTCAAGGAGTAAGTGACTATGAGCGTGCAAACCGTGACGCGCGTCTCGTTGGCGGAGGAGCTGCGCCAACGCATCGAGACACAAACCGCCCGTGTCTGCGTGGTGGGATTGGGTTACGTCGGCCTGCCGTTGGCCGAGACGTTCTGCTGGGGCGGCTTCCCCGTCCTGGGTTTTGACATCGATGACAACAAAGTGGCCATGCTCAATCGCGGCGAGAGCTACATCGGCCACATCTGCGCCGAGCGCGTCACCGAACTAATCAGCAGCGGACGCTTCGAGGCCACCACCGACCCGCAACGCTTCCGCCAAGCCGATGCCATCATCATCTGCGTGCCGACGCCGTTGACCGAGGCCCGCGAGCCGGACCTGTCCTACATCATTCGCACCGCCGAGCAAATTCGCCCGCACCTGCGTCCGGGACAATTGGTTGTCTTGGAAAGCACCACCTATCCCGGCACCACCGTCGATTTGCTGCAACCGATCTTGGAGGAGAGCGGCCTGAAAGCGGGAGAGGATTTCTTCCTGGCTTACAGCCCCGAACGGGAAGACCCGGGCAACCGCGACTTCGCCACGCGCAATATTCCGAAAGTGGTGGGCGGCATCAACGCCGTCAGCCGTGACTTGGCCGTGGCGCTGTATGAGCCGGTCGTCGATGGCGTCGTGCCCGTGTCCAGCACCCAGGTCGCCGAAGCCTGCAAAATTCTGGAGAACACCTATCGGGCCGTCAACATCGCCTTGGTGAACGAGCTGAAAACCGTCTTTCAGGTCATGGGCATCGATGTCTGGGAAGTCATCGAGGCGGCCAAGACCAAGCCGTTTGGCTTCCATCCCTTCTACCCCGGCCCGGGGCTGGGGGGGCACTGCATCCCCATCGATCCGTTTTATCTGACCTGGGTGGCGCGCAAGTACGGCGTCCACACGCGCTTCATCGAATTGGCCGGTGAAGTGAACACCGCCATGCCGCATTATGTGCTCAAGCGTGTCAGCGAAGCCCTCAATGACTACGGCAAGCCCATCAATGGCAGCAAGGTGTGTATCCTGGGCGTGGCCTACAAGAAGGACGTGGACGACCCCCGCGAATCGCCCGCCTTTGTCATCATGGAGTTGTTGCAACAGCGCGGCGCCGTGGTGTCGTACAATGATCCCCATGTCCCAGAACTACCGAGGATGCGCCATCACACGATTCACCTCACCAGCCAACCGTTGACGCCAGAGTTCCTGGCCAGCCAAGATTGCATACTGATTGTCACTAACCATACCGCCTACGATTACGACTTCATCCTCCAACACGCGCCGTTGGTGGTCGATACCCGCAACGCCACCGCCGGTTGCGGGGAGCACACGGAACGGGTGTGGAAAGCGTAGCACCCCGCGTTGAGTGTGCGAGCCACAGGCGAGCACACGCCGGCAACGCCCCGCGTCGCCCGCGGGGTGTGCCCCCTAACATTCATCCCATCTCCACAGGAGACACCAAAACATGGCCATCTGCTTGGTGACCGGGGGAGCCGGTTTCATCGGCTCGCACTTGGTCGATGCGCTCCTGGAACAGGGGCACACGGTGCGCGTGTTGGATAACTTCAGCACCGGCAGCCGGGAGAACCTGGCTCATGTTCAGGACCAAATCGAATTATTGGTAGGAGATTTGCTCGATACGGATCTGCTGCGCGATGCGGTGCGTGACGTGCGCTGGGTGTTTCACCAGGCGGCGTTGGCCTCCGTGCCGCGCAGCGTCGCCGATCCGCTAGCCACGCATCAGGCTTGTGCCACTGGGACGCTAAACCTCTTGTTGGCGGCGCGGGACGCGGGCGTGCGGCGGATCATCTACGCGGCCAGCTCCAGCGCCTACGGCAACTCGGCCAAGCTCCCCAAACAGGAAACCGACCCGACGCTGCCCCTGTCCCCCTACGCCGTCGCCAAGCTGGCCGGGGAACAATACTGTGCCGCCTTCACCGAAGTCTATGGTCTGGAAACCGTCCGTTTGCGCTACTTCAATGTCTTCGGCCCGCGTCAATCGCCGTTCAGCCAATACGCCGCCGTGATTCCCCGATTTCTCGACGCCCTGCTGCATGGACGCCGACCCGTCATCTACGGCGACGGCCAGCAAGCCCGCGATTTCACCTACGTCGCGGAGGTGGTGCGCGCTAACCTGCTCGCTGCCGCGGCGCCGTCCCAGGTGGCCGGCCAGGTGTACAACATCGCCTGCGGCCGGCGGACCAGCTTGCTCGATCTGGTCCACATGATGAACGACCTGCTCGGCACCCACATCCCCCCCCGCCATGAACCCCCGCGCCCCGGCGACGTCCGCCACAGCCAAGCCGACATCACCCGCGCCCAGACCGACCTCGGCTATCAGCCGCGCGCCGACTTGCACGCCGGCTTGCGCCAATGCGTGGCCTACCTGACCGCGCGGCGCGAAGCGGTGCTGGCGGCTTCGTAAGAACGGTTGGGGATACTTTCCGAAACCAAAACCAGCACGCGGGGGCCGTCAGACCTCGGGTGATTTGCCTTTAACCGGGGGTCTGACGGTCCGCGCGCCGGGGCGTCCCTGCGTTCAGCCCCGGCCACCCTGCCCGATGCATGATCATGGTCGTTGTTGGACATGCCGCTGAGTTGGCTTGACAATTCGAAGCGTCTCGATTACTGTAGCCCTCGCTTTGCTGGGATCGAGATAGTACGGACAGAACAGGCACGCAATTTTCTCACTCCATCATCCTTCCGGCGGTTCCCGCAACGTTGCTCTCTAGCGCCATCATTGGCATGGTTCTTATGTTTTTTCGGAACTCCCTACACGAAAGGGAAAGGGGGAAGATACGAATGATTCCCGTCGCATGTATCGCGCGCCGCGCTCGTCGTGGTTTGATCCTGTTCCTGGCTCTGGGGTGGTGGTCGATAACGGGGGCCGCCCAAGCGGGATACGTCACTCAGACCCTCATCTTCGATCAATCCAATACTTTTGCCGATGGCATCAATTACGGCGCGGTGTTCATGGAAGCCTATGACGGCATCGGCGCCCCGGGCGGCGGCTTGAGCGCCGGGCAAGTGCGGTTCTCCTTCACGCTCACGATACCGGCTGAATATGGCGGCATCGGCGACAATTTTGGCTTTCAAAAAATTGGTTTCAACACGGACTTGACGATCAGCGCCGCCCAGATCACCGCGCCGCCGGGTTGGTCGGTGTTGTATGACCAAACCATGAACGGTTTCGGCTTCTTCAGCGTGGTGTTGCAAGGGACCGGCAATTCACGCGTGCAATCCCCCGTGGTGCTCATCGATGGTCTGGGGACGAATGCGACGTTGGACCACTTCCTCATTCTCTCCACGAAAAAGAACGGCGAACCGCCAGACGAAGGGGGAGCGGTGTTCGCTGGCCACGTGGCCGGTTTTAATAACTCTCCGGGGAGTCACTACATTGGCGATCCGCTGCCCGAAACCGACGAGCCGATTTCGGAAGCTCCCGAACCCGCCACCTGGATATTGGCCCTGTGCGGCATCAGCGCCCTCGGCGTGACCCGTTTCCACCGGGGTAAACAGTAAAGACGTTTAGCGCGTGAGCCGTCGACGAACGCAGATGACAAGCGAATGGCTTTAGCCATCCGCTTGTCGTGTTTGATTAGTCACTTTCTTTTTCAACCGTTCCCCCACCCAGTTTAACCATTCCCGTTGAGGCAGGCCGTAGGGGCGAAACTTCTCGGCTTGGCTCATCTCCTCGTTGTGGAACAAGGCCCGATTCAGCCCCAACTTGCTCGCTTGAGGGGTGTCGATGAGGTTGCTGGAATCGGCGGGACTCATCTGGAACAGCACGCGCATCTCAAATTCCCGCAAACCCTGACGATCCACGGCACGCTGGACGTTGAGCAAGCTATCGCACCAAACGCAGGTCCACACCTGCACCGCCGGCCCATCACGGACAATCGTTTGCCATTGCTGAGCGGGGGTCGCTTGCTGCTCCTCGCGCCGGCCGAAACCAAAATCATCCTCGGCGCGGCGCAGATCGCGCAGGCGGTGCAGGCCGCAAATGAACAAAAAGATGGCGGTGCGGCGCGCGGGGTCCGGGGTGGCTTCTTGATGTCGCCGCTGGACCGCCGCTGCCAGCTCGTCCAAGACACCGGCCAAGTCGCCCCCATCGGCAATTCCCACCGGCTGCGGCAGGATGTCGGGCAATGGGCGCAGGTAGCCTGCCAAGGGACTATCCGCCGGCGTGCCGTCGAGAATGTGGAAACGGGCGCCGCCGTCTGGGTTCGGCGCGGGATACTGGGCGGCCAGGCTGAGCAAGGCGGAGGTGAGGATGGCCAGGGCGGTTTCCTCCTGTTGGCCGACGATGAGCAAGTTGCTGCCGCTTTGGGGGCGAAAGACGGCGGCGGTCGGCTCCTTGATGGCCAAGGCGGCCCCCAGCCAGGCGGACGCCGCCCGCGGCGGCGCTGGCCAGACGTCCGCTTGCAACAGCTCCCGGAGCAACGGATTGTCGCCGATCAGGGCCGGCGCGTTTCCCTCGAAGACGATGGGGGCCGGCCAGTGGCGATCTCCTGTCCGGTCGCGCACCGTTTGCAGCAGCGCGTCGCGTTTGGTGTCCGGCAGCCAGACGACCTGGAAATGGTTGTTCCCCTCTGCCATGCCGTTGGCATCGTTGTAGATGGCCTCCCCAGGTCGGGCCAGCAAGCGGGCCGCGCCATTGTCCTTGCTTAGAATCAAATGGGCGTCCGTCTCGCTGCACTGCAAGGCGATGCGGATGGCCATTTGGTCGATGGTGCTGCGCGCCAGACTATAAGCGCCGCCGAGCGTCTGCGAACCCAGCAGCACGTGCAAGCCAAACGCTCGCCCCTGACGGACGAGCCGATCCAACAATAAGGAGGCTTCCTGAGCGATTTTGTCATCCTCAGTGAAAAACTCTTGAAATTCGTCCACCACCAACATGATGCGCGGGCAAGACACACCGTTGACGGAATTGCGATAGCCGTTGACATCCTGCACCTGCGCCGCGCGGAACAGCTCGCCGCGCCGTTTCAGCTCGGCGTCGAGACGCTGCAAGACGCTCAAGCCGAACTCCCGTTCGCTTTCGATGGCGATGACGCGGGCGTGCGGCAGGTGGTGCGTGGCGTAGGTCTTGAACTCGACCCCCTTCTTGAAGTCCACGAGATACAGCTCGACCTCGTCGGGGCTGTAGCGCAAGGCGAGCTGGGTAATCAGCACGTGTAACAAGGTGGATTTGCCCGAACCGGTCTTGCCCGCCAACACGATATGTTGGGACGTGCCCTTGCCCAACTCCAGGTACTGGCGGCGCAAGGCGCCGGCCCGGCCGAGCGGCAGGCGCAATCCCGCCCGGCTGTCACCGGCCCACCATTCCTCGGCGGTCGGGGCCAGGAACTCAAAATCCACCTCGACGCGCTGGGCTTGGCGGGCACGCTCGCCGACTGTCTTCAGAATGGCCGCGGCGCGACTCCCGGTAGCCGGTGAATCGAGCCGCAGAGGCAAAGAGCCAAAGTCCGCGTCCAACCACTGAAAGCACTGCTCGCGCCAAACCAGATTGACACAAGCTCGTTGCAATTCTTTCCAATCGTATCCTGGCGGCAGCGGTTGGCGATCATCGGCGCTCAGCCACACAATGACGCCGCAACTGGCGCCGTTGGCCGCGATGCGTTGCAGGTGACGCACGGCCTCGGCACTGAAATTGTGCGGGAAATTGGCCACCACTATCACGCGCAGCGGCTCGGCGACTTCGCCGGCATGCGCGTTGTATTCCTCGATGGTCTCGAACTGGCTGCCGAGCAGCTTCTGCACGACCGTTTCCATCACTTCCGCCACTTCCGCCAACCGCTGTTCGATTTGCCTGGGCTCGGTCCAGACGCGGGTATGGATCAGGCTTTCCTCCCACTCGGCCAATTGCAGGAAGGGAGAGAAACTCTGTCCCAAGCCGCCGGGGTCCATCAGAGTGAAGCGAATCCGTCCTGGCGGCAGGGCCGTCAACAGGCGCAGGACCAACGCGCGCAGCACCGACACGGCTTCCTCCTGTCCCCCTTCTCCCGCGCGGAGCAGCAACGAGCAACCGCGCGGAAACGGCACCAAGGCCGGCAGCGTGAAGGGAAGCGTCCCCTCGTCGGCCAATGGGGATAAAACGTGCCCTGTCATCTCCCCTAGCCGCAGCACCGGTGGCCAGTCGGAGGCGGGGGGCCAATCATCCCAATACGAGCTGTCCCAAGGCGGAAATAAGCGCTCGCTCAGCTCTTTGGCGGCGGCGAAGGTCGTTGTCGCGCGCGTCCAGGCTTCCCGCCATTCCGCGTCGAGCCGCTCCCACGTTTCGCTAAAGCGCGTGCCGATCGCATCGAGCTGTTCCCGATAGCGGTCCTGGAGCTGGTGCTCTTGCCGTTCGTGGTCCGCCGTGATGGTTGCTTGGCCCTGCTGGTAGTGTGCCTCAATCCGCTGGCGTTCCGTGGCTTCGCGTTGCTGCCAACGCGCCATCCGGGTGCGGTAGGTGGTTTCAGCTTGCCGCAGGGCCTGTTCGTTGTGACGCTTTATTTCCTCCACACGTTGCGTGCTTTTCTCCTGTAACTGGCGCACGTCCTCGGCATGTTGCCGTTTGAGTTCCTCGATGGTCCGGCGTTGCTCGGCGCTGATGGTCGTGGCATGATCTTGACAGCAGCGGACGATGGCCTCGACTTCGGCGACCACGAGCCGCAGCGGATGATCGATGTCCCGCGCTTGCCGGCGCGCCGCCAGATACATCCACAAGCCGGCAACGGCGACGACGATCAAGGCGGCGCCGGCGCTGGCGGCCGCGCCGATTGGCCAATCGAGCAGCCAGGCGGCGGGATACAGCCCCGCTCCGGCCAGCAGCGCCCAGAAACCGATCAGCCACGACCAGCGCAGCAAACGGGGCAGCTTCAGGGCGCGCAAGTCGGTCAGTTGTTCCCCGGCGACCTCCAGACATTCCTTCAAACGGCGCAACCATTGCGTGGTCGAAGCGTCGGCATCCACCGGCGCATCGGTGGGCTTCTCGGCGCGCGGCAGACGCCAGTCGCGCAGCAGCTCCTCGGCATTTTGGTCCAGCCCTTGGATTTGTTCCAACACTGTGCCCACGCGCTGATGCAGCGTTTGCGCTTGGTGCAGCTTTTCCTTGGCGGTGTGGTGATTGGCCTCGAACACCGTGGTTAACGCCCACTTGGCCTCGCTGAGTTCTTTTTCCTCACGATGAAGCAGCGTTCGGCCCTCGCGGTTGAAGCGATGGCGGGCTTCCCGCCACTCGGCTGCGGCGGCATAGCGTTCGGTTTGGACCGTGGCTTGCAACTGGTCGAGGCCGTCGCGGTACTCCCTTTCCAGCGTGCTCAGAGCGGCGTCGCGCTGGGCCTGCAAGCGTTGCTGGACCTGCTCGAAGTTTTTTGCGGCGGCGTTCGTGTCGGCCTCGTGGCGGGCGCGGCAGTCCTTGCGGGCTTGGTTTTGGCGGGTCGCCAGCTCGGCCAGCTGGCGCAAGATACTCCGTTGTTGTTGAATGATTTCCGGTTCAGTCATGTTGTTATGTCAGCTGGGTAGAAGGATAAGCGTCATGAATCCGAACATTCTTGCTTGGCTTGGGCCAGGACCTGCGCGAGCTGGTCGATGGCGTGCAAGACATCAACGACCTGTTGTTCGAGCGGCTCCCAGTGATTCTCCTCGAAATCGCGGCGCACGCTGTCGGTCCAGAGTTCCTGCGTCTGTTGCCAGCGGTGGCGCAAGGCCTCCAAGCTGGCGTACAAGCGGCTGCGCCCAGTTCCCAGACTCATGATGTTTTTTCCTCCGTATCCGAAGCTGTCGCTGTCGGGGCCGGGGCGGCAACCACCGGCGTCTTTTGCACGTAGGCTTCCAGGGCGGCGCTCATGCGCCGCAACAGGGCCAGGCTGCGCGGCAGGTCCCCCAAGAGATAATTGGCGAACGGCCTGGCGGCCGCCTCGTAGTCGCGGATGGCTTGCGGCAAGCGATGGTTGCGCCAGTGTTGCACCCGCTTGACCTGTTCCTCGGCATGTTCCAACCGCAGCCGCGCCCGCCGCAGGGCCTTGATTTGTTCGATGCAGTCGGGAACATGGCCGAGCGCGTCGGGGATCTCCCGGCGCGCCAGGTCCATCCGCGCCGCGGCGACGGCATTCTGGGCCTTGCGGATTTGCACCTGCCAGTATTGGTGCTGGTCGTGCAGCCAATCGTTCATGCGGCGGGTTTCCTGCTCGATGGCCGCCAAGGCCTCCGTTGCTTCTTCGTTGAAGAGGTTCAAAGCGACGTGCAGCTCGTGCAAGGCCGCGATGGAACGTACTTGGGCCGATTCACTCATGATGCTCACCGTTGTTGCAAGTATTCCTCGACTCGTTCCGCCTTGCGAATGAGGAAGGGGACGTGTTCCTCCGCCGCTTCCCGAAAGCGTTCGAGCACCTGCATGGTTTGCTCGAATTCCTGCAAGAATTTCACGTGTTCCTGATCGCGCCAGGTATCCCCCAGCCCGACTAACTGACCGTGCAGGGCGGTGATTTGTTGGTGCAAGTCGCCGGCAAAACGCTTCAGATGATGCGCGAACCGCCGGAGTTCACCCGGATCGACGATGGCTTGTGCCATGAGACGGTCTCCATTTCGATAGCGTTCTCATCCGCAGGTACAACAACGAGCCACGCCATTGGTTGCGAGAAATTGGGCACGAGAAGCGATTCCTTTCCGCAAGTCTAACGGTCCCCGACAAGGCTGTAAAGAACAAGGCGATCCGGATGGCGGCGCGCTGGGTCAAACGCAAAATTCAGCAAAAGGGAACGTGCCTCACCGCCAAGAATTATTATAATCAACAGCGCGATGGGCGTTCAGCGCGGCTGTCCGGTTGGGCAGCGCGAGAGGGGCGAAACCATGAATCCCAAACAGTGGATCACTGACATTCGAGCATCCGCCCTGGGCAAAGCCGCTGACAAGGCGCACGATGTCGCGGATCAGGTGTACCAAAACTTGACCCGGCCGGATCGTCCCTTGGAAGCGGAGATTCACAAAAAACCTTGGCTCGCCGCGTTGCTGTCGCTGGTGGTGGTCGGCAGTGGTCAGCTCTACAACCGTCAACTCCTCAAAGCCGTGACCCTGTTCATTTCCTATTATGTCCTGAGTACCGGCTTGCTGATCGGTTATCTCGTGTATTGGCTCACGGAAGTCGGCGGCGAACGTTTCACGGCCCTGTTGACGTCCATGTGGATCGCCTGGGCCGGCTTGTGGCTCTTCGCAGTCATCGACGCTTACCGCACCGCCGAGGCCCTCCGCGCCGGACGGTTGCTGGTGCGCTATGGCTTCTTCCGCCAAGGGGTCTTCGGCTTGTATGGCATGATCCCCCTGGCCGGCGAACTGGCGCCAGAGGAAACCATTTCGCCCGATGAAGTGAATCAGCGCGTCGGTCACGTGGTCCAGAACGTGGCCATCCGCAAGCTGTGGCGGCGATACGTCATGCGATGGCTGCGGCTGGGTGGCGTGGCGCTGGGCGTGGTGGTGTTGGCAGCCGGGTTAATGGGGAACATCCCCCCGTTGATCATCGGTGGCACGCTGATCATCGTGGCAGGCATTCTGTTGGGATTATTATGAACCACGGCGCCGCGGCGCCTCAGCCGTTGAAGGACTTCGCACCATGAGCACCAAACAACGAACCTCCGAGAATACCCAACACGTCCGCGACGGCGCGCATTGGATCGGCGTCGATCTAGGCGGCACGAAAGTTCTCGCTGGCTTGTTCGATGACGATTTGAAGGTATTGAGTCGCTGCAAGCTGCCCACGGAACCGGAAAAGGGGGAAGATCACATTTTCGGCCAAATTCGCTCGGCCACCGAAGGCGTGCTCAGTCAATCGGGCGTCGCCGCCGACCAGGTGCGCGGCCTGGGCCTGGGCATTCCCGGACAAATCGACCCCATCCACCATGTCGTGCGCTACGCGCCGAACTTGGGTTGGAACGACGTGCCCTTGCGCGACCGGCTCCAATCGCACTGCCCCTGGCCGACCTTCGTGCAGAATGACGTACAAGTGGGAACGTATGGGGAATATGTCCGCGGCGCGGCGCAAGGGGCCAAGCATGTCTTGGGGATATTCGTCGGCACCGGCGTCGGCGGGGGACTGGTCATCAACGGTGAGATTTACCACGGCTTCAATTATTCAGCGGGGGAAATCGGCCATACGATCATTCATTGGAAGAAAGGGCAATCCCTGGAAAGCATCGCGGGACGGCGGGCCATGATGCAGCGGGCCGAGAAAATGTTGGCGGACTCTCCCAAGAAGGAACGCAAGCACTGGAAGGACGTGAAACCGGCCAAGATCAAAAGCTCGCAAATGGCCAAGATGTACGCCGACCAAGACCCCATCATCGTCGAACTGATCGACGAGGCGGCCGAGGCGCTGGGGGCTGCGATTGGCAGCTGTTTGAACTTGCTTAGCCCGGAAATCATCGTCATCGGCGGTGGCGTGGCCGGCGCTCTGGGGCAACCGTTCCTCGATAAAATCTGGGAGATTGCCTTGAAGTATTCACTTCCCCGCTCATCCGTCGGCGTCAAGCTGGTGCCCGCGGCGCTGGCGGATGACTCTGGCATCGTCGGCGCCGCCGCCCTGGTCCGCGCCAAAGTCTTGGCGGGGGTGACGTAATCCACGTCGAATTTCGTCGCGCGGTGATTCAGCGTTTCGCGTGGCTGATCATCCCATGCGCGACAGTCCATTGCCAAGCTCTTTATTTTTCCTCCGTTACCAAGAATGCCTGTCGTGCCGACTGCGCCGCTCGTCCCGTCGGGGAAATGGGCGCGTGCCGATCAAGTTGGCTGGCCGTCCGTCGATCCGTGGGCAATGCTTGCGTGCCCAGATGGATGCGCGCTGACGGTCTAGCGCGGCCTGGGTAGAAACACCATTGAATAGGAAGCACCTTATGCGACGATTTCTCCTGGCCGCGTTGTTGGCCATTCCCTGGCTCGTTATGGATACCTCTAAGTCGTGGGCCCAATGTTGTTGTGGCGGCGGTTGCGGTTGCGGCGGCTGCTACAACTTGAAAGGGGGCTTCGACGTCAAAATTTGCGGCGCCGGCTTCTTGAAAGGCTGCTGCGACAAGTATCTCCCCTGTATCTGTAGCCCGTGGTGTTGTGGCGGCGGCGGCTGTTGCAATCCGTGCTGCTGCGGTACCCAATGCTGCTGCGGGGGCGCGCCGCCCACTTGCCCGCCGGGGCCGTGGTATCTCTACTGGCCGTTGGCGAATTACTATTCCCATCCGGCTCCCACCGGCTTCCCTTGGTATCCGCCGTCGATGGGGGTAGTGAGCGGCAGTCATGCCGGCAACATCCCGGTGCCCGTCCCCGAACAGCCGGTCCACTACCACACGGCCGGCTATCAACCGCAAGCCGCCGGGTATCAGTACCACACGGCCGGCTATCAACCGCAAGCCGCCGGGTATCAGTACCACACGGCCGGCTATCAACCGCAAGCCGCCGGGTATCAGATGCCGAACTTCCACAGTTATCAGGCCCCCGCCATGTTGACCGGCTACTACCCGCAAGCCGCGCCGAGTTACTGGTTTGGGCAATGAGCAAGTTAGCTGACTGTCTGAATAACCTTAGACGGGACGAGAGAGATTCATCGGTTCGCGCCCGGTTCCGAGCGTGAATCGATGACTCCTCTTGCTCTTTGTTCCAGTTTGCGCCGATCTCCGGGTTTCCATCTCGAAATCGATCTAGGCAGCGTCCACCGCATTTGGCATTATCCCGCCGCTTGGCCGGTTCTCCAGGCGGTGGCGCCTGTTCAGGTTTGAGAAGTCGGCAGCGGCCTGCAAGGACAAGATCATGGCTCCTTGACCAATCCAATCAGGTTTCCGACTCCGGATTTCCACGTTCAGGGATCGTCATGCGCGAAACGAAGCCAGCCCGATCATCGACTTACTCCGCCTTCTCGCGGCGGCTGAAATGGCTGTTGGCGGGAGCGCTGGCTGGCTGGTTGCTGTTTGTCGGCTGGCGGCTGGTATATCTCTTCGCGGGTGGGAACCTGCACGAGGTTATTCCCGGTCAGTTTTATCGCAGCGCCCAGCTATCGAGTGGCAAGCTCGAACGAGTGGTCGCGCGGCATGGCATTCGCACCGTCCTGAACCTGCGTGGGCGCTGTGTCATGCACGATTGGTACATTCGGCAATGTCAAACGACCCATCGGCTCAACATTTGTCAAGAAGACGTATGCTTGTCCGCCAGACGTCTGCCGCCGATCCATGAGATACGCTATCTGCTCCGCGTTCTGGATCGGGCCGAGAAGCCGATTCTGATTCACTGCCGCCGCGGCGCCGACCGCACCGGCGTGGCGTCCGTCATGGCAATATTGTTGTACACTGAGGGTACCCTGGACGACGCCCGCCGACAACTTGGCCCGTACTACGGCCATGTGCGTGTCAGTAAAGCGGCGTATTGCGACGAGTTCTTCGATCTGTACGAGGACTGGCTGCGCCGACACGGACATACGCACGCGCCGGCGCTCTTTCGAGAATGGGTTGAGCACCATTATTGCCCCGCCGAATGCCACTGCCGCATCGAGCCGCTGGACATGCCAGCGCGGGTACCGTCGCGCCAAGCCATCGGCATGCGCGCGCGCTTCCACAACACGTCCGTGCTACCCTGGCGCATGTCCTCTCATGTCACAGCAGGAGTCCACCTCGTTTATCTGCTGCTGAATGAGCAGGGGCAACAAATCCACGTGGGACGGGCTGGCTTGTTGGACGCCGAGGTACTACCGGGACAGTTCATCGACCTGACGTTGGCGCTACCTCCCCTTCACACACCGGGACGCTACGTACTTTACGTGGACATGGAAGACAAGCTCGATTGCCTGTTTTTCCAAGTCGGCTCGCAAGGCTTATTCCACGCCTTTGAGGTAACGACCACGGAAGAAGATAGTCCTGATACGGATGGATCGTTTCGCGCGGGAGAGTAAACCAGTGCGCAAGCACATTCGGCTAGTAATTAGTGTGGTCATTCTGGCAGTGTTGGCCTGGCGCACCGATTGGCCGCAGGTCCAACAGACCTTCGCGCGGTTGGATTTGCTACCCTGGCTGACGGCGGTTAGTCTGTATTTGCTGAGCCAGGTAGTGAGCGGGTTACGCTGGCAGCTTCTGGCCCAGCCATTAGGGTTCCGCCAGTCATTGGCGCGGTTCACCGGCATATACTTCATCGGCATGTACTTCAATCTGCTACTACCCACGGCGGTCGGCGGCGACGTGGTGCGGGCTTGGTACCTCAACGCGGGTTCGGGACGCCGGCTCCATGCTTTTCTCACGGTGTTCTTGGATCGCTTCAGCGGTTTACTGGTGCTGTTGGCTCTGGCTTGTCTAGCAGTGTTGGCGAGTCCCATTCCGGTGCCGTCGTGGGTAACGGGATGCGTGGTACTAACCGTAAGTAGTGCCGTTGTCGGTCTGTTAAGCGTCCCTCTGTTGATGCGCTGGATGCGGCATCGAAAGCGCGTCCACCGTGCCGGCCAGGCCATGAAGTTGTATTTCAGCCGACCCCGGCTACTGCTCGCCACGACGGGACTGTCGCTCATTATTCAGAGTATCAACGTGATCATCGTCTGGTTAGTAGGACAGGCGCTGCACGCGCCGGTACCAGCTTCCTATTACTGGATCGTGGTGCCGATGGTGACGTTGTTGACAATGGTGCCCATCAGTCTCAACGGCATGGGAGTGCGCGAGGCCGGCCTGATCGTCTTTTTGGCGCCGCTGGGGGTAGCCGAAAGTACCGCCCTGAGCTTGAGTTTCTTATGGTTTGCCGTGTACCTGACCGCCAGCCTGTGCGGCGGGTTGGTCTATGTGTTTGGTCATTTCCCGCGACCCGAGGTACCAAGTGATGACGGACTTGTCAGTGATCATTCCGATCAAAGACGAACGCGACAATCTCCAGCCATTGCATGACCAACTGCGGTTGGCTCTGGACCCGCTGCACCTGGAATACGAGCTGATCTTCGTCGATGATGGCAGCACGGATGGTTCGTGGACGATGCTGGAGCAATTGGCCGAGGCCGATCCCCTGGTCAAGGTGGTACGTCTGCGCCGCAACTTCGGTCAGACGGCGGCCCTGCAAGCCGGCATCCACTGGTCCGACGGCGCCATCGTGGTGACGATGGATGGCGACTTGCAGAACGACCCCGCCGACATCCCCCGGCTGGTGGCCCAGCTCGAGGAAGGCTACGACGCCGTGCTGGGACTGCGGGCCAAGCGTCAGGACAACCTGTTGATTCGCAAGGTACCCAGTCTGATCGCCAATTGGCTGATCCGCAAAGTCACCGGAGTACCCATCCGCGACCTCGGCTGCACGCTGCGGGCCATGCGCCGCGACGTGGCCGACTCCCTGCCGCTATACGGCGAGATGCACCGCTACGTCGCCGTGCTCGCGCAATACCACGGCGCCCGTCTGACGCAAATTCCCGTTCGGCATCATCCGCGCGTCGCCGGCCAAACCAAGTACAACCTGTCGCGCACCTTCCGCGTGCTGCTCGACCTCATCACCATCAAGTTCATGCACGGTTACCTGACCCGTCCCATGCACGTCCTGGGCTTGACCGGGCTGGCGTCGATGGGGCTAGGCTTTGTCAGCTTGCTGGCCACCCTGGGCATGAAATGGTTCTCTGGCTGCGACATGACCGGCAATCCGCTCTTGTACTTCAGCATGATGTTGGAGCTAATCGGCGTGCAGTTCATCTCGATGGGCCTGCTGGGGGAAGTGCTGGCGCGGACTTACTTCGAGAGTCAAGGCAAACCCGCCTACGCCGTCCGCTCCACGCTCAACCTCGAAATCGCCGACCGCCCCGCGGCCACCTGCCCGCGCTGAGACAAGTTCAGACAGCCGTGACCGACGTATCTCTTCCTTCCCCCTCGGCCTCTGGCCGGGGGACGATGACCAACCATCGACCACCACGATATTGGAAAGTAGAGAAGTATGGCATGGATACGGAATATGAGTTCACATGTCAGGTGAATTTTGATACAATCTAGCAATAAGAGGTGCTTCCGTCCACCCAATCACTACTTGTCAAAATGGCAGTTCCTGGGTGTGGCGCCTGCCAACTTCCATCCTTTCATTGTTCCATTCCACCCCACCCCCCATTCCTGAATGTGACCCGCGTTGCTGGCGAGCTGTCCGGCAGCTCCAGCGCCATCGAGCGACTGAACCGCGGCCCGAAACATCAAATCGCCACCGAGAAACTGCGCGCCTTGGGCATGACCTTCGGTGGAAAGCAACGACTGCGGCAGACGGTGGCCGAATTGATCGCCGCGCGGCGCGGGGCGAACGCTGGCTGACGAAGGCGGAAACGTGCAGAGAGCGCGAATCCGGGGGACGGCGCGAAACGTTCACGATCCGTCTTGACCTGGTAAAATGTCGGCTGGTATCATCATCCCCACAAGATACGGAATATAACCGCACCACAACCAAGGAAGGAAAGCGGAGAAACCATTTCACCTCATGGTTTCCGCTGGCGACAAGGATGTGAATCATGACTCCGGTATCCATTCCTCCCAATGGCACGCCAACTATTCACTACACGCGTTCCGGCCTCAGCGCGGTGATTTCTTTATTCCAGGAATTGGCTCAACAAGCGAACCAGATCGACGAGCTGGCACGCTGGACCGCCGATTTAATCGTGTCCGGCGCGCGGGTGTTGGTCTGCGGCAACGGGGGTTCGGCCAGCGAGGCGCAGCATTTCGTCACGGAGCTGTTGGGGCGGTATTGCGCGGAACGCCGACCGCTGCCCGCCGTGGCCCTGTCCGCGGATGGCGCGTTATTGACGTGCATCAGCAACGATTACGCCGCCGATGAGGTCTTCTCTCGTCAAGTGCGGGGTCTAGGCCAGCCGGGCGACTTGCTCGTTGCGTTGACGACTAGTGGTCAATCAAGAAACGTCATCGCCGCCGTGTCCGCCGCCAAGGCGCGCGGATTGCACACCCTCGCCTTACTGGGCAAAGGGGGCGGGGCGCTCGCCGGCCAAGCGGAACGGGAATGGATCGTCCCCAGCTGCGGCACGGCCCGAATTCAAGAGGCGCATTTGTTTTTCATCCATGTGGTGTGTGATTACATTGATCAATGGTTAATGGATAGTTGAATAGCGCGTGTTTGCTGTTTCCCATTTCCATCCATTTGAAGTGCCATGGAGGCTGCTCATGTCGAGTGAAACAATGACATTCACTCCGCCGGCGAACGTGCGGGAGCTTAAACAAGAGATCCAACGCCGCATCCCCGTCCAGTATTGTTCACTCCCCACCGACCCTCTCTTTCAGCACGAGTCGGAATTGGCGTATCGTTACGATATTTTGCGGCTGGCAACCTTGGTGTCCGGCGGCTCGCTGAGGGAACGGTGTAAAGCCTGGGTCAAACGCTGGCTCAGCTTGCCGTGGCGCTGGCTGCTGATGCGCCAAGTGGAATACAACGAAGTGATGCTCGATCACCAACGCGAAACCGGGCGTCTACTTGCCGTCATCGACCGCAACATGAGTGAGATGTTCGCGTCGCTGACCACCTTGCAACGCCGGTTGGATGCCTTGAGCGGCCAGCGACAACAAGAAAACGCGCAATTGCAACAGCTCCACGAACAATGCACCAGTTTGCATGATGTGTTGTTCCTGTGCCGGCGGCGTTTGGATCAACTGGAAAAGGCCTCGCCGGATGGCGGCCCGGCGGAGCCAAAGCCGGCGGTGCAGATCGATTATGTCATGTTCACGAATCAGTATCGCGGCTCTCGTGAATTGATTCGCCGCCGTCAGCAAGTGTATTTGCCGTATTTTCTCGAACAGGGGCCTGTGTTGGACATCGGTTGTGGACGCGGCGAGTTTCTCGAAATGCTGACCGAAGCGCGAATTCCTGTCGTTGGCATCGACTGCAATCCGGAGATGATTGCGTATTGTCAAGAAAAAGGGTTCCCTGCCGTGCGGGCCGAGGCCCTGGAGTATCTGAACCAAATCACCGACAGCAGCTTGGGGGGGATATTTCTGGCGCAGGTCGTGGAGCATATGCCCGCCGAGGACGTCTTCCATTTGATGGGGCGGTGCTGGTCGAAGCTGCGGCCAGGAGGGGTGTTGGTCATCGAAACCGTCAATCCCACCTGTCCAGCGGCGTATGGGAATTTTCATCTCGATCCGACGCACATACGCCCCGTCCATCCGGAGCTGTTGCGCTTCTTTTATCGCAATCATGGTTTCACCGTGGTGGAATTCGTCTTGAGTTCGCCAGTCGTGCCGGATCGAGAACCGGTGGTGAAGATCGCCGACATTATTCAATTTGACGCCACCGTATATCCCGATTACGCCATCGTGGGACGCAAATGAGACCGTCAGTCCACATCTTGACCCCCACGCTCAGTCCATTCGACGCCGTTTCCAATGATGTGTTGGGAATGGCGCGTTGGTTGCGGCGTCAAGGATGGCAGGCGGAAGCCTACGCGGAACACCTTGATGAAAGGCTCTTTCCGTATGTGCGACCGCTGGCCGAATACCGACGCCACCTCCGCGACCGCCAAGACGTATTAATATATCATCATTCGGTGGGGTGGGAGGCAGGTTTGCGATGTTATGAGCGGAGTCGCAATCGCAAAATCATCAAATATCATAGTATCACACCCGCACGCTATTTCACGCCCTATCATCCACCGTACGCCCGATCGTGTCAGGAGGGGGAATATCAAACGCGGCGCTTGCTTCAGGGCGATCCCGATGTGATCCTGGCCGATTCGCAAGCCAACGTGGCCGAACTCCAACGAACGGGGATTGATCTAACCTGTTGTCATATCGTGCCCCCCTTTCACCGCCTTCCCGATCTGCATGGTCGTACCGTGAACCGCGATATATTCGAGCTGGCAACATGCCGGTGGACCTTTCTATTTGTCGGGCGCGTGGCCCCGAACAAAGGACACATACACCTGATCCGCGCGTTGGCTCGATTTCACGCCCTGTACAGCGCCGACAGCCAGTTGATTTTCGTGGGCTACCATGACCCCAAGTTACGCGAATATCAACATGAGCTACGACGAGAAATTCGCCGACATAATCTCGAACAGTTTGTTCGCTTTTTTGACAATGTAAGCTCGTGGGATTTATACACATTATACGTATGTTCGGATATTTTCTGGTGCGCCAGTGAGCATGAAGGGTTTTGCGTGCCGTTGGTGGAGGCTTTGGCCTTGGGATTACCCGTGGTCGCGTATGGCAACGACGCCGTGCGCGGCACTTTGGGACCGAGCGGCAAGATTTGCGACAGTCCGCGTCCGGATGTATTGGCGGCGGCCGCGGCGGAGGTATTGGCGGATGGTGCTGGGAGACGCCAGCTAATCGACGATCAACGCGCTCATTATCGCGAACATTACCAATTGTCGGTGATTGAACAGCAGTTGCGACAGGCCCTGGAACCCGTGCTGGAGACATGTGTCCATGCCTAAAATTCACCTATTGACGCCGTGGCTGGCTCATTGGGACGTGGTGACAGGTGATGTTTTGGGCATGTACCGAATGCTGTCCGCCAAGGGATATGATGTTCATCTTTACGCAGAGACGATTGCCTCAAACTGGGAACCACTGGTGGAAGAGATCGATGCGTATGAATATCGAGCCAGGAGCAATCCAAACGACTTGGTTATTTATCAACATGCCGATTCCTGGCCCACGGGTGAGAGATTATTAAATTTAACATGTCACGAAAAAATCATTCGTGATCATGAATATTTTTTCCCCAGCCTGGCGCGTCGGAGTTCGACGCATCCCACTTTTTACCGTCACCCACCACCTTGCGCGATCTGGTCGAGCCACACCGCGGGAATGATGAGTAATCAAGTGTTTTCTGGAGTGGAAACATGTTACATACCGCCGCTTATCAGCTGCGAAGTCGGTGAAAGCAGCGCTCCATCCGCCGACGTGTTGCGCTGGTTTGACGAGGATCACACGAACATTCTTACCGTCGCTTCTTTCGCTTGTGATCTCTGCCCACCTTATGAGCTGGTGGAAACCTTCGCGCATTATCATCGATATTACAACCAGAAATCACGATTATTCATCATTATCGTGCAACACTCCTCATCGGATACATTGCGGGAGTTGGAGCGACTGATCCAGGCCGCCGACTTGCAAGACGTCATTTCCGTTCATGAGGGAGTGACCCGCGCGCAATTGCGGACATTTTATCTGATCGCGCATGCCTTCTTAGGGATACAACATCATGGTGGTATTCACATTCCCTTAATTCATGCCATGTATCATCACATTCCCATCATCGCATGTGACACCGCGGCGGTTGCCGAGACGTTGGGGATGGAGGCATTGACTTGGGATGATTGGCACCCGGTCCTATTAGCGGAAAGTTTACACTACTGCCTGACGGAACCCGGCTTGGCCGACGCGCTCGCCGATAGACAGTTTCAGTATTATCAAGACCACTATTCCCAACGCGCGCTGCGACCGTTGTTGTTTCAAGCCTTGGCATCGTTGTTCAACAAGGTGATGCAGTGAAAATCGCATTAATCGTGCAACGCTATGGTTCGAATGTCATCGGCGGTTCCGAGACCTTGGCTCGGCAATACGCCCATTTGTTAAGTTGTCATGGTGAGGTGGAAGTATTAACAACTTGCGCCATTGATCACATCAGCTGGCGCAATCATTATGCTTCCAGATTGGATGTTGATGGTCCGATCGTGGTCAAACGTTTCCCCGTGGATGCCGAACGCGGACAGGCGTGGGGGCGGCTGTTTGGCACTTTGCAAGCTTCGTTGGATATGCGTCGTTTTCATCGCGCGCCGGACATGAAACAAGACCTCGCGCGCCGCTTGACCCGTTGGCCGCGCGCCTTGCAGGAAGAAACTATTCGCCAACAAGGGCCTTACTCGACTCCTCTGTTCGATTATTTGGCCCACCAGCAAAACGCATACGACGCCTTTATCTTCTTCGCTTACCTGTTTCCCACGACCTATTTCGGCATGCGCCTGGTTCCAGCCGCGCGTACCATCATCTGTCCGACATTGCATGATGAGCCGTTGGCGTATTTGCCCATCTTTCGCCAAGTGTTTCAGCAACCACGTTGTTTGCTGTTTTTGTCGCGGGCAGAGCGGAACACGGCTCGCGATCTTTTTGGCGACATCGCCGCCCATGAAATCATCGGCATGACATGTCAGAACATTATGGATGCTGGTTTGCTTCCTCCTGGTACTCCCGCGCGATACATCCTCTATGCCGGTCGTATTGAGGAATACAAGGGCGTTGGCGAGCTGCTTGACCATTTTCGCGCTTTCAAGCGCCGCACGCGCTCCCCCTTGAAATTGGTGTTCATCGGTAAGGAAATCATGGCCTTGCCGCCACATCCCGACATTGTGTATTTCGGTTTCGTGAACGAAGCCGAGAAAGCCGCGCTAATGCGCAATGCCGTGGCACTGGTGCATCCGTCGCCGTATGAGAGTTTTTCCATCGTCCTTTTGGAAGCCTTTCACCAGGGCACGCCGGTTTTGGTCAATGGTTACAGTCCGGCCTTGGTGGAACATTGTCAACATAGCGGCGCGGGGTTGATCTATCATAATCAGCAAGAATTCATCGCTGGTTTGCGGCATCTGGAAACATCCCCGGAATCGCGCCAGGCAATGGGACAGCGCGGCCTGCGCTACGTCGTCGAGCACTTCGATCCCCAAACAGTCGCCCGCCGACTTCGGGCGGTGATCGAGCAACTGGACAGCGCTAGTCCGCGTTTCACGGAAAGATCGTTTGCGGAAGAGCGGTATCAAGCATGGAGTCAATCATGAGTTTGACACGATCCCTGTTTTCACGTTGGCGTCGTTCCTCTGTCAAACAAGGGGAGCCGTTTGATCCCGTGCAATGGCAAGAAGCCAGCGCGCGACACTGGGTGGAGCACCTGTCCCCTGCGGAGTTCGCCGGTCTGGCCTATCGGTTCATCTTAGGACGCGCGATTGATGTGACAGGTTTCAATGAATACGTGCCGCGTCTGGCAAACAGACAACTTACCAGGGAGCAATTTTTAGCGTATTTGTATTGCTCCTCGGAATTTCAACGCGACCGGATGTGCTTGGACCTGTTTCAAGTCTTGCACGACTCACGAAGACAACTAGTTCGGCAGTTGCCCAAGGCCGATGTCATCGTCGATCTGGGGGGGAGCTGCCACCATCGGCCCGAAGGAGCTTTGGTGGTCATGGGCTATCCTTATCGGTTTCACAATTTGAGCATCGTTGAGCTGCCACGCCAACAACGGCATGAAATGTACGCGGAACATTGCGACGAATATCATGAAACAGTCTCGACGCCGTTGGGACCGGTGCGTTATGTGTACACATCCATGACCGATTTGTCGATGTTCGCGGATGAATCCGTGGACTTGGTGTATTCGGGGCAGTCCATCGAACATGTCACGCCGGACGAGGCGCGCCAAGTGTGCGCAGAAGCACGCCGCATCGTGAAGCCAGGTGGTTACTTCTGTCTGGATACTCCCAATCGCGCCGTCACGGTGTTGCAATCGCCGAACAATTGGATCAATCCCGATCATAAGTATGAATACACCCATGCCGAAATGGCACGGCTGCTGGCGGAAACGGGCTGGCTGATCCGCGAGGCGAAGGGATTGTGTCTGGCCGAGCAAAGCCTCCGCGCTGGAAATTTTCTCGAAGCAGACTGCCGCCGCCATCCCGGATTGTATGATGATGTGGCTAGTTGTTATTTGCTTTATTACAAGTGTCAAAAATGATAATGGGGATATATGCCGCGCCGTGCTCACGGTGGTATCATTGACGTGTGACGGTCCACTTGAGAGTGGCTCACTTCGTTTGGCGCTCGACTAGCCACACGTGTTGCACGCGGTACAGGGGATAGTGGCGCCAGCCTCCTTTTCGTGTCAAGTGACTGTCTGGGACAATGGAGCCTTGCACCAGGATGACATCGCCCGATTGATATTCTTGCAGACGTGGATCATCCTCCAAGCGCACCTTGCCCCCCATCGCTTCCTCGATTTGGGCTTCACAGTAGCGCAAGTACAGATGGTTGTCGAAGTGTTTATCGACAACCCCTTGCAACCACGCGTAATCCGGAGCATGGCCATACTTGCCGGGGACTTGGCGGCGCGTGGATGCCGTCGCGCCCGCGTCCCTTTCCGGTTGCGAGCGGATTGCCAATCGGCCTTCCGCTGGCCGACTGGCTGAGGGAATGGGATGAATGGGGACCGGAGCTTGCGTGGCGCGGTTGGCGAACTTGGCCGTCGGTGCGGAATCATGGACCAGAACATCCTTGGGAATCGCCGGGATCACTGGTTCGACTCCGGCGAACAAGAGCGGCCCCTCGTCCGTCTCGGTCATTTTGCCTTCGACCGGCTTATTGCTCAAGAGCAAGGGATCCTTGGACACCATCTTGTCGGCTGATGATGACTGGCATCCGATCAGCAACACACAGGCGCAAACGGCAATGATTTCGTCCCTGATGGTCCTGTGCATGGCAGTCCCTCCCTGGTCGCGCTCACTGGCTCTCCTTTCGCCCCATTCTGGCGATTTTCCCTCTCTTGATTCATCGGCTGGTAAAGCCAGTCAACTTGAATCCATTGGCGTGATTTGTTGGCATGAGGAGAACGTGATCGCCCCCCCGATTTGATCAAGGCCCTGATTATTGCTCCGGCCAGAAAGACACCGCTCCGAGCCGCGATGGTCGGGGAGCGGTTTGCTTCGCTCCCTGACGGTCGCGGCTCGGACAAGCTGGGTTGCCGGCGGAATAGCCTACTTCCCTGGCCGCGGTGCTAGCGCTTGTCTCCCGCTTGTCGCAAATGTTTGTCGGCAAAGTTGAGGTATTGTTGCCAATCGTAATCGGTCACGTCATGCTTGCCGCTGCGGATGTGGTAGCCGATGGTCCCTTGCACCGGCTGATTCACGGCGGGCATCTGGTCGGCGGGTAGTCCCGCCGTGCCGAGCAAACGATACACGGGGTCGGCGTGCAGCGCCGCCAGGAACTCGCCGCGCGGGTCGGCCCAGCGATCTTCAACCGCGCTGGCCACGTACACCGGGCGGGGAGCGATCAGAGCGATCAGCATGTGCTGATCGATGGGCAATGCGGCTTCGTTGTCGTTGTATTTTTTGAAGTTGCCGCAGAACCAGTGCGGGAAGGAGGTGTTGATGCGTTTGACGGTCTCGCCGAACTGCCGGCGGCTGAGGGCGGCGCCGCCGCAGCCGGAATTGTTGGAGATGACCAGCGCGAACCGCGGGTCTTGCGCCCCCGCCCACAGCGCGGTCTTGCCCAGGCGCGAATGCCCCATCACCGCCACGCGGCGGGCGTCGAGGTCCTTATCCGTCTCGAAATAATCCAGCGCCCGGCTCAGCCCCCAAGCCCAGGCGCCGATGGAACCCCATTCGTCGGCGGCGGGTTGCTGCTGCCCTTCCTGGTAGAACAGCGGATGGACGCCGTTTTGAAACCCGTCATGGAAATCCGGATCGATGTCGCCGTAGTAAATCGTGGCTAAGCCGTAGCCCCGTTCCAGGATCATCTCCACCGGCCAGCGGCGGGCGTTCATGCCGCGCGTCTGCTCGGTGGCCCGGTTGTTGGTGATGCCGCGCTGGGGGTCGTTGCGCACCCAAGATGAGGTGATGGTGATGCCAGGATCGGCATGGATGGTGTGATTGCCGAAGAAATTCAAGCCGACGAACAGCGGCACCGGCTTCGGCGCCTTGGCCGGCAGATACAACAAGATGTCCATCTTCGGCCCCTTTGGGTCGTCGGTGAAACGGACGGTCACTTCCTTGCGGATGGCCTTGCCCCCCAGCGCCTGGGGATCAACCGATGTCACCTCGAAGGTCAGGTGTTTGGGTTTGCCTGGACTGCGGCCATACATGTGGGTCTCGAACAGGCGCAGGATTTCCGGCCGGCGTTGCTCGCGCCAGCCGGCGGCGTCGGTGATTTGGACGCCATCGATCGTCAGCAACGGATCGGGCAAGGTGTACTTCGGCACCTTGGCTTCATCGTAATTGGCTCCGGCGGGTTGCGCTTCGAGTTCGGTGTCCATGAAAAAGCCTGTTAGAAGCAGTGCGGGAATCAGTAGTGGTCGAACGCGGTTCATGGGTGTGGTTCCTCGTGGGCCTGAAACAACTCGTGGATGTTGGGGCATGTACCATCCAGTAGCGTATTCCACGCGCGAACGCAAGACTTTACGAGGCGGAAAGTGTTAGGCGCTCCAACGCAGCACGGGAGCTTGGCAGGCTTGTTGCAGCAAATAAGCGGGGGACTGTTCGGGACAGGCCAAGGCCTCGGGGGGCACGAAGTAGGAATGTTCCAACGCGAACTGGCCGCGCAGCACCGCATGGCTAATGCCATCGGTGAACACCAGCCAGGCGGAGGCGGGCGGAAAGCACCAGTAGTGTTTGCAGCAGCGTTCCTGAAAAGCGTGATTGCGCTTCAAGAAATGGTGCAGCCGGACCATGAACGCGTCGTAAGGCGTTAGGCACTTGGCATCGGCATAAAAGAGTTGCTTGACATCATAATGCCAGCAACGCAGCCAATAACGCCGCGATCCAAGCGGCAGGCCGACTTGTTGGCCATAGCGTTCCAACAGCGCGGGGAACAATTCGGAAGTAACCCAGATGCGCGGGTCCGTGGGATTGATGTTCACGAACAGTCGCAGGATGCGCCGGCCGCGCGCCGGTCGGGTCGGAAAGGCGTCGATGTGCAACAAATCATTGCGCGCGGTGGTCCGCAAGTTGCGGGTGGCTTCCTCTTCGGGCCGGAGCGTGGCGCGGTCCAACTGCCACGTGCGGGCGTACTGGGGCAGCAGTTGCGCCAGCCAGCGTGAGGCCGTCTCGGAGAACTCGGCCAGCAGGTTGTTCAAGCGCGCATCCGCCGCTGCCGACTGATAGTGATGGCCGACCGTGCGGCGCGTGTGGGGATTGTGACAGATATTCTTATGTCCCATCCCCCCCATGCGCTGTTGCCGCAAGAAACGTAAGTCATCCTCCGGAGGCAAGGGAAAGGGACAGACGGGATAATGGATGATCGCGCCCCCCTCTAATTGGTTCTCCAGTGGCGGTTTTTGAACATGGCTCACGTTTGGCGCGACAGGTTGGACGATGTTCTTTAACATGCCGATGGGTCTCCCTGTTCCATGCCGTGGCGGGGATATGAGAAGGTCGGAGGGGAATTCCAAGGGGCCGCGCTCCGTCCGTCGAACCGGACCTTCTCCCAGCGCGGCGCGGTATAGCGAATCGCGGACATCCTCACAAGAGGGATTCGCCGGCGACCGCTGGGGCCGCCACGGGACGCAGCGTCCAGGGTGGCCGGAGCATCCTCGCGTGTCACCAGCCATCCCGCCGCCATTTCCGCTGGGTCGATATGCTGTTGCCAATCGCTAGTTTCCCTTGGAAAATGTCTGTTGTAGGTGTGAAGAGGCGGACGCGCGCGGCATTCCGCGACAGCCCCGATATTACCGCGGCGCGAAAGAACCTCACAGGAGCACGCGGCGCGACAAGTGCCGCACGTGCTCGCGCCGCGTGCTCTATGAAGTTGTTTGAATATCGTTCTGGCGAACGTCGCGGTGTCAGCCCGACGTGAACGCCCCACACCTCAGGTTGATGCCGTGCCGCTTGCCATTTCCCTGTAACGGAGGCGCGAATTATGTATCCATCGGGTCGGTGGCGCGGCTATTGGGAACAACCCGGTTGGGGTCGGCAAGCGATGCACGATCTCATCTTGCGATTCGCGGATGGTTGCATCAGCGGATCAGGCCACGATTGCATCGGCCTGTTCACGTTCGAGGGGCGCTATGATCCCCAAGGAGGCGTGACGCTGCGCAAGCAATACCTTGGCCGGCATCAGGTGCTCTACGTCGGCAGTTACGACGGGGAAGGGACCATCTTTGGGCATTGGTCGATTTCCCCGGCGTGGACGGGGCCGTTCGCGCTCCGGCTGGACCATGAGGAAGCGGCCGAGGACGCCCCCATTGCCCGCATTAGCGCCGTGCCGGTGGCGGATGAATGAGAGGTATGCTTGTCACGAAGAGGAACCCATGGCCAAGGTTTACATTCCCGCGCTGTCGCGCGACTTGACGGGCGGGCAAGAGATCGTCACCGCGTCGGGGCGGACCGTGCGGCAGCTCATCGCCGACTTGGAGCGAACGTATCCCGGCATCCAGGCCCGTTTGTGCGCGGGGGATGGTCTGCGTTCCGGCTTGGCCGTGGTGGTGGATACCCAGGTGGCGACGCTGGGCTTGGCCACGCCGGTTTCCGAGAACAGCGAAGTCCACTTCCTGCCCGCCATCGGCGGTGGTTGAGGGCGTGGCCGCCAACGCCGCGACTTTTCCCTTTGCGCGGACCCCGAAGCGCATTATCATGCACTACGAAGCTGAGTTGCCTTCTCGGCTCCCTGCCTACGGACTCACGCCGAACTGATCTAGCCGCGAGGAACTGCCATGAGACGCATCGTATGGGGCTTGCTGTTGACGGGTGGAATGATGCTGGCCGCTGTCGGGCCGGTGACGCCGAGTTGGGGACAGAAGGCGCCGCCGGTGCCCCCCAATCCGCAGGCTCCTACCTTGGCCATGCCGGCGCCGCTCGGCATCCAGCGCGGCACGGAATTGGAGCTTACGTTGACCGGCACGAACTTGGCCCAACCGACCGGGCTGTGGACCAGCTTCCCCGCCCAGATCGAGATTCCCGCCGACAACAAAAATGGCGAGGACAACACGAAGCTGCGCGTCCGCCTGCGGGTGGCCGAGGATGCGCCGCTCGGCACGCACGCCTTGCGACTGGCCACGCGCCGCGGCATGTCCAATGTGCGTCTGTTCTGTGTCGACGAATTGCCGCAGGTGCTGAAGGAAGGTAACATCCGCACGCCGCAGACAGCGCAAACCGTGCCGGTCCCGTGCGTGGTCGTGGGCCGGGTCGATGCCGAGGCCAACGATTACTACAAAATCCGCGTGGCGGCGGGGCAACGAGTTAGCTTCGACGTGTTGGGACACCGGCTTGGCAGTCCGATTGATCCGCAGCTCACCTTGTTCAACGCCCGCACCGGCCAGGAACTGCCCGGCGGACACAGCAACGACGCTCCCGGTTTGCAAACCGACCCGCGCTTGACCTACACCTTCCCCGAGGCAGGGGAGTATCTGATCGAGGTGCGCGACGTGCAATACCGGGGCGGCGGAGATTATTGGTATCGGCTGCGCATCGGTGATTTCCCCTGCGTCACCACGCCGATTCCGATGGCGGCGCGGCGCGGCAGCAAGGAGACGGTCCATTTCGCCGGGCCGATGGTCGAGGGGGTGAAGCCGCGAACCGTGACCATCCCCAGTGATCCCAACGTGGATACCGTCTGGCTGGCTCCACAAGGGGCCAACGGCTTGCACGGCTGGCCCGTCCCCCTGGTGATCAGTGACATGCCGGAGACTGTCGAGAAGGAGCCGAACAACGAGCCGGCCCAGGCAACGCGCGTCTCGGTGCCGGGCGGCGTGACCGGACGTTTCGAGCACAAGGGGGACGTGGATTACTACGCCTTCCCCGCCCAAAAGGGACAGCGCATCGTCATCCAGGCGCGCACCTACGAATTGAACTCCCCCACGGAAGTGTACCTGATCGTCAAGGACGCAGCTGGCAAGGAGCTGAGCAAGAGCAATCCCGCCGCGGAGCCGCGCATCGACTTCACCGCTCCCGCCGATGGCGACTTTCTGTTGATGGTCGAACATCTGCACTACTGGGGGGGGCCGTCGGAAACCTACCATCTGACACTGACACCTTATGCTCCCTCATTCACGTTGGAGCTGCCTCTCGACCGCTACGACGTGCCGCAAGGGGGGGTGGCGGTGTTATTCGTGCAAGCCAATCGCCAAGGTTACGACGGCCCCATCGAGGTGCGCGCCGAGGGGCCGGCGCATTGGCCCGCCCAAACGACCATCGCGGCGGGGCAGGGAGTGGGGGTGTTGACCTTGCGCGCCCAGCCGGACGCCCCGCTTGGCCCGGCTGTTCTGCGCGTTGTCGGCACAGCGACGATCAATGGCCAAGTGGCGCGGTCGCCCGCCAGCGTGCAACCGGTGTTGGTCACGGCCCTGGGTAATTTGATGTTCCCGCCGCGCGACTTGATGGACCAGGTGGCTGTCGCGGTCTGCGAGCCGCCGCCGATCACGCTCACGACGCAATTACAGCCTGCGGAAGTGCTGCGCGGCCAGCCGGTGGTCTTGACCGTGACAGCGGATCGCCAGCCGAACGGCATGGAGGACATCGTCTTGGCGGCGCTGGGGTTGCCGGCCAACGTGGCCACCAAGCCGCAGAACATCGCCAAGGGCAAGAACGACATCAAGCTGCCGCTCAATCCCGCTGCCAACGCCCCGCTCGGTCAATTCCCCATCGTCATCACGGGCCGGGTCAAGGTCAACAATCAGGATTACGTCGTCACCGCCACCCCGTCGAACCTCAACATCGTCCTGCCTTTCGAGCTGAAGGTGGAGCCGGCCACGTTGTCCCTCGCGCCGGGCGGCAAGACGAAGATCAAGGTCAACGCCGAACGCAAGGCCGGCTATCAGGGACCTATCACCTTGGCCCTGCGCAATTTGCCCGGCAACGTCACGGCGCCGGCGGCGGTCACGATTCCCATGGGCCAGAACGCGGCGGAAGTGGAGATCAGCGCCGCCGCCACCGCCGCCATCGGCCCTAAAAATGATGTCAACGTCCTGGGCACCGCCACCGCCGCCGGCAATCAACAAAACGCCTCGCCCAATTTCACGCTTGAGGTGCGCAAGGAGTGAGCGCGGCAAACGCTTGCGTGCGCGGCCCGTACTGTTCAATCTGGATCACGAATTGTCCGGCGAGCCCGTACTTGCCAGGCTTCCGTGTCCCCGTGGCTGAGATTTTTACTTTATGACGAGTTTCTATGATGAATCTCTTTGCACACTACCAACAGGGTCTCCCCTATGCTGATTTCCTGGCGCGTTACGCCAACGACCAGCAAAAGCAGCGTTGGCGGCAGGTGTTCGACGAAGTGCAGCTGACCAGCGAACAGCGCCAAGTGCTGGCGTCGTTTCGCCGGTCGATGCCGGTGTTGTGTTTGGCGGGGGCGTGGTGCGGCGACTGCGTCAACCAATGTCCCATCTTCGAGCATTTCGCCGCCGCCGCGCCGGTCATCGCCATGCGCTACCTCGACCGGGACGAACATCCCGCTGTGCGCGACGCCCTGGCGATCAACGGCGGCCAGCGCGTCCCGGTGCTGGTGTTCTTCAGCGAGGACGGTTACGAAGCGGCCCGCTATGGGGAACGCACCCTGAGCAAGTACCGCCAGATGATGCGCGACCTGGCCGGCCCCCACTGTCCCACCGGGCTAATCACCGCCAAGGATCCGTTGCTGGCTCAAGTGACACAAGACTGGCTGCATGAGTTCGAACGCGTGCAGTGGTTGCTGCGCCTCTCCCCTCGTCTGCGCCAGAAGCACGGCGACTGAGCATCTGTTGAAAAAGCCCCTTTCCCTTTCTTGGGGGAAAGGGGGGATGTCGGCGCGATTTCCCTCTTTCGGTCTCGTTTCATCCATTCTTCACGCGCTTCCCGGCGGAAAACATAGAATAACTATGGAACACGCGCGCCGCGGGGGAGTTTCATGGCATTCCTTTTTCACCCAGCGGCCAGCGTGCCGGGAAGGGGAGGTGTCATCATGTCGGAAACACCAATTCCAACAACGATCGAAGCGATTGGACGCGACCAAGTCAGTCCATTTTGGGATGCGGCGCTTCTCAACGCGCTGATTGACAAAATGCTGACTATCCGGGCCGACATGCTCCAGCTGGAGGAAGCCTGGAGCGAACGCATCCAGCAGCTCCACCCCAGCTACCGGACCAGTGCCCGCAATCTGCTGCACTATATCGCCCTGCGCCGCCACGACCTGCGGCCCTTGCAAGAGAAGCTGGCGGCCTTGGGGTTGTCCTCGCTGGGACGGGCCGAAGCGCATGTGCGCGCCAGCCTGGAGGCAGTGCTGCGCGTGTTGCACCATCTGGCAGAACGGCCGTGGACGTTGCCCAACCACGCCCCGCCCCCCTTGACGTATCAAGAGGGGCGCGCCTTGTTGGAACGCCACACGAAAGCCCTGTTGGGACCGTCTCCCAATGGCCGGACGGTGCGCATCATGGTGACGATGCCCAGCGAAGCGGCGGACGACGCCGGCCTGGTCCGCGACATGCTGGCCAGCGGCATGGATTGCGCCCGCCTCAATTGCGCGCATGACGACCCCGCCGCCTGGGGCCGGATGATTCACAATCTCCATCGCGCGGAGGAGGCGCTAGGCAAGAAGTGCCAAATCTTGATGGATCTGGCGGGTCCCAAGCTGCGCACCGGCGACATCGAAGCCGGCCCCGCCGTGCTCAAATGGCGCCCGCGCCGGGACGCGCTGGGTCGGGTGACAGCGCCGGCTCGGGTTTGGCTGCGGCCCGAGGACAGCCCGGTGCCGCCGCCGACCGACGCGGACGCCGTCGTGCCGGTGCCGGGAGAGTGGCTGTCCCCGTTGACCAGTGGCACGCGTGTCCAGTTCCGCGATGCCCGCGGCGCCAAACGGGCCCTGACCATCGTTTACGCGGTGGGTTCCTGTCGTTGGGCCGAGGCGACGCAGACGGCCTACGTGGCGACCGGCACAGAGCTGCGCGCCATGCGCGGGGATGGCAAGAAAAGCAAAGCCTGTGTCGGCGCGCTGCCGCCCCGCGCGCAAACCTTGTTGCTGCACATCGGTGATACCTTGCTCTTGACCCGCGACCAAACCCCCGGCCAGCCCGCAGTGTACGACCCCGCCGGACGGCTGTTGTATCCTGCCACCATCCCCTGCACGTTGCCGGAGGTCTTCGCCGATGTCCGGCCCGGCGAGCGAATCTGGCTCGATGATGGCAAAATCGGCGGCATCATTCGGGCGGTGTGCGCGGAGCACATCCGCGTCGAGATCACCCATGCCCGCCCCAAGGGGGAGAAGCTGGCCGCCGACAAGGGCATCAACTTGCCCGAAAGCACCTTGCGCTTGCCCGCCATCACGGCCAAGGATGCCGAGGATTTGGCGTTCATCGCCCGCCATGCCGACCTAGTGGGGCTGTCCTTCGTTCACGCCGCCGCCGATGTCAACGATTTGGAACAACGGCTGTCTGATTTACAGGCCGGGCATGTCGGCATCGTGCTCAAGATTGAAACCCGGCGCGCTTTCGAGCAATTGCCCAATTTGCTGCTGGCGTCGATGAGACGCCCGCGCGACGGCGTCATGATCGCGCGCGGCGACTTGGCGGTGGAGTGCGGCTACGAACGGTTGGCGGAAGTGCAGGAAGAAATTCTGTGGATCTGCGAAACCGCTCATTTCCCAGTCATCTGGGCCACGCAGGTCTTGGAGAATCTGGCCAAGGAAGGTCTCCCCTCCCGCGCCGAGATCACCGACGCCGCCATGGGCGTGCGGGCCGAGTGCGTCATGCTCAACAAAGGCCCGCACATCGTCGGCGCCATCCGCACCCTGGATGACATCTTGCGCCGCATGCAATATCACCAAAGTAAAAAAACCGCCATGCTCCGCGAGCTGCGCGTCGCCCGCCATTTTCTGATGGAATGAGAAAGGGAAACCACCATGATGGACCATCTGTGGGCGCCGTGGCGTCTATCATACGTCACCACCGCCAAGCCACCGACGAACGCCGATCCCTGCTTCATCTGCCAAGGCTTGGCGGATCGGGACGACCGCCGCCACCTCATCGTCTGGCGAGCCGGGGATAGCAGCGTCGTGGTGCTCAATCGTTTCCCCTACAACAACGGCCATCTGCTCGTGGCGCCGCAAGCACACAAGGGGAAACTCGACGAGCTGACGGCGGCGGAATTGCTGGCGACGATGGAGACGCTGCGGCGCATGACGCAAATCTTGGAAACGTGCATGAAGCCGGACGGCTTCAACATTGGCCTGAACCTGGGCAAGGTCGCCGGCGCTGGCTTGCCGGGACATTTGCACTGGCATATCGTGCCGCGCTGGAACGGCGACACCAACTTCATGCCCGTCCTGGCCGATACCAAGGTCATCGTGCAATCGCTGGACGCCTTGTATGATTTGCTGACCCAGGCTCTTGACGCTGCCGCGACACCTGGCTAATCAGAGGCACTTTTCCATTTCGGCACATCTTGCGCCCGTGAGGGATGTTTCCGGTTGGGCCGGCGGTTCGGACTCACCTTGGGCGGCAACACGGGCCGATGGGAAAATGGAAGAAGCCCAAGGCGGTCTTGGGACACACACCCCATCCCCAGTCTCGCAGGGGAAGAGAGGACGCACATGAGACCACTGCTCCGGCACGGAAGCTGGGCGGTCCTGATCGCCGTGATGGTCGGCGGCTGTCGCGGGAGCGACAAGCTGCCCCCTTCCACGCGCAAACCGCCGGCGGTGGAAGACGAGGGCGGGATGCTATTGAAGACTGGTTCGTTCCAGCTCGGCCCCGCCGTCAATCAAGACTTGCTCAACTCGCAAGGGGACGGCAAGGGGGGATTCTTTTAATAAACGAGCAAGCCGCCGGCGCGCGCCTGCGGCTTGCTTCGCTAAACGGCTCGTTTACTCCGGCACCACCTTCACCGGCACTTTCTTGCCCTCGCGCAGGATGACGAGGTTGATCGGCTCCCCTTTTTTGTGGTTGGAGATCAGCACCATGTAGGTGCTGATGTCCTTGACCGGCTTGCCGCCGATCTCGATGATGCGGTCGCCGGCTTTGAGGCCGGCCTTGGCAGCGGGGCCGTTGTCGCTGACGCCATCCAGCAACAAGCCTTCTTTCTCTTCCTCGCCGTAATTCGGCATGATGCCCAGGCGCGGCACGTTCATGCTCGGTCGCGGCGTTGAGCCGCCCGCCACTTTGACGAACTCCGGCCGTTTGTCGGCTTGGACCAGCTCTTGGGTGATGTCTTCCACCAAGTCTGCAATCTTACGCATGCCTTCGACGTTGATCTTGTCGGCGGTGTCGCTCGGTTTGTGATAGTCGGGATGCGTGCCGGTGAAGAAGAACAGGACCGGAATGTCCTTCAAATAGAAGGAGGTATGATCGCTGGGTCCCGTCCCGCCTGGCACTTTGCGTAGCTTGAAATGGCTGTGCTTCTTATTCAAATCGTCGATCAACTGGTCGAAGTGCTTGGCGGTGCCGGTGCCATAGACAGTCAGTTGTTCCTCGTTGGTGTCTTTGTCGGCCCGCAGTCGGCCCACCATGTCGAGATTGATCATGGCCACGGTGTCGGTCAAGGGGATGAGCGGGTTCTTGACGTAGTGATCGGAGCCCAATAGGCCGATCTCCTCGGCGCTGAAGGCGATGAACACGATGCGCCGGGCCGGCTTGGGGCCTTGGCCGAAGCGCCGGGCCAGCTCGATCAAGCAGGTCGTTCCCGAAGCATTGTCATCGGCGCCATGATGGATGGCCGGCCCCTTCACATCGCGGGCCAAGCTGCCGCGCCCGCCATAGCCCAGGTGATCGTAATGGGCGCCGATGACGATGGTTTCCTTGGCCAACGGGCCTTCCCCTTCCAGCACGCCGATGACGTTCTTGACTGGGACGGTGGGCCGATCCACGCGGATTTCCAGATCGGCGTGCCAGCCGGTCAGCGGCGCGCCGCGCGGTTGCAAGTCGCGGTCGATGGCTCTTTCGATGTCACTCAAACTTTGCGCCAGGCTGGATTTGGTCATGGTATCGACCAGACTCCGCTTGATCTGGACGGCGGGCAAGCCAGGCGTCTGCCGCGCGGCGGCGGTGTAGGCAAAATCCATCAAGATGTCGCCATTGCCCAAGTCGTTGCCATGATTGACGAACAACACGGCGGCGGCCTTGTGCAGCTCGGCGTTGACCATCTTGGTCAGCAAGCCCGCGTGTTGCCCGCTGCGTTGGCCGTCGAAGGGGACGTGGGGATTGTCGGCATGGGGGGTCTTGCGGATGATGACGACCACCTTGCCGGCCACGTCGAGGTCCTGGAAATCGTCATAGCCGACGTTCTTGGCCTTGACCCCATAGCCGGCGAACACCACCGGGGCCGACACCTTGCCAGAGCCGGACAGGCCCAGCGGGCGGAAATCCTGATCCAGTTTCAAGACAATCTCTTGACCTTGCGGGCCAGTGAGCCGGAGGCGGTTGGGGCTACCGAGTTTGGCGGTGCCGGACACCTGGAAGGGCTGAAAATAGCTGGGATTCTGCCCCACCATCGGCTTCAGCCCGGCCTTCTGAAATTCCTGGGCGATGTAATCGGCGGCCAAGTCGATCCCCTTGGTGCCAGGGCCGCGTCCCTCCAGCTCCGCGGAGGCCAGGTAAGTGACATCCTGGCGCATCCGTTCCTCGATGGCGGCGGTATTGGCCACCTCCGCCCGGACCCACGACACGACGACCAAACTGGCAACGAACAGGGCCGGCCAGCGACCCCAACTCCTACGCGCGGACATGATCAGTTCCTCTTGATTGCATCAATGGTAGGTAGGGAATTCCCCGTCCATATAGACGAGACAACTCGCCCCGCATCACAAGGGGGAGGGAACAAACTTCATCCATTGTAACAAGATGATCTTCCCGCCACTACGGACAATGGGTAATTTCTGTTCGTGCGCGAGAGCCACGATTGCTCGGTTCGCGCTCGTTGCCGCACCCTGCGCGCGAAACGACGCGGCCAGTCCCCCATCAAGGAACATCCAGGAAAATAACCATGCAATATCAACCACTCGTTGTTGGGTTACTATTCAGTGTCGCGGGGCTGGCGTCCGGGGCCGAGGGCTTACGGGCGGGGGCGGCCAAGGTGGACATCACGCCCCCCACCGGCTACGCCATGTGGGGCTACGCCTCCCGCCACGACCAGCCGAGCGCGGGGGTGTTGGATCGGCTTCACGCCCGCGCCTTGGTGCTGCAAATGGGCAAGGAAAAAATTGCTCTGGTCAGTCTCGACCTGGGCCGGCCGCCGACCCGGAAGTCCATGATGGAGATTGTCAAGCGCATTGACGACACCGGCATCGCTTGGCCGTTCCTGGTGGCCTCGCACACGCACCACGGCCCAGTCATTGAGCTGGACAACTGGCCGACGCCGCAAAACTCCTACGTGCGCCAGCTCGAAGAAAAGATCAGCGCCTGTATCATCGAGGCCGACAAGCAGCTGCGACCGGCCCGGTTGGGGGTGGCGGCCAAGCAAGTGCCGTACAATCGCAATCGGCATTCTCGCTTGCCGGATAAGCCCGTGGATCAGGAATTGTTGGTGCTACGCGTGGACGATGCCAACGGCAAGCCAATCGCCCATGCCGTCAACTTCGCCGCCCACCCGACCATGCTGCCGCGCACGCTGATGAAATTCTCCGCCGATTACCCCGGCGCCTTGGCCGAGCTGGTCGAGAAGGAAACGGGAGCGCCGTGTCTGTTTCTACAAGGGGCTTGCGGCGACCTGTCCCCCAATCCGGGCGAACATGCCGGCCCTGAGAAATTCGGCCAGCTCCTGGGCCGCGAAACGCTGGCCCTGTCCCAGACGATTTCATGTCAAGAATGTGACAAGCCGACGTGGCAAGGCAGCGTCCACGATTTCAGCTTGGATTGCCGGATCGATCATGCCAATCCCCTGTTGCAAGCGGCCCTGTCCGCCGCCTTCTTCCCAGAGCTGATCAGCTTTTACGAACGGGAATATCAAGGGGGACGCATCAACCCTGAAATGACCGTTGGCTTGCTCAACGGCGACATCGGTTTCGTCGGCGTCTCCGGCGAGTTCTTCTGCGGCCACTCCCTCAGTCTGAAACGTCGCGCCCGCGTGAAACACCTGTTCTTTCTGGGCTACTGCAATAATTACCACCAGTATTTCCCCACCATCGAAGCCGCCGCCGAGGGCGGCTACGGCACCGACCCCTTTGGCGCCCCCGCCTCCGTCGGCGCCGGCGAGGAGCTGATGAACACGGCACTGATCCAGTTGTACAAATTCCGAGGGCGGTTGCCGGATTTGCGGGGGCGGTGACAGACGGGTAAGCCCGCCTTCAAGAGTTAGGCGTCTGCATACCCCAAACCCATGATTTACATTATCTGTTGAACTTGCGGGGCGGACACGATGGATTCGGTCAGGCGTTCACGCCGCTTTGAGCAAGGGTATTCCGTCTGGCTCCTCCGCGCCATCGAGTAACACGCGGGCCAAGCGTTCGACCTCCTGGCGTAGCTGGTCCTGCTCTTGTTCGTAGCGTTGTTGCTGGACCTGCCATTTGAGCTGCTGCTGGCGAAATTCTTCCTGAGCGGCTTGCGCTTGCAGCCGGTCGCGCTCGGCGGCGGTGCGCAGCTGGGCAAGGGCGTGGCGTTCCGCGGCCAGCTTGGCCAGCTGCGTTTCGAGCTGGCGATAGTCCGCTTCCAGTTGCGTGCCCTCGGCTTTGAGGGCCTGGCGCTCTCGTTCCAAAGTGCGATGGGTACTTTCCGCAAGAGCGGCCCACCGCCGGCGCAGTTTCTCCAGGCGTTTCTCGGCGGTCACCGGATGCGGCGCGCGGCGCAAGCATTCTTGGCGATATTGCTCCAGGGCCAGGGCACGTTCGGCCAGGTCGCGTTCCTGTCCTTCTAGGGCGGCGGCCCGTTCCAGCCATTTCTCACGCTGCTGGACGCCAGCGCGGCGCAGCTTCAGGAGCAGCGCGCGCTCGCTTTGCAAGCGCTGCAATTCGAGTCGGCGGTTTTTGGTCCAGCGTTGATGCAAGATAGTCACGGCCTTCATGCGCCGGGTCGCCAGTTTTTCGCGCGTCCGCAGCTCGGCCACCAACCGTTGGCGTTCCCCTTCCCAGGCTGCCTCGCGGGCCGCCAGACGAGCTTGCCGTCCTTCCAGGGCGTGTTTCAGCCGCGCCACCTCGGCGCAACGCTGCCGCAGCTGGGCCTCGACTTGTTGGAGCGTCTGTTCCCGGTCGGTCAAGCGCTGGGCCAGCGGCTCCAGCTCGGCGATGGCCCCTTGATAATACTCTCGGCACTGCCCCTCCAGCTGGACCAATCGGCGACACTGTTCGGCTAAATAGAGACGTTGATCCGTCAAATCGGCGATCAGGCATTCCAGGATCGTCAACTGCTGGCGCCATTCCGCTTCGGTGAAGCAAGGAGCTTCCGCGGTTGTCGCGCCGTCCTCGGCGCGCGTCAGAACCGCCCCCTCATTGTGCAGAGGTGGATCGACCGTCAGGGAAACGGCGGTCTGTTTCTCGATCAGGCGGCGCTGCTGGCGGATTCGGTTCTCCAAACCTTCCGCTTCTTGCTCTAGCATTCGGAGTTGGGTTTGCCACTGTTGTTGTTCTTGGTGAAGGACGCGTTCGGCTTCCAACAGCTGGGCTTCGTGCTGCTGAAGAGTTTGCCAGCGCTGAGTGAGCAAGGCGCGTTGCTGCTCTTGGTGTTGGCCCCATTGCTCGCGTGCTACCTGCCATTCGCGCCAGGCCTGACGCAGCTCGCGCCGGCTGATCTCCAGCTCGCCGTTGCTCCGCAAGCGGGCTTGGTGCAATTCCGCTTCGCGCTGGAGCAAGCGTTGTTCTTCCTGTTCCAGACAACGCCGCTGCCGGTTCAATTCTTCCGCGCGGCGGCGCACGGCGGCCCATTCACCGGCCCAGCGCCGATGCCAGCGCTGTTTCATGCGCCGCCGCAGGCGCGACAACCGCTGCCGTTCGTTTTCGACGTGGTGGAGATGGTCCGACAAGCTCTGTTCCCGGCGCTGTAGCTCCTGGGTGGTTTCCGCGACCTGCACTTCAAACGCCGCCCGTTCGCTCTGCAAAGCCGTGCGGGCTTCACGGGCCGAGTCGCGCGCTTCAAGCAATTTCTGGTGTTTCTCTTCGAGGTGCTGGGCCAATTGGGCTTCCTGTTGCTCCAAAGCCATGCGGCGTTGGTTCAGGCCATGCTCTTCCTCGGTCAGCGCCGCTTGTTGGGCTGCCACCGCCGCGATTTGCACGCGCAGCGCTTCCTTGTCTTGGCGCAGCTCCTCGACGTTCCGTTCGTGCGTCTTGTCCACGGCCAGCCAGCGTTGCCGCAAGCGTTTGTCGTCTTGGTCCAAGGCGTTGGCGCGTGCTTCCAGCGTCTGGCTTAGCTCTTGCAGCCGGTGGCGTTCCTGGACGTGCTGGCTGTCCAGCTCCCGGCGTTTCGCCTCGTATTCCTGACGTAATTGCTCCTCTCGGCGCGTGAGGGCCGTTTGTTGTTCTTGGTGCAGACGGGTTTCGAGCTGCTGGCGAAAGGCGGCGCAGTCTTCCCGGAAGCGATTTTCCAGCTCTTTTTTGCGCAGCTCAAATTCTTGGTTGAGCTGGGCTTGAAACTGGAGGCGGAGCACCGCCGTCTCCTCCCGCAGTTGTTCCGCGCGTTCCCGGTAGCGTGCTTCTTGCTCGGCGCGTAGCTGCTCTTGCAGCTCTCGGCGGTACGTTTCGTTGTCTTGCTTCAGCTCCTCCTCGATCAATTCACGCCAGCTGGCTCGTTCTTGTTCACTCTGTTGTTCCAGCGCTTGGCGGCGTTCGGCGTAGGCCGTTTCCAAGCGCTGGCACGCCGCTTCGATTGCTTGTTGGTACTGATCCTGGAGCTGTTCGCGGAACGTGGCTATTTCCTGGCAATAGTGCTCGGTCAACTCCCGGCAGCGCTCCGCGCTGTCGTGGGGGGGGGCGGCAGTCGCCGGATGGGTCTTGGCGCGTTCGGCGTCCTCCCAGCGCAATTGGCGTTCGGCTTCGAGCTGGCCGCGCAGGGCGTCATTTCCACGTTGCCAGCGTTCGTGCCATTCCTGGCCGAGCGCTTCATAGTGCTGGCGCAGCTCGGCCAGCTGCTTTTGCTGCTCGGCCGCCAACGCCTGGCGTTCTGCTTCCCAGCGTGCCGCTCCATTGTCGTCGGGCACGGCCTCCTTGGCGGGATGAGTCTCCGCGGCCGGGACGCGCACCACGAATTTGAAGGGGCCGACTGTCAGCTCATCGCCATCGACTAGCCGGCGCTCACTGACGCGCTCTTGATTGACGTAGGTGCCCGTCGTGCTCTGCAAATCGCGCAGATAGACGCCGTCGGCGCCCCGCGCCAGGACGCAATGCACCGGATTGACGCCGTCGACGTTTAGGCACAAGTCGCATTGCGGCAAACGCCCGACGACTATCAGAGGCAAGTTGAAGGCCCGGCGCTTGCCGCGCATTCGCCCCGTTCGCAGAATCAATTCCACCTGATGAGCGGCGCCCGTGGCGGGTTGGGTTTGCTCGTGCATGGGGGTTCCTTCCTGGAATTTCCTGGACGTACCGCGACGGCAGGGAAACTCTTCTGTTATCGACCATTTAGCGGATGGGAGTTGAGGAAGAGTTGGACAGTATCAATCGGGAAGATCGCAGCGGTCGCGGGAGTTTATTCCAACCCCATCGGCTCGCGCGGGGAGTGGAACGAAGCCGCGAACCGAGGAATCGGCCAGGTGGCGCGGCATTGCCTCAGCGGCCGTCGCGCAAGCGGTCGCCGAGGAAGTTTTCCAATTCCGGGATGGCGTAAATCTTCTTGATGGTGGTTTCCATATCGTATTCGACGCGCCGGAAGCGAATAATGTCATCATCCAGCAGGACGTAACACGCCCGCCAGTCGCCGTCGCGCGGTTGGCCCACGGAGCCGACGTTGCACAGTGTCTTGCGACCTTCGAGCCGATACGAGAGATCGATTTCTTCTGGGGCGTGAAATTGCAGGTTGTCGGTAAAGATGCCGGGAACGTGCGTATGCCCCTGAAAACAATATCGATCCACCAACGCGAAAATCCGCTCCATCTTGCGCTGATTGTACACATCCTCCGGAAAAACGTATTCATTCAAGGGATTGCGCGCCGAGCCATGCACGTACAGATGGCCGTTCTCGGAATAGGTGCGCGGACGTTCCGCCAAGAATTCCCAACGCCGCTCCTTGAGCTGGCGGTTGTCGCTGGCCGATTCCAATTGGCTGCGCGTCCAGAAGATGGCCCGTTCGGCTGGCGGATTAAAGCCTTCGGGATCGAACATCGCCCCTTGATCATGATTGCCCAACAGAACCATTTGGCACTTCATGATCAGGTCAATGCACTCGCGGGGATTGGGTCCATAACCGACCACGTCCCCCAAGCAATAGATTTCCGTGACCTTGTGCTTATCGATGTCGCGCAGCACGGCCTGCAATGCTTCCAAGTTGCTGTGAATATCGCTAATTATCGCCTTCACGCGAGGGGTCTCCAGCAATGGCCTATAAGCAAGCAACTTGCCAGACGCATCATATCATGGACGGAGTTGACCATGCGATATGCTTCTCTTATCGGTCCATTAAGAAAAGTGTACATCCGAGGAAGAAAGAGTGTCAAGGGGCCAATGGGGTAGAATTTACGTTTAGACCGTTATTCGGTCGCAACCGTGAATTCGCAAATGCGGCGCTTGCTCGCGCCGCGTCTTCCCGTGCCTTTCTTTCCCTGTTCGCCATGCTCCACGCGAAACCCATCCAAACCGCCTTTTCACCCCGGCGGGTCAGCGGCGGAGGACGCGGAACGGCCGGCCGGCGGTGGGTTGGCGCCAGGTTTGCTTGCCGGCGCGATCGAACTCGGCGACGCAGCGGCCGTCGGGGCTGGCCACCAAGGTTTGACCGTTGGCGAGCCGGGTCGCCCATGCCGGCGTCTGCATGGCGCATTCCCACAACACCTTGCCGGATTCATCCACTTCCACGACTCGGTTGGCGGTGTACTGCGCGATGAGGTAACGATTGCCGGGCAAGGCCTCGACGCTCGCCCAGCCGCTGGTCTGGCCAATCGGGATGACGCGCGTTTCCTTGCCCAGAGCGTCCAGCTCCACGACGTTGCCGTTGCTGTGGACATAGAGAATATGCCCATTGCGCAGCTTTTGGGCGCAATAGATGCTGCCGGGAAAGTCGCGGCTCATGACGATTTGGCCATCCCGCGTCACCTCCAGGAGTTGGTGGTAGGTGGCGATGAAGGTATTGCCGTTCGTCAGCCGCTGGCAGCTCACGGGATTGCTTTTGACTTCATACTGCCACCAAACGCGGCCGTTCCGGTCCCGCTCCGTGACCACATGCCCTTGACATTCAGCGATCAGCAGGCGGCCGTTGGGCAGCAATTGCGTGTCGGCGGGGTTGCGCACGTCGTCGATTTGCCAGCGAGTTTTGCCGTCACCATCCAGCTCCCAGACGCGGCCGAGGCGCGACTGGCTGACATCGCAATCGCATACGATGGTCAAGCCGAGCACTCGGGATTCGGTGTCGGCGAGTTTCGTCAAGTCGATTTGCCGCTCAGAGCTGGCCCACCACTTCTCCCAGGCGGCATGCGCCTGGGCGCGCCCTTGCGCTGTGCCGAGGGTCAAGGCGGGAGCAGGCAAGGGATCACCGGCGAGCTGGCACAAAACGTCCTCGGCTTGCCAAGCTAAAGACAGGGGCGCATCCTTGAGCAAGGCGATGAGCGTCGCCACCGCCGTTTCATCGCCGGCACGCGCCAACTGCCGCGCCGCCTGGTAGCGGACGCGCGGATGCGGGTCGGCGAGCAGTCGCCGCGCCGCCGTCCGTGCCGCGGCGTGGCTCGACCGGGGCAAGCTCATGGCCGCCGCCAACCGGAGCACCGGATCAGCGTCCCCCGCCGCTGCCAGCAAGCGCGGCGCGACCTCCGCCCCGCGCACTCCCACGATGGCCAGCGTCTCGGCGGTTTCTTCTTGTACCGTCTCATCAGCGACGCCGGCCAGAAACGCCAGCAACACTAGCACCGCTTCCGGCGCCGGCTGCCGTTTGAGGGTCTCCAGCGCGGCGTGCGTCCGGTCGATTTTGTCCGCGTTCGGCAGTTGCTCCAGACAGTGCCGGGCGCGGCCAGCCACTTCGGGATTGGGGTCATGGACCGCCAGACGCAGCACGTCGAGGGCCTTGCTCCCCAAGCGCGTCAGCTCGGCGCTAGCCTGCTCGCGGGCCACGAAGGAATTGGCGTTCAATTGGCGCAGCAGCTCCGCCACCCGTTCTTTCTCGGCGACACTCAAGGTACGCTGGCGCAAGTAAGCGAGGGCCGCCTGAGGGTCCGTGAAGTCGCCATTCCCTGCCTGTGTCATCGGGCTGTCTGACGCCTTGGAAACTTCTTGTGCGCCGGCACTCCCCAGCATGGCCACGCCGGCCAGCGCCAACACCCACAGCCAATATCGTGTCATGGTCGGCAACCTCGGTGAACGTCCCTGGTCGGATTCCTGAATGTAGGCGACCTCGGCGCGACGAACCGCGTAGCATTTCAGTTTACCCTTGAATCGAACCCGATACTAGGGTGTCGGGCATTTCTTCCGCGCCGAGGCGAGCGGGCGGGTCCGGCTCCAGGCCGTCGTCGGCGCGCTGCCGGGGGAAGGGGACGATGTACTTGAACATGAACCAAAAGTGCGTGAAGCTGCCCGCCATGACGAACAGATGGAAAATCTCATGCGGGCCGAAGACCCCCGGCCACAACACCGGCCAACCGGCCAGGTTGAGGGTCGCTCCCACGCTGTAGAACAAGCCCCCCACCAAAATCAGTGACATGGCGCGGTGCGTCACGGCACGGGCCAGCTCCAGGTAGCAGCTCACCAGCACCCAGCCCATCCACATGTAGTAGCCGGTATAAATCACCGGATGCACTTCCCCGATGGTCAGGCGCAAGCAAATGCCCACCAGCGCCATCGACCACGCCAGCGTCAAGATGCTCCAGCGCCAACGCCCGTTCAACAGGTTGAAGGCCACCGGCGTGCAGCTGCCGGCGATCAACAAATAGATGCCGATGTAATCCAGCGTCTCGAACCAGTAAATGTGATGCGGCCGATGAACCGCGTGATACAACACGCTGCTGCCGGAGCAGATCACCAGGGTCACGCCAAAAATCAAGAAGCTGAGCTGTTTGGGCCGGTCCCCCTGGCTGCGGCGCCAAAGAATCACCGTGGCCGGTAGCGCCAACAGCATCCACAGCAGGTGCGTCCACGTGCTCACCGCATCGCGAAATAGTAACCAACTCATGGCCTCGTTCTCCTGTCCGCGAAAACCTCGTGTTTGTCCGACGCGCGAAACATGCCATTCCCTCCTGTCAGGATCGCGCTCTACTGATCGTTCCTCCTTTCTCTACCGTGATGTTGATATATAGCAAGAATCGCGCCCGACAGGACGAAATCCACATTCTCGATGGTCCTCATATTTCTTTCACTAAATTATACCACCTCAAAAGGGGCCAGATGGTGAACGATTTTATGCCACTTTGTTGCGGGTGATGCGTTGCCGTTTTTGTTTTTCTGTGGGATCAAGTTGTCGGCCGGGTGGCAGGGGCAGAGCGATGCCCCGGCGCGAAGGTGCCAGGGCTTCACTGCGTTCCGCTCCGGCCACCCCGTCGGCGCGGTGGGGGCGTTTCATTCCACACCTTGGCGAATCAGGTCCCCAAAGGGGGGGGGTGAAGTGGAATGGAACAATGAAAGGAAGGAAATTTATCATCCTTGTATAATATACAAAAGTTCACTAAAGCAATCAATAGGAAAGCGTGAGTGGAAGTAGCTTTTTTCTCGTTTCCAGGCTGCGGGGCTGCCACCTCAGTAAATGCTGCCCCCCTTTCCCGAAGCACTCCATAACGCCGGCCGCTATGACTTTGGTAGGGCAGATTCCGCCGAATACGCCGCGCTAGCCAGTGCCGAGTGCCGCGCTGGCTGGCGCGGTGTGTTCCTGGGATTTTCAACGGCTAGCGCTAATTCAGCTCCGCGGCGCCGATTTTTTCCTTTTCCGCGAAGGATCGGCATGGCAAACTGACAGAAGATACTAAGAGCACACTTATCGGGAGGTTGGGGGCGTGCGACCCATCTTCAATGCCAGTTGGCGGGCGCGAGCGTTGGCGGGTGATCCGGCCGCGGTCCGTTTGCTGGCGGATGTCAACCTGGTGCCTTTATACCGCTACTGCTTGTATCGGGTGGGCCGCAACCGCCATCTCTGCGAGGAAGTGGTGCAGGAAACCCTCGTTCGCGCCTTGTACAAATTGGACCAGTACGACCCCGAACGGGCCAAGGGAACCATCTTTCCCTGGTTGGTGGGGCTGGCGCGAAACGAGATTCAGCGCGTCTTGCACCAACGCAGCCAAACCGTGCCGCTGACCGCGGAATGGGATACCACGGAAGCCAATGTGCTGGGGCGCGGCGGTTCGGCGGAAGGGGAGCCGTTTAGTGACGACATGCTGCAACGCGAGGAAACCCGCGAGCTGGTGAACGCCACCATGGCCCAGCTGCCCCGCCATTACCGGGAAGTGTTGGAAGCCAAGTACGTCCACGGCCGCAGTGTCCGCGAGTTGGCCTTCCAAGGCCAAACCAGTGAGAAAGCCGTGGAATCGCTGTTGACCCGCGCGCGCCAAGCGTTTCGCGGCGCCTATGAAGTCCTGAGCCGGCGGCACGAGCATGGCTCGGCGGGAAGCCGCCACGATGAATATTCGACGAGACCCCAATGACCGGCGGGTCGAGGAATTGTCCTCGGGTGGGAAGCGCCGGGGGCCGGCCGGCCCCCGCTCGCCTTGGCCACGATTCGCCGTTGAGATGAGGATACCCATGAACGATGCCGACTTTCCCCACGATGAATCGGACATCGGCGAGGAAAACATCGAGCAGTTGTTGAAGTTCGCCTATGATCCGTGCGACGTCGACGACGACTTCGTCGAGCGCGTGCGGGAACGGATGTTGCACGTCGCCAGCCGCCGCGCCCGGCGGGAACGCCGCGCGCGCTTGAACCGCGATCCGCACCTGGGCCGCTTACGGCAAACCATCGGTTGGGTCATGGCCAGCGCCGCCGCCGTGACCTTGTTCGTCCTGGGGGTGATTAGCTGGAGCGTCTTCCACGGACAATTCGAGCTGGCGCGGCAACAAACGAACTCGACGAATCCTCGGAGTCCGCTGGCGGTCGGCCAAACCCTGCGCACCGAGGCCGGGCAGCGTCTGTGTGGTGTCCTTACCGATGGTTCAGCGCTGTATGTCAATCAGCATACGATCCTCACCGTTCTGGATTCCCGGCAACTGCGGCTGGAGCAGGGGGAGATTTTTGTGGCGGTCGCCGCACGCCCCGAAGCGGTTCCCTTTACCGTGGTCACGCCGCAACGCACGGTGACAGCCGTGGGGACCAGCTTTGTCGTGCTCGTGGACGACAGGGGCACCGGCGTCGCGGTGACGCAAGGACAAGTGCGAATTAGCGATCTGGCGGAGCCGTTGCACTCCCGGCAACTGCTGCCCCCCGGTGGCAATGAAGTCATCTCCGATCCGCGTGTTTCCGACCCGCCCGCCTGGGTGCATGAATTGATGACGAGCGCGGATGTATCCCAACTACCGGCGGGCTATTGTTATGAGTTGATCAACCGCTCCGCCCCCGTGAGCGCGCCCCCTTGTTGCTGTGACCTGCCTACCAGACCACTGGCGGCGCGCGCCGCCTCCCCTTCCCCATGAGCATATGAGGAGTCGTTAGTTCTCTGGCCCCGGTAGGTCGCCAAGCGGCGCGACCTGCCGGGCATTTGAGTTTTCCGCGTCGCTTGGCCATCCGTCTCTTGCCCCCCTTTACTGGCTCGGTTACATTCATCCTATTCGCTCTGGAGCCGGTTCGCACGTGTTTCCCTTGTGTGAAGGAGTTTTCCCGTGTCGCGTTATCTCCTCGCGCTGGCGTTCTTGGGTTTGCTGGTGGTTCTCGGCTGTTCCTCCCACGCCGAGCCGGTCGCGTCCGTTGCGACGGCGAATGCCCCAGCCGCGGGATCATCTCCGAATCGTCCGGTGAATTTCGACTGGCCGCAGTGGCAAGGTCCAGACCGCACGGCGATCTCGCGGGAAACCGGCTTGCTGCCCCGTTGGCCCAAAGAGGGGCCGCCGCTGGTTTGGAAGGCGCGGGGACTGGGAGACGGGTACAGCACGCCATCGGTGGCGGGCGGCCGCATCTTCACGATGGGCAACCTCAATCGGGAAGAATGCGTCCTGGCCCTCAATGAGCAAAATGGAGACATTCTCTGGACCTATCAAATCGGGCCGGTTCGGTCCAATGGCGGCGGCTATCCCGGCCCGCGCTGCACGCCGACCGTCGATGGCGAACGAGTCTATGCCCTGGGCTTGAACGGCGACCTGGTGTGCCTGAAAGTCGCCGATGGGGCCAAGGTCTGGCAGCGTGATTTGCGCAAGGAGTTCCAGGGCCAACCCGGCGGCTGGGGCTATAGCGAGTCGCCGCTCGTGGATGGGGACCGCCTGATTGTCACTCCCGGCGGCAGGACTGCGACGCTGGCCGCCTTGAACAAGACGACCGGCGCGACCATCTGGCAAAGTTCAGTGCCGCAGGGGGATGCGGCGGCGTATTCGTCGATCATCGCCGCGGACGTAGCGGGACAGAAACAGTACATCCAATTCTTGAGCCGTGGCGTCGTGGGGGTGGCCGCGACCGACGGCCAGTTTCTCTGGCGTTACGACCGCCCAGCCAACGGGACTGCCAATTGCTCGACACCGATTTATCACGACGGGCTGATGTTCGCCGCTTCGGGGTACGGCACCGGCGGCGGCTTGGCCCGGCTTACGCGCCAAGGGAATGGCGCCACCGCTGAGCAAGTTTATTTCACCAACAAGATGCAGAACCACCACGGCGGCATGGTGCTTGTGGATGGCTATTTGTACGGCTCCAATGAGGGGCAGCTGGTTTGTCTGGAGTTCAAGACCGGCAACGTGATGTGGGAGGACCGCCAACCGGGGAAAGGTTCCATCGCTTACGCCGATGGCCGTCTCTATTACCGCAATGAGCGCGGGCGCGGCACCCTGACCTTGATCGAGGCCACCCCCAAGGGATACATCGAGCATGGCCGCTTCGACCAACCCGACCGCACCGGCCACAGCGCCTGGCCGCATCCCATCATCGCCAACGGCAAGCTGTACATCCGCGATCAGGATGTGTTACTGTGTTATGACGTGAAAGCGAAGTGACCCATCAGCCGCAACCCCAAGCCGATAGACACGAAACGCCAGATTCACCATGACGACGACATACGATTACCGACTTCGGCCCATGACGGTTGAGGATCGTTATGAAGTGGCGGAGCTGATTTACGCTTCGACGAACGCCTGGTACGTGCAGCGCGGCCGCCCGCCCATCTTTCAGGGGGGGCCGCGCGTCGCGGAGATATTCTTTGACGTGTACCACGCCCTGGAGCCGGGGTGTGCCGTGGTCGCCGAGAATACCCGCACGGGAACCTTGATGGGGTCCTGCTTCTATCATCCCCGCCAGCACCACGTTTCGTTGGGGATCATGAATGTTCACCCCAATTACTTCGGCAGAGGGATCAGTTCGGCACTTTTGAAACACATCATCGACTATACCGACCAACACGGTTACAAGGCCCTGCGGCTGACACAAAGCGCGCTCAATCTCGATTCCTACTCGCTATACACGCGGGCCGGTTTCGTGCCGCGCCAGGCTTATCAAGACATGTTCTTGACCGTTCCCAACGACGGCTGGAAGAAGACCGTGCCCGGCGCGGACCGCGTCCGGCCCGCCCGGTTGGGAGATGTCTCGGCCATGGCGGCCTTGGAGATGGAAGTCAGCGGCATCAGCCGCGAGGAGGATTATCGCTACTGCATCGCCAATGCGCTGGGTTTTTGGCATGTCTCAGTTATCGAACATCCTCAAGGGGGCATCGACGGTTTCTTGATCGCCAGCACGCACGCGGCCATGAACATGCTCGGCCCCGGCGTGACCCGCTCCGCGGAAGCGGCTGCCGCCCTGATTTGCCGAGAGCTGGACCAGCAGCGCGGCCGCGCGCCGGTGTTTCTCATCCCCGTGGATCAAGAGGCTCTGGTCCGTTTGCTGTACGACTGGGGCGCCCGCAATTGCGAGCTGCACTTCTGTCAAGTCCGTGGCGCCTTCCAACCGTATCGCGGCGTCAACATGCCGTCGTTTTTGCCGGAGACGGGCTGACAAGAACAGGCTGACGCCGCGCGCCGCCCAATCATCCGGCGCGGTTCACCCGCGCCAACACAATCGCCTCCCCCTGCGCGTCCGTCAACCACCGCACGACATCGGCGGGATGGAGCCGATGATCCCAGTGCTGCCATTCGTATGCCGTCAAGAGGACGTAGGAGGACGCATCCGGCAGGCGTCCCGCGTCGGGCAGGCGGCGGACGGGGCGGCGGTAGTAGAACATAAGTCCTTCGTCCTTGAGCTGAAACAGGTACAGCGGTTGGCCGGCGGGGACGTAGGCGGCGATGTGCTCTCCCTTGGCACGCGGCTGACGCTGGGCCATGCGCTGGGGGATGGCCACTTGCACAAAGACCAGCTTGAGCAAGAACCAAGCGACGATGAAACCGGCGAGAATGCCAACCGCATGACGGCGGAGCCAACGCAACGGTTGTTGGCTAGCGCCGGGAACCGGCTTCCCTTGCAGCCACGCGATCCAGACCAGCGCTCCCAGTCCCACCAAGCCGGGACAAAGCGGGAAGTTGTTACGCGTGGCGTGTTCGGGAATGACCGTCCAGAACAACAAATTCGGCCAGGTCCAACAGTGCAGCGCTTGCCACAGCAATTGGCCGCGCTCGTCCCACAAGCGGAAGAAGCCCGGATGCAACGTCAGCAGCGCGTACGCCGACCAGGGCAAGGTCACGCCGATAATCACCACGGGATGCCGCAGTGTCTCCAGCCAGGGATACGGTTTGGGATGATGCCCCGGTGACAAGCGGACGAGCGCTTCTCGGCTTACCGTGTCATAAAACAGGTCCCAGCCGGCCTGATGGATCACGGCCCCAATCCAGGCCAGACAGATACCGGCGGCACACGCGGCACTGACTAGATGCGGCCAGCGAAACAGCAACCGCAACTGGCCCCGCCACCACAGGAAGGGGATGGCCGTGCCGTAAAAGAACGCCGGCGCTGTCCACTTGGTCAAGACGCCGCCCGCCACGCAGAGGAGAGCGGCGAACCACCAGAAAAAAGACGAGCCATTACCATCCATCTCCACCGCGTGCAGCAAGCAGACAATCGCCAGCGTCACCCACATCGTCTGCATCATGTCAATCTCGGCGGCGCTGGCTTTGTCCAGCCACATGAAATTCGTGGGCAGGGCGAGAGCCATGAGGAGTCCCCCCAACCGGCCCAGCTGCCGGCGCGTGTACCAGTACAGGGCGAACACCGTGACCGTGGCGGCGAGCGCCGACGGCAAGCGAGCCGACCATTCGCGCACCTCGCCAAGGGGCCAGCTACACACGGCAATGGCCACGTACATGCCCGGCGGCTTTGTCAGCCACGGCTCCCCGTATAAGGTGGGCACGATCCAATTGCCGCCGCGCAACATCTCCTCGGCCAGGATCGCCCGCAACGTCTCGGTCCGGTACAGCTCACCGGTGTTCAAACCAAAGAAAAACAGATAGCCACAGACAAGAAGCAACAAGAAGACATCAAACCGCTCATGGCGAAGGAGGTACCGCCAAAGATAGGAGCCGCCGCGGCGCAGGGATGGATGGGAGATCACGGACATGAAACAGCCTCCATGCCGTCTCTGTGACAAATGAGACGCGAAGCGTCTCAGGCAGTGCGTTCCCACGCGGAGCGTGGGAACGAGGGAATGTTTCTCACACCGCCACGCAGTCCAGGCCGAACGTCTCGGCGACGGCCTGGTTGCACACCTGGCCGTGGTGAATGTTGACGCCGTGGCGCAGGGCGGGATTCTCCTGAACGGCTTGCGAGAACCCCTTCTGGGCCAGCTGCATGACATAGGGGAGCGTCACGTTGGTTAGGGCGTAGGTGCTGGTTCGCCCCACGGCGCCGGGCATGTTGGTGACACAATAATGAACCACACCATCGACAATGAAGATCGGCTTGCTGTGCGTGGTGGGGCGCGAGGTTTCGACGCAGCCCCCCTGATCAATGGCCACGTCGATGATGACGGCCCGATTCGGCAAGCGTTTCAGGTCATCCCGATGAATCAAATACGGGGCGCGGGCGCCAGGAATCAGCACGGCCCCGATCACCAAATCGGCGTTGGTCAAGCAATCGAGGATGTTGTGACGATCGCTGAACAGCGTGGTGACATTGCGTGGCATAACATCATCGAGATAGCGGAGGCGGTCCAAATTGACATCGAGAATGGTAACATTGGCCCCCAACCCCGCCGCCACCTTGGCCGCGTTGGCGCCGACGATGCCGCCCCCCAGGATCACGACATGGGCCGGCAACACCCCCGGCACCCCGCCCAACAGGATGCCGCGCCCTTCGTAGGGGCGTTCGAGATACTTGGCCCCCTGCTGAATGCTCATTCGTCCAGCCACTTCGCTCATCGGGGTCAGCAAGGGGAGTTGTCCCTTCTGGTCGCGGATGGTCTCGTAGGCGATGGCCGTGCAGCCGGAAGCCAGCACGGTACGTGTCAGTTTCTCGTCGGCGGCGAAATGGAAATAGGTGAATACCATCTGGCCGGCGCGAATGAGCGGCCATTCTTCCGGCAACGGCTCCTTGACCTTGACGATCAGCTCGGCCCGTTTCCAGATGTCGGCGGCGTCCTTGACCAGCTCGGCTCCATGTTGGGCGTACTGCTCATCGTGGATGCCGCTCCCTTGGCCGGCGCCGGCCTGAATCAACACTCGATGACCGCGCTTCGTCAATTCCTCCACGCCGACCGGGATCATGGCCACCCGGTATTCGTCCGTTTTGATTTCCTTGGGAACGCCTATGATCATGTCATCACTCCCCCTGATACGGATGCCGTGCCCCATTCTGGAAAGGGGACGGCGCAGAATCAAGAGCAAACATCCTCTCAGAAATCCGCGTTGCTCCGCACGCGCAGTCGGCTTGGCGTGACTCCGCAAGCCATTCGCGGCAATCGGCCGTGGATGACATGCACGGCTCAACGCGGCGAGGACCATTTGAAGCATTGAAAAAAAAATGCTTCATTCTTGCCGTTGGCGCGGTACATTGACGGTGCGCTGCGGAATTGGGAACCTTGGTCGCAAAGGACGATTGCCATGTTACACCGTCGCGATGCCATGATGCGGTTGGGGCAGCTGGGGTTGGGAGCGGTCACGCTGCCGGGGTTGTTGCAGGCCGAGCGCGTGCGGGCGGGCACCCCAGCCACTCGGCTCAAGGGCAAGGCCAAGTCGTGTATCTTCATCTTCCTCTGGGGTGGGCCGCCGCACCAGGATATGTGGGACCTCAAGCCCGATGCCCCCGAAGGCATTCGCAGCCAATTTCAGCCGATTCGCACCGTCGTCCCCGGCATTGATGTGTGCGACCAGATGCCGCTGTTCGCCCGACACACCGACAAGACGGCCATTATCCGCTCGATGAGCCACCAAAGCAACAATCATGAGCCATCGGTGTATCACACCCTGACGGGCAAGCGCAATCCCTCTTTGGTGGTGCCGCGCAATCAACGGCGCCGCGGCGACTTTCCCAACGTCGGCGCGGTGGTGGCGCAATTCAGCGACGCGGGGGTGCTACCGGCCAGTGTCACCGTGCCGCGCCCGATTGGCCATGATGGCGTCACTTACGCTGGCACCTACGCGGGCTTCCTGGGTCCCCGTTTCGATCCGCTCGAATTGAAGGAGGCCCCCAACGCCAGCCAACCCTCCGACCATGCTCTGACGCCGCCGCCGGACATCGATGATACCCGCCTGCTGGCCCGGCGCGGCTTGCTGCGCACTCTTGAGGATTTCGACCGCCGCTTGCAAAACCAGCGCGGGCCGACGGACTTGAGCGATTTTCAGGAACAAGCCTATCGCATGATGTCTTCCCCGGTCGCCAAGCGGGCTTTTCAGCTCGATTTGGAAGCTCCCGCCGTGCGCGACCGCTATGGCCGCAACGAGTACGGCGAAAGTTTCCTACTGGCCCGGCGGCTCGTCGAAGCCAAGGTCCGTTTGGTGTCGGTCAATTGGATGTACTTCATGCCCAACGGCAGAATCTCCAATGTCTGGGACAATCACGGCAACATCGGCGGTCTGGGGGGCATCACCGGCTATGCCATGCTCAAGGAAAAATACTGCATCCCGCCGCTGGACCAGGGCTATTCCGCCCTGCTCGAAGACCTGGCGCAACGCGGCCTGCTCGACGAAACGCTGGTGGTGCTGGTCGGCGAATTTGGCCGGACGCCGAGCATCAACCAGCACGCCGGCCGCGACCATTGGGGAGCCTGCTACTCCGCCGTGCTGGCCGGCGGCGGCATTCGCGGCGGCCAAGTCCATGGCGCCAGCGACGCCCGCGCCGCCTACGTCAAGGACAACCCAGTGGCCCCCGAAGACCTGCTGGCCACCATTTACGCCGCCTTCGGCCTCCCCCCCGACACCGAAATCCACGACCGCGAACACCGCCCCTATCGCATCTGCGACGGCGAGCCGCTCTGGGGGTTGTTGGGGTAAGTAGGGCGAGGAATTAAGATTCCTCGGATAAATGCCATCAGGATCATATCCTATCTGGGTTCCACCGCGTCTTGCGCGGATTCACTATTTCGCGCCAGCGGCCGACCATTGACATGAATCGATGAATCGATAAAAAAGTTTTAATGGGAACATCATTTCCTATCTCTTCCCCCATTTCCCCTTCTGCACCAATACCTCAGCGATTTGAATGGCGTTGGTGGCGGCCCCTTTGCGGAGGTTGTCGGCGACGACCCAGAGGTTGAGGCCGTGCGGCACGGACGGATCGCGGCGGATGCGGCCGACGAACACTTCGTCCCGACCAGTGGCGTCCAGGGCCAGCGGCACTTGTCCCTGAGCGTAGTCATCGAACAGGACGATGCCAGGGGCTTGGCGCAGCGCGGCGCGGGCTTGTTCGACGGTGATCGGCTGGTGAAATTCCAGGTTGATCGCTTCCGAATGGCCGATGCGCACCGGGACGCGGGCCGTCGTGGGGGAGACTTGAATGGATTCATCCCCCATGATCTTGCGCGTTTCGCGGATCATCTTCCATTCTTCCTCGGAATAGTCGTCCGCGCCGAGCTTCCAGTCGTGCGGCAGGACATTGCCGGCCAGCTGGGCGGCGTGGGCCGTCACCGGCGGCATCGACTCGCCACGACCGAGAGCTGTCAGCTGGGCGTCCAACTCGAACAACCCCTTGGCTCCCTTGCCGGACGAGGCTTGATAAGTCGAGACGACGACACGCTTGATCTTAGCCAAGTCGTGCAACGGCTTCAGGGCCACCACCATCTGAATCGTCGAACAATTGGGATTGGCCACGATCCCCTTGGGAATGCGGTCCAAGGCGTCGGCGTTCACTTCCGGCACCACCAACGGCACGTCCGGGTCCATGCGCCAGGCGCTGGAGTTATCGACGACGATGGCCCCCGCCTTGGCGGCGATAGGGCTGAATTCCCGGCTAATCGACGCGGGCGTGCTGGACAAGACGATGTCCACCCCCTCGAACGCTTCGGGCCGCAACAGCTCGACGGTGTACGTTTTGCCGTTGAACTCCATCGGTTTCCCCGCGCTGCGTTCCGAAGCCACGAATTTCAGGGCGCGGAAGGGGAACGAGCGTTCGCTCAATACCTGCCGCATGACCTCGCCGACCGCACCGGTCGCGCCCACCACCGCAACGCTAGGCAACACGATAAAGGTCCTTTCGAGAAAGAGGTAAAGATGTTAGCGGTCAACTTTCAGTGGTCCCCAAGCCCCAAAGGGACGACAGTTCATAGCCAGGGGCGTTAGCCCCTGGTACTCTTCAGTATGAGACGAGGAAACGCGGGTGGCAAGGGAAGGTGGGTTTTCAATGAGAAAATAGACGGGGTTCCGATCAGGGGTTTTCCGTTGCTGTGCGCGGTGGGTCGATGTTGGAGTGCTTCATCGGTTCGCGCGAACTACTCGCTTCCGGCGCGAACCGATGAAGTAAATCATTCGATAGGCCGGATTGGATAGCCAGCCCCCATTTCTTTCAGCGAACAGTACCCGCTGACTCCGCCGTCACGACACTATCCTACCTTCTTCATCTCCTCCCACTGTTCCCAGGTGAAGAGGACGTCGCGGGCTTGACTGCCGTTGTAGTTGCCGACGATGCCATCCTCGGCCATGTAATCCACCAAGCGGGCGGCCCGGCCATAGCCGATGCCCAGTACCCGTTGCAGCAACGACACGCTGCCGCGCCCCTCGCGGACGACGATTTCGATGGCTTGCTCGTACAGCTCGTCGCGCTCGCTAAGGCGTTCGGTCAGTTTGCCCTTGCCGGCGGCGGCGTGGAGTTGCATCAATTCTGGCTCGAAGTTTGGCTCACACTCCAGGTACTCCACCACGCGCAGGATTTCGGCGTCGCTGGCGTAGGTCCCCTGGGCGCGGACAATGGTACTGGTGCCCGGTTGCAGGAAGAGCATGTCGCCCCGTCCGAGCAGTTTTTCCGCTCCCATCTCGTCCAGGACGACCCGGCTATCCGTCCGGCTGGATACCTGGAAGCAAATCCGCGCTGGCAGGTTGGACTTGATGAGGCCAGTAATGACATCCACCGTCGGCTTCTGCGTGGCCACGACCAGATGAATGCCGGCGGCCCGCGATTTCTGGGCCAAGCGAATGATGTGCCCTTCGATCTCTTTTTTCATCATCATCATCAGGTCCCCCACTTCGTCCACGAAGATGACAATGTAGGGCATCGGTTCGGTGACGCGGCGGCGTTCCTGCTCATCTTCGGGCTTGATGCGGCGTTCGATCTCCTGCGGCGTCAAGGCGTTGAACTGGCTGATGCCGCGCACGCGCGCCCGGCTGAGGATGTCGTAGCGTTCCTCCATTTTGTCTACGGCCCAGGCCAAGATCGCCTCGGCTTTCTTGGGATCGGTGACAACCGGGTGCATCAGATGGGGGATTTTGCCGTATTCGCTCAATTCCGTGCGCTTCGGGTCAATCATGATCATACGGACTTCGCTGGGCCGGCGCATCATCAGGATGCTGAGAATGATGGCGTTCAGACACACGGATTTGCCAGTCCCGGTGCGACCGGCGATGAGCAAGTGCGGCATGTCGGCCAAGTCGTGAAAGAGCGGCTGCCCCTCGGTGTCCTGGCCGAGAAACAGCGGCACCTTGCCCCGCGCCGCTTTCGCGCCCAGGGCGCGGATGACTTCCTTCAAGCCGACTTTGGCCCGCTGTTCGTTGGGAATCTCGATGCCGACAGTGTTCTTGCCGGGAATCGGGGCCACCATGCGCACGCTGGAAACGCGCAGATTCAAGGCGATGTCATCGGATAGGCGCGTAACCTTGTGGACGCGCAAGCCGGTCTCCAGGGCCGCCTCGTACTGCGTGATGACGGGACCGGCGTTGATGCCGACGATGCGCACTTTCAGGCCGAAGTCGGCGAAGGTCTTTTCCAACAGGGCCGCCCGCTCGCGCAACAGCGGCTCTTGTTCGTGCAAGTCCACCGGCTCGGCGTCATCGAGCAGACTCAACGGCGGCAGCTCGAAATCATCATTAGTCGCCACCGGCGGAGCCGACGCGCTGGGGGGGACTGTGCCGGCCACATGAATGGGGATGGTGTCGGGGGGCGGCGCTGCCGGTTCGGGGATCGGCTCCGCCGGCGGGTCCGTCTCGACTTCGGGCGGATGTATTTTCAACACCGGCGGCGGCGCTGGCGTTGGCATGGCAAGGAGAACGGCGCTCTTTGTCGCTGGCGTCTTGGGGGACCGGCCGGCCAGCTTCCAGAAACATCGCGCACACCACCACAAGGCGCGCCCCAGCCCCGTGAGCACACCGGCTATAAAGTGATATAAGTAAGTCATCATCGCCGTCAAGACGTTGTCCAGCGCCAGCCACAATCCCAGCGCGAAAACGGCCGTGACCGTTCCCAAACCACCTAACGGTGAGAGCTGCCCGGCGAGTAACCCCGCCAGCCACTCCCCCAGAGTTCCTCCCGCCGTGGTGGAATGAAGGTAGAAGGCCGCCAGTGCCGTTGCCGGTAGCAGCAGCAGCCAGCCTGCCAACCGCCGCAGCCACCGCCGTCCATTCTTCCGCACCAGCAGCATCAACACCACGACGAACCAGCCCGCCAGTAACGGATACACCCCGACTCCCAACGGCTGATACAGCCGCCGCGCCAACCAGGCGCCGGCGGGACCGAGCAGGTTGCCCGTCCCCCCCGCGCCTGCCCGGCTCAGGGACGGCTCATGACTGAAAACACAAAGGGCTGTCACCAGACCCATCACAAACAGCCCACCCGCCAGCCAATCGAGCCGTCGATGGTCTCGCGTCTCCGCCATGTGCGACTACCTCCGCCTTTGGATGCGCGGTGGATAAGATAAAAACAGAATCTCCCTGATCGATTCATCGGCAGTGGGTAGTTCGTTCTTGGTGCTTAGTTCTTGGTGCTTCGTTTTGCCGTATGGGGGACTACCCGCGCAATGATTTCAAGCACTAAGCACGAAGCACTAAGCACGAATGACCTAATTGCTACAGCCGTTTCAGGAGTCTGTCTTGTCACTGCTTCACTTGGCGTTGTGGGAACCGGAGATCCCGCCCAATACCGGCAACATCGCCCGCTTGTGCGCGGCCAACGATGTGCCGTTGCACCTGATAGGGCGGTTGGGATTTCGCCTGGATGATCGCCAGGTGCGCCGCGCGGGACTGGACTACTGGCCAGCGGTGGAGCTGCGCCGCCACGCGACCCTGGAAGAGTTTGAAACCGCTCTGGCCGGCCATCGCATTTTCTGCTTCAGCGCCCACGCCGCGCGTCCCTATACTTCCGTGACCTATCAGCCCGGCGACGTGCTGCTGTTCGGCGGCGAGTCGCGCGGCCTACCGGAGACCGTCACGCGCCGGTACGGTGAGCAGGCGTTGCGGATTCCCATGCGTACCTCTCACGTGCGCAGCCTCAACTTGGCCACCGCCGCCGGCATCGCGCTCTACGAGGCCCTGCGCCAGTTGCACGCTTGGTAAAACCAGACCCATCTGGGCCGCGAAAACGCTGGTGAGAGGTTGTCCCGCGCGCGGGGAAAGCCGATATGAAATGGCGGTGCAATGGATTCCATTCACCCCCTTGATGGACCACTGAGAGCAAAGAGGTTCGGATGGAGACGAGCTACGTATCGTTAGCCACGATGGACGATCTATGCCGCTACGTGCGGCGCATCCTATGCGAACATGATAATCTCGACATCACGCAAACGCCGCTGTTTCAGGCGGTGATCAAACGCGCCGGCAAACCGTGCGGCCTATTCTTCCAGGTGCAAGGCCCCCGCCTGCTGCGGAATTACGCCATCTGGGCCGGCGAGGAGGATCGCATCCTGTTCTACGATGCCACCGGCGAGCGCTTCGCCGAGACGCGCCTCAGCGATGCCCCGGACCCGCGCCGGTTGGCGGCGTGATCGTCCCGGACAGTGAAATAGGCATGTTTAGCGAGCGAGCCGAAGGCAAGCGCCGGCTCGCCCGCTAATCGATCATCACGCCCTCTCACAGGAACCGCGCGAACACGAAAAACACAAACATATAGATATCCAAGCCGGACAGCTCCACCGGCACGTACAGCGACGACAGCGTTTCAATGCGCAGCGTGTCGCCGGAGGCCGTGGCGACTGTGACATTTGGGAACAAATAGCGCGTCGCCTCGTGGGCATTCGGCAGCGAGCCGACCTCCACGACCTTGCTGTCAGGCTCAAGGCTGTTGAACAGGCCGAAAATGATAGGCAGAAAGTTGAGCAGCTGTTTGATCGACGGCCGGGGATCAGACACCGATAGGGCGACGTAGTCCTTGGGCAGCTGGGCCAACGACTGGCGGACGCGCGGGCCGGGTTCCCAGACCGGCAGCTCGCCGTTGCCCCGCAAGATGAGGCCGTGGATCGGCTGCGGGAAGAGACTGATCGCGAACCAGCCTTTGTGAATCGTGTACGTCGGCACGAAGAAAAACGCTTCTTGTCCAACGTGCAGCTCATAGGTGGCCACGCCGCGATAGGCCTTCTTTTTCACGGACATGCCACCCCCTGCCAACGGTGTTAGGGCCTTGAGCATCTTGTTCAAGGACGCTTCGAGTTTCTCCGCATCCTTGACTTTGATGAGCATCACTTGTCCCAGACCCAACGGTCCCTCGGCGGGGGAGTTGTAGGTCGCCAGCATGTCTCCCAGCGAACCGATCAAGTCTTGGCGGATGTTGACGCCGAGCAGCTTGTCGGCCTGTTCCAGCGCTTGCTTGACCCCCGGCTCCTGGTCGGGAGCGTCCAATTTCATGATGATCTCGACTATTTCCACGCCAACATCGAACAGGGCGGCGGGGTCGATGCGCAAGGCCGAGAAATTGGTGGTATCGTCCGGCAGAGGGGGCAGGTCGCCGAGTTGGAACGGTTTGCCGGCAGCCAGCTTGAGCAGCCCCTTGCGCTCGCCGGTGACATCGAGCTGAATCAGCGTCTTGCCGGCGTCCCCGGCGAAGCCGGTATGGAAAGTCAAATCCTTCAGACCGTTCAGACCCAGCTCGTTGATGATCCGCGCCGCTTCGGGGGCCGCCACCGATCCGAACTTCACCAGCGCTTCGAGATTCACGAAGCCCCGCGATGCCGTCGGAAATTCCTTGAACGTGTTCACGCGCCGGAACAAGGCGTTGTCGGTAAGTAGCGATTGCTTGGCGGCGGCGCGTTTGACCACGTTCTCCGGCTTGCTGGCGCCGATGACGAAGATCGCGTCGGCGTCATCGGTCCAGCCGACGAAGTAAATCGTGTCTTGCCCTTCCCCTTCGGAGAAGGACAATACCTTGCGCTGGTTGATGATGTCTTCCTTGAGCGGCTGTTCGGCCACGAGAGCCAGTAGGCGGAAAGCGGCCTCGAAGGGGACAGGCTCTTTGCCCGCTTGGGGGAATATCAGGGTGAACTCCAAAGGAAACATGTCGGCCAAGCCGCCGGCGCCGCCGGCGCCGACGCCGCGCAACGGCGCGAACCGCACCTCGAAACCCGCCACGAAACCATGAGCGGTGATGATGTCGAGCAGCTTGGGGGCCGCTTCGGCGTCCGTCTGAAGCTGCTGCAAGCGTTCGGGGGTGGCGCCGGCCAACAGTTGCGGCACGGTCAGCGTGGCGCCCAGTTGTTCCTTCAGCTCCCCGACCAGGCTGGCAAAGAAGGTGCCGGTGTCTCCTTGTAGGGTTTTGCCGAGAGCTGTTTGCCGATAGGCGGCTTGATGCGCCTGGACGCCGTCCCAGCGAAAATAGACTTGCGTGCCGGGGGACAAGAGCCGTTCCGGTTCCGCCGCCACGCTCGCTAACGGCGTAATCAGGACGACCAGAGCGATAGTAAGGTGACACTTCATGGATGCTTCCTCTGTGAATGGGGGAATTGAATGAAGGGAAAACCTGTTCGGCCAAGTGCTACCGGCATCAGTATGGGCAGGCGGTGCGTCCTTGGCAAGCGAGAAAGTGGAGAAAAGGCATCATGGAAGAGTCTATTACCCTGGCAAGGAAGATCGAGGGCGGATTTCCAATCTGGGGTAATGCTTTTGAAAATTGTCGCTAACCCACAGACGGCGATTTTTCTTATAATCCTCATCATATTCGTACCGGCTCGCCAAACGACAGGACGGAAAGGGGATGGACATGCTCAAGATAGGCACGGCGCTGGTGTTGTTCATGGGGTTGATGTTCATGTGGAATCAAGTCTGGGCAGGGGAACGGCACGCGCCGACGCCGTATCGGTCGGGGCGGTCGGTGGTGATGGCACCGCATGGCATGGTGGCGACCAGTCAACCGTTGGCGGCGCAAGTGGGCTTGGACGTGTTGCGCCGCGGCGGCAACGCGGTCGATGCGGCCATCGCCGCCAACGCTGCCATCGGCTTGACGGAACCGATGAGCTGCGGCATCGGCGGCGATCTATTCGTCATCATCTGGGACGCCAAGACGCGGAAGCTCTACGGCCTCAATGCCTCGGGCCGGTCGCCGTACCGCGCCACCCGCGCCTGGTTCGCCGAGCAGGGACATCAAGAGATTCCGCAAACCGGACCGCTCAGTTGGTCAGTCCCTGGTTGCGTCGATGGCTGGGATGAGATGCGCCGGCGGTTCGGCTCCTGGAACTTCGATCAGCTATTGGCCCCCAGCATCGCCTACGCCGAGAACGGCTTTCCGGTGACGGAAGTCATCGCCGAATCCTGGCACAATGCCGAGACCAAGCTCCGCCAACATCCCGACACGGCCAAGACCTATCTCATCGACGGCAAGGCGCCCCAGGCGGGGGCAGTGTTCAAGAATCCCTACCTGGCCCGTAGCTACCGGGCCATCGCCGAGCAAGGACGTGATGCGTTTTACAAGGGGCAGCTCGCCAAGGAAATGGTCGCTTTCTCCGACAAGATGGGCGGGTTGTTCACGTTGAAGGATTTCGCGGACCATACGTCCACCTGGATCGAGCCGGTGAGCACAACCTATCGCGGCTATGAAGTGTGGGAGCTGCCGCCCAATGGTCAAGGGATCGCCGCCTTGCAGATGCTCAACATCCTGGAAGGATACGACCTCCAGAAGATGGGGGCCGACTCGGCGGATTACTGGCACCTGTTCATCGAGGCGAAAAAGCTGGCCTATGAGGACCGCGCCCGCTTCTACGCCGACCCGGATTTCGCTCGACTGCCGACGGCCGAGCTGATTTCCAAGCCCTACGCCGAACGCCGCCGACAATGGATCGACATGAAAAAAGCGCTGACTCAAATTGAGCCGGGAGACCCCAAACTGGGGAAGAGCGACACGATTTATCTGTGCGTCGTCGATAAGGATCGCAATTGCGTGTCCCTGATTCAGAGCAACTATTTCGGCTTCGGTTCAGGGCTGGTGCCCGGCGACCTCGGTTTCGTCATGCAGAATCGGGGCACGTTGTTCGCTCTGGATGCCAAGCACCTCAACCGCCTGGAGCCGCACAAACGGCCGTTCCATACCATCATTCCGGCCTTCGTGACCCAGAAGGGGAAACCGTGGCTGGTGTTCGGCGTGATGGGCGGGGACATGCAGCCGCAAGGGCATGTGCAAATCCTGTGCAACCTGATTGACTTCGGCATGAACATTCAGCAGGCCGGCGAGGCGCCGCGCTTGCAACATTTCGGTTCCTCGACGCCGACCGGCGAACCCGCCGACGAGGAAGGCGGAACGGTTTCCGCCGAACGCGGCATCAAGCCGGCGGTCCTCAACGAGCTGACATGCCGCGGCCACCGTGTCTTCCTCACCCCGCGCAACGGCGGCGGCTTTCAGGGCATCCTTATCGATCCGCGCACCAACATGCTGCACGGCGGCTCCGAGCCACGCAAGGACGGCTGCGCCGTGGGGTATTGAATGGCTGCCGGTGCGGAGAAAGTGTTAGTGCCCCGATCATTCTCCAACCGCACGAAACAAGACGTTTCCCACGCGCCAGGCTCCGCCTTGTTATTTCCACCGCCCGCCCTGGTATAATGCCAGCGTGCAAGCCACTGACGCTTGCCGCCTATGCCGCCGGCCCCGCCGTCATCGCGTACGTCGAGCCGGTGGCCGTGGGGGACGTCCTTACCGACATGCCCCTGTTTCTCACCGCCGAGGACTATATCAACGTGCCGTTGGCAATCACCTATGACCGCGCCTATGAGGGGGTGCCGCGCTACTATCGCCAGGTGCTGGAAGCCTCACCACGTTAAAGCAACCAAAAATCGACCCATACGGGCTATTGACGAATTCATCATTTTATGACAATAGCTAAGCACAAACCGATCAATCCAGGGAACCGTCTCTTGACAACCGCCCCCGTTCACGTACAGTGAATAATGAGAATCTGTCTCAATATCCTCCAAGGGGAGCTTCCCGCGAAGAATCAGGATTTTTATCTTGGTTGATTATGTACTTCCTCTGGAATTGCTCGGTTCCGGAGAATGGGCGGAAGTGGTGGACGTGTCCGGCGAGGCGGCCTGGGTGGGGCGGCTGGCGGAACTTGGCATCCGCATCGGGTCCCAGTTGCAGATGCTGCAAGCCGGCAGCCCGTGCCTGTTGCGCGTCGGCAGCGCGCGTTTGAGTTTGCGCGGCGAGTTGGCCATGCAAGTCATGGTTCGCCCGCTGCCAGGCCCCCTGGAGTTGCCCGTGCCGTGAAGGGATTTTTTGAATGACAACCCTGGATCAGCTACAAGTGGGCCAACACGCCCGCATCGAGACGGTTCAAGGTAGTGATTCCTTGGTACAACGCCTGTTGGAAATGGGACTCTTGGAAGGGGAGCCGGTTGAAGTCATTGGCGTGGCCCCCTTTGGCGATCCCCTGGAAATCCGCCTGCGCGACTACCGCCTCAGCCTGCGCCGCAGCGAAGCGGCGTGTATTCAGGTGCGAACGCAGTAAGAGTGCTCGCCCGCTAAACGACATCGGATTACCTACTACCTACCCACACCTTCCAAATCCATGAAAACACTCGCGCGCCATATCACGGTTGCTTTGGTGGGCAATCCCAACACCGGCAAGACCACGTTGTTCAACGCTCTGTCGGGCATGCGGCAGCGCGTCGGCAATTATCCCGGCGTCACCGTCGAAACCAAGAAGGGACAGCTGACGTACAACGGCCAAGTGTTCGATCTGGTTGATCTGCCGGGCACCTACAGCCTGGCGCCGCGCAGCCCGGATGAGATGGTGGCCGTGGACTTGATCCTTGGCCACCAAGCCGGCGAGCCGCGCCCCGATGTCGTCGTGTCCATCGTCGATGCCTCGAACTTGGAACGCAACCTGTATCTGACCACGCAAGCCCTGGAATTGGGCGTGCCGGTGGTCGTGGCCCTGAACATGATCGACGTGGCCGAGGGACAAGGGACGCGCATTGACGCCGACCAACTGAGCCAACAACTCGGCGTCCCCGTCGTGCCGATCCAGGCCAACAAGAGTAAGGGATTGGACCGGCTCAAACAGGCCATCGCCGAGGCGGCCGGCCAGCCGCCGCCGGCCAAAACGCCGGAGTTTCCCTCCGCCTTCGAGCAGGAAGTGTCCACCTTACAGCAATCCCTTGGCAACGGCATGGAACCGTACCTGGTGCGCCGGCTGCTGCTCGATGTCGGCGGACACACCGAACGACGGGCGGCGGCTAAGCATGGCGAACAGATCAAATCCCAAGTGCAAGAGGCCCGACAGCGGCTGGCGGAGGCCGGCTGTGGCGTGCCGGCGGTCGAGGCCCGTTCCCGTTACGGCTGGATTCGCCACGTGACATCCGATTGCGTGCAGCGCCCGGACCAACGCCCTGTCACCTGGACCGACCGCATCGACCGCGTGCTGACCCATAAAATCTGGGGAACGCTGGTGTTCCTGGCCGTGATGTTCCTCGTCTTTCAGTCGATCTTCAGCTGGGCGGCGCCGCTCATGGACTGGATCGACGGCGGCGTGGGGTATGTCGCTGACCTCATCAAGGAAAATCTGGGCACCGGGCCGTTGGTCAGCTTGTTAGCGGATGGCGTCGTCATCGGCGTCGGCAGTGTCATCATCTTCTTGCCACAGATCATGATCCTGTTCGCCTTCATCGCCCTCTTGGAAGATTGCGGCTACATGGCCCGCGCCGCCTATTTGATGGACAAGATTATGTCGCGGGCAGGACTGAGCGGCAAATCGTTCATCCCCATGCTGTCGTCGATTGCCTGCGCGGTGCCGGGGATCATGGCCACGCGCGTCATCGAGAACCGCCGCGACCGTCTGGCCACCATCCTGGTCGCTCCGCTGATGAGCTGCTCGGCCCGCTTGCCGGTGTACATCCTGCTCATCGGAGCGTTCATCCCCTTGCGCTTCCTTACCGATGTCACATTTTCTTGGGGAGAGCGGACCATTTCCCTCTACCTGTTCAACCTTCAGGGGGTGGTCATGTTTTGCCTGTACCTGCTCGGCATCATTCTAGCCCCCCTGATTGCCTTCGCCCTCAAGCGGACGTTGTTGCGCGGCGAAACGCCGGTCTTTGTCATGGAGATGCCCTTGTACAAATGGCCGTCGTTGCGCTCAGTGCTGCGGCGCATGTTCGACGCCGGCTGGGCTTTCCTTTATCGCGCCGGCACGATCATCCTCGCCAGTATGATCGTGGTGTGGGCCTTGCTCTATTTTCCCTACCACGATGCCGAAGGCCGCCCTTACCCCGAATTGATCAGCGCCGAAGAGGAGCGGATCGCGCCGCTCCAGGATCAATTGGCCGAATTGGAAGCGAAGATTCAACCGCTCCAAGAGGAGAGCAACGCCATCGACGAACAGCTGAACCCCCGCCCCAGTCGAGGCTTCCTATTCATTGTCGTGGGCTTGACGGAACCAGAACGGCAGGAGTTGGAACAGCGCAAGGCGGCCTTGGAAGCCGAAATCGCTCCTGTTGAGGAAGAGATGGAAGCCTTGGAAAAAGCGATGGAACCGCTTCAGGCACAAAGAAACCGCCTTGAAGGGGCTTGGAAGAGTCATAGTTTCCTGGGTCGGATGGGACACGCCGTTGAGCCAGTGGTCCGGCCCTTGGGTTGGGATTGGAAAATTGGCATGGCGGCCATCGCCAGCTTCCCGGCCCGCGAAGTGGTCATCGGCACCTTGGGCATCATCTACAACATCGGCGAGGCGGACCCCGGCGAGATCGAGGAAGCCGCCAACGTTGCCGATACCCGCTTGGGCCGGGCCATGATTGCCGCGACTTGGGACCACCAGCCGAACCGCCCGGTCTTCACGGTGTCGGTGGCGTTGTCGCTCATGGTCTTTTTTGCTTTATGCTGTCAGTGCGCTTCCACACTAGCCATCATCAAGCGCGAAACCGGCGGCTGGGGCTGGCCGGTCTTCACTTTCGTGTACATGACGGTGCTGGCTTACGTGGGAGCGCTGCTGGTGTATCAAGTGGGCAGTTGGATCGGGTGATGGTTATGGAAATTCATCGTGAGCGCGGGCCATAGGGAGCAAGCGCAAAACGATGATTCCAATGGTGGATATCATTTTTCGAGTAGAGGCGTGAAGCCGAGAGGAATGTCCGCATGGATTGGCAATGCGGCCTAGTCCTGGTCATCGTGGCGGCGGCGATGGGGTACATCGCGCGCCAGACGTGGCGCACCTGGACGTACCGCAAGACTGGCTGCGGCGGTGGTTGCGGCTGCGCGTCCGCCAAGCCAGCCTCGGCCAATGGTTCAATGCCGCTCATTCCCACCAGTGATTTACATTTACGACGCCGGGAACGCTAGACGCCGCTTTTTTCTTTCACTTGGGCGACCTCTTGGGTAAGATACATCCACCCAACCGAATGCACCAACGCGCTGCCTAATGGTTTGGGATCATAACCTAAATCCTCATAGCGGCCGGAGTGCGTGTCAGCGGATACTCTCCCCTACAATCGTTGGCGGTTTGATCCGTTCAACGATATTGCCTCTGCCTTTGGCACTCTGGTTGACAGGTGAACCCGCCACGCTCGCCCATGAAGGAGGGGAATAATGACTCATAATCATCACACACTCAACCGGCGCCGCTTTGTGCAAGTCGGAACTCTGGGTCTGTTTGGTCTGTCGTTGCCGCGTCTGTGGCAGGCGGAAGCCCTGGCCAAAGCCGCCGGGCGCGAGCGGGGCCGGCCTAAGTCGTGCATCTTCCTCTATCTCTATGGCGGACCGAGTCAGATCGACATCTGGGACATGAAGCCGGACGCCCCGGAAGAATATCGCGGCGAGTTTCAGCCGATGACCACCAGTGTTCCCGGCACGCTCATCTGCGAGCATCTGCCCCAAATGGCCGGCATGGCCCAGCATTACAGCATCATCCGCACCCTGCATCATCCCAATCGCAATCATCAACCCGCCGGCTGCTACCTGTTCACCGGCGTCGATCCGAAATCCGATAATGCGGGCCAGCTCCGCACTCGGCCCGATGATCCGCCGGCGCTCGGCGCGTTGGCCTGCCGATTGGCCCCGCCCCGGCTCAGCCGCGTGCCCCCCTTCGTGATGCTGCCGGCTCGGCTGCACGACCAAGGTTCGTTCTTCCGCGGCCAAACCGGGGGCTGGTTGGGGAGCAGCGCCGATCCGATGCTGATTGCCCAAGACCCCAACGGGGCGAACTTCCGCGTCGATGCCTTCCAGCAGCAACAAGGGATCACCCCCGAACGGTTGCACGACCGCCGCGACTTGCTGAAGGTGTTGGACCGCGGAACGCTGCTCGACGCCGCTGGCCCGCAAGCCATGAGCGATTTCCAACGGCGGGCCATCGACTTGATCACCAGCAGCCAGGGACAATCGGCGTTTGACCTGAGCACCGAGCCGCCGCGCCTCCGCGACCGCTATGGCCGCAATACGTTCGGTCAAGGCTGTCTGTTGGCTCGCCGGTTGATCGAGGCGGGCGCCCGCATGGTCACGGTGTCCGATTGCACCTTGTCCGGCCATCACGTCTGGGACACGCACAGCGGCAACTTCCGCAAACTCAAGGGAGAGCTGCTCCCCAAGCTGGACCAAGCCTATTCCGCCCTGCTGGAAGACTTGCTGCAACGCGGTCTGCTGGAAGATACGGTCGTCTATCTCGGCGGTGAATTTGGCCGGACGCCAAAGGTTGGTCAAGGCGGCGTCAGCGGCGCCGGCGCCAGTCGTGACGGCCGAGACCATTATCCGAACTGTTTCTGTGGCATCCTGGCCGGCGGCAACGTTCGGCCCGGCCTCGTGCATGGCGTTTCCGATGCCAAAGCCGCCGAGCCAAGGAAAGACCCCGTGTCGATGGAAGACCTAGCCGCCACCCTGTTCGCCGCCATGAATCTCGACCCGGAAGCGGTCGTCCATACCCGCGATGACCGCCCCATGCCGATCACGCACGGCAAACCCGTGCGGGAGGTGCTCAAGTAATGTCCAAAGAATCCAAGCCGGTCGCCTGGCGATTGGTCGCCTGGCGACCGGCTTGGGTATGTTAAGTCGCTTTCACAAGGAGACTCATCCATGACACAAGCCAGCAAAGCGCTTGGTTTGCTGCTGACCCTCTTAACCGGACTGGCCTTTATCACTTCCGGGGCCGCCGGCGACTCCGCCCAACAGGGGTTCGTGCCGCTGTTCAATGGCAAAGACTTGACCGGCTGGACCGACCGCACGGGCAAGCAGCCCGGCGCTGGCTGGGTGGTCGAGGATGGGGCGTTGGTCCGCAAGGATCGGGCCGGCGACATTTGGACCAAGGACCGCTACGGCGACTTCATCTTGGACCTAGAATTCAAGACCACCGGCAATAGCGGCGTCTTCATCCGCACCGACAAGCCGACCGACAACGTGCAGACCGGCATCGAAATTCAAGTCGATAATCCCTCCCCCAAGCCCGGCAAACACAGCTGCGGCGCCATTTACGATTGCCTGGCCCCGTCCAAGAACGCCGCCAAGAAAGGGGAGTGGAACCATGTCGTCATCACGGCCCAAGATAATAAAATCCGCGTCGTGATGAACGGCGAGCAAATCATTGACATGGACCTGAACCAATGGACTACCCCCAACATGAACCCCGACGGCACCAAGAACAAATTCAAGACGGCCTTGAAGGACTTCAAACGCGAGGGGCACATCGGCTTCCAGGACCACGGCGCGGCCGTCATGTTTCGCAATGTCAAGATCAAACCATTGAGCAAGTAACGCGGATGTTCCTTTCCGTTTGTCACTTTCCAGAGGATACACCTATGTTTCATCGTTCATGGTTGCCGGGGCTGGTTGTCACGTTGGTAGCGGTGTTGCATGGGCCGGTCTTCGGCCAGGATCAATTGCTCGATCAGATCAACGCCGCACTCCCGGACAAGGCGCCGGCCAAGCCGCAACAGGCGCGGAAGATTTTGATCTTCAGCAAGACCAACGGCTTCCGGCACGGTTCCATCCCCATCGGCGTCAAGGCCATCACCATGATGGGGGACAAGACCGGCGCTTACACGGCCTTCGCCACCGAGGATGAATCCTGGTTCGAACCGGAGAAGCTCAAGGCCTTCGATGCTGTGTTCATGCTCAACACCACCGGCGAATGCCTGCGGCCCAAGGATTTGCCGAAAGACCCCGCCGAGCGCAAAGCAGCCCTGGAACGCGAGGAAATGCTGAAACAGAGCCTGGTCGATTTCGTCCAGAGCGGCAAAGGTCTGATCGGCGTTCACTCCGCCACGGATACGTACAAGGGCTGGAAGGAGTACAACCAGATGATGGGCGGAGCGTTCGCCGGTCATCCTTGGCATACCAAGGTGCCCATCAAGAATTTAGCCCCCGCTCATCCAATCAACGCCGCTTTCGACGGCAAGGATTTCGAGGCCACCGATGAGATTTACCAGTTCCGCGCCGACACCGCCTTGCCCACCGACCGTAAGTTCCTGCTGGCCCTCGATACGGACAAGATGGACGTGAGCAAGGGAAGCCGCAAGGACGGACTGTATCCAGTCAGCTGGGTCGGCACCTATGGCAAGGGGCGGACATTTTATTGCTCGCTCGGCCACCGCAACGAGATCTTCCACAATCCGACGGTGTTGCGGCACTATCTGGCCGGCATCCAATACGCTTTGGGCGACCTCGAAGCGGATGCCACGCCGAGCGCCTCGGCGAGTGGCAAGTAACGCGAATGATAAACGAGAACCCGCGCTGGTGCAGCCAGCGCGGGTTTCTGGATGCCTGGAATGAAGTCCATCTCACTGTTTCAAAAAAATGCGCACTTGTTATTCACCTTTTGAAGTGGTTTGTTCATGGCTGCAAACCTCCCGCGCTATTATAAAGGGGAACAAAAAGGACAGGGCACATTTTTCGCCTCCTCGTCGCTGGCGAAAAACGCGCCCTGTCCTCTTGTTGAGAAGTATCGCGGCTTATTCCGTTTCCGCGAACTCGGCCAGACGTTGGCTGCGGAGCGGTTGACGCAGCTTGAGAAGGCCGCGCGCTTCGATTTGGCGGATGCGCTCGCGGGTGATGCCGTACAATTTGGCTACTTCGTCGAGCGTGCGCGGCTGGCCGTCTTTCAAACCGAAACGTAGCTCGATGACCTCGCGTTCGCGCGGCGCCAGCGAGCGCAGCACCTCGGCGATGCGTTCTTGCAGCAAGTGTTGATCGACGGTTTGCCCCGGATGGATGGCCGACGGATCCCCCAGGAAATCCTCCAAGGCCCGTTCGCCGTCCCCCGCGAGCGGTTCGTGCAAGCTGACCGGATGCCGGCCCACGACACGCAGCGAGCGCGTCTCTTCCGCCGACATGCCCACGACCAAGGCGATTTCCTCCACCGTTGGCTCGCGCCCTTGCTGCACGGACAATTCGCCGCGCACGCGCTCAATGGCGGCCAGCGTGCCCACCTGATGACAGGGAACGCGCACGGTGCGGGCATGATCAGCCAGGGCGCGGGTGATCCCTTGGCGAATCCACCACGTCGCGTAGGTGCCGAACTTGAAGCCCAGGCGGTGCTCGTACTTGTCCACGGCCCGCATCAGACCGCGATTGCCTTCCTGGATAAGGTCGGCGAACGACAAGCCCCGGCCCCGATACTTCTTGGCGATGGACACCACCAGCCGGAGGTTTCCTTCCGCCAACTCGCGGCGGGCTTGCTGATAGATGCGGCGGCGTTGGGCGATGATTTGCACCAACCGATGGAGGTCATAAGGAAAGGTCCGCACCTTGAGTAGCTCATCACGCAATTCCTTGATGGACTTGGTGCGCTGGTCTCGGTCGGCGGCGGAACAACCCCCCACTTCCGTCCGCGCTTCCAGCTCGCGCAACGATTCGGACAAAACCTGCAATTCCTCCGTCCAGCGTTCGATCAGCTCGATGCGCGGCGACAATTCCTCGGTCAGCACGATGGCCTTGCGCAGTTTGCGCCGCAACGTTCGGCGCCAGCGCTGTTTGGCCTCATTGCTGGTGGCACGCATGAGCACCTTGAAGTCGGCGGCGGCCTCTTCGATGACGTGACTCAGCGTGCGCAAGTTGTGGGGCATGCGCGCCAAAATGTCTTGCCGGCTCAGGTTGAGGCTGGTCACCACGTCGATGCTCGGATCGAGCGGAATCTGTCCGGCCTGAATTTTGCGGAATAGTTCCAGCACCTGGTCCAACACCCACCAGCTGCACAGGGCCGACCGGCGGAAGCGTTGCCGCGTGGTTTCGAGCCGCTTGGCCAAAGTAAGTTCCTGGGCGCGCGTCAACAACGGGATCGCGCCCATCTGGCGCAGATACAAGCCCAAGGAATCATCGGGACCGCTGCTGATGTCTTCCTCGACCTCGTCTGGGGTGGGAGTGCTGGCTTCGGAAGACATCGTCAAATCAGCGCGGTCTTCGTCATGGGTATGGGTATCTTCCGCGTAGGCGTGCAGGGCCTCGGGAAGCGATTGGTCCGAGGCGCGTTGGTCCCGCAGCCGCTTTTTGCAAGCCGACTCCATCGTGGCTGGGGTATTGCGCTGACGGCGGCGCGGCGGCGCGCCGCTGGTTTTCGTAGTATGTGCCATAGTCTATCCTGTTGCTGTCCGTTCCGATTGCCTTCTAACCCACTCCAACCCGCTATGCCTTTTTCTCATCCGGGAGAGCCGACAGGTGTGCCGATCGAATACAATACGGCCCTCTCGTAGCCACACGCTGGCTACTCATAAAGCTCCACCGTCGGGATGTTGCTTCAGGATTGGGGGGCTGCCTCAGTAGGTATTATACGCAGGCAAACCAGGCTCTGGTTTGGGAGTCACCGAAATCCTGTTCGCAAACCGAGCGGCCGAGAAACTCCCAGTAGGAATGGAGTCGGCCCGTCCTAATACTGGTTGTACCTATTTTAGACAAAGCGGCCAGCGGTGGCAGGGGGAAGGAAAACAAAAATCGCTCCTAAAATTCACAAATGGGTTCCCAATCTCCCAACGGTTTCACGTTGCGCGTGATTTCGAATACTGCATCACGAGGACATTTTCTATACTTACCTTGTTGGAAGAACTACTTTTGAGGAATCTCATGAACAGCTATATCTTTCTCGCCATCGCCATCGTGGCGGAAGTGATTGCCACCAGCGCGTTAAAGGGAGCGGACAAGTTCACCCGCTTTTGGCCGAGCATGGTGGTGATCATCGGTTACGGGGTCGCCTTTTATTGTCTCTCGAATGCACTCGATTTCATTCCGGTCGGCGTCGCTTACGCCATCTGGTCCGGCTTGGGGATCGTGCTCGTGACCGTGGCGGCGGTATATCTCTATCGGCAAGTTCCCGACTGGCCCGCCATCATGGGCGTGGTTCTCATCGTGGCGGGCGTGATGGTCATCAATCTGTGGTCGAAGTCGGTGAGCCATTAGGGAACCGCCGAAAACAAATGTCCCAATTAGGATGACGGACGGATTCCCCCTCGCGTGGGATGCGGGCGTGCGCGAAACGATCAATCACCTCGCGACGAAATCGGGGAGTGATTATTCGACCTCTCTTAAAACGCGAAAGGTAGATTGGATGGAACCGCTCGATTTCTTGCGCGATTTGTTGATCGTGTTCGCCGTGGCCAGCGTGGGGGTGTTCGTGTTCCAACAGCTACGCTTGCCGTCGGTCGTGGGATTGCTGGCGGCGGGGATGTTGGCGGGGCCGCACGGTTTAAGCCTGATCCATGAAGCGGAGCGCGTCGAAACCCTGGCTGAGGTTGGGGTCGTGGTGTTGCTGTTTGCCGTGGGATTGGAGTTTTCCCTGCCGCGCTTGGTGGGCATGGGCCGGCTGATGGCCTGTGTCGGCGTGCCGCAAGTCTTCCTCTGCGGCGTGGTGGGGGTGGCCGCGACTTGGTGGTACTTTGGGGACGCGCGGCCGGCCCTCTTTGTCGGTATGCTGCTGGCCATGTCGAGCACCGCCGTCGTGTTCAAGCTGCTGACCGATCGGGGCGAGCTGACATCACCGCAAGGGAATGTCTCCACGGCGGTGCTGCTGTTTCAAGATTTACTCGTCGTGGCCTGCATGGTGGTGTTGCCGATGTTGGCCATTCATGGCGACGGCAGTGAAGGAACACCGTTGTGGCAATCGCTGGGACTGGGAACGTTCGTCGTGGTGGCCCTGTTGCTGGTGGGTCGCTTCGTCCTCCCCTTGCTGCTGTTCCAGGTGGTCCGCACTCACAACCGCGAGCTGTTTCTCATCGTGCTGGTGTTGGTGTGCATCGGCAGCTCAGCCTTGACCGCGTCGATGGGCTGGTCGCTGGCCTTGGGGGCATTCATCGCTGGCTTGGCGTTGTCCGAATCGGAATACGCCACGCAGACGCTCGCCGAAGTGCTACCGTTCCGCGACACCTTGGCCAGCCTATTTTTCATCTCGGTCGGCATGTTGCTGGACCTGGGTTTTCTGTTTAACAATTTGCCGCTGGTAATCGTGACCGTGGTGGCAGTGGTGGCGTTGAAGTTCGTGGCGGGGGGGCTGCCGACGCTGTTGGCGGGTTATCCTCTGCGTGTCGCCGTGCTCACCGGCGTGACGCTAGCTCAAGTGGGGGAGTTTTCGTTCATTCTGGCCGAACGTGGCATGGCCTTGGGCCTGCTGGATCGGGATCAGTATCAAACCTTCCTGGCAGCAGCGGTGTTATCCGTCGCCCTGACCCCCGTACTGATCGCGGTCGGGCCGAAGCTGGCGGATGGGCTTGCCTTGCTGCCGCTGCCGGAACGCTGGCGAGCCGGCTCCGCGACCACCGGTTCGCCCGAAGAAAAAGTGACCTTGCGCAATCATGTCATCATCGTCGGCTATGGCTTGAATGGCCGCAACTTGGCCCGCGTCCTGAAGGTGGTGGACATTGATTATGTCGTGCTGGAAATGAACCCGGAGACGGTGCGCCGGGGACGCAAGCAAGGGGAGCCGATTTTCTACGGCGATTGCAGCCGGGCCGCCGTGCTGGAACATCTGGGGATTCACACCGCCCGGTTGCTCGTCATCGCCATTTCCGACCCCGCCAGCACCCGCCATGCGGTGCAACTAGCCCGGCGCCTGAATCCCCATCTGCATATTGTCGTCCGAACCCGCTACTACGCGGAGGTCGAGCATCTGCGCTTGCTGGGAGCGAATACCATCATCCCGGAAGAATTTGAGACCTCCGTGGAAATCTTCGCCCAAGTGCTGCGCGAATATGAAGTGCCGCGTAACCTGATCCTCGACTTGATCGAGCGCGTGCGCGGCGATCATTACGAAGTGCTTCGCGACATGCACTTGCCAGCCACCAAGGTGGAGCTGCCTTTGGACATCCTCGAACAAATGGAAGTGGAATCGTGTCTCATTAGCGCCGACTCTCCCGCCGTGGGACGCAACGTGGTGGAGCTGGACCTGCGCGCCCTCACCGGCGCGACCCTGATGGCCGTGCGCCGCGGCGGCCAAGTGCTCCTCAACCCTGGCCCCGACCTGCGCTTGGAAGCTGGCGATCTGGCCATCCTCATCGGCGACCGCCCGCAAGTGGATCGGGCCTTGTGCTTGTTGGACCCGGCCTTGGAGAAGCAGCTGGTTTGCTAAGAAGTAGGCCGGAACGGTTTCCGAAACCGGAACGAGTGAGCGCGCCGACGGCATCCCCCGATTCATAGCTCTCCGTGACTGGAGCAAGACCATGTTGGCGGAAATGATTGGACAAAAGGTGGTCATCGATTTGCGGTCGCCGTATGTCTGTCTGGGGACGCTGCACCGCTGGGACGACCACTTCCTCGAAGTGCTGCACGCCGATCTGCACGATCTGCGCGACACGGCGACGAACCGGGAATCGTATGTCGTCGAAGCACGCCGCACCGGCATCAAGCGCAACCGCCAGCGCGTGCTGATCGTGCGTGCCGATGTGGTCGCCATCTCGTTGTGGAAGGATGTGAATTTGGACTAATGGATAAATGGTATCGCGTCTTTGGCGTCAGCACTGCGGAGCCGGACCCCGCCGCGCTGATGGAACGCCTGCACGAAGCGGGCTTCCCCGTTCGCGGGGATTTCCACGGCGACGACCAAGGCTGGTTCCGAGTCGCGCTGACATATGCCGCGGATGCTCCGCCGTTGGATGTGCAGCGTTACCTTGCCAGCGAGGAAGGGATTCGCGCCGAGTTGAACAATTGGGCCGCCTGGCTGGAGACCTTCGAGACTAATCCCCATCATGGCCGCTTGATGGAACACATGATCGCCACTCAGCAGCTCTTCACCATGCCCCGCCCCCTGCCCCCGGCACCAGGCGAACGCGTGGACGCCCTTTGTTTATGCCTGTGCCAGTTCCTCGCCCAACGCACCGAGGGGGTCTATCAAATCGACGACCAAGGCTTCTTCACGGCGGATGGCACCTTGTTAGTGGCAGAGGAATGATAGCGACTGCGGCGGCCTGAATCGCGAATGCCCCGCCTGCTTCACTCATGCGAATTTTTGTCACAAACCCACCGCTTTATCCATCTTCCTTTTGAGACACTGAGGAGCGCGTTGCCGCGTCTTCCAGGCGCTCAGCGGTTTTGCTTTCGACCGCGCGATAAGCCTTGTCAGGCGAATCGGCAATCGTCTGGAACCAAATCATACGTATCCATGCACCCTTTGAGAGGCACGACCATGCACATGCACGTTAGTAGGCGACAATTTCTGAAGTGGACCACGGCGGGAGCGGTGGCGTCGGCCATGGCGTGGTGGCCGAAACTGGCGCAAGCGGGCTATTTTCACTTGACGTACAACCTGCACGGCGACGGTTGGGACAGATTCAACCGCCGCCAAATCGTGGCGGCGGCGATGGATTTGGTCGGCACCATGTCCTATGACTCGGTGATCCGGCGCTCCTATCGGCTCAGCGGCACCAGCTATCACCTCACGGGGAGCACCTGGGAACGGACCAACCCCAACTCGTATTATACGGGGCTGGGGTACAAGGACATTCTGTGGGTGCAGGTCGCCAACCTCGCCAACACTCGCTCCCGCCCGGTTGTCCATATCCACCCCTATTACTCGAACGATTTTGATTGGGGTAAGGCGAATTACGATCTGGTTTCGGTCAAATTCTCGCCAGGCGGCTTCGTGGTGGAAGGGGAATTCGAGATTCATCTGAATTTTTCACGCTTGGGCGGCGGCGGAAACCATTCATCCCCCGCCTCTTGGGCAAGCGTGATCTGTCACGAAATGTTGCACAACCTGGGACACATGCACGGCACGGGGGATTATCGCAACAGTCTCCAGATCAACGCCCTGCAACAGGCAGTCTTCGAGGCAGGCAAGGGCAGTGAGCGCATCGTGGCTGCGCGTCACTTCCGCTGCGGCGGCCGGGCGAGCTAATCCCCGCTGCCGCTCCACCGGGGACATGATCCACCTGGATTAGAAGACCTGTTCGGAACACAGTAGGACGGAATTCAGCGGTTCGCGCCCGCGAACGCGAACCGCTTGACCGTCGTTCCTTTTCAGGGTTTCTGGGCGCCGCATGGCAGTATGACGACTCCCCGCCCCATTTCAAATTTTACTCACGCTTGTGGCCTTGCCCAATGCAACGATGGCAACGATTAACCCATCAAGTCCCGGTTATTCCCCCCAGCGAATCGCGGTTAGACCATCGGCTTGCGCCGCGTTTCATTGTATGATCGAAGAGATGCTGGCAAATCAGAGCAACTAGGGAAAAGAGGCGGAATGCGCCCATTCTCCTCTTTCACCTGGTCAGCCGGGCGCGGACAGGGAATGCCAGCCCCAGCAAATGAGGGCCAAACCGGCGGCATTGGTGAGCAGCTCGGCGGCGCCTAAGACCGTACCGGCGATGGCGTGGGCCAGTCCGCCCTGCTGGGGGTCCGCTTGCGCCTGCCGTACCCCCAGCAGGCCGAAGAGGATGGCTGCCGGGCCAAGGACCAACCCCAGCACGGGAATCATGCCGATGATGCCGCAGTAGTAGGACCGCCGCGCCGGGTGGTTGCCGTGCGGGATCAGAAACGAAGTGAGCAGCCGGTCGCTCTCCTCGACGCTCAGTCGGCGGCGTGCGCGCCGCGCCAATTTGGCGCCGCAGCGCGCGCATTGCGAAGCCTCGGCGATATTGTCCGTGGCGCAAGCCGCACAACGCATGATGGCCCTCTCCGCGAGGAAGCAATGGGAAACCCAGGCGTCCACTGATAATATATATCGGTACGAGAAGAGGATTCCTGAATGACAGCGGCGGAATGGCGGCGGGGAATACGGGCGGTCTTTGTCGATGCGGTGGGAACGCTGCTCATTCCCAGCCCGTCGGCGTCCGCCATCTATGCCCAGGTCGGTCTCAGCCACGGCAGCCAGCGCTCGGCGGCGGAGATCGGTCAGCGCTTCTGGTCGGCGTTCGCCCATGAAGAACAGCTCGACGCGCGGACTGGCTGGCGGACCAGCGAGGACCGCGAACTCCAGCGCTGGCAACGGATTGTCGGCTCAGTCCTGGATGACGCCGCCGACACCGAGAGTTGTTTTCGCGTCTTGTACGACCATTTCCGGCAACCGTCGTCGTGGCGTTGCGAGCCGGAAGCACTGGCGACCTTGAGCCGTTTGGCCGAGCAGGGGTACGTCATCGGGATCGCCTCGAATTTCGACAGCCGGCTGCGTCACGTCTTGGCCGGCTTTCCCGAAGTACCGCTGCGACATGTCGTGATCAGCGCGGAGATCGGCTGGCGCAAGCCGGCGCCGGAGTTTTTCGCCGCCCTGTGCCGGCAAGTCCACTGCGCCCCCGCCGAGGTGCTATTTGTCGGCGACGACTGGACGAACGATTACTTGGGGGCCGCCAACGCGGGCTTGCGGGCCGTCTGGTTCGATCCAGAGGAAAAAGGAACCGAGACAACCGCCTGCCGCATCACGCGCTGGCAAGAGTTGGGGTAAACCAGCGTTCCGAATCCTCTTCCTTTCGATGGGTTGTTTCACGCGAAGCGAGGGACACTGGCTTCGCCATGATCCGTCATGCCTTTGCCAACCCGCACGCGTCAGCTTGGCGGGTTGTTCGATTGCGGGGTTGGATGAGGAAGGTCTTGCCTTTCCGTGATATGACCAATCGCCACCCGTGTCACCCGGTCGGCAAGCGTGGGATCAGTCGCGGTGGGAAGTCCAATGAAGAGAAAACGGTGACTGACAATCACCATCTCGGGATGATAAATGTCATATACCTGTCCCATGCTGGTCGCGAAGCGGAGTGGCGTGAATGGCGGCTCTCGCCATCAATCTCTGATGTTTTGATGAGAAAACATGGTTCATCTTGGTCGTAAGGTTCATCCATATCACTCGCCGGCGGCGCGCTCGCCACACGGCGGATGATGGATTCATTCCCCATAAAACGCCACGATGGCGGCGATTTGGTGGATGGCTTGGCGTTGGCTGATGTCGTAATGGGCGGCGATTTCTTGGGCGGCGGCTTGGACGGCGCGGAATTCGACCACTTCCAGCGGCAGTTTCTCCTCCTCGGCCTCGGCACGCAAACCGGGGCCGCTCAGCACCAGCACTGCGCCATGAATCGCCACCGCCGCCCGTTCTTCCGGCACGCCGCGTTGGGCCAGCCAGTCGAATTGTTTTTGCAGCAGCGCCTCGAATTTCTTGGTGAATTGTCGATCATTCAGTTGACCCGCGCGGTAGTTTTGCAGGTGGTGATACAATCGTCGTGCCAAGCGCGGCAAAACGACTTCCATCAGTTGTTTACTCATGGGTTGGCCTCGTCGAGGAAAGTCACGGATGCCTGCAA
>JBKBIP010000007.1:155630-195078 GCA_046297495.1 Gemmataceae bacterium | reverse complement strand
TCTGCCCCTCGTTGAAATGCCTACCCAGCTCGGCACGCGGCAAACCGGCGATCTCCAGCGTCAACGGCAACAGTTTCATGAATTCGGCGACGCGCTGTTGTTGACGATCCACACCTTCCGTACCCATGATCGAATACTCCCCCTCAGCGAAACGGTGATGCGTTTTCTTTCAGCCTAGCGTGTTTTCGGCACCGGGTAAAGATGGGGCAAAACCAGGCGCGCGGGGGAGCGTGAGCTTCCCCGGACTGCGGGCTTACGCCGCCCCGCGCGCCGTTACAATACCCCTTTGGTCGACGGTACGCCGCTCATGCGCGGATCGATCTCGACGGCTTGGCGCAAGGCGCGGGCGGCGGCCTTGAATATCCCCTCAACGATGTGATGCGTGTTGCGCCCGTAGTGACAAAGGATGTGCAAATTACAAGCGGCGCTCGACGCCACGGCTCGCCAAAACTCCTCGGCCAAAGGGGCGTTGAAGGTGCCGAGCATCTCCGGCGGAATGTCGGCGTGCCAGACGCAGAACGGCCGGCCGCTCAGGTCGATGGCGGCGGTGACGAGCACTTCATCCATCGGCAAGGTGAAGTGCCCGTAGCGGCGAATGCCCGCCTTGTCCCCCAGCGCCTGGGTCAACGCCTTGCCCAAGCAGATACCCACATCCTCAACCGTGTGGTGCGGGTCGATGTGCAGGTCGCCGACCGCTTGCAGCGTCAGGTCGATCAAACTATGTTTGGCCAACAGCGTCAGCATGTGATCAAAGAAGCCCACACCGGTTTGCAGTTGTGCCTGGCCGTCGCCGTCCAGGTTCACGCTCAGCTCGATGCGGGTTTCGGCGGTTTCGCGGTGTAGGTGTGCGGTGCGTGGCATAGGTCCATTTTACAAATCAAAAGGTTCGGTTCATCCCCTCTTCCAGACTCGGCCCGTTCTTCTCTTTTGTTTCCAATCGTCACCTCCGCCGCCTCCGGCAATAGCGTCGGGCGCGCGCTGTTCGGGGGGCAGGGTTTCATCCGTAAAATGACCGGCGCCTCAGTACGCTTATTCTATTCCAACATATCCGCTAATTCCCGCAACAAGCGATCAATTTCCGCGTCCGTGCCGACACTGACGCGCAGGCCGTCGCCATAGCCGGGGTAGTTCATGTAGCGTACCAGGATGCGGCGGCGTTTCAGCTCCGCGTAGATCGGCTGGACCGGGCGGTCGTCGCGCCGGCACCAGACGAAATTGGCCTGGCTGGGGGTGACTTCAAAACCCAGACGCCGCAACTCCTCTTGCAAGCGGGCGCGCGTGTCCAATATGCGCGCGCGGATGGCGCGGAAATACTCTTGGTCGGCGATGGCGGCGGTGGCGGCAGTCAGGCTGAGCACGTCGCAATTGTACGAATCCTTGACTTTGTTCAGCTGGCGCGTGATCTCCGGGCTGGCCACCGCGAAGCCGAAGCGGATACCGGCCAGCGCGTAAGACTTGCTGAACGAACGGGTCACGATGATATTTGCGCCGGCCAAACGCAAGCCGTTGACCGCCGCGAAATCGGCGTAGGCTTCGTCCAACACCAACGGTCCCCGCAGCTGCTCCGCCAAGCGCCGCACGGCGTCCAACGGGACCAGCGTGCCTGACGGCGAGTTGGGATTGGCCAGGAATGTCAAGTGGGCGTCTGGTCGCGGCCACGTTTGCGGCAGCTGCCAGTCGGGGGTGTAGGGAACATGCTCGAGGCGCGCCCCTTGAATCTCCGCCAGCGTGCGATAGAGGATGTAGCTGGGAGTTGGTGACACCATCAAGCCCCCTTCGGGGACGTAGGCGCGCGTCAGGATCGTCAGGATGTCATCGGAACCGTTGCCGATCAGGATGGCATCCGGGTCGATGTCCAGCACTTGGCCGGCGGTGTGGCGGAAGGCGGTCCCCAGGGGATCGGGATATTTGCGCAGCCGCTCCGCGGTCAGCGCGGCTCGCAGCGCCTCGAAGACGCGCGGGGACGGCGGATAGGGATTCTCGTTGGTGTTGAGCTTGATGAAGTCATCGTCGCGGGGCTGCTCGCCGGGGGTGTAACCGGCCAGCGCGCGAACGGCGGGACGCAAGCGGTGCGGCATGGTCAAGTATCCGTGGTTAGGGAAGAAGCCGGCTCGTTGGCCAATTGGGGATGGTGCGGGAAGGTGGGACGCACGCGCGTTGCCACGCTGGCCGCGTGCCCGGTCAGGCCCTCTTTTTCGGCCAAAAGGCAGACGTCGTCCGCCACCGCCTCCAACCCCGCCGCGGTGAAGCGCAACACGCTGGCACGACGCAAGAAATCGTTGGCGCACAAGCCGCTGGAAAAACGAGCCGTGCCGCCGGTCGGCAGCACATGCGACGGTCCGGCGACGTAATCCCCCAGAGCCACCGGCGTATGGTGCCCCAAGAAGATGGCGCCGGCGTGTAGTAGATCGGCCAAGGCGTCGGCGTCGCGCGTCTCGACGTGCAAGTGTTCCGGCGCCAGTAAATTGACGCACTCCACCGCCTGGGAAACGTCGCGCGTCATCACGAACAGCCCGAAATGCTCCAAACTGTCGCGCGCCAGATCGCCGCGCGGCAGGTCGGCCAGCTGGCGTTCGAGGTGCTCGGCCACTTCGTCGAACAGAGTTCGTTCCCAGCTCACCAAAATGCTGACTCCGGGATGGTGCTCGGCTTGGGCGATGAGGTCGGCGGCCACATATTCCGGCAGTGCGGTGTCATCGGCGACCACGACCACCTCGCTCGGCCCGGCGATGCAGTCGATGGCCACCTGGCCGAAGACGTGGCGCTTGGCCAAGCTGACGAACAGGTTGCCGGGACCCACGATCATATCGACGGGCTTGAGGGTTTCGATGCCGTAGGCCAGGGCGGCCACCGCTTGGGCGCCGCCGACGCGGTACACCTCGGTCACGCCCAATTCGTGACACACCGCCAGCAAATCCTGGTTGTAGGCGCCGTTGGCGGTGGGGGGCATAACCACGGCGATTTCCCGCACTCCCGCTGCCTGGGCCGGCACGATGGTCATGAGCAGGGTCGAGGGATAGGCTGCCGCCCCGCCCGGAATACACACCCCCACCCGGCGCATGGGCCGATAGCGCAGCCGTAGCTCGTGGCTCCCTTCCACGCGCAGGCTGGCGTCGCGCAGCAGCAAGCCCGCCTGAAACGACATAATGTTGTGCCGCACACGCCGGATCGTTTGCAAGAACGCAGCGTCAATGTTTCGATGAGCTTGGGCCAGCTCCTCATAACTGACTCGCAGGGTATCGGCGGTCAAGCGCGCGCCGTCGAGTTGTTCAGTGTAGTGCAAAACGGCTTCTTGGCCGCGTTGGCGCACGTCGGCGCAAATGCGTTCCACCACTTGTTGCGGCGATAGCGGCTCGCCAAACACCGTCTGCGTCAATTGTCGGCTGCGCGGCGAGACAATCTCGCCTTGGGCGTTAATCCGCTGTTGCCAAGCCCGTAGCTCCGCGCTGGCGTCTCCCGCCAGTCCATCAATGCGCCGCATGTTCATCATGGCCATGGTTGCTTCCTCAAGGTCCTTCTTTCGCGCTGAATGAGACCGTGCCCGTCGCGCACGGTCCATGGTTCTCTGCTCACGTTGAACCAGCGAGTACCGCTCGGTCTGCTGGGCAGACCGTCCAAAAGCAAGCGCCAGGGAGAGAAGCCAGCGCATGACTTCCCAAGAAATGGCCTCCACTCGTTCAAGATTGCACTATATGTCCCTTCCTGGGAGAAAGCAAGGAATCGCGTGAAAGAGCTGGCCTTCCTCGGTTCCATCTGCCGCTTGGAAACCGGCAATCGATGAGCAGAGCGCCATCCCCATCCAACAACGCATAGCCAACAGGCCCATCGGCTGTCCGCCACGTGTTGGCCCCCCTATGGACCCAGGCGGATGGCTCGGATTGTTTCGCGCTCTTGATGGAACTATCCTTCCCGGAAGCACAGGCCCCTCAATGCTTCAACCACGTTCTTGCAGTGTAACATATTACCCCGGCCAGAAAGAACCTCCGAGCCGCGACCGTCAAAGAGCAGTCCCCCCCGCTCCTTGACGGTCGCGGCTCGGACTATCTGGTTTGCCAGAGTAATAGCTGAATGTAACGTGCGCCGCGGCGTGATGCCAAATTCTTTACCGGCCAACATGATGAACCATGAACCCACGAATTGGGGTTGGGCATGGACGCGAAACCTCTGCGAACAGACAGTGAACCACATCCGGTCCACGAAGACCGCGACTGGATGTTAAACTGGCTGCCTAAATACTGCAACTTTGCAAATAGGCTCTGACAATCGTCAGGGGTAGCGACGCTGAGCAAGCGTATGGCTTGTGTCGCTTTAACGCGACTGGCTCGGAGAATGGCACTCGTGAGGGGATGACTAAATCCGAAGGGCAATCAGTCTTTCTGAGAGGAAGATGGGGCGGCGTTTGGTGGATCAACTAGGTGTTTCCCATCAATGTTCAACACTCGGCCATCGCCGGCCAACTCGATCTTACCGCGCTGCCCGTCATGGTGGCGGAACTCGATTTTGAAACTGGTCACCGGCTTGTCTTTGCACTCGACTTTGAAGGCCACGCCGCCGCTGATCTTTTCGGCGATGACGATTGCTTGGATCAGGGAAATCGACGTACCCAAGGACCTGTTCTCTTCACTCGCCGCGGTTGCTATTTGTCGCGGGTGATCGGACGTTCGCAGCGGTTCCAGCGGTAGTTGGCTGCGGGATGTCGGCGATGGGTTCTCGGTGGTTGCAGGGGAATGATGATCCAGATGATTCCGCGCGCTCAAGCCGACAATCAGCCCGGCGATGACTAGGGCAAAGACTAGACCGAACAGGATGTTGCCGACCATTTTCATGGTGATTTCCTCTGGTGGCCCGCGGATAACGTGTCACGGAATAATACGAACTAGCTCGCTGGTTGTTGGCGCCGCACGCGCCGGGGCGCATCCACTGCGGCGCAAAACGCGCCATCTTCGCGCTTTCGCGCCAACAATGGCGGACTTGCGACGTATCTTAAGACGAAACCTGAGGGGTTTTCATAGTTGAGAGAGGAGAATCCTTGCATCCAGAATCGAATGTACCACCAGCCGACGCTGTGACTTGTTCCGGCTGGATAAACGGCGATATGAGTTTGCGTCAGCAAGTGCTCGCGGAAGCCCAAGTCGTGCCAGAGGCCGGCAACTGCGTCCAGTGCGGTATGTGTTCTTACAACTGTCCCATGGGGATCGACGTGCGCGCCCACGCTTGGCGCGGTCAACCCATTCGAGACAGCCATTGCCTGACCTGTAGCGAATGCGTCCGACGCTGCCCGCGCGGCGTGCTTCGTTTTGAACGGATTCCCTTGTTCGTGGTGAAGCATTAAGTCAATGCCAACGCATTTTGTCATTGTCGGTTCTGGCATTGCCGGATTGTCCGCGGCGGAGGAGTTGTGCGCTCAGGATTCAGCCGCGCGGATCAGCTTGATCAGCGAGGAAGCGCACGACTTCTATTCTCGTCCGGGTTTGGCGTATTTGTTACGGGGAGATGTTCCGGAAAAGCAACTCCACATTCGCACGCGGGACGATGCGCGTTCACTGTGCATCCAGCGCATAAACGCCCATGTCGAACGCTTGTTGTGCCATGACCATGAGCTGGTGTTGAGTAACGGCCAGCGAGTTCGTTACGACCGCTTGTTGCTGGCGACCGGGGCTTTGGCCGTGCCGCCGCCATTTCCAGGGGGCGACTTAGCAGGGGTGGTGAAATTGGATGGCCTGGATGACACGCGGCACATCCTCAAACTGACCAAGCGTGCGCGAACCGCCGTTGTCATCGGTGGCGGTATCACGGCCTTGGAATTGGTTGAGGGTCTGAGCGCGCGTGGCTTGCGGGTGCATTACTTCTTGCGGGGAGTGCGTTACTGGTCGGATGTGTTGGATGAAATTGAATCGCGCATCATCATGGAACGGTTGCGCGCGGAAGGTGTGGTAATTCATACCCAAACACAAGTTCAGCAGGCTATCGGTCAGGGCGGCAAAGTCGTCGGGGTGGCAACGCAAAACGGAGAATATATCCCTTGTCAAATACTGGCCGTCGCCATTGGCGTTCGGCCGCGGGTGGACCTGGCCCGTCAAGCAGGCTTGACCATCGGCAAAGGGATCGTGGTGGATTCGTACTTGCGGACCAGCGCGGTCGACGTCTTTGCGGCAGGGGATGTCGCCGAAGTGATCAATCCAGACGGCACATCCACGCTGGATGTATTGTGGCCGACGGCGCTGGCCCAGGGACGAGTCGCCGGCGCCAACATGGCTGGCGCCACGCGAGCGTATGTCAAAAGCATCCCCTCCAATGTCACGATGTTGACCGGCTTGAAGGTGACAATCATCGGCGCGGTGGGGGGCGGCAGCAATGCGGACCTGGTCGCGATTACGCGGGGGGAAAGCGAGGCTTGGCGGCTGTTTCCTGGAAGCTGGGTCATCAGCGACTCTTCCAACGTCAACCGGGTTCGTCTGGTGATCGGCACGCGCGCCATCGTGGGGGCGCTGGTCATGGGGGATCAAACCTGGGCGCGCCCCTTGCAGCGATTAGTGGCCGGTCACGCGGACATCACGCCGATCCGTTCCGCTTTGCATGAAGACCGTGCCGCCGCCTTAACACGACTGGCGGACTTCTATCACCGCTGGGAACAAGCACGAACCCAGCGTGGAAACTCCATGATACCGCCGCGTTGAACTCTTTGATGCGCCGATTCCCTCTGGAAATGTTGATCTCCGTGGCGATGATCTTGGCGATCACGGGGCTATACCTGTTCGTGGCCCGCGATGCCCTCCCGCCGCCTGGCGGCCTGATCGGACATGGTCTAGGGATTATCGGCTTTTTGTTGATGTTAAGCACCGAGGTGATGTATTCGTTGCGGAAACGGCTGCACGGCTTCACTTACGGGCGCATGAGCACGTGGCTGCAAGCCCACATTGTCACCGGCTTAGTTGGCCCATACCTGGTCCTGCTGCACAGCGCCGGCAAATTCAATGGCTTGGCTGGCGTAGCCATGGTGCTAACGGCGATCATGGTCCTGAGCGGTTTTGTCGGGCGTTACCTCTACACGGCTACGCCGCGCACTATCGAAGGAAGCGCGGTCGGCGCCGAGGAATTGGAAGCTTGTCTGGCCCGGACGGATGAGCAACTACGCACCTTGGGAGTCGAGGTGGAGGAGATGGTGCGTTTGGTGGAGGAAGCCGGCGTCTTGCCCAGGAACTGGCAGGTGGTGTGGGGACGGTCCCTGTCACGATGGCGGCTGCGGCGGTGCCTGCGCCGCCTGATCCAAACATTGTGCCAGCAAGATAATCCGTACGCGGCCCAACTCCAAGCATTGTTGGAGGAGCGTTATCAGCTGTTGGTCCAAATTCGAGCTTTGGTGATGACACGCCGTTTATTGGCGCTGTGGCACTTGTTTCACATCCCGCTCGGCGCCGTGTTGTTCACCTTGGCTTTCCTGCACATCGTCGCGGCACTGTATTACTCCACGCTGTTGAAGTAATGAGGGCTTCATGGAACGTTTGGCCACGATGAGCTTGGGGAAACTGACGGCTCTACTGACGTTGGGGGCGGTCGCGCTGATTCTCGCCGTCAGCGGCCAACAGATGTTTAGTCCTGGCCCCCTGAACGCTCAAAGCCGGAGAAACGTGGCGTTGGGGGGCGTCATGTCGCATGCCGCCCTGAGCGGCAACTGCGCCGCCTGTCACGTCCCGCCCTGGAGCCGAGAGACCATGGCTTCCCGATGTCTCAATTGTCATGTAAATGTGCGCGAGCAAATCGAGGGTGGACTTCCCTTGCACGGGCAACTCGCCGAGGCCATGCAGTGCCGCCATTGTCACACCGAGCATCAGGGCGCGCGCGGTGTGTTGACCGACATGACCAAATTCGATCATGCGTGCACCAGATTTCCGCTGACTGGCCAACATCAAACCGTCGCCTGCGCGGCTTGCCATGTCAACCATGTCTTTCAAGGAACGCCGCGCGATTGCGCCACCTGCCACGCCGAACCGCGAGTTCATCGCGGACGTTTCGGGACGCGATGCGATCAGTGCCATACGACAGATACTTGGACCGGTGCCGTCTTCGCCCATTCGTTCCCTCTCAACCACGGCGGCGGTAAGAACAAACAACGCGCTTGCGCAACGTGTCACACGAATGCCGATGATTACCAAACCTACACTTGTTATGGTTGCCATCGCCATGACCCCGGGAAAACACTGGAGAAGCACCTCAAACGCGGCATTGGGGAAATCGACGACTGTGCCGGCTGCCATCCGAACGGCCGCAAGCACAAGCGGGGGGCAGCCGTTGGGAAGCACGCGGAACGGGAAGAAATGCGGGCATGTCGGCGGGAAGGGACGTGCGGCACGCTGTTCGATGCGCTGCTTTCCGCCTGCTGTCCCGCTGACCACGCTCCCGCGCCGATCTTGGCTGACCTGAAGCGCCACTATCCGCTGGAAAAAGCGGACCATACGGATGCGCTTCGGCGGATTCTCGAACCATACGTTTCCCTAGCCCCCCACAGGGAGCGATTGACGCTTGCTCCCACCGCGCCCTACGCGCTGTTCCAACCCACACGGACTTCCATTGCCAACAAGATGCCGATTCACGACCGCGAGGGTTTACGCCTGGCCTGGTCGCCAGGGGTTTCCGTTTCTTTTTTTCTCGATTTCTCTTGGCGAACGCGGGTTGACTTGGTTGATTGACGGAAAGAGTTGATTTCCACAATGAACCAAGTCAACCACCCAGGAGAATCCATCATGGCGACCCGCGTGCAATGGTTGGGCCATTCTTGCTTGCTTATCGACAGCGACGGACAGAAAGTGCTTATCGATCCTTTCTTGACGGGCAATCCCAAGGCGGCGGCCAAAGCGGCGGAGATGACGCCGCATTTTATCGTCGTCTCGCACGGTCACGGCGACCACGTGGGGGATACGGTAGCCATCGCCCAACGCACGGGAGCCACGGTCATCACCAATTACGAGATCAGCGAATGGCTGATGAAGAAACAGGGCTTGAAGCACGTCCACGGTATGCAGCACGGCGGCGGGCACGGCTTCCCGTTTGGCCGTCTCAAGCTGACACTGGCCTTTCACGGCTCGGCGCTGCCCGACGGCAGCAACGGCGGCAACCCCTGTGGCGTGCTGCTGTCGCTGAAGGACGGCAAGAAAATTTACGACGCCGCCGACACCGGCTTATTCGGCGACATGAAGCTGATCGGCGAGGAAGGGATCGATCTGGCCATCCTCCCCATCGGCGATTACTACACGATGGGCCCCGATGACGCCCTGCGCGCCGTGAAGCTGATCCAGCCAAAAAAGGTGCTGCCGATCCACTACAACACCTTCGATCTGTTGAACCAAGATGCTCACGCCTGGGCCCAGCGCGTCCGCCAGGAAACCAGCGCCGAGCCGGTCATTCTCGAACCGGGACAATGGGTGGAGGTATAGGCATTCTTGGCGTCCGTCGGGCGAACGGCAATCATGGGTACTCATCGAGGCAAAATCATCCTGAGGTGCGGGGTGGGGTTGTAAATCACGATGGCCGCTCGGGCCCAATCCATTTCCAAGGTTTAAGCCTTGGGCATATTACTCGGCAACCCAGATTATCCGAGCCGCGACCATTAGGGAGTGGAACGGACCGCTCCTAACGGTCGCGGCGTCGAGTTTCTGCCTTGCCGGAGTAACACTCACTTCAACTGCCATTTTCCGTCACTCACCGTCAACGCACGCGCTCCCTGGTACCGATCATAAACGCGGTGCATTTCGTCGAGGTCGTCGAACCAGCCCACGACGTATGCGGCGCCGAAGGTTTCGCCAGCGACTACGTTCCGACCGTGCAATTCCTGAATGAAACAGACGTAGCCGCGCTGATGACACCAGGCTTCCGACACGGCGGCGGCATCGAGTGTCATGCCAGCCAGCCACGGGCCGGGTTTGCCACCGAGTGTCACTTGATAGGCGCGGATCATGCGCTCGGGGATTTTGCCATCGCGCCGTTGATACAGGTATTTCTCGTCGGGGCCAAAGTTCCGCTGAAATTCCTGGGCAGGGATGATCCCATGATAGCTCAAGTAAATTTGGGTAAACGAATCCCCTGCTTGATGGCGAATGTGGCCGGGCATGTCGATGCGGTAAAACAGATCCGCCACCGCGTTCACGCTGGTGACGCGCTCGCCGGAGAGGACGTAGCGAACGCCGGGAAGGAACAGCAACGTCTGTTCCCATGTCGAACCGGCTCGCAGCCCCGAAGCGGCTTCGGTGAACCGAAACCGCAACCGCACGGCCACGAAACCAGCGCCGCGCACGATTTCTGGCTGCAGCTCCTTGGCCTTGGTGCAGATTTGCGGCCCCTCGATATAATGCTTGGGCAGATTGCCATGAATTTTTGGATCGCGCAGGTAGCCGTCGTCCCGCCAACCGGGGGCCATCAGGAAATCCATGATGTGCAAACCGAAACCGACATCCCGCGCCCCGGTCTTTTTGTCGAGCAAGCTGCCGCGCTCGATGCCACTGACGTAGCCCTTCTTGCGAATCCGCGCTTGCAGGGCGTCGGTGTCGATCTGAATATATTCATCGGTTTCGCGCACTTGAATGGGGACAGGCTCCTCGGCATGTGCTCCCTCTGCTGTCACGATAAGAACACTTGCCAGCCAGATGGAAATTCGACCACGCATGATCCATCGCCTCCACGGTTGAAATTGTCGAAATATGGGAATCCCTCCTTTCCGGCATACTGGGAAAAGTCGTCACAAGCAACTTAAATATCCGTGTTGAATCTTGTTGAGGGGAGTGCTTCACCCTGGCTATAATGAATCAGCGGAAAGGGGCGCGAAAGGGGCGCACAATTACGAAGCCTTTGGCGGAGCATCTGACTCAAAGGAATCACTCATGGCCACAGTGCAGGAACCACCGCGCGCGGCGGCAGGCGCTAAGTACGATACCTTCGTGGAGCAGCAGCTCAACCGCGCCCGCGCCCGAATGCGCTGGATCGATATGACCGTGGCGGGGCTTGGCTTGCTGGGTGTCACGCTGGCCTATGGGCTGGTGATGATGGTGGTCGATTTGTGCTTCGACCTTCCCCCTGCGATCCGGCAATATGCGCTGACGGCATTCCTTGGCGGAACGGTCCTTGGGGTGCTGATCGTCCTGGCTCGGCCCCTGCTGCGCCAGATCAATCCCTATTACGCCGCCCGGCAAGTCGAGCGGACGCTGGCCGACGCGAAAAATAGCCTGGTGAACTGGCTCGATCTGCGGCATGAGAACCTTCCCCCTGCGATTCGCGGCGCCGTGGGCCAGCGGGCCGCCCGCGATCTCAGCCAAGCGGACCTGGATGAGGCCATTCCCGCGCGTCCGGTCTGGTGGCTCGCCGGGATCATCGCCGGGTTGTTGCTAGCGGCGGTCATTTTGTTCTGTGTGTTGCGTCCCGCCCAATTCTTCTCCCTGCTCAATCGCGCCTTCAACCCCTACGGCGAAGGGCTGGCCATCGCCACGCGCACGCGCTTGACGCTGGTTCAACCCGCTGGCGGCGACGCCACCGTGCCCATCAACCAATCGGTCCTGTTCCAAGTGTACATCGATGGCACCTTGCCCGACCCGCGCGGCCCGGATGCTCCCCGGTTGCGTTTTCGCTATGACCCGAAGGAGCCGATTTACGAGGAACTTCCCCTGGAACAAGCAACCCTGGCGCGCGATTGGTTCGTGCGCCTGCCGGCTTACCAGGTTCAAAACGGCTTCTGGTACCACATCACCGCGGGCGACGCCGCCACCGAGGAGTACCGTATCCAAGTCCGCTCCTCCCCCCTCCTTACCGGCTTCGAAGTAACCTATCATTATCGTCCTTATCTAGGTTGGCCGGACAGCACCAGCCGTGATCCCAACTTGCGCGCCCTGCGCGGCACCGAAGTGACGTTGACGGCTCATGCCAACCGTCGCCTGAAGGAAGGCCGGTTGCACATCGAAGGGGAGAAGCCGATTGCCGGCGTGATCCCACCAGACTTGCCGGAAGCCCTGCGTTTTCGGTTCCTACTCGACCGAGACGGCGCCTATCGGATTCACTTCACGTCGGAAGAGGAGGAAACGAACAAGGACCCGATGCCATACACCATCCAGGTCCAGCACGATATGAAACCGCGCGTGGAGATCACCGAGCCGGGAGAACGCATCGAGCTGCCGATCAACGGCACGCTGCAAGTCAAGGGGCAAGCCGTGGATGACTTGGGCTTAACTGCGATGGCCCTGCGGCTGCGCGTCAAAGATGGGCCAGTGTTGCAAGCCAAGCCGTATCGTCCCGACAAGTCCTTCCAGCTCGCCGATGGCAGCTATCCGCAACGGTTGGACTATCTGGATTTCATCGAATTGGCCAAGGTACAAGACGAGGCAGGGCAGCCGGTCGAGTTGAAGCCAGGCATGGAGATCGAATACTGGCTGGAAGCGACCGACAATTGCGATTATCCGGCGGCGAACATCGGCGACAGCAAACCGCCGCATGTGGTGGTTCTCACCAAGCCCGTCGAGCCACGACAACAAGAACAACAACGCCAACAAGCCCAGAATGAGCAAGAGCAACATCAGGCTCAACAGGATGAACAGCTCGACCAGGAGAACGAAGCCGCCCAACAGCGGGCCGAGCAGCGCCAGCAGGCCGAACAGCAACAACAAGCCGATGAAATGACGGAAGAACAGAAGGAACAAGAGCGCAAACTGGATGAGATCGCGCGCAAATTGGAAGAAGCCCTGAAGGAACGGCAGCAGCAGGAACAACCAGACCATAGCAAGGGGGAAGCCAAGGGAGAGGAACAACCGCAACCCGAAGGCGAAAGCAAGGACGAAGGCCGCCCCGACACCGGCAACGCCGACCCGCACGGCGACCCCAAGGGGGAGGACAAACCGCAACCCCAAGCCGAGGCTGATGGCGGCGCCGGCAAAGACGGCGGCATGTCCGACCCGATGGCGGCCAAAGGGAATGATAAGCCGCAGCCGCAAGATGGCTCGAACGGACCAGACAGCGCCGAAAACCAAGGGGGCATGGGCAAGCCGCAGCCACAAGCGGAAGAACAAGCCGGTCAAGCGAAGAACAGCAAACCCGAACCCGGCGGCCTGGGACGCGAATGGGGCGAGGGAAAGCCAGCGCCCAACCCGGAAATCCGCACCGGCGATGACAAGGGAGAAGGCAAGCCCGGAGAACAATCCAGCAAGGGACAGGCCAAGGAAGGGGACCCCTCAGGCAACGCCGCCAACACCGGACAGCCCGGCGACGCCAAAGGAGAACGCTCCGAACAGGCCAAGGCCGAAGGAAAAGACGCCGGCCAGCAAGGGAGCAAGGAAAACGCCGAACCCGGCGCTGGCAAAGAGGAAGGAACCAAAGCCACCGCCACGGGGGAGGAACCTAAAGGTATGAACAAGCCCGAACAGCTCGACGGCGAAGAAGGGGGCCAGGGCGTCGCCAAGGCCGCCGACAAACCCGACCCCAACGCCAAATCAGGCACGGATAAAACGGGCGTGGGAGAGGAAAACTTAGCCACCAAAGAGGATGTCGATGCCCTGAAGAAAGACCTCAAGAGCAACGACCCCCAAAAACGCGCGGAAGCCGTCCGCGAGCTGAAAGAGATGGGGCAGAAAGCCCAAGATGAACAAGTGCGCCAGGCCGCCAACGACGCCCTGCAAGAAGCTGGCGAGCAACCAGGCCCCGAGGTGCCGCCGACCGAGCAGCGCAACCCCACCGGCAACCAGGCGGACGCGGGAGACGCCAAGGAACCACCGGGCGGCATGGCGGATGCTGGCATGAACAAAGGGGGCCAGCCCAACGGCCAAGAATCCCAAGCCAAGGGAGACCCCATTCAGGACAACGGCAAGGGACAAGACGGTACTCCCATTGCCAGTGAGAAGACCACGCAACCGGGCACCGAGGCAGGCAACGCCAAAGGGAATGGCACCGACCAGGAACAAAATCCCGGAAACACGCGCACTCCCGGCGGCGGCGACCGCGAGGGCAACATCGTCGGCGCTGGCGATGGCTCGGAAGCCCCGCCCGGCGAGAAGTCCGATGCCGCGCATCAACGCCGGGCCGGTGAATTGCAGCTCGAAGACATCCGGAATCAAGTCAGCCAGGAAGACCTGAAACGAGCCAACATCACGGAAGAGGAATATCAACAATTCCTCAAAGCTTACGAGGCCATGCTTCGCCGCCAGAAAGCCGCTGCTGCCTCGGCGAAACGGGATGGCCCCCAGCAAGGCGGTAATCTGTCGAGCTTGGGGCCGCGCCAGGTCGAGTCCAGCTCCACGGGAGAAGCCCAGAAGCTGCTCAACGCCGGCGCCGCTCTCCCACCTCCCGAATTCCGCGACGCCTACCGGCAATTCACCGAGGAATTGGCCAAGATGAGGAAAAAACCGTGATGTTTGGGGGCAACGGGTAATGGATGGTTTAGCAAGCGAGCCATTGGCGAGCGCATCCGTTCCAGCAAACGCCCCCATCGCGGTTCAGCGTGCGCGCTTCTGGGACCAGCTACTCATGCAGCCGCTGCGTTGCGTCGAGCGCGAAGCCCGCGACTATCAGGCGTCCGACGCGGGCCGGCGACCGGATGGAAAGCTCATGGCGGTTCTGATCACGGCGGCGGTGGCGCTGACCATCCAAAATTACATGATGAAAGCGGACGGCCTCGCCCGATTGACGGGTTGGCTCTGGGCGGTCGGTCTTGGCGATCTCAGCGCTGCCTTGTTCGAGACGGCGGATGCCTCCCACAATCGGCTCAGTTATTGGGCGTTCGGCTGCGTTGTCACCTATTTCCTCATCCCGGCCTTGGTCATTCGCTTGGGGTTTCGGGAAAGTTTGCGGGACTATGGCCTCAAGCTGCGCGGCGCGTTCACCGATCTTTGGATTTACGGCGTGATGTTGGCCGTGGTGTTGCCGCTGGTTTGGCTAGTCTCTACCGATGCCCATTTCCAGGCCACTTACCCCTTTTACACGTTTTCCCGCGAGCAATCGTTTTGGCCGAACTTCTGGCGCTGGGAGTTAAAATATGCCATCCAATTCTTCGCTTTGGAATTCTTCTTCCGGGGTTTCCTGTTGCACGGCACCCGCCATCGCTTCGGCGTCTATGCCATTTTTGTATCGATGGTCCCCTATTGCATGATTCATTTCGGCAAGCCCATGCCGGAAACCCTCGCTTCGATCATCGCCGGCATCGCCTTGGGGTTCATGAGTCTCAAAACGCGGTCCATCTGGTTGGGAGCCGCTATCCATGTGACCGTGGCCTTATCCATGGATTTCGCCTCTCTGTGGCGGCAGGGGCATTTTGCCTGATTCCCCACAGTCGAAAATGCCCTTGTCAAACTTTGGCGAGAACGGTTTGGTACTTTCTGGTGGAATTGCCCCTTTTTCCTAAACCCGGCGGAGTGTTGCCGATGCCACGACTGTATCTGGTCCCTGTTCTCTGTCTATTGCATATCATCGGTCTGCCATCCTCAAGCCGCGCGGCGGATGACGCTTTTCGCTTTCCTCCTGGCAAACATGGCAAAGGGGAATTGCAATACATCAACGGCCTGCCCGTGTTGATCGTCGCGGGCACCCCGGAGGAGATGGGCGAACAAGTGGCCACGCTGGCCGTGAAACCAGGCCGCCGGGTGCTGAACTACCCCAAGGACCTGTTGGCGGCCTTCGGCGCGGAAGCTACCTGGCCGGCGCTGGCGCGAGTCGGCGCCAGCATGGTGCCGCGCTTCCCCGCCGATCATCGCGCCGAGCTGGAGGCCATGAGCAAGACGGGCATCGACCGGGAACAACTGGTCGTCGGCAACACCATGTTCGATCTCAAGAAAGTGATCGCTTGCTCGGCCCTGATCGTCGAGCCCGCACGCAGCGCCACCCAAGGGCCGTTGCTGGGCCGCAATCTGGATTACGATTCGCTGGGCTACATCGAATATTACAGCTTGGTGACGATCTATCGTCCGGAAGGAAAACGCGCGTTCGCCGCCATCGGCTTTCCCGGCTTGGTGGGTTGCCTGTCCGGGATGAATGACGCGGGCTTGTGCCTGGGGGTGTTGGAAGTGGGGTCGGTCCAGGCCGGTCACAAACGGTTTGACGTGATGGGAACTCCCTATGCGTTGTGCTATCGGCGACTGTTGGAAGAGTGCGCGACGGTCGAGGAAGCGGTCAAACTGTTGCGGTCGATGAAGCGCACCACCATCACCAACTTGGCCATCTGTGATCGGCAAGGGGGAGCCATTTTCGAGGTGACGCCCGACCAGGTCGTGGTGCGCCGGCCCGTGGAAGGGATTGGCCCATGCACCAACCACTTTTGCAGCCAGGAACTCAAGCCCGACGAGCAGCGCAATTACTTTCGGACGTTGGAGCGCTACGCCACGCTGGACAAGAGCCGGCAACTGCGGCAATTGGAAGTGGCCGACGTCCATCGTTGTCTTCAGGATGTCAGCGTTGCCGGTTACACGCTGCAAAGCATGATCTTCGAGCCGGCCACGCTGCGCTTGCACCTATCCATCGGCGCGTCCCCCGCCGCCGCGCTGCCGCCGAAGGTGTTGGAGCTAGGACCATTGCTGCGCAATGACGAGTAATGCGCGCCGCTGGCGCGCACGCTAAACGAAATTTATTGATCACGACACCATGCACCGCTACCTGGTTCAATTTGGTCCCAAACAAACGCCCCACTTCTTCACCGATATTCTGGTGATCGGCGGCGGCATCGCGGGGTTGCGGGCGGCGCTGGAAGTGCCGCCGGAACTCCAGGTCCTCGTCGTCACCAAGGAAAGCATGGAGCAGAGCAGCAGCGCCTACGCCCAGGGCGGTATTGCTGGCGTCCTGTCACCGGAAGATCGCTTCGAGAATCATATCGAGGACACCATCGCCGCCGGCGCGGGGTTGTGCGCGCGGGAGGTGGTGGAAGCCGTGGTCCGCGCAGCGCCGGCGCAAATCGCCCGCTTGATCGAGTGGAACACGCATTTCGACTTGGAAGAAGGGCAATTGGCCCTGACGCGCGAAGGCGGCCACAGCCACCGCCGCATCGTCCACGCCTTGGGGGACGCCACCGGCCATGAGGTCATGCGTGCCATCATCGCGACGGCGACCAACACCCCCCATCTCACCCTTTGGCCGGAGACGTTCACCATCGATTTGCTGACGCATGAGGGGGCCTGTGTCGGGGCATTGGTCTGGCGGCCGGCGGCGGGCAAGCTGCTGATCTGGGCCAAGCAGACGATTTTGGCCAGTGGCGGCGCCGGCATGGTCTATCGGGAGACGACCAATCCGCCGGTGGCGACAGGGGACGGCCTGGCGGCGGCCTACCGGGCCGGGGCCGAGCTGCGCGACATGGAATTCATGCAGTTTCATCCCACGGTCCTTTATGTGGCAGGTTCGAGTCGCTATTTGATCAGCGAGGCGGTGCGCGGCGAGGGGGCCTATCTGCGCGACAAGAACGGCGTCCGCTTCATGCGAGAAACCGACCCGCGCGGCGAATTGGCCCCACGCGACGTCGTGGCCCAAGCCATCGTCCGCCGTATGAAAGAAACGCAACATCCCAACGTGTATCTCGACTTGTCGCACCTGCCCGCCGAGCAAACGCGGCAGCGTTTCCCAGGCATCGCCAAGGTATGCCGCACGTTTGGTCTGGACATTGCCCGCGATCCGATCCCGGTGCGTCCCGGCGCCCATTACATGATCGGCGGCGTGACGGTGGATGCGCGAGGACGCACGACATTGCCGGGACTATGGGCGGCCGGCGAAGTGACTTGCAGTGGACTGCACGGCGCTAATCGGCTGGCATCAAATAGCTTGCTCGAAGGGCTGGTGTATGGGGCGGCGTGCGGGCGCGGGTCGGCGGCGGCGGCCGCTCCCCTGCCGGACACGTTTCGCGTCCCGTCGATCGGTTGCCGATTGGAACCGGATACCTCCAATGCGCTCGATGTGGGCGACATCACCAATTCCTTGCGCAGTCTCATGGGCCGCAAGATGGGGGTGGTCCGCGACGCCGAGGGCTTGCGCGAGGCCGAACGCGATGTCGCCTTCTGGTGCCGGTACGTGTTGGCCCGCGAGTTCGACTCCCGCGCTGGCTGGGAGCTGCAAAATCTGCTCACGGTCGCTCGGCTGATGATCCACTCCGCTCTACTGCGCCAGGAATCGCGCGGCGTCCACTTCCGCGCCGATTTTCCCCAACGAGATGATGCACGGTGGTCGCGCCATATTTCGTGCGTCGCGCCGGTTGAGGGTTAGAGTGAATGGCGGACGGACGACCTCACGGAGCCAGCGCTTCACGGAAGTCCTCTATGGATGGACACGAACCCACGACAGTGACTACCCGTGTCCAACCCCGCCGACGCGCCGTGAAGCCGACACGCCGTGAAACCGCGCATGGACCTTTTGACTATTTCAACCACGGGCGTTATGATGAAAAGGGTTGTGGGAAATGGAGCGCGAGTGCCGGTGGCAAGGCCGGACAGGGGCGGAAGTGGTTCTAGCGGCTCCCTATCGTACCAGGAGTCACGTGACCTCGGGTTCCTGACTTCTGGCTGTCGGTTCTAGCAGGAGACGTGACGAACCATGTGGCAGGTCTTGGTCAGCACCACCAGCCAGCTGCTCGAGGAGATGCAAGGAACCCTGCGGCGCGTCCGCGGCGGGGAACCGCAACGTCGTCCGGTGGTAGGCGGCTCTGTTCCCTACCATCCCCTGCAGCGCGTCGTGCTGACCGATGGCGTGGGGCGAACGCTGTTTCAGGAATTCGCCGAGCATCGGAGCAGCACGCGCGGCGAGGAAGAAACGGGCTGGGTGCTGCTGGGCTTGCGGGAGGCGCATCAAGCCATCGCGCTGGCCACCTTGCCGGCGGGGGCGGAACGAAATGCCGGCGTCGCTCACGTGCGCTTCAACAGCATCGGGCAAGCGTTGGGCAGCCGGATCGTGCGCCAGACGGATCGCCGCTTGACCATCTTGGGGGTGGTCCATACGCACCCCGGCAGCTTGCGCCATCCCAGCGACGCGGATTATCGCGGTGACAGCCGCTGGGTGGGACAGTTACGCGGCGGCGAAGGGATTTTCGCCATCGGCACGGCGGACGGTCACGCGGACAATGACCCCTTGCTGGCTCGACAGCCGAAGCCGCACCTGCAATGCTGGGGCAAGCTGTGTTTCAGTTGGTACGCCTTGAAGGACGGCGACGCCAGCTATCGCCCACTGCCGGTGGCGATGACCTTGGGGCCGGATTTGGCACGCCCTTTGCATACAGTCTGGTCTACCATCGAAAAGCACGCCGAGCGGCTGGACCGTTTGGCCCAACAGCAAAAAGGAGTGCGTTTCGATGTCGTGCCGGGGCGTTCGGGAGAGATGCTGGTCGTCACCATCCCGTTGGCCGAACCTTATGACGCCTTGCGCGTCCTGTTGGAGGAGGATGCCGTGCATTACTTCCTCTTGCGCGACGGCGACATTTTGGCGGCGGACCCGCGCGAACAGCGCGTCGATCAAGGCGTCTATCTCCTGTTAGCGGAACTGGCATCTCACATGTGAAGCAGAGTTTGAGGTTTCCTCTCTTTTACGGGAAAGGAGTAAGACGATGGATTTCCGTCCTCTCAATGACGTGGAACGGCGACAACTCATCACTGCCTTGCGGGGCAACGCCGAACGGGACCTGGCGATCCTGATGGATCGACGCGACACCAGCTTCCTGGGCACCGCCGACGAGGTTCCGGATGAGGAGGTCATCACCGCCATCAAGTCCGTTCCGTGCCACTACTAACCCGACGATTCCTCAGCGGAAGAGGTGATGTTTCCCTCCCCACGCGGGGAGGGAAACATTGCTCCGCCCAACCGCGCCGGTAGGTGGCTCCATTGGCTTTCGGCGATAGGAGAGAGGCCGCTGATTCCACCGCTAACGCACCGAGCCATGGGACTTCTCGATAGTGAAGCGGGCAAACGCCGCTTGCTGACCATCGAATTGCCGGTCATCGAGCGCTACAACGAAGGGCGCGACCCAGAGTTTAAAATTCGCGCCGTTCGCTTGGGGAGCAGCTTGGTGCTGCGTTATCTCCTCAAGCCCGGCCATAACATCTATCAGCTGGAAACGCGCCTGGTGTCCAGCTATCCGACCGTGCCCCCCGAAACGCGCGTCCTGACACCACTGAAGCACTGCCCGCACCTGCTCGAAGGGCAAACCCTGTGTTTATGGCGTCAGGGGAGCACGCGGGCGGCCAGCCGTTGGGACCCGTCGCGCTACACCTGCATCTTCGCCATCCAAGCCGCCTGGCGCTGGCTGGCCTGCTATGAAATCTGGCACGAAACCGGCGAATGGCCCTTGCCGGAGGCGAAGTGACAAGAGGTTGATTCTCTAACTGAATCGTCGATTCATGTTTTGATGGATCGTTTCACGCGGGGAATCGGCAACGCGGGTGAAACGATCCATCGCAGAGCCGCCCACCGTGAACAGAGGGTTCCATGCCACCGGCAGAAATCACGATTCGCGGCGCTCCCGAAACGGCTCGCGCTTATCGTTCGGCAGTCTCCCATAACATGGAATAAAGACCATTTTTCATGGAGGACCACCCGTGGCCCATCTCATCCAAGTCGGCGCAGGCAGCGGCGGGATGCCGGTATTGGACTTGGTGTGCCGCGATGAGCGCGTTACCCAGGTGACGCTCATCGAGCCGGATGTGTACAAACCACACAACGTCGAACGGCACCTGTTTCCCGCGTCGGCGGTGGGGGAGAGGAAGGCGGAGCTAGCCGCGGATTGGTTGAAATCTCTGCGGCCCGATCTGCGGGTCGATATTTTGATGGGCGATTTGCTCGATCCGGCCCAACAGCCGGCCATCGACGCGGCAGTGGCAGTAGCGGACATCGGTGTCTGCGCGGCCGACAACGAGCCGGCCAAGTACCATTTCGACGCCCTGATGCGGCGGCACGGCAAACCCTGGACGTTGGGGGAAGTGCTCAGCGGCGGCATCGGCGGCTTCGTGCATTGGTTTGTCCCCGGCGGGCCTTGTTATGGCTGCGTCGCCAGTCATTTGCAACGTTCGGTCACGGTGGACCAAGCGAAGCCACCGGACTATTCGCAGCCCGGCGGGGCCGTGGCGGAAACCACCATTCCCGCCAGCAAGGCCTCGATTGCCGTCATTGCTTCCCTGCATGCCCTGGTCACGCTGGGCTTGATGTCGGACCCCGCTGGCTACGCCCCCGGCTTCACCACCTTATTGTTCACCTTGCAGCGGGTGGCGGAGGTGTTCGACGAGGCGTATCGGCCTTATCGCTTCCGCATCCCGCGCGCGGCCGAATGCTTGATTTGCCGTTCGGAACCGGCCCCCACCTCGTCGGAGGAACTCGATGTGGCCCTGGCTCAAGCGTTGGCGCGACTGGGCGATGCATGATCTGTGGTCCATGCAGCGCATGAATACCCAGCCGCAAGCCCTGCATTTCAGCTATGAGAAAGCCGGCCTGACCTTGGCGGACGCGGCCATTCCGTGGAATGCCGAGGCGGTCCTGGTTGAGGCTTCACTGCGCCTTCCCGCCGCTGCCCGCCGCAAGGGGGACTTCCAGCTCCGCCTCCTCGAAACCAACATGATCTACAACGCGGACAGCTTGCGCCGCGACGACAGCGAGGATCGCTATCTGTTGTTCTTCCGCTTGCCCACGCCGCCGCGCTCGGCGACCGCGCAGCTGCTCTGGCGCGAGCATCCGCTGGGGCAATTGACCTTGCCCATCGTGCAACGGGAAGAGTTTCTCCAAAACCTGCGCTTGCAGATGCCCACTTTGTTCGTCCGTCTCGGCGAGCACAGCGTCGCTTGCCAGACGTTTGTATCCACGCAATGTCGCGGGTTGATCGCCACGGCGCTGTTGGCCAGCCCCATCAGCTTGGCCCCGTTGCTGGACCTTGGTTTTCAGGTCGAATTTCGCTCGGAACGAACAGGCGTTGTCAGCACCGTGCCGGCCCAATTGTGCAGCTCGCAACTGGCCGGCAAACAGGCTTTGTTCACCGTCATACCGCACAAGGTCCCGCGCCGCATCGGCACTTGGGTTGCCACCTGGATGGTGGCGGGACAGCCCTTGGCCAGCCAGCGCATCCGGGCCATCTCGCTGCGTCACTTTCACCGTTCGTTGCGAATCTCCGACACCCGCTTCGTCATCCAAACCAGCAAGGACGGCATGCACCTGCGCCGGCAAATCCCGCAATTGGCGCCGGGCGACCGCGTCGGGCCGTGCTTCCTCGTCAGTAGCGGCGAGCTGGGCATGGCGGGGCTATGTCCCTTTCAAGTGCGGGCCCAGGTCCCCGGCGCCATTCGAGAGCCGCTTTTGCTCGAACAGGAAGTGCTGATCACCGACGGCCCCACGGCCGTCGCTCCCGGCACGCTCGATGCCGCCGAGTTGTCGCAAGTGACGGCCTTCGAGCTGCGGCTCAAGGGCACGTCGCTCGGCATTCTCTCTATGTGTCCCACGCCGTCGGCCACGTTCACCAGTGAAGGCGGCTTCAAACCGCCGGAGCATTTCCTCTGGTCGGCGGGAGCGGAAGAAGAGTTGAACGACCGTCTCAGTCGCCTGCTGGAAGGGGACGGCTGACCAAGGGACGGACGCCGGTATAGACAAGCTATCCCCGTTCCCCTGGTTCACTTATCCCACCGTTCCCACGGCTCACGCTCGCCAGCGTCGAAGCGCTGATAGGAAGCGATTTGCTGATAGGCTTGGTAATTATTGACTGCCAACAGGGCGAAGAGAATGGCGATGTAAAAGCCACCGAACGGCATGAACGGGATCAGCGGTCGGCCATAGGCGTCGAGCAGGGCGTTGACAGCCAAGAGACTCGCCAGCACGCAAGAGATGATCAGCGAATAGCGCAAGCCGTCGCGTGGCCACCAGCCCATCAGGAAATCCTTGCAGATCTGTCCCCCATCGAGCGGCCAAATCGGCAGCAAGTTCATCAACCCCCAAAATAAGTTGATCAGAAAGAGGTTCCACAAGGCTGCTTCCGCCCAGCTCGGCGGAAGCAGAAAGACGCTCCGATCAAACGGCAAGTCGAGCAGCGCCTGGATTTGCGCGGTGAGACGCAGTAAGCGGTCGGGAGCCAACACTTGCAAGGCCCCCAGGATCAAGGCGAGGAAAATGAACCCGGCCAACGGCCCCGCGAAGGCGACGGCAATGCGTTGCCAGCGGTTGGACAGGTAGTTGCTGCCAATGGCTAGACCGCCGAAACCGTACAAGATGATGTGCCCCTCCGCGCCGAAGATCCGCCCCATGCTGACGTGCCCCATCTCATGCACCAAGATGGATACGAACACGCAAGCTATCCACACCAGCACATAGCTGAAGCCGTAATGGATCGCGTTCCAGCCAAGAACGGCGCTGATCAGCCAAAACAGTGGATGCACGCGCACCGGCACGCCGAACATGCTAAAGTTCAAATCGTAAGGCGTTCGATTTGGTTCAAAAAACACGGCACAGCCCCTTGTCGTCACGTGGATACCCAAAACCTACGGTATTATGGAAGCAAAGACACGGACATAAACAAGGGCAAAATCGGCGCTCCCGTTTGGGCGGGTGCCCCGCCGGGAAGCAGCCGCGAGGAACCCCATCATGTCCTCCGCCATCGATTGGCACGGTGTGCGCGCCGCCTTTCCGGTGACACGGCGTTGGGCTTATCTGGATCATGCGGCGGTGGCGCCGATCAGTGGGCCAGCGCGGCAGGCCATGCGCGATTGGGCCGACGACTTGGCCGAGAACGGATTGGCCGACGAGCCGCGCTGGCGGCGGCGTGTCGAAGAAACGCGGCGGCTGGCGGCCCAGCTGCTCAACGCCGACCCGCTCGACATCGCCTTCATCAAGAACACCAGCGAGGGCATCGGCATCGTCGCCGAGGGTTGGCCGTGGCAGCCGGGAGACAATATCGTGACCGCCGCCGAGGAATACCCGGCCAACATCTACCCGTGGTTGAACCTGGCTAGTCGCGGCGTCGAAACGCGGCGCGTGCCCAGTCGGGGCAACCGGCTGGAGATCGATGACCTGCGCGCCGCTCTCGACGCGCGCACGCGGCTGGTCAGCCTCAGTTTCGTCGAATTCGCCAGCGGTTTTCGGAACGACCTCGACGCCATCGGCAGCCTGTGCCGCGCCCGCGGCATCCCGTTCTTCGTTGATGCCATCCAGGGATTGGGCGTGCTGCCGCTCGATGTTCAGCGGGTTCCTGTTGACTTTTTGGCGGCGGATGGTCACAAGTGGTTGCTGGGGCCCGAAGGGGCCGGTATCTTTTACATCCGCCGGGAGATGGTCGAACGGCTGCGCCCCATCGGCGTGGGTTGGAACAGCGTCGTCGGCTGCCGCGATTTCTCGCGCATCGATTTTCGCCTCAAGCCGCACGCCGGCCGCTGGGAAAGCGGCAGCCTCAACGTCGCCGGCATCACCGCCTTGGGGGGAAGCCTGGAATTGTTGGTGTCGCTGGGGATGGACGCCATCGCCGCGCGCGTGCGGGAGTTGACCGATTATCTGGGTGCCCAGGCCGAAGCGGCCGGTTGGCCGGTGTTCAGCAGCCGGCAACCGCAAGACGCCTCCGGCATCGTCTCGCTCATTCCCCCGACGGGGACCAACCTTCGCCAGCTAGTGCGGACCAGCCGAGCCGAGGGAATCATCATCAATCAACGCGCGGGGCGCTTACGTGTCAGCCCGCATTGTTATAATAACTTAGATGATCTCGACCGCTTGATGGAGATATTACGGCGGTCGGGGTAATTCCCATCTCGAACGTGGGAAGGACTCCTTTCAGTTCCTCAACTATGGAGCACATGTATGCCCAATGGTGAACGATCCTTGGCGGTCTTCATCGATTTCGAGAATCTGGCCCTGGGCTTTCAGGGCCGGCGCGATCGCTTTGAGATTAGCCGAGTGCTGGAACGTCTGGTGGAGAAAGGCAAGATCGTCGTCAAGAAGGCTTACGCCGACTGGAATCGCTTTTCCTCGTACACGGGCCTGCTGCACGAGGCGGCCATCGAGTTGATCGAGATTCCTCGGCGCGGCCAAAGCGGCAAGAATTCCGCGGACATTCGTCTGTGCGTCGATGCCATCGACATGGCCTATTCCAAGGAGCACATTGACACCTTCGTTATCGTTTCCGGTGATAGCGACTTTTCCCCGCTGGTGTCCAAGCTCAAAGAGAACGGCAAGCACGTCATCGGTTTGGGAATGCAGGAATCGACCTCGGACCTGTTGCGCGACAATTGCGATGAGTTCATCTATTACGAGGACCTGGGCAAACAACCGACGTTGTCGCCGGAGATCGATTCGCAGCTGCCCGAAACCAAGCGCAAGGCGTTCGCCCTGCTGCTGGAATCGCTGCTGGCCCTGCGCCGCGAGAACAAAGAAGTGCTCTGGTCGTCGATGATCAAGGATACGATGAAACGCAAGAAGCCATCGTTTAACGAATCCTATCACGGCTACCGCACGTTCAGCGAGTTGCTGGAGGATGCTCAGAAGGAAGGGTTGGTGGAGCTAGAGACCGAGAAACGCAGCCGGACATACGTGGTGACGCGGTTCGGCGATGAGCTGAAAGCCGGGGCGGCGCCGGCCCCCGCCAAGAAAGCCTCCCGACGCCGCCGCTCGTCCCGCAAGCGCGGCAACGGCGTGGCTGAAACCGCCAAGGCCAGCGCGCCCGCCGAATCCGCCGACGCCGCCTCCGCGACGGCAAATGGCCCCCATCCCGTCCTGGAAGTGCTGGAAACACTACCTGCCGTGAAGCCAGCAGAGCTGGAGCCAGTGGTTGACGATGACTTGCTATTTTTCCCCAAGGAGGAGGCGGACTGAAAACTCACTGAGAAATAACTTCTTGATTGCGATGATGGATTCATCGTTTCGCGTGGGGCGAGCGCCAGCGCGCAACGATGAATCATCATCCCGGTATTGTCACCGCGCCGCCGTTCTGGAGATGGTTTGCGCGGTTGGTTCCGCGGCGGGCAGAGAGGAGCGGCGCAGCCAGTCTTTACCGGGGAGATGGCTGCGGACGAGCAGGAAGACATAGGCGACGATTAAGATCAGCAGGGCTTGGCCGATGCACAGGGCCGTTGGCGTGCGGCAGGCGAGATTGACAGCCACCAAACCCAAAACGAACAAACCAATCCCCGAATGATCCAGGATCAATTCTTTCGCCGCCCGGACCATCCGGCCCCCCAAGGTCTTGCTGCGCGCGGCGCGTAGCTCGGCGCGTAGGAATTGACGATGGGCCAGCAACAACGATTGGCCCGCTTGCCAATCACGGGCCAAGGCTTCGCGCTGGTGGGAGGACAACGAGCGGAAGGTCTGCAAGATGTATGGCTGCCGGGCCAGGGCCACGACGAGATAACCCGGTTGACCGGCTTGGCCTAATAACGGTGGAAAATCGTGCAGCTGGCGGCGAACAATGTTCAACTGGCGGATCACGTCTTGACCTTCCAAACGCCGAGATAATTTGCGCTGGGAGTCCTTCAAGTAAATCCCCAGTTGATTCCAGGCATACAACAGTTGCCGGGTGATGGCGATGCGGCGATACAGCGCTCGCCGCGTGGTCAAGCCGTGGCGGGCGACAGTGGATGATTGGGCCGCGTCGATCTCCCCTTGCAGGGCGGGGATGGCATCGACCACTTCCGGGAATTCCGGGCTGGTTCGCGGCCGCGACGAGGACACTATAATGCCAACGGGAATTTCACTGGACCGTTCCGGTGGGGGGGCCTCTTCCCAATCCAACACGGTCGCCCCGTCGGGAAACGGCGGAACGGCGGCGGCCAAATCGTGTCGCGGCCACGGTCCGTACAACCAGCGGTGCGGATCGTCGTCCAATGCTTCGCCCGCCGTAGTGGAAGGAGGCGGTGCTGGCGTGCCATTCGTCCCCTTCTGACCCTTGGTGGTTGGCTTCGTCGAGCGGACAGCCGTTCGTGGTGTTGAGTCCGGCTCATTGCGAGCGGCTGCCCCATTGTTCACAAGGACCGCTACTTTCGGCTTCTTCCGCAAGGTCGAGTCGTATTTGGCGCGGGCTTTCGGGTCGGTCAAGCAGATGAGCGCTTGGGCCAGTCGATTCATGGCCTCCGTGACCTGATCGGGATGTAACAACTGATACCGGCGCACGATGTCCATGCGCTCTTGCACGGCTTGCTCAATGCGGTGGGCATCGGCTTCCTCCGGTGATAGGTCCAAGAGGGTGTAGTGATCCGGCGGCCAATCGTTGGTCGGAAGCTTCAACCACGCGCGGATGATGTCATGGCTCATGCCCTATGTCCCCCAATCTTCCTGAAGGATGACGCCATTCGGTAAACTTGGAAAATTGGGCAAAGATCGACTACTCAGCCAACAAAACAAGGTGCGGCCTGGAGCTGCCACAGCCGTTGTCAATCGCCTTGAGGCAAACGGATGATTTTGTTAAAAGATTCCATTGCCGGCATGGCGCTACTCACCATCCTATCCTACTCGAATCAAACCATAGCCAAGCTATCTATAGGTTAAGGTAACGCGCCACGCGGGAATAGCAAGTTTTTTCCTCGCGGATACGTGGGAATCGTTGATGCGTCGCATTGCATCTCCATCTTATCGGGTCGTCAGTACGGCGCGGGGGCGTTTTCGGGGCCGGTTGTCGATACCTGCCGGATTTTTCCTCTATATCCTTCCTGTGCTAGTCTTGAGTCTCTGTTGTGGTTTGCTGTTCTTCCATCACTTGGCGGAGCGGGATTTGTGGAGCAGTCACGAAGCGCGGGCGGCGCAGGAAGCCCAAGGGATACTGATACACGGCTGGGGGCGGTTGCCGCATTTGTACGACGGCCAACTCGACGTGCAAAAACCGCCCTTGTACTATTGGCTGGTGGCGTTGGCGGCGCGGGGGCGTGGCACGGCGGTTGATGCCTGGGCCGTTCGCTTGCCGGCGGCGTTGGCGGGCTGGGCCGGCGTCCTGCTGCTGTTTGGTTGGGGCGTGGCTTGTGGGCGGTCGCGTGCCGGGTTCGGCGCCGCTTTGGTGCTGGCCACGGCGCAACATTACACCTGGCTGGCCCGCACCGGCCGGATCGACATGCCGCTGACGTTGTGTGTCGGCGTGGCGCTGGGGGCGTATTATGTGGCCTGGAAGCGGCGCGCCGCCTGGCCTTGGCTGATTCTCGTTTACCTCGCGGTGGCGGTCGCCGTGCTGCTCAAGGGGCCGATTGGCGCCGTGTTGCCAATAGTGGTGATGGTAAGTCACTGGCTGCTCGAGCGGCGTTGGCGGGCTGGAGTGACCAGCTGGCGATGCTCCTCGCTCTGGTGGGGCGTGCCGCTGGTGCTCGCCCTGGTTGGACCCTATTTCTGGTGGTTGGATCGCCAAAGCGGCGGCGCGTTCACGCAGTCCTTCTTCTGGTATCACAATCTCCAGCGTGGCTTGGGTGGAGCCGAGGCGTTGGCGGCCAAGCCGTGGTGGTTCTACGCGCCGCGGCTGGCGTTCGATTTTCTACCCTGGACGCCAGCGCTGGCGGGGGCGGCCTGGTGGGGTTGGCGGCGGAAGGGATTCGCCCGCGACCCCGAAGCCCGCTTTGGCTTGCTCTGGGCCGCCAGCATGGTCTTGCTCTTGTCCTTGATGCGTTTCAAGCGGGCGGATTACCTGCTGCCGGCTTTTCCCGGTTTGGCGCTGTTTCTCGGCTGCGCGGCGGACCAGCTCTTTGCCACCAAGGCTCAGCGGCGGCGCGGGGCGTGGGGCCTGGCGGGAGTGATCGTGGCTTGTCTGGTGGGTTGGTGGGCGTATGTGGTCCATTATCTACCGCGCCTCGAGCCACAGCGCGAGCATCGCGCCTTCGCCGCCGCCATCCGCCAGCTGGCCCCGGCACCTCGGCCCGTCCTGTTTTTTCGCACGGAAGCCCACGCTTTGGCCTTCCATCTGGGACCACCACTCAATACGTTTTTGGAATGGGAGAATCTGGACGTTTGGGCCAGCCGGCGCGGCTATTACATCGTGATGACTCCCGAAGACGCCGCCGCCTGGCCGCGCCACGTTTCGTCGGGGACCCTGGTGGAAGTACTGCGCAACACCGATCTGGCCGGGGGCGCGCACGCTCAGCCGTTGGTCGTGGTTCGCACCCGACCACACCGCCGGCCAACCGTCTCACACACGAGCAATCATCATGTCGATCAACTGGGAACGACCAGCCATCGCCACCGAGGGAATTAGCGTTCTGCTGCCCCTACGCGCCGAGCCGCAGCAATGGCGACCAGTCATCGACGCTTGGCTGGCCTATCTGGACGCGCTGCCGCAAGCATCCGAGCTGATCCTGATTGCGGACGGGCGGCAGGAAATCAGTGACGATATTATGGCGCGTGTGGCGTCAGCTCCGCGCGCCCGTCTGTGCCGGCATGATGACGCGCCAGGGATCGGGGCCGATTTGCGGGCCGGCTTGGCGATGGCCCGGCTGCCACTGGTGGCCTACACCGCTTGCGATCCCGCCTACCGCCCGGAGTATTTGACTCTGTTGCTGAAGGAAATCGACCGCGTGGACCTGGTTGCGGGAGGCCGGGCCGCGCCGCCGCCAACGCCGACCTGGCGCATCGCATCCAGCCTCCGCTGGGTGTTGCCGCGGGTCTTGTTCGGTATTGAGCTAGAAGAGCGCGCCGTCTGGCCCGGCTGGAAGGGGCTGGCCTATCACTGGCTGATTCGCTTGCTGATGGGGGTGCAGATCGTGGACATCACTTGCCCCTTCAAACTGTTTCGCCGGTCCATCTTCGAGCGCATTCCGATTCAATCCCACGGCCCCTTCGTTCATGCCGAAATCCTGGCGAAAGCCAATTTTCTGAGCTGCTTCATGGTGGAAGTGCCCCTCGACATCCAAACCCCTTCCGCCGACATGTCCATCCGCTGGCGGGAGCAGGCGGCGGATTTTCGGCGCGTCCTGCGGCACCCCGACTTTGGCCCCGCGCGATTGGCCACCTCAGCGCCAGCCGCCACCGTACCCCCTGTGTAAGCGGATTGGTTTTGTGAGTCGCCGTTCTGATTGGGTGGATTGTCAGGAGCAAAGCGTCCTGGTAGGTTGAACATGTTCCCGATAACGGCAGGTATGGACAGTTCGTTTTTCGATTGTGTTTGTTGACGAGACGGCACGGTGATTGCTGAGTCGCTGATAACCTGGTTATGTCGCTTGGCTGGCGCTGGTTTGGTGGCGGCGTGCGGTTGGTTCGTGCTGTTCGGCTATGGCGGCGGCTCCGGTGAAGCGGAAATCGTTTGGGGACGGCGCGGCGTGCGGGCGGGCGATTTGGTCAAACCCCGCGCGGCCGCCATCGATGCTCGGGATCGCTTGTTTCTCGTCGATTTCACGGCGCGGATTCAAGTCTATGACCGCGACGGCCAATATCGGGGGCCATCGTGGACCACGCCGGACTACCGCAATGGCCGGCCCAGCGGCTTGAGCATCGACCGCGACGGTAACTTGCTGGTCAGCGATTCGCACTACCATTGCTTGCGCATCTATAACCATGATGGCCAACTGCTGCGCACCATTGGCGGTAGTCCGGGATCGGAGCCGGGACAATTCGGTTACATCAGCGACGCGGAACAAGATAGCGAGGGGAATTTTTATGTCGCTGAGTTTGGCATCAACGAGCGCATCACCAAGCTCGACCCGGACGGCAAGTTCCTGTTGTGTTGGGGGAGTCGCGGCACCAACCCCGGCCAGTTCGCCACGATCCGCTCGCTGGCCTGGGGTCCGGACGGCTATTTATACGTGGCCGACGCTTGCAATCATCGCGTGCAGGTATTCACCAAGAACGGCCAGCTGGTGCGCGTGATCGGCCGTCCTGGTGAGAACCTTGGGGAGCTGAAGTACCCTTACGATCTGGCTTTTTCGTCCAAGGGTGTATTGTATGTCGTTGAGTACGGCAACCATCGCGTGCAGAAATTCACTCCCGATGGGAAATCGCTGGGTTGGTGGGGTGGTCCCGGCGGCGAGCCTGGCCAACTACGCAGTCCCTGGGCCTTGGCGATTGATAGTCACGATTGTATTCACGTCATCGACAGTGAAAACCATCGCGTGCAGCGCATCGCCTTTTGACGGCGTAAGCGCCCAAGCTCACGCCACGTCCTTGCGTTCGGGGCTGGGTTGACGTTGTTGCTTGGCGAAGGCTTTGGCGGTCTCCACTGCTAATTCAATGGCAGGTCCGGTCCAGCTGGTTATGTCGCCGGCATAACCAGCTTGCGCCCCCGTGCGTTGCACATGTTCGAGCAAGGCGCCGGGCCGGCATAAACCTTGCGCGGCCAGTGTGGCGTCGTAGGCGCTCAAGCGGCGGTGCAGCTCCGTGCCGTTGGCGGGCATCAGATGGACCGCCGACTGCCGCGGCGGTTTGGCGGGGGCGGTCTCTCGCGGATGGGCACCATCGGGCAGCTTCGGCGGCTGGCGAAACTGGCGGCGCTGCGGATCATAATCGACCCATTGGGCCGGAAAGCGATACAAGTACCGGCCGATGCCGAACTTGACCGCCGCTCGCTTCAGCGCGTCGCTGAAGGCCGCCTTCATGCGGTCGCCGCCGGCGGGCTGTTCGCTAGGTCCGCCGACGTCTACTTTCGTCACCCATTCGTCACCAATACGCAACCGCAGCCGGCACACCACCGAGCCATCGGGCAAACATTCGTAATCGTCTTGCCAACCCTCCACCCCCAGCACTTCGTCGAGTCGATCCTGAATGACGCGGGCATCCACATAGGCCAACGCCAAGGCGCGATTGCCGCTCACGGCGGCAGGCTTGAACTTGACCAGGTGCGGATCGAACGGCGCCGCGAGCGCGCGCGTGATGTCTTCGGGTGTGGATGGTTTATTGGTATGTAGATTGGTAGTGGCACCCATGATTCACCTCAAATGGAAAGATGGATTGGAAAAACAATCTTTCATCATGGTATCCCTATGATATTCATTTGTATAGGTTAGTAGGGAAAAATTGCCTCTGGCGGCCAATACCTCGAACCAGGAACCTTTGCCCCGGGGAGGAGCAGCGCGAACCAACGAGCGAACCCGTTGGGAAACGGACCCTCACCGGGGGATGGTTTCCCCGCTGGGATGGCTCTCGATAGTGTTCCGAGCTTGATCGGTGAGGGGAGCGAGTTGGGTCAAATGATCGAGCAAGGCCTGGGACGGGTTCGAGAAGACCTGGGCTAGCTTGGGCTGCATCGGTTCCGGTTTGTCGGTGAAGCGGAGTTGTTGCAGGTAGTCGAGCAAGACGGCCCGCGCCTGCGGCTCACCGCGCAACATCAAATGAACCCAAGCCCACGATTCCCGATACTCCGCCGGATTCATTTGTTGCACTTTGCTGACTTTCTCCAGGCGGACGAGGTTGGGCTGAAACGGTTCCGGCGTGCCGCGCTGAAGCTGACTGAGATACTCGGCATTGATGCCCTGCCGTTCGGGGGGCAATTCGTAGAACTCCGCCAAGCCTTCATCCAGCCACATTGGCACATCCTTCAGGACACTGTGCAGCAAGGCATGGGTCAGCTCGTGGCGTAAGTCCTGACGAATCCGGTCGCTCCAGTACGTATAGACCAGCAGGTCTTCCGCCGTTCCCCGTCCGTGCGGCTGGGCGACGAAGAAAGCCCGGCGCTTGGGCAGGTCGGGATACTGGGAGCGCATGAATTGTTCGTAGCCATCCTTGGTTTCAAAGAGATAGACTTGAACGACGGTATTGGCCGGGGGCAGTCGCAGCTCCTTGTACACTTGGTCGCGCAACTCGGCTAGCTCGTGAAAGAGAGGTTGATCCGTGTTCAGGTCGAAATCGGTGTAAAAGACATATTGGGAAACCCGATGGGATTGCTTGGACGGCAATAGGGGGGCGGCGTCTTTGGTTTTCTCTTTCTTCTCTAGTTTTTCGACGGGGTGCGAGGTTGGCAGAATGCGTAGCGCATGACAGCCGACCAGCCAGAAACTACCACACAACACCAGCCATGCGCAGGGAATGGAGTATCGGCGGTAAACGGAACGCTTCGGCAAACCGGGCCAGTCACGCATCATGCTTGCTTTTTCCTTCCTCGGTTCCGTGGAGCCTTGTGTGGCGAGCCTGCGGCTCGCCCGCTAAGCGCTGATCTCTGCCACGTGACGGGGGGATTGTACGTTTCCCGCCGTTTCTTGACCAGACGAGTCGAAACGTCATGTCAAGACCCTACCGCGACGGCGGTTGCGCGCGACCTTGGCTTGCGTGGCCTGATCAATGTCGCGCCACCAGTTTTTCCAACCGTCCTGCCCGCGCAGTCCCCATTGCAGATAGGTGCGCAGGAAGCGTAATTTATCGGTTCGCGTCAAACCGGGGTGTTGGTGGAAGCTGGCGTGCAAGCGCGCCAGATTTTGCACGCGCCGACCATATGGCAAGCGCCAGTGGCGGCTGACACCCACCAAGTCGATCAACCACACGCCTTGGGTCACGCACAACGGGCGGTAGGCGCGTGGCGATGAGGATGGTTCGGCATCCTGAACTATCAATGAGTTGGGATTGGTGTTAGCCGTCTCTTCCAACTGTTGCTTGGCGGCCACCAAGACGTTGGTGGCCTTCAGGTCGCGGTGAGAGAGTTGGCGGGCGTGCAAGTCGCGCACCAATTGGGCCACTTGCTCGATGGTCCGCCACAGCACGGCGCGGCGCTTGGTTTCGGGCAAGTGGATCAGTCGGGCCATGAACTGGTGCAGGTCGCACGCATTGGCGATCTTCTCCATGAGCAGATAACCTTCACGCAGCAAACCCCAGCGGCGGCGGTGCAGGACAGCCAAGGGGCGCGCGGTCGGCAAGCCGCGATCGCGCAGTCCGTGGCCAAACACCCACGAACGCAGGGCCGCCGTACATTGCACCAGACCCGACCAGGGGTCTTTCCAGCTTTTGCGGCGAAAAGCCTTGTACACGACGGGCCGGCTCACGCCGTTGTTGATCAATTCAAACTCGGCTACATGAGAAAAAGCCGATTGTTTCCACACTTTGACATCCGGTCGCTGAAACGGCTCCTCAGGGGAGCGCAGCAATTGCTGCACGACGGCGTCATCCAAATCGCGAACGATGTGCCCGACCATGCCTGGCGCCCGACAGTGACGATAGTAGCGGTTATCGCGCAGATAACGGCGGTCGCGGGCGCGCCAGAACCACAAGTTGGAGATCCAGGTGCGGCGCTCCAACTCGCACGCCCAGTCCTCGAAGTAGAGACGATGGCAGATCGAACCGGGGGAGTGGGCGTCCTCACCCAGTCCCGTCCAGTATTGGTCCGCTCGGCAGCGTGTCTGCCAGTAGGCCTTCCAGAAGCGCAGCCGGTCGGTGCGTCCGGCTCGTAGCATGAACCAGCGATTGAGCACCACCAGATTGGCCCGGCTTTCGGACCAGCAAGGGGGATGGCCGAGGCGGACATCGTGCAAGTCGATGAGATAGAGCGCGGGCCAGGCGTCATCGATTAACCGGACGAGCAAGTTACCGGGGTGTAAATCCAGGTGAACCACCCCCACAGAGTGCATGTGGGCCATGAAGTTGCCCATCTCCACGGCCAGCAGTTGGCGGACTTGCGCTTGCCGACCTGGCTCGAGGCGCGGCAGGACGGTTTCCAGAAAGACATTGAGCGGCTCCGCGTTGGCTTTGCTTTGCGTGATCAGGTAACTTTCCCCAGCGCCGACGCAATTCATCCGTTCTCCCAAGGCCAGAGGCGCGATGGTGGGGACGCCGCGCTCGGCCACCGCCAAGGCGCGTTGGTATTCCCGGCGGGCTTTGGGGGGGCGAATCATCTGCCGGAACCACGATTGCAGGTCTGGCAAGCGATAATGCTTCAAATAAAAATTCATTTCCGGCAGGACCACGTGATAGACCGTGCGATGATGCCCATGCTTGACAATCTGCGCCTGTCCCATCCGGAGCCACTCGTCCAGGCGCAAGCCTTTGTCATCGAGCAAGACGTTGCGGTACTGAGCGGCGACCAGCCAGCGCGTCCCGGCGACGGTGACCTCCACGGTCTGCAACATGCCTCTTTCCCCCTTATGCGCCCCGTGCCCGCGCGTGCAGGCAGTCGAGAAGTTGAAGCCAGCGCGCCGCCCCCACGGTCACGCTGTAGTCGTGCTCGACAAGCTGCCGGCCCGTTCGACCCTGTTGGCGCCGCAAGGCAGGTTCTTGGGCCAAGCGTCCCAGGGCCGCGATCCATTGTTCCGTGGTTTGGGCCGCGAAGCCGATCGGAGCGGAACCCACCAAGTCCGCCTGGACTCCTACGGGGTTCACCACCACCGGCAGACCGGCGGCCAGATACTGCACCACTTTCAAGGCGCATTTACCTCGACTCCACGGATCATCCGGCACCCAACTGATGCCAATATCGCACGTCGCCAATTCCGTGGCTTCCGTGGCTTCCGACCAGGGACAAAAGAGGATCGGTAAATGATCCAGCCGCATAATCCGATCACAAATTAGTTTCAACCGCAATTGTGGCAGTTGTTGGCCAATGGCTTCCCAGAGCGGACGAACCGCCTCCAAGCCTTGCAAGGTGCTGGAGGAGCCAATCCAGGCCAACTGGACAGCGACGCGGTTGTCGTGGCGCGCCAGCGGATAATTTCGCACCTCCACACAGGTCGGGATGACCCGCACGCGCTCGGGATGGGTCCAGCGCGCGGCATGGTCACGCAAGAAGTCATTGCCGGCCACGACGGCGTCCGCTGCTTGCATCATGGCCCGGAACCAGCGCACGCGGCGTGAACTGGCGAAGGCCTTGCGCGAATAAGAATCACGGAGGAAAACGGCGTCATCAAAATCAAAGATGAGAAATCGGCACCGACGCCGCAACAGCGTAAGTTGCCAGGGAGAGAATAAACGACGTTGAATGATCAAAGTGTCGAAGCGCCGCCGCAAGAACCGGCACCAGTCCCACCACGACGCCGGGCGGGGCAGCAGTTCCAGCGTGTACCCCGCTGCCGCCCACGCTGACGCGAACGCTCGAAGCCGGTAGCGGCAACACACATGATCGGGACTATCAACCAGAGCGGTCAAACGCACCGTTGGCCCTCCGTGACCTTGGTGAACGCCTCACGCGCGGTTCCGCTTAGTCATAGCTCGGCGAATTTCGCGTTGCGCTTCAGCTTTTTTCTGGGCTTGTCGTTTGTCGTGCAACTGTTTGCCTTGGGCGATGGCCAACTCGACCTTGGCGCGCCCTTCCTTGAAGTACATGCGCAGCGGCACGAGCGTCAGACCACGCTGCGACGCCTTGCCGGCGAATTTGGCGATCTCGCGGCGGTGGAGCAGCAATTTCCGACGCCGCTTGGGTTTATGATTGAGTTGATTCCCCCGGCTGTATTCGGGAATGTCGCTGTTGATCAGCCAAACTTCCCCGTCTTCCACCTTGGCGTAAGCATCCTCCAAGCTGGCATGTCCTTCGCGCAGACTTTTGACTTCGGTTCCGGTGAGGACCAAGCCGCATTCCATCTTCTCCAGAATGTGATACTCGTGGAAAGCCCGCTTATTACGGCAAATGACGTCAAACTCTTCGTCAGCTTTCTTCTTGTGCGCCATGACGGCATCTCCTCTGCCGATATGGTAGCACATGGGCAGACAAGAGAGAACATGGAAACAGGACGCGCGGCGCGGCGGCGGCTCTCCGGCTCGAACCCGAAGCGTCAAGACGACAAGTCCGCGCTGAAGGCCCGCGCCGGCACCCCTCCACGATTCCGCTCCCTGGTTGCGACGTGGCTTGCTTGCCTATAAAATGGCAGCCATCCTGAGTGATGAAGTCGCCGTGATTCGATTACATGCCGTTGGCATGGAAAAGAGGGGGAACCATGTACACAACGGAGAGACGCAACATCCTGTTTTCCTGGCTCGTCGCGGCGGGTTTGCTGCTGGGGCATGTCCAGGCCCAGGAATGGACGCGCTTTCGCGGACCGAACGGCTCTGGCATCGGCGAAGCCCAGGGGCTACCGGTGCGTTTCACGGAAAAGGATTTCGCCTGGAAAATCGCGCTGCCGGGCGTGGGGCATGGTTCGCCGGTGGTCTGGGGGGAGCGTGTCTTCCTGACCAGCGGCGACGAGGAAACCGGCACGCGCTACGTGCTGTGTCATCGTGCCGCCGACGGCAAGCAGCTCTGGCAACGGGAGTTTCCCGGTCAGACGCACCGCAAGCACGCTCATAATAGCTTGGCCTCGGCCACGCCGGTCGTTGATGATCGCTATGTTTATGCCAGCTTCGCGGCGCCGACGGATTACCTGGTGGTGGCCCTGACCCATGACGGCAAGGAAGTCTGGCAACGCGACCTGGGGCCGTACAAGGCCGGACATGGCGCCGGCGGGTCGATGATTGTCGTTGACGATTTACTCATCGTCCCCAATGAACAAGAAGGGAACAGCAGCATCCTGGCCCTGGAGCGTGACACCGGCAAGGAACGCTGGAAAACGGAACGGCGCAGCAAGGCCACCTATTCGACGCCATGCCTGTATCAACCGGCCGGCAAACCCGCCGAACTGATCCTGACCAACTGGGACCACGGCATCACCAGCCTCGACCCGCGCACCGGCAAGACGCTGTGGGAAATGGACGTGTTTGACAAGGGGCACATCGAGACGGCCATCAGCTCTCCCATCGTGACGGGGAATCTGGTGCTCGGCACCTGCGGCTGGCTGGGGGTCAAGAAGGAAGTGATCGCCGTCGATCCCAGCCAGCGCGGCCCCGACGGTCAAGGGAAGCCAGTCTATCGCATCGAGCGCAGCGCCCCGTTGGTGCCGACGCCGCTCGTCGTGGATGACTTGCTGTTCCTGTGGGCCGATGAGGGCATTGTCACCTGTGCCGACGCACGCACGGGGGAGGTCTTTTGGCGCGAACGGGTGCCGGGAACCTATTACGGCTCGCCGGTGGCGGTGGGGAAGCACATCTACGGCATCTCCCGCGAAGGGGACGTCATGGTGTTGGCGGCCAAACGCGAGTTCGAGCTGCTGGCCCGCAACCCACTGGATGAAGCGAGTCACAGCACCCCTGCCATGGCCGGTGGGCGGATGTTTCTGCGCACCTTCTCCCATCTGATCGCCATTGGCGGCGGAGAGCGGGAATAGGGACGATTCAGCGGTTCGCGCCAAGAGCCGGAAACGCGCGAACCGCTGAATCCCCAGTTGATCCATCCATTCTGAATAACATCGGAGTATTCATCCTTGGACCCGTTCTTTGCGTATCCGCTAGTGCTGCTAGGTGCTGGCATCGTCTTACTTTTCGTGCTCATTATTTACCTGCGGGTCAATGCGTTCGTGGCGCTGATCGTGACAGCGTTGCTGGTGGGGTTGGCGTCGCCGCGCGTAATACTCGTCACTCCTGCTGACGCCACCACGCCGCGACTGGCTTTGGCGGAGGTGCCCACCAAGGTCGCGTTTGAGTTTGGCAGTCTCATGGGACGCATTGGGCTGGTCATTGCCTTCGCCACCATCATTGGCCGGGCGCTGATGGACAGCGGGGCGGCGGATCGGATCGTGCGGTTCTTCACGCGCTTGTTTGGCGAGAAACTGGCCCCTTTGGCTCTCTTGGCCAGTGGTTTCGTGTTGTCCATTCCGGTGTTCTTCGACACAGTCTTCTTTCTGCTGGTCCCCTTGGCCAAGGTGCTGCGGCTGCGCACGGGGATGAACTATCTGCTGTATGTCATGGCCATTGGCGCGGGGGGAGCGGTCACGCATTCGCTGGTGCCCCCCACGCCGGGGCCGTTGACGATGGCCGCGACGCTGCACGTCGATTTGGGTTTGCTCATCCTCATGGGAGTGGTGGTTGGCTTGCCGGTGTCTCTGGCTGGATTTGGTTACGCCATGCTGGCCAATCGGCTGTGGCCGGTGCCGTTGCGCCAAGTGGGTCAAACGTCGCTGGAGGAAATGGAAAAGGAAGCTCAGCGCCCCGACAGCGAATTGCCCTCTCTGTCGGCCTCATTGCTTCCCATCGTGCTGCCGGTCATTCTGATTGCCTCCGCCACCTTCTTCAAATCCGTGAGCGACAGGAACGCGAGTTGGAATGAAGGCGTGTTGGTCGCGGGAACCGAAGTCACGCCTTTGGGACTGTTGGAATTCCTTGGCAATCCCAACGTGGCCTTGCTGTTGGCTGCTGGAGTGGCCCTGCTGTTGGTGGCCTATCGCAAGCGCATGAGCCGATCCGAGCTGGCCACGTTCTCCGCGTCGGCGTTGGAAGAGGCGGCCATGATTCTGTTGATTACCTGTGCCGGCGGCTCGTTCGGCGCCATGCTCAAGGCGGTGGGGGTTGGCGATGTATTGCGAGACTTGTCGCGGGAGTGGGGGATTGGAATTCTGTTTCTGGCCTGGGGACTGGCCGCGCTGTTCAAGATCGCTCAAGGATCGGGGACTGTGTCGATGATCTCGACGGCGGAGATCGTGGCTGGAATCGTGGGGGTGGGACTGCTCAGCGCCACCCCGCAAGCCAGCGCCGTTCTCGGTTATCATCCGGTCTATCTAGTCCTCGCCATCGGCTGCGGCTCGCTGGTCGGATCGTGGATGAATGATAGCGGTTTCTGGGTCGTCGGCAAGATGAGCGGCATGACGGAGAAGGAAACCTTCCGCAGCTGGACCTTGAC
>JBKBIP010000007.1:142563-155532 GCA_046297495.1 Gemmataceae bacterium | reverse complement strand
TACTGCCGCTGAAATGAGGTCACTCAGGCAACACCTTGGCGATTTCGGCGGCCAGGCGGGCATTGGCGATGATCAATTCTTGATTCGCGTGCAAAGTACGGCCTTCGGTGATCTCCGCCAAGCGGGCCAACAAGAAAGGGGTCAGGGCCGGGCCGCGCACGCCGGTACGATCGGCATGAGCTTCTGCCTCCCGCAGCGCGGCGGCGAACTCGTTGGCTTGGAGGGCCGCCTCTTCCGCCACCGGCTGGGCCACCACCACCCCCGCGCCATCGAGCTGCCAATGACACGACACGATGGCCGCTGCTTCTTCCGGGGAATCGGCTCGCACGCTGAGCGGTTCGCCGCTGGTGCGCATGTGAAAGGCCGGAAATTCGTTGGTCTGGTAGCCGATCACCGGCACGCTAAAGGTTTCCAGCAGTTCCAGGGTGCGCGGGATGTCCAAAATACTTTTGGCGCCGGCGCACACCACCGCCACCGGCACGCGGGCTAATTCCAGCAGGTCGGCGGAGATGTCCCAGGTTTCATGACAATCCCGATGCGCCCCACCGATGCCGCCGGTGGCGAAAAAGCGCAACCCGGCGCGATGGGCCAGGTACATCGTCGCCGCCACGGTGGTGGCAGCGGTTTGGCCGCGTGCGATGGCTCCGGCCAGGTCACGGCGGGACACTTTCACGACATCCTTGCTCTGGGCTAATGTCTCCAACTCGGCATCGGTCAAGCCAATCGTCGCTGTGCCGTTCAGCACGGCGATGGTCGCCGGCACCGCGCCGGCGCCGCGCGCCGCCGCCTCCGCTTGCCGGGCCGTCTCCAAGTTGGCCGGCCACGGCAAACCATGTGCGATCACCGACGATTCCAGCGCCACCACCGGCTGCCGATCGCGCAGCGCGGCGGCGATGGTCGGGCGGATGTCAAGAAGTACGGTAGGATTCATGGGATTCACAAGCGCGAGCCGTTGGCTCGCACGCTAAACGAGGAAAAAAACCATCATTCCCGCCAATACATCGCTTCCGTGATCGGGTGCGTCAGCTTTACCTTGCGGGCGAATTCCCCGGCGTCCAGGGCGAACAGCGGGCTGATTTCCAGCGGCACCGTGGTATGCCCGGCGGCGTCGCGCGGCACCGCAACACCGGCTTGCTCCAGCCAGTCACCCGCCAAGTCACTGATCGCTTGCGGCACGGTCTCGGGGGAATCGGGGCCTTTGTCGTTCTTGAGCGGGGCGAATTCCTGCCGTTTGGTCGTTTCGACCACGGTGAAGCGCTCGGCCAACGGCAACACGTCGAAGATGAACCGCTCGAACTTGAGAGCGTTTTCCTGTTCCGGCTGCACGCGCTGGCCGGATTCGCTCATGTACGGCACCTTTTTCCGGGCCAGGTGATAGGGCAAGGCAGTGTCGCTTTGGGTCACGCGGGCCAGAAAATCGACCGCGAAAATATGGATGGCCGGATTGCCGACCCGGAAGCGGAGCTGGCCAGTGGCGTCGGTCGCGTGGGCCAAGTCTTTGGGCAAATCGGAATACTCGATGATGCAGCACCGACCATCGACCATCACCAGATTGCCGAGCTTGTCGGTTGGTCCTTCCTTGGGAATGACTTTGGAAGATACCTCTGCCTCGGACAACAGGTGGTGCCCCAAAAACAGCGGGTCGGCCATTTGGACGAGAGGATTATCGACCTGGAAATAGTAGAGGTGCCGAAACCCCTCGCGCCGCAGCCGGTCGAGTAAGCCACTGTCGGCCAGAGCAGTCAACGTGCCGCCGTGACCGTTGGGGCTGGTGAACAAGCGGCCCGGCGTATCCATGATCAGCTTGCCGGTGGCCAAGTCCAGGGCCGGCATGGTCCCCTGGCAGAAGAACCACACGTCCGCCGCCGGCAAACCGAAATAGTGATGCTGCTCGAAGAACGGCTCGGTTTCCAGGTGCGTCGCTGGACTGGTCATCACCAGCAACGGAACGCGGGTCCGATAGCGGCGGCGCAGGGCCAGCACCTTCTCGGCGTGAATCTGAAATAGGCTTTTGGATGTCACGGGGCCGATGGGGAACATCCCCTTGGGCTGGGCGTGGCCGAGCCGGCTGGCTTGTCCTCCCGCCACCACCAAGCAGGCCACCTCGCCGTGGCGCAACGCTTCCTCGCCGCGCTCGCGCACGCTCCGGTTGCCAGGATCAAGCCGCACCGCGGGGACCGGCTGAATCTTCTCCTCCGGCGGTACGGGAAAAACCTGGTCGCGTTGCGCGTACAGCTGCCGTAACTGCTCCAGGTTGATCCCCTGCAATTGTTCGATCAGATCACGCCGCTCCTGGTCGTTCAGCTGGTCCCACCAGGTCAAGACGTGTTCTTGTCCATATTGCCGCAAGCGCTGTCGCGAATCGGGCGGTACTTCCACCATGCCGTCGAATCTCCCTTGAATGGATACTGGTTGCCACGGTTGTTTTATGGATTAGAAAGGGTTTTGGCGTCTGGTTCGCCGGTGGCCCGCTCGCTAAACGATGAAGATTGCTTCAAAACTCGAAACTCAATCCGTCATACGCCAAGGCAACGTTCGGCGGCAGTTGTCGGCTGACGACCTCATAATCAATTTCATGACTCATGTGCGTCAAATAGGCTTTTTGTGGTCGTAGCTCGGCGATGACATCGAGGGCCTCGTTCAAGCTGAAGTGGGCCGGATGCGGCTTGTAGCGTAGGGCGTCGAGCACCAAAACGCGCAAATCGTACAGCATGGCCATACTTTCCGGCTCGATGCGGTTGACGTCGGTGCAATAGGCCACGTCATCGACGCGGAAGCCGAACACATCGAATTTATTGTGAATCAATGGCACGGGCAGAATGTCCTGTTCGAGGACGCGAAACGGTTTGCTCCCCTCAATCCGGCGAAAGACCAGTTGCGGCACGAAGCCGACCGGCCATTGCGCCGCTTCTGGGGTGAAAGCGTAGGCAAACGATTGTCGGATGATGCGCTCGGTATCCTCGGCGCAATAAAGCGGCACCGGCCCGCCGAGATACTTAGGAACCGGCCGCAAATCGTCGAGGCCGAACAGGTGATCGACGTGATAATGAGTAAACAACACGGCATGAATCAAACCGACGTGCTCACGCACTAGCTGCAAACGCAATTCCGGCGGCGTGTCGATTAGGATGTTCCCCTGCGGCGTGCGGATGAGCACGGCACAGCGATAGCGGTGGTTTTTCGGATTGGTCGAGCGGCACACCTCGCAGGCGCAACCAATCATCGGCACTCCCGCCGACGTGCCGCAGCCCAGAAATGTAAAGGTTCGCGCTTCAGGCATTATGCAAATCGTTGTCAGTAGTCTGTTAATGATCCGTAGCTAGTTTAGCGAGCGAGCCAACGGCGAGCTAGAGAAGCTCACCGCTGGCTCGCTCGCTCTCGGTCGCTGGTCACTCCTGCTGCGCGGTGGCGGGTCCATAAGGAATGATCGGGCTTTCCAACTTGGCCTTGGCCAGACCGAAGTACACCACGAAACCAACAACGAACGCCAGCACCGGCGCGGCAGGGATGGCCACTCCCAAGTTGGGCAAGATACCAACAATGAAACCCAGCAACCAGGCCAACCAGCCCGCCGGGTTGAAGCCGGCGCGCGGTCCCGCCCATTTCTGCCCCGCCAACAGGTAGTCGGCGCACATGGCCCCGCAGATCGGCCCAAACGACGCGCCGATGAAGCCGAACACCGCCGGCAAGTTGCCGGCAACTCCCGTCACGGCCAAGAGGATGCTCACGGTGGCGCCAATGCCAATCGATAGAAATGGATTCACTCGTGGCATCACCGTCTTGAAGCTATTGGCGGCGATGAACGAGGAGAAACAAGCGCCGGGAAAGGCGGCCAAGGTCAGGCCGATCATCATTAGCTTAAAAAAGTTTGGCGAATGGGTGGCTTCCAGGGCGCGGGTCAGCGTGAAGCGCGCTTTCTTGATTTCCTCTTGTTTCGTTTCATAGGGGGCGGCGATGGCGTCCAGGTCGGCGCTGAGCTTGGCTTCGGCGGTCTGATTGGGCAGGTCCCCCTTGACCCAGGCCCCGGCCACGCAGACCACCGCCAGCCCCGCCGTCAGGACCGTCGCGCCGAAGATGCCGGCCAGCCCGCCGAAATTCACGTCCCTGGCGTCGCGGTTCCCCATGCCGAAATCGACCCCCGCCGCCCCCGCCGTGGCGAAGAAACCGACGATGGCTCCGACCATCAGCAGCAGTCCACCCACCGGCGCCGTGCCGACCTGATCGGCGACGGACGGCGGCGGATAGTCAAAGGCGGCGCCGGCGAATTGACTCGTCGCGATCAACAACACGATCAGCGGAAGCAAGGGCAAAAACATGGCCACCTTGGCGACATACTGAATCCCCTTCAAGCCGACGAAGGCCGCTCCCGCCGCCCACGCCACGCACACCGCGTAAAAGAACGGCGAAGTGCTGCTGCCCACCAATAATTGGGAAGAGTAGTACGTGTTCACCGCCAACCAACCGAATTGCAGCAGGCCCATCAGAAAGCCCGGCATCAACAAACTACCGTTCGCTCCAAACGTGGACGCGCCGACGATGTACAACGGCAATCCCGTCTTCATACCGAGCAAGCCAGGAACGAGATAAAAGAGAAAATGACAGATGGCCCCGGCGATGACCACGCCGAGCAAGGCCATCCAAAGTCCCCCCTGTGGCAAGCCATTGCCAGCCATCTGATCCCAGAACACGAACCACAGGAAAATCCCCGCGTAGGTCGGTGCCGTGTTCAGATACCACGGCCCCCGGTTGCTGCTGGGATTGGGCTGCGCGGCGCGCAGGTAATCGGGTAACGAAGTCGGTGATGCTTGTGTTTCGACGGCCATGTTGGTGGTTCCCATTAGCTGAATATCTCGGTGACACATACATGCCTCGCCGCCCGCTGGTCGGCGCGAACGCGGCGAACTCGTTATACGCTACCCAGCACGAATAGCAAGCAAAATGGTCCAAAAAAAGGGGACGCGACTCGTATTTGTTGATGGAGCGTGGCGTCATCTGCCAGCCAGCGAATACGAGTCGCGTCCCCTTTTTTCCCTTAGATGTTGACCGAATCCATGGGGCTTAGGGAGTTTTGGGTCCGATGTATTTCGTGGCCACGACGACATCGTCATACCACACAGTGCGCGTGGTGCCGCCGCCGTTACGTTCGTAAGCCTGCCCTTCCAGCCAGAGTGAAAGCTGAATTTTATTGACCTTCAGCGCGTCAGTGGATCGCCAGTTGATGCCGCGGAATTCGCCGCACTTCTTGCCATCGATCCAGCAGTCCAGTTCACCGTCGTCTCTGCCCGCCGTGTTCGCCTTCACTCGCCATTCGACGCAAACCCATGTCTCTCGCTTCGGCACTTGATCGGGTTTGGGCTGGAACCAATTGCCCCAGTAGTTCCCGCGACCGTCGGGCTTCATCTTCCACCAATAGGCGTAGAAGATGAGCGCGCCGGGCGGATCCCAGGGCCAGCGTCCGGGGCTTCCAATCGGTTCGAGTGTGGCCCAGAAAAACTTATCCCCGTCTGGAGCCTTACCTGCTCCCTTGAAGCCACCCTTGCCCGCATCGGCCATGAAGCCGCCGCCGCCGTGGCTGTGGTAGCCGTAATCGCTCCCGTAGCGGACGTAGTGTCGCATGTAGAGTTCGTCATGGCCGGGCTTGAGCCACTTCACGAAGGTCACGTCTTCGTAGCCGTCCTTACGGAGCTGCACTTTCGCGGATCGCCTTCCCCGAGCGATGGCTCCATCCATCTCTGCTTCCACAGGCTCACGGGCGTCCGTGGCTTGGCGGCCCTTACGACGGTTGCGACAATAAAAGGGGACGCGACTCGAATTTGCTGGTTGTCAGATTACGCTCCGCGCCACGCTCCGCTCTCTGCCAAGCAAATACAAGTCGCGTCCCCTTTTATTCCTTTTATTGCCCCCTTCTTCCCTTGATTTTCACATCTCTTCCCTTGATTTTCCACGCATCCCAACTATAGATAAGGTGGCCTTCCATTACTGAGGACACACTGATGTGTTCCATCCCTATTGTTTGCGGCGTGGAGTTGTTCCACGCGCGACGCCAACCGAATGATCCCCGATCAAAAAGTTATCGGTCGATGTTTTCCGGAACGGGGAATCGTTGAGTACCCACCATTTGTTGGATCAGCAGTCATGCCAATCGCAATCCGCGATGATTTCGTGCTACGTCTGCTCGCCGCTGGAGCGACTTTGAGTAGCCGCGATCTGGAATATTTGTCCAGCTGGTGGAAACGTGACCGGCACTTGGACGAAGACTTGACCACATTTTTAATCCGCATGGACATCTTCGGCGCCGATGCGGTGAAGACGCTGGACCTGATACAAAAAGGATACCTTCAACCACCCGTTAGCGCGTTTCTCTTCCAGGACGGCGGCTTGAATCGCTTGCGGAAGCAGGTTGCCGCGCGAACGTCCACGCCCCCCGCCCCGCCGCCCTCGCCGCAACCCCCCGCGCCGCCGCCAAGCGTGAAGGAGACGTCAACTCCAAGTCGGGTAGCGGCGCCGTCCACGGAAAGCCGTCCCGCCGCTGTCGCCACGGTTTGGCTGGGAACACGGGAGTTCCCGGCGAGCAGCGCTTCCGCTCCGCGACCGCGGGCCGCGTCGGTGCTTCCCGAAGTAGGGGCGGTGCTAGGCAAGTGTCTACTCACGGAACGATTGGGACAGGGAAGTGCGGGGGTGGTGTTTCGCGCCATGCATCAAACCTTGAACATTCCCGTTGCCGTCAAGGTGTTACACATGGACGCCGAGCAGACAGGGAGCGATGCCTACGCTCAACTACGATCCGAGGCCCGACTACTAGCCCAAATGAATCATCCCCATGTGGTGCGGGTACTGGATTTCGAGGACGCCATCGACTTCCCTTACCTGGTGCTGGAATACGTGGAGGGTCTGAGCTTGGCCCAGCTGATCACGCAGAGCGGCCGACTACGCTGGGACCGCGCGACTGAGATCATCCGTCAGACAGCGCTGGCCTTGGCGGCGGCATCGCGGCTTCGCATTGTCCATCGCGATGTCAAGCCAGGAAACATCCTGCTCACGCGGGACGGGACAGCCAAACTCGCCGACTTGGGCTTGGCGGTGGTCGGCGGCAAACGGGGCGGAGATGGTGGTAACGCGCCGGCGATGGCCGGCACGGCGGCCTACATCTCCCCGGAACAGGTCAGCAATTCCACGCCGATTGACTTCCGCGCCGACATTTACTCGCTGGGAGCCACCTTTTATCACGCCGTCACCGGAGAGTTACCTTTCACCGGACGCTCGCGCTTGGAGGTGATGCTCAAACACGTTAAAGAGGAATTGGTGCCGCCGCATCAACAAGCCAGCGAGGTGCCCATGCCGATTTCTCAGCTCATCACCCGCATGATGGCCAAGGAACCCGCCGCGCGGCCCGCCGATTATGACCAGTTACTAGCCGACCTGGAACGACTACCTCAACAAGTGGAGGCCGAACCAAACCCATCAGTCCAAAAGAGTTCTGGGTTTTGGAAATTGCTGTCTCGTCCCAAACGGCAATGACCTGATAACCACTCAGGCGGACTCCCTGAACCTTTTACATTAGGATACTGAACATGAGCTTAAACTTGCGGTTACAGCACACCACCCATGATCTGCACCGCGAAATTGAACAACTTCCCCTGAGCCGTTGGATGGTGGAAGGCACGGTTCCTCTAACCGTCTATGCGAGTCTGCTGCGACAGCTGGGGTACATCCATCGCACCTTGGAGTCGGCATTGGCGGAGCAAAGAGACGCGAGCACGGTTCTTCAGCCTCATCACCGCCGCGCCCCACTGATCGAGCGAGACTTGATTATCCTGGGCATGAACGCGTGGGAACCACCGTTGCCGATGGTGGCCGCCCTGTTGGTGGAGATCGAGAGCTGGTCTGGAACCAAACCGTGGATGTTGACGGGGTGCTTGTACGTCCTGGAAGGGTCGCGGATGGGTTCGATGATGCTGGTCAAGCCCCTGGCACAGGCACTGCGGGTACCGTTGGCTCCGCACTGTGGACTCGACTATCATCTGGAAGATATGCGGGATGGGCCGCATCATTGGCGACAATTCAAGGGTCGCCTCGACGCCTTGTCACTGCCCCCGGTACAGTCGGAAGAGCTAATCCAAGCCGCCGTGCGGATGTTCGAGGTCTTGATCGAGCTGTACGAAGTACTCTCGCAGACCGACGCCGCCGAAACTTCATGGGCGGCACTGAGGGAAATGTCATGAAAACATTAAAGTTCGAGCCGATTGATGAGTCGTTGCAAGTACCCACGCGCACCGACCTGCTGCAAGCCATGCTCGCCAAGGACTTCAAGGTGCTAATGGCTTGCGGCGGCAAAGGCATTTGCGCCACCTGCCATGTGTTCATCCAGCGGGGCATGGAGTGTCTGACCCCACCCACCGAGCGCGAGCAACGGACCCTGGGCCGCATCACCGGTTGTGCCCCGAATAGCCGTCTGGCCTGTCAGGCGCGCGTGTTAGGTGAAGGAGTCGTCGTCGAGTTGCCCGAAGGCATGTACATCGAAAGCGCAGAGGACCTGATGAGCTACTTGGGCCAACGCGCGGCGACCAACATCTTGCATCCGATCAATGGTTCCGTCCTGATCGCGCAAGGTAAGATCATTACACGCGGCCGGCTCGAGGAATTAGAATCCTTGAACGTCCAAGTCGCCCTACTACGTGATGCTACTTGAGCTTTCATTCCGTTCCCTAGAGGAAGACTACCCCCATGACCACCACGGCTGAGAAGTCTACCAGTAAACCGACCGACAAGCGTATCGCGCTGATTTGGGGCGACAAAGCCGACCCCCAGAGTCTGACACTACTCAAGGCACCGGACAAGAACACGGATGGCCAACTCCGCGAGCGCATTCAGATTCAGAATGGTCCGCAGCTGTACAAGCATAACCACTATACCGACGACCAGTTTTTCCGTGCCGATCCCCGCCAAGGCATCATAACCAATGTCTATGGCCAGCGCGTCATCCGAGTTTCCGAGGACTTCATGGTAGCCGTCCTGGGGGGCTTGGAGGAGGAAGTCGGGGACGCCGCCGGCGAGATCATGTACAAAATTGGCTATGAGTGGGGCATGGAAGACATGCGTTCCTATTGCCGCCGGGTCCAGGCGGAGTTCGAAGTCGAGTTAAGCAAGATGGCAATGGGCGTGCTTCTGGAGACGTGGTGGTGGCCGTTACAAATCGAAGGTTGGGGGAGTTGGCACTACGATTTCCGCCAGGGAAAACAGGGACTGCTATTCGTCGAGCTATTCGAGTCGGCGATGGCTCAATCCATTGGTGAGATCGGCAAGGTCGTCTGCTACTTTTATGCGGGGTTGTTCGCTGCCTGTTTCAGCGTGTTGGCCAAACGGCAGCTGGCGTGCATCGAGATTCAGTGCTACGCCATGGGAGAGGATCGGTGCAAGTTTCTCATCTCGACTGACCGTCGCGTCAACGCCGCCGCCTTTTGGCGGAATGAGGGGGCCACGGCCAAGGACATCCTGACGAAACTCGCCACCGTGACCTAGAGTGAATGGCACCCGCAAGGCCCAAGCCGCTACTCTTGTTGTCCTTTTTGGAAGGAGCTTCCATGCACGACCCTGCATCCGATTCACTTAACCATTTGGCTCCACCAAGCAATCCAACGCCGCGTGAGCCGATGGCTGGTTTGATTGGTTCCGCCAATGGACATTACTCAGGACCAGTCGCTGTCCCCACTGGCACCGTCCAACAGGTTTTGCGCGGGGTCAACTGGCGCAACCTCGTAGCCCAACGCACCTCATCGTCCAAGCCACACGACTTGTCCATGCGGGTAACTCCTTTCTTTCGGAGTGTGAATTGGCGAAACATCGTGCGTCAGGCGGCGGACGTGGATACCGAGGCCACCGTTCCCAATCCGCTGGCGCTGGAAAACGTACTCGCTGATTTCAACTGGGACTAACTCTATCTTTTCCTTCGTTTAAGGGTTCCACCATGTACTCCTGCTTACTGAAGATCATCAACCCCACGGATGGCCGCTACCTGACGCCTGTGGAGCAAAATCAGGTGCTTGCCTACGCCAAGTCCGTGCCGAGCCGATTGCTGGCCGCTCGACACGTCGAACAAAAGGAAGAAGAGATCATCAACACCGTGCTGGAGCGGATGAAACCCCGTTACCCGAACTTCACCGGACAGCACGACCGCGCCTGGGAAAAGGGTTTTCGGGACATGCAATTGGTGCTCCGTTACATCGTCCAAGGCATGCTTCTCGACGACCTCGACGCGGCGTCCGAGAAGCTGCTGTTTTGGTTCCGCACTATCGTGGCATCCGTGGGCATGACGCCCCAGTTCATGCGTGATCACTACCATACATTGCGCGACGTGTGCCAGCAGCGGCTGCCCGCCGAGTCATTCGCCCTGTTGGAGCCGCACCTGAATCGCGCCGCGGAGGTTCTTAGCGACTTCCCCGAACCGTATCGACCAGCAGTCTGACGCGGAACGTCCCCCCCTTTAGGATAATTATCCGCAAAGCTCGTTGAGCACGTTGCCAACGTACCGAGGCACAGCCACGTTGGAAACACGCTCCGCAGCCCTTGCCGGATGGCCTCTTACCATAAGGAGTCCAACATGCCATCAGACATCGCTCCAGGCGTCCGCCGCGTGCCGAACGACGGTTTGCCGCGCGGCAACTACTTCGCGCCCCCCCACTACCTGCGAACCGCGATACCGCAAGGCGTCACCCGCAACCGTTCGGGTACCCGCTTGTGCGCGTTGACCCAGGATTTCTTGCTCGGCTTTCTCCGGGCGCTGCAGGACGAGTGTGGTTCAGCCACGCCTACTGTCCTACGAACGTGCGGACGAAAATGGGGCCAGCTATTGGCGCGGCGAATCGAAAAGGAACTAAGCGCATTCCACGAGCAACCGCTCGGTGAAATGACGATGGCACATTTTCAGGCTTGTCTGGAGGAGATGTTCCGCCAACATGGTTGGGGACTGTTGCGCCTGGATTACTCCCAGACTCATCAAGGGTTACTATTGGTGGAGCTGCGCAACGCCATCATGGCGGACCTGGTCAAGAAGGCCGACAAACCGGCGGATACCATGATGGCCGGCATCCTGGCAGGTTTCTTCGCTCACATTACCGATCAAGACCTGGATTGCGTGCAAACATCCTGTCCCGCAGCTGGTGGTGATGTCAGTCGATTCGTCATCGGCCTCCGTTCCCGAATCGAGCAAGCGGCTCAGTGGCTCGAAAACGGCAAAACTCATGCTGACATCGTCGCCGAACTGGCGGAGGTACGTGTCTGACACGAGGTAGGTAGTTCGAGTGATCGTTTCCCGCCTTTTCTCCTGAGCAGGCACGGGGTACGGACGGAGACAGAATGCGCGGAGAGAACTACAGGTATGCGAAGCAGTCCGTCAACCCACTGAGGTTTTCGTACCGATGACTATGGAACACATCTGCCAAGCAATTTCTCAAGACCTCGGCAATCGTTACCTTCCGCGCAGTTATCTGGGTAGCGGCCGGTTCGCTACCGTCTGGCTGGCCGAGGATCGCGTCGTGGGAAAACCCGTGGCGGTGAAGTGCTTTCACAGTAGGGGAGACAGTCATCAATTCTATGGAGAGATGCGAGCGCTCTTTCTCTTGCGGCATCCACACATCGTCCAGCTGATCAACCTTTGGGATACGGTGCGCGGCAGGCGTTATCTCATCCTCGAATATTGCGCGGGGGGAAGTCTGCGGATGGCTATGCAGCGTGCCGCCCTTTCGCAAGCGAGTCCGTGTATCATGGAGTACGTCGCGGAACTCGGCCTCCAACTTGCCAATGGTTTGGCCGAGGCGCATCGCCTTGGTCTGATCCATCGCGACCTGAAGCCGGAAAACATTTTATTCTCCACGAAGTTGACTTCCTTCAACGGCCGCGCGGAGATCAAATTGGCTGATTTTGGTCTGGCGCGAGTCCTATCTCCCGTCACGTCCCTGGCGGACACGGCTTTGCGTCCGCTGTCCGGTTCCCCTGCTTACATGGCGCCAGAGCAATTTCTTGGTGTGGCTACCCCCGCGAGCGACCGCTACGCGCTGGGTGTGGTGCTCTACGAGCTACTTCATGGCCGACCACCATTTCAAGGGGACGCCGGTTCGCTCGGACAACAGCACCTTTACTCGGAACCACCACTGGCCGATCACCTGCCCACTACCTGGCGTGAGCTGTTGACCGGACTGCTGCGCAAAGACCCCACGCAGCGGAGTACCTTGCCGGAAGTAACCGAACTCCTGCATCACAACATCCAGCAAGGACTACCTCGCTGGCGCCGCTACGTCAACTAATGGCGGGCTGCCTTTGGGCCGAAAAAGGGGACGCGACTCGTATTTTGCTTGACGGAAAGTAGATTGTGGCGTCATCTGACAACCAGCAAATACGAGTCGCGTCCCCTTTTCTTGTCCGCGGTGGGACATGACTTTCATTCCATACCAATCATATGTCAGCCTGTAATGGGGGGGGGTGGGGTGGAATGGAACAATGAAACCGATAAGCAAATCTCACTTGCGAAGTATACATGTGTTCATAAGGCGGAGCAAGTCCAATTCAAGGAATTCTTCTGCCCAGCCAAGCGCGCATTCCGCGCCTTTTTGGTTGACCTTTGCCGACTTCATGCTCCATAATAGCCTTCATCATCCGCGTCCCTGTTCTGGGCGCGGTCAGGATCGCGGCGGCAAGCCTGGCTTGCGTGCCGCTCGGATCAGGGATGAAGGATTGGTTTTCTTACTTGAGTTTCACGAATAAGGTCCGCCGCTTCTCACGACCCCAAACGAAGGTCGAGTCCGGAAGCGCCGCGGTGACCGACACCAACAACCGTCGGAATGGGCACCACACACAACAAACCACGAGTGGAAATATGTTGTTATGCTGGTTGATGTGGGTGAGTCTGGTGCTGGGAGGATTGCTGGGCTGCCTCTGGTATATCGAGGCCTTCCGCGACAAGTGGTTGCCGCTGGC
>JBKBIP010000007.1:69346-142464 GCA_046297495.1 Gemmataceae bacterium | reverse complement strand
GCGCGTCCCCCTGGCCCGCCTTGGTCCAGGACGCCGCCGCGCGACCACGCGCGATCCGTTCCCGCCATCGAGGCCACGACTGCTTCCCGCTGGCACCGCGCCTCCCGGCGCTTCAGGCCGAGAGCCGGATACCAGCGGAGGTTTTCTCGCCGGAGGTACGGCGGGGCCGACCCGCCCGCGCCGTCGCCTCGGTGGACTACAACCAGGCGCCGGTTGACTACCGGCAAGGCTTGTGCCTTTTTGTCGGAGAAGAGGATGTTGCGAGTTGGGGTTACACTGACGCGCTGACCTTTTGAGATGGACTTGTTCCGCCGTTACCGTTTGCCGATGAGGAAGACGAATCGGATGGTCCTCATACCATCTGTCGCCTTCGTGTCTGTTTGAGGAGCGTCGCGGGCCGCATAGGGAGTGGCCCAATGGACACGCTATCGTGCGTGATCTTCATTTGTCTGGCCGCTCTGGGAGGAGTAGGGGGTGGATACGCCGCCGCGCGCATCCTCGACCGCCTACGCCTCACCAGCGCCATGGCCGAAATCGACATGAAAAAGGAACAGGCGCGCAAGGAGGCCGAGAACATCCTCAAAGAGGCCGAACTGCAGGCCAAGGACGAATTGTTCAAGAAACGCGAGGAATTCAACCAGGAAGCGGAAAAACTACGCGACGAATACCGCGACCAAGAACGACGCCTGCAAAAACGGGAAGACCTCATCGAACAGAAGCATCAGGTTCAACTCAAGAAGGAACGTTCGTTGGAGCACGCCCAACGCAAGTTGGCCGAACGCCGCGAGACCCTGGAAAGACGTTCTCAGGAACTGGAGAAACTGCTTCAGGAACAAGCAGCGCAACTGCACACCATCAGCGGCCTCACCCGGCCAGAAGCCGAAGTCATGCTGCTCAAGCGGTTGGAACAGGAGCTGAGCGGCGAGGTGGCGGCCAAGATTCAACATTTCGACGAGAAACTCAAGGAAGTGTGCGAACAAAAGGCCCGCGCGGTGTTGGCCACCGCCATCCAACGCTACGCCGCCGAGCACACCGCCGACACCACCGTCAGCACCGTCGATATTCCCAGCGATGACATGAAGGGGCGCATCATTGGCCGCGAAGGGCGCAACATCCGCACCTTCGAGAAAAGCACCGGCGTCGATGTCATCGTCGATGATACGCCGGGGGTGGTGATTGTCAGCGCCTTCGACAACATCCGCCGTGAGACGGCTCGGCTGGCCTTGACCAAGCTCATTCAGGATGGGCGGATTCACCCTTCCCGGATCGAGGAAGTGGTCAAGGAAACGCAGGCGGAGATGGAGAAACACATTCTGGAAGTGGGCAAGCAAGCCGCTCTGGAAGCCAATGTCGGCCCGTTGCACGAGAAGATGCTGCACTTGCTGGGCCGGCTCAAGTTCCGCACCAGTTACAGCCAGAACGTCTTGCAACACAGCCTGGAAGTGGCTCATCTGTGCGGCATGATGGCCGAGGAACTGGGGCTGAACGGCCAGGTGGCGCGGCGCTGCGGTCTGCTGCACGACATCGGCAAGGCGGCGGATCACGAGATGGAAGGGGGGCATCCCAAGATCGGCGCCGAGCTGGCCAAGCGCTACGGCGAAACCAACAAGGATGTGCTGCACGCCATCTTCGGCCACCATGACGATGTTACGGTCGATCACGTCTATACGGTGCTGGTCGCCGCCGCCGACGCCATCAGCGCCGCCCGTCCCGGTGCCCGCCGCGAGACCTTGGAGAAGTATGTCAAGCGCTTGGAGGAGCTGGAAGCGCTGGCGGCCAGTTTTCCCGGCATCGAACACGCCTACGCCATCCAAGCGGGCCGCGAGGTGCGCGTCGTCGCCAACGCCAACCAAACCAGCGACAGCGACGCCATCCGCGTCTGCCGCGACATCGCCAAGGCTATCGAGGAACAGCTGAACTATCCGGGCGAGATCAAGGTGACCGTGGTAAGAGAGACGCGCGCGGTGGAATACGCGCGGTGAGAATGACGCTTTGTTTCCTATTCCGTGGATTCATCGGTTGGCGTGATCTTTGGTTCTCCCTGCGCGAACCGATGAATCGTAGGTGTCACTCAACCTTTGAGCGCGCCGCCGACGGCGCCTGAAAAGCCGCCGATGAGGCCGCCCAGGAACAGGCCAAAGACACTGCACAAGAACCCCATAATCGCCGCCGTGGTGAAGGCGCCACACAACGCCCACCAGAAGCCAGTCCACGGCTTGTGGCTTCCTTTGCTCAGCAGCCAACCGCCGGCGCTGCCGATGGCGCCCCCCCCGCCGGCGATGACGGCCATAAGCAACATGATGAAGATACTCCCCATACTAATCGCTTGGGTCTCTTGCTTGGTGAATTCGCCGCCCCAATCCGCTCCGATCAGAACCAAGAGCGGCGATGTGATTAACAGCCCCCCCAAAGCGCCCCCCATGCCGCCGCCGATGGCCACCAAGCCCGTCAAGCTAATCACCACCCCCGCATCGGGAGTTTGCAGCTCCGGCGGCGCCGAATTCCAGCTGACCTGAGAGGCAGCGGCAGAGGTCGGCACTTGAGCTTGAATCGCCATGGCGTCGGGGTGTTTACCCAACGCGATGCCCCAGCAATCAATAGCCCAGCGGGCCTCGTCGGCGCTCATGCCGGTGTTGTCGGTCAGCTCGGCGGCCAAGGCGGCACAGGTGGCGTCCCACGCTGGCCCCGCCGTCGCCGAGCGCAGTTTGGCCACGGTGCCATTGTTGAGGGCCTGGATCAACAACTGCGTCTCGGCGGCGAACTGCCCGCAATGCTGCCGGACGAACAACTCACACGAACGCGGCATGTTGCACACGTTCGCGCCATAGGTCGCGATCAATTCACGCAATGGTTGTCGTACTTGATCGTTCATGCTTTCCTCGTCGCCAGAAATAAGGTTCGAGCTTCTCTCTTACTCTATTCGCCTGTCAAACCTTTTCCTTGCCTCTTTTTGGATCCGCTGATGCAGTCCGAAAAAATCGTGATTTGCTCTTGCTTTTTCTTGGCAGGATAATTATGAAGCTGGCCTTCCTAAAGAAAAAATCGTAGCGCTCGCGCGGGTGTCCCAGTTATCCATAGCGGGGTATGGGTTTCGGGGATGGTGCGGGGATGGGGGACACGGATGAGAAGATACCCATATGGGCTCGGCGTGGGCTTGGGCATCCTGGGTTTGCTCGTGGGGCAGGACGTGGCCGCCCAGTCTGGGCGGCCAGTCGTGGGGGTGTCCCCCGTCTCATGGACGGCCTCGGAGCCATCACATATCCCGAACCATCATCCGCGCAATCATCATCTGTCGCATGAAGCGCACCGACAAGCGGAAGAGCCTCATTGGGACAAGGACCATCACGAGACGCACTGTCACTTCGAGGAAGAAGAACCGGCCGAAGGGCATCTTATTTTTCGCGCGGATTATCTGTACTTGCAACCGCGCCGTCGGGCCGTGGATTTCGTGATTGTCGATCCCAACCAGGATGGCCGGCCGCAGGGCAACATCGAATCGGCGCTCTGGCGGCCCAACAGCGGCTTTCGTCTGGGCGGCGGGTATCAACTGCCCGGCTGCGAGTGGCAAATCGGCGCCTACTTCACCTATTTCAAGAATAGTGACACGCGCCAATTCACCGCCCCGGACGGCGGCACGCTCTACGCCACCTTGACGCATCCGGGCTTCGTCGATGCCGTGGATTTCGCCAAGGCGATCAACGCCCTGGAGTATTACGTGCTGGATATTGAGGTGGGCCGCACCTTCTTGGACACCGACCATCTCACCTTGTATCTTGGCGGCGGCGGGCGGTTTGCCTGGATCGATCAGGAGTTGAACGTCTCCTACGACGGCACCAGCGCCTTTAACGCCTTGGTCAGCAGTCCGATCTTATTTGACGGGGCCGGCGTTCGCGTGGGGGGCGAAATGCAGTGGAAACTGTGCAAAGGGTTTCGTTGTTACGGGCGCGCTTACGGCTCGATGCTAACCGGCGATTTTCGGACGCGATTATTCGAGTCGAACAACGCGGGGGGGGCGATCATCAGCAACGTCACCGATGATTTCCGCAAAGTGGTCCCGGTCATGGAAATGGGAGTCGGCTTGGCCTGGCATGGCAACCACATCCACTTCCGCGCCGGCTACGAATTGACGAACTGGTTTGGCTTGGTCGATAGTCCCGATTTCGTGCATGACTACACCAACAAACTCGGCGCCCGCACCGGCGACCTCAGCTTTCAGGGCTTGGCCGCTCAATTTGGGATCAATTATTGAGGCCGGCTCGTTATTCGTGGCGGTTTTCTTGCCGTTGATTGCTCGTTTCGCGCGGCAGGTTAGCCGCGCGAAACGATAAATCCCTCACTCCCCCCGGCTCTCATCCTTGTTTCGACATCATGGGAATATATCCCTCTGAACGCCAATCGGGAGGCGGCGTGTGTTTGTTGTCCTTCATGAATTCCAGCAAGCGTTCGCTGGGGCCGTCGTTGAAAATTTGGTTCAACAGGCGGCGGGCGTCATCCCAGCGGCCAGCGTGGAAGGCGTCGAAGGCCGCTTCATAATTGAGCCGACATTCCTCGGACATCGTATCTGGCTCGACTGCCGGCCGCAGCACTTCGCTGATCATCACGGGCGCGTTCATGCCGTAGGGGCGCACGCGGGCCACGCGCCGCAAGCGCGCCCAGCTGATCGACTGGTCCCGCAACGGCGCGGCGGTGCGTTCATCGATCAAAATGGGCACGCGGAAATGCTTGGTCAGGGACTCTAGCCGTGACGCCAGGTTGACGGTATGCCCAAAGACGCTGATCTTGAATTGCTCGGTGCTGCCCAGCTTGCCGGCGATGGCCGGGCCAGTGGCGATGCCGAGGCCGCAGGTGAAACCTTGCAGCGCGTGCCCTTCCAAGTGGGTGACATTGGCAAAGCGTTTCTGAATCGCCATGGCGGCGCGGACCGCCTTGCTGACGCGGTCGTCGCTATCGAACGGCCAGCCCCAAAAGCCCATGGCGGCATCCCCCTGGAAATCACCGATGACTCCTTCATGCTCGACGATGCGGCTGGCCATGATGTCCAGCGCCTCGCTCACCCGGTTGCACAGGGCAGGCAAGTCGTCCTGGCGATTCTCGATGGCCCTGGAGAAGCCGCGCAGGTCGCAAAACAACACAGTCACTTCCGTTTGCCGCGGACGCAGCACCTCGTCGATGTCTTTGTGGGCGATGGCGGCCAACACGGGCAGGGGCAGAAACCGCGCCAGCAAGGTATGCTGGCGTTGCAGGTGTAGCAACCGGCGCAACGCGCCGAAGATTTCCGCTGTCAGCTCAGCGAATTTCAAGTCACTTTTCAGAATCTCTTCCGGCGTGGCGGCACGGTCGCGCCCGCTGGGAAGGAAGCTCGGTCCCCCCACATACAATCCCCAACCCGGCGAGGGATCGTCGGGCAAGCGGGCGCACAAGGCCCAACCAAAGTCCCCCCCTTGCGTGGGGTGGTCGCCGCCCGAATCCCCATGATCACCAGTTGGCCACAGATGGATGACGCCGCAGCGTTGGCGGATCGCCTGGGTGACGAGCTGCCGGCTGGGTTCGGGTTCTTGCGTGAGCAAGCCCGGTTTGTTCTTGGCGGCACGCACCTGCACGCGCGGTTGGCTGGAAGTTCCTTCCGCTTCCAAACGCACCACGAACGCGGCGCTGGCGCGGGGAATGCCGCGCAACAGGACATCCAGCACGCGGTTTTCCAGCTCGTGCTCGCTTTGCGAAAAGCGAATCACCCCAGGCAGCGTGGCCAAGGCTTCAATCCGGTTATCCACGTCGGTGAAGGGAACGTCTTGCAATTCCTGGGCGGCGAATGTCAGCTCCGTGCGGTTCTCACGGTGTTCCAAAACAAAGGTGGTCTCGCCGATGATGAAAAACTCACCGGCGGTGATGGTACATTCCGAGACTTTCTCGCCCTGATACACAATCGGGTTCTTGGCGCTGTCGGGTTTCTGAACGGTGAGTTTCCCCCCGTGCCACAAAAGCGTGGCGTGAACGGGGAAAATAAAACGATCCTCCCAAGGGACCACCAGGATGCTGTGTTTCCGACTACGCCCCAGTGTCAGAGGTTGAGAGGCGGGCAGAGGAAAGCGGCATTCTTGATCCGTGTTTTTCCACTTGGCGATTAACTCAGCCATATAGTTGCTGTTCCTTGCGCCGCAACAACCCAATGAGCCACGCCCACAAGCAGACGATCACGGCGATGACCGTCGCCAGCAGGATTCCACCCTTGAGGATCATTTGGCGTTGTAATTGATGGATGGGTGCCATAACCTGGTCATGTTCGTGTTGCACCATCGCCAGCCAGGAGTCATTCTCATTCGCGGCACAACCAACGACACACGTCTCTTGAGAGATCGGATCCACAAACCGTGGGATGCTCAACGAGTCGCGCGCCGCGGCTTGATCGCGTAGCCGGAGATACTCGTCCATGATTTTCGGGTTCTGATTGGGAAGAGGCAAATAGCGATTTTTGAACTCCTCACCGTGACGGATGCAATGACCTCGATTGTTACACAGCACGGCGTATCCGCCTTTGAAATCCACGTTATTCAGCCAGCCTTGCGTGTCGTCGATTTGAATCGTTATGGCCAGAACGCCGATAATCTCCGAAGAATCTGGGGCGAATACCGGAGTGGAGATCGAGACATTGGATGGACTATCCGCGACTTTTCCGACATAGGGCTGTGAAATATGCGTGGCGCGAATGGGCGCGAAGAGTTGGTCTTGCTGGGAGATTTTATCCCCCGTGCCGTTGAACCAATCGCGGAAGGCGAATGATTGCCCGATCAAATCCGCCGTCATATGGGCTTTGTCTTCGTCCAAGAAATACACAGCCACGATTTCTCCGGTATTGTCCGTGACGTTGCAATTACGAAAGAAGGCGGGGGATTTATCCCGTGCGAACTCATGCAATACATTTCGCAAGCGCGAACGAATGGCCTCCTTGGCTTGTTGCTGGGACTCATCGGGCAGGATGCCTTTTTCGCGCAGGGGAGCGTTCAAGTTGGAGTATTCCTGAAGAGTCTGTCGCAATGTCTCATTCTGAGCCAATTGTTCGAGGCCACGTTTCCGATAACCAAGCTCCTTGTCCACCATGTTGGCGATCAGGCGCGCCGCGGACTGGTTGCTCCGTTCGATTTGCCCGGTGAGTATCCGTTCGGAATCGGCCAGTGCCTGTCGCATGGCATGGACCACGAACACGCCGATGACCAGGCAGAGAATGAGCGGGGCCAGCAAGCCGAACCAGATAATAGGACGTTGGCGGCGTTGGCGATCCCGTTCATCCAAGGCAGCCAAGACCGCTCCGGCATCGCGGTAGCGCTTGTCGGGGTCTAGCTCCAAGCAGCGGCCCAGGATATGGCGCAAGGGGCGATCCAGCTGGCGCAGCGCCGGATGCTCCGTGGGCGGCGGCGCCGCACGGATCACGTCCTGGTACACCTGCAATCGTTTGGGCAGATTATGGTAATTTTTCGGAATTTGTTCGAGTTCCGTAAGGCGCGGTGAATTATCCCGTGGCCGTTCGCGCGTCAGCATGGTGAACAGGATGGCCCCCAGGCCATAGACATCCCAGCGCGTGTCCGGGATATTCTGGAGGGCGTCGGCTTGCTCCGGCGCCATGTAAAACAAGGTGCCCAGCGCGGGGGTGGCGTCCCAGGAGAGCCGAGATTGGCCGAAATCGGTCAACATGGCTTGGCCCTGGAAATCGAGCAGCACGTTGTCTGGCTTCAAGTCGCAGTGGATGATGCCCCGACTATGGATGTAGGAGAGGGCGTCGGTGATCTGGCGAAAAATGGCCACGGCTTGTTGGACATCCAAGGGCGGCTCTTTGTCGATGCGGTGGCGCAAGGAACCCCCTTCGGCGTAGGTCATCACGCAGAAGGGGGGATCGTTGTCGTAGTTGACGTCGCGGATATGGACGACGCCGTGCAGCTTCTCATCGACTAAGGCCAAAGCCTTGACATCTTGTTGCAGGTCCTTCATCCCCGACTCAGTGCCATGCTTGTAAAACTTGATGGCGACTTTGAGCGGGAAGTTCTCCTCCTCGGCCAACCAGACTTCGCCAAAGGCGCCGCTGCCCAGAGGCTTGTTGAGCTGATAGCCGGGAGCTTCCAAGACCCGCCAGCGTGTCTCCGTCGCGCCGCGGTAATACCGAACCCCCACGCGCCGTTTGCTTTTTTCATCCTCGGCCAGCCATAAGCTTTCCGTCGTGGAAATCGTCTCCATGCGATTGAGCAGCTGATAACCGGGGGGCGGGGGAAGCGTATCGGAGTTCGCTAGCCGAGATTGCCTCAAGGCCGATTCCAATGCCTCTTCAGGCATGATGGCCACTTCCAACTCTTCGTCGGCGTCATCCATGACTTTGGGAGTGAAAGCTGTATCAGTTTCTTCGGCAGCAGGATCGGCGTGATGATTAGGAAACATGTTTGACCTTATGCGAGGTGGCGCCTACTTTCGCCAGGAAACGAGCGAATCCACACGCGCGGTCCTCTGGGACAAGCCGCAACCGCGTACCTACCGTCTTCATCATTGGTTATTCTATCTTCAAGGTAAAGGTATGTATCGAGACAGTCAAGGAAATAAAAATGGCGAGCGGGCGGGAGATGATTTCTTATATGCTATGGATTATTTTGTTCCATGTCTGTGGGAATATACTGGAAAAAGGAGGGTGGGGGGGAATGGAACAATGAAAGGGAAGGCGGGTGGATGGTGGGAAAAATTCCAAGGACCCTCGACTCCCCTAGAGGTATTATTTGCTTCCGGTTGGGTTATTTCTTCGGAATGCGTGGTCCATCGGTGGCGTATTCGCCGGGACCGCCTTGATAATAATACTTCGGCCACCAGCGCAGAAAGACGTTGCGCCGGAAGCAGTCGCCGCTGTAATCATAGCCCCAGGTGCCGTCCACCGGGGTAGGACAACGGCCTTTCTTGAAGGGATCACCGCCGCCGACATAGTAACCCACATAAGCAGGAGTTTCGGAAGGCTTGGCAAAACGGGAAATGGCTTGCGGATCACCCGCGCGTTGGAACGTATGTTCGGGCGGACAGGGTTTGCCCCACCACCAGGCACCAGCGTTGTCAGTGCGAACGCCAATCAGCAAACAGCTTGCCAGTCCAGCCCATAACATTTTCCAAGACATGGGGTTTTTCCTATAGCGAGCGTCCGTTGCAAGGATTCATCAGTTCGCGCGGCGGGATGGCGCCCCGCGCGAACCGATGAATCGTCCCGTTGGTACTATCGGTCGATCCAGGATGGGCAATTCGATGGTTTTCGGAAAAATCACCCTTGCGGATTGCGATTGAACTTGGCGAAGGGTAGACGCACGTTGCCAAAGAAAAATTGATCCACCTGAATCGACAGCGGCGGTTGGTAGCCGGTCGAGGCGGCGAAAGTCACCACGTCGTCCTGATCCACCCCGTCGCCGCTGACCCCCAAGCCGCCGACCAGGACCCAATGGCCTTGAGCGTCCTGCTTGTACAACGGCATGGAGCCTGGGAAGAAGACGATGCCGTTCTGATTGAGGATGTTGAACGGATCGCGGAAATTGGTCTGCGGATTGAAGGCATCGTAGCCCAGAACGCTTTGAAACGCCGAGGCCGGCAGTGGTGGACCGACACTCAAGCCCGTGAGCGGGTTGACGCCGCCATCGTTGAGGATGGAGAACGGTCCCGGCGGGGTGCCATCGATCCCTTCCGGGAACCGTGGGCCAGCCAAGTAACGGAAGGTGCGATTGGTGAAGGCGACCCCCGGCGGGATGCCGGGTACCATGTCCTCCGGTTGCAATTCGGCGGGGTTGGCATAGTAGGTCACGTTACGGGCCTTGGCGACGGCCACGTCGATGGAAAACACCGTCGCGTCCTCCATGCGGAACAGACCCAGGACGTTCCCTTCCAAATCGGTGATGGCGAACACCATTTTCGTGGTGGCCCCCCCCACTGGTAGACGAATGGCGGCCCGCGTGATGTTAGCCTGGTTAATCCCCTGGCTGATAATGCGCTCGACATCGGCGGCGGTCAGAAAGACTCCATTGGCGCCGACGCCGTCATGTGGTGTCACCAAGAAGCCATCTGGGACGGGAGCACCCGTGAGGGTAATGTCCCCCATCATGTTCACGGGGACATTGACGCCACTGTTGGGATCGCCAATGCCCAGCGTCCTGCCAAAGTTAACCAATATCTCGGTACCTGCCGTCCCGCGTGGACCGTAGATGTCCAACGTAATGCCCACTAAGTCAATACGTCCCGCAGGTAAGCCAATACCTGACAAAGGCGGAATGCCCGCTAACTCACCGATGGCGAATTTCGGGTCCGCGATCCCCCCCACCGCCGCGTAGGCGATGTACTCTGCCTCGAAAGATCGATCCGGTTTCGACGGATCATGACTGGTGCTGAGGCTGGAATTCTCCTCAGTAGCAAAGCCAGTCTCGCCGGGGAAGAAGACGCCGATGCCGCCGACGAGTTGGCCGTTCTTGTAAATGGGGATGCCGCCAGGCAACGTGGCGATGCCGCGCGATTGGGCTGCTCGATTGTCAAAGCGCAGCAAACCATACGACTCCGGCGGATTGATGATTTTCCCGTCTGGGACGAACTCTAGCGGGACGTTAAAGCGACTCGGTAGCAGCACATCATCTATGTTACCACGGATCCGGTCGGCGCCAGGATGATAGATGCTGTCCCGGTTGGTGTTTTCAATGGCGAACAAGTCCACCATCGGCGTGAAGGGGACTCTGGGCGGGAAATGAGCACCAATGCCAATGGGGGCCACGAAACCGGGACCACGTAGCGTGGAATTCAAATCGGGGATATTCGGATTGGAGTTGACCTCCCGTTCGGTGATCGTCGATTGACTGATGAACTGCACGGTGCGTGAGGTGAGCGGGCCGGCGTTGTTGGCGAAGAAGGCAGCGGTGCGGGCCTTGGAAATAGCGCCGTCGATGGCGAACGACAACGTTTCCGGGGACCCGGTGATAGCCGGCGACACCCCCCCTTCCACGCGCACACCCAAGACGTTGCCGCCGCGATCCACGATGGCGATGATGGCGTCGTTACTGGCGGAAGCAGCCGCGGCACGGGCCAGCAGCTGTTCGACTTCCGTGGCTTCCAATACTTCAATCGGCGCTGGCGCCGGCGGACCCGGTTGAAACACAATGCGATCCTCCGGACCCGCCACGAAGGGATCTCCTTCCTTAACGTTGTACAGTAAATTACTGCCGGCGCCGGCCGTGAACGTATTCACCGCTGGCCCGCCGTGCAAGTGATTGACACCGTCCCCGCCAATGAGGGTAGTCGGTCCCGAACCGGCAATCAGTTTGTTGTTCCCCGTCCCCCCCGTCAACGTTGTCGGGCCGCCCCCCGCGTAAAAGATGTTGGTCCCCACTCCACCGCTGATGGTCGCGGGTTGGCGCACGTCGTTGGCGATGCGGACGACATTGAAACCATCGCCGGCGTCGATGTTGATTTGATTGACTCCGTCCGAAGCGAAGCGTCCCACTTCGCGCCCGCCATCGAGCAGCACCAGTTCCCGCCGCATGGCGTCAAGATTGAGATGGATCCGGTCATCTCCCGGTCCCCCCATGATGGAGAGGACGCCTCCCACCAGTGACGCCGAGGCATCCAGCATGGTGCGCGATTCCAACTGCTCGACGGCCAAGCAGACACGGTTGCCGCAATGTGAACGACGTTTGGGCTCAAGTTGCCATGCTTTCCTGAAACCGCGCGTCAGGGATCGAATCCAGGACATGGGCACCCTCTTTCCAGTGAGTAGGAGGCTTACGCCCTTTCAGGGTTCCGCCGCGATTTTTGTCTCACGGCAGCAATGAATCACTATCGATACAATCGGTACGATCATGCGCGGTTTATCAGCTTTTTTCTCGCAATCCGTCACAATTTCTGAAGACAGCGGTTCTTGCGAGGACCTGCCCGTCGCTTGGATCGATCCATGCAAAGACCGGAAAATCGATACCATGCTTAAAGCCGGTAAAGTTTATGTCCGATATGGAAGTCAATGACCCTCATCGTGAAAAACGTGCCAGTGAGAATTTTCTTGATTTCCCATGCAGGGTTGGCGGAGCACGGATCCGTTCTGCAAGGGGCATTGATCTGAGGTAGTTTAGTGTCGGTTTGGTACATGCAGCATCGTCGTCGCAATCGAAGATGGCCGACCTCTACCACGTCTCCTAACGTCAGGGAGCTGGTCGCATGGCGTGTAGTGCCCGAACCTGCCGATGGGGCTATGCCCTACTTGTGGGACTATCCTTGGGAGTCTCTGGAGTAGGAGCCGCGCCCGACGAGATCGAGACGTTTCCAACCCCCGCGGATGTGTCTGCTTCGGAGTCCCCCTTGCTACTCGATGTGGCGTCTGCGCTGTTGGGACAGACGCCCGACGATGCCTACGTCCCCGATCTTCTCAACCGACCCTTGGAAAGCCCTGAGCCCGAAGAGGAAATCGACGACACGGCCCACTTCCAACCTTGGGTGGAGAATCCCTTCAATCCGCCGTTGGGTTACACCGGCAAATCGAGCATCATTCCGCGCGACGTGCAAAGAGACAGTGATTTTGTTCCCATCGAAGACCGATGGCGCATTGGTTTCCCCTATTGGGACCGTTACGGTTGGGACTTTCCCATTGGCTTGGACTACCCCTATAAAATCGGCCACTGGTGGGACCCCTATAACCAGAACGTCTTCAAAGGGGACTACCCCATTTGCGGGCAGCATACTTTTTTGAACATCACGGCTAGTACCTTCGGAATTTTCGAGCCGCGGCAAATTCCAACGCCGACGACCCCCTTCGAGAGTACCGCCCGTCCCAGACAACAGGAATTTTTCGGTAGGCCGAACCAATTTATCTATTCGCAGTTCTTCTTGTTGTCCTTCGATTTGTTTCACGGCGACACCGCCGCCTTCAAGCCCAGGGACTGGCGCGTGCGGCTGACGCCAGTGTTCAATGTCAACAACTTGCTAGTGAGTGAATTGGCGGTTGTCAATCCCGACGTGCTGGACGGACAACGACGGGCACGTACTTTTTTGGCCCTGGAAGAGTACTTCCTGGAAACCAAGCTCTCCGACATCAGCCCGGATTACGATTTCGTCTCAGCCCGCGTCGGTTCGCAGTTGTTCAACAGTGACTTTCGCGGGTTCATCTTTTTTGACATCAACCGAGCAGTACGCATTTTCGGCACTCGCCTTTCCAACCGCGACCAATTCAACGTGCTGTACTTTCGCCAAGCGGAGAAGGACACCAACAGTTTCCTAAACACGTTCCATGATCGTGGTCAGGACATCATCATCGCCAACTACTACCGGCAAGATTTCATCTGGCCTGGCTATACCTCGCAGCTTAGCTTCCATTTCAACAACGATCCCCCTAGCTTCAAGTTCGACAAGAACGACTTCTTGGTACGTCCTGATCCGGTCGGCGTGTTCCAACCACACCGCGTCAACGCCTATTACCTGGGTTGGGCAGGGGACGGGCATATTAACCGCTTCAACATCAACCATGCGTTTTACTGGGTCTTGGGGCATGACACCCTGAATCCGTTGGCCAATCGTCCGGTGAACATCAATGCCCAAATGGCGGCCTTGGAAGTTTCCTACGACCGCGATTGGGTCCGCTTTCGCTCCTCGTTTTTCTGGGCTTCCGGAGACGATGACATCAACAACTCCACCGCGGCCGGTTTCGACGCCATTTTCGATAATCCCAACTTCGCTGGCGGCGCCTTCAGTTACTGGCAGCGTCAGAACTTGCCGCTGTTCGGCGTGCAACTCACCAACCGGGAAAGCCTGTTGCCCAACCTGCGCTCCAGCAAGATTCAGGGACAGAGTAATTTCGTCAATCCGGGGTTGTTTCTGGCGAATTGGGGAATGGATTTGGAACTAACGCCCAAACTGCGCATGATCAACAATCTCAATCTGCTCTGGTTTGAAAACACCAATGTGTTATCCCAGTTTGTCTATCAAGCAGACATTCGCCATTTTATCGGCGTGGACATGAGTAGTGGCTTTGAATACCGTCCTCTCCTGAACAACAATATCATCATGTTACTCGGCTTATCTATGTTGGTGCCCGGCGAGGGACTCCGCGACCTCTACAATCCCCTCAATGGTAAGTTAGGTCCCTTGTCAGCGTCCTTTCTCCAAGTGAATCTCACGTATTAAGCGACCCAGGGGTTTTACGTTTCCTGCTCCTCGGCATGTCACCTGAATCGCTCTTGACTCCTACGCGCTGAATCGTACAGTCCGCGGTCGCGTTCTCGTGCGTGTTGCCATCGTTGGCCACGACGAACCGGGCGTGTAACCAGGAGGTTGGAGGCGCCATGACGCATCACCAACGCCATTGGCGACAAGCTTTTTGCGTGTGCTTGGTCATGGGCTTGCCGCTGCTCCTGGCTACTTGCTTTTTGGTGGCGCGCTCCGGCGCCGACAAGCTGCGTGGACAGGAAGGACGACCTACCTCGGCCCCGCCAGTCCCCTACCATCCCTTTCCCATGCCCGACGACATGCGCCATGTCAACCTAATGAAACAGACGGCTCCTGAAGCCCTGGCGAAAAGCGTTGGTTGCATTCACTGTCATAAGGATGTTTGTGATCCGCACGGCAAGGAAACCCTGCACCTGGGTTGTGTCGATTGTCATGGCGGCGACCCCACCACCATACACAAGGAACAAGCGCACGTGATGCCGCGCTACCCAAGCGCCTGGCGCACGTCGGCTAATCCAGTCCGCTCCTACACCTTGCTCAACCACGAAAGCCCCGAATTCATCCGCTTCGTCAATCCGGGTGATCTGCGCATCGCGCATATCAGTTGTGGAACAGCGGCCTGTCATCCCAAGGAAGTGTTGCAGGTTCGCAAGAGTATGATGACACACGGTTGTATGTTATGGGGAGCAGCGGCGTACAATAATGGCTCCATTCCAATTAAACGCTGCGCGTTTGGGGAGAGTTACAGCATGTGCGGCGTGCCGCAGCGCATGCAAACGGTGCCGCAGCCCTCGGAGGAAGAACAGCAGAAACACGGCGTCGTCCCGACCCTGGACCCGTTGCCGCGCTTTGAGATTAGCCAACCGGCCAACGTCTATCGCATCTTCGAGCGCGGCGGACGCTTTCGCCCTGAAACGGGCATCCCGGAACGGATGGAGGAACCAGGTCGGCCCCGCACCCGTCTGAGTCTGCGCGGCCTGGGGACAGAGAATCGCACCGACCCTGGTTTCGTCACCTTACAGAAAACTCGGCTCCTCAATCCGACCCTCAATTTCCTGGGTACCAACGATCATGCCGGCGATTATCGGTCTAGTGGTTGCACCGCCTGTCACATGATTTATGCCAACGACCGCTCTCCGGTGCATTCCGGCCCTTACGCCAAGTACGGCAACAGAGGCTACAGCTTCTCCCCCGATCCGATGATTCCCAAGGACGAATCGGGCCATCCCATTCATCATGAGTTCACCAAGGGGATTCCCACTAGTCAGTGCATCGTCTGTCACATTCACCCTGGCACCAATGTTATGAACAGTTACATCGGTTACATGTGGTGGGACGAGGAAACCGATGGTCAATTGATGTATCCGAAGAAACAAAAATATCCAACTGCCGAGGAATTCACCTTCTCGCAGATGTCCAACCCCGATGAGGCGGCGGCCCAAGGTAATTGGTCGAATCTGGAATTTCTGGCTAACCTCATTGATTTGAATCCCTTCACCAAGCACACGTATTTCGGCGACTTTCACGGGCATGGTTGGGTATTTCGCGCCGTCTTTCGCAAGGATCGCCAGGGGAACCTGCTGAACCACAAGGGGGAGATTCTCCCCCACGTCACCGCCGAGCAGCGCATCGCCGCCGTGGCTCTGCCAGCCGAGCTGAAGGAACAGTATCGCTGTTGTGAGGGTGATCCGACGAAACCCTTGAATCCTCACTTGGCTGCCACGACGCAACGGGATGGCTTACCGCTGCACATGCTTGATGTCCACATGGAAAAAGGGATGCACTGCGTCGATTGTCATTTCGTGCAGGACGTACATGGTAATACTCGCCTGCAAATGGAAGTGCGCGCCGCCATCGAAATTCAATGTATAGACTGCCACGGCACCATCACGCAGCAGGCTACCTTGCGGACTACTGGCCCCGCGAGTTACACCTCTGGCAAGGACGGTCGTAACCTGGAAACGTTGCGAACTCCTTTCGGCCAACCCCGTTTCGAGCGCCGTGATGGCAAGATCTATCAGCGGTCCATGGTGGAGAAGGACTTGGTCTGGGAAATCAAGCAAACCCAAGACACGATCTCGCCGGGACATCCCAATTACAATCCCAAGGCGCACCTGGCCAAGACGGTGCGTTTCGATGAACAGGGGCAAATGGTATGGGGAGATCTGCCGAAGGATGAGCGCGCCTGTGCCCATGCCAACGCCAACATGACCTGCATCGCTTGTCATTCGTCGTGGAATCCCAGTTGCTTCGGCTGCCACCTGCCGCAGAAGGCCGACAAGAAGTTACCTCTGTTGACTTTTGAAGGGGATGTCACGCTCAATTACGTCTCCTACAACTTTCAGACGCTGCGCGATGATGTCTATATGTTGGCACGCGATGGGGATGTCACCGGCAATCGGATTTGTCCATCCCGCTCCTCGTGTGCCATTCACGTCGGCTCATACAACAACAACCGCGAATCGATCTATGTGCAGCAGCAGACCATCGCCGCCGAAGGACAAAGCGGGATTGCCTTCAGCACCAACGTCCCGCACACCGTCCGGGGCCGCGATGGTACCAAGATGTGTACCGATTGCCATGTATCAGTCAAGAATGACAACAACGCCCTCATGGCCCAGCTACTCATGCTCGGTACGAAATACACCAACTTCATCGGCCGGTATTGCTGGGTGGCGGCTGGTGATCATGGTCTATTCGGTGTCGTCGTGACGGAGCGCCAGGAGCCGCAAGCCGTCATCGGCAGCTCGCTGCAAGCCTTGGCCTTCCCTGACTACTACCGCAAACACGTCGAAAACGGCTACAAGCTCAAGATCGCTCATGAGCATCCCGGCAAGGACATTGGCGACCAAATTTTCCATCCGTTGCGAAAAGTTGAAATTCATAACGTGCAGCTGCGGGGCGAGTATCTGTTCGCTGCCTGTGGCAAGGGGGGCCTGCGCGTCTTCGATGTCGCCTTCATCGACAATAAAGCCTTCTCCGAGCGCATCACCACGGCTCCGGTGTCGCCATTGGGACAACGCTTCTTCGTCCACACCAAGAACGCCAAGTACGTGGCGCTGCCGACGACCATGACCCCGGACCCCACTCGCACGCGCCGCCCCGAAAACAAGGAAACGCCGCTACATCCCATCTATGCCTACGTCTTCGTGGCCGACGAATGCGAGGGCTTGATCGTGGTGAATGCCACCACGGCCTTGGACGGCATTCCGACCAACAACTTCTTACACCGTACGGTCACCTTCAATCCCGATGGCTTGTTGAATGGCGCGCATTACATTTCCATCATCGGCACCTATGCGTACATCTGTTGTGACGCCGGTTTGGTGGTGGTGTCCTTGGCTGATCCCAAGAATCCCGTCATCGTGCATATCGTGGAGCAGAAGGTATTGAAGCATCCCAAGGCGCTGGCGGCCCAGTTCCGCTACGCCTTCGTGTGCGTGGAGGATGGCATCGCCGTGCTCGACATCACGCACTTGCACCATCCGATCAAGGTGGGAGAGTTGAAACTCAAGGAAGCCCATCGTATCTACGTGGCCCGCAACTATGCCTACGTGGCCGCCGGCAAACAGGGACTAGTGATTCTCAACGTCGAGGAACCGGAGCACCCGAAAATCGATCAGGTGTATAACGCCAATGGCCTCATCAATGATTTGCACGATGTGAAATTGGGAATCACTTATGTCAGCGAGTTCGCTTACTTGGCCGATGGCAAGAACGGCTTGCGCGTGGTGCAGCTAACTTCCCCGGAGACCCCCGGCAACGAGGGGTTCAGCGTCCGGCCCACGCCCTGCCTGATCGCCACCTACAAGCTGCCCGAAGGGGGACACGCCCTGGCCATTTCCGAAGGTCTGGACCGGGATCGGGCCGTCGATGAGTGCGGCAATCAAATCTCGGTGTTTGGCCGAGTCGGCGCCCGCCCGTTCAACTTCCAGGAACAGCGCCAATTGTATTTGCGGAATGGGGAAGTGTGGCGCGTCAGCGATGATCCGTTCAATCCCCTCTACCACTACATCGGCCCGCTGCCGCCAGCGCCAGCGAAGCTGCCGCAACCCCAGACGCCGTTGCCGCCGCCGCCGCGTAAGACCGGCCAGCGTCGCCGTTTCGTGGGTTGACAATTGCCGTGAACCGGCTTAACGTATCTCCTAACAAATAAGGGGGATACACTTATGAAAATCATGCTGGTTCCGTCTTCCGTTCGGAAGCAAGACAACGATCCCTTGCAGTTCGTCACGTCCTTTCTCATCAATGATACGGTGGCCATCGACGCGGGATGTTTGGGATTTTTTGGCGCCGCCGATGAGCAAGCACGCATCGAACATGTGTTGATCTCCCACACGCACATCGATCATTTGGCGTCGTTGCCATTGTTGATCGAAAATGCCTACACGGGCAAACCGGACCCGATCACGCTACACGGCAGCGAGGCCGTCTTGGAATGTCTCAAGTCCGACATCTTCAACAATCGGGTTTGGCCGGATTTCTTCACGCTGGCGCCGCCGAACGCCCCTTTCCTGCGCTTTGAGCTGATACGCCCCCATGAAACGGTCGAACTGAATGGCTTGCGGATCACCCCCATCCCGGTCGATCATGTCGTGCCGACCTTGGGCTTCATCGTACAGGATCAAACATCGTCGGTGGTATTCTCCAGTGACACGGGACCGACGGATGAAATCTGGCAACATGCCCATGCCCTGCCCAATTTGAAAGGAGTGTTCCTCGAATTGGCGTTCCCCAATTCCCTGGAGTGGCTGGCGAAGTTGGCCAAGCATCACTGCGTTTCCAGTTTCGCTCAGGAATTGACGAAATTGCCCACTCAAGTTCCCGTGATGGCCTATCACCTAAAACCGCGTTCCTACGCGCAAATCGTCGCCGAGCTGCAACAGTTGGGGCTTCCAAATGTCACGGTCGCGGTTCCGGGAAATGTCTATTCGTTCTGAGCGCTGGGAGCGGGCGTGAAGCAATGAATCGGAACCTGGCTTCAAAAATCGACACGACCGGAATCATTCCCCACCATTTCGATGAAGTCCTCCGCCCGATTCGCTTGACAAACCGGCGCGCGTGGGGAAATGATTCCTTGGGATGAAATATCCCTAACGTGAGTCAGCGCGGTGCTTCGGGTTGTAACGCATCCACCATCCAGGACAAACAATCGTGACGCGACGGATGAGGCGAATCGTGGGGGTTGTGACCCTGTTGCTGGGGGGCGTCTGGGGTAGTTGGCCAGCCGGCGCCGACGCGCCGCGCGAAGCCGCACCCGCTGAGAACCCGGTTGCCGCTGCGCGCTGGTTTTCGCTGCGCGGAGCTGGTTCGTGCGCCGCTGCCGCTTGTCATGGGAATACCGGACCGCAAGGACGCAAAGGCTGCGAATACACCAGTTGGATGGAACATGACCCACATGCCAAGGCTTACACAGTGCTGCTCACCGAACGCTCGCGGCACATGCTGCAACTTTACGATCCGGCCGCGCGGCATGGTCCGCAGCACGATACGCGCTGTCTGTTTTGCCACTCCACGGACGCGGTGTTGGCACAACGAGGACATCCGCTGGCAACTCAAGATGGGGTGTCCTGCGAACGCTGCCACGGTGCCGCCCAAGGATGGCTGGCGGATCATCATACAACCGTCTGGGACCGTTGGAGCGCTCAACAAAAGGCGGAACGTGGTTTCCAGGATACCAAGGACTTGGTGAACCGCGTCCGTCTGTGCGCCGAATGTCACATCGGCACGGGCGAATACCAGGTGGACCACGACCTGATCGCGGCGGGGCATCCACGTTTGCACTTTGAATATGGCGCCTACTTGGCCACCCTGAAGCCGCATTGGGACGCACGCGCGGAGAAAACCCGGCACCCAGACTTGGAAGCGCGCGTCTGGCTGATCGGACAAGTCGTCTCGGCAGAACTGGCCCTACGCTTGTTGGCGGAACGAGCGGATATGGCGCCGCCAGCGGATCAACCACCCACCCAGCAACCGTGGCCGGAATTCGCCGAGTACAACTGCTTCGCTTGCCATCATGATCTTCAGCCGGACGGCTGGCGCCGACAACAGGCGCTGCCAGGCAAACTGCCCGGTACCTTGCCTTGGAGCAACTGGTATTATGCTATGGTGCCAGAAGCACTGGCCACGCTGCCGGAGAAGCAACAAAAGGTAACAAAGGCCTTGACTGGCTTGCGGAACGAGATGGAACAGCCGTATCCGACCCCCACCCGAGTAGCGGCGCAAGCACGGACCAGCGCCGAATTGTTGCGCCAGTGCTTGCCGCGTTTGGCCGAAGCGCCAGCATGGGAAGTCGCCTTCCTGCGCCGCCGATTCGAGGACATCCAGCAGGCGCAGCACCTGGACGTCAATTGGGACGCGGCCACCCAACGTTACCTGGCGCTGGCCGCTCTGTATCATGCGCGAACCGATCGGGACCGCGCCCAACGCGATCCCAAGATTCGCGCCGAACTGCAAGCCTTAGCCAAGAAACTATCGTTCCCCCCTGGTTGGGACAGCCCGCGCGACTTCGTGCCGCCTGGCGAGCGGCAGCCGTGAAGTCTTTGGCGATCTGCTGTTACCAGGGGTTTGACGGTCCCCGCTCACCGCCTGCCTCATAGGACCCCGATCATGGCTGCTCTCACATCCTCGAAGAAAATGTTTCTATTCACGGTGAGCTGCGCTTTGGTCCTCATGCTTGCCGCCGTGCATGGCCAGGGAGAGCAATCCGAGCCAGGAGCCGTGGCGGGGAATGCCGCACAACTCCAACCAGCTCAGAAATGGTCCGGGGCCGCCGCATGCATCCGTTGTCACACGTCTCCCAGCGGCAATGACACCGATGATTTTGTGCTGCTCACCGAATACGCAACCTGGAAAACACAGGACAAACACGCGCTGGCGTACCTGGCCTTGGTTGGACCGCGCGGCCAGCAGATGGCCAAGCTGTTGAAAAAAGATGTCACCAAAAAGGAAGCGGGCTGTCTCGGTTGCCATTCGGTCGATGTCCCCAAGGAATATCAAGCCAATGAATTCAATCTCATGGAAGGAGTCAGCTGCGATGGGTGCCACGGCCCATCCAGTCAATGGCTGGGGCCGCACCAGTTCAAGGATTGGCGTCTCAAGACCGCCGTCGAGAAGAAGCAATTGGGGATGAATGACGTGCGCGACCCAGCCACCCGCGCGCAATTGTGCATGTCGTGTCATGTCGGCAACCCAGCGGAGGGGAAAGTCGTTACCCATGCCATGTACGCCGCTGGCCATCCCCCTTTGCCATCCTTTGAATTGGCCCATTTCAGTGCCCAGCTGCCACCCCATTGGCGCGCGAAGAAGGATGTGCCGTTCTTCCAGGACCCAGCCAAACACTACCCGAATCCCCCCGCCAACATCCGCGAGCTAGTGGATACCATTTATCACCTGGACGGCAAAGACTATCAACAGACCCAATTGACCGTGGCCAGCAGCTTGATCGGCCTGAAAGTCTGGATGGATTTCGTTCAGCAGCGCTCGAACCTCGATGATCTGGATCGGAAACTCGAACGCTGGCCGGAATTGGCTTGGACGAAGGAGTTTGCTCTCAGTGACAACCCAGAGGAACGCTGGCCGGAATTGGCCCTCGCGCAATCGAATTGTTATGGCTGCCACCATGATCTGCGGCGTCCCAGCTGGCGGCAGCTCCGCGACACGCAGGGCCGGCCCGGACTACCGCGCTTGACCTCCTGGCCAGTCACGCTACCGCGGCACGGTCTGGGGTTCATCGGTTTCCTCGATCCCGAACGGGACCATGGCGCGACCAAGGATTACTCCCAAGAACTTCAAGGTTATTGGAAGGAGATTGACTCTGCTTGCGTGGCGCGCCCCTTCGGCGATCCGGCCCCATTAGCCGCTGCCTGTGGACGACTGGGCCAATGGTCGGCCCATCAGGCGCAAGCGATTCAGCTTCAAGATGCCAAGTTCGATCGCATGGTACTGCTGCGCCAATTGAGCCAGTTAGCGGAACAAGATTATCCCGACTATGATTCGGCCCGCCAATTGGCGACCGTGTTTCGAGTCATTTACGCGGAGCTGCCCACGCCACCACGCGCGGCGGCGGCGGCGGTGCAAAAGATGCTAACCCAATGGGAGGAGCAGTTTCATTTACGCCCTTATGGTGGCAAGACCGAGATACTCCGGCTCATCCGCGATCAGTTGAAAGTAGCAACTTCCGATAAAACCCTGGAAATCATCGAGAAGATGCACAATCAATCGTATGAGGAGACACTGAAATCACAGCCGGAAAATATCAAGACGGAGATCATCTTGTTTTATAACGCGGTGTCGCGCAGCGGTCAGCCATTCACACGCCAGTTAATCGATGACGCCGATTTCCTCCGTGCTCTCGAACGCATCAACAACGCGAATGTCAAACAGGAATTAGACACTCTCAATCGTTATGATCCCGTTCGGTTCAAACAACAACTCCAGGAGCTGGCGGGTTTGCTCGCGGGGCAGTGATACAATTTGATCCGTGGTTTATCGAATGAGGTCACATGCCACACGAAAACCCAGATCGTTGCCGCGATTGGTGGGGGAACTGTACAAGCGCGTCGCCGAGCGGCACTCCGGTGGGTCGTTGAACCAGGAGCCGCCGCGCATCACGCGATCACTGCCCTCTTCGGGACCGCGTGGATCAACCTGACGTTGCCCTCCATAGGAGCCGTAATAATCGGCGCACCATTCCCAGACGTTGCCGTGCATGTCATGCAATCCGAACGCGTTCGGTGGATGGGAACCCACTTTCTCGGTTCTGCCCTTGGAACTGGCGATGTTGGCTTGGTTGGGCGTCAGCATGTTTCCAAAATGAAAGCGTGAAGCCGCTTTGCCCCCCGCGCGGCAAGCGTATTCCCATTCCGCTTCGGTGGGCAACCGATAGACACGGCCCGCGCGCGCCTCGTCCGGCAGGTCGGACAGACGCCGGCAAAATTCCACGGCATCATGCCAGGACACCCGTTCCACCGGGAAATCCCTGGTGTCCAAGTCTTGCACCTTGTCACGTCCCATGCCTTCCGCCGAAAACGAGCTGGGATTGCGGTCCAGCACTGTCTGGTACTGCGTTTGAGTCACTTCATGGATGCCGAGTAAAAAGGGGCGTGAAATCACCACGTCATGAAGCACCTCATCCCCGACCCGGCCAGGCTCCTCCGGCGGCGATCCCATCCGAAATTCCCCTTGGGGAATCAGAACCAGTTTCATGCCGATGGAGTTGACCAATTCACGCGGTAAGGGGAGCGTGGCTCGTTTGAACGGAGTTGGAGACGGCTGCGATGCGTTAGTCGCGGGAGAAGCTGGCGGACCTTGGCCGAAATGACCGCCTGGCCCCAAAAACCACACAGCCAACAGCAGCAGCACCACGGCCAATCCCCCCGCGCCGCCGATCCAAGCCGCCATCTGGCGCGTAGGGCGTAGCCAAGCATGAACGCGAGGGATTGGTGGGGGCATCTCCACGGTGGTTGACGGTGGTTTCTTGCTCCTTAGTGGTGGTTTAGAATCTCCAACAGATGTCATCGGCTCCGTCGCCGGGTCCCATTCATCCACCGGCGGATTGTTCGTCGAGGACAGGACGGGTTTCAAAAGGTGCTTACATTGTGGACAGTGCCACGTTTTGCCGGGAGGCGAACGGCGGACCCGGAATCGCTTGCGGCACTTGGCACATTGAAGAATCAAAGGCGCGGCGGGGACTTCGGGAGGTTCTGGCGGTGGCGGGACCGCTATTGGCTGCTTATCGATTGTCCTTAATGATTGCAAGACGGCCCATGCCAGGTCCTCGCAGCTGGCGAAGCGCTCGGCGGGGTTCTTGGCCATGCCTTTGCGCACCGCTTGCGAGATGGTTTTGGGAATCGTCGGCAACAGTTCGTGCAAGACGGGGGGTTCCTGGTTCACTTGTTGCATGTAAATTGCCGTCGGATTGGGGCCGTCGAAGGGGAGCCGGCCGCTCAAAACCTCAAACAGCGTGACAGCCAAGCCATACTGATCGACCCGCCGGTCGAACGGTTCGCCAATGATCAGCTCCGGGGCCATGTAATAGGGCGTGCCCAACACTTGCCCCCCCGTGGTGCATATTGTGTGTAGCTCTTGCGGTCGGTCGTCGTCCAGCACCTTGGCGATGCCAAAGTCGCTCAAGTAAGCCTGACCATCGGCACCGAACAAGATATTGTCGGGCTTGACATCGCGATGGATGCATTGCTGGCCGTGAATGAAATCCAGCGACTGGGCCACATCTGGCAGCCAAGCCACCAACTCGTCCGGCGCCAGGGGGATAGTTTGACCGTTCGCGTCGCGCAACAAGCGATCGCGCAAACTGCCGCCGGAGAGATATTGCAACACGACGAACGGAATCCCTTCATGTTCCCCCAGGTCAAGCACCTTGACGATATGCGGATGCACCAAGGTCAACAAGGAGCGAACTTCGCGCGTGAAGCGTCCCGCGAAATCGGGGGTGTCCAGGATGGCCGGACGCGGCACCTTCAAGACCACCTCATCATGGGTCAGGCAGTCCTCAGCCAAAAACACCAAACTCATGCCCCCCTCGCCTAACTTGGTCCTCACCTGATAACGCCCGTCGGCAAGGGTTTGTCCCAACCAAGAAGCTGTGTTTATTGTCATTGATCCTACTCAGCAACCGTCAGGTGAAGTTGGCCGTGAAATCCGTCCGAACGCGGATTCTATGTTTCCCGTCGTCCCGGCGGACCACCAGCAAGTACCTTTCTTCGTCAAGGGAAACGAAGCTGCCCACACATTTATTCCTCACGCTATTGATTTTATTACTCCGGCGCGGTCCTTGGCCAAGCTGACGAGCAGTCCGGTCCAATAGAGCGTGGCTTACCGTCTGCCACGACTCGGAGTCATGATCCCGCCGTCACCCAAAGAGGACTTGACCAAACCATGTGGCCGTTGTGCTGCGTGACCCGAACATAGTACCAATCGGTCCCCTTCGCGCCAGGTCGACGGTCGTGCCAGCGGATCGAGGCGGTGAATTCGCTGGGGAATACCAAGCGATGGATGATGTGGCTTTCGGTGGTGAAACCACCAGTGAACGTCACGACATTGTCCTCGATCAAATCGGCCACCCGCGCGCTGACGGTCTGTCGCGCCGGCTGGCGTAAGCTCAATGTCAACACGGCGTCCGCGCCGGCGTCGATCTCCACCACCACCGCCTTGGTCGGGTCCTCGGCGAAGCAATCCACCCGGCTCGTGAACGAGTGCAAGTGAATTTCCGTATCGGAGCGCACGCGCAGCTGATCGATGGCTTGCTCGTCATAGGGGGCGGACTGGAAACAGGGGCTGGCGGATAGAAACTTGCCTCCAGTAATCGTCAACATCATGTCCCATTCGCAGATGCGACCCAGGTTGAGGGCCGCCCACGGTCCCCAGCCATACTGGATACGACACCTGACCCGGCCCGGCAACTGGAACGGCTGCTGGATGTGATCTTCCGGGAAATAGCGGTCGATGACCCGGCCATTGCGCACCAGCTCGATCATGGCTAGAGCATCTTGGCCTTCGACCTGAACGTCAATCTGCCGATCGACGCCGGCTTTCACTTCCGCTCCCATGGGATGGTCATTCAAGGTGACATCCAGGGCGATGCGGTCGCCGGTGGCGGCGTAGGTGCGGCGGGCGCGAATGGCCTCGAACAACGATGGAGCGGACAGGTCGCGCGCCCATACTCCCAGCACCCCTTCGCCGTGCGCGCCGGGATAGCCGCGATGATTGTCGCTGGAGGCCACGAACCCGAACCGCAAGCCACGCTCCAACTGCCGTTGAATGGTGTTGGCCGTCGCCCGCCCGCCATTGCTATGCCGCAGCATGGGAAACGGCGCCCGATCCGATTCGGTGCAGCCATGCTCGGAAAAAATCTCGACGACGGGAGAGACACTGGGCCGGAAGAACGAGAAATTGGCCCCGCGCCAGCCCTGCTTGTAGCCGACGTGATGCGGGATGGCCAACGCCTTTTTGGCCGCCGCGAAATCGAGCAATTTGTTGACATGATCGGGCAAATACAACTCCGGCTGATCCTCGGCGAAGAGTACGCAATAATCGCCAAACTCGCTGGAGTGCCATTCGTAACCGAGCAGGGCGACAAACGTATCTGCGTTCGCCTCGCGCAGCAGTTGCCGGGTCTTGGGCCAGTGTTTGGTATGCGCCTCAAAACCGTGAACCCATTTCATGTGACGATCACCTGGCATTTTCGGCATGTCATGCCAGGACGCATGGCCAGTGAAGGCGAAGAAATCCAGATGGGCGCGGGCCACAGCGATGGCGCGCTCCAGCGATCCTTGGCCATAGCCGACGGCGTTATGATTGTGCAGGTCCCCCCAGTACAGATAGCGCGCCGCCCGGTCCTGCTGGTCGCGGGCCGCGGCGCGCGGTCGGGCGCCGCTGAGCAGCACGCCCGCGACGGCTCCGCCTAACAATTCCCGGCGGGTCAGTTGTGGTTGGTCCAAAGGTGTGTCTCCCTCGGCGAAGGACAAGGAGAAGAGGAAATTTCTGCGACGCCATGCGGCTCATTCCTGGAGCGGGACCACTGCTTGCCAACCCGCTTCGAGCAGGCGGCGCGTCTCCGCGTCGGATAATTTCCAAGGCCAACATCTCACTTGGTCACGTTTACCACCACCGGCTGGGCCGCGTAGTTCGCGCCGCTGATGGTGGCGGCGGCGGTGAGCGTGAACGTAGCGGTGGGGGGGATATCCGCCTTGGGGTTGACGTTGAGCACGATCTGAAATTCGTCTCCTGTCACCGGGGCGGGTTGCTGCGCCAAGGTCACGCCCGCCGGCAGACCGGCGACTTGTAAACGCACCGGTTCCTTGAAGACCGCTTGTCGCTGGATGCGCCCTTTGAGTGTCACCATCGGGCCAAGTTCGAGCCGTGCCATTGGGGGTAGCTCCACCGTGAATGGCGGCAGAACGATGACGGGAAAGGCTGGGCTGACCACCGCCCAATTCTGGTTGTCGATCCGTGCCCGTCCTTGAACCACCAGATCAAAGGCGCCGTCAGGTCCATTGATAGGAACCGTCATCGGAATGTCAGTCTGCGTCGCGTTGGCGGCAATGGCGGCTGGTTGCAGGGTCAACGGGAAGCCCGGCGGCCGTGGGGGCGTGGCGGGGTTGGGAGTAGCCGTGACATCCACGGGGAACATCTGGTTCATGCCCCGGTTGACCGTCACCGGCACTGTGGCGGGGTAGCCTTTCACGACTTCGAGCCGATCCGGGCCGCGCACCCCGAACGGCTCGGCACTGGTCAAGGCCAAGGCAAAATGCGTGACGGTCAGCGTCGAAGCGGCGGCCGCCCCGTCCCGACTGCGGACGAAGGGAAACGCCGCCCGCCGCTGGATTTCCGGCGTCCCGTCCCACGATTTCCCTTCGACAGTCAGGAACAGCGGCCCTTGCGACAGGTCGGCATCCTTGGAAGCGGTCAGCGTCAGCAGCCCTTGATTGACGTTGGCCGGGACATGGCCGCCGCGCACCGTGAATCCCGGCGGCACAGTGGGGATGGTCAAGGTGATGGCGCCCGTGTAACCGCGACGCATCACCGGCACGAGCAAAGTCTCCGACCCGCCGCGCGGCACGTTCACCTCGCTGGACAACAAGGCCAAGAGGAAATCCGGCTGGGCCGGCTCGATAGTCAAGCGGTAGCCGAAATTGACGCCGCCACGATAGCGTTGGTCGCGCAGTTCCACCATCAGGGAAGTGACATTATCGGGCACGGTCACATCCGCGACGGGATCGACAGCAATGCTGGCCTGTTGTCCTTGCACCAGCGGCGGATAGGTGGTGTCATCGGCGAGTGCCAACTGCCGGCCGGTCTGGTCAATGACGCGAAGCACACCATCGAGATCGGAGCCGAACGGCTCGGCCTGCACGGCGACGCGGAAGCGCTGGCCCGGCTGGACCGAAAAGCGAAAGCGATTCACGGTTCCCTTGTCATGGATTCGGCCATTGATGGTCAGCGGCGGCGTGACATCGAGAACGGCGTCGGGCTGGTCGGCCGGTTGGAGCCAGGTCCGTTCGGGCAGCTCGCCGACGGCCACGCGCGGCGCCAAGCCACCGACTCGCAGCACGCCATCGAGATCGAGCGGCATGGTGCCGCCGCCGAAGCCGCCGTTCGTCTCGGCGGCGTCGCGGAGCGGCCGTTGGACCCGTGTTTCCTGGGGCAACGTCCCCCCCCGCAAGGTGAATGTCACTGTCTCCCCGCGCTTGCCCCCTAAGGGAAACACTTCCGCGCAGAAATCATAATCCGCGATCTTGAGCCGATAGGGAGCGGGATTGCCCCCCTTGTAGCGGCTGTCGGCGACTTCAATCAGGTAGTCCCCATCCTCTGCCGGCGTGAAGACGATCCGGCCATCCCCCATGAGCCGCTGCGTGTCATCCGCCGCCACAAAGCGTTGGCGGGCGTCGGTCAAGCGCAGCATGGGCAGCACGCCGGAACCCAGTCGGGCCGACTCCACTTCAATGATAAGGCGCTGTCCCTTCTGGGCGGAGATACGGAAGAAATCGATGTCGCCGCCGGCGCATTGGCCGTTGACCACGCTGGGAACGGGAACCTTCTGGGCCTGCTCCGGGGTATTGTTCGGCTCAGTTTCATTGATACCGGGAAAGGCATCGACGCTGAACAGCACAAACGACGACACCCCATCGCCCGTCACCAAGCGCGCGGGATATACGCCGACCGGCACATCCTTGGCCACCGTCAGCTGAAACCGCACGCGCGCGGGGTTCGGCTTGTCTTCGGGAATTAGCGTTTGCTCGGCCGTGAAGGGGAGCAGCAACTTCGCGTTCTCGGTCAAGTTCGTGCCCGTGACGACCACCTCGACCGCCTGGCCGCGCTGGACGCCAGACGGGGTGATGCTCGTCACGGTGGGCGGTGCGGCATGCAGCGCCACGGCCCACCAACAACCGACAACGACGAGAACGACGCGAACGGGATGGTTGCGATCCAATCTCATGGAAAACATCCTTGGAGTGGGTGGAATGCGGTTGCGCGAAGTTGATGGTTACTATCGGCGCTGAGGGAAGTTGTGTCAAGCAAAACCAGAGTGTGTCAGTGCCTGGGGGATGATCCGCGCCGATGCCGACTCCCCGCGCGAACCGGAGCCTCTGTGATTTTTCCAATCTTGATGAATATACCTGCTAGCTGCCACGTCCAATCGAGCAGATTGAAGCAGGATATGCTTTATCCCCCCCAAGCCGGAAGCTACAACGGACAAGTGCTATCCGGCGATCCACTAGACCCCACGGTCGGGCAGCCGTGGGGTCTTTTTTCGCTTTATCAGCTGGATCGGAAGACAAGTGCCTCGTCCGTCTTCCATTGAACCAACATCCGCGCCTCGCTATGCTCATTCTCATCGAATTGGATGGAACTTCGCTTCTCACCAGCGAGGCGCTTGCGCATGAAGCCCCAACTTGAACCGCGGCTTGTCCCAGGGCGCGGCATACGGTGGCTGCTTTGGCTATGTTATATCAGTTTGTGGACGGCGGGTTTGGTGATGCCGGTGCCGCTCCAGTCAACTGCCGAACCTAGCTGGACCACCGCGAAATTCGTCGTCGCCAAGGGGCTTCATGTGGCGGCTTACGGCGGGCTGGCCATGCTCAGCGGCTGGTTGCGCTTGCCGGTTCCTTATCGCTGGTGGTTGCTGGGATTCGTGGTGTTGCACGCACCATTGACGGAATATCTTCAGTATGTCATCGACATTGGGCGGAGCGGTTCAGGGCAGGATGTGTTATTAGACTGGCTAGGAATCGTTATCGGAGTAACCCTCACCTGGCGCTGGTGGAAGGCCGCATGAATCACTCTTATTTTCGAGATGCTAACAAATGTAAGGAACTCTTTTTCAAAAATTAGGCAAAAAATTTCCGTTTTGCTTCAGTTTTGAGTATGATAAGCTAAACTTTCAAAGAAGAGGAATCGCCCCAATACCCCTGCTGGACGAATCGATTCGACCAGCCTTACCCAACGGAAACAGCCGCGTGCCCTAAAAACCAAACTTGCTCACCAACCAATAACCCAGCACTACCCCCCAAGCTCGCCCGCGCGGCCATGGATAACTGCATTCGCTAAACAACTTGACAATGCAGAGGTCAATCCCATGAAGCACGAACGCTTAGGGAGTGTTCTTCCCATCGCGGGATCACTCCGCGCCTTCCTTCCTGTGAGCTTTATCTGCTTATCCATCGCTGGATGTCAGTGGTTGTCCTCGGAAGGAGTCCGTTCCACCGATCTCCCGGACGCTCCTCCGGCGCGCGTGCGCGGCGTGCAAGCGGCGATGCACCCTTGGCCCACGACGGTGCGCGTGCAAGGCAGCTTGCTCAGCGATGAAGAGGCGATCATCAGCGCCAAGGTGGCCGGCCGCGTGCAGGTTGCGGCCGTCGATCGCGGCGTGGCCGTCGAGGACGGCGAGGTGCTAATCAAATTGGAAACGCGCGAATACGCCTTGCAAGTTCGGCAAGCCGAGGGGCAGGTCGCGCAAATCCGAGCCAAGCTGGGACTAACGGGAGAAGAAACCGCCCAGGTGATCGACCGCCACAAAGCGCCGCAGGTGATGCAGCTGCAAGCCCTACTGGAAGAAGCGCGCTTCAAGGCGGAACGAGCCCGCGTCCTCTATGGCCGCAATGCGATTCCTTTGGAGGAACTCCAACGCAACGAAATCGCCTTGCGTGTCATTCAAGCTCAATACGCTGCGGCGCTGAACGAAGTCGAGGAACAATTGGCCCTGCTCGCCCTGCGGAAGACCGATCTGGCCTTGGCCCAGCAACGGCTCGCCGATGCCACCATCCGCGCTTCCTTCGCCGGTACGATTCAAGAACGACACGTCGCGCCGGGGGTGTTCGTCAATCCCGGCGACCCGGTGGTGACGCTGGTGCGAACGGATCCGCTCCGGTTCCGGGCTTCGGTGCCGGAACGCGAGGCCAACCGCATCCATGTCGATGAGGATGTGTATATCTACTTGGAAAACCAGTCAGCTCCCTTGTGCGCCAAGATCACGCGCGTCAGCCCGGCCTTGGACCTGGAAAGCCGGTCATTGGTCATCGAGGCGACCGTGCCCAATCCAGGGGGCCGGTTGCGGGCCGGCTTGTTCGCCGAGGCAGAGATCGTCGTCGCCCCGGATGCCCAGACCCTCGCCGTGCCGGAAAGCGCCGTCACCGAGTTCGCAGGCGTGGAAAAAGTGATGATTTATGACGGCCAGCAAGCGCGCGAACAACGTATCGTCAGCAAGCGGCGTGACAAGGGGTTGGTGGAAATCAGTGATGGCTTGACCGTGGGCCAATGGGTGATTCTCGAAGCCGATCAATGCCGCCCCGGCCCCGTCGTGTGCGAGATGAATGTCAAGAATACACCGCGCCACGCCGAAGCGGACCAGGATGATCCGGACAAGGATAGGGCCTTGACGGGGGGATAACGGCGGCTGGATTCCCGCACCTTCGCCCCCGGCTCACTCACGAAATCCCTGGTTGCCTTCCGTTCCTTGAGGTATTCCCCCTTGCAACGGCTCGCTGAAATCTGTGTGCGCCGGCCGATCTTCGCCGCCATGCTTATCTTGGCGTTGGTGGTGGCGGGGGCGGCCTCCTTTTGGCAGCTGTCCACCGACCGCTTCCCCAAAATGGATTTGCCCATGGTGACGGTGCGGACCACGTTGCCGGGGGCCGCGCCGGAAGAGATTGAATCGGAAATCACCCAGCATCTGGAAAACGCCGTCGCCACCGTCGAAGGCATCCAGGAGCTGCGTTCTATTTCCAGCGAGAGCACCTCGCTGATCATGCTGACGTTTCACCTCGACCGTGACGTCAGCCAGGCGGCACAAGATGTGCGCGATGCCATTAATGCGGTCCTCAATCGCCTGCCGCCGCGCGCCGATCCGCCGGTGATCCGCAAGCTCGACCTGGATGATACCCCCATTATGTCGTTGGCGTTGGCGGGACAACGCGATTCCCGCGAGTTGTACAACTTCGCCGATAAAGGGGTGAAGTCGCTCATCGAGTCGGCCCCCGGCGTCGGCCAAGTCACCATCTACGGCGCCGAGGAACGAGCCGTGCGCATCGAGGTCGATAGCCGCCGGCTGGCCGCCCATAACTTGTCCATCCTCCAGGTGCGCGAGGCGCTGGCGCGGCAAAATGCTGAGGTTCCCGGCGGCTTCGTCGATGCCGGTTTCCGCGAGATGAACCTGCGCACTCTGGGCCGCTACAGCCACCCACGCTTCTTCGAGGACTTGGTCGTCAAGACCGTCAACAACAGGCCCATCCGCATCCGTGACCTTGGCCACGTCGTCGATGGCCAAAAGGAAATACGGAGCCTGGCCCGACTCAACGGCGAACCGGCGGTGGTGCTGCAAATCCAGCGCCAATCCGGCACCAACACCATGGAGGTCATCCAAGGCATCAAGGAGAGCCTGCCGCGCGCCCAAGCCCTGTTGCCACCAGATGTCCAGCTCACGATTGTTCAAGATCAGTCCGGTTACATCGAATCGGCCATGCACGAGATTCAGAGCCACTTGATCATGGGCAGCATCTTGGCCTCGGCTACCGTGCTGTTGTTCATGCGTTCGTGGCGTTCGACGCTGATCGCCTCCGTGGCCATTCCCGCTTCCATCATCGCCACGTTCGGCATGATGCGCGTGCTCGGTTTCACGCTCAATAATGTTACTATGCTGGCACTGGTGCTCATGGTGGGAGTGGTCATCGACGATGCCATCGTCGTCTTGGAAAACATCTATCGGTTCATGGAGGAAAAGGGGCTGTCACCGGCCCAAGCCGCCATCGAGGGGACGCGCGAAATCGGCTTGGCGGTCATGGCCACGACGTTTTCGCTGGTCATTGTCTTCTTGCCGGTGTCGTTCCTGTCCAGCCTAGCGGGGCGTTTTCTCTATCAATTCGGCCTGACGAGTGCCGTTGCCATCTTGGTGTCGCTGTTGGTGAGCTTCACGCTGACGCCGATGATGTGCTCGCGCATGCTGCGGTCGGGAATGGCATCTCACGGCGAAGCCCGGTCGCGGCGCGGCTTGTATCACTATCTGGACGCAGCCTACACCGCTTGTTTGCGTTGGGCCATGCGGCATCGCTTCCTCGTGCTGGTCGTCGTCGTGCTGGTGGTCGCCTCCAACATCCCTTTGTATCTATTGGTGCCCCAAGATTTTGTGCCGACCGACGTGGACGAATCGGAGTTCCGCATCTCGGTCTTGGCTCCCGAAGGGGCGAGCTTGGCGTCGATGGACAAAGCCATGCGGGCCGTGGAAGAGGAAATCCGCACCGTGCCCGGCGTGACGCATCTCCTGACCACTGTGGGCAGCTCCAGTCTGTCACGCCTCAATTCCGCTCAGATTCACGTGCGCGTCGTGGATATTGACGACCGCACCTTCTCGCTGGGGCGGCTGTGGCGCGAGACACTCCGCGGCCAACCACTAGCCGCGTGGCGGAACAATTTCTCGCAACGGCAAGTAATGACAGAAATGCGTCGCCGTTTGACCCGCTTCACCGATCTGCGCTTCTCGGTGCGCAATCAGAACTATCTGCGCATGGGGGCGTCGTCGGATATTGACTTCGTCATGACGGGGCCGGACATTCATACCTTGGCCCATTTCAGCAATGCCATGCGCGACCGCGTCGCGGCCATCCCCGGCATTGTCGATCTGGACACAACCTTGCGCATGGATAAACCGGAGCTGCACGTCGAATTGGATCGCGCCCGCGCCGCCGCGCTCGGCATCGACGCTCAAGAGATTGCCGTCTCGCTCAGCGTCATGGTAGGGGGAGATGATCGCGTGTCGCGCTTTCGAGACGCACGCATGGATGAAGTGTATGACGTGGAACTGCGCCTGATCGGCAGCGACCGGGGGGATATGGCCGCCATCTCGCAGCTCTATGTCCGGCCGCAATCCTCTTCCAGCGTGGGGACGGCTACTCCCCCTTTGATCCGCCTCGACAACGTGGTCCACATGAGCGAACGTCTGAGCTTGCCGCGCATCGACCGGCTGGATCGGCAACGCATGGTGGCCATTCGCGCCAACGTGGCGCCGGGCTATGCGCTGGCCGACCGTCTCGACGCCATGCACCAGACCGCCACTGAAATCGGCATCCCCACTGGCTATCGCACCGTGGTCCTGGGCAAGGGGCGCGAGCTGCACCGGACTTTTTCCGACTTCGCTTTCGCCTTCATCTTCTCGATCATCTTCATGTACATCGTGTTGGCGGCCCAGTTCGAGCATTTGGTCCATCCCTTGACCATTCTCATCTCGTTGCCGCTGGCCGTGCCGTTTGGCTTATTCAGCTTGTGGCTAGGGGGAGAGACACTGAACTTGTATTCGGCGCTCGGTATTCTCGTTCTCTTCGGCGTGGTGAAAAAGAACTCCATTCTGCAAGTGGATCACACCAATCAGCTGCGCGCCGCCGGCATCGACCGTTTCACGGCCATCATTCAGGCCAACCGCGACCGGCTGCGCCCCATCCTAATGACCACGCTATCCTTCGTGGCCGGCATGTTACCCATGGCCATCGCCACCGGCCCCGGCGCCGAGGAACGCCGCTCCATCGCCGTTTTGGTGCTTGGTGGCCAGTCCTTGTCCCTGTTGCTGACCCTATTGGCTACTCCGGTGATTTACTCGTACTTCGACGATTGCGGCAAGCTGTTCGCGCGGGGGGCCAATCGCTGACAGCGAAACAGGTAATAAGAAATTATCCGAACAGCCCGTCTCTGAGGAATTCACGAGAAAGTATCATCGGCGAACGGGAGGGGTTAGCTCCCCGGAGATGCCAATCCTCTCACCAGAAGGCAGACGTCCCCCCGTTCGCCGAGTCACGTTTATCACCGATGAGGTTGTCAGTATGGAGCGGCAGCAGGTGCTCGGCATTTTCGCCAAGTGGCCGGAGGCGGGACACGTCAAGACCCGATTGGCGGCGGCGACGTCGGCGGCCTGGGCGGCCGAGGTGGCGCGAGCGTTCCTGCTCGACACGCTGGAGCGGATGGCCGGGCTGGATGCGCGGCGCGTGCTGGTTTTCACTCCCCCCAGCGCCGCGCGGCAACTCGCCCCCCTCGCGTCATGTTACGAACTAATTCCGCAAGTCGATGGCAGTTTGGGACAACGCATGGCCAGCTTCCTGGCTCGGCAATTGCAAGACGGCACACGGGAAGTGGTCCTGATTGGCGCTGATAGCCCCACGCTGCCAGTGGCTTACGTGCGTCAAGCGTTCGCGGCCTTGGCGCAGGCCGACGTGGTGCTCGGTCCCTCGACCGACGGCGGTTATTATCTCCTGGGCTGCCGCGAGCGCGTGCCGCCCATCTTCGACGGCATCTCCTGGAGCGGCCCCACGGTGTTATGGGAAACAATCACAAGGCTGTCATCCCCAGAGTGGCGGTTGGCTCTGTTGCCGCCGTGGTACGATGTTGATACCCTCGATGATTGGCACATGCTGCAAGGACACTTGGCGGCGCTGCGGCGCGCCGGACAGCCAGAAGACGCTCCAAATACGTGGCGCCTCATCACTCATCCGCGTCCATAAGTACGGAGCAAGGTGGCTCGCCGGACGCTCAGGGCGATCGCCTCTTCTTGTCCAGGAAAGATGAACGAACCGCCAGCCCTGTTTCGAGGAAAGCCATGCCACTATCCGTGCTGTTGAATTCCTTGCCGCTCCCCTTCGAGGAAGCGGTTTGTCAAGCAGGAGACATGGGGTTTGAGTATGTCGATGTCGTGGCTTGGCATGACGACCGGCCGGAGACGCATCGGGCGGCGCTGGCCGAGGCTGGCGTGGTGGTGGCCTGTGCCGCCTTGGGCAAGGGGCTGCCAGACGGATACGAGCTGGATGGCGCGGATGTGTCCCGGCGCCGGGACACCGTGGAGCTATATAAGCGACATATCGCCGACGCGGCCGCGCTGGGGGCCAGCCACGGCTACTTGGTGGCGGGGACCGATGCCAGCCCGGCGGGTCTGACCTACTTCACTGAAGCCTGCCGCTTGCTCGCCGACCATGCCGCCCAACGCCACGTGCGGCTGTGCGTCGAGCATGTGCCAGGGCGGGCCTTGCCGAACGTCGCGGCGGCGCTCGCATGGCTGGCCACTTGCAACCATCCCAACGTGTATCTATTGCTTGACATCGGCCATTGCCTGATCAGCGACGAGAACCCCGCCCGCGCCATCGCCCAAGCCGGCCCTCGGCTGGGCTATATCCATCTGGATGATAATGACGGCGTGCGCGACATCCATCTCCCCTTGCTGCACGGCCAACTGACGGAAGAAGACCTAAGCGACGTGTTCCGCGCGGCGCGACGACTCGCTCATACCGTGCCGCTGTGTCTCGAATTGAATCCCGACCACGTGGAGCCGGTGGCGAACTTGCGCGCCAGCGCCCAACTCTGCCGGCGTTTATGGCGGGAATGTACTTGAAACAAATCGCCGAAACTGCTTGGCTTTCCCCTCTCCTCCCAACGCTAGACTCTTTTGCCTCCACCGCCCCAATTGCTCTGGCATGATCGTTCCCCGGTCGCTATAAGCTGCTCGCCATGCACGAATAGAGCCAACTCGGAGTGTCACGGGACAAGCCGAGTTCGTCCTGATGCCGTGCGAATCTATTTCCTTGGTTCGGAGCAGAGAGGACCCATGAAGAAAGTATTTTGGTGTGGATGTGCCTTGGTGGTGACGGCGGCCACCGGCATCTACTGGATGGCCGACCAATGCCGAGGCTGTACGCGGGCACAGTTGACCCAAAATGTTCAAAGTGTCTGCCGAGCGGCCGTCGATCTCAACCCGGTGACGGTGATGGCGCGGGGCTATCATGCCCAGTTCCGCGCCATGAAGGCGAACACGTCGTCTGCCACGGAAGAGACGCATTCCGCCACGTGCTGTTGTGCGCGGCCCCTGGTCGCATCCACGCGATCGGACGATCAGCCCGTGCAGATCATCGATCTGTCCTGCTATGCGGTCAGTGACGCCGCCGGAAACGACATCCATGAAAAGGATGCCAACCATTATCTCTTCTGGGCGGGCAGTTGCTGGAATCCATCGTCCGCCGCGTCCGTCTGTGCTCATGATGGCGGCCAGTGCTCGGATTCGCCGAGTTGTTGTCCGGATGTTTCGACCAGCCTGGCGCATGCTTCCCCCAATTGCCCGGTGCCGCCAGGCTCCTGCATGCCCGGCTGCGAACACGAGTGCGAGGGAACGGCGCCGCGGGTGAGCGAACGGTCGCCAGGCGTTCCTGATTGTCTGGGGGAACTGTCCGAGACCGTCGATTACGGCAAGCCCCCTACCTGCCGAGAGACCCCCTGTTACCAGCAATCCACGCCGGAATGTCCCGCCATGCCTGGCTGTTCGCGTGGTGGCAGCCCGCGCCCCTGGATGGAATCGGAAGAGGTTTGCATTCCGGCGCCGGGGGATGAGGACGTTTCGGACACCATCGATCCCGAAGAGATTTTCCCCGAAGAGGACGTCCCCACGCGGGAAGAAGAATCCGAGGAACCGCCGGTGTGCGAGGTCGAGCTACCATATGGCGAGGTGGATATGCCATATCTCGACATCTTCAGTGTCAGCGAAGAGCAAGAAGAACCGACGGATGATGATTCGGTGACGGCCGATCCGTATCACGACGATCCCCACTACGGCTCGATGGATTGCGATTATCACCGCCGCGTCATCGTTTGTCCGTATTCTGGCAAATGCTATCCCGTTGAAGCGCCGGTCACGACGCCGACGCCGACGGAACAGACGGATGAGGAAATCGCCGAACCCATCGCCACACCCGAAGAAGTGGACGACAGTTGGGGCGAGGAGGCTTCCGAGCCGGAATGGCTGCTTCCCGGCCCGTCGCTTCCTGGCATCCAATCCGAAGCGGGAAACGCCGGCGCGATGCCAGCTCAGCCGCAAGTGGACACCACGGAATGCCGCCCCAGCGACATTCCCCAAGGTCGCAAAGGTCCCATTCCGTTCTGAGGTTGTTTGGATATTTCATCTCGCGCCGAACATGGCGAGCGGGAGGCGTTAGCCCCTCGGTGAAAGGGTGTTACCGGGCGGCAACCGTCCCCCGCTCGCCGGTTTTGCCGATTCTCCTCTCAGCGACAGATTCTCATGGATCACAAGCACCAGTCACGACGGCGCTTTCTTTCCGGATGCGTGCTCGGCGGCTTGGTCGGCGCGGCGGCCAGCTGGAGCGTCGCGCGCTTCTGGACATCGACCAAGCCATTGCCAGCGCCTGTCACGGATGGAGAACGACCCGTGGTACCTCCTCTGGATCATGACCATTTCATGCGGTTGGCCATCGAGCAAGCGAAGAAGGTGCCACAATTGCCGTTCGGGGCCGTCCTTGCGCATTCCGAATCCGGCCAGGTGATGGCCGCAGGACATAACCTGTCCGCCGCTAGTCCCACGTTTCACGGCGAGATCGTCACCATCAACCGCTGCGCCGCCGACCATCCCCACATCGATTGGCCAGCGTTAGTCCTCTACACCACCGCCGAGCCGTGCCCCATGTGCCAGTCAGCGGTGGAATGGGCGGGCATCAGCGCGGTCGTCTATGGCATCTCCATCCCCCGATTAGTCGAACAAGGCTGGTGGCAGATCGATATCCGCGCTGAGGAAGTGATTCGCCGCACTCCCTTCCGCCAGACCGCGCTGCTGGGAGGTGTGCTGGAAAGCGAGTGCAACGCGCTATTCCTGGCGGTTCCGGAAGGAATGTATCGCAAGAAAAAATAAACGCAGGTGGCCGTCACTCTGCCAGATTGCGTGATACGTCACCCGAACCGACTCAACCGAAACATTCCGATAGGTTGGGTGGTTTCCCCCTGCTCGGCCAAGTCGGCCAGAACCGCGCCGATGACGGGAGCGAATTTGAAGCCGTGACCGGAGAAACCGGCGGCGAGAACAACATTTTCATGGCGCGGGTGTGCATCCACGATAAAATGCTGATCCGGTGTCATAGTATAGAGACATACCTTGCCGTGGCGGCGCGGGCCGTTGGCTGGCGGCAGATAGACTTGCAAGAATTGACGGCATTCCATTTCATCCGACTCCCGCACGGCGCGATCCACGCCAAGGGGGTCCGCCACCACCGCGCCGCCGTCATGGCGGGCCACTTTCAATCCGTGTGCATCCAAGACCGGAAAGCCATAGTAGAAACCGCTCGTGGTCTCCACCATGTACACTGGAAAGCCATCGCGGCGGAACAGGGAATCATTCTGGGTGGCGAACCAAAGGAGCACCTTGCGTCGCACTACGAGCGGCAAATTCAGGTCCGCCAGCGCCTGGCTGGCCCAAGCGCCAGCGGTGATGATCAGCTTCGCCGCCGTGTATTCTTGCCGTCTAGTTCGAACTGTCACGCCACTCGCAGTTGCATCCCAGGATAAAACGGGTTCGTTCTCGTGCAGTTCGGCCCCCCGGTGGCGGGCTTCGTCCAGGAAGGCCCGCACGCATTCTTCCACGTAGAGAAAACCGGCGTCGCGCTCCAGCACGCCGACTTCATGCTCCGGGAGCTGGAACGCGGGAAAGCGGCGTCGGACATCGTCGCCTGTCAGCTCCTCGACCGGCAAGCGATGCTCGGCGGCGGCCCGTTTCACCCCGGCAACCAGCTCCCCATGCGGTTTGCCAATGCTCAGACAGCCCGCTTCGGTGAACAAATGCCGGCCCGTCTGTTGCTCCAGCTCGTACCAGCCCGCGTATGCCTGGTGCAACAGCGGCACGTAATCGGGATGCTCGAAGTAGGCTTTGCGAATGGCGCGGGTATGGCCGTGCGAGCTGCCCTGGTCGTGAACCAGCGGAAATTGCTCCACCCCCAGCACGCGCCGCCCCCGCCGCGCCAACACGCACACCGCCGCGCTCCCCATCGCGCCGAGGCCGAGAACGATCACGTCGAAGGTGTTTGGGGACATAAGGAAGACATCCAATCGGCGAAAGGAGAAAAGACGCCATCATCCGGGCGTGGTCGCCACATCGAAGTGCGAATCTGATTAACCACATCGACATCCCCCTCACGCCAAGATCGCCTCGATTGGGTGCGCTTCCTCGACGCCGGTGAGGCGTTGGTCGAGGCCCTGGAATTTGACGGACAGGCGGCGGTGGTCGATGCCGAGCTGGCGCAGGATGGTGGCGTTCATGTCGCGGATATGGACCGGGTCGCGGACGATGTTGTAGCTGAAATCGTCGGTTTCGCCGTGGACGATGCCCCCTTGGATGCCCCCGCCGGCCATCCACATGGTAAAACAGCGCGGGTGGTGATCGCGGCCGTAGTTGGTACGCGACAACGCTCCTTGACAATAGATGGTCCGGCCAAACTCGCCGCCCCAGATCACCAACGTGTCATCGAGTAAGCCGCGTTGTTTCAAGTCCTTGATGAGCGCGGCGGCTCCCTGGTCGATGTCACGGCATTGATTGGTCAAATCGCGCGGCAAGCTGCCGTGCTGGTCCCAGCCGCGATGGAATATCTGCACGAAGCGCACGTCGCGCTCAGCCATGCGCCGGGCCAGGAGACAATTGTAGGCGAAGGTGCCGGGGATTTTGGAATCCGGGCCGTACAAGTCGAAGATGCTTTCGGGCTCTTTCGAGAGATCGGTCAGCTCCGGCACGGACGCTTGCATGCGGAAGGCCATTTCATACTGGGCGATGCGCGTCTGAATTTCGGGATCGCCGAGCTGTTCGTACTGCTTCTGGTTGAGCTGATTCAGGGCATCCAACATCCGGCGGCGCGTGTCCATGCTGACGCCGTCGGGATTGCTGAGGAATAATACCGGGTCGCCTTGGGTGCGCAGCATGACCCCCTGATGCCGTGACGCCAGAAACCCCGACCCCCACAGCCGGTTGTACAGGGCTTGCGCTTCCTTGCGGCCGGTCCAGGTCGAATTGAGCACGACGAAAGCGGGGAGGTTCTGGTTCTCGCTCCCCAGGCCGTAGCTCAGCCAGGCCCCCAGACTCGGTTTGCCGGGCAATTGGCTGCCGGTGCAGATGTAGGTGATGGCCGGATCGTGGTTGATGGCCTCGGTGTGGATGGTTTTGATAATAGCGATGTCATCCACGATGGTCGAGATGTGCGGTAGCAATTCGCTGACCCACGCTCCCGATTGGCCGTGCTGCTGGAACTTGAACATCGACGGCGCGATGGGAAAGCGCTTCTGCCCCGATGTCATCGTGGTTAGCCGTTGTCCCTGACGAATCGATTCGGGCAAATCCTTGTCAAACCAGTCATCCATCTTCGGCTTGTAGTCGAAGGTGTCCATCTGCGACGGCGCGCCGGACATGAACAGGTAAATGGCCCGCTTGGCCTTGGGGGCGAAGTGCGGCAAACCGGGCAACCCGCCTGTGTTGGTCTTGTCCGTGGCGGCAGCCACCGGGCCGCGCCGCTCCGCCGCCAACAGCGTCGCCAACGCCGCCGTGCCGATACTCAACCGCTGCCCGCAAGAAGCAAAGAATTGACGCCGAGTTTCCAATTGGATGGAGTCACATATGGGGTGCATGGGTGTTTTCCTTTGGCTATTAGCTGTCGGCGATCCGCTATCAGTAATGATGATATATGGATTTCTGTATTGTCGTTAGCCCAGGCGTTTAGAGACTGTTTGAATATTGTTCCACGAGAAAAAAAGGCGAGCGGCGGGGTTCAACCCCGCCGTGCGTCCTCACGACGGGGCTAAACCCCGCCGCTCGCTGAAAAAGATCCAAACAGACTCTTAGGCCTGGGACCGCGCGCTAACCATTATGGTGTCAGGATTTTAGCCCTTTATGGCCGCCTTCGCTCACGGCCTGAAGGCCGCCGCGATGGGCTTCAGTTGACCTCTCTTCATCACCCCTTCGTCACCACCTCATCCAGATTCAACACCAAGTTGGCCACCATCGTCCAGGCGGCCAGCTCGACGGCATCGAACAGGTCGTCGGGTTTGATCTCCCCTTGGCGGATCAAGGCTTGGGCGGCGTCGGGATTCTGCTTGTACTCGGCCAAGTGGGCGCTGAGGACGTTGTGCAATATGCTCAGCTCGCGGCTATCGGGACGGCGGGCGGTGGCGATCCGGAACAGGTGTGCCAAGCGTTGGTCGGTGGTCGTGCCCCCTTCCTTGAGCACGCGCTGGGCCAAGTGGCGCGACGCTTCGACGAATTGCGTCTCGTTCATCAGCAACAGCGCTTGCAAGGGTGTGTTGGTCCGTTCGCGACGGGCGGTACAGGATTCGCGCGAGGGAGCGTCGATGATCGTCATTTGCGGTGGGGGCGAGGTGCGTTTCCAGAAGGTGTACATGCTGCGGCGGAACACTTTGTCTGGGCCGGTGTCAGCGGTGAAGCGGGCCGTGTTGGACGACGTGTAGCCCACCGCCTCCCACAGTCCCGCCGGTTGCGGCGGCTTGACGCTGGGACCGCCGATCTTCTCCACCAACAAACCACTGACGAACAGCGCTTGATCGCGCACCATCTCGGCATCGAGCCGAAAACGCGGGCCACGCGCCAGGAGGCGGTTATTCGGGTCCTTGGCCAGTAGTTGCGGCGTCACCTTCGATGATTGCCGATAGGTGGCCGACATGACGATGAGCTTGTGCAGCTGTTTGACATTCCAGGGAGAGGAGCGCTCGCCGTTGGCTCGCTCGCTAAACGCGCCTGTCATGAATGCCATCGCCAACCAATCGAGTAGTTCGGGATGGCTGGGTGGGTCTCCCTGGCTGCCGAAGTCTTCACTGGTCTTGACGATGCCAGTGCCGAAATACTGCTGCCAGAAGCGATTGACGGCCACGCGCGCGGTCAGCGGCTGATCGGGGGCCAGCAGCCAGCGGGCGAAACCAAGACGATCCCGCGGCAACTCCGGCGACATGGGGGGCAACACGCTGGGCGTCTGACGTTCTACTTTAGGCCCCTTCTTGTCATATTCGCCGCGGATCAGCACGTAGGCCGGCTTCGGCTGGGCTAATTCCTTCCAAATCAACGTGGTCGGCGTGGCTTTTTCCAGGCCGTCGAGCTGTCGCTGTAACTGTTCCAATCGTTGGTGCAAGGGATCAAAAGTGTCGCGCGTGCGCAGATCGACGAATTCGACGAAATACTCCGTCAAACGTTTGTTCTGAGCCGCCGTGCGTTTTTCTGGGTTCAGCTGAATGAGGGCTTGAATGTCAGGGGGCAGGTCGGACTTGGGCGATTTGCGTTGATCCTCTTCCCAGCGGGCCAGGGAATCGTAGAGCACGCGAATGTCATCGACCTTCACGATGCCGGCCTTGTCCCAATAGACGGTACCGCCGTACTGCGTGAAGGCCCAACCGTTGATCTTGGCCCCTGGAGCCAGACCAACCTTGGCCGCCTCCACTTCCAGACGCACCCACTGCCCCGGCTTGGGCAGACTACCGATGCGCCATCGGCTGGGGGTGCCGTTGCGCCCGAAGATAATTTGATTGTCTCCCCAGTAGGCGCGATGTTCCCAGTTGCCGTCGTTCCACTGCATCATGATTTGTTGCGGTGGGTTCTGGGGGTCGAGATAGACGTAAGCGAACAGTCGATCATTCTTAGCTACCGTCAAAGGTTTGGCAGCTCCGGTGAAAAAGTGCTGATCCAGGCCAGCGGCGTTGCGCGTCGAGGCCCGCTGGCCGCTATACACCGGCTCCGTCACCCACTGCCAGTTACCGTGCGGGGTCGCGCCGGCCGGCACGTCGTCGTCGATCCAGACGATTTCTTCCGGCTGGGGAGGCGGCATCACCAGCGGCGTTTCCGGCTCGATGTACCGATGCGCGGCTAGTTGGTCCTGAATCTCCCGTTGCGTCGTGGCGATCTGTTGACGCAGGCCGTCCAGCTGCTGTTTTTGCTCTGGCGTAGGCACTTGCGCCACGGGGGGATGGCGGGCGTTGTTGCCGTCGAGCGGGTTGCCGTCGATGCTGTTGAAGAAAGCGAACATCTGGTAAAACTCGGTCTGCGAGAGCGGGTCATACTTATGATCGTGGCAAACGGCACAGCCCATTGTCAGTCCCAGGAACACCGTGCCGGTCGTTTCCACGCAATCGACGACGTTGCGGACATAGACCTCCTCGGCGATGGAACCCCCTTCGCTGGTGGTGACATGGCAGCGATTGAAGCCGGTGGCCACGAGCTGATCCAGCGTTGGGTTAGGCAGCAGGTCGCCGGCCAGCTGTTCCATCACGAATTGATCGAACGGCATATTTTGATTAAACGCCTGGATCAGCCAATCGCGGTAGGGCCAGATTTCACGGTAATTATCGAGGTGCAAGCCGTGCGTGTCGCCGTAGCGGGCCACGTCCAGCCAGTAGCGCGCGCGGTGCTCACCGTAGCGCGGGCTGGCCAGCAGTCGATCCACGACTTTTTCGTAAGCATCCGGCGACGGGTCGTTGACAAACGCTTCCACCTCAGCGGGGGTCGGCGGCAGGCCGGTCAGGTCCAGGGTCACCCGGCGGATGAGCGTGCGCCGATCCGCTTCCGGCGACGGTTGCAGCCCTTCTTGTTCCAAGCGGGCCAGGATGAAATAGTCAAGCGGATTACGCGGCCAGGTGGTATTTTTCACCTTCGGCAATTCCGGCCGCTTGGGGGGAATAAAGGCCCAATGTTTGCGGTACTCGGCCCCCTGTTCGATCCAACGCTTGAGGAGCGCAATTTGTTCCGCCGTCAACTGCTTGCCCGACTTCGGCGGCGGCATCTGCTCGCGTGGATTGCTGGTGACGATCCGGCGGAACAATTCGCTCTGGTTCACATCGTTGGCCACCAACAGCTTATAGCCGCCCCGGTCGGCAAGGAAATCGGCGTCCGTATCGAGCCGCAGCTTCCCCTTGCGGGTCTTCTCATCAGGACCGTGACAGGCAAAGCAGTTATCCGACAAAATCGGTCGAATGTGCGTATTGAAATCGATCTTCTCCGGCTCTGGACCATCGGCCCGCGAGCTGGTGACATAGACCACAACGCCAATCAAACCCAAAATTCCCGTAAACAGAGCAAACCGTCTCATCAGTGCAACCTCTGGCTGGTACGGCAAGTTCGCAACGAGTCTTGACCTTTCGCCGTAATCTCGTCCGCGGACAACAAGGAAGGAAACGCGGCAGCGTTTGGCAAGAGGGCAGGGATTATCTCATTAGCATACACCAAGAGAGGGGAGGATTGCCAGAAAAATACAGCGGAAATTGTGCGAGGGTGAATCCACGAAGCCAGCCACAAGGGCCATTCTCCCCTTTAGGGGAGAAGAGGGCGGAAACGCGAAAATTCCGTCCATTTGCCCGATCTTTCTCCGCCACTTGCTGGCGCGACGTGCTTGGGGGGATGATCATTGCCAGAGGTGATGGATCATTTCACTTCACCTTTGGAGTCGAAAACGGAAAAAAGGGGGGTGGGGTGGAATGGAACAATGAAAAGTCTCGTTTCTGACTCTTTCGGTAGTGTACAATAATTTAGTATAACTTGCAAGTGCAATTAGCCGGGGTTGGGGGTACTCGACATGGTTGGCGAAGCCAATCCCCGTAGGGATTATAGCTTCCACGCCAGCGCGCCAACCATGTCATGTACCCTGTGAGAAACCTTTTCCAACTCACCTGCCGCTCGCTAACCTTCGTCCGGGATGGATTGAATATCCCAGATGTCGCGGGCGTATTCTTGGATGGTGCGGTCGCTGGAGAATCGGCCAATGCGGGCCACGTTATAAATCGCCTTGCTGGCCCACTGGTGGCGGTCGGTGAAGGTTTCGGCGGCACGGGTTTGGGCGGCGAGATAATCCTCCAGGTCGGCCAAGTGGAAATAGGGGTCGGGACGTTCCACCAATGATTGAAAAATCCAGGCGAATTGTCCCGGTTCCTGCATCGAGAAACGATTGGATAATAGCGTGTCCATGACTCGGCGAATGACGGGATTGCGTTCATAGTAAGTACGCGGATGATAGGCTCCGTCGCGCTTTAAGTTGAGGATTTGCTCGGAACGCAAGCCAAAGATGAAGATGTTATCGGCGCCGACGGCCTCACGGATTTCGATGTTGGCGCCGTCGAGGGTTCCCATTGTCAGGGCGCCGTTCATGGCGAATTTCATGCAAGAGGTGCCCGACGCCTCGGTGCCAGCCGTGGAGATTTGCTCGCTCAGGTCGGCGGCGGGAATAATGACCTCGGCCAAGCTGACACGATAATCCGGCAGGAACACGACCCGCAGCTGATCGTGAACCCGGCGATCACGGTTGATCTCCTTGGCGACTTGCACGATGAGCCGGATGATCTCCTTGGCCGCCCAGTAGCCAGGAGCCGCCTTGCCGGAAAAGATGCAGACGCGCGGATGAGCCAATGGCTTGTCATCTTCGATGATATGGAGATACAAGTGAATCACATGCAAGATGTTGAGCATCTGACGTTTGTACTCGTGAATGCGCTTGATCTGAATGTCGAATAGTGATTCTGGATTGACATGAATGCGCAGCGAATCATCGATGAACTGAGCCAGCTTGGCCTTGTTGCTCTGCTTGACGCGCAGGAACTCGTCGCGGAAGCCAGCATCCATCACGTAGCCTTCCAGTTGGCGCAGTTGGTCCAGGTCGGTGATCCACTGCGGCCCAACGGTGCGCGTCAGCAGGTTGGCCAATTCGGGATTGGTGTTGAGCAGCCAGCGCCGTTGCGTGACGCCGTTGGTCTTGTTATTAAACTTCCGTGGCCACATCTCATAAAAATCGGGAACGAGTTGGGTTTTGACCAATTCACTGTGCAACTGAGCGACGCCGTTGACCGAATGGCTACCGACAATGGCGAGATGCGCCATGCGCACTTGTTTGGGAGTGGATTCCTCGATGAGGGACATACGCCCCAGCCGTTCGTTGTCGCCCGGCCAGCGGCGGGCCACTTCGTCGAGGAACCGGCGATTGATTTCATAGATGATCTGCAAGTGGCGCGGCAGAACGTGTTCCAGTAACGGCACCGGCCATTTCTCCAACGCTTCCGGCATCAGTGTGTGGTTGGTGTAGCCGAAGACCGCTTGCACCGTGTCCCAGGCGGTTTCCCACGGCTGGCCGGCTTCATCGATCAGGTAGCGCATCAATTCGGCGACGGCCAACGTCGGGTGCGTGTCATTGAGTTGAATGGCCACCTGCTGGGCGAAATGCTCCAAGTCGTTGCCGTGGCGGCGTTGGTAGGAATTGACAATGTCACGAATGGCGCAGGCCACCAAAAAGTATTCTTGAATGAGACGCAGCTCCTTACCCGATTCGATGACGTCGGAAGGATAGAGCACCATCGAAATGGTTTCCGTCTTGATTTTTTGCTCGACCGCCTTGAAATAATCCCCCTCGTTGAAGATTTCCATGTCGAAGTCATGCGAGGCGGCGGCGGCGTAAAGACGCAAGTAATTCACCGTCCGCCCGCCGTAACCAGCAATCGGCATATCGTGCGGCACGGCCAGGATCACCTTCCAATCGAGCCACATCGGATTGTAATTGCCGTGTCGATCCTGCGCGTGGACGATCCGACCATACACCGGAATGGTGAGCACCTCGCTGGGCCGGCGGATCAGCCACGGACTGCCATAGGAAAGCCAATTATCGGGTTTCTCGCGCTGGCCATTGCGGTAAATCTCCTGTCGGAACAGGCCATATTCGTAGTTGATGCCGTAGCCGAAACCCGGCATATCGAGCGTGGCCAGCGAATCGAGGAAGCAGGCCGCCAATCGGCCCAAGCCGCCGTTGCCCAACGCGGCATCCGGTTCGCGCTGGAGCGTGTCGTCAAAATCCAGCCCCAGCTCGTCAAAGACGGCGCGGAATTCGTCCAGCAGCCCCAGGTTTTGCAGATTGTTGCTCAATGACCGGCCGATGAGAAATTCCATCGACAGATAATACATACGCTTGGCTTGCGCGCGGCGATAACGTTCCTCGGTGGCCAGCAGCCGATCCACCAATCGATCGCGGACAGTCAGGGCCACCGCCTGCCACAACTCGGTTTTATCCAGCTCGTCGAGCCGCTTGGCAAACGCATAGCGGGCATGGTGCCGCAGCGCTTGGCGAATCGTCATCGTGGTCGGCGTCTCGGTTGCCGTTGGCGCAAGGGCTGTCGTGTCAACTTGTGGAGCGGCCATGAAGGTCCCTTTAATAGATTGGAGGTGCTGAGTGATTGGTCATTAGTCACCGATCACTGCCTACTGTTTGAACGATGCTACCGCCTCGTCGCGGGTGTCGAGGATGTCCACTAAGTTTTGCAGGCGGACCAGGTCGAACAACGTCCGCACGCGGGGGGTGACGTTGGCCAATTTCAGATCGCCGCCGGCGCCACGAATTTTACTGAGTGAACCGATGATGACCCCCAGGCCGGAACTATCGACGAACTCGACGCGGCCCAGGTCCAAAACCAGCTTCGGTGTGTGTTGGACTTGATTGGCGAGTTGTGTTTTCAGGTCGCGGCAGTTGCTTTCATCGAGGTATTCCCCCAACAGCTCCAGCACACCGACGTTGTTGATGATTTCCAGATGGGTTTCCACGGCTGATCCTCGCGCTTGCGGTTTCAAAGTTACCTGCTTTGATCCTACTGGAACAGGGGCGGTAGGCGAAATGAATTTCTTGTGGGGATCGGGGGTATTGATGGGCGGAGAAGTGTTTCACTTCGCTTTTCGCGCCCCTGCCAAGACGCTGATCGTCCCTGTTCGCCACGCCCGCGCCCAATCTCCGATGGACTTCGTACTCTTTCCTGATAAAAATATAACCAAAGCCCAACCCGTGGAGATGGAAGAACCCGTGGTTGTCCCCGTTCAGCAATGTGATGTGGCTGTCATCGGCGCTGGGCCAGTAGGATGCACGACGGCGCTGGCGTTCGCCCAACAAGGGGCGCGCGTGCTGCTGCTCGACGCGCATCCCCACGCCGCCCATCGTCTGGCTGGCGAGTGGCTGCACCCGCCCGGCGTCGCGGTGCTGCGCCAGTTGGGCATCTGGCCGTTGGCCGCCGCCGAACAACATACGGGGCGCGGCTTCATCGTGTTTCCCGAGGATGGCAGCGAACCGATCACCCTTCACTATCCCGACGATTGCCAAGCCTTGACCTGCGATCATTTTCTGTTGGTATCCGCCTTGCGTGAGACGGCGGCCTTCCATCCGCTCATCACGTACCTGCCGCGCACCCGCGCCACCCACATCACCGGCCAGCGATTGCACTATGTCGCGGAGGGACAAGCGACAGCCAGCCGGACGTTCGAGCGGATCGTCGGCGCCGACGGGCGCGGCTCCTTGGCCCGGCGCGCGTTGGGCTTGGCTGATGCACGCGTCACCATGTCGTCGATGGCCGGCGTGTTGCTGGAAGATGCCGACATGCCGGGCGAGGGATTCGGTCATGTGATTCTCGGCGGTCCTGGACCGATCCTGGCTTATCGCATTGGACCACGTCAGGTGCGTGTCATCCTCGATGTGCCCCTGGGAAACGGCGAAGTCAAGAAACAAGCGCCAGCCTTGGCGGCGGCTTACGCGCCGGTGTTGCCAGCCGAGCTACGGCCCGCTTTCGAGCGGGCGTTGCGCGAACGACCCATCGCCTGGGCCGTCAATCAATGGCGGTCGCGCGTCCACTATGGCCGGGAGGGGTTGGCCCTGGTCGGCGACGCGGTCGGTCATTTCCATCCGCTGACGGCCGTGGGCATGACACTGGGCTTCCTCGACGCCGCTTGCCTGGCGCGAAGCGATTCTTGCGCCGCCTACCGCCGCCAACGCGCCGCGCGAAGTGGGGTGGCCGAGCTGCTGGCCCTGGGGTTGTACCGCGTCTTCACGCGCCAGGATGACGGGACCGTGGCGCTCCGGCAGGCCGTGTATCGCATGTGGCGCCAATCCCCCGCCGAATGCCGGCGGACCATGCGCCTGTTGTCCGGCGATGATACCGACGCCCGCCATTTCAACCAGGCCTTCTTGAAGGCGCTGACTTTGGCCGGGCGGCAACTGCTGCGCGATACCGTGCTCCTCCGCGGTTGGCGCCGCACGGCCCGCACCCTGTGCGGCTTCGGCGAATGGCTGTACTGGCTTTCCGAGGGCAACACGGCCGCGCGGGCGCGCGACCTGGTGGCGGTGGGACGGTGATGGAACGGATAGCATCACATTAGCTTATGATTCCTAGTGGCGAATGCCCCGATGCTGCCCATCATCGAAAAAGTCGCTTGCGGCGCCGCAACCGTCGGAGAGCAGCAGAAAGTAAACCGCTCCCTGATAGTTGTCGACGCCGCGTCCGACTCAACCGCCGAAAGCATAGCTTTCTGTTTCAGGGAGGAAAAATATGAGTATTGCCAATATGGTGACTTCCACTTCTGCCCCCTTGCCCACCAAGGATCGCGTGATCATCAGTTGTCTGCTCAGTTTCGTCGTCATCGCTTGGACGCTGGAAGTGTATTGGTGGTGGTACGCGGATCGGCTGACCGAGTTGGTGCATACCGATTGGCTGATCTGGTTGTGGAGTCTCTACGGCGAAGCGGATCGATCCTTTTTTGATCCGGTGTCGCCGTATGCCTTGGCGATGGAATCGTTCAATATCTTCGTCACGCAGCTGTTCAACCTGTGGTTGATCTGGGCCATCGTCAAGAACCGGCCTTACCGGCATGTATTGCAGTTGGGCATTGGGGCCTTCGTGAGCTACTCGGTGCTTCTGTATTATTGGACGGTTCACTTATCGGATTACGCCGACATGACGGCACGTACCATGTATCACTTCCTGATGTTTTATCTACCCAACGCGCCGTGGCTGATCGTCAGTTTGTACATGGTGTACGATTCCACGCAGGCCATCACCCGGCGATTTGAGGAGGGGTAGAGGGGAGTAGTTGTCGGCGGCTCGCGCGCACGAAACGCTATCTTCCTCCTCCTTTCTTCGTTATGATAGGGAGATCGTTTTCCCGCCTCGCGCTGGCTCTCCGTGGAGGAACTCCCTTGCCGCTGGTTTTCGCTATGACGCTCTTCGTGAGCGCGACGCTGCTGTTTCTCGTGCAACCGATGATCGCCAAGATGATCCTGCCCAAGTTTGGCGGCACGCCGGCGGTCTGGAATACATGCATGGTCTTTTTTCAAGCAGCCTTGTTGGCGGGCTATGCCTATGCCCACGCCACGCCGCGCTGGCTAGGCATTCGCCGGCAGGCGCTGGTTCACCTGGTTTTGCTCGTGCTCCCCTTCATCGTCTTGCCCATTGCCGTGTCCGAGGCGTTCGCGCCGCGCGGCGACGCCCACCCCATTCCCCAAGTGCTGGGTTTGTTGGTGCTGACGGTGGGACTGCCGTTCTTCGTGGTATCCACCTCGGCCCCCTTGTTGCAAAAGTGGTTCGCCGACACCGGCCATGCGTCGGCCAAGGACCCTTACTATCTCTATGCCGCCAGCAACCTCGGCAGCATGATTGCCTTGCTCGGCTACCCCATCTTGGTGGAGCCGTTCTTCGCCCTCAGCACGCAAGGCTGGATCTGGACGGGGGGCTATGCCCTGTTCGCGGTCACGACGGGAACTTGCGCGCTGTTGCTGTGGCGTTCCCCCGTGCCCGAGCCGGAGATTGTCGCGGATTGGAAACCTCAAGAGAAGAAACCAGAACAGCACGAGCGGGGGGCCAAGAAAGGAAAAACGGACAGGGGAAGCTCGCTCCGCGAAGCCTTTGACGAGATGAGCCAGGAGTTGGCCCAGCCCACCTGGGGCCGGCGCTGGCACTGGATCGCCCTGGCGTTCGTGCCGTCGAGCCTGATGTTGGGCGTGACCACGTATTTGACGACCGACATCGCCGCCATTCCGTTGTTGTGGGTCATTCCGCTGACGTTATATTTGCTCAGTTTCATTCTCGTCTTCAGCACGCTGCTGCCGCCGTCCGTGCATCGCGCCTTGGTGTTGATCATGCCCGTGCTGATCCTGCTGCTGATGTTTATGTGGCTTACGGGTGTCGCGCCCCGGCCCATGGTGCTCGTTTTCGCCTTTCATCTGGTCACGCTGTTCGTGGTGGCTATGGTTTGTCACGGCGAGCTGGCCCGGACGCGGCCACCGACGGTCTATCTCACCGAGTTTTACCTGTGGATGTCGCTAGGCGGCGTGCTGGGCGGGTTGTTCAACGCCCTCCTCGCCCCTCTGGTCTTCACGCGGCTGCTGGAATATCCCATTGCCTTGGTGATGGCCTGTCTGCTGTTGCCGAGCACCGGCCAAGTATCGACTGCCCGCTGGAACCGGATCGTCGATTTGAGCCTACCGACCGTGCTCATCCTGTTGGCCGTGGGCTTGATCGCCAAGCGGACGTGGGATCAGGACTTCAACCCTGGCTGGATGTGGCAAAACCCAAACGGACAGATGCAGTTCGTTTCCCTGTTGCCCACCTCCACCCACATCCTCTGGCCGGACCAGGTGCGTTGGACCGGCGTGACGCAATGGGTCAACGTCGTGTCCGGCAAGCTGGAGGATGACGCCAGTTGGTCCGCGATCGTGCCGCTGTTCATGTTCCCCATTCCCAACGCCGTCGCGCTGCTGCTGGGGGCCGTGCTCGTCAGCGCGGGCTACATCTGGTACCGCCGACAGGAACGCTTGGATCGGGCCTTGGATATTGGCACGGCCTTGGCATTGGGCATCCTCACCGCGGGCATCGTCTTTCGACCACTGACGAACATGATGAATTGGGAATGGCTGGCGGAGCGGTTGAATGTTGACCTGGTCCAGCTGAACAAGATACTCACCTACGGCTTGCCCGCTTTATTCTGCTATGTCTTCGTGGAGCGGTCGGTACGCTTCGGGTTGTGCGTCGGCGCGTTTTTCTTGGCTGGCATCTTCTGCACGGACATGGGGGACATGGCCCTACGCCGCGAGCGCAGCTTTTTCGGCACCCTGATGGTGTACGACGACGGCCCCCATCGCAAGCTGCTGCACGGCACGACCTTGCACGGTATGCAGTACATCGATGTCCCGCAAACCCCGGAGGAAATGATTCCTTTCTACCGAGTGGGTGCTCTGTGGGGTGAGCTGTCCGAAGACAATCCGTTCACGCGGTTGGGTGGCTTGGCGGCATACACGCACGGACGCTATGCATTTCCCTTTTCGGGTCCGACCCCGCTCACCTATTATCATGCCGATGGGCCGTTGGGCCAAATTTTCAGGGACTTCCACCAGCGCCACCGCGCCCCACCCGTCGCTGTCATCGGCTTGGGGACTGGCACCGTGGCCAGTTATGGCGAAAAGGGGCAGGTCGTCACTTATTACGAGATCGACCCTGCCGTGGAGCACATCGCGCGCGATCCGAAGTTGTTCACCTACATCTCGGATGCCGAACAACGCGGCGTGCGGCTCAGGATTGTCCTCGGTGACGCCCGTTTGCAGCTGGCACGCGAGACTGAGGACCCGCCCTATGGCTTGATCGTTGTTGATGCCTTTAGCTCCGATGCCATTCCCGTGCATCTGATCACGCAAGAGGCGTTGCGCGTCTATCTGGACAAGCTGGCCCCCGACGGCATCGTCGCTTTCCATATTTCCAACCGTTATCTCGACCTGCAACCCGTGCTGGCGCGGTTGGCCAAGGAAGATGGGTTGGTGGGCTTGTCCATGAGCGACTACGAGGATAAAAGGACCGGCAAGTTCGGCTCGCATTGGATTTTCCTGGCCCGCCAAGATCATGCCGAGCAAGCGTTCGGCTTCCTGTGGCGCCAAGCCAAGGAGCCAAGCATCGATTCCAGGGACGACGTGGGCGAATTCGTCCATCTACGCGGCAAAGCGGACGACCCCTTGTGGACCGACAAATTCTCTAACCTGCTCAGTATTTTTAATTGGGGCTTCAACAGGTAATCGTTTGACGAAAGAGAGGCCTCGGTGCGCGCTCGCTGCCGAACGCAAACCGGGGACATCGTGAATCCAGTAACCTCGATTAAGCACTACCATGAGAAATTACCGATTTACCGTGATTCTTGGTGTTTCCCTATCCTTGACCGCCTTCCCCGCGACGGGAGCGGAGCCGGCGCTGACGGGTCAGATTGTCGGCGTGGTGCGCTATATCGACGCGGTGGGGCCGCCCCAGGTCATCACGACGACCGATGGCTCCCAGCTGCGCCATTTTGATCTGATAGTCGATGGCGAGACCAAGGGGCTGCGTTATGTCGTCGCCATTCTGGAGGACGCCCCCGAACAGCCCAAGGCGGACAAAGCCAAGCCCGTGATCATGGATCAGGTGGATATGGTGTTCACGCCGCGCGTGCTCGCTACCCAGCACGGCCAGAAAGTCATCTTCGAGAATAACGACATCTGCAACCATAGTGTCATGACCATCTCGCCGGTGCGCGCCAACCAATTCAACGTAGTCGCGGGGCCAGGCCAACCGATCTCCCACGTCTTCGAGAAGCAAGCTCGGCCCGTGATGGTGGGCTGCTCGCTGCACGGCTGGATGCGCGGCTGGGTGTACGTGGTGCCGCACCCCTGGTTCGCCGTCACCGACGCCAAGGGGAAGTTTCACATCACCAACGTGCCCCCTGGCCGCTACACCCTGCTGCTGGCCCATGCCGACAGCAACCGCCACGAACGCCGGCGCATCGAAGTCCAACCAGGCCAGACCACGGAAGTGACGATTGATTGGAAGGATGCGAAAAAATAGGCCGAGTTGATATTTCGCGCGCCGCAGGCGCCACATCCCATCATGCTTCAAGACCACCCCACCGAACCGCCGATATAGAGGAAATCCCATCCTATTCGATCCAATGCGTGATACACGAACCGTCTTTTCTCGAACGATCCGCCATTCGCTGGTTTGAATCAACGCCCTTCCAAATGAATGTTGGGGGAACATGGGAAAGCGGAAGGTGATGTGTGGTGGCATGTGCTTGCGTGCCGCCTTGGTTGGGGTGGTGTTGCTGTCCGGCTGCACGCGCTGCTACTACCGCGAGAAGTCCGACAAGGTGGTGGATCAATTGCTGGAGAAGAAGGACCAGTATCCCCAGTGGCAGATCGAAGCCTATCACGTTTACCCCGATCCGCGCGCCCGCTTTGCCGACCCCACCAATCCTGATCGCCCCCCCATGCCGCCAGATGATCCCGCTGCCAAAGCGTTGTCGCCGAATCCGCAAAAGCCGTACAAGAAAGCTGGCATCGCCTACATCGAAGGGGACGGTTGGCTCGAACTACTCGAACAATGGAACGCCGAGAACCGCGCTCAGCTTACCCAGCGGCAAGAAGAGGACGACCGGCCCCCGGATTGGCAGGGGGGGACTTCCGAAAGTCAACGCCGCGCGGAACCCACGCCCGCGGAGAATTTGGGTTATCTGATCAATCTGGTGCAATCCTCGGTGTTGGGATTGATCAACAGCCGCGATTTTCAGACCCGGCGTGAGGACCTGTACTTGGCTGCCTTGCCGGTGACATTGGAACGCTTCGCTTTTCTGCCGCAATGCTTCGCCCTTGGCAGCGCCCTGCGTGAATACACGGGGCGAGAGATGCCGGAAGGACAACATAATCGCTGGCGGCTCGACTCGGAAACCGGGCTGACGCAATTCTTCCCTACTGGCGCCTTGCTGCTGTTTCGTCTGGCCAATCGCACGGTCATCGAGATGGCCGGCAATTTCGTGCCGCGCCTCACCAGTCAATCATCGATCACGTTCGACCTGATCCAACCGTTTTTGCGCGGCGGCGGCTTCGCGGTCAACCTCGAACCGCTGACGCAGGCGGAACGGGACCTGGTCTATGCCATTCGCCGCTACGCCCGCTTTCGCAAGGAGTTTTTCGTCGCTCTGGCGGGGGGCGGCAACATCGCGGGCGGCCCCTTGGTGCCGCGCGGCTTTGAAAGCCTCAACCTGACAGTCGGCCTGTTTACGCCGTCCGAAGGCTACTTGCCGACCGTGCTGCGCCAGGGACAATTGGCCGTCGAGCGGCAGAACGTCGCCACCCTCGAAGAATTCCTGCGCCGCTTCCAGGCCTTCGAGGAAGGGGGGGAAGTCTCGCAATTGCAGGTCGATCAAGTGGAGCTGCAATTACTTCAAGGGCGCAGCTCCGTCTTGCGCCGCGAGCAGGATTATCGAGATAGTCTCGACCGCTTCAAGTTGTTTCTGGGAATTCCCCCCTCGGTGCCGTTAGAACTCGACGAGGAACCACTACGCGGCTTGAACCGGCAGATGCGGCGCTTCACGGAGTTGATCGCTCAATTCGAGGACGCCCGCGCCGAGGCGTCGCTGGCGGATACCCTGGCGGACGTACCTCGGCTGCGGGCACGTTTGCAGCGACTGTTTGTCACGGTGCCTCTCGTGGAAGGAACCCGTTTCCAACAGCAAATCCTCGACCGTTGGTCCGCATGGGAACGGCTGCCGGCCCTCGACCTGCACGGCGTAACGCGGCCGCAATTGCAGCTGGGGGGACTGCTGAGCGCGCTGCCGCTCGGTCCTCTCCATGTCCTCCCCTGGTACGCCTTGCCGATGGCGGAACCGACGATCAGCGAGCGCTTGAGCGAATTGCGGCGGGAACGGCGTCGGCTGCTGGATTTGGAAACGGACTTGGCCCAGAAAGATCAGTCGTTGAGCGCGGCCGATCAGCAGCGCTTGCAACAACTCGATGGCGAGATTTACTTGGGGGAGATGGAACAACTGCTGCGGAATTATGAAGCCGAACCGTGGCGCGAGCTTCCCGATCCCGATCGGCGGCAGCGACAACGGATCGCGCTGTTTCGCGTGCTGATCGACCGCTTCGTGCTGGTGCTCGGAGACGCCCGTCAAGAACGGATCGAGCAAGTGCGGCGGCAATGGCCGGACCTACCGCCAACCATCGTGTGTGGCGTCGATGTCATCAGCGCGGATTTGGAATTGGCCTACGACGTGGTGAGTAGGGCGGCCTTGACCTATCGTCTAGACTTGATGAACCAGCGCGGCTTGTTGGTCGATGCCTGGCGAAAGATTAAAGTTTCGGCGAATGCCTTGCTAGGAGTGTTCAACATCCGGTATCATTTGGAAAGTTTCACGCCGTTTCAGGAGGCCCAACCGTTTGCCTTCGGCGGCAGCCGCAGTCGGCAGCAACTCTTCCTGGATGGCGAGCTGCCGCTGGTGCGATTGCCCGAACGGAATTTTTACCGCGCCACGCTGATCGGCTTTCAGCGGCAACGACGGGCGCTGATGGCCGCCGAGGATCGCGTGGTCGCCGACGTGCGGGCCGAGCTGCGGCAACTACGCGTATTGGCCGAGAATTACCGGATTCAGCAACGCGCGGTGGAGTTGGCCTACTTTCAGGTGGAAAACGCCCTGGACACCTTCCAGGCGCCACCGGCCCCCACGGGCGCGGCGGCAAGCATCAGCACCGCCGCCAGCGCCGCCGCCTTGACTCAGCAGCTATTAAACGCGCAGCGTTCACTCCCTCAAGCCCAAAATGAATTACTCAGCACCTGGATCAATTATCAGATTGCCCGCCTACAGCTGTACCGCGACATGGAACTGATGAAGCTCGATAGCCAAGGAGTCTGGATCGATGAGTGTGCCAACCACGAGCAATCCACCGACGCTGCCCTATCATCAAGCTACCGAGACCAACGGCGAACCGGAGAACAGCCGGAATACCTTCCTCCCCCTCGACGCGTCCCGCCTGCCGACCCCGGCGTCGAGCCGGAAGGGGCGCGGTAAGTGGCTGGCGGGGGGGGCCGTCGTAGTGTTGCTCGCGGCCGCCGGGGCCGTCTATCTGTGGTCCGACAGCTTCTTTCACGGCGAACGCCCGGACCTGCTCTTGCACACTATTCGGTACGAAAAACTGCAACTGAGCATCGTTGAGAAGGGGACCCTGGAATCGGCGCACAATTCGGACGTCGTCTGTCGCGTGCAAGCCCGACAAGGGAGCACTTACGCCACCACCATCAAATGGGTGATCGACAATGGCGCGTATGTGCGGCAAGGGGAACAAATCGTCGATCTCGACGACGCTGGCTTGCAAGACCAGCTCAAGGCCCAGAAGATCGTGCTCGATCAAGCCCGCGCCGCCGCTATTCAGGCCGAGGAGAATTACAAGATCATCGTCAGTCAGAATTACAGCGACATCCACACGGCCCAAGTCGCCGTCCAACTCGCCGAGCTGGACCTGATCAAGTATCAACAGGGAGAATATCCCCAATTTCTCAAGGAAATTCAGGGACGCATCGAAACTGCTGAATCCGATCTGGAGATGTGGCGCGATCGGGCCGCCTGGTCGGAACGCATGGTCAAGAAGGGATATCTCAGTCCCAGCCAAGCCTTGGCGGATCGCTACCGGCTGCGCGGCGCTGAGATTTCCTTGGGGGGCGTCATCGAGGAGCTGCGCGTGTTGGAGTTCACCCGACAGCGGACGGAGACGGAATTGGCCAGCAATCTGGCGGAAGCCAAGCGCGCCCTGGATCGCATCCAGAAGCAGGCGACAGCCACGGAAATCCAAGCCGCCATCGAGCGTCAGTCCAAACAATCGATCTATGAGCAAGAAGCGGCCCGCTACCGGGAAATCGAAGAAGAAATCCGCAAGTGTGACATCTTCGCGCCGCAAGATGGCATGGTGGTGTACTACATGCCGGAACAATCGCGCTACGGCAGCGGCAGTCAGCAGTCGATCATCGCCCAGGGAGAGCCGGTCCGCGAGGGACAAAAGCTGATGCAAATCCCCGACATGCGCCACATGCAAGTCGATACGCGCGTTCACGAGGCGTTGGTGTCGCGCGTGCAGGGGGAAGTGTACGAATCGACCGGCTTCTGTGACAACGTGCGAGCGGCCTTATTGACGATCCCGCATCCACTAGCGCGCCTGTCGAGCCAATGGGCATTCCTGGAGATGCGCGACGGCTTCCGCGACTATGAACAGCGGCAGGTCTTCGCCGGTCAACCGGCCCTCATTCGCGTCCACGCCTTTCCAGAACGCTTGATTCGCGGCCATGTCAAGCAAGTGGCCACGATCGCCTCCCAAGCCGATTGGTATTCCTCGGATGTCAAAGTGTACAAGACCGTGGTGGCCCTGGATGAGCAAGTGCCTGGCCTCCGCCCCGGCATGACCGCTGACGTGACCATCGTCATTGACGACGTGCTGGACCATGTGTTGACCATCCCCGTGCAAGCCATCATCGGCTCGGCGGAGTTGGGGCCGCACCGCCAGTGTTTCGTGATGACGCCGACGGGACCCGAAAAGCGGGACATCATCATCGGCCTAAGCAACGACCGCATGGCCGAGGTCCGTTCGGGTTTGTGGGAGGGGGAGCAGGTCATTCTCAACCCACGGGCCATTCTCGGCGACCAAGCCAAGACGCGCCAGCCCGGCGGCAAGAGCCAGCCCGGCGTCGGCAAGGCGCGCGACCCAGGCAAGACGCCGGACAGTGACCAGCAACCGAGCGAAGGGGGAGAAAGTCGCAGGCATTAGCGCCAGTGTTGGGTGGCCGGGGCTTCGCTGCGCTCTGCCCTAGCCACTCTCGGAACCGTCACTGGAGGGCGAACGCCTGCCGCTCGCCAGGTTTCCGCATCTATATTTTATTCGAGAACCTATGTCGGCCGTCGCGCGTGTGGTCAACTTGGTCAAGAACTATTACTTGGAATCTGTCGTCGTCCGCGCCTTGCGCGGAGTCAGCTTGACCGTCGCCGAAGGGGACTTCGTCGCGCTGATGGGTCCGTCCGGTTCTGGTAAATCGACCCTATTGAACCTGCTCGGTTGTCTCGACCGGCCCACCAGCGGCCATTATTTCCTGGGGGGGCAGGACGTGGCTTTGATGGATGACGATCAACTGTCCGAAGTGCGCAGTCGCTATCTCGGTTTCATTTTTCAGTCATATAATCTCATTCCGCAATATACGGTGGTGGAAAATATCGAAGTCCCCTTGCTCTATCAAGGTTCCCGCTTATCCGCCGCCACGCGGCGCCGATGTGTCGAATTGGCCGAATTAGTGGGTTTGGGAAGTCGCTTGGATCATCGCCCCATGCAGCTGTCCGGCGGCCAGCAGCAGCGCGTCGCCATCGCTCGTGCTCTGGTCAACGACCCGCACGTCATCTTGGCCGACGAGCCAACCGGCAACCTGGACAGCAAAACCAGCGACGAGATCATGGAATTACTGACACGGCTGAACCAAAGCGGCAAGACCATCATCATGGTGACGCACGAAAACGACATCGCCGACTGGGCCCGGCGCGTGGTCCGGCTGCGCGACGGCCACATTGAATCCGACACGCGCAACGACGACCGGGAGCCAACCGCTGCGCTGAGCACCGCCATTCGCCCGGCAACCTAGCATCGAGCCATGAACTTGCTCTACTTCGTGACTGGTTGTTTGACCTTGACCTACTTGGGGCTCTTCGGGGTGCTGCTCTCCTCCGACAAGGGGCGGCGCATCCTGGTCTTGGCGCTGCGCAGTCTGTGGCTGCACAAGCTGCGGGCCTTTCTGTCGGTGCTGGGAATTATCATCGGCACAGGAGCGGTGATTTCCTTGATGGCCTTCGGCGAAGGGAGCATGCACGACGCCTTGGAGGACATCAAGCGCCAAGGGGCGACCAACATTATCATCCGCAGCGTCAAGCCGCCGGAGGAAGCCTCCACGCAACGCCGCTCGTATGTCGCCATCTATGGCCTCAGCTACGAGGATTGCGAGCGCTTCCAGACCATCGGCGCGGTGACGCGCATCGTCCCCATGCGTGTCTTCCCCCAAGCGGTGCGGCGTTTCGAGCGGATGCACAATGGCCGTGTCGTGGGAACTATCCCTGCTTACACGGAAGTCAATCAGCTGGAGATGGCTTGTGGCCGATTCCTCACTGAGGAAGACAATCAACAGATGCGCAATGTGGCGGTCCTGGGCGCTCAGGTTGCCGATCAGCTGTTTCCTTATGAGGAAGCCTTGGGGCAAACCATCAGCCTCGACAAACACACCTACCGCATTATCGGCGTGGTCAAGGACCGCATGCCGACCGGCGGGACCGGCGGCAGCCAAGCCGCCGAGGATTTCAACCATGATGTCTATATTCCCCTGCAAACCTGCCGAGTCCGCTTCGGCGAGCTGATTTACCGCCGGGAATCCGGCTCGCGCAGCGGTGAGAAAGTGCAACTGCACCAGGTCACTTTGACCATCTCCGACATGGACAAGGTCCGTCCCACTGGGGACGTGATCCGCGAGATGCTCGGCCGCGCTCACGCCAAGCAGGATTGGGTGGTGACGGTCCCCCTCGACCGCCTCGAGGAAGCCGAGCGCGCCAAGGCCCGCTTCACGCGCTTGCTGGTGCTGATCGCCAGCATCTCGCTCATGGTGGGGGGCATCGGCATCATGAACATCATGCTGGCCACCGTCACTGAACGGACCCGCGAAATCGGCATCCGCCGCGCCCTGGGCGCCAAACGCCGCGACATCACCTGGCAATTCCTTGTCGAAGCGGTGGTGCAAACGTCCGTGGGGGGGTTGGTCGGCGTCCTGCTGGGGATCGCTTCGGTGTTCGTCATTCCCGTGGCCTGGGCGTGGTTGACGCAAGCGGCGTTACCGGCCCGCTTGCACGTCGAATCCATCTTCCTGTCGTTGATCGTCTCCATCAGCGTCGGCGTCCTGTTCGGCTGGTACCCCTCGCGCCGCGCTTCCCTGCTGGACCCCATCGAAGCATTGCGGCATGAATGAGACAATGAATTAACAAAGAAACATATATCGTTGCGTGTGCGGTCTTCGCATGTTATTCGCTGAAAGTTCATCTCGTGGGACGCGGCATGATGTCGGCACCGATTCTGGTCACTGGCGGCGCGGGGTTCATTGGCAGTCATCTGGTACGGCGGCTGGTGATGGAAGGGGAGCGAGTGCGCGTGTTGGAGCGGCCCGGCGCGGCGGTGAGTCATCTGCCCTTGGAAGCCGTCGAGGTGGTGTTCGCCGATATTCGTGACCGGCCCGCCGTGGCGTTGGCGGTGCGGGATTGTCGAGAAGTCTATCACCTGGCGGCCAATCCGCAGCTGTGGACGCGGCGGCGCGGGCATTTTCATCAGGTCAATTATCAAGGCGCCATCCATGTGCTCGAAGCCGCGCTGGCCGCCGGCGCGCGGCGCATCCTGCACGCCAGCACCGAAAGCATCCTCACCCGCTCCCGGCAAACCGCGCCCATCGCCGAGGATCAACCCATTTCTCCCCGCGATGTCATCGGTCCTTATTGCCGGTCCAAGTATCTGGCCGAGCGCCACGCTTTCGGCCTGGCCCGCGCTGGCGCACCGATTGTCATTGTCAATCCGACGCTGCCGGTTGGTCCCGGCGATCTGGGGCAGTCGCCGCCAACGCGGATGATGCTCGATTTCTGCCGGGGCCAACGCCGTGAGTATCTCGACGCCGAGTTGAACTTGATCGATGTCCGCGACGTGGCCGAGGGGACGGTCCGCGCCCTGCGCCACGGTCAACCGGGGCGCCGCTACCTGCTTGGCCATGAAAATCTGTCCATCCGCGCGGTCTTTCGCTTGTTGGCCGAGCTGACCGGGCTGCCCGAACCGCGTTGGCGGGTTCCCTACGCCGTCGCTTTGACTGCTGCCTATGTCAGTGAATGGTTGGCCGATGTCTTTACGCATCGTACCCCCGCCGCCACCGTCACCGGCGTCAAGCTGACGCGCCGTCGGATGCACTTCGACCCCCGCCGCAGCTTGGCTGAGTTGAACCTGTCCCCACGGCCCGTCGCGGAAGCGCTAGCCGATGCCGTCCAATGGTTCCGTGACATGGGTTGGATTCCGGCCATGTCGAACAACCCCCGTCGCATCGGCTGGGCGCGCGACATGGTTGGCGTGCTGACGTGAAAGCGCTGGTGGGGCGGGCCGAGGCTTCGTGGTCTCATGGGGACTACAGCTTTCACGCCAGCGCGCCAACACCATGTCGTTTGCCCGGATGCATGGGATCGGACGGACTCGCCTTGCCCACCTCCCCCCTTTCACGAAACAATGGAGTTAGACGCCATCCCGATCCAACAAGCGGTTCGCCGCCTCTCCTCAGGTGAAAGGTAAACTCATGCAAGAAACCATTTTGCAATCCGTGGGCCGGACGCCGTTGATCCGGCTGCGCCGGCTGGCGCAAGACGTGCCGGCGAGTGTGTATGTCAAATTCGAGGCGTTGAATCCCGGCGGCAGCATCAAGGATCGAGTCGCCTTAGCCATGATCGCCGAGGCAGAACGGCGCGGCCAATTGCGACCGGGCGGGACCATCATCGAGGCCACCGCCGGCAACACGGGCGTGGGTCTGGCCATGGCCGCCGCTGTGAAGGGTTATCGCTGCATCTTCGTGCTACCCGACAAGATGAGTCAGGAGAAGATCGCCTTGCTCAAGGGCTATGGGGCCGAGATCGTCGTCACTCCCACGAACGTCGCCCCGGATGCCCCGGAGAGTTACAACGGTGTCGCCGACCGCTTGGCTCGTGAGATTCCCGGCGCTTGGCGGCCCAACCAGTTCACCAACATGGCGAATCCCGAAATCCATTATCGCACTACTGGGCCGGAAATCTGGGAACAAACGGAGGGACGCGTCACCGTCTTCGTCGCTGGCATCGGCACCGGCGGCACGATTTCTGGTGTGGCCCGATACCTGAAGGAAATGAATTCCGACATTCGCATTGTCGCCGCCGACCCTGAAGGTTCGGTGCTGTCCGGCGGCAGTCCGCGGCCGTGGAAGGTGGAAGGGATCGGCGAGGATTTCGTACCCAAGACCTTCAATAGCCAGTTGGTCGATGATTGGGAGCGAATCAGCGACGCGGAGTCGTTTCATGTGGCCCGTTCCTTGGCGCGGCGGGAAGGGCTGCTGGTGGGCGGCTCCAGCGGCACATGCGTGGCAGCGGCTCTGCGCTATGCCCGGCGTTTGTCCAAAGACGATTTGGTGGTGGCGCTTTGCCCCGACACCGGCCGCAATTATCTGAGCAAGTTCTATGATGATCAGTGGCTGGCCGCCAACAATCTGATCATTGATGTGCAGCCGCCGCATTCCATTGGCGATTTGCTGCGCAATCGCGGGTCGCGCCAGCTGGTGACGATTACTCCCGATGCCACCATCGCCGCCGCCATTCAGCTCATGCAGGGAGCGGGGATTTCGCAATTGCCAGTCTTGGCGGAGGGGCGTTCCGTGGGGAGCATCCAGGAAGTGACCGTGGCCCGCGTGCTGCACGACAACCACGACCCCGCCCAGGTGAAAGTTGGCGACGTGATGGCCCGCCCGTTGCCCCAACTCGATGTCACCGTGCATCTCGACGAGGTTTATCGGTTGTTGCTGGCCGGCAATACTGGCGTCCTGACCGTCGCCGATGGCAAGATCGTGGACATCATCACCCGCATCGACCTGATTCACTACTGGAATCAAACTCGCCAGACCACGGCCGCCGGCGCTGGTTGATGGTCCGTTTTCCCGAATTCATCGTTTCGCGCCGGGCTGTGGGCTTCGAGCGCGACACGATGAATTCTCTAAAGGATCATGAAGATCAATACCCCCAGTGCCAGCGTGCCGAGAATGAGCCGCATGACTTGTAGGGGCTTATCGAGTGCATTGGGATCGAGCCGATGCATGTAAGCGCCCTTCCAGATTGAATCAAGCATGTGGTATGGGACAAGGTGGTAATTGTAACCGGATGAGCGCGCGGAAAGCGCGTCGATCACATAGGTTGGAGAGAATCCCATGAACGCCGCCGTGGCCCACATCGAAACCATCGCCGATCTGCTGGAACAGCTCGGCGACATCGACCCGCGCCGGGTGCGCCTGCAACCGACTCCCGGCACCGCGACGGAAGAGGATTTACTAAAGGTCTATGCTCGTTCCAAGCGGCCATGCGAGTTGGTGGATGGTACCCTGGTGGAGAAAGTCATGGGGCTATACGAATCCCGGCTAGCCATTGCCTTGAGTTTTTTCATCGAGCTGTATCTGGATCACCACAATCGGGGATTTACCGCCGGTGAAGCGGGCATGATGCGCTTGCACGAAGGGCTGGTGCGCAGTCCAGATTTATCCTTCGTTTCCTGGGATCAACTTCCCCGCCGCCGGATTCCGCGCAAACCGATTCCGTCCCTCTACCCCGACTTGGCCGTTGAAGTACTGAGTAAATCCAACACCAAAAAAGAGATGGACCGCAAGTTGCGCGAATACTTCCTGGCTGGCACGAAGTTGGTCTGGTACATCGACCCAGACAAACGCACGGTGCGCGTGTTTACTTCCGCCAGTGATTCAACTCTATTGCACGAGAAAGACACCCTGGACGGCGGCGCGGTGCTGCCGGGCTTCCGGCTATCCATATGGGAATTGTTCGCCCGCGCCGAACGATCCGCTCCCCCACGTTCCGAGAAAAAGTCATGACATCATCAAAGGATTCCATCCACTACCAAGCCCTCGGCTTTGCCACCCGCGCTATCCACGCCGGTCAGGAAGCCGACCCGGCCACCGGGGCTACCGTCGTGCCGATTTACGCTACCTCGACCTATACGCAAGCAGCGCCGGGGCAGCACAAGGGGTATGAATACTCGCGCACCGGCAACCCGACCCGCGCCGCTCTGGAAACTTGCTTGGCGGCGCTCGAGGAGGGGGAGCGTGGCTTGGCCTTTGCTTCTGGCTTGGCGGCGACGACGGCCGTGCTCGCGACACTGCGGCCCGGTGACGAGATCGTAGCGGCGGCGGACTTGTACGGTGGCACCTTCCGCTTGCTGGAGCGAGTGTTTCAACCCTGGGGTCTGGTCACACGTTACACGGAAGACCCCAGCCCCAAGGGATTCGCCGAGCTAATGACCACCAAAACCCGCCTAGTGTGGATCGAGACGCCGACCAATCCCTTGCTGCAAATCATCGACATTGCCGCCATCGCCGAGATCGCCCACCAAGTCGGCGCCGTGTTGGCCGTGGATAATACCTTCGCCTCGCCGTATTTGCAGCAACCGTTGCGCCTCGGCGCGGACATCGTGGTTCACAGCACGACGAAATACCTGAGCGGTCATTCCGATGTCATCGGCGGGGCCGTGATTGGCCGGCGCGACTTGCTCGAACCGATCGCCTTTTATCAAAATGCCGCCGGCGGCGTGCCCGGCCCCTTCGACGCCTGGTTGACTTTGCGCGGCATCAAAACGCTGGCCGTGCGCGTGGAACGGCATTGCGCCAACGCCCGGCAGCTGGCCGATTGGCTCAGTCGGCAACCGCAGGTACGGCGCGTTTATTATCCCGGTTTGCCCAGTCATCCCGGTCACGACCTGGCCCAACGGCAGATGCGCGATTTCGGCGGCATGGTGAGCATCAGCCTCGCCGGCGGCAAGGAAGCGGCTCTGTGGCTCTTGACACGCACACGCCTATTCAGCCTGGCCGAAAGTCTGGGGGGCGTCGAATCGCTCATCGGCCACCCCGCCACCATGACCCACGCCAGCATCCCCCCCGACATCCGCCACGCCCGCGGCATCGACGACGGCCTCGTCCGCCTCAGTGTCGGCATTGAGGAGGTCGCCGATTTGCAAGAAGATCTACGGCAATCGCTGGCGTGAGATGAACCATGAGGGGTATCGCACATTCCGTTGAGCGTGCGAGCCACAGGCGAGCACCCCCTCACGGCCCCGCGAAACCAAACGCTTTCATCGAGACGAAATCGAAAAACTCTTTCCGAATTTGATGATCGACCCAAGGAAGGTCCTCGCGTTCTTGCCGGATATTGTCCACATAGTTGAGGATGAGCTTATCGACATCCAACCCTTTTTGCAGCAGATTGACGCCCGCTGCCGTGGTCTTGACCCCTTTGCCGGCGGTCAGTTTCAGGCGCGGCGGTGTATCGACCTGAAGTATCTGCTCGCAGATAGCCTTGGCGTAGCGAGCCGAGGTCATGTCATCGGTGCCGTATATGAAGGCCATCGGGGTCCGCTCGCGGAGGGACTGCATCCATTTGGCGAAGTTCTTCGTACTTACCGGTGCGCGCCCCAAGGTTGGACTCATGCTCAGCCAGACGCCGCACATTACCTCTTGACCACGTTGCGGCAGCTCACCGCCGCCGGGGTTTTCACGGGAGGGCCGTCGCCGCCACTCAGTCGCCAGCCACAACGTCCCCAGCGTGGCCCCTTCCCGTTCGCCGATGAGCAGCAAGTTACTCGAATTGCACCGCTCCAGGTCGTTGCGCGTGTCGAGGTAACGCCGGGCGGCGGCAATGTCATTCACCAGCATCGGTAGATAGCTCGGCGGAAAGTCCTTGACGTGGATGTCCGACTTCTTCAGGTTGGCTCCCTTGATGGCATTATTCACCGCCACCTTCCAGAAGGCGGGGGAAACGGCAGTGCTGGCCCCATGCCCTCGATAGTCGAACAACAGCACGGCATAGCCGCGATATTGCAAGCGCTCAGCCAAGGCTTGCCAGCCGGGGTGCTGATGGCTGGTACCGATGTGCGGCAAGATCAGAGCGCAAGGGGCTTTGGTGCCTAAGTCACTGGGATAGTACGTCCCCCGCAACGTCACTTCGTCCACTGTCTCGAACTGGACATTCTCTGGCGGCGGCGCGGCCAAAGTGAAAGTGGTCAGGGCCAAACCGAGCAAACTCGCCAGTAACCACCTTCCGCCACGATTCCCAGCTGACTTACGCATGAGAAATTCTCCCAAAAGTGAGACAGAAGAAATTCCTCCTGATGGTAAATCACGCATGCTAGGGGATCAAGTAGCTACGGCGTGCAATTCGGGATTTCGGTATGAGGGACTGAAATACAGGTTGTATAAAAGACTTGCCGGCGGATATGGCCGAACAACACGATCACTACATTCACGGGACGGCGAAACGATGAGCGTGGTATTTGCCGATACTTTCTACTTTCTGGCGTTGATCACCGCATCACCGTCAGTTTCAGCGTCGGCGGCGTGAGGGTCGGATGTTCCTTGCTGGCGAAGCCGTGAACCAGGCAGCTGCGGCCGCTGCCGGGAGTGTCGCGGACGACGATGAACGTTACCAGGCGGTTGGTGTCTTGGCGCAGAAAGTCGAGCAGGGCCGGGCCGCCGATGCTGCGTGTGCCGCTCAGTTCCCCTTGCATGATTTGGAAGGTTCCCAACCAGACGACTTTGGTGGTATCCAAGGCGGCGCCGGGGCGATTGGCCGGCGCGTCATGCCAGCGCATCGCCGTTTCGTCCCAATGGTCCAAGCTCTCGTCGGTCAGACCGTAAACGCTGAAGGTGGCGTCCGGCACCTCCGAGGCGAACCCCAACTCCGTCGGCGTGAAGGCGAGCGTCAATTGCGCATCGACGATCTGATACCGGGCCACTGAGGACAAGTCGATGCCAATGTAGGCCTTGCGGTTGTAATCCGATTTCGCGTCGGGTGAGTGTTTCACCATCAACAACGTATCGGTGTGTCCTTTGATGGGGAACAAGGGTTGCACATAGGCATCTTTACCCCGTCCAGCGGCAGTCGAAATGTCCACTACGCGGGCGTCGGCATCACTGACGCGCGACACCTGCGGTTTGGATGGCTGCCCTTCCTGTTGGGGGTCCAGCTCGACCACCTCATTGGGAGCGAAGCGGAGCTTCCGTCCGGTTTCCATGCGTTCGGTCCGCTTCAAGTCGCGATGTTCCACGTCAACGACGCCGTCGAAGACCTGTACATCGGCGGTATCGGCATCGCGAACGCTGACGCCAAACTCGGTTCCCAAGTCCTTGAGCACGGCGCGAGGAGTGTCAACGAGAAAGCCATGCGCTGACGGCGGCACCTTGGCCACCAGCCGGCCATCGTGCAGGATGCAGCGCTGGGCCGACACGACCTCGAAATCGGCTGGCGCTTCCAAGGTGATCTCGGCGCCGCTATCGAAGACGATGCGGGCCAACCCCTCTGCCAATCGTAGCCGACCCGCCGTCAAGCGCGCACCGCTTTCGGTCGGCAGCGAGCCAGCTTCCCACTTGCACGACTTGCCGCTGGCCAAGGTCGCCACCGGCACGGCAGACAGGGGCTGGGCGCGCTGATCTCCCCACCACGCCCCGACCGCCAGCAGTAGCCCGGCGGCCACCAAGCCGGCGGCCAGCAGGGACCAGCGCCACGAACGCACGGGGCGGCGCAACGGAAGGACGAAGGGCCAATCCGCCTCGACCATGTTGCCGTTCGGTTCCGCGTTGAGCAACGCCGCATCCCCTATCGACCAACACAAAGCCGCGTGTTGGTGCAGATATTCCACGTAGCAGCGCCGGGCCTCGGCATCGTGGAGAACCAATTCCTCTAACCGTTGGCGCTGGTCGGCGCTGAGCCGGTCTTCTAGGATCGCCTCGCACAAAGCTTGTAGCTCGTTCCGTTCCGATGCAGTCATATTTGCCCCTCCTGTGTCAGCGTGCGCGTGACACACTCATGCAGCGTCTGACGAATCCGACTCAGGGCGCGATACACGGCATCGACGGTGCGCGCCGCCCGTCCGGCGATGGCTTCGATGGATAGCCCTTCGCTATACCGTAATTGCAACAACTCGCGGTGACGGGCCGGCAGCCGGTCGATGCACCGGGCCAGCGCCGCGGCGCGCTCTTCGAGATGTTCCGCCGTCGCCGCCGCTTCCTCGGCCACCGCTTCGATGAATTCGACGCTGAACTCCAGCCGGTCGCGCTGCTTCCGTTTGCGCCACGCTAAAACCTGGTGCAGCGCCACCTTGCACGCCCACGCCGCGAAGTTCGTCCCCATCTCAAAGCGCTCGAACTCGCGCCACAGCACCAAATTGGTTTCTTGAACGATCTCCTCCGCCTCAGTGCGATTGGGCACCAGACTCATGACATACAAAAAGACGCGCCGCTGATTTTGTCCCAACAGCCGGACAAACGCCTCGACGCGCTCGGCAGGAACCGTGTCCCCCGCCGGCTCGTGCTTTTTAGGGATGAATGGATCGTCACTCATGCGCGTCGCTTCTTGTTGTGGATGAATCGATGATTTATCGTTTCGCGCTCGTCCCTAGAAATCCGCGCGAAACGACTCATCTCCTGGAACAATTGATTTTACCTCATAGCAACGTTCCGCACGGATGGTCGAGAGCGAGCGCGAAACGACGAATCAGTATAATCTCTTTTCCTCTAAACCTATAAGTCCTGATGGTGGCAGTGTTGGACATGATTTTCGACCATTTCAAGAAAAATGAGAAAAAACTTGTCCGATTTTTCTAATATCTGCTCTAATAGGGTGAAACCAACCACCCCATCGCCCCCCGCCCGTACCTGACCCGCATGGAGATGAACCGTATGCAAACCCTTCGTGTGCCAGGATTCGTGACTGGTCTGCTGATCGTGTTGGCCCCGGCATGGACGTGGGGGGCGGACTCGGCTGGAGTGTCGTTCTTCGAGCAAAAAATTCGTCCCGTGCTCATCAAGGAGTGCTACTCCTGCCATTCGGCGGAAGGGAAACAACGCGGCGGGTTGGTGCTGGATAGCAAGATGGGGCTGTTGGAAGGGGGAGACACGGGGCCAGCCATCGTCCCTGGTAAACCGGCGGAGAGCCTGTTGATTCAAGCGCTGCGCAATGATGGTCTATCGATGCCTCCCAAGGGGCAGCTTCCCGAAGCGGTCATCGCGGATTTCGAACGCTGGATCGAGATGGGCGCTCCCGATCCTCGCGACGGTAAGACGGTGACGGCGCAAAGCACGATAGACATCGACAAGGGGCGGCAATTCTGGTCGTTTCAGAAACTGCGGGAACATCCCGTCCCGGCCGTTCAAGATACCGCCTGGCCCTTTAGTGACATCGACCGATTCATCCTGGCCCCACTGGAGGCCAAAGGAGTCCGGCCCGCCGTCGATGCCGAGGCGAGCACGTTGTTACGCCGCTTGTATATCGATTTGATCGGCCTGCCGCCAGCGCCGGAGGAAGTGGCTGCCTTTGAAAAAGCCGCTGCCCAGGACCGCACCACCGCCATCGCGGAGGTGGTGGATCGGCTGCTCGCCAGCCCCCATTTCGGAGAGCGCTGGGGCCGGCATTGGCTTGATCTGGCCCGCTATGCCGATTCCAATGGCAAGGACGAGAATTTTGTCTTCCATGAGGCATTTCGCTATCGAGATTATGTCATTCGCTCGTTCAACAACGACAAGCCCATCGACCGTTTCTTCATGGAGCAAATCGCTGGCGATCTCATGCCCGCCGCCACGCAGGAGCAGCGCGATGAGCAGTTGACCGGCACCGGCTTTTTGGTCATCGGCCCGAAGGTGCTGGCCGACCGCGATTTCAAGAAACGGCATCTGGATGTCATTGATGAGCAGATCGACACCACCGGCCGGGTGTTTCTGGGGATGACGTTGGGGTGCGCCCGCTGTCACGATCACAAGTTCGACCCCATCCCGACGACGGATTATTACGCCCTGGCGGGCATCTTCCTGAGCACGCGCACCTTGCAAGGGACGATGGGCAATCCGGTCATCACTGGCTGGGTGACGCGCCCCCTGGGAGCGGACGGCGAGGAGCGCCTTAAGGCCGTGGCCAATCACAAGAAGCAACTGGCCGCTATCGCCGCCCAAATCAAGAAGGTGCAAGGGGACCTGAAAGCATTCGAGGACATGGCCACCATGCGCGTGCCGACCCAACTGGTTGGCATCACCGTCGATGACAACCAGGCGGAAAAGATCGGCGCTTGGAAGGCCTCCGTTTATAGTCGTCCCTATGTCGGTGCTGGTTACATTCACGACGACAAGATGAACAAGGGGGAGAAGGCCGTCATCTTCACGCCGAACCTTCCCGGCGCCGGCGAGTATGAGGTGTTCATCTCCTACACGGCTGGCTCGGGCCGCTCCACGAATACGCCGGTCACGATTCAGTTCGCCGGTGGTGATAAGACCGTGCTAGTCAATCAGGAAGTGAAGCCCAAGCTCGACGGCATGTTTCACTCCGTCGGCAAATACCGCTTCGAGGCCGGCAGCAAGGGATCGGTCACGATCTCCAACAAAGGGACCACCGGCTATGTCATCGTCGATGCAGTGCGTTTCGTGCCAGTCGGTGAGCTGGATGGGGTGGCCGAGAGAGAAATGGGAGTGCCGGAAACGGTGAAGAACCAAATCGTGGCCACGCAAGCCCAGCTGCGACAGCTCGAAGCTGAGGAAAAGAAAATGAAAGCCAACGCCCCAGAGCCGCCCGCGATGGTGTTGGCCGTGCGCGACGAGGATCAGATCACGAACTGTCCGATCTACATTCGCGGCAATCCCCACGCCAGCGGCGACGAAGTGCCGCGCGGCTTCCTGAGTGTGGCCAGCGCCGGCCCCACGCCGACCATCCCCGCTAAGCACTCGGGGCGGCTGGAGTTGGCCCAATGGATCGCCAGCTCGGACAATCCGTTGACAGCCCGCGTCTATGTCAATCGTGTTTGGCAACATCTTCTCGGCGAAGGAATCGTGCGGACGGTCGATAACTTCGGCATCCAGGGAGAACGCCCCACGCACCCGGAATTGCTCGACGAGTTGGCCTGGCGTTTCGTGCAAGAAGGGTGGTCCACCAAGAAGCTGATCCGGGCTATCGTCCTCAGCCGAGTTTATCAACTCAACAGCCAGCCCGATGTTAGCGCTCGTAAGCTCGATCCGGAAAACAAGCTGTTCAGCCACGCCAACCGCCGCCGAGTCGAGGTCGAAGTGTTGCGCGACTCGATCCTAACCGTTTCGGGACGGCTGGATCGCACTCTGTTCGGCTCGTCGGTGGCCCATCTCGGCGAGCGGGCGTTGGATAATTCCTCCAAGGGGGGAGTCGATGTCGAGGATTTCGTTCGCCGTGGCGTTTATCTGCCGGTGATTCGCAATGAGCTGCCCCCCATTCTGGAGGTGTTCGACTTCGCCGATCCCGACGTGGCCACTGGCAAACGAGATGTCACTACTGCTTCCACGCAGGCGCTGTATTTGATGAATAGCCCCTTCGTCTTGAAGCAATCCCAACTGGCGGCCCAACGCTTGGTGGATTTGTCCAGCGACGACAATGTCCGCATGCGCGACTTGTACCTGCGTGCCCTGGGCCGCACGCCAACAGTGAACGAAAAGGAAGCGATTCTCGCATACTTGTCTCACCAGCGACAAACCCAAGCCCCTAATGCCAAGATAAATCTCGATGTCGCCGCCTGGTCAGGGGTTTGTTTGGCGATGTTTGGCAGCAGTGAATTTCGGTTTATCGAGTGATATGGCACGGTTAGCGAAACTTCACAGAGGAGTTTCCCCGATTTCAACCTCCTCCAAACGTCCCCCCAAAAAAGCCACACCCCAAAGGA
>JBKBIP010000007.1:13420-69336 GCA_046297495.1 Gemmataceae bacterium | reverse complement strand
GTGGGTGGAGTGGTTTCTTGGTGTTTTTTTTCCCTCCCCCCCCCCCCCCCCCCCCCCCCGCTAAACGGAATCGACATCACGAGGAAAGATCTATGTTCGGTCGCATGACACGTCGGCAAATGTTGCAAAACGCTTCCATCGGCTTCGGCTACCTGGCTTGGGCGGGGTTGGCGTCCGAGGCGGCGGCGAAGGATAACCCATTGACGCCGAAACAAGGGCATCATCCAGCGCGAGCCAAACGCATTATCTTCGTGTTCATGCATGGTGGGCCATCGCATGTCGATATTTTCGATTACAAGCCGCGCTTGCAAAAAGAAGACGGCAAGGACTTGCCCTTTGAGCCGGCTAAGCTGGTGTCCGGCGGCACCGGCCGCAAGCTGATGGCGTCTCCGTGGAAATTCGCCCAGCATGGTGAAAGTGGCGCCTGGGTGTCGTCGCTGTTCCCCGAAGTGGCCAAGCACGTCGATGATTTGTGCTTCCTCAAGGGGCTGCATACCGAAGGGCAAAGTCACGGCCAAGCGGTGTTGCAATTGCACACCGGAGCGCAAAATCTCACGCGCCCGTCGATGGGGTCCTGGGTCGTCTATGGTCTGGGGACCGAGAATCAGGATTTGCCTGGCTTCGTCACCATCTGCCCGACGCGCGGCCACGGCGGCGTGCAGAATTACGGCAACGCTTTCTTGCCGGCGGTGTATCAAGGTACTTCCATCGGCAGCGCCAACGTGCCGGCCTCCAGTGCTCGCATTCGCCACATCGCCAACGCGCAATACACCACCGAACAGCAACGCCGGCAGCTTGACTTGCTCCAAGCCATGAATCGTGCTCATTTGGATAAAGCCGGCCCCGATGATCGTATCGAAGGAGTCATCGAATCGTTTGAATTGGCGTTTCGGATGCAAACCGCCGTCCCCCGGTTGACGGACCTCAGCGGTGAATCGAAAGCAACGCTCGACTTGTACGGCATCGGCCAAAATCCGACCGACGATTTTGGCCGGCAATGCCTGATGGCCCGCCGCTTCGCCGAAGCCGGCGTGCGCTTCATTCAGGTGTCGCACAGCTTCAAATGGGACCAGCATGGTAACCTGAAAGGCGGCCACGAGAAGAACTCCGCCGAGGTGGACAAACCCATCGCCGGCCTGCTGACTGATTTGAAGAAACGGGGCTTATTGAAGGATACGTTAGTGTTGTGGGGGGGTGAGTTTGGTCGCACTCCCGTTGCCCAAGGCCGCGATGGACGAGACCACAACCCGCAGGGCTTTACCATGTGGCTGGCCGGGGGCGGCGTCAAGACCGGCTTCAGCTACGGCGAAACCGATGAATATGGCTACTTCGCTGTCAAAGACAAGCTGCACATGCACGACCTGCACGCCACCCTCCTCTGGCTGCTTGGTCTCGATCACGAAAAACTAACCTACCGCTACGCTGGCCGCGATTTCCGCCTGACCGACGTGTACGGGCGGGTGGCCCATGAGATTATGGGGTAGATATTCATGCATCGATAGGATACGTCGAACAACACTCTCTTGAGTATCGGCCTAATTATCCGGCATTTGCGGTGAGACGCACCCATTCCCTTGACAACACCGCCAAGGAATGTGTGCGTTTCGCTAGTGGTAGTAGTGTTCCCACATCGAAGCCATCAATCACCTCCCCATTTCCCTCCTGCATTGCTTGGCAAAACCAAAGTAACCAAACTGCCGTGGCTCGGAAACATGGGTAGTGGCTTCCAAGGCAAGATGGGTATGAGGTAAAATAAGAAGAAGATAATGTCTTGGTGGGTTCCTGCCGCGCGTCAAGCGCGCGAAACCAGGAGTGCCACGGAACCAGAGTTCGGGTAGAATCGCCACGATCACGCTTGCCATAGCCCCGCGCCGCGTTGATGGGCTTGATAACGGCGCATGTGAAAGGATGTCTAGTGATAAGCTGCGTCAAGCAATTGCCTTCGAGGCCGCCCGATTGATGTATGAACGGGTCGAGTCGGAATACTTCACCGCCAAGCGCAAGGCCGCCAAGCGCCTGTGCCGCCATTCCTACAAACCCGAGGATTTGCCCTCCAATGCCGAGATCCGCGAGCTGATCCAAGTCTTCGCGCGCATCCATGAAGGGGACAAACGGACCGAACACCTGCGCGACATGCGCTTGGAAGCGCTACGCCTCATGCGCGTGCTGCGGCGCTTTCGCCCTCGGCTGATTGGCTCGGTGATGACCGGCCATGTGCGCAAAGGCTCCGACATCGATATTCACGTCTTCAGCGATAGCGTCGGGCCGGTGGCCGATTTACTCGAAAACGAAGGCTATCAGTTCGATATCGAACGCAAACAGGTCGTCAAGCACGGCGAGAGCCGGGTCTTCACGCACCTCCACGTTCACGCTCGGTTCAATTTTGAATTGACAGTGTACCCCGAGGACAAAGCGCATTATGTTTTCAAAAGCTCCATCACCGGCAAGCCGATTGAGCGTGCCTCCATCCGCGAGCTGGAGGAGCTGCTGGCGCGGGAATATCCCGAACTCGATCTGGAGCAGGAGTTGGAGCAGCGGCAAGAAACGGTGGACCCCTATCCCCTGTATCGAATGTTGCTGATGCCGTTAGAAAATGTCCGGCAATCTCCCGTATATCATCCCGAAGGGGACGTGCTCTATCATTCGTTGCAGGTGTTTGAGCTGGCCAAGGACCAACGCCCCTACGACGAGGAATTTCTGCTGGCCGCCTTGCTGCACGACGTTGGTAAAGGAATCGACGCGCGCGATCATGTGAATGCCGGTCTATCCGCCTTGGACGGTTTGATCACGGAGCGGACGCGCTTCCTCATCGCCCATCACATGGATGCCCATGCGTATCGCGCTGGCAAGCTGCCGGCCAAGCTGCGAAGAGAGCTGCAAGCCTCGCCAGATTTGGAGGATTTGTTGCTGCTACGCGAGCTGGACGATCAAGGGCGGGTGCCGGGGGCGGTCGTCGGCACCGTGGACGAGGCGCTCGATTATTTGAAGGAACTGGAACGTAGTAACGGGTAACCATCATGCATCTGGAACCTTGGGCCTTGGAATTGCTGGCGGATTTCCCCGTGGTCATCGAACAGGCAGTCGTTTGGGGGGAGATGGACGCTTATCAACATGTGAACAACACGGTGTATTTTCGCTATTTGGAGAACGCGCGGCTGGAGTATTTCCGGCGTTTGCGTTGGTTGGAATATGAGAACGAGACCGGCATTGGCCCGATCCTGGCCGCGACCCAGGCCCGCTTTCGCAAGCCGTTGACCTATCCCGACACCATTTGCATCGGGGCCAGGGTCAGCGCCATCGACACGGATCGATTCACCATGACCCATCGCATTGTCAGCAAACAACTGCGAGCGGTCGCCACGGAAGGGGAAGGGATCATCGTATCCTACCATTACGTACGCGGCTGCAAGGTGCCCTTGCCGGAGGAGCTGCGCCAGCGCATCGAGGCATTGGAAGCTCAGGTTCATCGTGATGAGCAGGGAGCGTAAGTTCCTTGGCGAGTCGTCATGCCGCGGCGCGACACCCAGAAACCATGAAAATGCCAGACGGCACAGAGGATTCATCAGTTCGCGCACGAGGACGCGAACGCGAACCGATAAATCCCGTCCCACTATTTTCAAAGCAGCGGGGGACGTAAATTCTTTGATGAGCGGGGAACGCGAGTCCCCGATGGCTGATGGCTGGCAATAACCCAGGGGTCTTACGGCTTCCGCTCGTCGGGTCAGGTGTTTTCCTAATCCAACATGAAGAAATCGCGCGGACTGCGCGCATACGGATGTGTTGGGAATACCTTGGGGACACATCCTTGGCGCGGTGGCGCGGGGACTGGCAACAAGCCATTGAACGGCGGAAACGGCGGTACCAGATTGTAATTGGGGCCGTAACGCATTCCTTGGGGGGAGCTACAAAACGTCCCTGGACCAAACGTATTCGGCACCTGGTAGGGACAGGGCCAACCTGGACCCAATGCATGCGGCGGGCAGCACGCCCCCGGATGACCTTGAGAAGCGGAGAATGACAGCAACAACGCGGCCAAGCTGGAAACGGTCGCGGACATAGCGACTCCTTTCGGAGGTAGGATTCAGGGGAGTAGCGTTTCCTTTACTCATAACCTACCCTATTCCGAGGCGGCCGGATGCTGGATCGACATGCGGCGATGATTTTTTGATGGGAAAAGTGGCAAACCTTGTCGAAGTTGTCGTGGATAGGGAGAAAAAAACACCAGGCCAGGATACTGGGTAAGTATCCCGGCCTGGATTTACTTGGGGACCACCCCCAAGCGCACTCGACGAATTAGAAGCAGGCGTTCGATCTCTTAGTAATGTCCCATCGGGCCGCAGCAGTTTGGGCCACAAGGGGGACCACTGAGACAGCCATTCGGCACGGCCCACTGCATGGTGGGGCTGACGAAGACCGGAGCGTAATTGATCCGGCAGCACCCGCCGCCACCACCGCAACCTTGGTTGATCTGGTAGCCGTGGTTCTTGTAGTATGCGACCCAATCAATGTTATCCAGGGCCTTGTAATACTTGCCCAGGGCATTGTAGTAATCGTGCCAGAAGCGCTGCAAGCGTTGTTCTTCCGGTGTCAAGCACTTGTTGCGACAGGCAAAAATGTTGTACCACGGCTGATGACCGCCATAGGTGCAACCCCAACCCGCCTGAGCTTCCTTGGTGCCGACCGTCAGACTCACTGCGGCGCAAACCAGCAAGGCAAAGCGTTTCATCGCGACTCCTTTGGACAGAATAGCCCGAAAATCGATCGTACCCGTTCAGTGGTAACGTTCCAGCGTCCCTTCCCTTTCGTTACCACCAATGTTTACGATGCAAAGAGTAATCCGCGATGCGGCCTTATCCCCAACAGGAGCGCCGCATCCAGCACAAATAGAATCGGCAACCAATGGGGCGAACGCCCAATAAAATCGCCTGGCATTTATCAAGAAGAACTTGCTTAATCACCAGGAGCGTTACAACCGGCAAACTCGCGGCGGCTTTCCAGATTGGTATATTTTGACATGGGGTGATGAATCATCAGCGCTGCAATTCCCGCTCGATCAGCTCCACGACATCGCGCACACGGAAGCGACCAGAACCGAGCATCAACGATTCGTCGGCTTGCAGCCATTGGCGGACTTTCTTCTCGGCGGCCAAGGCGGTGCTGTGATTTCTGCCGCCGAAGTGCCGGCCGATGTCGCTGTACGAGGCGGCGGTATGTTTGCGGGCCAAGAACATCGCCACCATGCGCGGATGACTCACCGCCCAAGCCCGCTCTTGGGTGCGTAACGCCCGCTCCTCCAGACGCAATATCCGGCAAACCGCCTGCTCGACATCGGCCAGCCGCACCACGCGCACCGCGTGGCGCAGCAGCTCCCCCAACGCTTCTCGCGCCATGTCCATGTCAAGAGGCCGGCCCGTAACCCGGCTGAAATGGCGCAGGCTGTGCAACGCCCCTTCCAACTCGCGCACATTGCCGCGCAGCTGACTGGAGACAAACTGAAGAATCGGTTCGGGGATCGTTGGTGCGGCGCCAGCGGCTTTGGCCCGCAAGATGGCCAGACGCGTATCCGCGTCCGGCGGTTGCAGCCCCCAGACCGCCCCTCCCATTAGTCGATCCACCAGCTCCGGCGTGAACTCCTCGGACAACTTGGGATGGCAGTCACAGCTGACAACAAGCTGTTTTCCTTGGGCGAACAAGACATCGAAGGTATGCAGAAACTCTTCTTGGGTGGCGCGTTTGCTGGCCAAGAAGTGCAAATCATCCACTAGCAACCCATCACATTCGCGGAAATACTTGCGAAAACTACCAAGCTTGCCCGAACGACACGCTGGAATAAAGCGATTGGTGAATTCTTCCGCCGTGACGAGATGAACGCGCCACTGCGGGCGGGCGTGCTTGAGGCCAACATAGATGCCTTCGAGCAAGTGAGTTTTGCCAGTCCCCACAGCGCCATACAGAACCAGTGGATTGGCCGATTGCCCCGGTTCCTCGACGACACTTAGCGCGGAAGCGTGCCCCATGCGGTTGCAAGGGCCAACAACAAATTCGCTTAGGCGCCGCCGGTGGGGCACGCGCTCGGCACGGCGGCCAGTAGCTGGCACCACGGTTTTCTCGGAAACGGTCGTGGAGGCGGGCAGCGCGGTAGAGGGGCAAACATCCGTGTTTTCGGGAGCATGGGGGAGAACTTCCGCTTGTGCTTGCCGCGCGGCGCGGAATAACTCCGGGTCAATCACGAAACATACTTGCATGACTTGGCCAAAGACCTCGCTGGCGGCGGCGCTGACGTTGGCGAGGAACGTTTTCTGCAACCACTCTTGATAGAAGCGGTTGGGAACGCCGACGATTAGCCGGTCTTCTTCCCAGCGCAGCTTGGTCTTGTGCTCGAACCAGAGTTCATACCGAGACACGCCAACATGATTGGCGATGGCTTGCTCGAGCGCGGCCATGATTTGTTGTTCACTAACCGTCAATCCGAACCCCCTGGCGCATACGTTGCTCGTCCAGATTATGGTAATCTGGTTGGCCAGAGAGATTTCGCCCCGTGGTCAGGAGGGAAAGACCTGTCCCGGAAGATCGACTCGGAGATATGCGATTGTAGAATGCCCGGTCTCCCCTGCCAACTATTTTTTCTGGGGAAATTCGCCGCTGCTCGCTGGTGTAGGACTTAACCAAGTGAATTCCTGGAACTTAGCGCACAATCGGGGTCTCTTGCCTGGCTGGATTTCTCAGTCTCCAGCGTGGAAAAACCGTCAATCGTTCGCTCTGTTCCAAATGGCCAGATACACATCGCGCTGGTCGTACTCTTCAAATCCCAATCGTCGATACAGCTGTCGCGCCGGTTGATTGCGCGCATCAACGGCCAAGGTCAGCTGTGGGGCGGCGACGGTTTTGGCTTCGAGCAAGGCTTTGAGCATCAGTTCACGCCCCACTCCTCGGCCCCGCGCTTCGGGAACAACTCCCACGTAACTCACGTCCCAGCTCCGCCACTCTGGCATTTCGGTCAGGATCAACACGCCGACAGGCCGGTGCCGATAATGGGCCAGCCACCAGTGGTCGGGGCGATAATTCCCCTGGGCCATGTGCCCGGCCAGAATATCCTTCAGCTGCCGGACGCCGGTGATCTCGGGAAAGTCGGACGATTGCTCATACGTTCGCATCACGGTCGCGCCGAATATGTCAGGATCATCTGCGTAGGTTTGGTAGTGCAAGCGTTCCATCGCTCCTAGCTGCGCGGCAGACAGGTCGAGGAAATGCCGCAGGTAGCACAGCTGGGTCAGCCGCGCGAAACCGTTGCGCGGCAAGGATGCCGCCCCCGCGTTCTCGCTGGGACTGAGCAGCGCTTGCACCAGCTTGACATCACGTTGGCGCAACCAGGCGCTGGCCCGGCGGAGCAACGCATCTTCCAGTGCCGATCCATCGCCACTGGTCCGCGTTTGCGGCGGCCAGAGCAAAGCACATGCCCCCGCCACCGGCGCGCACAGCACCACGCCACATAGCTGGCCGTCCCGCCGGGCCACGATCAATCCTTCGGAATGCAGATCGCCGCGCCGCAGCAGACGATAAGCATCCCACACCCGCGTTTCCCGGTCTAGCTCGGCAACCGAACGAAAGAGCAACCGTAAGGCGGCAAGTTGTTCGTCCAACGCCGCGGGACCGATGGTGAGGGGAAGTGATGGCGGCATGGATGGTAACAGTTATATGTCCTCTCAAAAACCCGTATGTTCGATCCATCGTTTCGCGCGGGGAGACACGGCAGACTGCGCGAAGCGATAAATCTCAAGAACAGCGTAGTGTATCTTAATGGAAACGACTTCCGCCTCTCGCCGCCTCCTATTTCACACCGCCCGCTTCCCTCTGCGGCGAGGTTTCTTGGTCTGGGGCGCCATGGTGGGTTGGCCTTTGAGCTGGGTGATGCGGTCGCGCAGCTCGGCGGCGCGCTCGAACTCCAGATTGGCGGCGGCGGCCAGCATCTCGGCGTGCAATTCCTCCAGGTATTCTTGCGTGACGTAATCGACTGGCTCGCCGGAGACTTCCTGCGCGTATTTCCGGGCGGCGATCTCCTCCTCGATGCCGGCGCCGATGACCGAGCGCACCGATTCCGGCGTGATGCCATGCTCGGCGTTGTACTGAAGCTGCAATGCCCGACGGCGCTGCGTCTCGTCGATGGCCCGTTGCATCGAGTCGGTCACTTTGTCGGCATACAGAATGACCTCGGCGTTGACATTGCGCGCTGCCCGGCCAATCGTTTGAATGAGGGAGGTCTCGCTACGCAGGAATCCTTCCTTGTCGGCATCGAGAATGGCCACCAGCGACACCTCCGGCAAATCCAACCCCTCGCGCAACAGATTGACACCGACGAGCACATCAAACGCCCCTTCGCGCAGCTCACGCAGGATGTGGACGCGCTCGATGGCGTCTAGCTCGGAGTGCAGCCACTTGCAGCGCAAGCCGGCCTCACGGAAAAAGCTGCTCAGGTCCTCAGCCAAGCGCTTGGTCAAGGTCGTGACCAACACCCGTTCGCGCTTCTCGGCCCGTTTCTTGATTTCCTCGATCAAATCCGGCACTTGGCCGCGCGCTGGTTTGACGTGCAGCACCGGATCGACCAACCCCGTGGGACGGATGATCTGCTCGACCACTTCGCCGCCGCCGCGTTCCAATTCGTAAGGGGCGGGCGTCGCGGACATGAACAAGACTGTCTTGGCCCGCTTCTCCCATTCATCGAAACGCAGCGGGCGATTGTCGAGCGCGCTGGGCAAGCGAAAACCGTGCTCCACCAACGTCGTCTTGCGGCTATGGTCCCCCGCGAACATGCCGCGCACTTGCGGCAAGGTAACGTGTGATTCATCCACGATCATCAAGAAATCTTCCGGGAAGAAATCGATCAGCGTATAAGGCGGCTCCCCCGGCTTGCGATTGCTCAGCCAGCGCGAGTAATTTTCAATGCCATTGCAATGTCCCACTTCGAGCATCATCTCGATGTCAAACCGCGTGCGGGCCGCCAGTCGCTGCGCTTCGAGCAGTTTCCCTTGCTGCTTGAACCATTCGAGCCGTTCCTCCAACTCGCCGCGAATCCCCTCCACGGCAGATCGGATACGCTCATCGGGAGTCACGAAATGCTTGGCCGGGTAAATATACAAATCCTCCAGCTCGCGCAAGGTATCGCCACTGGTCGGATTGATGATGGACAGAGCATCGACCTCATCGCCAAACAGCTCGATGCGCAAGGCGTATTCCTCATACGCCGGCCAGACTTCGATCACGTCGCCGCGCACCCGGAACTTGCCGCGCTCGAAGGCTATGTCATTGCGTTGATACTGAATGTCCACCAAGCGTAACAGCAGCTGGTCCCGATCGACGCTCTCTCCCTTGACCACGCGCACCATCATGGCCTTATAGTCGCTGGGAGAGCCTAAGCCGTAGATGCACGACACGCTGGCCACAATGATGACATCCTCGCGGCTCACCAAGGCGCTGGTGGCGGCCAGGCGCAAACGGTCGATGTTTTCATTGATCAGCGCGTCTTTCTCGATGTAGATGTCGCGCTGCGGGATATACGCTTCGGGCTGATAGTAGTCATAATAGCTGATGAAATAATGCACGGCGTTGCGCGGGAAAAAGCCGCGAAACTCCTTGTACAGCTGGGCGGCCAGCGTTTTGTTATGGGCCAGCACCAGCGCCGGTTTGCCCAGCTCGGCGATGACGTGGGCGGCGGTGAAGGTCTTGCCGGTGCCAGTAGCTCCTAGCAACGTCTGGCAAGGCCGGCCATTGCGGAAACCTGTCACCAGCTGCTCAATGGCTTGCGGCTGATCCCCAGCGGGGCGGAAAGGGCTGACGAGCTGAAACTTGGCGGTCACGCATGTCTCCTTGCGTTCTAGCTGATGAATCGGTTCGCGCGACTAGCAGGAAGCTCCCGAACCGACAAATCCTCGAACCGCTTCTGGTAAATGGCCACTCGATGATGTATGCTGATATTCTAACGCACCCGTTCGCTCAACCCAATCGTTCGGGAATTCGGATTCGTGAGAAATCCCCTCACAGTAAGAGGCACATCATGTCAAAACAGGCGGACTCGTTTTGGAGAAAGTGGTTTTCGAGCAAGCCGCCCACGAATGTCCAAGATCGTCGGGTGTCCCCTCGTTTTCCGTGCAACCTCGATACCTCCTGCACGCTCATCGCCTCGGTCGAGGGAGAGGCCCAACCCGTCAAGGTCCGCAACATCTCCGCCGGGGGGATCAGCTTGATCGTCCCCCGCGGTTTTGAACCGCACTCGGTTCTGACGCTTCAGCTCGTCAACAAGCTCAAGAATTACAGGTGCGATGTGCGGATTCGTGTCATTTACTGTCTGGAGCATCCCACTGGAGAATGGATTTTAGGAGCCGCCTTCACGCGGAATTTGACAGACGAGGAATTGCGCGCGTTCCTGAAATGATCGGTTTCTGGAGCGAACGCCTCGAGATGTCCTCTCCTGGAGAATCATCGGGCGCTTGGGGACCAGTTCCAGCGGTTGGCTGGACCAACCGCACTGTCCGCAACTTCGTGCCCAGTGGTTATTTCCAGCCTTTTCTTCTTCCTCAATGGATACAATGAAGATAGGTATCCCCCTTCTCTGTTGATTCCCTTCCCCAAGGAGCAAGTCATGCAAGACAACATCTTGATGCGCATGGTCGTAACGAGCCTGTTCCTGAGCGTTTGGGGATTTCCCGTCTGGGGCGGTGCGGGGGACAATGAACGCTTGATTCAAACCCTCGAAAAAATGGGGGGCAGCATCGAACGGGTGACGGAGGAATCGGGCCAGACGGGGTTGTCGATTTGTCTGGGAAATTGCCTTGACCCAGACGCCGGCTTGCGGCAAGTACGCGCTCTGGCGAACGTCCGCGCGGTGGATTTGTGAGGCAGCCATGTCACTGACGCCGGTCTGGCGTTTCTGGAAGGCATGACCGAGCTACGCCAGCTGAAGCTCGAAAACACCGCGATCACCGACGCCGGCTTGAAGCACCTGCGCGGCTTGACCGGATTGCAGGTGTTGATGCTGGGGGATCATATCACGGATTCAGGAATGACACATATAAGCCAGTTAAGCGGCTTGCGCGAGTTGTACTTGTGGGAAACCCAAGTCGGTAATGCCGGTCTCGCCGAGTTGAGCCGCTTGCGCCAACTGGAGGTATTGGCGCTCGCCAATACGCGCGTCACGGATGCCGGGCTGGCTCATCTCGCGGAGATGCCGAAGCTGCGTTCGCTGGATTTGAGCGGCACGGCGATCAGCGACGCCGGCTTGATCCATCTGCACAAGCTAACGACGCTGCGCCAACTGAACCTACGCGGTACCAAGACCACCCAGCAAGGGGTCGAGGAGTTGACCCAAGCATTGCCCCAAATCGAAGTGCGACGCTGAGGAAATATTAAGTGATTCATCGCTTCGCGCTCGCGATATCCCAGGCGAAACGATCCATGCACAATCGCAATCGGTAAACAAGAGGTCAGCGTATCCTAGCAGATGAGAAGAATGGAAGATTACTCCAACAGACCGCGCCATTTCTTTTGCACGGTCTTGACTTTCTCGACTTGTGCTTGGTCCTCGGCGCTCCATGCTCCACCGTTGGCCAAGCACTGTTCGCCGCGTTCGAGTAAGTGCTCCAGCGTTTGGACATATTCCAGGCCGACTTGCCGGGCCTCCTCCACCTGGGGGTCGATGTACGCCGGCAGCCGTTTCAAGGTGTCGGCCAAGTCAGTGAGCCGCTGTCGAGAGGCGGCGACATCATGCAACGCCTGTCGCACCTGGGCCGAATCGCGGCTGCTGGGTTCTCGCCGCGCCAGAAGTGCTATTTGCTTGTCGTACACGCCGCCGCCGTCGCGCAAGGTCTGGCTAATTTGTTTCAGGTGGAACTTTTCAAATGTCATTCGCTGCCAGGTGGGATTCGTCTGCATGGCATAGAGAAGCCAGCCAGTCGAAAGCACGGGCACCAACACCAAGCCAGCGCCGGCCAACGTCTTTTTGACGGGGCGGCCAAAGCGCTGGACCTGCAACAACAGGGTGACGGCCACTCCCACCAGAGCACCACCGAGATGAGCATAGCCGCTGATGCCCGGCATCAAACTGATGAAGGTGATCAGGATCAAGTTAATGATAATTGTGCGTCCATAAGCAGACACTTGCGCAGCAGGCAAGTAACGGCGATTCAGGAAGACCCATAAGGCTTCCGAGGCCAGCACACCGCACAACGCTCCGGAGGCCCCCGCCAGAAACGTGACTTTGGGTTGCAGCGCCATGGCCAAGCAGCTCGCTCCCCAACCGGACAACAAGTACAGTATCGTGTAGCGCGCCGGCCCCCACATGCGCTCCACGTTTTGCCCGATGACATACAGGACATACATATTGAAGCCCAAGTGCATGAGGCCGATGTGGACGAAGCAACTCGTCAACAACCGCCACCATTGACCATCCAATAATGATGCTGGGGACACGGCGCCGATGGATAGATAAATGGGAGAGGCTTGGCCGCCTCCCCGCCAAGATAGATAATCGTTGCCGATCCCTTCCTGATTGGCCAGAAACCATCCATAAATGAACACGCCGATATTGAGGGCCAAAAGCAGGCGCGTGATGGGTATGGGGGTAGGAGTCAGCACCGATTCGCGGATCATCTCGCCGCGCTCGTAGGTGGTCGGCTCGTCGTCGGGGCGCGGTTTCGGCGGCGCGGGTTTATCGGGAAGTTGTCCTTGACGCAGTCGAGCCAGGGCACGCGGGTTGTTGAGGGCTTCCCGTCCTTCGTCCGTCAATGTGTAGCCTTGGCCGATGTCCTTGACCCAATCCGTCAACCGAATCAGACCGGCCATTCGCAGAGGGTCCAGGTATGGATCCAGGTCATCGCGCGGCATGCCTTTTTCCTTGGCATGAACCGCTGGATACCACGGTTGCGGCGCGGCCGCGGCACAGTAGCGCAAAATAGCTTCCAAGGATAATTCACTGGCTTGAGACATCAGTTTATCCATCATGGTTTCAAGGATGGATCGTGTCGCGCGTCATCCACCGTCCGCGCGAAACAATTCGTCAAGGAAAATCGCTTCAACCGTCCAGGTGGCACGGTCAAGGATTATTGTGCAATGTCGGTCAGGAAGTTCCATGTTGGTTCGTCCAAATCAATCCCCTGCCGTCGCCTCATAAGAACCGCAAGACTCGCATTTCAGCCCGAACCAGCAATCGCCACACATCAGGCAAGATCGTTAAAGCACACATGCCCGGCAAACCGAATATAGAAACCAGCATTGGAAAAAGCGTCATCCACCACTGAGCACGCCACCGCCAGACGATCCGAATCACGCCTGTCCCAGATCTCGACGGTTTCGGGATTAGGACTCGCCCGGATTCGCATGAACTCACCCAAAAAGTCGCTGGGGCTTAGCCCGCTTGCTCAAAGGGCAATGAGTGCTTCCCGGCGACCGTCCTTGCCTTTAACGGAATGGAGGAGAAACATGAACCCTGCACTTTTGTTGTTGACGGCTTCTTGTGTTGTCGGCGGTCCCGGCGACGCTTCGTGTTACTGCCATCCCGGCTCGGCGTCACAGCCGTCCGTACAGGTGGCCTCCTATGGTTCGGAACGCCCCGGACCGCTCTCCGGTTTGCGGCAGAAGATTGGCTCGATCTTTGGTCGCAAAGGCCGGGAAGAAATCTATATGCCACAACAAGGAATGACCTACCATCCGCATTCAGGTACGGGTTATACCAATCCCAGCGCCATCCCCACCCCCAACCAAACGGGTCGGTTGGTGCCAGTGCCGACGACGCACCACACGTCGGCCAAAGTGTCGCAGCCGGAGCCCGCAGGGACGGATCATTTCGCCAACATGATGGGGCACGATGAGAATTACCAATGGATCACCGGCCAACTGTCTTTCTTGAATGGCCAGTGGGTCGTACGCTACACCATCCCCGGCGAACAGGATCGTTATGGCGGCGTGGTCAGCCTGATTGGTTCCAGTGACATGCGTGAGTTCCAGGACGGCGACTTGGTGTGCGTGCATGGTCAAATCGCTGGCCAGAGTCAGAATGGCGTCGCCTACCAAGTAAGCGAGATTCACCTGATCAAGCGCGGCAACCGTTGATCGGACCGCATCGCCGAGGTACAGGAGCCTAGGCCGGTTATTCCCGCAGCCGGCCTGGGCATTTTTTGTTTTGGGGAGTAGTTTCTTGAGACTCGCGCCAGCCGACTGGATGCTTGCTCGTCCCCGTGATTTCACATCGCCGATTTCGTCGTGTGATATTTGGATGGCACCACTTGGCCAGCCATGACCCCCAGCGAGAGATACACTTGTAACAATTCCTCTACTTTCATATCGACTTTTTTCACCAATCGCGCCGGCATCATCACCAGACCGCCGGTCATGGGAATGGGAGACGTCGGCATATACACGATGAAACATTCCTCATTGCCGAAATGGTAGGTGGAGGTGGTGGTTAACAGTCCCAAAAATCCCCCTTGGTGATGATCGCCGAAGGCACAATACACCACGCTCATGCCTTTCATGGCCGCGCTGTCCTCATTTTTCTGTAACATGCTCACCACTTGCTCCACCGGGCCATAGACGCGCTTGATGATGGGGATGCGGTTCAACACGCGATGAAACACCTGTTCCAGGCGATAGCGGGCCGTGGTCTTGACCAATAAGCCGAGCACCCACAAACCCACCAACACCAGCGACCAACCGATGAGCATGGCCACGGTATCATCGGTGACGAATTGCAAGCCAATAGCCATGAGACTACGACCGATGATAGTATTGGGTCCCAGGATGGCTTGCAACCAACTTCCCACCCAGCCCATGATGCCAACCGTGATGGCCAGGGGAAGGACGACGAATAGACCCGTCAGGAACGTGGACACGATTCCTTGGTCCCAGATGATGGCAGCGAAACGTTTGATGCTCATGGATGATTAACCAGGCGAGCGGAGTGCATAAGCTTCCCGGTGATGTCACGCCGTCAGGGGACTTGCGTTCCCCGCCCACCATGTTCTTGAATCATTGATTATTGTATCCGAATATTCCCCATCCTTCACGGTTCGCCGTCGCGCACGTTCCACCATTGATCGATCAACTTTTTCAAGTGGGCGACTTTGTCGGGATGATCGGCGACCAGGTTCTTTTCCTCGTGGGGGTCGTTCGCCAAGTTGTACAACTCGGCTTTTTTCTCATCCTCAAAAGAGATGAGCTTCCAATCTCCTTCCCGCACCCAGCGATGCGTCAGATTCAATGCGGGCTTATCGAGCACCTTGGCGGTGTGGACGTAGATGTCGCCGAAGACGGCGTGGCGGTTGAGCGGTCCCTTGCCTTCGGCGACGCCAAGCAGGCTCATGCCCGGCATCTCCTTGGGCACTGGCACGTTGCAAGCGGTCAGGATCGTCGGAGCCAAGTCAATCGTCGAAACCAGATCGTTGTAGCGCCCTGCTTTGGTGTGGCCGGGCCAACGCAGCAAGATCGGCGTGCGCAGGCCGCCGTCGTAGGGGGACAGCTTGCTCTTGGGGGCGAACCAGCCGCGCGTGGTGCGAACCTCTCCGGTTTCTTGAATCCAGCCGTTATCGACAACGAAAATGACCAGCGTATTGTCGCGCAGCTTCTTGCGATCCAGATAGCCCATTAAGTCGCCGACCGTTTCATCGAACCATTCGCACATGGCGTAGTATTTGGCCAGTTTGAGATTTCGGCCCTCGACGGCGTATTTCTTCAGCAAGCGCTCCGGCGGATTGTGTGGCTCGTGTGGCATCATGGGGGCGTACCACAGAAAGAATGGCTTGATCGGATCGGCCTCGATGAAATCGTAAATAGGCTGCATGGTCTTGCGGCCAATGATCAATCCGTCATCACCGTGCCGCCCCTTGACGGTCATGCCGTCCGTGAAGCCAGCGTTGGCGTAGTGCCCTTCCCAGAACTTACCGGTTTGGAAGCTGCGATAACCGGCCGCCTTGAGCAAGCGCGGCACGGCGGGGGCATCCTGAATGAACGGGTGCATAGCGCCGCGATCCACGCCGTCGGGCGGATCGTTGCAGCAAATCTTGTGCTGATGGCCGTACAAGCCGGTGAGCAACGTCGCCAAACTGGCCCGGCACAGCGAGGTCGGCACGTAGCCATTGGGAAACACGGCGCTTTCCGCCGCCAGCTGGTCGATGTGGGGCGTCTTAATGACATCATGCCCCATGAAGCCGAAATCGGTCCAGGCCTGGTCATCGCTGATGATCAGGACGACATTCGGTTTCTCCGCCGACCAAGCGGCTCCCACGCCAAACAGAGTAAGCAGCAAGGTGCAAACGAGGCGGACAGGGTTCATCAGGTATCCTCCCGTAACTGGCTCGTTGTTTTGGTTTCCGATGGACTGTCTTATTCTAAATCAATGCCTTCGTCCGTAGAATAGCCGGCGCGTGTAATCGACATTCCCAGAAAGCGATCTTCCCATGCTCGGTAAACCGCGTTTGATTGATCTGAGTGTGCCGTTGGAGCATAACGCTGTCAGCGAACCGATGCCGGCCAGCATCCACTACATCACCCACGAGGCAGCGGGTTTGCAACAGATGCGGCAATTCTTCGGCGTCACGGCGGAGGATTTGGTGTATTCTCACGGCTTGGGCTGGGCCATCGAGGAAATCCACGCCATCACCCACACCGGCACGCATGTCGATGCCCCGTATCACTATGGCCCGATCGCGGAAGGGAAACCGGCGCGGCGCATCGACGAGGTGCCGTTGGAATGGTGTTTCGCCCCCGGCGTGGTGCTCGATATGCGTCACAAAGTGGCGGGGGAGTTCATCACCGTAGCCGACCTGCAAGCGGCGCTGGCCAAGATTGACTATCGATTGCAAGAACGGGACATCGTGTTGCTACACACCGGAGCCGACAAACGGCTATCTTCCAAGGAGTATTTCGCCCAACCGGGTATGGGGCGCGAGGGAGTGTTGTGGCTGGTGGAACAGGGGGTGCGAGTCATTGGCATCGACGCCTACACGCTCGACCGCCCCTTTGCTGACATGGTGGCCGACTTTCGCCGCACCGGCGATGGCCGCTACATCTGGCCCGCCCACTTCGCCGGCCTTACCCGCGAGTATTGCCAGATCGAGAAACTAGCCAACCTGGAACAAATTCCCAAGCCGCATGGTTTCTATGTCTCGTGTCTGCCCGTGAAAATCCAAGGGGCCAGCGCCGCTTGGTGCCGAGCGGTCGCGTTGGTGCCGGAGTGAGGAGTCAAGAATCCATGTTTAGCGAGCGAGCCGCGGGCGAGCGCCCCCGCTCTTCCTCGTTCCCAGATTCTGCCTGGGAACGAAGGAAAGTGACATTATTATATCTTTCCTTCCTTCTCACCGTCGGCTGCCGGGAAGCGCCGCCCCCCACGACGCCCGCTCCGCCTATTGATAACGGCAAAGTCGCCGCGCGAACCGTTGATCAATTGTTGCTCCTGATGAAACAGCGATTACTATTGATGCACGAGGTCGCCCGCTGGAAGTGGACCAACGGCATACCCATTCAGGATACAGAACGGGAAGCGCGGGTGCTGCAAGCTGTCGAGATCAAGGCCCGGAATCGAGGACTGAACACGGCTTTGGTGAAACGATTCTTCACCGCGCAGCTCGAAGCCGCCAAGATGATCCAAGAGGAGGATTTCGCGGCGTGGACAAAGACCGGACAAGGCCCCTTCCCGAACACGGAAGACCTGGGCAAGTCGTTGCGACCACGCATTGACACACTCAACGACGCCTTGATTTTGTCACTGGATGCCTTGGAATCCTTGCGCCAGCGCGGCGAAATCCACAACGACTTGATTCAGGAACGGGCGGCGCGGGAATTGACTAGCGCCGGCATCACCGAAGCGGTGCGCCAGCGCGCGCTTGAACCGTTATTGAAAAAGTGAACCAGGCGACAACACAGGAGCCATCATGCCACACCATCCGCATCGTCGTGACGCCTTGAAGCTACTGGCCGCCGGGGTTAGCACAGCGCTGATCCACCCGTTGGCCGCCGCCGAGCCGCCGGCCTTTTCCCTGGCATCCTTCTCCGTCGATGTCACGCCCCCCATTGGCCATCCGTGCATGGGGGGCGGTGTGGCGCCGGTGAAGCACGTCGAGGACCCCTTGTTTGCAGATGGTTTCGTGTTGCTGGGGGCGGGCAAGCCGCTTGTTTGGTTGTCCGTTGATTGGTGCGAGATTCGCAACGACGCCTACAGCCGTTGGCGCGAAGCGATCGCCGAAGCCGCCGGCACCGAGCCAGGGCGCGTGCTGCTGACAAGTGTTCATCAACACGACGCCCCGATCGCCGATCTGCACGCGCAACGCCTGCTGGAACAACATCAGGCCGCCGGCGCGATTTGCGATTTGGAATTTCACGAACGCACCGTGCAGCGCGTGGCCAAGGAGGTTCGCCGGGCGCTGGCGTCTCCCCAGCGCATCACGCATTTGGGTCTGGGGCAAGCACGAGTCGAAAAAGTGGCTTCCAATCGTCGCTATCTGGCGGACGACGGCACGCCGCGCTACAACCGCATGTCAGCCACCCGCGATCCCCAGATTCGAGACAAGCCGGAAGGCACGATTGATCCCTGGCTGAAAACCGTCAGCTTCTGGGACGGCGACACGCCGTTGGTGGCACTGAACAGCTATGCCACGCATCCGATGAGCTACTATGGCCGGGGAGGCGTGACCAGCGATTTCGTCGGCTTGGCCCGCAAGCGCCGCCAGGCGGACCTGCCCAAGGTGCAGCAAATCTATTCGTCCGGCTGTAGCGGCAATGTCACCGCTGGCAAATACAACGACGGCTCCCCGAATAATCGCCCGGTGCTCACCGAACGGATGTACCAGGCCATGACCGCCGCCTGGGAAAAGACCCAGCGCCAACCGTTGACCGAAATTCAATTTCGCAGCGTGCCGCTCCGCCTGGAACCGCGCGACGACGCCGGTTTCCGCGTGAAGGAATTACAACAGAGACTTAAAAGTGACACCAAACCCTTCGGCCAATGCCTGGCCGCCTTGGGTCTGAGCTGGCGGCAACGGGCCGACGCCGGCCACCAGCTGGACGTGCCGGTCATCGATTTCGGTAACGCGCAACTGTTGTTGCTGCCAGCGGAAGCCTACGTCGAATATCAACTACTGGCTCAACAACAGCGCCCCGACAGCTTCGTGCTGACGGCGGGCTACGGCGAATGCGCCCCCGGCTACATCCCCATCGAACGGGCCTGGAAGGAACGCGATGGCAACCTGCGCGACTGGTCCTGGGTCGCCCAGGGAAGTGAAGCTGCCATGACCAAGGCCATTCAAGCGGCGCTGGGGAAAGGAGAGGGGACATAGCCATGAAACATCCTGATGTCGCCGCGCGGTGATGCATCGATTCGCGCACGCCCTCAGCCCACGCGATGACGCTCCATCCCCCATCGCAATCGGCAAATGAATTTTCGGCTGTTCTAGGAGTACGTAACCACCCGATTCAATTCACGCTGAATTGGGGAATGGACGGAGGGGACAAGCGATCCCAGAGCAGTTCCGCCGGGGTCTCGAACAGAAGTTCGGCGCTGGCGTCCACCACCAACCAGGCGCCGGCAGATAGTTCCCATTCGAGCTGGTCCGGTCCCCAGCCCGCGTAGCCGGTGAACATACGAAAACGGAGGTCGTTCATGTCGGCGGCGTCGGCCACTCGTTCGGCGCACGTCGGGTCTCCCAGATAGATACCGGGGGCAATTTGCACGCCTTCCGCCTCTTCGGTTTCGGCCCACTCCTCATGGCCGTGCAGCATAAACAGTCCCGGCGCCGAACACGGTCCACCCGAAAATAGGGGAAAGGGGGCCCCATCCACTTGCGCTTGGCGATTGACAACCAGGCCAAAGGCCCCTTCATCGGTGTGTTGCAGCAACAAGATGACCGTTTGGCGAAACGAGGCATCTTGCAAGGTGGGTCGAGCCACCAAGAACGAGCCGGCAAGAGATGACATAAAACTTACACCTCCTTTTCCGTCGTTCACTTCCTCATGAATAACAGTATCACTGTTTACGAATGGAGCCGTTCACGCAAGTAATCGGCAAAACTATGTAAAACAATGAATACGATGAAATATCCAATGTTGGATACCGTGCGATCATTTCCCCCCATAGCTTCCTTTCCCTGTAATTATGCCTGTTCTGATGGCGTTTTGCAAATCAGGGAACGACAACGCGAGCCGCATCAGCCCCCGGCGGCCAGCACTACCAACGCCTCGGAACAGCGGGTTCCGGTATAAGTCAAGAAAGGGAAGCAAGGCGGCCAAGCCCCAGGCGTTTTCACCCGTGAAACTCTCTGGACAATTCCGCGTGGCCTTGTCATAATACTTTCGCCATAACGAAATAAAGTAATGGATGTTCCGTTGTTGTAAAAATGAGTGATTCGGGATCGATGGTTGGCCGCGACATAACGTGGCAATAGTTCATTCTTCCCCAATGGCCGAAGCTGCTTTGAATTTCTCACCCCGCCATTGCTTTTCTCTCGATTCACGAATCGCATGTATCTGGAGGTATGTTTGACAACCGCGATGTTGGTGAAACCACAAATGGGTTTCCACACCCTCAATCTCACTCCTTCTTTGCTGGCGGCTCTCGAACGAGTTGGCTACCGGCAGCCCACGCCAATTCAGGCCGCTTTGATTCCCGAAGCTCTGGCCCAACGTGATGTCATTGGTCAGGCCCAGACCGGCACCGGCAAGACCGCTGCGTTCTTGTTACCGTTCCTGAATTCCTGGCAGGAGAACCACCGACCAGGCCCCGAGGCCTTGGTGCTGGCCCCGACCCGCGAACTGGTGGTGCAAGTCAACCAGGAAGCGTGTAATTTGTCTCCGAGTCGTCAATGCCGAACCATTCCGATTTACGGCGGTCAGCGGATTCGGACGCAGCTGACGGAATTGAAAAAAGGCTGCTCCCTGGTGGTTGGCACTCCGGGCCGCATCCTGGATCACCTGGAACGGGGGACGCTATCGTTGCAAGGCGTGCGCTACGTCGTGCTGGACGAAGCCGACCGGATGTTGGACATCGGCTTCCGGCCCGACATCGAACGGATTTTGCGCCGCTGTCCCCAGCAGCGACAGACCCTATTGCTCTCGGCCACGCTGCCTGGCCCCGTGCTGCGCCTGGCCCAGCGGTACATGGTCGATCCCATCCACGTCAATTTGTCGCCGGAACGCCCCGCCGTCGAGAATATCCGGCAGCAATTCATCACCGTGGACGAGGAACGGAAGTTTGAGTTGCTGCGCGTCGTCTTGGCCCAGCAGAAGCCGCGCCAGTGCATCATCTTTTGCCAGCGCAAACGCTCCTCCCACGATTTGTACCGGCAGCTACGACAATTTAATAAACGGGTCTCGGTCATGCATGGCGACCTACCCCAGCCGTTGCGCGAACGGATCATGCAAGGTTTCCGCGAAGGGAAGATCATCTATCTAGTGGCGACCGATGTGGTGGGACGGGGGATCGATGTGACCAACATCTCGCACATCATCAACTACGACCTGCCGGATGACCCAGAAAATTACGTCCATCGCATTGGCCGCACGGGACGCATGGGCAAGGATGGCATCGCCATCTCCTTCGTCACTCCCGAACAAGGCAAAGAGTTGACGAATATCGAGATGTTCGTCAACCAGGAATTAGAAGAGTTGCGTTTCGCTGGGTTCGAAGCCTTTCAACCGAAGGAGCCGGAAACGAAGCCAGCCATGCCGCAGCCATCGACTCCGGTGTTCGGCCGTCGCACCCGGCGCTACAGCCAGCGATTGTGAACCATTCTTTTCCTTCAGAAATAATTCAGGACAGACACCTTTACTTCCACGTTCCCAAGTTGGGAACGCGGAGTAAAGATGCCTGTCCTTTTGTTGTGCCGGCAGGAATTAGATCACTTCACGCAGCGGTTCGGCTTCGACGAGGTGCTGTGGGCGGCCGGTTGGATCGAGAACCGTCGTGGTGGCCGGGTTCAGTCCCAGGTTGTGATACAGCGTGGCGAAGATTTCCTGGAAATGAACGGGCCGATTGACAGCGTATTCGCCCAGCCGGTTGGTCGCGCCGATGACCTGTCCGGTCCTCATGCCGCCGCCGGCCAGGAACGCACAGCTGACTTGCGGCCAGTGGTCGCGGCCGGCGTTGTTGTTGATGCGCGGCGTTCGGCCAAACTCACCCCAAGCGATCACCGTCACATCATCCAGCATGCCGCGCGCGTCCAGATCTTCGATCAAGGCGCTGAGGCATTGATCGAGCTTGGCGCCGTGGTCGCGGACCAGATCGAAGTTCTTGCCGTGACTGTCCCAGCGGCCATACGACAAGCTGACGCACCGGACCCCCGCTTCCACCAACCGGCGGGCGAGCAGGAGTTGATCGTTGCATGTCGGAGCGCCGTCATATTGGTATTGGTAGGGTTTGCCGTCGCCGTAACGGTCGCGGAGCTTTTGCGGTTCCTGGCTCAAGTCAAGGGCATCGACGAGCTTGCTGGAAGTCAACACGTCCAGAGCCTTTTCGGTGGCTGCGTCCGTGCCGATGACCGAGCCATTGGCATCGACCTCGCGGCGCAAGCTGTCGAAGCTGTGCATCAGTTTTTTACGATCCGACAGTTGGGCCAGGGTGATATGCTTCAATTTCATGTTGGCCATGCCGGGGCCGTCGGGCTTGAAGGCGCCGTAAGCGGAGCCGAGAAAGCCTGGCTTGCCGGAATCGGACCACGGCAGGTGGCGGGTGGTTTCGGCCAGCCCGACGAACGGCGGCACCGAGGGATCGACTGGCCCTTCCACCTTGGCCAAAATGGCGCCGATGCTGGGATGGCCGCCAATGGCCGCCTTGGCTTGTTCGGGATAGCCGGTCATGCACTGCACGGCGTCATGTCGCCCCGTGGCCCCAACCACCGAGCGAATGACAACGGCCTTGTCCATCAAGCCAGCCAGGCGTGGGAAGGTCTCGCCGATCTGGATGCCGGGCACCTTGGTGGCAATCGGCTGAAACTCGCCGCGAATCTCGCTGGGGGCTTCGGCCTTGATGTCCCACATGTCCTGGTGCGGAGGACCGCCTCCCAGAAACACATTGATGACCGCCCGATGTCGCGAAGTGGAGCTGCTGCCTTGTGCTTCCGCCCGGAAAATATCCGCAAGACTGAGAGAGGCGGCGCCGAAGCTAAAAGCGCCAATCTTTAGGAAATTGCGCCGGGAGATGCCGTCGCAATACCGGGTCGCGTTGCCGAAAATCGTCAACATGGTGGGTTTCCCTTCTTACTGGGAGGCGGGTACGTAATAGCGGTTATTTGTTCCTGTCACTGTACACAGGTGGGTAGAAAGTGGCAGGACCATTTTCACGCACTAATACCGTAAGTCGCGGCGGCAGGTGTGTCAAGGAAAAATCGGCACAATTAGCGGGAAGGCGAGAATCCGCCCTGATGGTTCCTCGGCTGGTGGATGAATCGTGGCGCGCGGGTTGACTGCTGCGCGAAACGATACATTCCCATGCGACGATGGTTCATGCCCAGATGCCAGAGAGGGGAAATATGAAGAATTCGTGATTTCCATTTCAGGAGTGCCCCATTCGGCTTTCTTCCGCATACAATCGCCACTGTGGGAATTTAGGCAATCTCGGCGCTGTACCTCTCCATTCAGGAACGACTTTCATGGACCTTTATCTCATCCGACACGCGGAAGCGGTGGACCTTGGCGAACAGGGGATCGAGCAAGACGAGGATCGGCCTCTGACCGATGTGGGGCTGGCGCAAGCACAGTTGGTGGCGAAATGCTTGCAAAACTTGAACATTCAACTCGACGCAGTATTGACCAGCCCCTATTTGCGCGCCAGGCAAACGGCGGAGACGATACTCCAATACTGGTCCGAACCATTGCCGAAGCTGGTCGAATGTGAGGATTTGGCCATTGGCGGCAAGCGACGCAAGATCGCCCGCGTCACTACCAAGCAAGGCGGTGAAAGCGTGGCCTTGGTGGGACATGAGCCAGACATTAGCTCCTTGGCGGCTTGGCTAATCGGCAGCGCCAAAGCCCAGATTCGCTTCGCCAAGGCAGGGATTGCTTATATTCGCTGTAGCTTGCCCGCGAAGGGGACGGGAACGCTCATGTGGTTGGTCACGCCCGCTTGGCAAGGCAACGTGCCTTCCCCCACCGCCGTCAAGTGAGGAAATACTCGTCATCAGGGTCCAACGCCGGCACGCCGAAGACGATGGTTTTCACTCCCTCTTCGCTCCACAGGCGGTGCGCCGTGCCTGGCTCGATCACGATAATCGTTCCGGGTGCCACGTCGATCACGTCGTCGTTCAATTCCATCTTGCCCGAACCTTCGAGAATATAGTACACCTCGGTACACTTCTTGTGATAGTGCTTCACCGAGTCCTGAATGAAGGTAACGTGCAAGTTGCAAGCCGGCGTGTCGGCTCGGGTCAACGGGCGGGTGCTTTGGCCGCAAGGACAGGGAACCGTGGGCGCCTCGGACAGCCGGCGCACGATGTAACCGTTGGTCGTAGTCGTGGACATGATGACCTCTTTGGATTCGATACCATAGCTCGATTCAATATATTCATGAGGCAACGTCATGCCCATCCTTTCTTTTCAATGGAACGGAATCCCCATGCGTCTCGTGCTTGGCGTGCTTGCTGGTCTTCTCCTAATCGGCTGCGGTTCGCGGACGGAGCAGGCAGAGAAAACCGTGGCCATCATCACCCCCGATGCCTGGCTGGCTCGTGCGTTTGATCCGGCCCAAACGGGGACCATCGCCGGCTTGGTCACCTGGTCGGGAGCGGTGCCGGCGGAACCGTCTCAGCATGCCGCCTGGTTGTCGCTCATCGGCCCGCCTGGCCCGTGCCGTGGCTCTGAAAACCCCCTGCGGCCGCGCATCGACGCTTCGACCGGCGGCGTCGGCAATGCCGTCGTCTTCCTGCGCGGCGTCGATGTGGAGAAGTCCCGCCCCTGGGACCATGCGCCGGTCGAGATCGAGATGAAGGATTATCAAATCATCCTGCGCCAGCAAGAGCACCAGCCGCGTTATGCTTTTGCTCGTCGCGGTGAGATGGTCAACATGGTGTCCCGGCAACCGGCGCATCACTCCTTGCATGCCGATGGGGCCGCCTTCTTCACGCTTTCCTTCCCGAACCCTGACCAGCCATTGCAACGCCGGTTAGCCAATTCAGGGATCGTCGAATTGTCCAGCGGCATCGGCTATTTCTGGATGCGTGGTTACGTGTTCGTATCAGACCATCCGTACTACGCGGCGACGGACGCGCAAGGGCAGTTCGAGCTACCTCAAGTGCCGGCGGGGGAATACGAGATTGTCGCCTGGATGCCGAATTGGAAGGAAGTCCGCCGCGAGCTAGATCCAGAGACCGGGCAGATCGTCCGTCTGGTTCATGGAACGCCCGCTGTCAAAAAGCAGCTGGTGTTGGTGGGGCAGGGGACCGTCGCCACTGTGGGCTTCACCTTCCGGGAAGAAGACTTTAACAATACGGGATCTGCTTCCGCTGATTTCTCGGTTCGCGCGGCAATGCGACAGCGTGCGCGAACCAATGAATCCACCAAATGATTCAAATTCGGATAGATATGATTCCTTCACGGCATGAACGGAAACAAACGTTTCTTGGCTGCGTCATCGAGCGGAGCGCCATATTCGCACGGCTCGAAGGCTTCGATGTACTCGATCTTCGAGCCGCGTTCGGGGCCGTAGGTCTGAATGACCAAATCCCGATAGCGGTCGGCGTAAGGGCGAAGGCGCTTTTTGACTTGCTCGGCCAGCCAGTTCTTGCGTGCCGCGTCGCCGTCGGGCACTTGCTCCATGTAGCCGTGGTTGTAGGCCAACCATTCGTAAAACTGCGACTGATGACAGTGTAACATCTCGACAATCTGATTCAACACTGGCCCGACATCGACGACAACGGTAGGTCGAAACGGATACGGCTTCTGGAAGTTATCGGGGAGATAGGCAATCACGGGATCCCGGCGTAGGTGCGGCACTTCCGGCACCACCGGCGGCACGGTGACGAGATAGGCCGCGTCTTGCACGAGTTGGCTGGTATAGCGATGATCGGGATGATAGTCATTGGGCCGATGGGTGAGCAATAAATCGGGCTGGAACGCGCGGATGAGGCGAATGACCTGATAGCGATTTTCCAGAGTCGGCAGCAGGGCGCCATCGGGATTCTCCAAGACGTCGTAAGTCGCTCCAATAACGGCCCCGGACGCCGCCGCCTCGGCGCGGCGGCGTTGGGCCAATTCCAGGCCGCTCATCTGGTGGTGGCCAGAGCGGCCGTCGGTCATGCTGACCATTTTCACGTCATGCCCCGCTGCCCGATACAAGGCCGCGATGCCGCCGCCGCTGTAATCCGCGTCGTCGGGGTGTGCTCCGATGATCAATAATCGCAAGGGCCGATCCGGCATGGTTGTCCTCGTGTAATCAGTGGTTTAGCGAGCGAGCCGCGGGCGAGCTACCACAAAGCCGTTGGTAGGCTTCCTGATATTTCGCGCGGGTGCGGGCGACCACGTCGTCCGGCAACGGCGGCGGCGGGCTGTTCTTGTCCCAGCCGCTGGTCTCCAGCCAATCCCGCACGAACTGTTTGTCGAAGGAGGGCGGACTGCCTCCCGGTTGATAATCCGCCAGCGACCAATACCGGGAGCTGTCCGGGGTCAGAACCTCGTCAATTAAGAGCAACTCCCCGTCGGGCAGCTGGCCCCATTCGAGCTTGGTATCAGCCAGAATTAGCCCTTGGCTTCGAGCATGCGCCGCCGCTTGGCGGTAGATGTCGATGGTCCGTTGTCGCAATGTCTCGGCCACTTCCTGGCCGGTGACGGCGACCATCTGTTCCCAGCTGATGTTCTCATCATGACCTGTGTCCGCCTTAGTGGCCGGCGTGAAGATCGGTTCGGGTAGCTCTTGGCTTTGTCGCAATCCCGGCGGCAAGGGAATGCCGCAGACCTGCCCGGCGCGCAGATAATCCTTCCACGCCGAGCCGGCCAGATAACCGCGGGCCACGCACTCGATGGGCACGACTTGCGTCTTGCGCACCAACATCGTGCGACCGGCCAACACCTCTGCTTGGGCGGCGAAGGCAGCCCCTATCGCGCGTACATCGGTGCTGAGCAAGTGATTTGGAACACCCAGCCGGTCGAGCCAGAACAGCGTCAGGCTGGTCAAGATACGTCCCTTGTCGGGAATCGCGGTCGGCAACACCCAATCAAAGGCGCTGATCCGATCCGTGGCCACGATGACCAGCCGATCCCCCAAATCGTAGAGATCACGAACCTTGCCTCGGCGGCAGGCAAAACCAGCGACTTGACTTTGGAACAACGGCTCCGCTGTCATGCGTATGTGTATATCCTCAAATAATGTCACTTGCGGGAGCTTATATCGCTTTCATATAAGACGGACACGATGGAGACTAGATGAAGAACCAATGGGGCGATCATTGAAACCATTCTACTCGACGGGCCGTTTGTCGTCGTGAAAGGAGCCTTCACTATTAATGAGCGCGACGATCAACACGGTGATGTTGTCCGCGCCGCCGGCAAGCTTGGCGGCATCGACGAGCAGCTGGCAGGTTTCACGCGGCGGCAAGCCCAAGGCGAAGATGCCGGTTAGCTCCGCCGAGCTGAGCATCTCCGTCAACCCATCGCTGCACAACAACAGCTGATCGTTCGGCAGCAAAGGCAAGTGCCGAACGTCAGCGACGGCGTCCCCTGGCATGCCGAGAAAGCGAGTCAATCTTCCATAAGAAGGATGATGAATGGCGTCACGGGGGTTGAGTTCGCCGCGATCAATCAACGCTTGCACGGGGGAATGGTCCTTGGTGAGCTGCTCCAATTCCCCATCCCGGTAGAGATAGGCCCGGCTATCTCCCAAGTGAGCGATCAGGACCTCCGTTTCCCAGGCCAAGGCCAAGACGATGGTGGCCCCCAAACCCAACGCGCCCGAACGCGCCAATCCTTCATAGTGAATTTGGGAGCTGAGTTCCCCCAAAGCTGCTCGGATGCGTTGCTCGGCGCGGGGACTAGCCAAGCTGTACATGCCGCGCAGATGCTTGCGCATGATCAGGGGAAGGTGTTCGACGACTAGCCGCGCCGCCAATTCGCCGTCAGCGCTCCCGCCCATGCCATCGATGACGGCGTAAAGCCCCATTTTCCGTTCGATGAGCAGACGATCCTCGTTGACTTGGCGCGACAATCCACAGTCACTCAAGGCGGCATCGATCAGTTTGGTTCGCATCGGTTTGGGGGCGCTCATGGGCATTGCATGCGATGGTAAATCGGTGTCCACGATTACAGTCATGATCGAACAGGGGATGGTGAGGGTATTAACCAGTGCTCATGAGCCACGGCGTTCCTTGCCTAGCATACTCGGAATAGGGGGTAGTCCTTCTGAAAACCGTCAGTCTCAGCGCATTTTATATTTCGAGTGGGGTTGTGTGAAACCCGGAGCCACAAGGGTTTGAGTCTATCTGCTTTCTAACGATGTGGCTCCGTTATACTTTTTCAAACCCTACCAATCGATCTTGACCCCAATAAGAGCAGGGCTGTATGAGCAACCTGGTTTTTTTCTAGTAGTTTCAAGGACAGGGAGAAGGGGGCGTGGCGACAACCAAGCGAATCGCGGGGCGTGGCGACTGGCTGTGGTTATTCGCTTGCGCGGCGTTGTCGTCGTGGTGGTGCGTCACGGCGGCTGGGGAGCTGAGCGCGACCTTCGATGAACCGCTGTATCTGCAACGCGGCTTGAACAGCTGGCGTACCGGCAGCCATGACGGTTTGCTTCGCTTGGGGACCATGCCCCTGCCGATTGATGTCCAGACTTTGCCGTTGTATGCGTGGGAACGCTGGCACCAAGTCCAGCTCGATGCGGTGGCCGACCTGAATGATTTACTGCCGTGGGCGCGAATGGGTAACTTGGTGTTTTGGTGGCTGTTGCTGTATTTCGGTTGGCGAATCGGCTGGTCGTTGGGAGGAGCCTGGGGGGGACGCGGAGCGGCGGCGCTGTTGGCCGTCGAGCCGAATCTGGTGGCGCACGCCGCTTTGGCCACCACGGACATCGCGCTTACCGCTTGCTTGCTCGGCTTGTTGTACACCTTTCGCGCCGGACGTGAGAAGGGCTGGGGCCTGCGCGTCGGGTGGCCGGCATTGTGGTTCGGGGCGGCGGTGCTGGCCAAGGCTTCCGGCATGATCTTCGGGCCGCTCTGTCTGGTGGTCGTCGAGCTGGAACGCAGACTACGGCAAGACAATCTGGACGCTGCCATCCAGCGCCGAGGTCCTATCGTGGTTTTGAAGCAAGCCGCGAGGCTGCTGAGCCAACGTGCTTTTTGGAGCGATTTGGTCCCGATTGGCGCCATTGGCATGGCATTGGTGGTCCTGTATTGTGGCAGCGATTGGCAAGCGGAACCCAGTTTCGTGAAGTGGGCCAACGGTCTGTCCAATGGCCCCCTGCGTCAAATCATGGTTCCCGTGGCCGAGAAGGGACGCATCTTCAACAACGCGGGCGTGGCCCTGGTCAAGCAAATTCGGCACAACCTGCGCGGCCACGGCGTCTTCTTGTTGGGGGAGGCGCATCCCCGGGCGCTTTGGTACTATTTCCCCGTTTTGTTGACGATCAAGCTGAGTTTATTGGTGTTGTTTCTCCCCGTGCTCGTGGCGGGCTTGCGTCCTGCCGCCCTGACGAATTGGGCTTGTCTGGGCGCGGGGGTGTTGTTGGTGTTTAGTCTCAACTGTCGCGTGCAGATCGGCATTCGCCTGGTGTTCCCACTCGTTGCCTTGGCCATCGTCGGTTTAGCAGGGGGGATCGGGCAGCTGTGTCAGGAAGCCACCCCGTTCCGGCGGCGCTGGTTGGTGGTGGGAGGGGGGAGCGGCGTGGCGGCGACTGGACTGACACTCCTACAACTCTGGCCACACGGGTTGTGCCATGTCAATCCGCTCTGGGGCGGGCCAAGCGCTGGTTTTCGGCTGGTCAGCGATTCCAACTACGATTGGGGACAAGGGTTGACGGAGCTACGTCGCTGGCAAGAGGAGCAGCGGCTTCCCCCTCTCGATGTTTGGTATTTCGGGGCTAGCGAGGTGTTGCCGCACTATCCCTTTCGCCATTTGCCCCTACACTTGCCGGAAGGCCACGCCCCTCAGCAGATTCCCCAACGGCTGCGCGGCCGGCTGGTGGCGGTGAGCACCTCGGCCTTATATGGCCACATTCTCAGAGATAATCCCTGGCACCGTCAGGCGGCCGAGTTCCTGCGCGATTGTACCCCCGTTGCTCGCACGGCAACCTTTTTGATCTACGATTTTCGGGACGCGGCAGAACATTCTCACGCTGTTCGTGGACAGCGGGAGCCGAGCGCGAACTGATAAATCCGGGAAACTTTTCCTGTCTCATTCTAATCCACTTCTTCATCCGCGCCGGCGCGCCATTCGCCTTCTTTTGAACTAAAGCCGTTCATCCATTTTGCCGAGTTTAAGGGAATGGTCGGGAAACTGGAGTGGCCCGCTTGGGTAATTCTTCCAGTTTGGTCACGATTATCGTTCCAGGATGGGATGACAATTCATGAGCGATCCCTTCTTGCCCGCGTGTCATGGTTCTTCGATAGTAGAGGAACCAACCCTCCTCGCCCCCGTGGTTGCAACCGCCGCCGAGACGGAAACCCCCGTGTCCTTCATGGATGTTTTAGACATTGATATGTCTTTTCAGTGCCTGGCGAGGAATATTCCCTTGCTGGGGCCGGTGGATGTATCCCCGTTGCCACGCTTCGAGCGCCCCTTGCAAGCGACGGTGCGCGAGGCGCGGTTGCTGAACGATGCGCCGTGGGTGCGATCACTCGGCAAGCTGAGTCTGGAAGTAGCGACACAATCTTGGCGATTCCCGACACCCCCTGATCAGCCAGTCGCGCCGCCGAAGCCACGCATCTTCCAGCCGGAGGAGGAAGATGAACCCCAAGCCGAACCGGAATCGATCAAACCCGCGACCAAAGACAAGCCACGCACTCGCATCAAGCCGCCGCATGACACGGTGATGATTCAAGAGCGGTTGCTATACCTGCTGCAACCCTCGCTGGAAGAGCTGCTCGCCGGTCGGCAGGTGCAGTTGCCGTTCAAGCCGTATCCGTATCAGATCAAAGGGATCGCCTTCCTCATGCCGCGTCACAATGCCTTGATTGCCGACGAGATGGGCCTGGGGAAGACCATGCAAACCATCGTGGCCATGCGTTTGCTGTTTCATGCCGGGCTGCTGCGCCGCGTGCTGATTGTCTGTCCCAAGCCGCTGGTCATCAACTGGACGCGCGAGCTGCGCATGTGGGCTGAGGATTTGCCCTTCGAGGTCATCAGCGGCAACCTGCAAGCACGGCGGGCGTCGTGGTTAGTGTCGAATTGTCCCGTCAAATTGGTCAATTACGAATTGCTGACCCGCGATGCCGACTTCCTGGCCGATGAACAGGTTCGCTATGATTTGGTCATCGTGGACGAGGCTCAGCGCATCAAGAACGCATCCGCCAAAACCGCTCAGGTGGTGTGCGGCATCCACCGCGACCGCAGCTGGGCCATGACCGGCACCCCCATCGAGAACCGCACCGACGACCTGGTGAACATCTTCGCCTTTGTCGATGCCGAGCGCATTCCGCCCGGCACTCCCGCCCGGCAGCTGCCGCAATACACCAGCGATTGCATCTTGCGCCGCGTCAAGGAGGACGTGGCCACCGACATGCCCCCCAAGATGATCCGCGACGCCTACCTGGAGCTAACCCCTGCCCAGCGCGACGCCTATGAGATGGCGGAGAAAGAAGGAGTGATTCGGCTCAATAAACTGGGGGACACCATCACTGTACAGCACGTTTTCGAGTTGGTGATGCGCTTGAAGCAGATCTGCAACTTCGATCCGCTGACCGGCGCCAGCGCCAAGCTTGAACAGCTGCAAGCGGACATGGCTGAGATCGCCGCCAGTGGCCGCAAAGCCATCATCTTCTCGCAATGGGTCGAACCGCTCGAAGAGATTGCCAAGGTACTGAGACCCTTTGGCCCCTTGCAATATCATGGCCGGGTGCCGCACAAGGAACGCCAAGCGATCATCGACCGTTTCAAGGCCGATCCGTCCAAGCATGTCATCTTGATGAGTTACGGCACCGGCAGCGTGGGGTTAAATCTGCAATTCACGAACTATGTGTTTCTGTTCGACCGCTGGTGGAACCCGGCCATCGAAGATCAAGCGATCAACCGCGCCCATCGCTTGGGACAGAAAGAGACTGTGTTCGTGACTCGGTTCATCACCCCCGGCACCATCGAGAGCCGGATTCATGAAGTGTTGGAGCGCAAACGCCAGCTGTTTCATGAGCTGATCGCCCAAAATGGCCCCCCGCCGTCGCTGGGGCTGAGTGAAGAGGACATCTTCGGTCTGTTCGACATTCGCCAACGTCCCAAACGAGCGGCGGCGTGAGAAAGGAATAAAAAGGCGCGGTGATTTATCGTTTTGCGCACGCAATCCGCCCATCCACCACGATCCATCCTTAATCCCAATCGGGAATTCCGTTACCCTTTCTTCTTTCTTGACTTCCCTTGGCCTAATTTTTGCGTAATCTTTCCCTAGAAGGCCATTTTCGCCCAGGGAGGGTATGGTCATGACTATCCGTGAACAATGGTTGGTCGTGGAGAAAATCGCGCTCTTTCTGGCTTTGTTGTTGGGAGCCGTCCTGACATTGCTGACTCTGTTTCGATTGGACCGGCTCTACTAACCCATCGAGATAAGAGCACGTCCATCCACATCACGAAGCGGCGACAGCGCCCCGCGTGGGAATTGTTGTTTCTGGCCATGCGACATCCGACAGAGGTTATTTAGTGAGATGCCTCGGTTCACACGGAGGAAGGCTTTTGTGCGCGCGAATCGAGGCATCTTGAATCGGACAGTCACACATCAACGCAGCGGTGGCGTTCTTCGCTGGGGAATGCGGCCGGGAGTGCCGTCGGTGGTGCCACCCAGGAAGACGAAACACATTTCATCATCGGTCTGCTGGCCGAACTTGACGTAGCGCGGCGGGTGGAAGGGATTGTTGGGATTGTCGGCGGTGTTGTCGTAGAACGCCTCCACGTCGAAACGGGTGCCGGCCTGGATCGCTATCGGTTTCTTGAAGAAATAGGTCTCTTGCCAATTATAATCCCATTCCTCGATGGCAATAAGTGTCTGCGGTTTGCCATCGGGGGGCGTCATCGTCACCTTGATCTTCTTGCCGAGCATGTGCATGTGCGGCATGATGGAGTGCAACTCGCAATCGCGGTCGATCCAGGTGACTCCTTCGACGCGGAAATTGGCCTCATTGGGGGGGATGAACAAGAAGCGGCCGGGAATGACTGCCCCCTTGAACGGCTTGTCCACCGGCTTCTTGGCCAAGTGCAAGCCGATGGTGGTGCGGTCTTTTTCGAGCCGGCCCGTGCGGTGATAGTGGACCTGCATCACGACGTCGGCCCCTTTGGGCAGGTAATAGCCCGTTCCCTCGGGCAGATGGCGTGGCACCTGGCCCGGCGCCCAGCCCCCCATCGCGCCGCGGGGAACGAAGCCCACCCCCATCGACACCGAATAGCCGGGACCGCTATCGAGTTCCTTGGGATCTTTGTCCCGTTCTTGTTCCTGCCGTTCCAAGCGCCGCGCTGTCCCCGTAGTGTCAACGAAGTGCAAGGTGTGATGCACGACGCGGGAATTGCCGGGCCGAACCTCCACGGCTGTCACGTATGTGTCTTCGGGAAGGTCGGTGGGGAACACGAAGCAGCGGAACACATCGCGACCGCTGGGGCCAATCTGAAAATCGTCCGGCACTTGCAACACCAGGTCCGGCTTGCCCAGCTGCCAGCCAGTGATGAATTCCTTTGGCGGCGGCGCGTCGTCCGGGTTGCCGGCCGGGGTTCCCCCCTCGACCCAAGCCGCCAAGGTGGCGATCTCCGCATCCGTTAGCTTGCGTTCATCGTGAAACGGTACCCCGGCCACCGGCTTCCACGGCGGCATGCGGCGGTTCTGGGTGTACTCTTGAATGTCCGCCGCCCAATTCACCGCTTGCTTATAGGTCAGCAGCGAAAATGGGCCGACTTCTCCTGGACGATGGCACGATTGACAATTCGCTTGCAAAATAGGGAGCACGTCACGGTAATAGGTCACCTGGCCTTTTGGTGACACGTTATTGCCGTCGCGAACGATGGCGCAGCCGATGGCCTCGGTCGCTGGCTCGCGGACGGGCTTGCCGGCCAGCAGGTCATCCAGGGCGTCGCGCAAATCGTGGCTGGTCACGCGGGCGTTTTTCTTGAGCCGAGCATAATAGCCGTTATCGATCCGCCCTCGATAGCGGACGACGAAATTGTGATCCAGAACGAAGGCTTCCGGCGTGATCTCGGCTTTCAAGGCATCCGCCGCCTTGAGTTGTGGATCGGCGAACACGGGAAATGGCAAGGCATAGTCTTGAACATGTCGGGCGATTTGTGCCGGCGTCTCCTCGCAGGGACAGACTCCCATGAATGCCACATCCTTGACGGCGTAGGTTTTTGCCAATTCGGCCAATACCGGCGCGTAGCTGTTCGATACGGGACAATCGAATGACAAAAACACCACGACCACCGCTTTCTTCCCCTTGTGGTCGTGCAAGGCGAATTTCTGGCCGGCGGCGTTTTGGAAGGCGACATTATCGATCTGCTTACCGAGCTTGGCCGTCGATGGCCCTGCCGCCCCCGCCAGGCCTCCGCTTAACAAGAGGCCAACACCACATAACCCGGAATAGAGCAGCGCGCGCATACCTTTACCTCGCAAGGAAAGAACCAGGAGCCAATGCTCTTGGTTTTAACATGTCGTGCAACTGGTTCACTATATCTGTTACCGGCGCAAGCCGCGCGGAGTTTCAGAAGATCGTGGGCAGGATGGGAAATGTTCAATCGGCAATTCCAACCGGAAGCAGGCTCCCTGTCCCGCTGGTCGAGGGGATAGGTGCAATCCCCCACCCAGCAATTTCGCCCAGCGCTGGGCGAGGGCCAGACCCAAGCCGACGCCGCCAGCGGTCACGTCGGCGCCGCGGCCACGGCGGAAGGGGCGGAAGATGGTCCGCTGCTCCGCGTTTGACACTCCAGGCCCTCGATCTTCCACCTCGAAGGTCAGATGGCCCGGTCGTTCGATGCGGACACGCAGCCAGATGCGACGATCCGCCGCCTCTTTGCTGTATTTGCAAGCGTTGTCGATCAAATTGCCCAAGATTTGCTGGATCAAGCCAGCATCACTGGTGAAGCTGGCCGCGCCAGCGGCATTGTCGATCACCAGCTCTTTGTCAGCGTCGTGACAGCGTCCCTGCCAGGTAGCACTGAGCTGCTCGCATAATTCATTGACATGGATTTGAGATTGTTCAAGCCGGGGCCGTTGGTTCTCCAGACGCGAGAAATCAAGGACGTTGCTGACCAAGCGATACAGGCGCTCGGCTTCGTTGTTGAGGGTGCGCAGGTAATCGTTCTTCTTGTGCTCGTCGCGGATCATGCCGCTGGTCAACATGTCCAGATATAATCGCAAGGTTGTCAGCGGCGTGCGCAATTCATGTGTCACTGCCGACACGAAGCGAAAGCGGCGTTCCGACAGGTCGATCAACGACCAGCCTCCCAGCGCCACCGCCAGGAGCGCCGTCACCGCCGCCGACCACGACAAAACCAAGCCAACGTGCAAGGGGGAGCAGCGCGGCGCGGGGGGCAGCGCCACCGGCGTCACGGGGTCCAACTCGATGGGCAAGGCTGTCATGGTCCGTTCGGGATGCGGCGGAATGGCGTCATGCACCGGACGCACTACCGCTTGCGGGAACAGGTCGCGCACCTCCGCCGTCAACAATTGTCGCAAGTGGGGCCAATCAAGGACAATTCCTTGATACACGTCCTTGCGGTGGATGCGCACCAAGCGCACCATCAGCAAGTGCTCGTCCTGGTGCTCAGTTGTCAGCCAGACCGGCACCAACGAACTCAAGTGAACGTCCACGGCCTCACCGTTCGATTGCTCGCGCATGGCTGCCATGAACCAGTCCATGCCGTTGTTGCGCAGATTGTTCCAAACCACGTTGGCGTCCGCTTGCTGATAAGGATTTTTGCTATCGCGCAACAATTTCGACTGTTGTAAGGCGCGGTTTAAGTATTCCATGTCCAATTGCTGTTGCTGGGGAGCAGAGGTGATCTGGTAGGGTGGGGCATTGGGTTGTTGCGACTGGCTGTCATTTTCGACGGCATGAGCGGAAATGGCTTGCGGTTGGCTGGGCATGGAACGCTCGGAAAGACGAGGCTGAGTCACCAGCGCCGCCACGCAACGGTCGCGGGCCAATCCTTCCAGCCGTGCGACCGGCAGCTGACGCGTGAGATCGGCCAAGAGCCGCTCGCGCGGCGCGGTGGCATTAGTCAGCAGTAGTTCCGCGAACGGTTTGCCGGGAGACAAGCGGCGTTGCAGCAAGCCCGGCACGACCTGCGGCGAGCGCCAACCGAAATCGCGCTCCACTTGAAAGTGCAACAACATCCAATCCGGTAAGGCATCGGTCAGCAACGGTGATGGTTCCAAAACTGTGCCGGGAGAACACATCACACCTTCATTATTCAAGGCCAGCGCCGGCGCGTACACGGCGCTGTAGTGATCATAAGGCCGGCCGTCCTCGCGGGCCAACATGGGGAAGATGAGACTATCCATGCGCCACAACGCCAGGCGCAATTGACCGTGGCGTTCCGCTTCCGCCCGCCCACGGCGTTGTTCCTCCTCCAGGCGCATGGCCATCGCCGTGACCCAGCCCAGCCCGCTGCTGACCAAGGCCGTGACAACCAGGAAGATGAGGATGCCGCCACGTTGACCGCGCAACAAGTATCGCATTAGGGAGACCCCACCAAAACTTCCGCCCTGATCGGTTGCAAATCGGGACTGGCCATGTAACCTTGGGCGCGGACGGTGACAATTGCCTCTGGTGTTTTCTTGCCAGAAGGGTCTTTCAGCTTGGCCCGCAGCCGGGCGATGTGCATGTCAATGGTGCGCGTTTCCACCCCTTGCGGCCCGATCCCCCAGAGCCGGGTCAGCAGCTCATCGCGCGACACGGCCCGCCGGTGGTGGGCCAGCAGAAAACTGAGCAACCCCGTCTCGGTCTCCGACAGCTCGACCCGTTCGCCTTCCGACCAGCGAATCTCGCGGCGTTGCAAGTCGATGATTGCCTGGCCCAGACGTGCTCCCTTCACCTCCAAGGGCCGATCCACCGAGCGCCGCAAGACCGCCTCGACGCGGGCCAGCAGCTCCCGCGCGGAGAACGGCTTGACCACGTAATCGTCGGCCCCCAGCTTCAAACCGCGCACTCGGTCCTCCTCGCCGCCGCGTGCCGTGAGGATGATCACGGGCAGTTGGGGCCGATAGCGGCGCAGCTCGACCAACACCTCGAGACCATCTCGACAGGGCAACAACAAATCGAGCAACACCAGATCCACATCACGCCGCAACGCCGCTTGCAAGCCCGCTTCGCCGTCCGCCGCTTCCAGGGTCTCATAACCGGACGCTTGCAAGGCGTCCACCACGCCGCGCCGAATCGCTTGCTCGTCTTCCACCACCACGATGCAGGTAGCCATAATTGGTTATCCCGTCAGAGGACTGAGATGAATTCCCCATTCATTCGACGAACGCCGGTATCAATTCGATTGTCACCGTCGAGAACCCAATGCGCGGGTATTCATCAAGAGTAATTGTACCATGAACGAAATGATGAGTTGGTAACGAGATCGTAACGATGAGGAAAGGATAAGAGGTGGTTGAAATGCTTTATTCAAGTCATTCGTTGAGGAAAAAGCTGACTTCTGTTGGTCTCATCTTTTGGTTTCATGAAAAAGCGCGGAGCACCTCTTGCCAACGTGGCGGCACATCCCGCCAAGCGGCTTGGTAGGTGGCGTTCCGGTCGTCAATGATCCCGCCAGGACAACGTGATCCGGGACACGGGCCCTGGCACGTTGAGGCGAATGAGGGGGATGGGATCGAAAGGATCCGGTTCCCGCATGATCTGAACGCGCGGCGGCGATACCAGTAAGTCGGCTTGGTAGTGCAGACTGAGGACCACTTGGCCATCTTCGGGTACCACGTCGGCCAGGGTGATGTATGGGCCTTGATGCCCCAGCCAGCGAGCTTGTCCCTTGAGGATGTAGGAATGGGGACGGCGTAGCGCGAACAGGCAGCCGGCCCCTTCCGGACTGGAAAGTGTGGCGGCGACCTCGGCCTTGTCCTGGTTAGCCCAGGTCTGAAAGCGCGTCAAGGCCGCTGGCGACCAGCACACTACCCAGCCGATGTTGTAACGCTCACAGAATTCCTCCAGCTCCGCGTCGGTCCAACTCTTCAAGGGACGATGGGCAAGCCGGTCTTCCACCAATCGCGGATAAGCAAACTCCACGTCGGCATAGGCATCGAGTCCGCCCAGAAAAACACGCTCGGTCAGCACCGGCAGCAACGCGCTCCAGCCCGGCGCGCACGGCGTGATCCGACGGTCCTCCCACAGAATGCGGGCCTCGGCGGTCGTGTGAGCACGCAGAGCATCCACGACGGCCAACCGTTCGGGGCCAAGCCCAATCTTCAACGGCGTAGTTGCTTGGGCACGTTGCCTCATCATTGTGTGATAGGGATAGGTCCCCCAGACCGCGCCACTCACCAGACAGCCGATGATCCCCCCTGTTTTCCAGGCACTGCCAGTCCAACGGTGCAACCACTTGACGCCTTGCATCAGGGCATGGCTGGCCGGTAGCGCCAACAGCAGCAGGGTAAGCACCAGCAGGCGCGTGCTGCCACAGCGATCCATCTCGGGATAGAGCAAGCCAGCCACGGTCAGGGCCAACAACCCACCGCCCCCCACGCCCATCACCAACGCGGCGACGCGCTGCCCCGCCGCGCACAGCCAGACGATGCCGATGGTGCCCAGAACGAGTAGGGGAACGATCAGCACCCGGTCCAACGGGTCTCCCCAAATGGGAGAAGCGCACACGGTTTGCCAGGTGCGGTGCGGAAGATAATGGCTGGATGACAACGGCGAGCGCAGCCACCAGTAGTTTACCCAATCCATCAACCAAACGAGATTAACAATCAGTCCGCCGATCCAGGCCGACAACAAGCCGAGATGCCAGCCGAGATGGTGTTGGCGAACTCCGACGGCCAGGTAATAGCACAGATTCAGCGGCAAGAGCAGGACGAAGAAAACAGGTTGCACAAACCAACCGACCGCGTTGACCAAGAATAAGCCCAACCAGCTGCCGATTCCGGGAGCGCGATCAAACCGCACCAGCAAGCCCGCGTGCAAGAGGCCGGCTAGCCCCGCGCTGAGCAAATCCACATCGCCGATTTCCAGCAGGCCGCGACCAGGCATCCCCCACCAGATGAGGATGCTCACCCCTCCCGCCCAGCAGCTTGTCAGCCAGCCCAGACCGAAACAGCGCGCCGCGAACATCACCACCAAAGGGGCCAACAAGCACACCGCGGCCAAACCGAGCTTATACGCCGACGGATTCCAGGTGCCGCCGGCGCTCAAGAGGAACAATTCCGCCGGCCGGCTGCCACTGTCAAAGACGGGTGTTTTGGGATACCCAGCCTGAAAGGCGGTGTCGTAGCAACACAAGCTGCGCTGTTCCAGCAAGGAACGGGTGCCCAGATAGCCGTGGTACAGATGCAAGGGATGCCGACCAGAGATAATGGGTTCAGCGCTGAATAAGCGTTCGCGCGCCGCTGTGCCGCCGAACAGCGTCGCCGTCAACCAGCCTTGCCAAGCGAGCAAACCCAGAGCCAAAATAATGCCCGCCGCCGGTTGAAGCCAGGAACCTTTCACGGCCCCATCCACATTGAAATGCGCTTGCGCTTCCATGACAGAGGCAGATAGTAGCCGACTTGGCTACTTGCCTCAAGCGGGCTTTGAGCTTAACCTGCACACTTGCCAACCAATCGGACAGGCACTGTGACGTAACTTATTACTATATAATTAGTTACGTCTCAAGTATTCATGGACACACCATCGTCGCAAGTGCTTGCACCATAACAAGTTGTGAAAAATGCCTAAATTGAGCTCAGGCCGCCGCTCGCCCCCTGTCGGTCGATCCGGCTGTCAGCACGCGCCAATCGTCCAACATCGCCTCCAACACTACGCTATCAACAAAGTGACCATAAGCGTGATTGACAGCTTGCAAGGCGACGGCTTGCCATTGGTCTTCCGTCCAGCTCAGCGTCTCGGTGACCAGGCGCGCGGCATGGTCGGCGTCCGCGTACAAAGCGCCGCAGGGACCGAGACACCCCGCGATGTCCGGTCCTTGGCGAGCCAAGACGTAGGCGCCGGTCGCCAAGGCCTCGGCGATGGAGATGGGCATGCCGAACGGTTCCTCATAGCTGTAGGTGTGCAGGAAGATGCCAGCGGAGCGCACCACTTCCGCCGCCGCTTCGTTGCTCAGATCGACCAGAACCTCGGCAGGGCTATTCAGCTCTTCCTTGGCCGCCAGTATATGGGCCGGTACTTCTTCCAATCCCCTGGGCGTGGCAATCACCAGCACGAAGCGATGATCGGGACATTGCTTCGCCACTTTCAAGAACAACAAAGGATCTTTGGTGAACTTGGCCAAGCCGGTTCGGACGACCAAGCGGCGATCCTTGGGAGTCGCGGGGGGGTAAAATCGATCTGGGCTGAAGGCGACGGGCAGCGGATGAATTTTGCGATGAGCTGGGAAGTGAGCGGCCATGTGCGGAAAGAGGTAAATACGGCGAACCGCTGGATGCTTCAATACCGTTTCCGCCAAGGGAGTCGAATACTCAAAGCTGTGCCCTCGGTACGTTACCGGCAAACCCGCTTGCTGGATCAGGTTCAACTGATCCAGGCCGACGCACATCCAGTGAACGTGAACAAGGTCCGGCCGGCTCTTTATCAAGGCTTGAGGGAGATTGCCGAGATGGACAGGGACATCGGCTGGACCGGCGACAGGGAGAGAGGAAAAGGACGAGCATACTTCCACATGCACCCCACGGCGCCGCATGTACTCGATCTCGGTGCGAATGTAGGTCTCTGAAATCTGCGGGTAGCTGTTGAGTAGATACAAGACACGCAACGGCTGGTCGATGGGGTGTTCGTGCTTACGTCGAATTTGATATTTAGCTTGCAGCTGGCTCTCGTTGTTGCTGATACGCTTCCAAGCTCCTTCCTCATAACGTCCTCCCAAGGCGGGAATCAACACCGGTTCACTGTCTTGAGCTAGGCGTTGGATAAAATCCCAGTCGATCAGGCAATGTAACTGAGGATCGAACCCGCCCCGACGTTCGGCGATCGTACGGCGATGGGCGAACACGTTTAGATCAATCCAATTGGCATGCCGGATACGCTCTCGATCAAATGGCTCTCCGCGCAGATACGTCGTTTGCTCCGGGCCATTGTTCACTAGCTGAAGCAGGTAGAGACATTGGCGATCCGGCGCGGCGTCGAAAGCGGCCACCACTTCTTCCAGGTAGGTGGGATACCAAACGTTGTCCGAGTCGATATAGGCAATGATGTCTCCTCGGCTTTCCGCCAATCCGCGATTACGGGCCACGCCGCAACCGGCGTGCTCTTGGCGGATCACGCGTACCCGGGGGTCGGTGATCGCCGCGAGCACTTCCGGCGTGGCGTCCGTGCTGCCATCATCAATCACCAACAATTCCCAGTGGGGATAGGCCTGCCGGCACACACTGGCGATGGCAGCCATGATCATTTCCGCCCGATTCCAAGTCGGCAGGATCACGGACACGCGAGGAGTCAGGCTGGGAGAAGAAGACAAACTCGGTTCATTTCGCGTTTGGGCCTGTAATTCACTCAGCCAAAAGATGGATTGGGAGTGTAATCGCAGTTGCCGCCGCAACTCCGTCATGGGGCCAATCCAAGGTTCGGGGGCCGTCACATGCTGGCGGAGGCCGGCTTCCAACTCAGCGAGTTGAGCATGTAGGTGGGCCAAATGGATTTCCACAGCGGGCCAACGCTCGGAGGAATCGATCAACCGTCTTGCCAGGGCCAGTTGAACTCTGGCACACAACCCTCGACAGGCCTGACGAAGCCCTTGTTTTCGGCACAATTGGACGAAACGCCGTGCTTGGTGGAGCCTTTTTTTGAACATAAGAACCTTTTACTATAGATAGGTTGACTCTCCCGCGGGTTTTTCGGGAGACTGATCCTTGCTTTTGTGATGTTGGGCGGAGCGTGTACGCTATAAGTGATTGCGCAATTAGGTATCGGTGGAAAATAGCAACAGGTTGAGCCAAACCCACAAGTTCCGTGCAATCGGCACCCATGGCACTATCGACTTGCCGCCGCTCGTGCCTATGAATTACAAAAGTAGAATCATGCCGCCCCGACAGCTTTTGGGCCTTCCATCCTTCCAAGGAGCCTCACTTGTCCTACGTTCTAAACACCCCCGATGACCAGCGGGCCATGCTAGATGCCATCGGTGCGAAGTCGATTGACGAGTTATTCGAGCCGATCCCGGAAGCAGTGCGGCTCCAGCGGCCGTTGGATGTGCCGGCGGCGCTGACTGAGATGGAGCTGGAACAACACATGCTCCAGCTGGCGGGCCGCAATCGTTCGGCGGCGGATACAGCCTGCTTTCTCGGCGGCGGCAGCTATGACCACTTCATCCCGGCCGTGGTCGATGCCATCGCGGGCCGGAGCGAGTATTACACCGCGTACACCCCGTATCAGGCCGAGGCCAGCCAAGGGAGCTTGCAAGCGTTCTTCGAGTATCAAACCCTGATTTGCCAGCTGACCGACATGGATGTCAGCAACGCCAGCTTGTACGACGGCGGCAGCGCCGTGGCCGAAGCGGTGCTTATGGCCATTGGCGTCACGCAGCGGCATGGATCAGTCGTGGTTGCCGAGAGCGTCCATCCGCACTACCGCCATATCTTGGCCACTTACCTCGCCAACCTCGAAGCCCAGCCGTTGATTGTGCCAACGCCCGACGGCTATCTGAACCCAGACGATCTGAAACAGGCCATCACCGATACCACCAGCTGCGTTATCGTGCAGCATCCAAATTGTCTGGGGTATCTGGAAGAGGTCGAGGAATTGGCCCGTATCACCCAGGACCGCGGCGCCCTCTTCGTTGTCAGCTTCGATCCGATCAGCTTGGGCATTCTCAAGCGGCCAGGACAATACGGGGCCGACATCGCCGTCGCCGAGGGGCAATCATTAGGCAATCCGATGGCGTATGGCGGTCCGTACTTGGGCATCCTGGCCTGCCGGGAACAGTTCGTTCGCAAGATGCCGGGCCGCTTGGTTGGGCAAACGGTGGATCGCCACGGTAAACGCTGCTGGGTGCTGACGCTGCAAACCCGCGAGCAGCACATCCGCCGCGAGAAGGCGACGAGCAACATTTGCACGAACCAAGGCCTGATGGCGTTGAAGGCGACCGTCTATCTCGCCGCCTTGGGACCGCAAGGGCTACGGGACACCGCCGCCCTCTGCACGCGCAAGGCCCACTACGCCGCCCAGCAATTGGCACGGCTCCCCGGCGTCCGCCTGCGCTTCGACCGGCCGTTCTTCAAGGAATTCACGCTGCAACTGCCAACGGATGGACCAGCTTTGCTCAAGAAGCTTTTGCAGCGCGGCTACCACGCCGGCTTGGCGTTGGATCAAATCGGCTGGTTCCCGAATCTGCGACAGTGCATCAGCGTGGCGGTCACAGAAAAACGGACCAAGGAAGAGATCGACGGCTTGGTGGCAGCGCTGCGAGAGGAAATGATGAATGATGAACAACCTCTTTACTCGGTTTGACATTCCGCGTTGGAGTCATTTACATGGCTTCCTCGGAAAATTGGGACGCGAATCAGTTGTTGTTTTGGTTGTCCGGGCTGATGTTTGACTTCGCGGAAGCCACGAACGCCGGGGAAGTCTTCGGCTCACGCGTGGCGCTGCGGTTGGATGACCGCAATGGGCCAGAGCCAGATGTCGGTTTCCTTCGCCAAGAACACAACCAGCGGATTCAACCGGGCTTCATCTCAGGGCCAGCGGACCTGGTTATCGAGATCGTCAGCCCGGACAGCGTGGAACGGGATTACGTCCAGAAGCGGCAACAGTATCAAGATGCGGGCATTCCGGAATACTGGATCATTGATCCCCTGGCGGAAAAAGTGACCTTGTTGCGTCTTGGCTCCACTGGCAAGTATCGTGAAGCGAAACCGCGCAAGGAGGAGCTGCATAGCCAGGTTCTTCCGGGATTCTGGCTGCGCCCCGACTGGCTCTGGCAACGACCCCGGCCCAAGAAGGCAGAGGTTCTGGAGCAACTATTAGCGCGATGTGCTGAATGATGCGTGAGGGATTTATCGTTTCGCGTGGCCCTCCAGCTATCCACGATAAACAATGAATACGGCAAAATGATCGACTAACCACACAATTAATCCAATGGACAAACCACAATCCACCGAATTACTGTTTGAGCTGAGTCAACCCGGTCGGCGTTGCCATCGGCTGCCTGCCTGTGACGTGCCTATCGGTGACGTTGGCGACTTGCTGCCGACCGCAGCGCTGGCCGAGGAACCGCCGCCGTTGCCGGAGGTCGGCGAGATCGATCTGGTTCGCCATTATGTCAATCTATCGACACGAAACATGTCGATTGACACCAATTTCTATCCGCTGGGGTCGTGTACCATGAAGTACAACCCCAAGCGGCACGAACGGCTGACGGCGTTGCCTGGCTTGGCCCACATCCACCCGCTGCAAGACGATGAATCCTGCCAGGGGATGTTGCAAGCGCTGTGGGAGATGCAGAATTTTCTCGCGGAGATTGCCGGTCTCGATGCCGTGTCGCTGCAACCCGCCGCCGGCGCGCAAGGGGAGCTATCCGCCCTGTTGGTCGCCGCCGCCTATTTCCGCCATCGTCAGGAGCAGCGGACGCGCGTACTTATTCCCGATAGCGCTCATGGCACCAACCCCGCCAGCGCCGCCTTGGCCGGCTTCGATGCCGTGTCGATTCGCAGCAACAGCAAGGGCTTGGTCGATCTCGACGATCTACAAGCGAAGCTGGACGACCGCGCTGCCGTCTTCATGATCACCAATCCGAATACGCTTGGCCTGTTCGATGAGCAAATCGCCACCATCACCGAGATGATGCACCGTCACGGCGCGTTGGTCTATCTCGACGGGGCCAATATGAACGCCATTTTAGGGATCGCCCGCCCCGGCGATTTCGGCGTCGATATGATGCACTACAACGTTCACAAGACATTCACGGGACCGCACGGTGCCGGTGGTCCGGGATCGGGGCCGATTGCCGTCCGCCAGCCGCTGGCGCCGTTTCTACCTGCTCCCTTGGTGGCCCGCGCCGGCGACCGTTATTTCCTCGATCATGAGCGCCCGTTGTCCATTGGCCGGGTGCGGAGCTTCTTCGGCAATGTGGGCATCTTGTTGCGCGGTTACTGCTACATCCGCACGCTGGGACCGGATGGACTGCGGCAAGTCAGTGAAAATGCCGTGCTCAATGCCAATTATCTGCTGGCCTGCGTCCAGGATGCCTACGAGGTTCCCAACGGCCAACGCTGCATGCACGAGTTCGTCGCCAGCGCCCGCATACTGCGCCGCGAACGCCGGATTAGCGCCATGGACATCGCCAAGCGCCTGCTCGATTTCGGCTACCACGCGCCGACGGTGTATTTCCCGTTGGTAGTGCCGGAAGCGTTGATGATCGAGCCGACCGAGACGGAAAGCAAGGAAACGCTGGATGCGTTTGCTGACACTTTGCTGCGCATTCGGGAGGAGGACGCGGAGTTTCTGCACCAGGCCCCGCACAATTTAGCCATCAGCCGGCCTGATGAAGTGAAGGCCGCCAAGGAGCCGATGTTGCGGTGGAAAGCCTGACCTGCCGTCTGTTGCCGTTCGTCGCCGCCGCTGGCCCCTTGCAGATGGCCGCCGATGAAACTTTGTTGACATCAGCAGCCGCTGGCGTGGCCTCCTTGCGCTTTTACGCCTGGACGCCGGCCACGCTCAGCTTGGGCTATTTCCAGCCCGAACAGCTGCGCCACGCCCACCCGCGTTTGCCGGAACTGCCCTTCGTACGTCGGCCATCCGGTGGCGCGACCTTGGTGCATCATCATGAAGTGACGTATGCCCTGGCGCTGCCAGCGGGGACGCCCTGGCAACGCGGCGAATCGTGGCTGTGCCGGATGCACCAGATCATTGTGGCCGCGCTGGCGGAGCTGGGAGTGAGAGCGGGAACATGCGCGGCGACATCTTCCATCACGCTCCCAAACACTGTCGCAGGAAGGGATCGATTCACGCGGACTGCCACTGACGTGCGCGAATCGATAAATCCCCTGACAGGCGGAGAGGATCAAATCCTCTGCTTCCTCCAGCACACGCCGGGAGATGTATTGATTGACCAGGCCAAGATTGTCGGCAGTGCTCAACGCCGGCATCAACAAGCGTTGTTGCAACATGGAGCGATTTTATTGCGCCAAAGTGACTATACCCCGGAACTGCCGGGAATTTATGAGCTGACCGGCAAACTACTATCAATCGAGGACGTGCAACAGGCAGTTATTCGCCAATGTGCCAAGCACACCGGCTGGCGTGTCGTGGATAGCGATTGGACCGACGCGGAACAGCGGATCACGGCGGAGTTGAATGCCGCCAAGTACGCGACGGCGGCGTGGAATCGGAAACGCTGACAATGGGAGGTGCGGCATGAGCGTCATGGATAAATTCCGGCTGGATGGCCAACGGGCTTTGGTGACTGGCGGTAGTCGCGGTTTGGGCTTGGCGATGGCCCAGGCGCTGGCCGAGGCCGGGGCTGATCTGGTGTTGGTGGGACGGGAGCTAGACAGCTTGCGGAAAGCCGCGGAGCAACTGGCCCCCACGGGACGGCGCGTGGACATCCTGCCAGCGGATGTGGGCATCCCCGCCGCGGCGGAACGCATGTGCGCCGAAGCGTTGAGCCAATTCGGACCGATTCACATTCTCATCAACAACGTCGGCGGCCGGCGCATCAACATCCCCACCACGGAGCTGAGCCTGGACGATTGGCAGCGCATCTTGGACATCAACTTGACTAGCTGCTTCTTGTGCTGCAAGCACATCGGCGGGGCAATGACGCAACGGCGTTCCGGCAAGATCATCAATATCGCCTCCATCTCCGGCATGGTGGTCAACAAGGGGATTCATGGCCGAACCTATGAAACCTTCAAGGCGGCCATGATTCACTTCACCCGCACGCTGGCCGTCGATTGGGCAGAGTATCATGTCAATGTCAACTCTATCTGCCCCGGCGGCTTCCTGACCGATCCGAACCGCCGCTGGTTCAGCGAAATGCCGGAGTTGAAGACTACCATTGAAAGTATGGTGCCCATGGGCCGGCTCGGCGAGCCGGAAGAGATCGGCCCCCTGGCCGTGTATCTGGCCAGTGATGCGTGCAGCTACATGACCGGGGCGGCGGTGGTGATTGATGGGGGCTATACGTTGTGGTGATAAATCAGTTGGAAAAATAATTCCTAAATTGAATGGAATGCTATCCAGCGGATGAACGGGCTCAGAAACGAGTTATGCTGGATTGGCTCCTCCACCCTAGCCTTTGGCCAGGGTGGGGAGATGAACGCTTCAACCATTTCCAACCGGCCTCAGGCGGCACGCGGGCTTGGGTGATTATTAGTTGTCATCACTCTTTCTCTTCCAGCAGTTCCTTGATGGTTTTCTCGATGGCGCGGGCGTTGGCTTCGCCGCTACCCACTTTGATGAGCCGGACCTTGCCGGCGCGGTCGATCACCACCGCTTGGGGAATGCCGCTGACGCCGTAGTCATCGCCGATCTTCCGCCAATCGGCGCGGGTCAACGTCAACAAGAGATAATCGAGCTTGAAGTGCTGAGCGAAGTCCTTGATCATGTCCATTTCGTCGGTCGGTGTCAGCCCTTGGGGGAGCCGCACTAATTCCCCTTTGTCCTTGTCGAAACCGATCCGCTCGTAGTAGGTGGTGACGCCGACTACTTCCAGCCCTTTGTCCTTGTATTCCTTGTTCCATTCGATCAGATGCGGAAACGTCGCCCGGCAAGGCCCACACCACACCGCCCAGAAATCGAGCAACACAACCTTGCCCTTGAGATCGGACAGGGCAAGCGGTTTGCCGTTCAAGGCGTTGTCCGCCTTGAAATCAGGGGCGGTCTTGCCCATCAAGGCTTCGTGAATTTTGGCACTGTCATCACTATGTGCCGCGGAGCAGCCGAATAATGCGATGACAGCCAGTAACCCACCCATTCCCACGTGCGAACCAACACGACGAACCATCGTACACCTCCTAAATCCATGATGCGCCTCCGAATCGACCTGCTCCGCGAAATATGGATATGGTTTACTTCACCTTGAAGCCAGAAACAAGGAAATTTTAGAGGTGATCCCAACCATGCGCTCCGTTTCCAGGGTGGTTGTTGGGATGGATTCATCGTTTCGCGCGGCGAAGAGGCCAGCCCGCGCGAAACGATACAGCTTACCCTTGGTGAATTGAGCACGGAAAAGCGGAAGGATCGAACGGGTTAAATCAATCCGATTTCAAACGTGGACGCGATCTTGCGCCAGACCCACCATGCGGCGGTGCGCCAGCGGCAATGGACTTTCACTTGGGCTAGCGTCCCCGGACAGAGAGCCAGGTCGGGTTCGAGGAAGTTGATGGCGACCAAATACTGTTGGGTTTGCGGGACGAGCTGCTTGGGATCGGGACTGGGTTTGACGGCCAAGGGGCCGCCGCCGCGCGTCGTCAACGCCAAAGGGACCTCACGCGCTTCCGATTCCGGCAAGTAGGCGATCATGCCCCGGCAGGTGTGCGATCCTTGTCCCTGCACGCGAATTGTCACCGCCAATTCGCCGTCATTGGTTTTTCTGGCCAGCTCCACGTCTTCTTTCAGCAAGCGGAAATCCGCCGGGCTGACCGGCATGAGCACACGCAGTTGATTGGGGTCGGCAATGCCGCACAAGGGGGTTTCCACATCCTTATCCCAGAGTTTTCCGACTTCATCGAGGTGCGGCGGATTCAGGATGACGCCCGCGACCGGCGCCCGTACCACCAAACCGCGCAGGCGCTCTTCCAGGTTGGTCACTCGAGCTTGGTAAATCTCCAACTCCCCCTCGACGGAACGTAAAGCTACTTCGAGTTGGGCACGGCGGTCGCGGTTGGGGGTCTTGTCAATTTCACTTCGATAGGCCAAGATTTGCTGGTGGCGGATGTACTGTTGGGTGCGGGCGTCCTCCAATTCATTTTCCAGACCGATGTTGCGAAAGCGCGCGATGATTTCTTGCTTCTCCACCTGCTGGCCATAGCGAATCGGCAAATATTCCAGCATCCCGCCCGGATACGGCACATAGACGTGAGTGATCGCCTCTGGTTGCAGTTGCACCAGGGCCGTTTCCCGCACCCGGCTAACTGGCAGGGGAACGAGGAAGAAAAACAACAGCAACCCGACCAACCCGGCGACCGTGACGCTAACACGGGCCTTCTTCATGTCCGGCAACCTCCCCCGTTTGTGCAGCCCTTGCGCGAAGCGATACAAGGGCCAACCGATCAACGACCCCAGCGCCGCCAACGCCAGCATAGCGCTGATCGATTGGAGTTTGTAAGGTTTGAGGAAACTGTAAAGGAAATACAAGATGCTAAAGGTAATCACCCACCGGTAGATGTAACTGACCACGGCGTAGGTAACGAACAGAATGCGCCGATTCAAAGCCATGTAGGGTTCCGGCTGCGTCTCGACCCCCAGGCACTTTTCCAGCACCAAGTTCTTGAGAAAGCGGTTGGAACGATCACGCAAATTGGGGATTTCCAACCAGTCGGCCAAGATGTAATATCCATCGAAGCGCATCAACGGGTTGCCGTTGAAAACCACAGTGCTGACGCTGCACACCACCATCAAGCTCAGAGCCAAGTTATTGATGAACGGTTGGCTGGGAGTGTACCACCAAATGAACGTGGCCAAGGCGGCGATCACCAGCTCAACGTAGATGCCGGCGAAACTAATGATAATACGATACCATTTATTAGGCATCGTCCAGGCATCGGAGACGTTGCAATACAAGCATGGCGATAAACATAATAACAAGAAGCCCATCTCATGGACTTCACCCCCGAATGCCTTGCAACTCAGGCCGTGGCCGAATTCGTGGATGACTTTGACGATCCCCAAGGCAATCCATAGGTATACGACCGTCTTGAAGCGGAAAAACTCCTGATAACTGGGCAGTTTTTCCATGAAGGTGTCAAAATGGGTGGCAACCAAGAAGACGGCCGACAGCATGAATAGCACACTGGCGGCGAAGAACAACGGCGTGAAGATCCACCATAGCCACGGCAACATGCGTACCAGCAAGCGATCCGGATCGATCAGAGGAATCTTGATATAGAGGATGTTGGTGAGCGTGGCCGTCCATTCACGCCGTAGCCGTTTCTTGCGCCGATCAAACAGTTGCTTGCCGGCTTGTGGCGATTCATTGTGAGCCAAGCCGACCGTCAAGAGTTGCTGGCCGAACGCTTCCAGGTCTTCCAGCGTCAGACGCTCCGGTCGAAAACGCTTCTCGAACTCCTTCTGCGCGTCTTCCAGGGTGTGCTCACCGTCCATCAGGCCGAGCAAAAAGCGCTCCTGCTCCTTGAAACGATAATAACGCAGGCTGACGGGATCCTTGACGATGTAAAACGTCTTGCCTTCGTAGCGGTGCGGCAAAATTTCCAAGTCCGGCCGCAACCGCAGCCGAATCTGTTTCCGTCGTTCCAGGTCGGTAGCCAAACCAGCGGACATGCCCATCCTCGGTAATTAGTTCGTGATCAGTTGTCAGTGATCACTGCCAACTGACAACTGATGACTAACCTACTGCTTCAGCACGATGGTGGCGGTGTTGCCGGGGATCAGATGATTGCCACCGTTCGGTAGCTCGGCCCAGATGCGGCATTGGCGCGCCCCGGAATCCACGGATTGCTCAATCAGGGTCAGCGTGGCCGTCATCCGCTGTTCCAATTGCTCGGCAGTCGGCACGTGCCAGACCAAGACGCGATGGCTGCGGGTGCCAGTGACGGCGAAGGTGCCATCCGGCGCGAACGTGCCGCAGGTAGCCGGCGAAGCATCCTGCGGAATCATTTGCCGCACTTCAAAACCGCGCGTGTTTGGGCCGGGAGTCCGCCACAGCTGGACTTTGCCCTCGGAAGCGCCTGCCGTCATGATCAACTGAGCGTCCGGGGAAAACTCCGCGAATGTATTGAACGGATTGGTGCTGTTCGTCGCTTTTAGCTCCCCTTCCGTCTGTCCCCCCGGCAGCGACAACACGCGCAGCGTCCGCCCTTGATCGAACAACACGCGCTGGCCGTCAGTGCTGACGCGCAGACTGGTGATGTCCCCGGAACGATCATCGATGGTCAGCGTCAGCTTGGCCCCTTTGTCCCCCAAGTCCCAAACGCGAATGGTGTTGTCCCGACCCGTGGACACGAGCTTGCAAGCAGGGGTGAACTGGATGGAGGTAACGGCCCCGCGATGTCCTTGGGGAAACTGATAAACCATCTTGCCAGTCCGGACGTCAAAGAGACGGATGGCGCGGTCATCCCCGCCCGTGGCGCACCATTGGCCGTTCGGGCTGAAAGCCACGCAGTTGATGGCGCCGGCGTGATTCTCGTCCAGCACCCGTAGTGGCTCGTTGCTGTCGCTATCTAAGTCGAACAGGCGGGCTTTGCCGTCATCGGCGCCGGTTAGACACAAGTTGGCTTCCGCCCCCTTGGGAGTACAGACCACCGCCCGCACAGGAGCGGGATGATCGAAAATGCGTTGTTCTTTCCATTTGCTGCGGTCCCACACCCGCACGGTCTTGTCCATGCTGGCGGAGACGATCAATTGCTCCGGCCCATTGCTGACGGCCACGCTGGTGATTTCCCCCATGTGGCCACCCAGCTCCAGCAGCGGGCTTTCGTACTGACTCGCCTCGACCTGCACCGGCATCCCCAACCGCAACCTGTGTAGATATTGCAGCTCCACTTGCCCTTCCAACCGCAACCGATCGCAGTTGACGATGTGGAAAACCGGTTCCATCGCTTTCACCGCTTCGCCAGGTCTGCGATAAATCATCTTGATGATGCCGTCGATCTTACTGCGGATTTCATGCTCCTTGAGGACGGTTTGCGATTGGCGCAATTCGCTTTCCGACAGCTTGATGGCCTGTTGCTTGGCGATGGCTTCGTAGATGTATCGAATCCACGTCAGCTCGGCGCCGCGCATTTCCTCTTGCGAGGTGGTGCCTTGGCCTTTATTCCACAAATGCACTTGGGTCTCGTAGCGCTTCTTGGCCTCATCGCGGGTTTTCTCCGCCGCCACGAAGTCGGCCTTGCTCGCTTCGAGCCGGGCATACTTGATGGCCACGTCGTCGCGGGACAAGCTGTCATCCAAGCGGGCCAGTAATTGCCCTTCGCGCACCATGTCCCCCTCGCGCAAACGGCGATAGGGGCGGTCGAAGTAGTACAATTCTTGGACTACATCTTGTCCTTGCAAGTCCTTCCCCACGACGTTGCGGCGCGTGTGGATGAGGCCGGGATACAACGTCTCCAATCGCTCCTTGTCTTCCTTGCGCACGGCCTCGCGGACGACGAAATAACGCTCTTGGTTGGGCCACTGCTTGTTCTCCACCAGTTCTTGATATTCCGCCGGTTCGACATCCGTGGCGATGAACAGCAAGACCCCTTCGCGCCGACTCGGCAGCTCGACCTTTTCGGGGATCGTGAAACGACAATTAGGGATCACAATTGGATCAACGGAGCGGGCCACGGGCGTTTCATTGGCTTTTGGCTCGACGGGGGGATAAAGCGGCTGGCCGATGTTCACGTCGGCGGCGCTCGGAGCTGCCGAGCCATTGTCGGCCGTCGCGGGCGGCGACGAAGTGGCGGGGATACAACCCACCAGCCCGATCAGCAGAAGAGCCAACCCGACTCCGCTAGAGAGGATGCGTGACATGACTTAGAACCCTTAAGTAAGAGAATGTTGTATTTCCAACGTCCCTATCGGCTCGGCGATTTTGCGCCGACATTCAACAAGCCAAGGCGAAACGAGGAATCCAGAATGTGTGCAGACAAGACCCTCAGCCGTTAAAACGCGAAGATGACTTTTTCGTACACAAACTCCCACAAGCCATAGAACAGGGAATAGCCCATGGCCCGGTTGCCGCAACGGACCTTCGTACTCACTGCGGCCCCCGTCACCAGCAACTCGCGGGGGAGCTGTTTGTCCTTTGGAATATCCGTGCCTTCCAACCGAACCGAGGCCAACACCACCGGTTCGGGATCGTTGGGATCGTCGGCGCTCGGGATGGCCTCGGCGGCCAGTTTGTGACGGTCGAGTTTACCCCGATAGGTCTGGGTCGGATTCGTCAAGAGCAACAGGTCCACATCGAGCGGCGCGTTGCCGGTGTTCTCGAAGGCTTGCAGGACTTGGCCGATGTGCTTTTGAGGAATTCTTAGCTCAATCTCCCAGTTTTTCGTTTTATCGCCAATCCGAATGAGGGGATCGGAAGGTTTAACCGTGCGATTGGTCAGAGTTTCACGGAAATCGAAATTCAAGATCGTCCCCGTCATGGGGGATTTCAAGTAGAAACGGCCACGATCTTTTTCGCCTGGCAGAGAATGGGTCCGTACCAGGAGGGCATCTCGTTCTCGGGCTTTTCCCTTGGCAATCGCGTCTTTGTTCACATATTGGATGTAGATGGAAGGTTTTTCGGAAGGGGGCGCTAGGGAATGTTGGCGCCACAACTCGGCGGCTTCTTCCCGCGCGGCCTTAATCTGATTATCCAGCGTGATCAACTCATATTGCAGCTGCGGATCGAACATTTCCGCCAGGGGCATTCCTTCTTGGACTAAAGCGCCCGGTTCGACTCCGGGCACGAAGGCACGCACTTGCCCTTGGCTGGGGGAGTAGGTCCACTGACGATCCGTTGGCAACAATTGTCCCTTGGCGTCCATCTTGAGCGGATAGGGAACGAAGATCATGGCGCCGATGAGCAGCAGCAGGCCGACGACGATGCTGATGGTGATGGCGCGGGCCTTTCCCCCCAGTCCATCTTGAACCTTCATGATCGGCTTCCACAACATGCGTAGTGGAATCCGCTTGTGTTCCAGGGCGTTGAACATGGCGCTGGCAGCGTGGCGGCCGATGACTTCGAGGCGAGCGATCATCGGCTCGGCAGCGGGAGGCGGCTCGAAACATTCCATCATCATCACCGAGCGCACCGACGGCAGCTTTTTCTTGGGGTTGTCTTTGTCCAGCTCGCGCTCATCGCGCAACGGCAGGATGACCAACAATTTGCTGTTGCTTTCCTCCAAGTAAGCATCCAAGGCATGGAGCACCTTGGGGGGGAGAGTGTCATCCTGGACCCCCTGGAACACCAACCGTTCCCCCCATTCCGCCACGCGCTCACACAATGCCCGCTGCAATTGCACCAGACTGGAACGTTTTTCCACCACGTCGGCGCCGCTGATGGCTTCCACGACCATTTTGCGGCTGTGCCGGGCTGCAACGCTCACTCGGTCACACTCGATCAGGCGGCGGGCTTCATTGACGGTAAGATAGGCGACTTCGGTGGGGTTGAGGCTGGTGTGAATCTGCCGGGCGAAGGCTTCCAGCTGCGACCAGACCTGTTGTTGGCCAGCCATCTGCTTCATCTGCTGATTGCGGATGTAGCTGCTCGCCAACTCGGCCATGCGCGTCAGGAATTGCAAAAAGCCGCGCTGCGCGTCGGGATTGCGGCGCGGGTCTTGCCATACCTCGATCATGCCGACCACTTGCTGATTATGGATGATCGGCACCAACATATTGACGAAATTGGTGGGATTGATCGCGCCGGGAACCCCTTCGCCGGGGCCGCTGTGCGGCGGCAGCAACAGCGGGCGCGTCAGTTGCATGGCATGACGCAACAGCTCGCCGTGTTGCTGGCGGGTTTCGTCGCTTTGATCCAGCCCCACCAGCCGAATGTTGATCTGATATTGCAGCTGCAAATTCCCTTGCGGAGTGCGCATCCATACCGCCCCCGCCGGAGCCGCGATTGCGGTTAGGACGTGTTCCAGAAATTCACTAAAGAATTGTTGCTGGGACACGTCGGATTCGGCCAGCCGCGTGACTTCATCCATCAAACGCTGGACCTGCCGGCGTGCTTGTTCCATCAGCTGGGCGTCGGTTTGTGACTCAGGACTTGTGCTCACCGGATTTTCCTCGCGCGGGGACCAAAGAATGATGATTGTTTCCGTTATGACCTATGTATCGATGGTAACACGGTCTGAAGTCGGAAAGTAGATAAGGTACGGACGAAATACATCCTCCCTCCTCTGTATCATACGCCGCTAGTGGCACGCAGTACAACCTGGTTGCCCGTGGCTGGGAGTAATTATCCCTACGGCGCGAACCCGATCATGGTTTGTTGACCAGCACGACAGAAGAGGACGGTTCGCTTCATTTCCAGACCATCCCCCTTTATTATTCCATCGGATTATCCGAGACGGTTCCCTTGATGGAAGTTGCGCAAAATATATGCCAGATGCCGTTCCAGAATATGAGAAAATGAAATAATCGCACGAAGCGGCAGGCCCGCTGGAAAGATTTCCGACGCGTGGGAGCCGGAACATCCCCTGGCAACACCTTTCGCCAAGGGGCCTTACGGCCTCCGCTCGCCTTGTATTCCCGCGAAATCATCTTCAACCAAACGGCTCTTACCCCTTATCCGCGCGCGCTTCCCACGGCGCGATCTGGCGCAGCTGCTTGGCCTGCAAGACGCGGTAACAATCGGGGAGATCGAAATGGGCCAGCACATTCGGCAGGAACGCCGACAAGGGCCAGTGATATTCCTCAGATTCGGCAATGGCGCTATAGGATGTCAAAGCATGTTTGAGCGTCACCTGTTTGACATCATGGGACAGCAAGGCCGCGAACGTGGCCGGCAGCGCCCCCCAACCCAGCCCCGTCAGGTGAATGTCCTTGTGG
>JBKBIP010000007.1:0-13321 GCA_046297495.1 Gemmataceae bacterium | reverse complement strand
ACGCGCAGCACGTCGAATGTCTTTTGTCCCAGATACGGTTGATCCAGCATCAAGGAATGAATGGCGTAAAAGTAATCGCAGCCATAGGGGCGGAGAAAGGACCGAGGACCGCAGGTATCCGGTTTGGATTCGCCGATGCCGCGCACGTCGCAGGCATAGAAAGTGGCTTGCGGTTCCGCCTTGAGCAGCTCGCCGATAAACGGTTCGCCGCGTAGCTCGTCGTCGCTGGAATGGTGAGCCACGTATAGGATGGCCCGGTTGTCGCCGCGCGAAGGGCGCGAATCCAGCCGATAATCCGACAAGCGCGTGACCAAGGCGTGAATGCCTGGCTCGGTTTCGACGGCATAAGTCGTGTAAAACTTGGCGGGATACTGGCGCGGGCCGGCGTTGCGCAGAATGCGATAGTCCGGGATTCCTTCGGCGGCGGGCAGCTTCAGTACCGTCGTCACCGCTCGGCGCAGAGCCTCACTGTCCAGCGCGGGCCGTTGTTTGGCCAGTTGCCGCGCCTTGGCCTGAGTGAAGGAAAACACCGTGCGCGGCTTGAGCGTCGTCACCTGTCCTTGGGGCGTACACCACAAGGTTTCATCCTTTTCGATGGTCAGCTTCGGCTCCGTTTGAGCGTCGGAGATACCCGTGACCTTGTTAAACCAGCGGTACATGGCCTCGCGGTTTTCCTGCGAGTAGCCATGATAGCTTGGCCCAATGAACAAGGCGATGTTCTCTTCCGCCCCCAACAACTTGTAAAGGTGTTTGAGCCGGGCGTAGGCTTCCTCACTGCCGCGGGCGTCGAAGTAATCGCGCTCCTTGGCGAGAATGATGATCGGCTTGGGAGCCAACGCGGCCAGGAAGTCGGCGTGATCCAAGCCCAACGCCAGGGCGCGCGGCGGACATTGCTCGGTATCAGCGGGTAGCTCGTTCTCCAAGTTACGGCGGAAGGTGGTCACAAAGCAAGCCGGGGCGGCCATCGTCCAGCGCTGCTCGACGCCGCACAACCACGTTGTCATGGTGCCGCCGCCGGAATTGCCGGTGATGCCAACGTGTTTGGGATCGACTTCGTCGCGCGTCAGCAGGTAGTCTAGGGCACGGATGCCGTCCCACGCCCGCCAGGTGCCCAGGAACTCGCCGACCAGGAATTGCTGATTCCCTGCATATAAATGCTCGCCGACGCCGGCGCCGTGGTGCGAGCGCAAGTGCTCGTCGGGGTATTGCAACCGCTCCCCCTGGCTGACGGGATCGAAGATCAACACGACATAGCCTTGCCTGGCCAAACCTTGTGAGAAGCTTTGATACGCTTCCGCCGCCTTGCCGTTGATGGAATGGCCGCACGAGCCGATCACTCCCGGCAGCGGAAACTTGCGCCCTTTGGGGATGTACAGATTCGCCGTCACCGGGAAGTTCGGCCTGCTGTCAAAGATGACTTTCTCGATCTTGTAGCCATCCCGTTCGACAACGCCGGTGATGCGCGGCTGGAGTGGCGTCTTCTCCGGGAAGGGGCCGAAGCTGAGTTGAATCTTCTCCCGCACCGATTGCACATACCGTTCGGCGTCGGATTTGGTCTTCAGCGCGGCCCGCAGGCGATTCCCTTCCGCCTCGATGCGCCGCACGCGCTGCACAAAATACTCCTGCACCATGCGCGGAAACCGATTGAAGGGCGTCAGACTGTCCGACTTAGCTGGGACCTGCCCCGTGGCGACCGACAAGATGCTGTCGCCCGTGAACAAAACTCCCGCGATCCCCAAGCCGCCGAGTTGCAACCACTCCCGGCGCGAGAGGGGAAGCAGATCGGTCCTTTCCGTGTGCGTGTTCCGCTGCATGGCAGGTGTCTCCTCGTGGTTGAAATGCGTGAACAATGGTTTTAGGGGCCCATTGAAACTAACTTCCCGATGTCGTTGCCAGGTGATTCATCGTTTCGTGCCCGCGACATCCCACGCGAAACGATGAATCCACCAGCCCCATCGGGAAGTGATGGATCGGCGTTTCCTTGACAACAAGGTAACGTATATGGGGCGCTTACTTCATTTCTCATCAAGCACCATACGCTTCTCGCTGGCTCGGTGACAAGAAAAAAACTCGTGATGAGAACAGGAAGATTGGACCGCGAATGCCATCCTCACTCGCTCCCGATTCACTTGCTCAAACGGTCGATCAGATAATCCGTGGCGGTCTGGTATTTTGGATGCGTCTGGCCGGGATGGACAAGCACCACGTCCACGTTCGCGGCCTTGAGGCGCTCCGCGAGTTTGACCCCCATGATGGCGGAGTGCGTCGGGTCCTTCGGCGAGGCGCCGACGACCGGCACTTCGCCACGATAGAACAGCGCGATGGGCGGATCATCCTTGGAAACGTGCTCAATCGGCGAGTATTTCTTGATCCATTTCAAAACTTTTTCTCGATCGTCGATCAAAGCTTGAAAATTCGGCAGCCCGAAGGCGTGGGCGCCGTAGCCGTAGTTCGGCATCCATTCACGCAATTCCTTCGGATCGAGGGACACCTGCGCGCCATTGACGGCGGCACAATACAACCGGGTTGATTCGCGGGCGACGGGATCGTCGCTTGTAGGGTCGGCCAAGTCGTCATGGAAGGCGAGCCAGAGTGACGAGCAGCCGCCAGCGGAACCACCCGTGGCGCCGATCCGTTTCTTGTCGATGTTCCATTCGGCGGCCTTGGAGCGAACGAATTGCAGGGCGCGGGCGGCATCTTCCAGCGGCGCCTTCACCGGCGGCACCACCTTGTCTTCGACGGCGTTTTGAACATAGCGGTAGTTGATGGCCACCACCGAAATCCCTTTGTCGAGGTAGGGCCGCGGATCGATTTTCTTGTCGCCCCCTCGCCAGCCGCCGCCGTGGATGTAGAAGACCACCGGCGTCGGCTTGTCCGACTGTGCCTGGTGGAAATCCAGCACCTGGCGCGGATGGCTGCCATACGGCACATTGAGCAGTTTCTTCGGTTCCTCGGCCCGGCCCTGCTGTCCGACAGCCACCACGGCGATCAACAGTACGATGCGTTTCATAACGATCACTCCTGGAACGGTTGTGGGTAATGGGATTATCCTAGTAAAATGGGCGCGGTGGGGCGGCAATTTTCCGCGGGGACTCTTATTTCGCTGACGTGCTTGCAGCACCACGGAAAGCATGAAGGCAAGAGTTGGCAGTCAGCACGGATTCTCAGTGCGGTTGTTGCGATTGATCGTTTTCGGCAATCATATTACGTTCCCCGCTCTCTTTAACGTCATCGCTCCCTCAACACCGCCGGCACCCCCGGATCAGGGTGTAAGGTAAACGCTGGGTTTGGTTTGACGGTTTGGCCGGGTTCGAGGGTGAAGCGATAGCGTTGGGCGATGGTGGCCAGGACGAGGACCATCTCCATCATGGCGAAATCACGGCCAACACACAGGCGCGGGCCGCCGCCGAAGGGGAAGTAGGCGTAGCGCGGCATGGTTTGCGTGGAGCCATCGAGCCAGCGCCACGGGCGGAAGTCGTTGGGACGGTCGTAAAATCGGGGATCACGCTGCACCACCCATTCGCTCATCAGCAACGTCGTCCCCTTGGGAACGTGGTAGCCGCCGATGTCACAGGGGACGCTCGCTTCACGGCCCACGATATACGCAGGCGGATAGAGCCGCATCGCTTCCAACACCACGGCCTCGGTGAAACGCAATTTCGACCAATCGGCGAAGGTGGGCAACGTGCCTTGCAACACGGTATCGACCTCGGCTTGCAAACTCGCCTCAGCGTCCGGATTTTGCGACAAGCAGTACCAGGTCCATGATAGCGCCAGGGCTGTCGTTTCATGGCCGGCCAGGAACAGCGTCATGGCCTCGTCGCGCACTTGCTTATCGGTCATCCGGCTATTGTCCTCATCGCGGGCATTGAGCAACAAGGACAACAGATCGCTCTTGTTCACTTTGCTGGCGCGGCGTTGGCGGATGAAGCCATAGATAATGTCATCCAATTGGCGGGCGGCACGCTTGATGCGAATGTTGTTGGCCGTGGGAATGAACAACGGAATCGGCACCAGACGATTGAATAGCCGAATGAAACTCTCTTGCATCACCTGCATGGCCTCGCCAACGTGTTGAGCGTCATCCGCGGCGTCAGCGTCAAATAGCGTCTTGGCGGCGATTTGCAACGTGAGCCGGCTCATCTCGGCGTGGATGTTGCGCTTGTCCCCCGGCTGCCACCCCTTGAGCAGTTGCTCGGTATATTCGACCATCACCGGGGCATAGCTGGCGATCCGACTTTTCTGAAAGGCCGGCTGCACCAGCCGCCGTTGCCGCCGCCAGAAATCCCCTTCGCTGGTCAGCAGCCCGTTGCCGAGAATCAGCGGCGTCATTCTCAGCGAGAAATGCTTCGTGAAATTCGTTGCCTGTTCGACAAGGACTTCTTGAATCAGATCGGGATGACTGAGCAAGTAAATACGGCGATGACCGAAGCGCAAGCCGACGACGTCGCCGTACTCCCTGGCCCAGCGCGTCATGGTCTCCAGCCGCGCTTGCTTGAACTCGGGCAGGTTGCCATACAACCAACTGGTAATCGGCGGCCCGTTTGGTCGTAACGCCATGGCCATGTCATGAACTCCTATTAGCGACGCTTCGCAGAAGCGTCTCGCGGCAAGACGCTTCTGCGAAGCGTCGCTAAGCCAAGAAGTACTCACGGCCGCTTCATCTCAAATAAATCGCTGGTCCGGCAGTAATAATCGCCTCCCAGACGAGCGATGGTGCGCAGCTTGCGCGGATCGACTTTGCCTTTGTCGTCCAAGACGTTGTCAGCAATATGAATCATCAACACCTCGCCGATGACCAGATTGGCCGAGATCGGGCCATCACCGATGGGGAGGATTTGATGGACCTTGCATTCCATGCTTACCGGCGTTTCGACCAGGCGCGGCGGCTTGACTTTGAGTGACGGTTGCAGGCGCAGGCCTGTTAGCTCCACTTCACTTTGGCCGGGAGGCAGCTCCTTCGAAGAGAGATTGATTTGCTCGGCCAGCGACTCCACGGCGGCGTTGAGGACGAATTCGCCGGTGGCTTCAACGTTGTGCAAGGTGTCCTTGGTGCTGCCGTCGCGGCGTCGCGTCGGGGAGAAGACCACCACCGGCGGATTGGCCCCGAAGGCGTTGAAGAAACTGAACGGCGCCAGATTGACACGCCCGTCCCGGTCGACGCTCGTCACCCACGCGATAGGCCGAGGAGTAACAATACCGACCAGGGCATGATACACATCCACGACATTCGCGTTGGCCACGTCGATGAGCACGGTTTACTCCAACCAACTATACGGAAACTTCTCGTCATCCCATTCCAGCGTTTGCTAGGACAGTGTCAAAATCTTGACGGCGTCAATCATAATGGCCAGCTTGTTGGTGCGGATCAAGCGTTACTGGCGGCGATGGTGCCGGGGTAAAGGTCGTGTGAGAACAGCTATGATATTGAGGGTTGACCTCCTGGGGATAGGCATTGGACGACTGAAATTACCGATTTAATTTGCGGCGGCGGTTTCGTATCGAGGGAATTCATACCCCAGTAATTGGTTTTGTCAAAGCGAGCGGTTTACATTCCACCGGCTTGGCGTTGTCATAAGCTCTAATTTTTCAACTATCCCCGACAGGATTCGAACCTGTAACCTTCGGCTCCGGAGGCCGACGCTCTATCCAATTGAGCTACGGGGACAGAAGTCACAAGGTGTTGAGCAAATTATTTGTCGGCGTTGGTGAACCCCATGCCTTTCGTCATACCCAACTTCGCCTATTTTACGCGGCGGGGACCCGGAATTCCAGAGATTCTGGGCCGCTATCTGGAATATCTTTTCCCTTTTCCCTTGCCAACCGGGTGCTGATCGGGCATGCTGGATGAAATTTCCCGCGCTGCTGAATCCACGAATGGTAACACCTACCGGAATGAAACCCACCATGATTCAGAAACTTGCGTGTTTTGCCGTTGCCACGTGCCTATTTTTCGCTTTGCTGCCGTGGGGGCAAGCGCAACCGGAACCCGCGGCTGCCCCGGCGCCGATCTCGTTTGAGAAGGACGTGCTGCCGATCTTGGAAGCCAAGTGCGTGAGCTGTCACGGCGATGGCAAGAACCGCAAAGCGGGGCTGGACGTGCGGACCCCCGCCGCCATTCTCAAGGGGGGCAAGTCGGGGCCGTCGCTGAACGTCGTCAATCGCAAGCGCAGCTTGCTTTGGATATCCGTGGCCACCGATGACATGCCGCCGGGCAAGGACAAGTTCACCCCGGAAGAAAAACAACTGCTGCGCCGTTGGGTGCATGAAGTCGATGTGAGCCAATTGGCGCGCCCCGCCGAGTAGTCATTGCGGAACCCCGCCGAGTAGTCATTGCGGAATCGGATCATCCGGGCCGATGCGTTGGCCTTGCCAGTAAGGAACGCCATCGCGCAGCTCGATGAGGCGCACCGTGCTGCCCGCCACGGGAGGAGTGTTGACTTTGGGTAGCCACTTCGCCAGTTCCTTCTTTGTGGTGGCGTGGCGCGGGTCGGCGGCGAGGTTGGTCCATTCGTTCGGATCGCTTTTCATGTCGTACAATTCCTCCGAGCCGTCGGCGTAGCGGATGTAGCGCCAATGCGTGGCGCGGATGCCATGATTGTTCGGCCCGTGCGTGGTGATGGCCGGCCAGACGCGCGCCGTCTGGGCATCGCGCAGCTGCGGAACCAGACTATGCCCTTCCAAGTCGGACTTGGTCGGCAAGCCGCACAGCTCCAGCAATGTCGGATACATGTCCAGCAGCTCCGCCGGCTGGCCGCATTTGGCCCGCGCCTGAATACCAGGACCTGCGAAGATCAGCGGAACCCGCGTGGAGCGGTCCCAGAGGGTGTTCTTCCCCGTGATCCCTTTTTCTCCCAAGTGAAAGCCATGATCGGACCACAATACGACAATGGTATTGTCGGCTTGGCCGGATTTCTCCAGCGCTTCGAGGATGCGCCCGACTTGGCTATCGACGAAGCTGATACTGGCCAGATAAGCGCGCACCAGCGGTCGCCATTCGTTATTTTCCTGAAGCCAGGCCAGACGCGGCTCCGGCAATTTCCAGTGCAAGTACCAGGCGAAGCGCGGCACATCGTCGCGGTCATTCGCCTTGACCGGCGGCATGGCCAGCGATTCGTCGGGGTATAGATCGAACCATTTCTGGGTGGCGTAGCAGGGGACATGCGGATGACGCAAGCCCACGGCCAAGAAAAACGGCTGCTTCGGCGGTTTACGGAGCTGCTCGATGGCCCAGTCCGCGACTTTCCAATCGTCCTGTTGCTCGTCCCGTTCGGGGAACACGCCCCAATCCATGAGGGCGATGTTGTCCGGCGTCTGGACAAATTTCTTGGTCGGCCGGGGGGCGAAGCTGCCGTGATAGCCCCAAACCATGATCTCCGAGCCATCCGCGCGCGCTTCCTTGGGGGGATAAGCGTCATGGAACACCTTACCGGTGGTCATCGTGACATAGCCATGTTTGGCGAAGTATTGCGGCAACGTCACCAAGTTCTTAAGTGGTTCGGACGTGCGAAACCACGGTCCCAAGGCATAGACGCCGGTAGTCGATGGTCGCCGACCGGTCAGCACACTGACTCGCGAGGGGTTGCACAAGGGGGACTGGCAATGAGCATTGGTGAACAAGGTGCCGCGCTGGGCCAGTCTGTCCATATGCGGTGTCCGTGCCTGCGGATGTCCCTGTAAGCAGCCGATCCAATCGTTTAAATCGTCGATGGCAATGAACAGGACGTTCGGCTGGCGCGGCGCGTCGGCGTGCACGGACGGACTGGCCCCGATGACAGCAAGAAAACCAAGAAGCATGGCGAACAAGCAACGCATGATGATGTCCTTTGCGGGATAAGGATTCATCGGTTCGCGCTCGGAACCGTCAATTCGCGGGAATCGATGAATTTCAGGAACAAAGTATTCTACTAAAAACGGATGATTTGGTGATTCATCAGTTCACGAAAGAATGTTCAACAACGAGCGTGAACCGATGAATCGATGGAAAAACCGTTCAGATGATAACTCACTTCCCTACTGTCTTCTTTTCGAGAATCCCTTGGGCCTTCAGCCATTCGGCGCAGCGGGCCGGCCAGGTCGAGCAAGGTTGCTCGCTGGGGCGCAGACCGAAGCCGTGTCCGCCCTGGGCGTAGATGTGCAGCTCGGCAGGAACCCCCGCGCGGCGCAGGGCCAAGTACATTTGCACGCTGTTGTCCGGCAAAATGCGGTCATCGCTGGCATGCGCGAAGAATGTCGGCGGTGTGTCCTTGGACACGCGGATGTGCGGCGTGAGCTGGAGATTGTCTTTACTCAGCAGATACGCCGGATAAACCAGCACCGCGTAATCGGGCCGGGAGCTGAGTTTGTCCACGTCATCCATCGGCTCATAGCTGCATTGGTCGAAATTGGTGGCGACGGCGGCGGACAGATGACCACCGGCGGAGAATCCCAGAATGCCGATGCGGTCCGGATCGATGCCCCATTCTTTGGCTTTGCTTCTCACCAGACGGAGTGCCCGCTGGGCGTCCTGCAAGGGGGCAATAGGTTGTCCATCGGAAGTCAGCTTGCCGCGCCGAGGAACGCGATACTTGAGGACGACGCCCGTGACCCCGATGGAGTTCAACCAGGCCGCGACTTCCTCCCCTTCCAGGTCCCAAGCCAAGATGTTGTAGCCACCTCCTGGACAAATCAAGACTGCCGCTCCGGTGTCCTTGTCAGCGGCGGGCTTGAAGACGGTCAGAGTCGGTTTGCTGACATTGGTAAGCCGTTTCACGGTTCGTTGCCCTGGTTTTCCTTCCACCAGTTTTTCTTCTTCGATTTTCCCAACTTCTCCTGGCGCTGGTCCAGACCACACGTCCAACGTCAAAGGCTTGTCCGCCGCCATTGCCATTCCGGCCCCAAGCAATGACGCGACCACACCGACGATAGGTTTCATGGTGACGGCTCCTCGATAGGGATACGTTCCAGAGGCATTTGAGCCGAATTCTATCCTAAAGGAGCAAGTTACTCCACTATTTCTTGCCGTCACTTGTTAGTCCGCGCAGGGACCATTACCAAGCATTGCGGCGCGCGATCCAGTTCCGTGGCCGCCACAGGGCGTACCCGCCGCCGGCCAGGAACGTCGGCAGGCAGGACACCGCCCCGTACCACCAGTGCGAAACGCTAGTCAGCGTCCAAACGCCGAACAAGCTCAGGATGCCGGCGGCGACGCCGACCCAAACTGCCGTCGTACCTGCTCCCGGTATCAACATGCCGAGCAGGAACACGCCGAGCAACAAGCCGAAGAAGGTGCCGGAAATCTTGATGATCACATCGAACACCGTTTCTCCCAGCACCGGCACCGCCAAGGCGGCGGCAATCGTCGCCGCGCCGAACAAGACGCACAACGCCCGGCTTAGCCCCACGCCCAAGCACCGGTCGTCGAGCCAATCGCAAACCACGCTCATGGTCAATGTGTTGAGACCGCTATCCAAGCTGCTCATGGCGGCGGCAAACAGTCCCGCCACCAACAATCCAGTGAGGCCGAAACCTGGTAGCTCGGTCAGAATGAAGTAAGGCAGCAATTGATCTTGCCGCGCCACGGTGGGAAAGCCAGTCGCGGCGGGCTGATGATAAAAGGCGAATACCGCCGTGCCGACCAGGAAGAACAACCCGCATACCACGGCCACCATGACGCCATTGACGACCAATGACCAGCGGGCGGCCGTCACCGTCGGCACGGACACATAGCGCTGCACGGCGGTCAGCGAGACCGTGTGGGCGGCCAGATACACGAAGAAGCCGAAGGCGCAGGCCGCGAAGAAATTGCCGCGCTGGGTCAAATCGAATTGAAAATCAAACATGCGCATCTTGTCATGCGCCTGCGCCAAATCCCAGACCCCCAACCAGCCACCGGCGACGCGGGCCGTGGTTAGCCACAAGACGGCCGTCATGCTGCTACCCAAGGCGACCGCTTGTAGCACATCCGTCCAGATGACCGCCTTGACGCCGCCGATGGCCGTGTAGAACGTAGCGAAGACGCCGACCGCGACCAGCAGCCGGCGCATGCCGGTTTCATCCAACCCTAGTACGACCTGCAAGATGACGGCCACCGCGAACAACACGCTCCCCATCCAGCCAATATGATGCACGATGTACAACGTGCTGGCCAACAAACGAATTTCTCGGCTGAAACGCTTTTCCAGATATTCGTAAGCGCTGGTCAGTCCCAGACGATGGTATAATGGGATGAACCAGATGCAGACAATCGGCGTAACGACGAGGGGGATAAACAAGATCGCCAACAGCAGATGATAGTCGGCGTAGGCGGCCTCGCGCGGCAAGCCGACGAACGACAAAGAACTGAACGACGTGGCGAACAGAGACAATCCCACTGGCAGCCAGTTCAACCGTCTGCCGCCGAGAAAATAATCGTCATTCGACTGCTGCTGCCGCGCGAACCACCAGCCGATGGCAAACACGATTCCCAGGTAGCCGATGAAGAAAACCCAATCTAACCAACTGAGGTTCGCCATGCGGTGCTATCGTTAGAAAGCAGGAATTGTCCGGTCTTGGTCAGTCATTCATTTCATGCGCGGGCGGGGCCAATGAGCAAATTCCCGCACGAAGTCGGCGACCTTGGCGCTAATGACCTCGAACAGTTTATGCCCCTTCTCAGCCGTGGCCAACTCCGGTTTGCCGATGGCGCCGGTGCGAGTCATGCGCTCGAACGGCAGCGACACGTTGACCTTACTGCGGCGCGTCGTTGTCAAATCCGGGAAGTAATAGCGCGATTCCATCCAAATGTGTTCCCCTTTGGCCTGGCTCATGTCCACTAATTCGGCTTTCAGCGCCAGCACCATCGAGGTTTCATACTCGCAAGCGTGCGTGATGCGTTCGGTGGTCATTTCGGGAATGCGCAGCACATCGTCGGCGATGGACCAGTACCCGGCGCTGGCGATCCAAAAATCGTCCCGGTCGCGGTGCTTCATGCCCAATCGATAGATAACTTCTTGACAAGGGATTTCGTTGCCGCCGTGCGAGATTTGCAGGAAAATGCGGCGAAAACCGGCGTTCAGGATGCACTCACAGATATGACATACCATGTCAATGTACAAGCTGGACGGCACGCTGATCGAGCCGGGAAATTTTAAGTGATGATCGCTGGACCCTAGCCATTGCACCGGCAGCAACAGCACGGTATCCGGCAAAGCCGCCTCCACCCGCGCCGCCACTTCTCCCCCCAACATGCTATCGGTCAATAAGGGGCAGTGCAGGCCATGCTGCTCCAGGCTCGCCAAGGGGAGCAGGACCACTTTATTCGTCTTGTCCATCTTCTCGATGTCGGTATGTTTCAACTCACCGTATTTCATGAACTTTCCTCTCTCCATGTCAATTAGGAATTAGCGGATCAGCATTTTTCGATTTCGGTTGGTTGCGCTTGCTCATTTTAGGTGAGACACCGTCCCTGGTGAAACAAGGACAGGAAATACCCACGTCATTTCGCAATCGGGTCGGAACATGCCGCCGCCATCAGGTTGAGTAAAATGTGCATCTGCTCCTCGAAGAGCTGCTCCTGTTCCATGGTGGATGGTGAACGTCCCGATGGGAGCGACCGCGCCAAATCCCAGCCGACATACAGAAGTTGCCCCTTGCCGACGGGCAGACGGTACAGGACCGCATGACCCGCTTGGCTCCCCATGATAACCTCCCCCTTGCTGGTGGACAGAAAACTTCCCGGACGCGGCAGCAGCCAGGCAGGAGTTCGCGATCCCAGATGCTTGACCCAAGGATGTTGCGGTTGAAGAACCTCCAGTTGCATTTCCTTGACATTCTTCACGGATGGACAAGTGCCAATCAACTCGGTGAGAAAGTCCTTTCCTTCCGGCGTGGCGAACACCGCTTGGCGGCCAGTCATGAGTAACAAGGTGCCGCCGTTTTCGAGATATTGCTGGACGCGCGCCAGGTCGTCGCGGTCGTACTTGTCGGGACTGACCTTGCCCCGTGTCAGGTCGCCGACCAGCACCACCAGACGATAGTTGCCGTAATCCTTGGTATCCAGCCATTGGCGATGGAAATTTTCAACCGGGATGCGTTGCCGGCGCAGGGCGAAGCGCAGCAGGGGGGCGTCGAACGCGGGGTAGCCCTCGACGATGGCGACAGGTTTGCCGGTCGGTCGCGGCGGCAGGGTGACATCGATAGGACGAGGGCTGCCGGGCGGCTCCGGCAGTGGCTCGACCTCCGCTCCAGACAGCGTTAACCGGCCGCGCACGCCGACGCGCCATTCTTGTCCCTTCAAGGGGATAGCGCCGATGTCGGGTTGATTGGAATTGTGACCGCGCAGCGGATCGGGCCAAGCATCGGGCAGGGGAAGGCCAGCGGCGAGCGCGGGGCTGCCTGCTTGAAGTCGCACATCGAGCGGCTGCCGCCAATCAGCGGCCCAGCGCGTGAATCGTGGGTCGCCGACTAAATCATGACTGGCCCAACCGGGAGCGTATTGTTTCTTGCTCGGCTCAAAATCCTTCGAGGAGCGGAAGCGGGCGAACATCTCCGCCGCGCTGGCGGGAACGCCGGTCGATCCCCAGTGCAAATTGCCGTCGGCCTGGAAATTCACATCCGGCGGCGGCAACACGCTGCCCGGCGCCCCTTCCACTTGCACGAAGATGTTGTTGAACACACGTCGAAGCGCGCCTCGGTTCATGTGCCCGCCGAAGCCCGCGCCATAGAAATTGCGAAAGGGAGCGTCGTAACTGATGACCGTATTATGATAAATATACATCGGCTCCCAGGTGGGGCCGCCGTGATCACCAGCCACGCGACCGTAAGAGACAAGTTTCTGATCGTCGTCGGGACCGTTGGGCCAGTGATAGGGAACCGGCCGGCGGAAATCGAAGACATTGCGGAAGATATGCACGCCGGAGCCGGTTTGTTTGCCATTCGCGATGGCCTTCTGCCGGCCATGACCGACGCCGAAGGCGAACGTCGTCAAGCAACGAGCCAGGACGTTTTGGTAAATGTGGACGTCGCCGCCGGGGGTCGTGCCGTCATGAGCCGTGGTTGCCGTTAGGAAAATACCATCGTCGCTGACATTATCCAGCAAATTGTGATGGAAGCGCACGCGGTTGACGTTGCCGATGAACACGCCATCGACGCAATCGGTGAACTCGCTATAAGCCAGTTCAAAATCGTGGTTATCAACACCGGTGGGGTCCCAGCCGCTGGCGGAGAAAATCCGCGCTTCGATGGCGCGATACTTCAGACTACCGCGAAAGGTCCAGGGAGCGGCGATGCCGCGCAAGGCGCAGTTCCACACGCGTAACCCTGTCGTGTCCCGCGCCGACATGGCCGACGAGCCGCCGTAGGC
>JBKBIP010000006.1:156759-198419 GCA_046297495.1 Gemmataceae bacterium | reverse complement strand
GTTGGCCGAGAAACCGATTCGCGTCTGCAACGCGCGCGGGGTGTTCGACACGGCCATCGCCGAATGGAACTTGTCCATGATGATCAACCTGACCCGTGATCTGCGCGGCATGATTCGCAATCAAGAGCACGCCGTCTGGGACCGGGCGGCGCGGTTTCAGCGCGAGATTCGCGGGCAAGTGGTCGGCTTGTGGGGCTATGGCGGCATTGGCCGGGAGACGGCACGCTTGGCCAAAACATTGGGCATGACGGTTCATGTCCTGTCCCGCTTTGGCGTCCAGCCGCGCCATCATACCTACACTCCGCCGGGAACGGGCGATCCCGACGGCCAACTGCCGGATCGGGTGTTTCGCGCGGGACAAGAGAAAGAATTCCTCGCTGGTCTGGATTTTCTCATCCTCGCCCTGCCGCGCACGCAAACGACGACGGGCCGGATCGGTTTGGACGAGTTATTGGCCTTGCAGAGACATGCTTTTGTCCTCAATCCGGCGCGCGGTCCAATCATTCAGGAAGAGGCCCTGCTCACGGTCTTGCGCCAGGGCAAGATCGCCGGCGCCGCGCTGGACACGCACTATGCCTATCCCTTGCCGGCCGACCATCCGCTGTGGCGTTTTCCTAATGTCATCCTGACGCCGCACATCGCCGGCGCCGACGCCAGCCAACATTTTCTCGGCCGCATCTGGGACCTGTTCACGCAGAACGTAGCCTGCTTCCTGCAAGGACAGCCGTTGCTCAATGAGATTTCTCCAGCGGAATGGCGCGAGGCCTGAACCGGCGCCGGGTCTTTGGGGATTCATCGCACATTTTTTCCTGCATTCGTTCTGTCTGATCTTCCGATCACATCCATGAGTACCGATTGTAGTGAACGTGCGGAATGCGCGGCACGGCGGATGAGTGTATGGTCATCCCCGGTCGGTGGAGAAAGGGGGGCGGTTGGGTGATGAGCACGAACCCGGAATCGTCTGGGCAGCCGAGTCGGCAAGTACTCCGAATCCCCTATCTTCGCTGGCCGAGCTGGCGCGGGGCGCGGCCATGGATCGCGGGGGGAATGATGGCCCTGTCCCTGTGCGGCTGCACGACGCTCAAGGAATACATTCACAATGGCTTCAAGGTGGGGCCGAATTACCGCCGACCCCCCGCGCCGGTGGCCGAGCACTGGATCGACGAGGGGGACCAGCGCCTCCGAACCGAGTCGTGCGATGGGAGCCAGTGGTGGACGGTCTTTAACGATCCGGTGCTCAATGATCTCGTTCAAATTGCCTATGAGCAAAACTTGACGCTGCGCGAGGCCGGTTTTCGCGTCCTGCAAGCCCGCGCCCGCGTCGGCTTCACCATCGGCAGACTCTTCCCGCAATCTCAATTCGCCAATGGGGGCTTCACGCAACAGGGGCTGAGCGAGGAAGTGGCCAATCGTACCTTCTTGCCAGAGCGGTTCTTCGGCCAATTCGATCTTGGCTTCGTGGCCGCCTGGGAGTTGGATTATTGGGGACGCTTCCGGCGCGCGGTGGAAGCGGCCAAGGATGTGCTCGATGCCTCGGTGGAAGCCTACGACGACGCCTTGGTGACGCTCTTGGGGGATGTCGCTTTCAACTACGTGCAGCTGCGGTCGTTGGAGGAACAAATTCGCTTGACGCGAGCCAACGTCCAACTCCAGCGCGTCACCTTGGACATCGCCCAAGCGAAGTTCAAGGGCGGAGAGACGAGCGAATTGGACGTCGATCAGGCACAAAGCGTCCTGTCACAGACCGAATCCTTCATTCCGCAGCTGGAAATTCAATTGCGCGAGGTGAATAACCGCTTGTGCGTCTTGCTTGGCATTCCTCCGGAGGAGCTGCGCTGCAAGCTTGGCCCCGCGCCAATTCCCGTGGCGCCGCCGGAGATATGTGTTGGCATTCCCGCCGAATTGATCCAGCGCCGCCCCGACGTGCGCCGCGCGGAACGAGAGGCCGCCGCCGAGTGCGCCCGCATTGGCATCGCCGAATCGGAGTTTTACCCAGCCATCACAGTCACGGGAACCATCGGCTGGTCGGCGGAAAACTTCTCCGATCTGTTCAACGAACGAGCGTGGCGCGCCTCCATCGGGCCGGCGTTCCGTTGGAACATTCTGAATTATGGCCGGATTAAGAACCTGGTCCGCTTGCAAGACGCTCGTTTTCAGGAAGCCGTGGTGGCCTATCAGAACACGGTGCTGCAAGCCGGCGAGGATGTCGAGAATGGCATCGTTCGTTTCTTGCGATCGCACCAACGCCGCCGCTACCTGGCCGAAAGCGTGCAAGCCGCCGAGAAAGCGGTCAAGGTCGCCCTGGCCCAATACAAGGCGGGTCTAGTCGATTTCAACCGCGTCGCTTTGCTCGAACAAAACCTGGTCCAGCAACAAATCAGCCTGGTGCAAGCCGAAGCGGAGATCGCCCAAGGACTGGTGCTGACTTATCGCGCCTTGGGGGGCGGCTGGCAGATTCGCTGCGACCCGTGCGGCGCGCCAGCAGCGGGCGCCATGCCAGAGTCAGCCGATTCGGGTGAGCTGCTCCCGCCGCCGAAGCCGGTGCCGGTGGAGTGATGATGGCGTGAATGAGGTGCTTCATCGCTTCGAGCGTTCCCAAACGCGACTCAATGAATCTGGTTTCGCACAAATCAATTTAATGTACAAATACCATGAAACATTTTAATCAACAGCTGTTGATCGTGACGGCTTGTCTCTGTCACACAGCATCGGCTTGGAGCCAACCGCGACCGGAATACCTGTTCGATGGGTGCCGTTGGTATTGGCCGAAATTCCACCAGCGTTGGTCGTGTCGGGTTGGTTGTCCCGATGATTACTGTCGCAAGCCGTTGCCCGGCGTGCCATGTAATCCACAAGGCTGCGTTGATGATTACTGTCGCAAGCCGTTGCCCGGCGTGCCATGCAATCCGCAAGGCTGCGTCGATGATTACTGCCGCAAACGCTGTCCCATTCGTTGGCCGAAAACTTGCGAGCCGTGGTATCGTTGCGGGCCAACCGCGCCTTGCTACTCCGACTTGGAACTGTCCGACTCAGCAGTTGGCTTACCTGTGTCTCCGAAATAGGTGATGACGTAATAAAACACGGGTGTCAAAAAAATGCCAAACAGGGTCACGCCGATCATGCCGCTGAAGACCGCCGTCCCCAGCGAATGGCGCATCTCCCAGCCAGCCCCCGTGGCGACGACCAGCGGATAGACCCCCATGATGAACGCGAACGAAGTCATCAAGATGGGCCGCAAGCGCGTTTGACAGGCTTCCAGCGTGGCCGCGCGGCGGGTTTTCCCTTCCTGGCGCTTATCGCGGGCGAACTCCACGACCAAGATGGCATTCTTGGCCGCCAACGCCACCAGCACGACGAAGCCAATTTGACTGAAAATGTCCACCGGCTTATGAGCGATCCACACCAAGCCGGCAATCGAACTCAACAGACAAATCGGCACCACCAACATGATGGCCAACGGCAAGCCCCAGCTCTCATACAGGGCGGCCAGCACCAGAAAGACCAACACCACCGCGAAGCCAAAAATCAAGAGGCCGAGGTTGATGTTGACACCCGCAACAGACAATCCCTTGTCTGCTTGCACTTGCTGATAGCTCAAGTTCGTCCATTCATGCGTCATGCCTTGTGGCAGGTTCTCCGCGCAAATTTGATCCAACAACGAAATCGCTTGACCAGAACTCAGCGGCGGCAGCGCTAAGCCGTTGATGGCGGATGAATTATTGTCATTGTAGCGCATGACGAACACCGGCCCCACGTCATTGCGCACGGTGTATAACGACGCCAGCGGCACCATGTCCCCCTTGGTGTTGCGCACCTGTAACAACGTCAAATCCTCGACGTTTTGACGATAAGCTCCTTCCGCCTGGATATTGACCTGCCAGATGCGCCCAAAGGCATTGAACTGGTTGATGTAAAACGATCCCATGTTGATGTTCAAGGTATTGAACACCTCACTGAGGGGAATATTCAGCTGCTTGGCGTTTTCCCGATCAATGTCGAGGTACAGCTGCGGCGTGTCGGCCCGGAAGGTCGTGAACACATGGAACATGCCCGGTTGGGCGCTGGCCTTGGTCACGATGGTTTCGGTCGCTTCTTGCAAGGCTTGCAGCCCCAAGCCAGCGTTGTCCTCGATCTGGAGTTGGAAGCCAGCCCCTTGTCCCAAGCCAGGCACGGGAGGCGCGCCGAAGACATTCGCTTGAGCAGCCAAAACTTCTTGATAATAAGCTCGGTTCAGTGCTTGGATAAGGTACGCCGCTTGCGTCTGCGGCGTCTTGCGTTTGTCAAAATCATCGAGGATGACGAAGATGGTCCCCCAGTTGGAGGCGTCACACTGGAAGAAGGCGGAGAATCCCGACACCGCCATCGTCTGCTTGACGCCGGGCATCTTGAGGGCGATCTCTTGCAGTTGCGTGATCACCGCGTCGGTACGCTGCACCGAGGCAGCGTCCGGCAGCTCGACGTTGACAAGCAAATAGCCCTGATCCTGTTCGGGGATGAAGCCGGTGGGGGCCGTCGCCAGGCCAAAGCAGGTCAAGCCGAGCAAGCCCGCGTAAATCAACAAGACAATGACACTCAGACGCAAAAACATGCCAACGACGCGCGTGTAGCCCTTGGTGAAGGCGTCGAAGGCGTTGTTGAATAGGCCGAAGATCATGCCCAGGAAGCGATTGAGCGCCGGTCCCACGAACCAGCCCACCACGCCGCCGGGCAGGAAGGTGATGATCCCAGTCAACTCCGTGATCCAGTGAGCGGCATTGGCTTCCGCGGGAACCAGACGCTCCAGCACGGGGGTCAAGTAGGGCGCGAACAGCCACAGCGTCAGAAAGCCGAGCAGGGCCACGTAGCCGACGCGCGGCAGCGCTTCACGGTCCGAACCGCCGTGTTCGTGGCTGTGCGGCTTGATCCAGGAAGCCGCCCGCGCCGGGGCCATCGTCAGGGCGTTGGATGCGGAAATGATGGTGGAACAAGCGATGGTCAACGCGAATTGCTGGAAGAACTCCCCCGTCAACCCCGGAATGAACGCCGTGGGAATGAACACCGAGGCGAGCACGAGGGTAATGCCGATGACAGGCCCGGTGATCTCGTCCATGGCGCGGATGGTTGCTTCCTTGGCGGGCAGTCCCATCCCCATCCAGCGCTCGATGTTCTCGACCACGACGATGGAGTCATCCACCACGATGCCGACCGCCAGCACCAAGCCAAACAACGACAGGTTGTTGAGCGAGAAGCCCATCAGTTTCATGAACACGAACGTGCCAATTAGGGATACGACAATATCAATCATGGGCAACAGCATGGCCCGCCAATCTTGAATGAAAACCATCACCACGATGATGACCAAGATGACGGCGATAATGATGGTTCGGAAAACGTCATGGACGGATTCGCGGATAAACGGCGTGGTGTCGTAGGGAATTTGGTAACTGACACCTTCGGGGAAGCGCTGTGACAACTCCGCCATTTTCTGGCGGACCCCTTCGGCCGTATTCAAGGCGTTCGCCTGCGGCAAGGCGAAGACCGCGAGGGCAACCGACGGATAGAGCACGGTCTCGCCGTTTTCCACCACGCCGATGTTGCAGATGAGATCCGAGTTTTGTGCCCCCAGCTCCAGGCGGGCCACGTCGCGGAGATAGACGAGCCGACCGTCCTCTGCCGCCTTGACGACAATGGCGCCGAATTGTTGCGTCGTGGTCAGCCGGCCCAGAGTGTTGAGCACGAGCTGATACGTCTGGCCCGGCGGCACCGGTTGCTGGCCGATGTTGCCGGCGGCGACATCGACGTTTTGTTCCTCGATGGCCTCGACCACCTCCTTGGCGGTCATGTTCAAGGCCGCCAATTTCTGCGGATCGAGCCACGCCCTCATGCTGTACTCGCGTTGTCCCAGAAAGGACACCAGACCGACCCCAGGCAGCCGGGACAATTCATCATAAACGTTGATCTGCGCGTAATTGCTCAGGTATAGCGAGTCGTACTGCTTGGTGGGGGAATACATGTTGACGGCCAGCAGGATGTTGGGGGATTTTTCCTGCACATTCACCCCTTGGCGCTGCACCGTCTCCGGCAACTGCGGCATGGCCAACTGCACGCGCGTCTGCACGAGCATCAAGGCGGTGTGGATGTCGGTGCCGATCTCGAAGCTGACGGTCAACGTGTACTGGCCGTTGTTGGTGCAGGTGGAGGACATGTAAATCATCCCCTCGACGCCGTTGACCTGCTCCTCGATGGGTTGGGCCACGGTGTCGGCCAACGTCACGGCGCTGGCGCCGGGATAATTTGCTGCCACCACGATGGTTGGCGGCACGATGGGCGGATACTGCGCGACCGGCAACGTGAACACGCACGCCATCCCCGCGAACACGATGACCATGGAGAGAACCCAGGCGAAGATGGGGCGTTCCACGAAGAACCGCGCTAACATGATGATTCCTTATTCGGAATGAAATTGAATTGCTGAATAAAATGAATTATTGATAAATCGTATGACGATACCGCCCACTACGGTCCAATTAGCCCCCCCGTAAGGAGCGACAGGTACTTTTACCCCTCCTAGTTCCCCGTGCTCGCCGGTTTCTTAACCGCCATCAGGGTTTGCATGTCGATCAACTGAGGATCGACCGTGGCGCCGGGACGCACGCGCTGCAAGCCGTTCACGAGGATGCGGTCGGTGGCTTTGAGGACAGGCACTTGCCGCGTGCTCTGTTGTCCCCCCGCCGCCGTTTCGGTGAAAGTAGTGTAGGGAAGCACTTCGCGCAGCCCATCGAACATTTGTCCCGTCGTCACCGGGCGATATTCCACCACGTGGTCATCATTGACCACGAGCACGAAATTCTCCCCCTGATTGACGCCGATAGCCTCGTCGGCGACCAACAAGGCTTGATGCGGCTCGCTGACCGGAACGCGGATACGGCCAAACAAGCCGGCCAGCATGAGGTTGTCCTCATTTGCAAAGACGGCCCGCACTTGGATGGAACCCGTGTTGGGATCGAGCTGATTGGCCACGAAATCGATGACACCATTATAGCTAAAGTCCTGGCCTCCTGTCAGCGACATTTGCACGTTCACCTCGGTGGCGCGGGCGGATCGCAGCTTTCCTTGCTGAACGAGTTTCTGTACTTTGAGAACCGTATTCTGATCGACGTAGAAATAGGCCCAGATGGGCTTGAGTGAGACAATGGTCGTCAAGCTGGTCGTGTCCTTGGTGATCAGGTTGCCAACGTCGATGTAATGCCGGTCGATGCGGCCGCTGATGGGGGCTGTTACCCGGCACCAAAAGTAATTTAGCTCGGCTTGTTCCAATTGCCCTTCGGCGGCCGCCAGTCCCCCCTTGGCTTCGTCACGTGTTCCCAGGCGCCGTTCCACCTCCTGCACGCTGATGGCCACCGGATTTTCCTTGCGCACGTTCAGGGCGATGTCGTAATCCGCTTGAGCCTTGACCAAGGCCGCTTGCTGGAACTCGACTTGCCCCTTGGCTTGATCGAGGTCCGCCTTGTAGGGGCGGTCGTCGATTTCAAACAAGACGTCCCCTGCTTGCACAAGGTCGCCGTCCTTGAAGTTGATCTTGGTCAAATAGCCGGTGACGCGGGCTTTGACATCAACCGACTCAACGGCTTGGGTGCGGGCGGTGAAGATTTGATAATTGGTCACTTCCCGCTCGATGGGATGCGCCACTTGCACCAGCGGCGGCGGCAGCTCGGCGGGTTTCGGAACATTCAGGCCACAGCCGGCGACGAACGGCATCGCCACGGCCAACGATAGGACACGCAACCAACGAGCACGCGAACGCGACATGGAACGCCCCTTCCTCATTGCTACCCCTGTTGGCCGCTGGCGCCCAATCGCGCCAGTTTTTTCACTTTCAGGGACCAAGATTAAGATTACGTCCCGCGCGGCGCATCAGGCAAGATGAAACATTGGGAGTTTTTGCTCATGGGCTCAAGCCATCGGCAGCGCGCGGCATCAAAACGGCAACGGCAAGAGACCGCTCGCACCACGGGCGTCGCGCCGCACGAGATCATCAGGCCTCTCCCTCAATTTCTCTGCTCCACTCGGTTTGACTTTTTCCCCTCTTTTCACGAAAATCCCTTCATCGCAACATTCCATCCCTTTTTTCCCTGAAGGAGAACCGATGACGGTAGCAACCTCGGCTCGCTGTGACATCAAGGATGCGAAGCTAGCCCCGCACGGCAAGAAACGGATTTTGTGGGCCGACCGTGATATGCCGGTTCTGGCTCGCATCCGCGAACGCTTCGAGAAGGAAAAACCCTTGCAGGGGCTACGTATGTCAGCCTGCCTGCACGTGACGGCGGAGACGGCCAATCTGGTGCGGACGCTCAAGGCTGGTGGCGGCGACGTGCTGCTGTGCGCCTCCAATCCGCTCAGCACGCAAGACGACGTGGCCGCCAGCTTGGTGCATGATTTCGGCATCTCCGTCTACTCCATCCGTGGCGAGGATGGCGACACCTATTACAAGCACATCGTCGCCGCCCTGGAGCATGAGCCGCATGTGACGATGGACGACGGCGCCGATTTGGTGTCCGCCATGATCTTCGTGGCCTTGGATCGGCTCGACGACGTGCATCCGCAGGTGCGGGCGTGGGCCAAGAAGCTGTCCCCCGCCGACCGCCAGCGCTTGATTGGCCAAGTGATGGGCAGCATGGAGGAAACCACCACCGGCGTCACCCGCCTGCGGGCGATGGAGAAAGACGGCGTCCTCCAATTCCCCGTCATCGCCGTCAACGACGCCCAGACCAAGCACTTCTTCGACAATCGCTACGGCACCGGCCAAAGCACGCTCGACGGCATCATCCGCGCCACCAACGTGCTGCTGGCGGGGCGCAAGGTGGTGGTGTGCGGCTACGGCTGGTGCGGCAAGGGGGTGGCCCTACGTGCTCGCGGCCTGGGTAGTCAGGTCATCGTCACCGAAGTCGATCCCATCCGCGCTCTGGAAGCGGCGATGGACGGCTTCCTGGTCATGCCATTGGCGGAAGCGGCGGCCATCGGCGACATCTTCATCACCGTCACCGGCAATTCCTCCGTCATTCGCCGGGAACATTTCACGCGCATGAAGGATGGCGCCCTGGTGTGCAACAGCGGCCATTTCGACGTAGAGTTGGACCTGCCCGCTCTCAAGGCCGAGACCGACCACGTGACCCAAGACGTGCGCCCGCATGTCGATGAATACAAGCTACGCAACGGCAAGCGCATCTGCTTGATCGGCGCCGGCCGGCTTGTCAACCTGGCGTCGGCGGAAGGGCATCCCCCCAGCGTCATGGACATGAGCTTCGCCACCCAAGCCCTGACGACGGAATACTGTGTCCAGAACAAGGGGAAACTGGCCAACCAGGTCCATGAGGTGCCAGTCGAAGTCGAACACTACATCGCCCGCCATAAACTATCTTCGATGGGCATCGAGATCGATGAACTCACCGACGCGCAGAAGAAATACCTGAGCGGTTGGGAACAAGGAACGTAATCCAAGTTTAGCGAGCGAGCCGTAGGCAAGCTCATCGGCTTCATCGTTTCGCGCCGGCAGCGGATAGTCGGCGCGAAACGATGAATTGGACCAATTATCCGATTGAATATACTAACTCTCCACAATCCGTTTCATCCACGACACAGCCCAACGGTAACTAAAGGTTTTTCGATGAGCATCCTCGTTGACAAAAACACGCGCGTCCTCTGTCAAGGTTTAGGCAAAGCGGGCACGTTTCACGCCATTCAGTGTCGAGAGTATGGCACGCAAGTGGTTGGAGGGGTAGTACCAGGCAAAGGGGGGACGACCAAGGAAGGGTTCCCACTGTTCCACACGGTGGCCGAGGCAGTGGCGAAAACCGGGGCCAACGCCACCATGATCTTCGTGCCGCCTCCCGCCGCCGCCGACGCCATCATGGAGGCCGCCGACGCGGGCATCGCCGTCATCGTGGCCATCACCGAGGGGATTCCGGTGCTGGACATGGCGCGGGCCATGCAATTTCTCAAAGAGAAACCGTGCCGGCTCATTGGTCCAAATTGTCCCGGCATCATCACCCCTGGCCAGTGCAAGATCGGCATCATGCCCGGCTACATTCACAAGCCCGGCGCCGTCGGTGTCATCAGCCGCAGCGGTACGCTCACTTACGAAGCCGTCTGGCAGCTCACCAACCTGGGCCTGGGACAATCGACGTGCATCGGCTTGGGGGGGGACCCCATCGTCGGCACGTCGTTCATCGATGCCCTGCGGTTGTTCCAGGACGATCCGCACACGGAAGCCATTCTGATGATGGGGGAGATCGGCGGCACGGCCGAGGAGGAAGCGGCGGCGTTCATCCAACAGCACGTGACCAAGCCGGTGGCGGCGTTCATCGCCGGCCAAACCGCCCCGCCCGGCCGGCGCATGGGACATGCCGGCGCCATCATTAGTGGTGGCAGCGGCACCGCCGCCGACAAGATCGCCGCCCTGCGCGGCGCTGGCGTCGCCGTCGCCGACAGCCCCGCCGACATGGGCACGACTTTGCACCAGGCACTCCAACGAAAGGGCTGACGATGAATTGGCATGATCTGCCCAGCGAAATGACCAGCCCCATCATCACCGGGCCGGGTGAGGGGAAGAAGGTCGGCGTGCTACATTCCCAAAGCGTCTTCAAAGTCGAAAGCGAGCAGACCAACGGCGCCTACGCCGTCTTGGAGCAAACGATTCCTCCTGGCGGCGGCCCCCCGCTGCACGTTCATCGTCACGAAACCGAGATTTTCTACATTCTCGAAGGACAATTTGAAATCCGCGTTGGTGGCCAGACCATCGCCGCCCCCGCCGGCGCCTGCGCCGCCTGCCCACGCGACATCCCGCACACCTTCCGCAACGTCGGCAGCAGCGCCGGCAAGCTGCTGCTCACCGTCATCCCCGGCCATTTCAGCAACTACTTCAAGGAAGTCGATGCCCTTGACGACAACGACAAGGAAGCCGTCCGGGCCTTGTGTAAGAAATATGATGTCGAGATACTGGAGTGAGGGATTGCCCTCCCCGGAGTCCAAATGCTCGTTGTTTGCTCAACGGAGTTGCAAACGGTGCAGGATGCCTTGAATATCGACTCGTTGAATTTGGGAGTCGGTACTTTACATGAACCATCAGATACCATTTATCTCACTCCGTTCTGTCTCCAACACAACCATTTGTCCCAGCTTAACCACAACACGGGACGCTCGGCAAGCGGGTAGTTCGAGTTGAAGGGAATTTCCCGTGTTCGACTTGCTCTTGACCGCGAGGGCGAAATATGCCATGAAGCCGCCGTCACCTGGACTATAGTAGCGCGCCCGAGGTGCCGGCGCGCGGGGTTGCCTTGAGGATGGAGCCAGCCGATGGCCAAGGATAGCGCTGCCAGCGTCGCGGACATCATTGCGGGCAAGACGTCACGCTGGACCCCTCGCCGCTTATGGCAAGCGCCAACTTTTCTGGCTGGCGTCCTGGCCATGCTTGCTGTCTGGCTGGCGCGGCCGCTGCTGAGTGGCGATGTCGCCTTGCGCCAAGCGGAACGCCAACTGGCCGCCATTCGGCACGCGCTGGCGGATGCCAACAGCGAGGCGGCCCTGTGGTTGGTTCAGGCCGAGGACGTGGTGCGGCTGATGAACGCGTATCCCGAACGCCGGGGGGAAGCGCATTTCTTGCTTGGCTGTTGGCACGTGCGCCAGGCCGAGGCCGCCGCCAACGCGGCAACCAACGCAGCCTGGCAGCTGGCGCGCCACCACCTCGAACAAGCCGACGCCCTGGGTGTGCCGCCGCCGGATCAAGTGCGTCTGGCCTATCAATTGGCCAAGACATGGCATCAGCTGAACGTCGAACCGCAGCGGACGCTTACCTATCTGCAACGCACGGTGGAGCAACAGGAAAATCGCTTCGAGGCTTATGGCTTATTGGCTGAGGCGCATCTGCGCATGCCCCATCCCGACTTGACCGCCGCCTTGACCGCCAATCAACAGCAGCTGGCCACCCCTTTGGCGGATGACGTGGCCTTGTCCCGGCCACGATTGTTGCGGGCTGAGCTGTTGTGTCGCCTAAATCAAAAGGGGGAAGCCCAGCAAGTGCTCGAACATGCCTTGCGCCGCGGCGGCGAGGAGATTCCCGGCGACGTTCTCTTTCGCTTGCGGTTCCTGCTGGCCCGCCTGTATCAAGATCAGGAGGCCTGGAAGGAAGCGATACCCCTCTGGGAGCAAATCCGCGAGGACCCGCGGGCTGGCCCCAATCAACTAGCGCGGGTGATGTACAATCTCGGCACCTGTTATCACCGCAGTGGTCGTCATCGCGAAGCAGCGCAGGTGTGGGAACAGACACGCCGCTATAACCAGGGCATGGCCGGTCAGGCTGCTGCCTTGCAGTTGGCCGAATTGTACTTGTACGGCGACGATCCCGATAAGGCCGTGGACGTGCTGGAAGATGCCTTGAACGGCATCGCTGGTCCCACTGATTATCGAAACAATTTCATCGCATTGGCGGCGGCGCGGACATTGTTGGAGACAGCGAGCTTACATTATCGCGAGCTGGGACACTATGCCCAGGCCCAACAAGTGGCCCGATTGTACGGTTTGCTAACCCTGCCCGGCAAGAGCCAACATCTCTACGCAGAGAATGCCGATGCTTGGGCGGCGGCGTTGCGCGCCGAAGCGCGGCGAACGGGGAACGCGAATCTGGAGGCCGATGCTCGTGAGCAATACCGCCAAGCGGGGGCCGCTTACGAAGCCGCCGCCAGCTTCGTGGATAATAGTCAGGAACGCGGGGAATGGTTGTGGCTGGCCGGCGACCGCTATCGCCAAAGTCAGCAACCTGCCCGCGTGATCGCTGCCTTGGGACAATTCGTGAATCTGCCGCAAGCGCCAGCCGGTCGCCTGGGGGAAGCTTGGTACGCCTTGGCGGAAGCCTACCGCGCCCTGGAACAAGACAAGGCCGCGCAAACCGCCTACCTGCGCTGCCTTCAGCATGACAGCCCCTTTGCCTTTCATGCCCGCTACCAATTGGCCTTGGCCAAGATTCGTGCTCGAGAACTCGATGAGGCCGAGGAATTTCTGGAACAGAATTTGAAGCTGATGCAGACCGAGCCGAACCGCGAGGCGGAGGAACAAACTCTCTACGCGCTGGCGAACTTGCTGTATGAACGTGGCCGGAACTATCGGATGGCCGAGCTGCGCTTGCAACAAGCCCTGGATCGCTATCCCAACCATCCCCAGGCCTTGCAAGCCCGCTTTCAGCTCGGTAGTTGTTGCCGCCTCCTGGCTGACCTGGAAAGCAAGCAGCTCAGTCTGCACGAAACGGGAATCCGAGACGCCCAGGCTCGTTACCGCGCCTTGCGCCAACAATGGCTCGACAAGGCGGCCGGGCACTATCAACAGCTTGCCGATACGCTGTTGGCCCGGCAACAACGCGCGCCATTGACTGGCGCTGAGGATGCCCTCTTGCGTCAAGCCTCTTTCGCCGTCGCCGAATGCCGTTTCCAACGCGACATCCCCGAAGCCCTGCGGCTGTATGAAATTTTGGCCAACCGCTATCATCATCAAGTCGATGGTCTGATTGCCTTATGGCACATCTGGAACTGTTCTAATCTCCTCGGTGATAGCGCCGCCGCGCGCAAGACCGTGGCTCGTGTCCGTGACATGATGAAAGACATGGATGAGCCAGCCTTTGACGGAAAAACCCCTTCGCGCACCCGGCAATACTGGTCGGATTGGGTCACGAAGCACGCCGCTGGACAGTGATAGGCCAAGCTCGGGCCAGGAATTCAGCGGTTCGTGCCCGCCGCTTTTTCTTGGCGCGAACCGAGCCATCTTCAACGTCAGAAAACGGACAACGATTGTCACACATTAAAGATCGCGCGCACGTTCTCCCGCAATATCAGCTGGGCCAGTTGCACCGCTTGCGTTTCGCTGGACATACGGGGGCGGACGAAGTCATCGGCCAACACCTTGGCCAGCACGCGGCGATACATGTTGAACTTGGGCAAGCCGAATTCCAGCTTGTACATGTCGCTGTAGTAACCGATCTGTTTCGTCTTGGGGACGGCCTGCAAGCGGGCGCGGGTGTCGCGCTCGATGTACACCGGCACGTTGGAGTACCACCAGTGACCATTGGTTAGCACATTAGGAAAGATCCAACTGTAACTGGCCAACTCTTGATTCTGGCCACTCGAGAGCACGGAGATGGGAAACATCACTTCGGGAAAGGCGTTGAACAGCGGGGCGTATTGAATCAATGAAGTGCGCTGGTCGAACAAATCTTGCCCCTGAAAAACCCCATCCACATACACTTTGCGATTAACACCGATCATCAAATCGAATGGCAATTTGAAGTCCCGACAATGCTCGGCCAGCGTCCAGAAGATGTAGCGGGCGCCAATCGCATGGGAATGAACATCCTCCGCCGCTCCTTGCGCGCTGCTTTGGATCAGGGCCTGCAGCGCTTCCTCGGCCTGCCAGTCGGGAACAGCGCTGGGGGCGAAGTCTGGCGGCAAGGAGATGGCACAGGCCCGTGCCCCCTTGCGCGTGAAATGCTCAAACAGCTTGCCGACGGCCTGGCGGAGCGATTTCACATCCCCAACCTCCACGTTCGTCGCCCGCGCTAACCGCTGGCGCACCGCGGCCTTATCCAGGTGAAAGACCAAATCGTCGGTGCGCAGACAGGGAAGGTAGCGGTCGGTGTCGAAACCTTCGAGCGGATCATCGAAATCGTTGGTCAAGAAGACTTTCTCGATGTTCGACTTGCACAGCACTTGCGTTTCCCAGTCAGGCTGTGCCATGAGCTTGTCGGCCTGGGCGCACAGCCAATCGCAATCACTCGGCCCCAGCCGTTCCCCCTCGAAGTCCAAGAAGACGTGGGCGATCTCCAGGAACCAGGAATACTGCACGGTGTTGTCGATCCGGTCGAGATGGGTCAAGATAGCCCGGACGCGCTCGCGCGGCTCGACGTCGGCGGCCAGTGGTGACTTGTCCATGCCGGCGGAGTGGGCCAATTCGGTGTAGTAGTGGTAGCCGAGAATGTCATCGAGGCCGCGGGCCGTGGGCTGGTGCGGGTTGATGTGCGAATGCGGGTCGATGAGCGGAATCCGGCAAATTTCGTGATAGATGTCGTTGGCCAAGGTGTCGGCAAGCATAGGTGTCGGCTCATGGGAGAACGGCCGGCCGGTCGAGGCCGCCGCCGGCCCCCCACGCACGGCCCGATTTCGGCATGTCTTACAAAGTCATGGAGCATTTTACAAATGAAAATCGTTGCGACGAGCCGGGGGCAGCGAATGATTCCGGGCGTGGAAGAAGCGTCAATAAATTAACTCTTTGTTGTATTGGCAGTTGCGAAAAGTGTCGTCCGATGATGGTGTTTCCGGTCGTGAATTGGCACGCAGGTTGCAACCCTAATTCACCGCTGGCGCATCATACCGATGACGCCGGCTCCTGTCAGAAGAACAGGTGGCGTGCCGGGGAGGTATCCTGCTCGGCGCGATGTAAACCAGCCGGTGGCGGTCGATCTCCCCCCGATGCCACCGGCTTGGAAACGACCTTAGCGAGTTCCCGCGCTGGCGGCATTCCCCCGTTCGCCGCTGGTTGATCGTGGCTGCTCGCTCCCTTCCGAAATCTCCCGCCCTTATCCCCCGATCAACAATGACCTGCCGAACCCCGTCGTGGGCAACCCTCTTCCCCCCAGAGGGTTGCCCTTTTTCATTGGCAGACCGTCGCTTACAACGAGAAATGCGAGAACGACACCTTCTCCCCTTGCGCCGCCCAGTGCATGACGCGGCGGGTGACTTCGGCGGCTTGACGGCTGTGCGCAGCGGGAAGGGGTTGACCCAGCGCCAAGCCCAAGTCAATCCCCAGGCGGCGCTGCACCACTTCGGCCGTGCTCAGGGCCATTTCACGGTTGGGCAAGCGTGCCAGTTCCTTGAGCGCCGCGATGGCGGCCGCGTGGTTCGGATCAGCCAGCAGGCGCTCAGCGGCCAGCAAACGCAAGGGGGCGGCATTGGCGGCGTCGAGCAATTTCTCCAGCAAGTCCGCATCCAACTCGCTCGTTTGATCGAGTAGGCGGGCCAGCTCCAAGCGCAGAGCGGGGGCCAGCTGCGGGTCGGCGACTTGGCGTTTCAGCTCGTCGATGAACCGCGGGTCCGGGCGCGAACTCAAGACACTTTGATAATGTGCTCCCAGGGTTAGCGCCGAGCGCACCCCCAAGGGGCCTTTCTCGCTGGACCAAGCCAGCAAATCGTTCACCGCCTCCGTGGACAACAACGTGCCGGCCGGACATAAAGCGCCATCTTCTTGATACGCGGGGTCTCCCAGATATTGCCGCACCGGGGAGCGGAACCACGTCCAGCGTTTCTCCGTGTCGCGCAGCAGGGCCTCCGCCGTCGCACGGCGCACCAGCGGCGCGGGATCGAAGAGATATTCGGCCACGGCCTCAATGAGCGCGCGTTCTTCCAGACTTCCCAAGGCCAGCACGACCGCGCCGCGCACGGTCGGCTCGCGGGCTTCTTGGGCCAGGCGCAACAGCGCCTCGGCTTGCCCGCCCCGCCAGTCTTTGTGCCCTTCCAGAGCCAGCAACGCCGCCACGCGGACCTCGGTTCGGGGCTGAGTCAACAGGGCCAAGGCGGGCGTCGGATCGAACAGCAACAGCTCGCGCAGCTCGCGCACCTCCGGCAAAGAACGGTACGCCAACCAATCCGAGGGCCAATCCCGGCGCCGGGTCAGCTGGTCCGTCAACTGGCGCACGCGCCGGCAGGACCAGGCGCCGGAATCACGCAGAAACTTGAGAGCGAACACGATGAGCAAGATGACCAGCAGCAGCGATTGGCTAAAGTGCGTGTACCAAGTCTCGAAGTAATGCCCTACCAACCAAACCCAACCCAGGGCGACTAAGTAGAGGATGATCAGCGGACTACCGACTGGCCGTTGCCATAGACGAAGATTCGTCCAAAAGATGAGGGTAAGCATGAGCTGGGCGCCCACCCCCGCCCAGACCGGCAGGGGAACGGGACCTATCTGGTACGTAAAGCCCGCGATCATGATTCCCAGCGGCAACAAGGCGATGCTGAGACGCAACAGCCGCGTTCCCAGGCCGGGCGCGCTTTTCCCTGATTGAGAAGATCGGACCACGCTCATCACTTCGCCTCGATTCCACCTGGACGCATCGGGAGAGAGGGACAACGGGAAGGATCGACGGGATTGCCGATTCGAGACTACCCGAGAAAGGGAGAATCGTGAGGCCCCATTTCCGTTACGATTGGGACATTACGACCTCTTCACACTGGCTCGAATAATCTCTCTGTTAAAATAGTCGAACAGCGCTCGGCGGGTCAAGTAAACGGTTGGAAAAAGTCACGCTCCCCAAAGCGGGAACTGGCTCGATTCGCGTGGCCTGCCGAACACGAATCGAGCCAGCCGCTCGTCGATCGGAAATGGGTATACTGCTGGTGCACGCGATTGCAGGAACGCCTAGCGCGACGCCGCCACGAACACGCCGCCGCGGAAAGTCGGATGATACGCGAAGAAATTATCGATTTGGCGAAGCGTGCGGCTATCGAAAGTCAACACATTGGGATCATGGGCCGGTCCAAAACTGACCAGGATATCCGCCATGAAATCATTGTTTCGATCCAGGCCCGCCACGCGCACACCGGAGCGGAACGGCGCGCCATCGTCGTGAAAGATCGCTCCGGCGGGGCTGGCCATGAAGTCTCGGATCACCCGCGCGGAAGCGCCATCGATGACGCGCACATGCGGCCCGCCGCCGGCCCCCGCGCCCACGATGATGTCCAAGCCGGTGTTCGCCTGTCCAAACATGCCGCTGGTTCCACCATCGACATCCGCCACGGCGACATAGACGCCTCCCGTGAAGCTGGGATGATACGCGAAAAAGCTGCCGATGGGACCAGGAACTTGGACGCCGAAGCTATTAAATACCCGGACATGCGGCCCGCCGCCAGGGCCAGCGGCGGTGATGATGTCGGGTAAACAGTTAGCGGTGACATCTCCCACGGCCACGCGCACGCCACCCCGGAAGAGGGGATTGTAGGCGAAGAAGCTCAAGAACGGCTGTCCAGTTTGCCCCACGAAAGCTTTCACGTGAGGTCCGCCGCCGGCATCAGCGCCAGTCACGATGTTCATCGTGCGGTCGCGGTTCAGATCGCCGGCCGCCACAAATACGCCGCCGGTGAAATTGGGAGAGTAGGCCATGAAACTGCTGATGACTGCTGCGGGAGAGATTACGCCATTCGGCTGTACTAAGTGCAAGAGTGCTCCGTTAATGACTTTGATATGAGGTCCACCGCCTGGCCCGGGTGCCGTAATGATGTCGTTGACGCCATCACCGTTGACGTCGGCAATGGCGATGCGCACGCCTCCACGGAATGAAGGATCATAGGCGAAGAATGAACCTTGAACGAAGCCGGCGCTATTGAAAACCCGCACATGGGGAGCGCCCCCCGCATCCGCTGCAGTGGCGAACAACGATGCAGCCGTCGTGCCAACACCACCCACTTGGCCACCGCGCACGCTAAACACCCAACGGCCGGGGATGCCAACGTTGCTGGTATAAATTAGTCCGCTCACGGGATTCGTGTCGAGAAAAGAGCCGGGGACGCGCGAACCGGGCATCTCAAAAGTAGGCGAACCGGGAATCGGACTGGGAGGCGCGACGCCGTTGGAATAGCCCACCAACGCGGACACACCACCGAAACCGTTGGTCCCACCACTGGCATCACCTGTTTCCCATTGGATGGTGTTGTAGTTGAAGATGAAATCAAAATTACCTGCCCCGGTGTCATTGCGGTCAATTAAGATCAGCTGGAACGAGTTCAGCTTGTCCGCATTGCTACCAAAGTATCCGACATTGACGTAATTGACCATGAAGGCTCGGTTGCAATCGAACCAAAACCCTGGCCCATAGTTGACAATGCCGCTTTGCGGATTGCGCGTATCCACATCCGCCATGAAGGGGGCGATGATGCGTTCTCCTGTCAGATTGGAAAATGGAGTGAACGTGGACAACGCCTGATTGAACGAGATGTTGCCGTTCGTGTTGACGAACACCGTGTTCGTTTGGATGCCATAAAAATCGATGTTGAAGCCGAGTGCCACGGCAGGAGAGGAACCATCATCGGATCGTCCCGCGGGAGTCACGAGCGTTGTGCCAGCACCGCCAGCGGGCATGGTGGAGGGAGTATATCCAAGTAAATTAATAAGCGGCGCTGGGACATCTCGGCTTTCCAGCTGTTCCAGTTCAGGTCCATATACTCGTTTTGTCGAAATGGTGGACCGGCTGCGGCGAGGCAACAACTTCCAGATCATGGTGGCTTCCTTCGTTCAAGGGAGGAAACGGAGGGGGTCGGACTTGGCGACCACCGACAATCCTGGATCGGGCGTGCGAGCAAGCGTTTTCGCTCAAAGGTGCAAATGATGAGGGAAAGACTCTTGATCCGCTCGCCTGCGGCAATTACTTCCGTAATGTAGAGAAAAGTTCCGAACTAAGCAATTATGGTAAAGTAGGAGAGGAAAGAAAGCAAATCGAATTTATCCACGGCGCCAGTCCTTTTTCATTTTTCTCATTGTCAAGATCGGCCCGCGCGGCATGACCGGAGTTGATCCGCGGGGCGTGACGGAGCGGCGGCGTGGAGCATGAGAGGCGGCAGGCGGCCATCGATAATCCGCTTAATTTACCAGAGGGGAAGCCTGCCGCGAAAATTTTTCTTTGTCGGACGCTTGAATCCTCCCCAGAAGCACGGTAGAAAACTGTCAAATCCTATCTTGTCTCAGCCGGGGGAATACAGCTGTTTTCCCCCGACGCCCAGCGTCAAAGGTAATCGGTCAAATCGTGGGCATGGTGCTGTTCCAGGTAGTGGGCCGCTTGAAAGGAAGGACAACATGGTGGAAATCCTTGTGGATATCTTCACGACGTGGTACGTAATTCTCGGCCTCATCGCCGTAGCGGCGCTGGTGGGATTACTGTTCTACCTGCGCAGTCAGGAAGAGGAGGATTGAGGAGGCTGCGGATGGATGACATGGCAAAACGCGAACTCTGTATCATGGCCATCGTTGGCAAATGATACCGGCGAGCGGTGGGTGTCAGTCCTCCGATAACGTTCCTTACCGGAGGGCTGACGCCATTCGCTTGCCCATTTTCCGCTGGATCGTTTACCATTTTCCGAGTTGAGTTCTCTCCCTCGGCCGCACATTCGTTACAATTAGATTATACCTTTCAGCCGGCAAATGCCGATCATCTCTAGCAAGTGAAGCCGCGCTTCGGCGAAGCGTAAATTCCGGCTCCTCTATTTCCAATCCGATCCAAGCGATCTGTTCATAAACGGGGCCACCAATGAATCACCGCTGGATGATAGGCATATTGATGATATGCATCTGTCCGCCGCCGAGTTGGGGACAAGGGGAAACGCTGGCGGACGCCCAACCGCCGCCCGAACAGGAGGCCAAGGCAGCTGCCCTGCTGCCGCCGCCAGTGTTCATTCTGCCGGGCAATGATTTCGGTCAACCCTGCGGCGTGCCGTTGGAGCCGGAATCGCCGAGAGCAGCGCCAGCTCTGTACGCCGGCTTCGAGTATCTACTCTGGTCGCTTCAGGACGCCCCGCTGCCGCCGTTGACGCGCAATCAACCCGCTGGTTTTCTCAACTTCGTCACGACGGACCTCGTGGTATCTCCTGCCGGTACGTCGGTCGCGCGCATCCTCTCCCGCAACGTCCCCGTGTTCATCACCGTGGACACCCGGAAGCCGCAAGGCTCCAGCGTGGACTTTGGCAGTCACGGCGGCGGCCGGTTGAAGGTGGGCTATCATCCCGGCCAATACGAGGGGGTGGCCCTGGAAGCCAGCTATTACCAGGTCGAGCAGCGGTCGTTCGGCTTCGGCTCGGCAGCCGTCAGCGAGTTCGGCGCCAATACCCCCTTCGCTGTCAATACCATCGTGGTGTCGCCGTTTTCCCCCACCGAGGTCTTGCAAGAGCCGGTGTTCCTTCCTGGACGCACGGCCAACCAGACGCTCGGCTCGGTCGGCTCCCAGTTGTGGGGGGCCGAGGCGCAAGCGCGGGCCAAGTTTCTGTATTGGGAAAATTCTGGCTTCGATCTGCTGGCCGGCTTCCGCTACGTTGATCTGCGCGAGCATCTGACACTCTTGGAAGATATTTCCTTGCAACTGCTGCCGTCCCCGCCGAACGTCCTTAGCGCTCCCGAATTTCGCTTCGCCAGCTTTGAGACGGTTCGCACGCGCAACAGCTTCTACGGCGGCCAAGTCGGCTTGGGCTATAACTTGCAGGTGGGCCGGTTCTTCTTGCACAGCACGGGGAAAATTGCCTTGGGCGGGATGCAGCAGGTCGTGACCATCACCAGCATCAGCGAAACCAACACCGGCGGCGTGCGGCCCGGCGGCCTGTTGTTCGGACCCGCCGACATCGGCAAGCACGCTCAGAATCGCATCGCTGTCATCCCGGAATTGAATGCGCGCTTCGGTTGCGCGTTGACCGATTGGCTGAGTCTGTTCGTCGGCTATGATCTTTTCTTCCTCCAACAAGTCGTGCGCCCTGGCAATCAAGTCGGTTTCTCCAGCAACACCACGCAAATCACCATTCTGAACACTCCCACCACGGTCAATGTCCAGCAGCCCGGCTTCGTGTTCCGCGATTCCGGCTTCCGCGTCCAGGGCATCAACTTCGGCTTGGAGCTGCGGTATTGAGCGGAACGAGGAGTGCTTTGCCGCCAATCCCGACAGGGGATGGGTATTGTAAAATCTTCTGCAACCCACACTTCGTCGAATAAGTATAATAGGTAGAGCGTTCAACGAGCGGCCCCTTCCTTCTTCGGAGCCATGACCATGTCCACGGACAAAACATCCCTGTTGCACCGGCAAATCGGTCGCGTCAGCCGGCGTTTGTTCCTGCAAACGCTGCTGGGGTTCCTGGCCATGAGTTGGACGGTCGCGGTTCTCGTGTCGGTGATCTGGTTCCTGGCGCAACCGTTGCTGCTGCCGATGGCTGCCGATGGACTGCGTTGGCTGGTGTTGGGCGGGCTATTGGGTGTCGCCACGGTGACAGCGGTGGTCCTGGCTCGTTTGCGCGCGCCGTCGCGCGTGGCCTCGGCCCTGGCGCTGGATGAAAAATTCCAATTAAAGGAACGTGTGACCACGTCCTTGACCTTGACGCCGGAACAAGCCCAATCGCCAGCGGGAATGGCGCTGTTGGCGGATGTCCAACAACGATTGGAAAAGCTACAGGTGGCGTCGGCCTTTCCCATGCAATGGTCACGCTGGATGGCGCTGGTGCCGCTGTCGGCCCTGGTCTTAGTCGTGGTGGCCTTGTTCCATGAACCGCCGCCCCCCGCCCTTGCCACTCCGGCGCCGACCCCCGCCGAGACGAAATTGGCCAACGCGCAAGATATTGACAAGAAAATGAGCAATCTCGTCCCCCGCAAGCCCCCCGAACAGCAAGCCGCCGAGCCGCTCAAATCGGACGAGCTAAAACGGATCGAGGCCGAGCTAGAAAAGATCGCCAGCCGCCCCCGCGACACCGCCGAGGACGTGCGCGACCGCTTGCAGGAGGCCCGCGACCTGGAAGAGATGATCAAAAACCGCGAGCAGGACTTGGCCGCCAAGGCGCAAGCCGTCCAACAGCAATTGCAACAGCTCGACCAGCTCATGAAAAAGAATCCGGAGAATCAGGAAGGCCCCGCCCAGGACCTGCACAAAGCCCTCTCCGAAGGGGACATGGACAAGGCCCAGGAAGAATTGGACCGCCTGAGCAAAAAGCTCAAAAACAATGAGCTGACCGACAAGGACAAAGAACAGTTGCAAAAGCAACTGCAAGACATTCACGAAAAGCTCGACCGCCTGTCGCGCCAGCAGGACCAGCGCGAGCAGCTGGAGCAACTGGCTCGCGAGGGCAAGCTCGATCCCGAAACCCTGGAACGGGAGCTGGAACGCTTGCAGCGCGAGAACGAGCAGCTCAAGGACCTCGAAGAATTAAGCCGAGAATTGCAGGAATGCCAGAAGTGCATGAACGAAGGCAAGGACGGCGAGGCCGCCGAGCGTCTGTCCCGCGCCGCGCAAAAGATGCAACCAATGAGCGGTGACAACCAAGAAATGCAACAACTACAAGAACAGTTGCAGCGCTTGCAGGAAGCCCAAGACGCGATGGCCAAAGGGTTACAGCAGCAACAGAATGGCCGCGGCGGCGAAGGGGTCGGATCGGGGCGCCGGCCGGTTGGCGCGGAAACGCAGGTCAAATCGTTCGATGCCAAGGCGAAAACGGACTTCGACCCGAAAGGGAAGAAAATCTTCGACGGCTACGCTCCTGGCCAGGTCTTCAAGAAACGTACTCAAGTCGAGATGGAAGGGGAAATTCGCCAAGCTAGCCAGGAAGCCCCCAGCGCCCTCGACCAGCAACGCATTCCCAAAACCGCCCGCGACATCGCCAAGGATTATTTCCGCGCAGAGGAAAAAGAGAAAAAGTAACGGCGGCAAACGCTTCGCTCTTACGAAAGATTCCACCGAGTATGAGCACGCCGCGCAAGCAAGTGCTGGGTTTTTCTGTCGCGCCGAAACCAGCGTTCACCACTGCTCCATTCCGCTACAATATCCCGCATGGATAGTCTGGAATTTCTCGAACGTGGCGCCAAGCAAAAACCGCAGCCGATCTACGTGACGCACGGCGATGAGGATTTTCTCAAGCGGCAGGCGTTGCGCTTGATCCAAGCGATTGTCTTGCCGGGGCCGGACAACGACTTTGGTTTGACGGTTCATGCCGGGGATGCGGCCACCTTCCCCCAAGTCCGCGAGGACTTGGACATGCTTCCCTTCCTGAGTCCCCGGCGTTTGGTCGTCGTGGAAAATGCCGATCCCTTTGTCACGAAATACCGCGCCGCGTTGGAAAAGTACGTCGATCAACCGGCGAAAACCGGCGTCTTGGTGCTCGATGTGAAGACTTGGCCCAGCACCACCCGCCTGGCCAAAATGATCGACAACGCGGGAACCATCGTGTGCAAGACGCCTCCGGTCAGTCAATTGCCGCAATGGTGCAGGCGCTGGGCCACCGCCCAGCACGGCAAGCAGCTCGACCCCAACGCCGCCCAGCTGCTGGTCGATCAGGTCGGCCCGATCATGGGGCAACTCGACCAGGAGCTGGCCAAGCTGGCCAGCTACGTGGGCAACAGCAATCGCATCGACATGAACGACGTGGATCAACTGGTCAGCCGCAGCCGAACCGCCGACACGTTCCGCATCTTCGACGCCATCGGCGCGGGCCAAACCGGCGCTGCCTTGGCCATCCTCGACCGCTTGCTGGATCAAGGCAACGAACCAATTGCCATCCTCGGCGCCTTTAGCTGGCAGCTCCGGCGGTTGGCCCAAGCCGCCCGCCTAGCCACGCAGGGACGTTCCCTCACCGACGCCCTGGAAGAAGCCGGCATCCCGCCTTTCGCGCGCCGGGGCTGCGAGCAACAGTTGCACCACCTTGGCCGCCACAAGGCCGAGCGATTATATGATTGGCTACTCGAAGTCGATCTTGGTCTTAAGGGTGGCAGTCCGCTAGACGCGCGCGTGCAGCTCGAACGGCTAGTGGTGCGATTGGCGCAGGGGTAGAGTTGCCTCGTTTTTCCCACCGCCTGGGCCATGAGAAGAAATCGCGCGAACCCCCAAACGCTTGATTCCCTTTGACTTCAATTTGGGATACCATGAACCACTGGGGATTGCATCAACCGGACGCGCGAGAGTGAGGTGGCCATGAACCTGCTGGATGGTAAACTGCTCGCCCAGACCATGCAAAACGAGATCGCCGCCGCTGTCCACGCCATGACGGAGGAAAAGGGGATTCGTCCAGGATTGGCGGCGGTGCTAGTCGGCGCTGATTTCGCCAGTCAACAGTATATCCGCAACAAACGCAAGGCATGTGAAAAAGTAGGCATCGCGAGTTGGTTGCACCAGCTACCAGAGCAGACACCGCAAAGTCAGCTTCTGGACCTGATCGTGCATCTCAACGCCGATCCCCAGGTTCACGGCATCCTGGTGCAATTGCCGTTGCCTGGCCACATCGAGGAGAACGCGGTCATCCGGACCGTGGCGCCGTTGAAGGACGTGGATAGTTTCTGCCCCGAAAATCTGGGCCTGTTGGCCAGTGGCATGCCGCGCTACTTGCCCTGCACGCCGCATGGCATCGTGCAACTGTTGCTCCGCAATGGCATCACCATCGATGGGGCCCATGTGGTCATCGTGGGGCGGAGCAACATCGTCGGCAAGCCGCTAGCCCTCATCCTGATGCGCAAGGCGCCGGGGGGCAACGCGACGGTTACGGTTTGCCACAGCCGCAGCCGCGACATTGCCACGTTGACCCGGCAAGCCGATATCATCGTGGTTGCCATCGGCCAAGCCCGTTTCCTGACTGCCGACATGGTCCGTGAAGGGGCGGTAGTCGTCGATGTCGGCATCAATCGCACGGCGGACGGGAAGCTCGTCGGCGACGTGGACTTTGAAGGGGTTCGTTCCCGCGCCGCCGCCATCACGCCGGTCCCCGGTGGCGTCGGTCCCATGACCATTACGATGCTCTTGCACAACACGCTGACGGCTGCTCAACTACAATCTTCGGAGACGTGAGCGGCGGCCGAGCTTGCCGATCCGATCCTGCTGGACGCCCATTGAACTGTGCGCAACCACCCCCTGGAGGCGGTCGTGGTGAATCTGAACTTAAGCGATGTCACGCGCTGGGGGCTGAATTTCGTGGCTCTACTCAGCGCGGTCATTGCCTTGCGGTTGGGAGAGCCGATCTTCATACCGACCGTGATCGCGCTGTTCCTGGCCGCGTTGCTTTGGCCGGCGACCAAGTGGCTGCACCAGAGTCTGTTCGTTCCGTGGTCCATCGCCTGCCTGACGATGGTGGCAGGGTTAGTGTTGCTGAATCTATTGGTGTCGGCTGGGTTCGCGATGGCCGGCGCTCGCATGATGCAGGTCTTGCCCAAGCCCAACGACGTTGAGGCTCAGGCTCAATTGTATCATTCCATTCGCAGCCGCTTGGCGGAAGCCAGTCCCGTCCCCCTCGATGACAACTATCTGCCTGAAGAAGCCAGTGACTCGCGGGCTTTCGCCTACGTGAAGCAAACGCTGGAGGGGCCATATGTCACCGACGCGCTGCTGCAGCTGGGATATTACATCCATAACTGGTTGTGGCAGTGGGTGTTGATCTTGTTTCTCGTCCTGTTTCTGCTCCTGGAAGGGCGGATGTTGAGCCGGCGTCTGGTGGAAGTCTTTGGCCCCAGTAAGGTCGCCCAAAGCAAGGCGGTCGAAGCCTTGGCCGACATGGCCAACCAAGTCCGCACCTATTTGGTGTGGCGCACGATTGTCAATTTCGGCTTGGGTTTAGTCGTGGGAGTGGTGTACTACGCCTTGGGTCTGCAACAACCCTGGACGTGGGCCTTGCTGACGGCGATTCTCTGCTATGTCCCCTATCTCGGCCCGATTGCCGCCGGCATTCCACCGTTGTTCGACGCTTTCTTCAGTTGCCCGTCGCCGTGGTACACGGTCGGACTGCTGATTTTCTACGTGGGCATCGTCACCATCGAAGGCTATGTCGTGGTCCCGGTGGTGATGGGGCGCAGCATGGAGATGAACGCCACCACGGTCATTCTCGCTTGCATCTTCTGGGAGTTAGTGTGGGGCATTCCCGGCTTGTTCCTGGCCATGCCGGTCATGGCGGCCATCAAGACGATTTGCTACCACGTCCCCGGTTGGCGTCCCTGGGCCAACCTCATGGGAACCAGCGAGGAGGATTTATTTCTTCCCAACCAGGATGACGAGGAAGAACTGGACGAACCGCTACGAGCCGGCGATCACCCGACGTTACGCGCTGCCGGAGCGCGGAACATGACGGATGAAGATGGGGAATATGAAACCGGCGTTCCCAAACGCCGCGCGGTGGAAGGGTGAGAAAGTTCGCCGGTGGCCGCGAACCGATGAATCTGAGTGAAGTGGATTCATCGCTTCGCGCTCGCAGTCACCCTGCGACGAACGATTGACTACTTCCCAAAATACTTCGGTCCGTCCGTCAATATCTGTTGCAGCTGGTCTTGGGACAGCAAAAACACGTCGCCGGGCAGGGTGCTGCACTCGGCGTAGTAGCCTTTCTTCTCTTCATCGAGTTTGCCGATGGTCAGCGTGTAAGAGGTCTTGTCCCCTTCCAGGGTCATTTCGATCCGCAACAAACGATCCTTGTCGCCGAGTTGATACTCCGGTTTGGGGCCAGTCTTGAACACCACGAATTCCCCCGCGCGTAGATCGGCCAACATGTTGACGAAGTTGCTCATCTTGCGATTGTCAATCATCAGTCCTTCGGGTGCCTGGACGGCTTGCCAGACGTTGGGGCTGGCGGGATCGCGTTGAACCACGACAGAAGTGAGGAAGCCAAGCGTTTTTTGCCAGCCTTGAATCTTCACCTCCTGAACCCGATTGGCCGCGAAGGTGAACAGCCGGGCATCGGGCAAATCCGCGCGCAAGTCCTCGAGAATGCGATTGTTGACTCGGAACACCAATGGACGGTCTCCCTGCATGGCGTAGATGTCCAGTACATCCTTGGGGGTCTCCTTGCCGAAGCGGTAAACACGGTCCTCGGTTTCCTGGTCATTCTTGCGGATGGTGAGCGTGACTTGAACGACGGGCGGGTTCAGGCCAAAGCGCGTCAAGTCACTGTCCGAAGGATTTTCGGCGATATAGCCTCGGTTGTTCAAGAGGCGCAGGCCTTCAATGATGCGGTTCACCTTGTTTTCATCCGCCGACCGGCCGGCGAGGTCCTTGGGTTGCGTCAGCTTCCAGGTTGCGTCCGCCGTCCCTTCCGGCTTCTCATGGACTAGCTCGAATGTCTGGCCGTCGCGTGTCAGCACGATCTTGGTGACATCGGCATCGCGCGGGAAGGTGGGGAGCTGGCGGTCGAGAAAGGCCAGCTTGTCCTGATCGACCGACCGCGCCAAACTTTGTGACACTTGCACATCGGTCACTTGCTCCCCCATTTGGCGGCGGACGTAGATCAGCTCTTTTTCCTTCTTGCCGAACGTGAGCTGGATCGTTGGCTTGTCGCTGGTGAGCTGGGGCACGGCTGGCGCTGGCGGCTGGGCGTCCGTTTCCTCCTTTTTCGCGGGGGACTGAATGCCGTCGTACCAGATGGACACGACCGCCGTGGGTTTGTCAAAACCCATCTCGGCTGGGGTCTTGTTGGTGACGAACTCGACAATGGCCCGTCTGCCGGTCAGGTCGTTCAGCAAGGTCTCGATCTCTTCTTTGTCGGCGCGGCGTGGTTTGCCATCATCCACCAGCTGCCATTCTCCCAGGTCGCGCGCGCGGCGTAGCTCGATCAAGCCGCTGTTGTTGCGCACGTTGATGGCATCGACCCGCGCCTGAGCGAGCTGCAACAGGTCGCGGTCGCGCAGGATGGACGGATTTTCCGCCACGCTCAGGATGGGCTTGACCTTCAGCTCAGGCAGGGCGACGACGGCGGTTTCACTCCCCAACCGCGCGTAATACTTGTCCCCTTTGTCCGTCTTGTTGCCGATGAGCAAGACGTCATCCACGATGTCTTTCCGGCCCGTGGTCAGGCTCCGATCCATCTCCAGTTTCAAAGCGATGCGAAGCGTGGCGGGCTTATCGGCCAGTAAGCCGTACTTGGCCAGGTCGTCGGCGTGATCGGTGATGAAATCCTCGTTCTGCTCGACGCGCAAGACGCCGATGGCTTGCAGCAAGCCATGCACGCCGCGGCGCTGCTCCATGCCGGGGCCAGCCATCGTCAATGGGGCATCATCGTCAGCGAGTCCGTAATCGGGCTGCTCGAATTGCCAGCGGTTGCCGCTGACTTTTTTCAGGCTCACCGCCTCATGCCCAGCGGCCTGCAAGCGCACTTGCTGGACGGCATCGGTGAAATTGAGCACCTGTTCAGAAAGCAAATCGCGTGAGCGCAGTTCACGGAGGTCCTTGAAAAAGCCGTCCACCGAGCTATAGCGCACGGCCATGACTTCATCGGGATAATCCGACGACGTGACATAGACAATCGAATCCCGGTCGTGGCCGCTGCGGTCGCCGAGAAACACCTTCCATTCTCGGCCGTTCTTGTTCTTGATGGTCACGGTCATGCGCGGCGGATCGAGGCCAAACTGTTTCTTGTTGGGGGTCAGGTCGGCTTCATCCTCTCCCAGCCGGGCCAACCAGAACAGAGAATTGATGGCGCCGTCGATCAACGTGTTATCGGCCCGCAGCGCGGGTTGAACCAACTCCCAACCGCGCGGGCGCTGCTCGAAGACCAATTGGGCCGGTTCGGGGGACGACCGTTCAATCACCAACGTGGTGACCTCGTGGGGTTTGATGTCGTCCTTTTTCAGACTGGGCAGCACATAGTCGGTCAGGCGTTCGTCTTTGTCCTTGCCCTGCCACACTTGCGTGGCCAAGTAGAGCGCCAACACGCCGAGTAGCACGCCGAAGAGGATATAGGTAGTTCGGAAATTCATGGCCGATGTACCTTTGCGTATGTCAAGCTGTTATTCCCTCACCGCCGTCGAATGATCCAAACCCCCATGCCCAAGCCGAGAATACCGACGATCATGAGGATGAGCGGGAGAAAATAGAGACGATTGTAATCCAACTGCGCCAGATTGAGCTCGAAGACGTCGCGCTGCTTGGGCTTGATGCCAATGGTGGCGGGGCGATCCTCCAACCAGCTGATCGAGCTATGAAACAGGTCATAAAAAGCAGTACCGACTTGCGGACTACTGATAAAGGGATTGCTGGCAAATGTCACATCACCGATGACGAGCAAGCGGGGGCGTTGCGCGGCGATGCGCGGCGCCATCAGAGCGTGCGGATCACTGCTGTCCGGTTCGGAGACGGCCACTGCGATGCTGACAGGTTCCCGACTAATCAAGGGCAGCTTCTTCTGGATTTCGGCCATGTTATCCGGACGAAAGAAACCAAGCGGGTTGAAGCGCGGATTGGTTTCCACCCAAAATCGTTGTCTGCTGGGACTTACCAGGAACAGTTCATCCGCGAAGAAGCGGCCGCTGGAGTTGCCCGAACGGACAGAGCTAAGGTTGTACATGGGAATTTCGTAGCGTCGAAATCCACTGGCAATCGGATTGTCGCTGCTGGGGTTCGCCTGCACGATCAGGTCAAGTGGTCCATCCCCCCGACCACTCGGAAGGCAAATCAATCGATCCGTGCCCACCTCGACGCCGTACTCCCGCAACATTTCGTCTAATCCCGTCAGCGACGCGGGGGGAGCGGGGGGAACGGGCTGATCGACCAACACCAGCAGCTTACCGGCGTTCGGGCCAGGAGTGCGCAGGTACTGGCGTAAGGCATTCATGGCCACGTCCGGCAGGGGTTGCTTGGGCCCCGCCAGCACCACCACCGAAGCGGGGGGCGGAGCGTCCTCGGGCTGTTCCAAGCGTACCACGGCATCCTTGGCGTGTTCTTGCGCCTTGGTGTTCTTCGCGCCACGATGCACTTTCCAGAAAGGCGTTGTGGCGCCCCCTTCCGTGACCTGAAGCGTCTCATTGCCGATGAGGATGTGAAACGGGGCTTGTGCGGGAAAGCCCGCCGTGGAAGCGACAGTGAGGGAGTTCGTGTCGGCGGGAATGGCGGCGGCGAGCGTGGTCGTCGGCGCCGTCGGCACCTCGGCGGCCACCACGATGTCTGGATGGAGGGAAGGCTCCGGCAATTCGCTGAAGCGTAATCCCTTGACGACGAAATTATCGTCTTCTAAACGCCGTTTGAGTTGTCCCGCTCCTTGGTCAATCTGTTGACTCAAGGTGTCGGTGATGTCTAGCTCGCCGTTTCCCTGCACAAAGTAGATGACCGGCTTCTTTTTGCCGCCGTCCAGGTACGCCAAGGCCGAGAGCAGCTCGTCTTCCCCCTTGAAATCCTGGGATTGCTGCTGTTGGCGGCGCGTGATGGAAGGGCCGGAGCCGGAAAATAACGCATTGTAGCTGATGAAATGAGAATCCTCGTTGGGTTTGCGTCCCGAGACCACCAACAAGCCGGCCCGATCACCAAATTTATACTCCTTGGACAATTCCGCGATCCGATCCCGACTCAAATCCGGCGAGAGATACTCCACTTGGATGTTGGGGTTCACTTCGCGGCAATTGGTGATCAAGGCCCGCACCAAGCGTTGGGCTTCAGCATTGGCTGGCAAAATGGCGTAGATCTTGGCGGGGCGTTTCATGTGTTCCAAGATGTTCACCGATTGTGGACTGAGACTGTACAAACTTTGCACGGTCCAATCGTGATCGGCGGAGAGATGCCGATGGGCCAAGAAATTGACGAAAATTAAAATCCCCAGCAACAGCAAGCCGGTGAGGATGGCGTTGTAGCCGTAGATCATGCGGCGCAACAGCGCGTTTTCCCGTTCCTCCGAACGGCCCAGCTGCAAGCTGGCGAACAGCAAGCCCAAGCCGCTCAAGCAGAAGGCCAGCACAATCCACAGGTCCACGGAGCGCCATTCCCGCTCCGCGGTGGTCCACCACTCCAAGGCCAAGACCCCCGCCACCAGAAACAGATCCAGCCCCAGCAAGCCGCCGACCGCCAACACGATCAGGCGCGTCAGGTCAATTTCGGCGAGTTTGCCAGGAGCCCGGACCAACTGCGCGATCCCGACACCAATCGGGATCAGCGCCGCCAACGCTCCCAGCACGCACAACAGCACGAACCCCAGCGTGAACCGAAATCCTTCCCACCACAGCAGCCCCACGGCGAGCAGGCCCACCACGATCCCCAAGCCGATCAGGATATAAGCGGATCGTTGCCGGTTCTCCGCCAGATAGTGCAACCATTTGCCGCCAGGTTGTTCTGGTTTGTCGGATGTATTCACCATGATATGTTCCTCACGGTATCCATTTTCCCTTGGATTCATCGGTTCGCAGGGACTGCCAACTGCCCGCGTGAACCGATCCAGTCAAGGAACAGATACACGATAACAAAGGGAAGATAGCGCACCGGTAAATCCAGGATGTTTCACCGCTCCATCAACTCCATTTCCGCGCTTCGAGCACTTTGACGGTCAAATACAACCAGAAAACCGTCGCCGACAGATGGAACACGATGTAACGCGGCGCGAATAGTCCCTGCATGGCGGTATTCCAGAAATCCCAATAGGAAACGTGGGTCAGGATGGGGACCCAGACACTGCCAGGAAACTTAAACTCTACCAAGCCGCGAATAAGTAAGATACCGATCAACAACAACATCCCCACGAACGTAAGTACGGCGGCGGCGATTTGATTGCGCGTGAGGCTGGAGAAGAACAAGCCCATGCTCAAGAAGCCCGCGCCGCTGACGCTCAAGGCGATGAAGAACGTCAACAAGGGCCGATACTCAAAACCGTGTCCCGCCTCGACGCGAAAAGCGATCAGATACAAACCCCAAGGCAGCCAGGCAAACAAGAAAAAGAACAAGACCGCGAAGAATTTGCTCAACACGATTTGCGTTTCCGTGATGGGGGCGGTCAACATGACTTCCAACGTCCCGGTGCGTTTCTCCTCGCTGAGCAAGCGCATGGTGAACACCGGCACAGCAAAGGTCACGGCGACGGCAGGCACCCAATCGATGAAATAACTCACCACAATGGGTTCGTTGAGGACCACGATCTGAGCGGGAGAACGCAGGGAAACGGCTAAAAACTGACTAATGAAAACCATGTACTGGATCAAACCCGTGACCGACAACCCAAAAAACACGATATACGCCACCGGTGAGAAGAAGAACGCCGCCAGCTCGCGGCGGGTCATGACGATCAGGGGATTGTCGGAACAAATGGCGGCGGCCAGGAGAAGGTACAGAAAGCCTAAGCCGATCAATAGCAGACCGGAAGGAATCAGGTACGGATCGGGGCGCGTGCCAAGCCAGCCCCAGGAATAGAACAAGTTCGGCAAGGCGGAGCGGCCCAGAGCCACGAGAAACACCAGAAAGCCCACGACGCCCAAGGCGTTGCCCGTTTTGAAGGCCACATCATCAGCAACCCCCAGTACGCCGACGAAGGCCCACAGGTAGCCCAATCCCAGCAAGGCCAACACCAGACCGTAAGGAAGCAAAAACGCTTGCGAGACATTGCCGCCGATGAAACCCGTAGCCGCCAACACAACCCCCACGCCCCCGATGGTCCAAATGGTGGCGTTACGCCAGCTCGGATCAGTTTCGATGTGCGCGAAGGGCAACAGAAAGAACAAACCTAACGTTAGGCACATGAAGCCGTAGGGGAGAAACCAATCCCCCGCCGCGCCGCCCATGGGCAACGCCGACACCAGCACGCCCGTAATCAACCACAGATAACCGAGCACGCCGTAACTGCGGCGAATCTGCAAATCGGTCTCATTGGCGGCGTGGAATAAAAGACCAGCGATGCCCACCACTAGACACACAATGGCCCAAAAGGTAGGCACCAATGTCGTCCGTCCCGTCGCGGAAACCAAAAACACCACGACGGCAATCGTGACCAAAAACACGCCTCCCATGCCCACGACACGGGGAAAGGTCGGTTCGTCGGCCTTCATTTCGGACGGGGCGCTCTCGCGAGGCGGTTGCCAGGCGGGAGTATGGGGATCGCGTTTTTCCTTCACGGCCTTGCTAGACATGGTAGGCAATCCTTGAAACTGGGCTGCGTGCCGGTGGCACGCACGCTAAACGTCAAACCGATGTCGTACTACCGGCCATCTCTTGAATGCGGGTGTCCGGCGCGGAGGATTGGTTGGCGCTATCCGCGATCGGTTCGTCCTCGTGCAGCACCACATTGACGAAATGATCCTCCAGCCGACGTTGCCGCAAGTCGAGCCGGCGGATAGGCCAGCCGTTCTTGGTCAAGCGCAGCGAAATGGCTTCCCGCAAGTCTTGGTCGTCGTGGGTGCGGACCTCGCAGCTCAGCAAACCATCGTCCAAGGGCCGACTGACGACATCCACCACGCCGTCGGTGGTTCGCAGCACGTTGACAACCTGCTCACTGGGGCCGCGCACTTCCAGGACGATCACGGCGGCCTCGGTGGTCAATTCTGACAACTCTTTGTCCAAACTAATTCGCCCCTTCTTGATGATGATGACGCGCTGACAAACGGCTTCCACTTGGGCCAGGATGTGCGTGGAGAGGACAATCGTATGCCGGTCTCCCAGCTCCTTGATCATTTCCAGCGTCTGCTTGACCTGCAACGGGTCCAGGCCGACCGTCGGCTCGTCGAGAATCAGAATCGGCGGATCGTGAATCAAGGCATCGGCCAAACCGACGCGCTGGCGATACCCCTTCGACAGTGTGCCGATCAAACGCCGCCGCACTTCCCGTATTCGACACTGGTCCAGGCAATAATCGATGCGCGCCGGCCGTTGCTTGCGATCCACTCCCTTGAGCTTGGCCCGATAGTCAAGATATTCCGCGACGCGCATTTCCGGGTACAGCGGCACGCTTTCCGGCAGATAGCCGATGTTCCGCCGCACATCCATCGATTGGGTCATGACATCGAACCCGGCCACCTTGGCGATGCCGCTGGTCGCCGGCAAATAGGTCGTCAGGATGCGCATGGTGGTACTTTTGCCAGCGCCGTTGAGGCCGAGAAAGCCGACAATCTCCCCCTGTTCCACGCTGAACGACACATGATCGACCGCGAGTATGGGGCCAAAATACTTGGTGATGTTGTCAACCTGAATCATCGCCGTCATCCTGTATGGGGTAGCTTTCAGCGGTCAGCGGTTATCTCCCCCGCCCCGTAGGGGCGCTAGTTCATAGCTTTCAGCGATCAGTAATTAGCGGTTATCTCCCCCGCCCCGTAGGGGCGCTAGTTCATAGCCAGGGGCGTTAGCCCCTGGAAAATGAGAAAACAGCCACCCCTAGCCCCGAAAGGGGCGACAGTAATATGGTCTTCCTTCTTCTTCCGCTGCATCCTCTGTCGCTTTTATCTGAAAGCTGACCGCTGAAAACTGATCGCTATTTGTTCGTTATGGTATTACGAATAGCATTTCTGACAAGTTCAGCATGCGGGCCAAACCGCGAAAAATTCATAGGTCAAGATACGATAGCCAAGAGCATTCATCCGCGACCAAAGGGAGAAACCACCATGCGGCATTCGCCGAAACTACGCTGGGGCATTCTGGGAGTGGCGAAGATCAATCAGCGCTTGTTGCCGGCGTTCGCCCAAGCCACGAACGCCGAGCTGCGGGCCATCGCCAGCCGGTCGCCGGTTCGCGCCCAGGCCGCCGCTCAGGAAGCGGGTATCCGCGTCGCGCACGGCAGCTACGAGGCGTTGCTCGACGATCCGGCCATCGACGCGGTCTATATCCCCTTGCCCAACACGCTGCACGCCGAATGGACGCGCCAGGCGGCGGAGCGTGGCAAACACATCCTCTGCGAGAAGCCGCTCACGCCGACCGCCGCCGATGCGGAAGCGCTGGTCGCCTTCTGCCAGGCCAAGAGGGTGAAGCTCATGGATGGTTTCATGTGGCCGCACCACCCGCGCACCGCCCGGTTGCGCCAGCTAATCGATAGTGGGACCATCGGCGAAGTGCGCAAGGTGACGGGGGCCTTTACCTTCAAGATGGCCCCGCTCGATCCCGCCAACATCCGCCTGCGTCCGGAGCTGGCCGGCGGCAGTCTGCTCGATGTCGGTTGTTACCCCGTCTTCGGCATCCGCTGGGCCTTTGGTGGCGAGCCGGTGTCCGTGGTCGCCCAAGCGACGTACCAACATGGCGTCGATGTCGAGCTGAGCGGCTTGCTCGACATGGGCAAGGGCCGCGTGGGGGCGTTCGATTGTGGCTTCACGCTCCCTCTGCGACAATACTTGGAAATCACCGGCACGGAAGGGAGCATCTGGATTCAAGACATGTGGTTGCCTCTCGATCCGGCGGTTTTCGTGATTCACCGCGAGAACCGGCCGCCGGAAGAAGTGCGCATCGCTGGTCACAATCAGATTGTCCACATGCTCGAAGACTTTGGCCGGGCGGTGCTAGAGAATCAAACCATCGACCCTGACCCGATGGAAGCGGTAAGAACTCTGCGCGTGCTCGACGCCTTGGCTCAAGCGGCCGGCGCAGGGCAGCGGGTGGGGGTGAAGTGCTAGTGTTCGATGGCATGAGGAAGACATGACTTGGGGCGTTCTCAGATCCCAGACTCTGCCTGGGATCGCATTCCCTTTCGCTACTCCGCCGTCAACCCCCGTATCTTCTCCGCGAAATCCGCATACTGTCGTATCAATGTCTCGCGGTCGCCGTGTTCGTAGTCGTTGAAATCGAAGCCGGGGGCGACCGTCGTGCCCAAGAGCGCGAACGTGCCGCCAGGGAGGAGCCGGCTGCCTTGCCAGACGCCTCGTGGGGCCACGAGTTGCGGCGCGTGGCCGGCCCGCAGATCGGTGCCCAAGAGGCGGACGCGCCCGCTGCCATCGGGAAATAACTGAAGCTGCTCGACGGGATCGCCTAGATAGAAATGATAGATTTCATCCGTCGGCAGCCGGTGCATGGCGGAGAAGGTGTCCGGTGTCAACAAGTAGTAAATGGCCGTGCTCGCCGCCTTGTCGCGGCCATAACGAGTAGGCAGCGCCGCTGCCGGCAGCGTGTCCGCCGACCGATACGTTTCCCGATAATAGCCCCCCTCGCGTGGCAAGGGTTGCAAGTTCAACAGTCCCATCAGTTCCTGCGCGGTCATCAGAATTCCTCTACACATTGCCAATGGTGCAGCCACGTTATAATGGCATGGTACAGGCTCAACGAGCGATCCCAATCTTTTTTTCCTCTTTCCAAGGTGCGATCATGGCCCAAGTCGATCTGGTTCTCAGTGGCGGCGGTACCAAAGGAGTGGCCTTCATCGGCGCCCTCGGCGTGCTGGAGGAGCACAAGCACACCATCGGCCGAACCGTCGGCACGTCAGCGGGAGCGGTCATGGCCGCCTTGATCGCTTCTGGGTACACCGCCCAGCAAATGCGCGACAAACTGTTTCAGGACGCCGCCGATCCGAAGGAGTTTCTGTTTACCTTTCTGGCTCCCCCCAGCGTCCAAGAGGTCCGTAAGGCGATGCAACAGCCAGACAGCCAGGCGCGCAAACTCATTCGCTCTTCCGTGGAACAGGCGGTCAATAAGTCGATGGCCCTACTCGGCGACAAAGCCCCCGCCGCCAAGATACCGTTGCAGATCGCCGTTGGTTTGGTGAAAAGTGAACTGTACGATGTCGCCTACGACGCCTTCATCACCAGCATGCCCGACGAATTTCCGCTGGTTCCCTGGATGTGGTCGTTCGTCGAATACGGCGGCTTCTTCAGCACGGAACGCTTCGAGGCGTGGCTGGGGGGACATATCCGCGGCAAGTGGCCACGGTTCGACAATGATTGGACCTTCCGCCGCTGGCATCGAGAAACGGGCCGTGACCTGAGCATCGTGACCGCCGACACCACCGATTTGCAAGCCCTCGTGCTCAACCACCGCACGGCCCCCGACTGTCCCGTTCTGCAAGCGGTGCGCATGTCGATGAGTATTCCCTTGATTTGGCAAGAGGTAATTTGGCAACAAGACTGGGGCACCTATATGGGCCAGAAAAAGACCGGCAACCGCATGGTCGATGGCGGGGCCATGCTGAACTTCCCCATTCGCTATTTGCTGGTGCAAAATCAAGATATTCAGCGCATTATGGGCCAACCACCTGCTCAGCATGTCACGGTCGGCATGTTGCTCGATGACACGCTCCGCGTCGTTGGTGACATGGACAAGCCGGAACCGGAAATGAATCCCATGCTCGAACGTATCAGCCGACTGATCGACACCGTCACGCGCTGGGAGGACGAGTTAATCCGCCAGTACGACGCCGCCATCTGCCGCATCCCAACGCGCGGCTACGAGGCCCTCGAATTCCTCGCTTCCACGGAACGGCTTGCAGTGCTCATCAATAGTGGCGCTGATGCCATGACCGCCTATTTGAAGAGACGGCGGTTGGAATAGGGAAACTACTCGATGTGCGCGCACAGCTGCGCCAACTCAACGGCTCCGATATTGCCCGCGCTGGATTTGAGCGAATGGGCCGTCCGTTCGATGGTTTTCCAGTCGCCACTCGCCGATGCTTGCCGAGCGGCCTCGACTTGCTTCGTGCCGTGCGTGATGAACAAGTCGATCATCTCACGAACAAACCCAGCGCCTCCCAAGCGTTTCAGATTCTCTAATTGGTTGTCAATGGAATCGGACAAGAGAAAATCCTCCCCAAATCTAATCCATGAAAGGGGCAAATGATGTGCCAAGAATTGGGCAAAACGGCCATCGATTCCATCATTCAATCGATGAGACGAAAACAATATGGTAGCTTATTTCGGATCACAACACCCATGACCCAATCCTTCACATTGCCGTCGCTGGCCATACCTCCGACAATGATAGAAACAGAACGCAGGCACGAGAATCATTTCGGAAGGATAGAATCATGGCAAATAGCTTCGGTAGTCAGGCTACGTTGACAGTTGGTAATCAACAATACACGATTTTCCGCCTCGACGCGGGGACGAGGAAATTCCCGCAAGCGGCGCGGTTGCCGTTCTGCCTCAAGATATTGCTCGAATGCCTGCTGCGTACCGAGGATGGCCAGAGCGTGCGTGCCGAGGACATTGAAGCGCTGGCGACTTGGGACGCCCAAGCCGAGCCGAGCCGGGAAATCGCCTTCACTCCCAGCCGAGTACTGTTGCAAGATTTCACCGGCGTGCCGGCCATCGTCGATCTGGCTGCCATGCGCGACGCCATGCAACGGCTGGGGGGTGATCCCAAACGGATCAACCCCTTGCAGCCGGTGGAGTTGGTCATTGATCATTCCGTGCAAGTCGATTACTTCGGTTCCGAGTTGGCTTTCCGCCACAACGCCGAGCTGGAGTTTCAGCGCAACGCCGAGCGCTATCGGTTTCTGCGCTGGGGGCAGAAGGCGTTCGACAACTTCCGCGTGGTGCCGCCGGAGACCGGCATTGTCCATCAAGTGAACCTGGAATACCTGGCCCGCGTGGTGATGACGGCCAGCGGGGGTGTGACACCGAACGGCTTACGCCCCCCGCTCGCCTACCCCGATACCCTCGTCGGCACCGATTCGCACACCACCATGATTAACGGTTTGGGGGTGCTGGGCTGGGGCGTCGGCGGCATCGAGGCGGAGGCGGCCATGTTGGGGCAGCCGGTGTCCATGCTCATCCCCCACGTCGTCGGCTTCCAGCTGACCGGCAAGCTGGCCGAGGGGGCCACCGCGACGGACTTGGTGCTGACTGTCACCGAGATGCTACGCAAGAAAGGAGTAGTGGGTAAATTCGTCGAATTTTATGGCGACGGTCTGGCGGAGCTGCCGTTGGCCGACCGGGCCACCATCGCCAACATGGCCCCGGAATACGGTGCCACCTGCGGCATCTTCCCGATTGACGCCGAAACGCTGCGCTATCTGCGTTTCACCGGACGCCCCGAGGAACAGGTCCAGCTGATCGAAGCCTACGCCAAGGAACAGGGATTGTTCCACACGGCGGAGACCCCGACAGCCACGTATTCCGACATGCTGGAGTTAGACCTGAGCCAAGTCGTCCCCTGTTTGGCGGGACCGACCCGGCCCCAGGACCGCGTGCCCCTCACTGACATCAAGAGATCATTCAGTAACTCGTTGCGGCTGATGCTCCAAAAAGCCGAGCCACAACCCCCAGCCCAGGCGGTGGAGCGGCTGGAAGGGGAAGGGGGCCAAGTGGAAACCGCTGTCCTCGACGGCGCTCCCGCCCCGCGCGTCCAGGTGCAAATTGATGGTCAAAGCCGCGAGCTGACGCATGGCGCGGTGGTCATCGCGGCCATCACCAGCTGCACGAACACCTCGAATCCGTCCGTGATGCTGGCGGCAGGGCTGTTGGCCCAAAAAGCGGCGGAACGCGGTCTGACGCGCCAGCCCTGGGTTAAGACGAGTCTGGCCCCTGGCTCTAAGGCAGTCACCGAATACCTGACGGCGGCAGGCTTGATGCGCCCCTTGCAGCAGTTGGGTTTCTTTTTGACGGGGTACGGATGTTCGGTCTGCATCGGTAACAGCGGTCCCCTCATCCCCGCTGTCTCCAAGGCCATTGAGGAAGGGAACCTCGTGGCGGCGGCGGTGCTCAGCGGCAATCGCAACTTCGAGGGGCGGATTCATGCCGAAGTGCGGGCCAACTATCTCGCCTCGCCGCCGCTGGTCGTTGCCTATGCCCTGGCCGGACGCATGGACATCGACTTGTACCATGAACCGCTGGGGCGTGACACTCAGGGACAGCCGGTTTTTTTGCGCGACATCTGGCCGACACAGCAGGAAGTGAAGGAAACCATCGATAAAGCGCTCCGTTCGGAAATGTTTCGCCAGGTCTATGGCGAGGTCTTTACCGGCGATGATCAGTGGCAGTCGCTGGACGTGCCCGAAGGGGACCGCTTCCAGTGGGATGAACAATCCACTTACGTCAAGCATCCCCCCTATTTCGTGGACATGAAGCCGACCCCGGAACCGGTGACCGACATTCGCGGCGCCCGCGTGCTGGCCGTGCTGGGGGACAGCATCACCACGGACCACATCTCCCCCGCCGGTAGCATCAAGGTGAACAGCCCCGCTGGGCAATATCTCATCGCTCACGGCGTCGAGCCAAAGGATTTCAATTCCTACGGTTCGCGGCGTGGCAACCATGAGGTGATGGTGCGCGGCACCTTCGCCAACGTCCGCCTGCGCAACCAGCTGGCTCCCGGCACGGAAGGGGGCATCACCCGCCACCTACCCGATGGCCAGCAAATGTCGATTTATGACGCCGCCATGCAATACGAGAAGGAAGGAGTGCCGCTCTTGGTGCTGGCCGGCAAGGAATATGGCTCCGGCTCGTCGCGCGACTGGGCGGCCAAGGGACCACGCCTGCTCGGCATCCGCGCCGTCATCGCCGAATCCTACGAGCGCATCCACCGCAGCAACCTGGTCGGCATGGGCATCCTGCCGCTGCAATTCCTACCGGACGACAGCGTGGCGAGTCTTGGTCTAAACGGCGAAGAAGTATACGACATTCTCGGCTTGGCGGAGTTGCTCAAGAGTGGATTATCCAGCGGTCGAGAAATCACGATCCGTGCGCAGCGTCCAGATGGGAGTAGCAAAGAATTCGCCGCCGTGGTGCGGATCGACACGCCGCAAGAGATTCACTACTACCAGCATGGCGGCATCCTACAATATGTGCTACGCCAGCTGATAGGGAGTAAATAATTCTCTTGGTTGTGATGGAACACACACAAACCCGCCGCATTAACCAAGATAACCTTGGATGACGCGGCGGGTTTGTGAAAGTTAAAAAAAACCAGACCGGTTGGTTCTGAGGACGCTGCCAACCTCAGACCCAAACCGGTCCAGACAGCACCATGGCCACGAGAGCCAAGAGTACCTTTCCCTAATTTGGTGGCAACCGCCACTCGCCCCAAGAGCCTTTCGCTCTTTACCCCCCAAGCCAGGTTGAGTGGTGGATACTCACTGTCAAGGCCCTCTCTTACCTCGTGTTCATCCCTTACGATGCGCGAGGGCGGCCCTTTATTGTGCTCCTTTCCGAAAATTTTTTCGCGGTGGTTCTCCTCATGTTGAGGATGACTTTAATTTTTTTCCGCTTTCTTCGATAAATACCTCAAGTCCGAGCGCGTTACAACCGATACAACTTGTACGGCGAATCATGAAAACGAGGCCAAGCCGTTCAAGTGGCCGCTG
>JBKBIP010000006.1:87210-156659 GCA_046297495.1 Gemmataceae bacterium | reverse complement strand
TTGTCCCTGAAGCGATGCTCATTCGGGCTGAACGGCGGCGGAGGAGGAAGAGGCAATCATGGCCAGCGGAACAGTGTTTCTTGCCAGTTTGCTGCTAGTTACCAGTACGGTTCCAGCCGACGTTGCCTACATCAATCGTCGTAATTTCACGATTCCGATTCAGATTGATCCCGCGCGACGCGCGGAGATCAAGTCACTGAATCTGTTCAAATCAAACAATCAGGGAGTCACTTACGAACAAATCGCTTTTGCCACACCGGACCAAAGCGAGTTTACGTTCTTCGCTCCCAGCGACGGGGAATACTGGTTCAACGTGCAGGTAGTCGATCAACAGGGCAACCGCTATCCACCAGACATCCTCAAGACCCCCCCCGCGCAAAAAGTTCGCATTGATACCACGCCCCCCACGTTGAAGATCGTTTCGGCGGAATGGCAAGGGGATGAGCTGTTGGTAAGCTGGGATATTCGAGACGACCATCTAGATTTGCAATCGCTCAAGCTGGAATATCGTCCCGTCCATGAGCCAGAACATGGGATGTGGTACAGCGATCCCCTGATCCAGCCAGTGCCAACCGGGAAGTCGCGGATTCGGGCCAAGGCGGAGGCAGTCGTGGTGCGCATGAAGGTGGCGGATCAGGCGGGGAACGAGACCGTGGCGCAAAAGGAAGTCGCGGGGCCGGCGCACCTGCACGCGGCGCACGTTCCTTCCTCGTTGCCGACCACCACGGGCACGGTTGCCGAAGTGGCATCGCCCGCCGTGAATTTCCAGACGCCAGAATGGCCAGAGCCGAGAGTCCATGCCGATAATCGGCCCAACTTGTCCTTTCCGCCCGCGCCGACGGCAGGCGGCGCCGGCTTGCGACATTCTTATGCCGAGGCGCCGGCCTATCCAAGTGCGATGCCAGAGGCTTACACCGCGTCGGGGGCTTATTATTCGCAGCCGTCACACCCGGTTGCGGCGCCATCGGGGCCAGCCACGCCAGGGAATGACAGTCACCTGCGGCCGATTGCCTGGTCGCATCCACCCAAGGAACATGTGTCAGCACGGGTGATTCCCGATGGCCGCTCCGGCTATCCCGCCACGGGGGACGCCTTGCCGCCCATCCAAATGACCAATCGCAAGATGCTGTCGCTGGAATATGAAGTGCTTGAGATGGGACAATCGGGGCTGGGGAAAGTGGAAGTTTTCGTCACCCAGGACAACGGCCAAACCTGGCGCTTCCTGGCGGATGACCCGGATTTGAAATCCCCCGTCCATGTCGAATTGCCGGGAGAAGGGATTTATGGGCTGCGTCTGGTGCTGACCAGCGGCTTGCAGATCAGCAGCGGGCCGCCGAAAGCCGGCGACGTTCCCGAAATGCGCGTGCAAGTGGACACCACGCCGCCCATGGTGCAGCTGTACGAACCGAAGCCCGTGTCGCAACGCCGGGACACGCTGTTACTGCGCTGGAGCGCGACCGATCAGCACATGGCGAATTTACCCATCGTGTTGGAATGGGCCGAGCACGCCACTGGCCCTTGGAACATGATCAGCGGCGCCCCCCTGCCCAACACCGGGCACTACAACTGGCAGCTGCCGGGGAACCTGCCGCCGCGCGTCTATCTGCGGCTCACCGCCCGCGACTTGGCCGGCAATGTCAGCGAGGCGATCACCCGCGAACCGATCATGACCGATTTGCGGGAACCCGTGGGCAAAATCAAAGCGATTCAGATTAGTAATCGCATGGATTGACAGGCTGTTGCAAAATTTGGACGCGGGAAAAATGGCGAGTGGGGGGTGTCAGTCCGCCGGTACGGGGCATTACCAGCGGACTGACACCCCCCGCTCGCCTTATTTTTACCGCGATTTTCTTCCCGCCGCGCAGGGGGCGGGGAGTTGATTTTCGGGGCGCCATGTTGGACAATAAAACCAATTGATGCGCGCATTCGTGTTCTAGGGGCTTGGGAGTTGGCTCGACGGCCATTCGCCTGCTCCTGATTTTAGTGGATGCATCCGGCTCCACAGTGAGTGGACCATGGACGACGAAACCAAAATTCTCCCGTCAGCGCCGAAACCGGTGGTGTCTGGGACGGGTCGTCAAGCCTGTTTAATCCACATCTACCCCACGGGGCCTGCCATGGGTACGCGCTTTTCGTTGGGAAGCACGCCCATGATGTTGGGACGGGACGCCGATTGCCACATTCGCATTGAAGATGAATCTGTGTCGCGGCATCATGCTTGCATCCAGCTTGCCCCCGATGGTTATCATGTTCTCGATCTACGCAGCACCAACGGCACTTTCGTCAACGACGAACAGGTCACACGGCACGCGTTGCAAGATGGCGATTATCTCCGCATTGGCAATGCTATTTATCGGTTCCTAGCTAGTGATAACGTCGAGTCGGAGTATCATGAGGAAATTTATCGGCTCACGATTCTCGACAGCCTAACGGGCATCCACAACAAGCGTTTTTTCCTGGAGTTTCTTGGCCGCTCCCTGTCGAACTCGATCCGCTATCGTCGGCCGCTGTCGGTGATTCTCTTTGATCTGGATCATTTCAAATCCATCAACGACCGCTTCGGCCACATGGCCGGCGATTACACGCTGCGTGAGTTAGCCGACGTGGTGCGCCAGCAAATCCGACGCGAGGACTTGTTCGCGCGTTATGGCGGCGAGGAATTCGCCATCGTTTTACCCGAGACGGAACGCACGGCGGCCTTGGAGTTGGCGGAACGCTTACGCGCGTGCGTGGAAAGGCATCTATTTGAATACGACGGCCAGCGCTTCGACGTAACGATTAGCTTGGGTGTGGCCGCCATTACGGGGGAGCAATGGCTCACCACCAGCGAAATCATTGAACAAGCGGATGCCCGCCTTTATCAAGCAAAGGGTGGCGGGCGCAATCGCGTCGTGGGATAAGAACACTCGAATGGGTTTAGAAGCGTTGATTGGCGCATGCGCGAATTCCAGTGTTCCACTCCTGGATAACCTGATTTGTTAGAATAATATATTTGATATGGGGCAGATGGGACTGATTGGTTCTCAATCTTAGAATCTGTTCTCAAAAACCCTCTTCTCCTGGTAGTAAGAGAAGGAAGATTTTGGGAACGAACTCTTACATGGGATACAGATTTGGGTCGGGGCAACTAAACGGGACTCCCATCCAATCCCATCCCAAGGAAAGAGAAACACGAAATCCTGCTACCCAAGTTCCGAAACCTCTTCTTCCCCCTTTTTGGCAAAGCTCGTGACAACTATTTTTCCCCAAGAAGAGGGGTCTATGGAGAAAGTCACTGATACATGGAAAACCGCGCCAAAGCGGCCCATTTCTGCCCCCAGCCGAGAGGCCATTCTCGTGCATATCTATCCCACTGGCCCCACCATGGGTTGGCGGTATGTCTTGAACGATAATCCCGTGGTTCTGGGTCGCGGCGAGGATTGTGATATTCGCATCAATGATCACTCCGTGTCCCGGAAGCATGCTCGCATCGAGCCGGGGGACGACGGTTATTATGCCGTCGATTTGCAAAGCACCAATGGCACGTTCGTCAACGACATCGCCACCACCCGTGCCCGACTCAAGGATGGCGACTATCTGCGCGTTGGTAATTGCATCTACCGCTATCTGGCGGGGGGGAACGTGGAGGCTGAGTATCACGAGGAAATTTATCGCTTGACCATCATCGACGCCTTGACCGGAATTCACAATAAACGCTTCATGCTAGAGTTTTTGGACCGTGAATTGGCCCGTTCGTCGCGCCACGGCCGCCCCTTGACGCTGGCTATTCTCGATGTCGATTATTTCAAACAGATCAACGACGAATTGGGACACTTGGGGGGCGATTATACATTGCGTGAGTTGACAACCTGCATCCGTTCCGGGGTCCGCCGGGAGGACCTGTTTGCGCGCTATGGCGGTGAGGAATTCGGCTTGATCCTGGTGGAAACGAATTACGAGGGAGCGATGGAGGTGGCCGAACGCATCCGCCAGCGCGTGGCCAGTCATCCGTTTGTCTATGAAGATAAGAAGTATCACATTACGATTAGTTTGGGCGTGGCGGCCACCGTCGGGGGGGACAATCTGACGGTCCACGAATTGATCCGCCGCGCCGATGACATGCTCTATCAAGCCAAGAACACGGGTCGCAATCGCGTGGTCGGCCAATTGTGCCGGTGAACGCGAAAAATACAAACAATCGCGCCGGTCTTGATGAGCGACCGGCGCGCTTACGTTCGTTCGCGTCCAACTCACCGCTTCGGCGCATCCAACGCTTCGCTCGCCGGCAGCGACACGGGGCTGCCCGGAAGAGGGGCAGCCACGGTATTTTCGGGCAAGGCGTAGGTTCCAGCCGGCGGCGTGAATGTCGTGGGAATGTCGCTTTCTTCCGCGATGGGTGGATAATCGGGAATCACATAGGAAGAAACGGGGGGCGGCGGCGGCAGGGGATCGGGATAGGTCGTATCCCATTCGGGAACCGAGTACGTGACGGGGATATTGGCAGCAGCGCTGGGCGCGGCGGGAATTTCGTGGCGCGGCATGGTCATCGCCGCTTCGGGAACGTTCACGGGCGCGGACTGCCTCAACGCGGTGGGCGTTTCGTCGGGCCAAGATGCCGTGGTGGAATGAATCGTGTCGGTGGCCAGCGGCACAGGGGGAAACGGCTCTTCCGGCGGCGTGTTGGGGGCAGGATGGCTCCGGGACGCAGACGTTTCAGGCACGGAGGGCATCGGGTACGATTCGGACAATGCCGCGTTGGTCGGCGGCGCGGCTGGATGTTGATACGGCGACCCCGCCAGCGCTGGTGGTTGTGTCGTAGGCATGGAAATGTCGGAAGCCGAGTGTTGACTCATGTTCGGCGCTTCACTGAGCTTGCGACTAGTCGCGGCGCGAGGGGGGTGATTCCAGCCGTCAGTAGCCGGCGCCGGCAATTCTCTTGCCATTCCGGGATAGTGCGACGTTGGTTGCTGGGTGCGCGCCGTCATGGTGCCGGGTGCCGACGGTGGGTGATTTCCTCCCGAAGGCGCCTTGGCCACGACCGGGCACGCTCCGCCAGACTTGCAGCTTCCACCGCGACAACAGCGAGAATGATGGCATCCAATCGACACAATCCCGGCCAAGAACAAGCTGCTCCACACCAACACGGGCTTCTTGCCCATGAGACTCCCCCTTTTCCTGAAAAGCCTAATCTTTTCCGGCAACCTCTGGGCGCACTTTCCCCCACTGCCGGAGAAGGATCGCACAGCGACACGATTAAGCCGCGATAAAGAGGCGGCACGATAGCGAGGTCGCACTTACCTGTCAAGACGGGAACCCCTATTTTTCTGGGAAAGGAGCACGACACAGTTGGCGGCTGATTCTTCTGGTTTGGAATGCTGGTGAACGGAGTTCCTTTTCACCATAAAGAGTTCGGGCAACTTGAGAGAAAGAAGCCTGGCATGAGCAGTCCTGAAGCACGGCGACTCTCCCTACGGCTTTCCGCAAGACGAGTTCCAGGTGCTGGTGGCGAATGGGGACGCGGAAAGGCCAGTGTCCGACACCTGAACCGTGTCGAGTTGAGAACAGCGCGGGCAGTACCACGGAGCCGGCGTCTTGACCGGCTTGGGACTACGCTTGCGGCAGCGGGCGCAGCGGTAGCGTTTGCCCTTCACCGTGGTTTTCGGACGGGTCCTCTTGCCAGTCTTGAAAATGTTTCTGGTCATCATCCCCTCCGCATCGTCTCAGCCAAGCGCAAGACTTGCCCGCGCATGTCGTTTGCTGGTAGATGCACTTTCTGACCGTGACCGGGCAAGACCCACTCGAAATGGTAATCCGCCAATCGTTGCATCGACTCGGCCTGTCGTGACCACGAATACCAGCAATAATCCTTGGAGGCCGCCAGGTGCTGCTCGTCCCGGTCCCAATCCAGATGATCGCCAGTGAAGAGGAAGCGCTCTTGGAACAGTAGCACGCAATGCCCCCGCGTGTGGCCCGGCGTGGCAATGGCGAGGAAGTTTGGGGCCAGCTCCCACGGTCCCGGATCGTCCAGAACGACTTCCGCGCCGGGCTGCGCCGGCAGCTCCTGTCGATGAATGACGCGCCGGCTCTGGAAATGTTCGGCATAGCGTTCGGCGTCGGCCACGTCGTCGCGGTGGGTCAAGAATATGTGGGTGATGCCCCCCAACTCCTCCAAGCGTCGTACCAGCGGCGTGACGAACTTCGGCGCGTCGATCATCCAGTTGCCCGCGGGATGCCGGATGAAGTAGCTATTGCCGCCATACGACCGCGGGGAATTATAGCCGCAGTAATAGACCGGCTCCTCGATCCGCAACGGAAAATCCCGCATCACTGCTTTCACGTCATCGTCACCCAGACAGCCAATGGATCCAGTGGGACAGACCAGGAGCGCTCGCAATGCGTCGCGGCGGTCAGCTGGTGTCACAGGTTGGGTATGGACGTAGGAAGTCTCGGCGGCTTCCCCGAAGACTCCAGGGGCAATCTGCCGGCAAGCGTCACAGTCGATGCAGGTTGAGTCCACGAAGAAATCACCTGGGACGTTTTCGGGCACGCGCTTCTTGAGATTTGCCATGATAGGGGCCTTCCTGGGTTGCTATGTTCATTCTACCCCTGGAGGCGAACCCCGAAGCCAATGAGTATTACTTTCCAAGGGCTTGCTCCCCTGGTTTTTGCCGTTGCCAGGCCGTGCCGCGCCATTATAATCAAGCTATATGGTTGATCGCTGAATTCCGTGACACAGCATGCAGTGTTCCAAAAGGACAGATAGCTCAGCTGGTAGAGCGAAGGACTGAAAATCCTTAGGTCGCCGGTTCGATCCCGGCTCTGTCCACTTCGGAAGACCTGATCTCTTGAGGGATTGGGTCTTTTTTTATTGGGGACCTCTTGAGCAGCCAGTCGCTTGTTCTGCTCCGGCCTGTCCATCCTCATTTGTCCTGTTCTAGCTTTTCCCACAACAACAAGCCCAACACCGTTTTGGCGTCGCAAATCGTGCCGTCCAGGACCCAGCGCAGGGCTTGAGCAAGGGGAATGATTTCTGGGCGCAGCTGTTCGCACGGTTCCAGCTGCATGGTGCCAGGTTGGAGGTCTTGGGCGACGTACAGGTGCATGATCTCGCTGAGCACGCCGGGGGAGGGATAGAACGCCCCCAGCTTGCGCCAACGAGCGGCGCGGTAGCCGGTCTCCTCGGCCAACTCACGGACGGCGGCCAAGTCCGGCGGCTCTCCTGGCTCCAGCGTACCGGCGGGAAACTCCCATAACGTCGCGCCGACGGCAGGGCGTTCATTGTGAACCAGGCATACGTGGTCACTGTCCACCAAAGGCATGATCACCACCGCCCCCGGATGCAGCACGACATCGCGGCGAATCTCTCGGCCATCGGGTAAAGTCTCCGTATCCAGGGCGACTTGAATCTTACGACCAGCATAATGCACATGACGCGGCATGAAAACCTCGGAAAAGGTAGTGAGCAGTTGCCAGTGGCCAGTTGTCAGAAATTAGAGATCAAGGATTTTTGCGTGGCGAGCCTGTGACTCACTCGCTAAACACTGATAACTGCCCACTACTTCTCGAAACGATTGCTTGACTGCAAGCCGAATGATAGAATTTCTTCATTAACGTTGCAACGCAACTACCGCGTAAGCGAGCACCTGTTATGCGTGATCCATTTAGTTGGTCCGTCCCGTTGGGGCGACTGTTCGGCATCAATATCCGCGTTCACATTCTTTTTCCTTTGGTTGTCCTGGGCTTCATCCTCCGGGCCGCCTACGGTAAGGATTACCTTGCTGGCTCGTGGATCGATGCCGCCATGCTGATGTTTCTGTTGTTCGGCGTCGTGCTGTTGCACGAGTTTGGCCATTGTTTCGGCGCGCGCATGGTAGAAGGGGAGGCCAACGAGGTCCTACTCTGGCCGTTGGGGGGGTTGGCCTCGATTGAAGTGCCACACACGCCGCGCGCTAACTTCATAGCGACCGCCGCCGGCCCGCTGACCAATTTGCTCATCTGTTTCGTCGTCGGCAGCATATTTTTGTGGGTGACGGACTTTCATCTTCGACCCACTTGGAATCCGTTCTGGTATCCGTTGCGTGTCGATCCGGAAGGGGCGATTCGCTTGTTTTATTGGGATGGCCAAGAGGAATATACCACGAATCTACTCGTCATCATCCTGGCCCGTACTTTTTGGGTCAGCTGGTGGTTGTTCCTGTTCAACGTGGTGCTCATCGGTTTTCCGTTGGATGGCGGCCGGATGTTTCAGTGCATCTTGTGGCCCTATTACGGCTATCGGCAAGCCACGATGGCGGCGGTCATCGCCGGCTTCATCACCACCTTGATTCTTGGCATTATCGGCATCGTCACCAATGAAGTGCTGACGTTGTGCTTGGCGTTATTCATCTATGTCAGTTGTCGGCAGCAGTGGGTGTTGCTGGAGACCGGCGGCGAGGAATCGTTGTTCGGCTACGACTTCTCGCAGGGCTACACTAGTCTGGAACAAGACCCACCGGCGCCGAAGCCGCGCCGCCCCAACTTCATCCAGCGCTGGCTGCAACGTCGGGCAGCCCGCAAGCTCCAACGCGAGATCGAGGAGCGCGAAGCCGAGGAACGCCGGATGGATGAATTGCTGGACAAGATCCAGCAACAAGGCAAGCAATCACTGACCGACGAGGAACTCCGCTTCATGACGCGCGTGAGTAATCGTTATCGAAATAAGCGACCGTGAGTCGTTTAGGGGGCGAGCCATCGGCTCGCCGATGGCTCGCCCCCTAAACGGAGTAGTTCATTTATCAATGGAGTCATTCGTTGTCCCGTTTGATCGAACCGCGAACCTTAAAGGGGTTCCGCGATTACGTGCCGGAATTGATGATCCCCCGTGAGCAGCTGCTGGAGAAGGCCCGGCAGGTGTATCGTTCCTACGGCTACGCTCCCATCGACACGCCGGCCCTGGAATACACCGAAATCCTGCTCGGCAAAGGTGGAGAGGAGTCGGACAAGCAACTCTATCGCTTTACTGATCATGGCGGCCGCGACGTGGCGTTGCGTTTTGACCTGACGGTGCCATTCGCGCGCTTCGCCGCCCAGCACATCAATCAACTCGGTACGCCGTTCAAGCGTTATCATATGGGGCCGGTGTGGCGCGGGGAAAACACCCAGCACGGCCGATTCCGCGAGTTCTGGCAGTGTGATTTCGACACCATCGGCACCACCGCCAACGCCGCCGACATCGAAGCGGCACTGGTGATTCATGATCTATTCCTGGCGTTGGGATTTGAACGGTTTCGCATCCACATCAACAATCGCCTGGTGCTGAACGGGCTATTGCAGCAGCTTGGCTTGGCGGACCGGAGCGCCGCGATTCTGCGGGCGCTGGACAAACTGGCCAAAGCCGGCAGGGACGCAGTTCGCGCCGAGATGGCCGATAAAGCCGGCGCCACCCTCGAACAAGCGGAGCGTGTTTTGACCCTGGCGCAAATGCAAGGGGATAACCACGACATCCTCGACCATTTGCAGCATGATTTCGGAGATAACGAGAAGACAGCGGAAGGGATACGCCGGCTGCGCGAGCTGCTGAACGTGACCGCCGCCGCTGGCGTGCCAGATGGACGCATCAAGCTGGATTTGTCCATCGCGCGCGGTCTGGATTATTACACCGGTACGATTTACGAGACGTTCCTGAGTGACTTACCGGGCATCGGCAGCGTTTGTTCGGGGGGGCGTTACGATAACTTGGCCGGGCTGTACACCAAACAGACACTCCCCGGCGTCGGCGCCTCGCTGGGTCTGGATCGGCTGTTAGCGGCGATGGAGGAATTGCACTTGCTGCCCAAAGTCAGCACGCCGGCCCCGGTGTTGATCGTGCAATTTTCGGCGGACAGGCTCGGCGACTACCAGCGGATGGCTCGGCAGCTGCGGGCACAAGGAATCGGCGTGGAAGTTTATCCCGATGCCAAGAAAGTCGGCCAACAATTGCAATATGCGGAGCGCCGCGGCTTTCGCGTGGCCCTGATCGCTGGCCCGGATGAATTCGCGCAAGGAGTGTGGAAAGTCAAAAACTTGGCCGCCCGCGCCGAACGCGCTGTCCCGACGACGGCAGTGGCCCAGGAAATTGAACGTGAATTGACATCATAGAGGCACAGATGCGGATACTCATAGTCATCGGTTCGGATGGTTTGAGATACGATCCGCCCGAACGATCCAGCGTTCGTTATTTCCGCGCTTGCGAAATACCGTCGCGACGCTTACACTACATAAAGAATCGCGTTTCTCCGAGGGCCATTCGCATGGCGCGCAAATCTCCGAAAACCGCCGTGGTTGCTTTCAAGGTCGAGGCCGAGTTGGCGGAGTTTCTGAACAAACTACCGAATAAAAGCGCCTTCATCCGCAAAGCCATCGCCGCTCAACTGAGCATGGCCTGTCCCTTGTGCAATGGGGCCGGAGTGGTGCCGCGCGGCTTGCACGATCACTTCGCCCCGTTGCTGGCTCAATACAACTCGCGTCACTGCGAAGGCTGCGGCAATACCCTCCCCTTGCCGCGCGATCCTGGCCAACTCGCGACCGATGACCGTTCACGTCTGGAGCAATTCTTTCACGGCGGCCCACTCTATTGCGATGATTGCTATGAGAAAGCCCCCGCCTGTGACGAGTGCGGCTGGCATATCGATCAAGAACATGTCGCCGAACATCTCCGCGCCGCTCATCATGATTCGGAATGATTCGTCCCCCGCCCCCCGACTCGCGCCGGCTAATTCCTCTTGACGGTATCCCCAGAGCGATTATAGTCCCGCCTCAGCGGTGAATGGGGGAGCATATCGCCGCTTCTCATCTTGGTAGGCGGGAGAATTACCCATGCGCAGGATGTGTTGGGGCGTTCTCGGTGGAATCACGGTTCTGCTGAGTGTCTTGGGCTGCCAGTCAAACAAGCCGATCTTTGAAAAGCCCGAATTGGAAGAGAAGTATTGTCTGCCCCCCGAAGAAGACCCGCGCTACAGCAACTATATTCAATATCCGAAGGAAACACTGAATCAGAACTTGGTTCGTCCGGATACGAGCACGCTGAATCCGAATCCCTCGATGGCGCCGGCGAATCCGCGCAACATGCCGCGCGGTCCAAGTTTTGGCTCGTCGGCCCGCCCGATGTGATGATGACATGGCCATGTTACTTGCGGGACAGGCGGGACGGGGATGAGTCCTTGGTAGGATCGGTGGCCGCGTCTGGCGGGCCGAAGCGCTTCATCAAGGCTAGTAGTAAATCCAGCGGGAGGTCTGTTCCGTTCTCATCGGAAGTGGCATCCGCTTGCCAGCCGCCCCAGCGCAGTTCTCCGTGCCAGCCAGCATGAACGGCAGCGCGGTTGAGCTGGTCGCGCAACCGCATTCCCCACACCAAGCCAAACCGATCTCGAAATTCCAGCCAGACTTGATCGAAGCGGCTGGCCGGTTGGTACCGCCTACGTCCAGCAAGCCACGCCAGCCAGGCAACCAACGGCATCAACCAGGGAGCCAGCCCCACCTCAGCCAACAAGTGAATGTCCTTAGCCACCAAGCCGAGCCGGTCGGCGACTTCGCAGCCCACGGCCGCGCCGCCTATTAAAGCCGCCAAGCCGAAGCGCGTCGGCAGGTAATTGATGACGCCGACCAGCAACACCATCCCCAGAAACAACGTCGGCATCCCATTCGGTCCCTGCCGCACGCCGAGCATCTCCTCCCCCAAGGGAAGCAACAGCACGGCCAACAAGCCCAACACAACGAAGTTCCAAGCCACCATTCCGGGGCGCCGGGCGCCGAGCACCGCCACCCCTGCACAGCCGGTCAAGCACAAGGCGAGATAGCGCGACGGCTCGGCGAGCAGCGGGTCATCCCCCAACGCCGCCGCTCCCAGCCAAGCCAGCCACACCGACCAGACCCAGTACATTGTATGACGTAAACTTGTCTGACGATTGGCGCGCCAACCTTGAGCCAACGGCACAGCGGCGGACAGCAGCCACAGACAAGCAATCCAGGTCATATCCATGTTCGTTTTCCGGCGCGTGGGAGAAACGGAAGCTGCCGGCGCGGAGCGGCACTTGGGACCGCATGCTTCCGCTCATTCGCCGGATTGAGATGCCTTGTGACGATTATGCCAGCATCCAGACACAAGTTCATGGCAAGGGGGCATTTTTCGCCACAATTTTCCAGGTGACTGGCCGATTCCCAAAGAATACCGGGAGGCGAATAGGACGTTCGCCCGTCATGTCAAAAGGATTTCCCATCGCTTGGCCGTTCCACGGAGCAATGTCCATGAGGTGGCATCATAGTTTTTTCGTACTACTCATTTGGGCCACGGCGCTCGAACCAGCCTCAGCGGGCATCATCTTCAACCGCCAGAACAATCAACAAGGTTCGTCGAATGGACCGAAAATTTTCCGATTATTCAAAGGGAAGAACAACGAACCGCCCCCAAACCAGCACCACCAACCGACGAACTCGATGTATCCCCACCAACCGGCCCCAGCCGTCCAGCCCAACGGGATGGACGGCATGGTGCAAACGTTGCAACACAGCCCCGACGCCGAACAACGCTATCATGCGGCCGTGCAATTGGGGAAGATGCGACCGTTTCCCCCCGCCGTTAGCGCGGTGTTGCAACAGGCGGCCAACAATGATAGCTCGATGAAAGTTCGCGTCGCCGCCAAAACGGCCTTAATGCAACAGCAGATCAACGGATTCATCAACGACAAGATGCAACAGGTTCCGAGGGTGAACCCGCCGACCATGCCGCGTCAGCCGACGACCCAGGAACCGCCACTCGCCGAGCCGTTGCCCGCGCCGCCGGCTTCTCCAGCCCCACCGCCCCGACTGGTGCCGCAACCCGCGCCTGCCGTGCCGCCATCGTGGCGCGGCCCAACCACCACCGAACCACCGTTGGCCCCACCAGCACCGTCAAGCTCCAACTACGCGCCGCGGGGACCGGTGGTGCCCACACAGCCACCAATGTTGCGCACACCGCCGCCTAATTGGGAACCAATGGACGGCCCGCAACTGATCGTGCCCAAGTAAGATCAGTCCAGTAACAAGCATCCGCTACTTGCGCGGCCGGTACAAGTGCGTGGAGGCGCCAAGGACCGCTTCGGCTGCCTCCATCATGGTTTCGCTCAGGGTCGGATGAGGATGCACGCACAACATCAGGTCTTGCGCCGAGGCTCCCATTTCAACCGCCACCACTCCTTCGGCGATCAGCTCCCCCGCGCCGGCGCCGACGATGCCAACCCCCAAGAGCCGGTCCGTTTCGGAATCGACGACCAATTTCGTCAGCCCTTCCGTGCGCAGCAACGTCGTGGCCCGGCCGGAAGCTCCCCACGGATAACGGGACACCTTGACTTCCCGTTTCTGCTTCTTGGCTTCGGTTTCCGTCAGACCGCACCAGGCGATTTCAGGATCGGTGAAGACGACCGCTGGCATGGCTTGGACATCGTACACCGCCGGTTCGCCAGCCAGCACCTCGACGACGAGCTTGCCTTCATACGTGGCCTTGTGCGCCAGCATCGGTTCGCCGGCCACGTCACCGATGGCGAAGATGTGTTCCTCCGTGGTGCGGCGTTGTTCGTTGACCCGAATGAAACCTTTCTCATCCACCTCGACCTTGGTGTTTTCCAGGCCAAGCCCCTGGCTGTTGGGCCGGCGTCCGACGGCGAGGAGCACTTTCTCAAACGTCATCTCCTTGTCGGTGACTTCCTCCCCTTGCAGCGTCACGCCGATGCCGTCGGGCCGTTCCGCCATGCGAGCGACTTTGGTATTGAGCAAGATTTGCTCTAAGATCCCCTTGAGCCGGGTTTGCAGCGGGCGGACCAGGTCACGGTCCACGCCGGGAAGCAGGCCGTCGGTCAGCTCCACGACAGTCACGCGGCTGCCCAAGGCGGCATACACGGTCCCCATCTCCAAGCCGATGTAACCGCCGCCGACCACGAGCAAGGATTCCGGGATGTTTTCCAGCTTCAGGGCCGCTGTCGAATCCATGACGCGCCGGCTCTCCAGCCGCAAAGCCGGCGGCACGGCGGGGAGCGAACCGGTGGCGATGACGCCATGCTGGAAACGCCGTTGCGAGCCATCTTCGAGCCGCACGGTATGGGAATCGACGAACGTGGCTCGGCCATGGACAAGCTCGACCTTGCGCCGTTTGCACAGCTCGGCCAAATTCTTCGACAAGCCATCAATGATCTTGAACTCCATGTTCCGCATGGCTTCGACATCGATGCGTGGCTGGCCGAAGTGCAAGCCCCAGGCTTCCGCTTCTTGGGCCTCGGTGATGATGCGGGCCGCGTGCAACAGGGCCTTGGACGGAATGCAGCCGATGTGCAAGCATGTTCCGCCAGGCCGTTCCCGCGCCTCGATGAGCGTGACCGACATTCCTTTGTCTGCCGCCAGGAACGCCGCCGCGTATCCCCCCGGCCCGCCGCCAATGACGATGAGTTCGTTGTCGATGGTTTGTGTCATGATGTCAAGTGTCTCAGGAAAGCAGAGGACCGATGGATTGTCCATTCAACCAAGCCGTTTTCCACAGTGTATTTGTCCGCGCGAAAAAAAACACCTCTCCTGCTTGGACAAGAGAGGTGTATCGCGGGGGATTTCAGAATGAATCGTGCTCCGCTTACAGCAATTCCTCAATTGGTGTCGGGTCTTCCAGCACCGGCACGGGTCGGCCGCTGGGGTCGAACAGGTGCAGGTTGCGGTCGATGCCGAGCACTTCGTAAATGGTAGCGTGGATGTTGGACGGCGTCACCGCGCGGGTGTGCGGCCTCATGCCGAGGCGGTCGGTGGAACCGACGATCTGGCCGCCCTGGACGCCGCCGCCACCGAGCAGGCAGAACATGGCGTTTCCCCAGTGATCGCGGCCGGGGGTGCCCATGCTGCCAGGAGGACCGCCGTTGCCGCCGTCGTTCATCTTCGGCGTCCGGCTGAATTCCCCGCACAGCATCACTAAGGTCGTGTCCAACAGGCCGCGCTCGTCGAGGTCCTCGAACAAGGACGCGACGGCGCCATCGACTTGGGGCAGATATTTGTCCATGCCGGATTGCAGGTTCCAGTGATGGTCCCAGCCGCCGAAATGGACGGTGACGAAGGTGGCCCCGGCCTCGACCAGCCGCCGCGCCAGCAACGTGCTCTGTCCCCAATTAGTCCGGCCATAGCGATCGCGCAAACGGGGGTCTTCCTGGTTGATGTCGAATGCTCGTCGCGCGGTCGGCCCGCTGATGAAATCGAAGGCTTCCTGCGCGAAGCGGTCCATCGCCTGCGATTCGGCCGTTTCGTGCAAATGCTTTTGCGCCTTGTCGAAGTGCTTAGACAACGTGCGGCGATCCTCCAGCATGTTCAGTGTCAAGCCATTAGCCAGGTTCAAGTTCTTCACCTGGAAGTTGGCCGCGTTGGGGTCGCCGCCCGGCTCGAAGGGGTTGTAGTTGGTGCCCAGCATGTGGCCGCCGAAATAACCGGGCCGCAAGCCGATGCTGGCGGCATAAGGGACGCCGACATACGCGGGCATTCCCGGTTGTCGCGCTCCCAACTCGCGGGCCACGATGGCGCCGATGCCGGGAAACTTCCCCTGGGTGTTGGCGCCGCTGACCCCCATGTCCTTCGTGGTCAACATGCGATGGCCGCCGGCGAAGTGATCGCCGGTGTCATGGTGCAGCGAACGGACGATGGAGAATTTATCCGTGTGCTTGGCTTGCTTCGGGAACATCTCGGTGATGTCGAAGCCGGGAACCTTGGTGCGGATCGGCTTCCAGATGCCGCGATATTCTTCCGGGGCGTCCGGCTTCATGTCGTACAGGTCCATGTGGCTGGGGCCGCCGTCCAGCCAGATGAGAATGACGGAGGTATTCTTGCGTGCGGAGCCGGATGCCGCCCGCGCCCGCGCCAGTTGCGGCAGCCCCACGCTGGCCAGACCGGCCACGCCTAATTGCAAAAAGCTCCGGCGGCTCATGCCGTCGCAATACCGGCTGCTCGAACCCAAATCGAGTCGAAACATGACTGGTCCCCCCAGAAGACGAAATATGGTAGGAAAGTAGGCGGGAAATCTGGCAGCAAATTTAAGTTACCGTCCCCAGCGGCGAGAAACAAGGGGGGAAACCGGAAAAATTATCCCCACTCGCCGAACTTTCCTTGCCGGTTTGACTTGCAATCGTTGTTGAACTAATGTATATTAAGAGAGTGAGCTTTTATCTCGTTTCATTGTTCCATTCCACTCTACCCCCCTTTTTCCCTCCTGAATGCTCCAACGTGGGTGGAATGAAAGCGCGTCGGTTCCGCGAACCCGCGCATGCTGCGCCCAGCCAGTGCGTATGCCCCAACGCGGGTTCAGAAGTCACCTAGCCCTTGCCACCGCCGCGCAAGCTATACGGCACTTCCAGGCCGTGTTGTTCCATCAGCGCGGCATCGGCGAGCACTTCGCGGCTAGGGCCATCGGCGATGAGGCGGCCGTGGTCGATGACGCAGACGCGCGGGCAGGTTTCGAGCACCAACTCCAGATCGTGGGCAGCGATGATGCGCGTGCCGGGCAGGGTGTGAATCAGTTGAATCAGCTCGCGCCGGCCACGGGGATCAAGATACATCGATGGTTCATCCAGCAACAAAATTGCGGGGCGCATGGCCAGGATGCCGGCGATGGCGGTTCGGCGGCGTTCGCCACCGGAAAGGTGAAACGGAACGCGCTGTTCCAAGCCCGTCAGTCCCACCCGCTCCAACGCCTCGGCCACGCGCTGTTTCACTTCCGCCGGCGGCAAATCCAAGTTGAGCGGCCCGAAAGCGACATCGTCAAACACTGTGGCATTGAAGATTTGATCATCGCTATTCTGAAAGACAATGCCGACCTTGCGCGGCAGCTGTTTCCGATCAGCGGCTATAGCGGGATCGAGACCGGCCAGATGAATTACCCCCGGCCGCGCCCGCAACACGCCGCTGAGACAGAGAAACAAGGTCGTTTTACCAGCGCCATTGGGACCCACCAAGCCGACGCTCTCCCCTTCGCCCACGCGCAGGCTCAACCGATCCAGGGCTTGAACGCCGTTGGGATAGGTGTAGGACAAATCTTTTATTTCAATTATTGACACATATAGTTCTTTTTCAAATATATTTAGTGGTTCGCGCACGTTGTTCGGCTTCCAGGGCGAACCGCTCCTCAATGGAGTGAAAGCAGCCCATCTGCGATGAGCAAGCCGGCCGCGACTCCGGCCATGATAAGAAAGGAGAGGATGTCGGCAATAGTGGTACGAAAGTCGGTCAAGGCGCGAAAGCGGCCATCATAACCCCGGCAGCGCATGGCTTGGCCGACGCGCTCGGCCCGCTCCGAACTGCGTACCAGCAGCGTGCCGGCCACGTTGCCAAGGGTGCGATAGCTATGACGATTGGGACGATTGCGAAACCCGCGCAGACGCATGGCCAACCGCAGCCGGCGCAGTTCGTCGGCCAGCACGAAGATGTAACGATAAGTCAGCAAGGCCAGCTGCACCAGCAAGCCCGGAATGCGCAAGGACTGGGCCGCCTGGAATAGGGTCGGCAAGGGGACGCTGACGAGCAACGCCAGCACCAAGGTGGTGATGGTCATGGCTTTGCAGACCAGCAGCAAGGCCGTCCACAAGCCGGGCAGCGAGAAGCGAATCGGCCCCAGCAACGGCCAAGCCGGCTCCTTGCCCAAGACGAAGGGGAGCAGCAGCACGAACGGAGCCAAGCCCACCGCCACCACGCCGAGACGCAGGCCGAACCACCGTCTGGGCAAGCGTGCCAGCACGGCCAAGGTCAGGGCCAAGACACAAGACACCGCCGCCACGATCACCGTTTGCAAAGTCGCTGCTGCGCCGACGGCCAGCAACACCGCCGTCAGCTTCCAGCGCGCATCCAATCGCCGCCACCATGATTCGACCAGATCGGGATGATCGAAAGTAAGGGTCATGCTTCCCCACGCGACGCGGACAGGAGAAAAGGATGTTCCCATATCCGACGTTGGCTTGTTTCTGGATTCATCGATTCGCGCCCGCTGCCGATTCCCTGCGTGAAACGATGAATATCAAGGGCAAGTCACCGTATTGTTCTGGCTTGGCAACGGTTCTAGGTCGGCGCCATCTTCCCCGCGCGCAAGGCGCTCTTGGCGCGGACGGCTTGTATGATCAGATCGGCGCACAACTCCTCGCCGAGCAAGCTGGAATTGAGCAGTAAATCATACTGATAGGGGTCGTGGGGTTGGCGATGAAAATGCGTGGCGACGAACTCCGCCCGCTTCTGATCGCGCAAGCGGACTTGTTCGGCGGCTTCCTCGACGGTCAGTCGGAGCCATTGACTCATGTAGGCGACGCGGTCGGCCAAGGGGGCGATGGTCCGCACATGGAGCATCACCGCCGGCGGCAAGATACAACCCGCTCCCCGGCCCACCATGATGACATCCCCTTGTGCTCCCAGCGCCAACACGACGCGCGCCAGGTTCATCACGGCGGGATTCTGGCTGAGGTTCTGTTCGCGCAGCAGCTGATCGAGACGTTGCTCGGCCCAGCGGGCAGCAGTCGGCGACAGACCGTGCATCAAGTTGTCCCGCAACGACACTTCCTGCGACAGATATTCCAGCAGCTCTTGATTGTACACCGGCCAGCCGAGCTTACGGCCAACGCGCAGGGCGATGGAGCCGCCGTGCGAACCGGCCTCTCGGCTGAGGGCAATGGTCAACCCCCCCGGTTCCCCGTCCCGTGGTGGCGGCAACAGGGTGTCTCCCCGGTCGCCGTGCTGCGGCGCGCCGCCGGTCTCCGCTTCGCTGGTCAACAAATCATGTTCCGGGTCGGGAGATGTCATAGGTTGAATCCTGTTTCGTAAATTGGTTCGTTTAGCCCCGTAATCCAGGTCAAAACGTGAATTTTGTTCACGGTTTGGTATAGGTTCTGGTTCAGGAAAGGTTCCATAGCCCCGTAAGGGGCGCCCGTTCATAGCCAGGGGCGTTAGCCCCTGGCACGAAGGACCGCTCCCATCCATTAGCCCCGAAGGGGCGACAGGCCACCGCAGATGGCCGTCACGGGCGCCCTTTCAGGGCGGAAAAAAAGCTTATCAAAGGGGGAGCGGTTTTCAGATGGTTTCTTGGATTCCTCGCTTCGCGCCGGGAGATGACGCTCCGCGCGAACCGATGAATCCGTCCCATAGGGAAATCATCTCCTCACGTCTCGTCCGCGTATTCCTTTCGGCTAAAAACGACCATGCCCGCCGCCAGCAAGAGTAACGTCAGGCCGGCCAGCACGGCCCAAGCTGTGGCTGGGTCCACCGGCATGAAGATGGCCGGTTGCTCCGGTTGTATCTGGTAACTACCGGCGGCATCGTACATCAGGCAACGGGCGTAAAAAGTAATACTAATCCGCTTCATGGTCCCTGGCATGTTGCCGACCACGGTTTCTAGGAAAAACACATAGACGATGGCCATGACCGCCGCTCGCCGCCACAGCGCCCCCATCAAGTGGAAGAGGGCGGCGAAAGCGCAGGTGGCCCCCAGCACCGCTGGCCAATACAGCCGCAAGGCCAGATAACCCGGCGTGCCCGCCGCTAGACAGATGAGCGCGAAGCCCCCCAGGTTCAGTCCCAAGCTCCAGGGTAACAAAGCAACGAATTTCGCCACATAGATGCCGGGTCGGGAAAGGGGCCGGCTCAACAGCCAAATTAGGGTGCGGTCCTCGCGCTCACCTCCCAAGGCGTCGGTGGCGAAGCTGAGACTCCAGATGGGGAGCAAGAAACTCAGAAACACATTAAAGACCATGTACCGCGAGAAGACATAGAACCCCGCGTTCGCCAAAGCCGCCCCGCTCGCCCCTTGCACCGCCAAGGCCAAGGCGTTCGCCTGTGGATCGGCTATCAGCGGTTGGCTGGTCACGGTCCAGGCCGCCAGCCAATCGGGAAACGTCGGCCCCCGGCGGTACGGCGAGCGCCAATGATTCATGCCCCAGCGCTCGGCCGCCGTGTTCAGCAGCACCACCGCCACCGTGCCGAGTAGCAACGCCAACGCGATCCACACCATCTGCCGGGCTCGCGCCAAGCGCAAAAACGACAGCCAGACGAGAAAACACCAGGCCCGCGCAGCTGGGACTGATCCGTTGGGCATGGATAGTGACTTGTTCATAAATTTCTTACCAACGTGCTTCCCTTCAGGGTGCCGCTAAACCGCTGACTGCCGACTGCCCAGCAGATACCCCAACACGGCATGGGTGGAATCATCCAGGGTTTCCAAGTGATGGACTTCGTGATTTTCCTCCAGGACCAAGCGGGTGAAAGCCTGGAAGAAGGCACGCGGATTGCGAGCGCGAACGATCAGCTGGTCGCCGTCGCCAAGGTCCAGGCCGGCCACGTCGGGCAGATCAAGCAGCTGGGCGGCCAGTTGGCGGGACCGGTCGGCGCCGATGCGAATCGACAGCGGATGATCATCGAGCAGATCGCGGATCTGCCGGATGGTGCCGACGGCGGCGATCCGACCCCGGGCCATGACAATGACATGATCGGTGAGCTTTTCCAGCTCCTCCAATTCGTGACTAGAGATCAGCAAACATTTCCCCCACGCTGCCAGCTGGCGAAACAGGGCGAGGCTTTCTTGCCGGCCAATCGGATCGATGCCGCTCAGGGGTTCGTCGAGCAGCAGTAGATCGGGGTCATGCAACAGCGCCTGGGCCAATTTAATGCGCTGCCGCATCCCCTTGGAATAGCCGCCCAGCTTGCGGTCGGCGCGATCGGCCATGCCGACCAGCTCCAGGATGTCGCCGGCGCGGCGGCGTGCCTCGGCTCGGCCAAACCCGGATAGGCGGGCCATGGTCTCGACGAATTGGCGGCCCGACATTTCTTCATAGAAGGTGTCCATGTCTGGACAATAACCCAGGCAGCGCTTGGCGGCGGCGTGCCAGGCGTCATGGCCGTGCACCTGGACGCTGCCGATGTCGGGGCGCAATTGGCCGGCAGCCAGGCGCATCAACGTGCTCTTGCCAGCGCCATTGGAACCGACCAATCCCGTGATCCCCGCCCGTAGCTCCAAGGTCACTTGATTGATCCCAATAACGGGACCATACCACTTGGAAACGCGGTCGAACAGGAGCAAGGGGACGGGAGCAACTGCGGTTTCGATTCGCGCGGTTTCGGTTGGCGGCGACCCAAAGGGGAGCGCGGCGCCGCCGGCTGGTTCGCGGAGGTCCAGTTTTTCCGTCGGGGTGCTCATCGAGTAAGTCTCCCTGTGCTCGCCCGCTAAACGGCTATGCACTCACTGAACGACTTCCACGGCGCGGATTTGCCGGTGCAAATACATGATACAAAACAGACATACCCCGACCAACATCAGGGCAGCCTCATGCACTTCCGGCTGCGGCTGCGGCCAGACACGCGTCGAAGGAACGCCGAGGAAATACGAGCCGACCAGGTTGGTGCTGTTCCACAGGTCGATGAGCCGCCAGCGCGGGTCGTAGTGCAGCCCTTCCACCAGGGCGCGGGCCAGCAATCGCAGAAACACGAACAAGGTCGTCCAGGCCATGATGAGCGGCACCGTGCGCCGCAACCAGCTGGCCATCGTCACCAACAGCAGGCTGAGACATACCGTTAACAGCAAGCCATAGCCGATAATCCCCAGCACCAACGCCGCCTGATCGATGAAGTAATCCCAGGTAGTCAGCAAGCCATATTGCACGAACAATACCAAGGCGGGCACCGTGGTCATCAGATTGACAAAGACCCCCACGGCCAGGCACTTGCCAATGAGATAATGCCAGCGCCCCAGCGGTTTCGACAGATAGAACGGCAGACTGCCGAAGCGGAAATCGTTGCCGACCAAGATGGAGCCAGCCAGGGCCAGCACGGCCATGACGATAGAGGCTTGATAGGCGAAGAAAATGCGGTAGGTGTCGCCGGTGCCGTTGATCTTCAGGCCGTTGCGGAGCTGGCGAATCAGCCATTGCGGATCGGTGCGCGCGCCGAGGATGCGGACATCCTGTTCCAGCGCCTGCGATTCGACCCAGCTTAACAGATATTGACCGAAGAAGAACATCAAGAAGAAGAATAGGGCCAGAGCGTACAACACCCAGAACACCTTGCGGCGCGCGACCAAACCCAACGACACGCGCGCCAAGGCCCACACACTCCAACCAGGACCGTGAAACTCCCCGCGCCAGGGCCGATAGTGCAGTAGTTGAACACCCATGATGCGTATTGGTTAGCCACGGCGCGTTGCCGCGGCGTTCTTCTCCGTGATGACCCGATGAAACAACTCTTCCAAATTCTCGTCGTCGCGTCGCAAGCCGCGTAAAATCAGGCCATGATGGTCGGCCAGGACGAAGAAACCGCGCGGCGACCAACCCGGCGGCACGGCCAGGCGCAGCTCGCCTTGGCCATTGTCCCGCATGATATGGATTCCTTCAAGCCGCAAGTCCTCGATAAACCCCCCTGTCTCCCCCTGAACTTGTAAACAGTAACGATCATGCCGGCGCGTGCGCAGGGCTGCCACGCCCCCTTGCAACAGGACATGCCCCTGGTGCAAGATGACCACGGTTTCGCACACTCGCTCCACATCACCGAGCAAGTGCGTTGAAAGAATCAGTGACTTGTTGTAATCCTTGCCGAGCGTGTGCAGCAAATCGAGCATCCCCTCACGGCCAGCGGGATCAAGGCCACTGGTCGGTTCGTCGAGCAGCAGCAGTTCGGGATCGTGAACCAGCGCCTGGGCCAACTTGAGCCGTTGTTTCATGCCGGTGGAGTATTCCTCCAGCTTACGATAGCGGGCTTCTTCCAGGCCGAGATACGTCAGCACTTCATGGGCGCGGCGCAGCGCCTGGCGGCGCGGCATGCCGTAGAGCTGACCAGCCAAGGCCACATACTCCGCTCCCCCCAGACCCGGCACCAAGGCGTCCGCCTCCGGCATGTAGCCGATGGCCCGCCGCAGCGCCAGGCCGTCCTGCCCCAGCCGCCGATCGAGCACCCAGCCGCTGCCCGAAGTGGGCGTGATCAAGCCCATCAGGATTTTCAACAGGGTCGATTTGCCAGCGCCATTCGGCCCCAACAAACCGATGCGCCCCGCTTCCAGCTGTAAGCTGACATCCTGCAGCGCGGGAAAGGTGCCGTAATAGTGGTGAATGTGTTGTAGATGAATCATGGTTCATAGTCGGCAGTAGGCGGTTTAGAAAGGCGTGAACTTCACTCGCCTGCGGCTCGTTCGCTAAGCGGTTCCTGGCCTACGTCGTGTATTCCGCGTTCAGTTTCACATACTCATACGTCAAATCGCAGGTGTGAAACACACATTCTCCCGAACCCAGGTTGAAGCGCAGGCGCATGGTGATGTCGCGGTTGTTTTTGAGATAGGCGGATGCGGCGGCGGCGTCAAAGGGGCGCGGCGTGCCGTGTTGATAGAGGAGAAACTCCCCCAGCCACAACGATAGGTCCTTCTCCTCGAACGCCACGCCCGCGTAACCCGCCGCCGAGACGATCCGGCCCCAGTTCGGATCGGCGCCGAAGATGGCGGTCTTGACCAAGGGGCTGTCGGCGATGGTCTTGGCGATGCGGCGGGCGTCGGCGTCGGCGCGCGTCCCTTCGACATGGATCGTGACCAGATGCTCGGCCCCTTCGGCGTCGGCGGCGATGGCGCGGGCCAAATCGCCGCACACCGCCAGCACGGCGCGGGAGAACTCGGTCAAGTCGTCCCCTTCCAGGTCGGCGTGGATGCCGTTGGCCAGTACCAGCACGGTGTCATTGGTGCTGGTGTGCCCCTCGACGCTGATGGCGTTGAAGGTGGCATCGACGGCGGCGCGCGTCAGGGCGGCCAAATCGGTCACGGTCACGGAAGCGTCGCTAAGGATGAAGGCCAGCATGGTCGCCAGGTTGGGGCCGATCATCGCCGCCCCCTTGGCGAAGCCGGTGACGCGAATTGTCTGTCCGGCAAGTGTCAACTGGCGAGTGCTGACCTTGACCCGGGTGTCGGTGGTAAGGATGGCGTGGGCGGCGTCGTTGAGGTGCCGCGCGTCCGCTCCCAGTTGCTGGGCGGCCAGGGGGATGCCCGTTTCGATCCGCTCCATCGGCAACAGCCGGCCGATGACCCCCGTGGAACAGACCAGCACTTGATCCGAGCGACAACCAATTTCCACGGCAGCGGCCTCAGCCATGCGCTGGGCGTCGGCCAACCCCCGCGCGCCGGTGCAGGCGTTGGCGTTCCCCGAACACACGACAACGCCACGCACGACCGCGCTGGGCAGCCGTTCTTGACAGACGCGCACCGGCGCCGCCACCACGCAGTTTTGCGTGAACACCCCTGCCGCCGTCGCCGGTCGGTCGCTCACGATCAGAGCCAGATCGAGCCGTTCCCCCTCCGGCCGGACGCCGCAATGCACGCCCGCGAACCGATAACCACTTGCCAAATGCCACGAAGTCATGAGAGTGTCGTTTCCATTGAAGGAGGATGTTCGTTAGCGTTAAAAGATTCGGGCCACCGGCACGCGAAAGCCGGGCAAGTGCGGCTCGGCGAACAGTTCCTGACGCACATTGACCATCTCCGGCTCGGCGTCGGGGCGATACACGCTTATGGTATGAAAATGGGGATCGACCACCCAAACAAGAGCGACGCCTACTTGCAAATAAAGGATCACGAAAGGAGGCTGCGCTCAGCGCATCAGCGCGTATAGCACCACGGCCCGGCCCAGGCGCGCGGCGCTGTCGTAATCATGGCCCAGGCAGCCGGCGGATTGGTGTTTCTCCAGGGCGCAGCCGATGTCGTACTTGCTGTAGATCACCACCCAGCGGTCGTTGATCTTGATGCCCTCCAGGTACGGGGCGACGTCGCGCATTTCGGCCTCGGCCCCCTGGCCGTCGGCGCGCTCGCGGCGGCAGCGGACCTTGGCAATCGGTTCGCCGTTGAGGTCGGCGCTATATAGTTCATCCGTCAGCGGGATCATCTCCAGCTCGCGATCCGGAAACAGCTGGTGGATCATGGCGCGGAACGAGGCGTCGAACTCGCGCTTGCCGCAACAGGCGTCGGCGAACAACAAGCCGCCGGTCTGGAGATTGGCGCGCAGGTTCTTCAGGTCCGGCTCGGTGAGGTTGAACCGCTGCCGGCCGTGCATGTACATGAATTTGAAATTGAGCAGGTCGCGGTGGCTGGGGCGCAAATCCTCGGTGTGCGGCACCACGTCGAGCTTCACATCCTCGCGCAGGTGCAACATCAGGTTGCGCATGGCCCGCGGCGCCGGCTTGGATTCGGCGCCGTGAATCAGTTGGGCCACCTTTAGGTAGCCGCGCGGCATATCGCGCGCGTCGTCCCGGATGTCTTTCACCTCTACCTTGGTCAAGCGCGGCTTGGGGGTTTCCAAGCCCGTGGCATAGGCGATCAGGTTGCCAGCCAAACGAAAGGCAAGCTGTCCTTTGCCCTGGTCGCGCAGGTTCTCTTCCCACCAGCCGGAGATCGGCCGGGGACTATAGACGATCATCGTCTTGCAGCCGATCTCGACGCCTTCCAGCGGAAAAGCATCCGGCGGGACGAGGAAATGTGCCTGCCAGATGGGATGATCGGCCAGCAAGGGTTTTAGCTCGTTGTCGGGGAACAGCCGGCGCATCAAGGCGCGAAAGCCGCGGTCGAATTCCGGCTTGCCGCAACAGGCCTCGGCGAAAATGAAGCCCCCTTCCTCGACGTAGCGTTGCAGCATGTCCTCTTCGGCACCCGTGAACCGCGGCTCGTCGTGGCCGTTGAAATAGACAATCGGGGATTGCAGCAAGTCCCCCACCAGCGTCAGGCGGTCGGCGAGCGTGTCGCTTCGCACCCGCCGCGCGTCGAAGACTTGCCAGGCCAACGGCTGGCGCTTGAACAGCTCCTGACTGGCGAAGGCCACCACGTTACGCGCGTCATGATGTTTGTTGTTCCAACCAGTGCCGGGGTTGTCTCGGGGACCATGCACCAACTTACTGATCAGCACCGGCGTCCGCCCCTTGGACAGAAACAAGAGAGCGAAGCTGGTGGAAACCACGGGGAAGGAATCGAATCCCTGACTGGGCAGAAACCACGCGCCGTTCTCGCGCTGAATCTCGACGAGATACTCGCAGCCGTGCCGGTACCAATCGTGCTCCCCGAAGAACCGTTGCCCCGACAAGCGCCCGGCCCGTTCGATGCCATACAGGTTGTAAAAGACATAGCTACGCACGCCGCGGAGTCGGAAATGATCGCCGATCCACTTCTGAGCCAATTGCACGGCCTCATTTTCCTTATACTGGCCGCAATGCTCCGCCACGCCGGTAATCGGATTGAGGCGTTGCTGCCCTTCGCTCAATTCCATACCGGCGATGTGTAAGCCGCAGAAACCGGCCGTGGTCATCGTCAACGTGATCGGCGAGGTAAAACCCGCGGAATAATCCCAGCCGGCGCCTTTCTGCGTCCGCAGGTAGAAATCACGGATTTCCTCCCAAACTTGCTTATCAATGCGTGCTCCCGCTTGTTTGCCGGCGTGCAGTCCCAGGAGAGCGTATTGGGTGTTGGAATTGTCGGCCCCCTTGTCGTTGCTACGCTGGGTGTACGACCAGCCGGTGAACTCCTTGCCGCGATAGACGCGCGCCGCGAGCAGCCAATCCACATTGCGCTGAATACGCTGCCAGTCTTCAGGCTGGCCCGCTTCGGCGAAGGCCATCGTTTGCAGACCGACGACATACGTTTGTCTTGGCTCCACCGTGCGCAAGTGACGCAAACCCCGTTGAATGAGTTCATCCTCGGGCGGAACGCCAGCATTGAGCAACGCCAATAGAGCCATACTGGTGTTGGCTCCCGGATGGCTGTTAACCACCACATCGATTTCCCAATGCCCCTGCTCTTTCCCGACCTTGCGCAGAAATTCGACACCGCGATCCAAGGAACGCCGCACTTGATCGACCAGTGGCTCCGGCTCGGGTCGGCCCAGTTGGGCGTGGGCCGGATGGGGGAACGGCAACAAAGTGACAAGTAGAAGGCACAATCGCTTGGCGGACATGGCGGCGTCTCCCGAAGATGCTGGCAACGAGTCGAGATCAATCGCGGTGTTCCGCCGGTCCCCAAGGGACCGGCTTGGGTTTGGTCTCTTCCTTATTATTGTCGCCGCGTCCCGTCCAGGAAACAACCGCAATCCACCATTGCTCTGGACCGTGGGAGGGCATACAATTTCCTCTGCTCGCTAGGGGTGTCCGCCGGGGGCGGGCTGAGAGTACACCCTGGGACCTGATCCGGTTCATACCGGCGTGGGAAAGCGCAGCGGTTGTCATCTCTCGACAGATTCCGCCGTCTTCCCTTCCGCTCGCCGATGGCTCGTTCGCTAAACGATGATTCCTGATTTTTGAGAACCCACGATGGATGAAGCGACGTATCCTACCACGTTCGACATTCTCGACACGTTGACGCGGCTTTGTTTCACCACGTACTTCATCACGCTGTTCTGGCCGATCAACGCGCCGCTCATGGGGTTGGCCTACAAGATTCGCCTCGGCCCGGAATCGATTCCCTTGGAGTGGAACTCCTTCCTGCTGCGCAGCGTCTTCGCGTCGCTGTTGGTGGCCGTGCTGGCTGTGATCTTGTTGTTTCTGACGATGGTTCTGCACATCCTCGAATTGCCGGTCGAGATAGGCGTCTTGGGGGGGTTGGCGCTGTTTTTACCTGTTGGAACTTGGGTTTGCTTCTGGCTGTACGCCCTAGATGAGATGCTGGATGGGTTTACTGTCTTGGCTATCTATTTATTACTGCCGTTGCCCGTCGTGCTCTTGATAATGTGGTTGTTCAAACTCTCTTTCTATTCCTGGTGGATGAATCTTCTTTCCCAACTATAAGGGCAGTCTCATGACGCAAATCGAAGCGGCCCGCAAGGGCATCATCACTGACGAAATGTACTACGTGGCCAAGATCGAGGAGTTGGAGCCGGAATTGATCCGCGACGAGGTGGCCCGTGGCCGGATGGTCATTCCCGCCAACAAGTTCCATCTACAAAAACGTCTTGAACCGATGGGCATCGGCGTGGCCTCCAAATGCAAGATCAACGCCAACATCGGTAACTCCGCCGTCACCAGCAAGATTGACGATGAGCTGGAAAAGCTGCACACGGCGGTTCACCTGGGGGCGGACACCGTCATGGACCTGTCCACCGGCGGCGACATCGACGCCATCCGCCAGGCCATCATCGACGCCTCGCCGGTTCCCATCGGCACGGTGACGATTTACCAATCGATTCAAGATATTAAGGACGCCGCCGACCTGACACCGCAACAGCTGCTCGACATGGTGGAGCACCAGGCCAAGCAGGGGGTCGATTACATGACCATCCACGCTGGCATCTTGCTGGAATATCTCCCCCTGACCGCCAACCGTGTCACCGGCATTGTCAGCCGAGGGGGATCGATCCTCGGCGCCTGGATGATGGCCCACAAGGAGCAAAATCCCTGGTACACGCATTTCGATGAGCTGTGCGAGATCATGCACGCCTACGATGTGACTTTCAGCCTGGGGGACGGCTTGCGGCCCGGCTGCCTGGCCGACGCCAACGATGAGGCCCAATTCGCCGAATTGAAGACGTTGGGAGAATTGACCCTGAAAGCCTGGGAGCACAATTGCCAGGTGATGATCGAAGGTCCCGGCCACATTCCGATGCACCTGGTCAAGATGAACGTCGAAAAAGAACGGGAGATGTGCCATGAAGCGCCGTTCTATGTCCTTGGCCCGTTGGTGACGGACATCGCGCCGGGTTACGACCACATCACCTCGGCCATCGGCGCCGCGTTGGCCGCCGAGGCAGGGGCGGCCATGCTTTGTTATGTGACACCGAAAGAGCATCTCGGCTTGCCCAACAAGGACGACGTGCGCCAGGGGGTGATCGCCTACAAGATCGCCGCCCACGCCGGAGACATCGCCCGGGGCCGCAAAGGGGCCCGCGACCGCGACGACGCCTTGTCCAAGGCCCGCTTCGAGTTCGACTGGAAACGCCAATTCGAGCTATCGCTCGACCCGGAAACGGCCCAGGCGATGCACGACGAGACCTTGCCACAAGAGGTCTTCAAGTCGGCTAAGTTCTGCTCCATGTGCGGTCCCAAGTTCTGCTCCATGCGCATCACCCAGGACATCCGCGCCCTGGCCGCCGCCGAAAGCAAATAGACCATGCGTTTAGCGACGCTTCGCGGAAGCGGGGGGCGTCGCACGCTTCTGCGAAGCGTCGCTAAACATCCTTTACCCTTCATCCTTTCTGCCGCCATGTCCGCTGCAGGTCCGACCATTGTTTTGGTGTCCACCATTGCCCTGGGAGCCATTCTCGGTTTCCTGGTGTGGATGTACGCCGCGCATTGTCTGCTGGTGGTCGTGGAGACAACGGCAGCCGGCGGCGATGAGGTCGAGTGGCCGGATGAGCCGTTCACCGATTGGGTGTGGAAGGCCATCTATGTGCTGTGGATCGCCGGTGTTTGGCTGGTGCCGGTGGGGTTGCTGTTGCGCGGCGGGATGGCGGATCGGCCGGTGGCATGGGGGAGCGGTCTGGTCCTGGTCTTCTGGCTGACATTCCCGGTTAGCCTGTTGTCGGCGTTGGGATCGAACAATCCCTGGGTGGCGGTGTTACGTCCGGCGGTGTTGCGCCGCATGAGACGGAAATGGGGCTTGGTGGCGATCTATTACGCCGTCAGTGGCATCCTCTTAGCAGCGGCAGCGGGATGCGTGATCATCACGCTGCGCTTCGATTATCGCCTGATCCCGTTCGGTGGCTTGGGACTGGCGACCTGGTTTCTCATGTATGCGCGCTTGCTCGGCAAGCTGGGCTGGGTGCTGTATCCACGTCTACCAGCTGGCGCGGACGAAGGCCCGCTCGCTCCACCGAAGCCCAAACGGGAACCGAGCGACAACGGCAACTCCCCGCCCCAGCGCATCCACCCCGCCAAACACCGCCCGCCGCGCCCGCGCTGGGTCTTCGCCGAAGGGGTCTTTCTTTTCCCTTGGTACTATGACTCCCTGGCGCCGTGGCTGTGGCTTACGGCTGGCTTTTCGGTCATGCTCGGCCTGGGCTATGTCGTGATACTACTGGGGATGGGAAACGGCTGACCATCCTGGGTCACGGTCGATCGGCGCTGGCCCCCAACACGGTATCCAGGGGATCGACGCCGGCCTTGACTTGGTTGTGCTTGTTGAGATAGATGTGGTCTCCCTTCCAACCGACATTGGCATGGCGGAAGAATTTGACGTGGCCATCGAGAAAAAGCACATTCTGGCCGTTGCCGTGATTGGAGCTGTTGGCGCGTGTGGTCGAGGCGTTGTCCAGCACGATGGCCGGACGATCCGCCATGATCGGCACCTGGGAACTCCATGGTTGGTGAGTCTGGCGCCGGACGCCGTGGAGCTTGCCCTCTTGGTCCCGATAACCCAGGGTGTAAGCGTAACAACCAGCGAGATGATCGGCGCGGCGGTCAAACTCCTCATTGGACCACGCATCGACATCGCGCAACGACCAGCGGCTGTGCTGGCATTGGCCGTTGGCGGGACAGCGCACGCTCACGTCCTCGTTCAACAAACCAGCTTCATGCAGCTTGGGGACGAAGATGCCGGCCACATTCCGCCCTGGCCGGTCCTCCACCGCGGGCAATCGGCCATCGTGCATGTTGCTATAGCTGACCAGGGATTCGTGAAACCCGCGCAGGTTGTCCTGACAAGCGATGATGTGGGCCTGAGCGGCGGAATCGGTGCGCAGATTGAGTAGCTTGGGCAAGCCGATGCCCAACACGGCCAGCAGCAAGACGGCGGCCACCAACAGATCGGCACGCTGCCAACGGCGGCGTTCCGGCGGTCCCACCTTGCCGGCGACGACGACGGGGGGAGCCTTGGGCAGCTGCTGATGGCAGCGATATTCCGCTACTTTGGCCAACGCGCGCAGCGCCAAACCAGGAGGTGGATCGATCTCCTCGCGGTCCGCTTCCAAAGGTTCCACCGCCTTGCGCAGCAACTGCAACTGGCGCTGCGCATCCGGGTTGTCCCGCAAGTGTTTCTCGACGTCCCGCTGCGTTGCCGGGTCCAAGGCATTCAGGATGTAACCAAGCAAGTTCTCTTCCATATCTGTTAAAGTTCGCCAAGGGAGGGGGTTTCGCTCCATGCTTCATGGAGTTTCAACAAGGCGGAGTGCAACCGGGATTTGACCGTGCCCACGGGAATATCGAGGATGTCGGCGATCTCCCGATATTTCAGCCCCTGGTAATAAGCCAGCACGACCACTTGACGCAAAAAGTCGGGGAGCTGCTCGACGCCGTGCCGCACGCGCTCCCGGCGTTCTTCCCCTTCCGCCTGGTCGAGGGGACCGAGGCCGCGCGTCTCCAGCAGTTCGATCAAGCCGCGCGCGCTGCTGCTGGCATCGCTGTTCTGCTGGTCGAGGCTGACCGCCTGATGCCGGCCATTGCGGCGCAAGGCATCAATGGCTTGATGGGTGGCCATGGTGTACAGCCACGGACGCACCGGCCGTCCTTGCTCGTATTTGTCACTTTTGACATACAATTGCAACATCGTGTTTTGAAACACGTCATCGGCCAAGTTCTGGTCCCCCAAGTACCGGCGCAGATAACCGTACAACTCGCGCTCGTAACGGCGCACCAAGACGCCAAACGCCTCGGTCTCGCCGTCGCAGAAGCGAGCCATCAGTTCTTCGTCGGAGCAAGTTGTTAAGGGATCAGTTGGCTGCACGTCATCACACAATTTCTACGACGGAGCGAGACCAAGAGTTCATCACGAAAGGTGCGTACGGCAATGTCTTTATGAAACCGCATAATCCGGCCCCTGTCAAGTAATCACCGGGGTGGTATAAGGGAAAGATAGACATACGTGGCTTCGCGCAAACCATTTCCCTGCTGGTTTCGTCTTCTTCTTAAGACATCGTACCCTTGCAATCCTCAAATCACAAAAGGAGTAACGTATGCGTGTGTTGGGAATTCGTTGGGCGCTGCTGCCGGTGCTGGCGGCCGCGCTGTTGATCGGCGGCGGGCCGCCGAACGTGGACTCCGCCTGTTGCTACTTCACGGCCAAGGATCATGACATTTTGCAGCCGGCCCAGAAGGTGTTTATCACCTGGGACCCGGTCGAGAAAGTCGAATCGTTCACCGTCCAGCCGAAGTTTGAAGGGAACGCCCTCGATTTCGGCATGGTTATTCCCACGCCCACCCGCCCCCGGCTCGATGAGATGCCGCGCGACTTCTTCAAGGAACTAGCCGTCTTCACCATCATGAAGAAGCGCGAATACCCGCAGTCCAAGCTGCTGCCGCAACCGGAATTTTTGCGCTTTAGAAATGACGCTGCTCTCCCGGCGGCCGCGCTGGATACAGCGAAAGCACAGAAGCTAAATCGTCTCAAAGTCATCGTGCTAGAGGAAGGGGTGGTCGGTTCACTCGATTACAAGATCATCAGCGCCGACCGCGCCGACGACTTGTTCTCCTGGCTCAAGGATAACAAGTATTCCTACGCCGGTGATGAAGCCACCTTGGACTTCTACATCCAAAAGAAATGGCTCTTCACGGTCATGAAAATCGACACCATGCAGATGAAGCGCAACCCCGACGGCAGCTTCGCTGGCGAAGTGACACCGACGCGCTTCCAGTTCACCTCCGAGAAGCTCATCTATCCCTTGAAGATCACCCAGTTGAGCGTCAAGGATCACACCGAGGCTCTGTTCTACGTGCAAGCGCCGTACAAGACCGACCTGCCCGGCGATTGGACCTATCAATATCAGTGGGTGCCGATGCTGCAAAACGCGCGTGGCTGGTACGACAAGGGCATCTTCGGCGATGACTTCCTGCCGGGTCAAGGTGACCAATGGCTGAGAGCGATCAAGGGGAAAGAGCGGGACATCATCCAGCGCGGCAATCAGCTGGGCTTCAACTTCATCAGCGGCCAACGCCCGCAGCCGAACAAGCAGGGCCACATCGCCACCACGTTGGAATGGGCCAAGAAGCTGACCGCCGAGGATATTCAGGTGCTGCGCGGCGAGGCTCCCTACAGCGATAAGCTGCCTGATCCCGACGCAGGCTTCACCCAAGCCGACGTGCGTGACAGCCAAAAGGCGGAAGCGGTGTACCAGGTCATCCGCGAACGGCTGGAGCAGTACCGCAAGGACCGCCCCGCCGGCTACCTGGTGCGCGAAGCGCCGGCGGAAGACATCAAGAACCTGAAGCTGCTCGCCGGCCACTTGCAGGAAGGGCAATTCTTGACGAAGTTCCGCAAGAAATTCGCCAAGGATGAGATGAACGACGACCTGCTCATCCTGCCCGCCCAGATCGACGGCGCCCAGGATGTGTCGGAATACACCGAGATTCTGCCGACGTCGCCCCCGTGATTGGGTTGAGTGACCAGTGACAGATGCTCGCCGATGGCTCACACGCTACACATCTGTCACTGGTCACTTATCATTACGTCGCGGCGGGTTCTTGCCACCAGGGGCTGAGCTTGCGAATTTTCACCAGGATGAGTTCCTTTTCGCGGGAATCACGGGCGGCGGCTAGGCGGGCTTTTAGCTTGGCCAGTTTTTTCTTGCGATGGTAGCGGCGGTTCAGTTCGATGCGGCGTTCCACCATGTTTCGTCGGTCCTCTACTTTCTACGGGACGAAAAATCGGTTAGGGTAGGTAAGTGAGGTAGATCGGCGATCTACCCCCATGTCATTGGTGCGTAGGGAAACTATAGCGGCCCGGCCCCCTCTTTGCCAAGACTTCGTGGAGTTTGCCATGACCAAACGCTTTAGTCTCTTCCTCGTTGGTTTCATCCTCGGTGTGTCCACCGTGGCCTTTTTCGGTCATCAACTCTGGTTGCGCGCCCAGCAGACGGAACGGCCTGGCAACTCCCTCGACAATCCGATTGACACGCCGCGCGACCTGAGCGGACTATCGATCAAGAATCCGCGCTGCCGGATCATCCACACCGAAGACCCAGCCCTTGAAGGGGGTTCGATGTACTTGCAGCAGGTGGATCCGTGGCTGGGCTACCAATGGGGCCGGAGCCTGTTCCAACGCAATTTCCGCGAACGGGACGGCGTCTATGGCGACAGCGGCAAGCTTGACGGCATCATCCTGCCCGACGGCTCGACGAAGATGATGGATCGCGGCCATACCAATTCCTGCGGCGCCTGCCACAATGTCCCGTACCGCGACGCCGGCGCCGGCATGACCATCCCCAAGAACGGCGGCGCCGGCCGCAACACGCCGCACATGTTCGGGGCCGGTCTGGTCGAGATGATCGGCCTGCAAATGCGCCTGCAAGCCCTGGCCCAAGCCGATGACAACCGCGATGGTTGGATCAGCTTGGCGGAAGCCAAGGGCAAACGCTGCATCATCAAGAACCTGCCCGATGACATCACTGGGGAATGTTATGAGATTGACATGGGAAGCTTCGATGACGTGAATGGCAACGGCTTCCCCGACTTGAATCCGATCTTCTATCCGATCTTCGTCGATGCCGAGGGGAAACGCATTCCCTTCGCCAAGAATCTGAATTTTCCTGGCGTGGCGGGTTACACCATTCAGGTGCAAATCTTCGGCTGGGGGCACCTATACATGCCGTTCCGACCGCCGGTGTCAACGACCATTCGCGCCTTTTCGGCCACGCCGTTCGACATCCACGCCGGCTTGCAACCGTGCGACCCGACCACGCTGACACCGACGCATCCCAGCGGCTTGGCCAAGGTCTCCAACGCGGGAGCGCAGCAGTTCGTCACCGAAGTCGGCAAGGACCGCGGCGCCGTCAAAGGGCCGACCGGCATCAGCCTCGACGACCCCGACCGCGACGGCTACTGCGAGGAGATCACCGAAGGGGACCTCGATATGATCGAATGGTATCAGCTGAATCATCCCGCCCCGGCGCGCGGCAAGATCACCGCCGACGTCTTGGTCGGCGAGAAGCTCTTCCACCAGGTTCAGTGCGCCAGCTGCCACGTCCCCGACTGGCACCTACACGCCTATAATCCCGGCGCGACGGATTACACCCAGCGCTACGACGGCGACCGCCGCTTCTTCGAGTTGAAGGTCGAGTACAACAAGCAGACCGCCCGCCTGGAAGGGAAGCTGGTCTATCTTTCCGAGTTGGTTTCTTATGCCAAAGGGGACAATGCCATGACCGGGCTGCGCTGGGTGCCGCGCCGCAAAGCCTACACGGTGCGCGGCATCTACAGCGACTTCAAGTACCACGATGTCGGCGAGGAATTTTATCAAATTCAATTCGATGGCAGCGTCGTCAAGAAGTGGCGTACGCCGCCGTTGTGGGGAGTGGGGACGACCGCTCCTTACGGCCATGATGGCGCCAGTCTCGACCTCGATGCCGTCATCCGGCGGCACGGTGGCGAGGCGTTGGCATCCCGCGACGCTTACTTGGCCTTGAGCGAGCAGGAACAGGAACAAGTCGTGCGCTTTCTGCAAAGTTTGGTGCTGTACCAGACGGACCAGCTGCCGTGCGACATCGACGGCGACGGCCAGATCAGCGCCCATTTCATGGTTCAAGGCCTGGATACCGGCGTGGAGCGCTTCAATCCCGAATGGCTGTTCCGCGTGCCGGGCAAGATCGAGGGGCCGATTGAAAACCTGCGCGGCGACCCGATCATCTCCCACGCCCTGACCAATGTGCGACAAGCCTATGGCCTTGATTTGCCTTACATCAAGGACAGCGACGGCGATGGCTTCCCCGATGTCATCGACCCCGAACCACACAAACCCGGCTTCCGGGATGGGGTACGCTGAGGCAAGGTCCGCGCGAAACGAGGAATCCGCGTTGATGGATTCCTCGTTTCGCGCACATCGTCTCCCTTGCCGCGCCATGCGATCCATGATTAGGACATGTCACATATCCGGCGCGGGTGTTCCCTCCGGCTTGTGCAACAGCTGCGACCAGATCGCCTCATCGCTGGATTGTTTCCACGTCTGCCACCAATCGAGGAATTGTTGTCGTTCTTGAGGCAAACGGCGCTGATGGAAGCGCAGCAGGGCATCAAAGCCAGGTTTGAGACGTTTCCACTCGTCCGGGTAGTTGGCTCGCAGCTTTTCGCGCAAGGCGAGCAGTCGGCTGCTGGCGACGTGGCTGTCGTTGGCCCGGCCCAGGATTTCTTGCATGTCCACGATGGCCGGGTAGATGGTCTCGCGGAAGTCTGGGCCGAAACAGCAAGCGAACACTTCCATCGCATAGCGCAGCCGTTTGCCGATAATGCGCACCTCATGCAGATGGGCGTAATCGTTGAGGTCGCCGTTGGCGGTTTGCTCCAGCTCGTGCAGTAGGTGGGCGAGCAGGGGCCGGGCCATGTCCAGCAGCGTGCGCGGTTTGCCGTTGCCGTCCGGCAGCCGCACCGCCGCCACGGTTTCGGCCATGACTTTCTCGAAGTCGAACGGCTCGTTGCCGTTCATCGCCTCCAGCTGCGTTTGCGCCGTCATCCGTTGGGCCAAGCCGAAGCCGTAGAGGAAATCGAAGGCCGGCAGGTTGCGTGGCCCCTTCATCTCCTCGAATTTGCCTAGCGACAAGAGAAAGACATCCCAATCGCGGGCCGCGCCGGCCGCCCGGCGGATGCCCCGCAGCTTCTTGCGCGCCTTCTTGTGGACCTTGGGGGGCAGACACTCCGCGAAGATGCGCAACGCCGCCCCCGCCCGCCGCGTGCCGACCCGCAACTGATGGACATACTCAATATCCTTGTCCGCCTCGCGGATGGCGTGCGGCAGATAATCGCGCACCACTTCCAGGCGCAAGGCCAACACCCGCCGCGCCGCGTCCGTGATGGCCGTTGTCGGCTCCAGGTTGCTGATCCATTTGCCATCAGCCATGATAATTTAACTCCTAGTTGTCAGTTACGCGCTCGCCGATGGCTCGCACGCTCAACCGCATACTGACAACTACTTCCCATACATACTCTCAATGCTGGCGGCTTGTTGGCGTTCGTCGAGCCAGTGGGCGACCTCGCGGACTTCGGCTTGCAGCTCCTCGATGCGGCGGCGTTCGTCGAGGAGGGCGACGGCTACCTCGCTGGGAACACTGGCGAAACCAGACGCAAGTTCCTCGCGCAAGCGCTGTTCGAGCTGGCGGCGGAACTCGCCGCGGATGGCCGGCCAGCGCAGCGGCATGACTATGCTGATGAGCACATGCAACAGGATCAGCACCACCAACAGCACCACCAACGGCAGCACCACGTCGAACATCTCGACCTTGTAATTCTCGGCCACGAAGTACAACCACAGCAGCCGAATCAGGGCGGCCAACACCGCCAGCGACGGCAGCCAATCGGCCAGAAAGACGATGAAGCGATTCACCCATCGGCGCACGCCGGTGGGATTGGTCCATTGCTGCTCGACCCGGTGCAGCACGTCCTTGAGCGCTTGGGCGTAGCGTTGTCGCCAGTCGAGCTTGGCGACCGCGTCGGTCGGTTCGGTGAGCAGAGCCAGCGGAAATTGCCGAGCGTTGGCCTCGACCAGCAAGCGATTGGCCAAGGCGCGGACGCGGGCATCGAGATGACGCTCTCCCGCCACCGTCGTGCAGGAGCGAATGAAGGTGGACAGGTTCCACGACGCCGGCGTCTCGACCACCTCGGTCGGTTTAGGCAAGAACGGTATCCGGTCGCGCAAGGTGCTACCCATGTACTTCATGCGCGTGAAGAAGGTCAGGTAGGCCGCCATTAACCCGCGAAAGCGGCGCTGGTTCTCGACGGTGAAATGGTGTTCGATCTCGCGTTGGTAGGGATCGAGGGTGTTGAGCAGCACATCGGCGGTCCCCCCGGCTTCCTCGTGCAAGATGCTCTCCCAGGTCGAGCGTACCTTGTCGGCGGTTTCACTCAAGTCGGGGGGGAGGACGGCGGCCAGGGCGGTTTGCAGCTGGTGTAATAGCTGGCTAACGCCACGCGCCTTGACCGCTTCGATCTCCAAGCGCGTCAAACCCATCTCCAACCAGCTCGTCAGCTCCAGGAACTGTTCCCCTGCCGGCAACTTTAGGTCACCATTGCCAGCGGCTTTCTCGACCCAGTGCTGGGCGCAGGTACGGAACAGGAGCGGATTGTCGAACCCTTCCGATTTCAGATCGCGCAGCATGTCCTCATCGGGTCGCAAGCCGCTCTCCACATGCTGGCAGCGATCCCACTTGTTAAGGATGAAGGCGAAAGCCCGCCGCTTGCGCTGCTGGCGGAACAGCTCCCAGCCGAGCTTGTCGTGATATTTTTCCTGCGAACCGACGTACAACACGATGTCGGCCACCGGCAGCAGGCGGAACAGCTTGTCGCGGTTGGCCAACTCGTTGCTGTCCAGGTCGGGCGTATCGACGATGATTTTCTGTTCCAAGGCGGGGCGGTCGTGCGGCACCAAACGGCAATGTTGCAAGGCCACGTCCAGGCGGTCCGTCTTGACCGATTCGTGATAATAGACGACCGGATCGCGGGTCGTGGGACGGGCGAATGATGCCTGGGCGATGTCGCCGCCGGCCAAGGCATTGAGCAGCGTCGATTTGCCGACGCCGGTGCCTCCCATGAGCATGATGACCAGCAAGGGACGATCCACGTCCAAGGCTTCCGCCTGGCGCATCAGGTCGTTGGCCAGTCCTTCGAGCATGGCGTTCGCCAGCGTGGACCGCGGATAGCGGTGCGGCGCGTTCAGCCAGGCGCGCAGGCTCTGCTCCAGCTGGCGCAGGGCTGGCGCCAAGGTTCGCAACAAGGGTTCGGCCGTGGATACGGCGGCACGGGTCATCGCTCACTTCTCCCCTTTTGCCGTGGGAATGGTTATTATCGGCACCAAGGGGAGTTTAGTAAATCGAATTATGGCGTCACGCCGTTGAATCTCCCTTCCTCGGCGCCAGGCGGAGATAAAAAGCGGACTCGCACGCGCTGGCCGATGCGTAACGGCGGCGTCTTCGGGTTGGCCTCTTGGTCCAGCTCGATGACGCATTCCAAGGTCCGCACGTCGTTGAGCTGTCCCGGTTCGAGCAGCATGGACCGCCGCCGCGCGAACCAATTGGAAATGCGCTTGACTTTCCCCTTCCATTTCGGCCCCTGGGTGAGCATTTCATCCTCGACTTCGACGGGTTGATTTTCGAAGATGCCGCTGGCGAATTCCTGCGCCACCTCGGCCCGCACGATCAGGGGCAAGTCGGGGCGGAACAAAATGGGTGCTTGCAGCATCTGCGTCGTGACCATCTCGCCGGGATTTACCTGAACCCGCAACGGCGTTCCCGCCATGGGCGCGCGCACCTGGCACTCTTGAACCGCTTTCGCGGCCTGTTCGACCCGTGCTTTCGCGGCCTCCAGCTCCGCCAAGGCACGCTCCAATTGCAGTTTGGCGTCTTGACTGTGCGATTTCAGCTCCTCCAAACGAATTTCTTCCACCCGTACCATCGCTTCCAGACGCTTGACGTTGGCCTCGGCAGCTTCGAGGGTTTCCTTGGTTCCGCGGGCCTGAATCGATACCAAGTGTTGCTGGCGGCGCAAATCCGCTGCCGCCGCGTTCTGGGCTTGCTGGGCCGCTTCGATGCCCGCTTCCAGTTGGCGCACTTTGAAGTGGTATTGGGTTTCGAGTTGGCGCGCCAGTTCGACTTGGGTTTGCACCACACGCTCGGCCGCCTGGGCTTCCGCCAGCCGTTTCTGGGCCAGGAAGTCATCCAGCTCCAACAAGATGTCCCCCTTGTCCACATGTTGATTTTCTTGAACACGGACATATTGCACGCGGCCCGGTTGAGCGGGATAGATGGAAATAATCCCCCCTTCCACGTCCACATGGCCAAAACCGATGCTGCGCGTCTTCGAGTCGGGGGGCGGAGCCTCGACGGCGGGCCGCCACTCGTCGCGGAAGTACCAGGCCATGCCGCCGATACTGCCCCCTAGCAGCAACAGACCGAATACCCACAAAAACCAAGAAGGTCGGCGTGCGGAAGCCATGAATACGACTCCTATGCGGAATCTGAAAACGATTAGCGGAGCGGTTCGGTCAGTCCCGCGCCGCTCAACGAACGCAGGCTGGCAAGTCCCGAAATCAGGGCCATGGTCATCGTGACGATGGCCGTACCCAACAGCAACCACCACGACAGCTCAATCCGGGTGCCCAAGTAGGTGTTGGCGGTGGTGGCCACGAGAAAGATCAACGGTAAGGCCAAGCCGACGCCGAAGATGCCCACCCAAAAGGACACGGCCAGCACCATGCCGCGCAATTTGGGGCGTGGAATCCCCAACGCGCGCATGGTGGCGAATTCCCGAATCGAGGCCGCCGTGGCCGCGTACAACGTCTGGCTCGTCACCACCGAACCGACGATCAAACCGAGCAAGGCCGCCATGCCTAACGCCACCCCCGCCTTGGTCACGACCAGCCAATGCCAGCGCGACCGCCAGGAAAAGCGATTCCGCGTGAAGGCGGCCAGGTGCGGATACTGGTTTAACTGCTGGACGACATACTCGGCCTCTTGCGGCGTGCGGCATTGGGCCAGCCAATACGTTGTCGTGTCTTCCCGGTATTGCATCAAAATGCGGGCCGTATCCAGCGAACAGAACAGGTAGGGCGCTCCCAGCCCTTTCAGCCCGTCCACCAATCCCACCACGCGGACACGGTAGCCATTGACCTCGGCATACTCGCCAATTCCCCCCCGGCGTAGGCCAAGGCGGTCCAACTCGGAACGGTCCACCACGATGGTGAATGGCTCGGACAGCAACAACCGCATTTCCGGCGTCAGTTGCTGAACCGCCCCCAAGGCTCCTTCATCGAGCCGGCTGCCCACGATCATGCCCACATCGACTTTGTTGTTGCGCGGGTCGTTGGGGTCGCGGTAGTTCCAATTGGCGAAGCCGTGGTGCGTCGGCTCAAGGCGCGTGACGCTGGGAAATTGCGCGATGCGCGCCCCCCACGCATCGGGAATGGGCCGGCCTTGATCCACGCTGGGAACGTGAGGATAGCCCACCCAAATATCCGCTGGCGTATTGTCCACGACCAAGGACATGAGGGTCAGCAAACCTACCAACAAACCGCATTGCAAAGCGATCAAGATAGCGCTAAAGGTGACAGCCAGAATGCCCGGCAAGTAACGGTTGCGCTCGTGCCAGAGAGTATTGATGGCGTAGATGAGAGCATACATGACGCAGTCCGAAGATTGATCGTGTCCCGCCCGCTTCGACGACTGACATGACACAAACCATCCTTGGCGCGGCTAGTTCGTGCAGGCGCGTTCTCTATCCATCATTACCACTTTCGGGGCGGTATGGTTCTGGTCATTGTACATTTCTGGGGGAGAACACAAGGAAGTTTCCCCTACTTCGCTCCCACGCATCCCCCCAGCCGCGGGTGTATCGAGCGCGTGGGGGGCTTGGTGCCAATCGGGCGGCGGCAGCAATGGGCGCAGCCAAGGGGCCATGCCGATGTCTTGAAACCAGCGCAACGTGTCCCAGATGCTCTGCTCCGGCGGACGCAAGGCCAATTGGAAGGTGCGCAAGGCGAGTTCACCATCGGCGCGCAGAGGCAGGAAGCCATACTGAAAGTTCGGCAACGACACGCCCGCGAGTGGATTGGGACAGAGAGCGGTGAGAATCGCCAGCGCCAACGAGCCAGGCAGATAACACCAGCGGGGGATGACGGTGGTGCGATCCGGTTGGCCTTGCAACCGCGCCACCCAGGCGGCCAACTGTTTATAGGTGACATACGGTCCGCCCAGCACGTAACGCACGCCAGGTTGTCCCAGCCACAGGGCGCGCAGGTGGGCCAAGGCGACCTCGCGCACGTCGATGACGTTCATGCCCCCTGGAGGCAAATACGCCAAGGGATAGCGCGCTGCCGACAGCAAGAATTGGTTCGTCGTGGGTTTAATGTCGCGCGGACCGATGGTGTAGCACGGATTGAGAACGATGACGTCCAGACCGCGGCCGGCGTAAGAATTTACCACGTCCTCGGCACGTTGTTTGCTACCTAAATAAGTGGAGGAGATCGACCCCAAGCGGCCAGGAACCAGTTGCGGTAGTTGGGTGCGCAGTGTGTCATGGATGACGGTCACGATGCTGGAGGTGTACACCAACCGGCGCACGCCCCCTTCCAAAGCGGCTTGGCAGACGTTGCGCGTGCCATCCACGTTGATGCGAAAACTGAGTCTGCGGGGCCGGGGATTATGTTCGGTGCATCCCGCCGCGTGGATGACCCAGGAGACGCCGCGCAGGGCAGGGCGCAAGGTATGCGGTTGGCAAATATCGCCCAGACAATACTCAACATCCTCCAGCCCGCGCCATTGCGGCCCACGCGGCGGACGGCGGACGAAGGCACGCACCGGCACACCCGCCGCGCGCAGCGTCCAGACCAGATTCGCCCCCAAGAAGCCATTGGCCCCCGTGACCAGCACGGGGCCAGCCTGGGCCACTTCGGGGGGGATTGGGGTATATACATTCATGGGAAGTATTCAGGACTCCCTGATGTTGCTTGCCGATGGCTCGCACGCTAAACTAGGGCTTCTGATTCCTGCCCCCTGATGCTTCTCTCCTTATATTCTCCCTAATTTCTCAGGAGAGGTCATGTCCACTATGATAAAAGGATGTTCTTTGGTTGGCATCATGGCGTTGGTTGTGCTGATTATGGTGATGGGAACCCGCGTCGCTTGCCCCCAGAGCCAACCGCAATCGCCGCGGGTGGACGGGGCCGCGATTCCAGTATCGCTCACCGCCGCGTCTTCCCCCCAGCAACCGCAACCACCCCCATTTGACGTGACGCCACGCCGCTTGTTCGGCATCGAGCCGGGGACAGTTATCGGCACCGAGCCGCCCAAGGGGTGGACGCATCTCATCCTCAAAAGTCAGCCACGCATCGGCGCGGGGGATGTCCACAAAGCCTCGGCCATCGTGCGGCGCATGTCCAGCTTGATGTTCACGGCGGTGGTGGCCAACGTCAAGGGGGAATATGTCAACGGCGTGCCCCATTACTATCTGGAAAAGCTCGGCGTGGGCCTCGGCGTGAAAGTCCAAGGGCAAGACATGATCGTCACTCCCGAAACCCAACAGCAGCTCGGCGCCAACCTCGATTTCGTGGCCCGCCAGGTTTTGGCCGGCGGCTACGAGCGCTTGAGCGACGTGTTCAGCGTGGCCCAATCCCGCTCCTTCGCCCTTGTCGATGCTCTGAATTACTTGCACGTCAATGGCCGGAATCAACCGATTGTCACACGCTACGCCATTCTGGTTGATCCCCAAACCGGACGGATTCAAACGCTCCTCTGGCGCGTCAACCGGGATTATCAGAATAAATACCTCGGCGCCGTCGGCCCCTTCGAGTGGTTGCCGCCCAACAAAATCGAGGATTGCGTCCTGTACGTCGATGGCAACGAGATCACCTTGGGGATTCCCAGCGAATACGCTTTCGGCATGAACCAGCTGCCGAAGGGGGCCAAGCAGATACCCATACCCGAACGCCTCCAGAACTTGGCCGGCCAACCGCGTTTCACTCCCGAACAAGCGGCGCAATTGGAACGGGAACTGCGCGTTTTGATACAGTAAGGGAAACAGTAACCCGATTGGACTTGGTATGTCCGAGTATGAACTGTATCTTTGGGACTGTATTGGGATTCCGCGGTTCGCGCCAGGAAATGCCTATCCGCGCGAATCAATCATGTCTGAAATCTCCAACTCTTCGAGCGAGGCCGACTACCATGACGTATGCCGCGATCTGTTTCCTCAGCAGCGCGATGGCCGCCAGCGCTGACCATGAAACTTTGAATGAAATCTACCGCACCGCCCGCAACCAGGGGGTCGTTGTCGGCGCCAAGGAGAAGGCGACGTTGCCGGCGCCGACCCTGCCGGACGGTCTCGACGCCAAGGGACAACGCGCCGCTCTGATCGAATTGGTCGGCCTGGAGAGTCAAATCCCCGTCTTCACGCGTGATTCCATCGTGGCGCCGCACAAATCGCGGATCATCGAGGTCAAAGGGAGCGATCCCAACGCCCCCGCCTACCACATTGACTTCTGGTTCGTGGCCTATGGCGATCTGGGGGACATTCTCAAACCTGACGTGCAACGGCAGCTCTTGCAAGGGAATGCCGCCGACCGCAAGGTGACATTTCTCACCGCCGATGACTTGGCCCAGCGGGGCATCCCGGACAAGAGCAAGGCGCCCCAACCGGAACGATACAGCCACACCGAAACCAACTTAATCAACAAGGTGCAGCTACGCACCACGCACCGGACCATCGTCAGTAAAACCGACGACTCCATTATCCTGGCGTCCGAACTCGATCCACGCTTCGCCCAGGACCAAGATTATCCGATTCAATGGCAGCCGATCAACAATGCTGGCCAACTGGGAAAACCCCAGCCGTACCTCGGTTCCGGTTCCTACATCAAGATTACCCGTCTGGCGGAGCCGAAAGGGGCCTTGCTCATCGAAAGTCATTCGGTGTATGTCGAACCAAAAGAATGGTTCGACGGCAAGAACCTGTTGCGTCCCAAGATTGCGTCCGCCATTCAGAATGAGGTCCGCGACATCCGAAGGACACTGCTGAAACTGAGAGCAGAGCAATAGGAAAACTTCGGATTCATCGTTTCGCGCACGCTTGCAATTCTCCACGCGAAACGATGAGTTCTCTATCCCTCTCACCCTTCCTCTCGGCAGCTCGCCGGTTCCGGCATCGTCTTCTTCCCCTCCTCATCCTGCACGACGCGGCCATCGCGCATGTGGATGATCCGCTGGGCGCGTTGGGCGACTTCGAGTCCGTGCGTGACCATCACGATGGTCAAGCCGTGGTCGCGGTGCAGGTTGTCGAACAGATCGAGCACGTCGGCGGCGGTGCGGGAATCGAGATTGCCGGTCGGTTCGTCGGCCAGCAGCAGAAGGGGATCGTTGGCCAGGGCGCGGGCAACGGCGACGCGCTGGCGTTCTCCGACGGACAGCTTGACTGGCAAATGGTTCAGGCGATGTTCCAGGCCGACAGACCCCAGCAGCGCCCGTGCTTTATTGACCCGTTCACGCACCGACAACGGCCCCTCGAACATGGGCACCTGCACGTTCTCCAATGCTGTGAGGGTAGGTAACAGGTAGAACGATTGGAACACGAAACCAATCTTCATGGCCCGCAGCATGTCCAGACGTTTCATTGACGATAACGGCTGGCCTTCAAAGTACACCTCGCCGCTGCTGGGACGGTCCAACGCCCCCAGCAAGTTGAGCAGCGTCGATTTGCCGCTGCCGGACGGTCCCATGATGGCCACGAACTCGCCGTAACCGATGCGAACGTTGACATCAACCAGTGCGTTGACTTGCCCATCGGGGTAGAGCTTGCACAAATTTTCCGTGCGTAGTAATGCCTTGTCATTCATGGCGTAAGGCCTCCGTGGGCAGTAAGTGCGCGGCACGCAGGGCGGGATACACTCCGCCAACCAAACCAACCGCTAACGCGATGAGAAACCCCTTGATCACCACCGGCCATTCCAAACGTCCCGAAATGAAGCCGCTACAGGCGGGAGTCATGCTCAGGATGTTGACGACGATCCAAGCTCCCGCCGCCCCCACGATCGCGCCGGCCACGCTCAGCAGCAGCGACTCGGACAGGATCATGCGCATGACCCGCGACTGCCGCCAGCCAATGGCCCGCAGAATGCCGATCTCGCGCGTCCGTTCCAACACCGACATCACCATCGTGTTGAGAATGCCAATGACGCCAATGATCAGGGCGATAATCGATGTTACCCAGGTCATGGCGTGCGCTAACCGGATTTGACTGGTACTGGCGATATAATCATCAGTGGCCATCGCCGAGACGCCGATGCCCAGCCCGTCGATTTCCCGACGAATCCGGTCGATGGATTCCTTGTCACTTGGATCATCCACGCCGATCTGAAAACCGCTTACCTTCCCTTCCTGGCCGATGAGCTTTTGCAGTTCCTTGATGGGCAGCACCATCGAGCTGTTTTCCAACAGATTAAAGGACTCATAGATGCCCACGACCTCGAATTGGTTGTCGTACACATCCACGATGTCGCCGACTTTTTTGTCGAGGTTCTTGGCGAGGATCATTCCTAACATGACACCGCGCCGGTCGTCGTGCGTGATGCGCCGGCCGCTCAACATGCGCACGTCTTGAAATAGGATGCTATCGGGGTCCCAGCCTTGCAGCGGCACCGTGAGCGGATTGCCCACCAGTCCCCCTTCCCCCGGCGGCGTGTAATTGTAAAAATCGACCAGTCCTGGTGTCACCGATTTGACGCCCGGACGCCACATGTTTTCCGCCAGCGTTTCATCGATGAAACTGCTGAGACGGTCGGTCTTGCCGGCCTGCACGACGAGAATGGCTACGCCCCGTTTTTTGTACAGGTCGCCGAACATTTGCTCGAAACCGACCGTGATACCCAACAACGCCACCACGGCTCCGACCGCGACGGCGACACCGCCGATGGTCAGAATGGAGCGTGCCTTGCGGCGCATCAAGTTTTTGAGGACAAAAGGTAAAAATCGCATCGGCGTTCCTGGCGCTAGGGTGACAACGTGAACGGAATGTCTATTTTCATTCTATACCTTGGGCTTGCCCACGATACAGTAAGCCATCCGGCCCCAGATCATGTGAATCTGCCAATCACTAAGCGCTTCGTCGACAATGGGTTCAAGTTTCAAATCCCGGTAGCGCTCGGCCATGTCGGTGAACTCATAGCCAAGGTTCATGAACTTGGCCATCACCCACCGATCCAATTGTGGCAACCCGATGTATCTGCCAATCAGGTAGTTGGGCAAGTTCGGCACCTCGTCGCACACCACGACTTGCCCGCCTGGTTTCACGACGCGAGCCATTTCCTTCAATCCTTGGACGGGGTCATTGAAATAGTTGAAGGCTCCTAGACTCAAGGCATTATCAAACGTCCGATCCTTGAAGGGCAGCTTTTCCGCCTCACCCAACAACAGGCGCAGGTCACGTTGGTGAAACCGTTGCCGACACTGCGTCATCTGCACGATGGATATGTCAATCCCGTAAAAGGCACAATCCTCGGGTAAGTAAGGGATGTTGGCACCATCCCCCACCGCCACCTCCAAAAAGCGGGTACCAGACAAATTCGTAAGGTGTTGCAACACCTTGTGGCGTGCCCGCCGTTCGCCGCCGTTGAATAGGAACGCCAGCCACTCCCAAAAGCGGAACTTGGGCCACAGGGGACCATTGTAGAAGTCCGCCGCTACCTTGTTATTTCCCGTGAGTGGATCAAGCGTGTCCAGGAAGCCGTCCCGGATCGGGTAATTCCGGCCGCAGGATGAGCAGCGCAGATCGTCGCCGGCAGGTTCCAAATCCTGGCCGCAGTCGATGCACTGCAACAAGTCACATTCAGCAGCCCAAGTTGGAGAGGAACTTAGCGTTGTGGTCATGGTCAGTATGTCCCTAGAAGGATGAATAACTTAGGTTCGCACTTTGCGCGGCGTCCCGACGATACAGTACCCCAAGCCGCGCCAAATCGCGTGAATCCGTGGTTGAATGAGGGCCGATTGGGCCACGTCTCGAACGTTCAACCGATTCTCCAACACCATGGCCGTGAACTCCGGACCAAACCAAAACCGTTTCATCAGCCAGATGTCGAATTGTGGTAGCCCTACCATGTGTCCCCAGCCAAAATCGTGTAAATTGGGTACCTCGTCCGCCACGACGATGCTACCCCCCGGCTTGACAACGCGGGCCATCTCGGCAATGCCACGATAAGGATCACTAAAGAAATTGAACCCGCCCACGCATAAGGCGGCGTCGAAGGTATTATCAGTGAACGGCAGATGCTCTCCTTCGGCCAGCGCCAGAAACAGACCCCGTCCTCTGTGCCGGTCGCGGCAATCGGATAACGGACGGACGGCAATATCCACGCCGGAGATGCGGAGCGACGTTGGCAGTAAAACCACGTTTTCGCCATCGCCGATACCTACCTCCAATAGCGATCCAGCCGGTGGCAACCGCAAATGTTTCAATATCTGCTTGCGCGCTCCCGGCAAACCGCCGTTCACCTTGAGAAACAACTGTTCCCAGGGACGAAAAGCCTGCCAGCGCGGACCGTCATAGAAGTCGGCGGCGATACGGTTTTTCCCGCTCAGTGGACCGCGCGCATGCCACAAGGCGTCCCGGACAGGGTATTCATGATCGCACCAATCGCAGATCGTCCCCTCCGTGTCCAGCTCCGACAGGACGTTTCCGCAATGAATACATTGCAACCGTCGCGCCGGATACGCGAACTGGGTATGTCCATTACAAGTGACAAGTTGGCGCATGGGTTTCCACGGGTTGCTTGGGGGGAGCGATAAAACGTCCCATCCAATTCACACTGATGTCATAGGCCCAAGTAGGCACCTGTCGGAACATTTTGGCCAACATGGCGTCATACCAAGGGATGGCGGCCTCACGCTTTCCTCGAAGAACTGCACGCACGATCTTTTGGGCCGCCGATTGCGGCGTCAGCATCCAAATCGGCATCCGTACCGGCAAGCTCATGCTCATGGCGGTACGCACGAAGCCCAGATAGATAATGGACACCTGAACCCCGCGCCGCCGCAAGGCAGGACGCAGACTTTCCAGATACACCGACATGGCCGATTTACTGGCGGCGTAGGCGGCGGACCACGGCGGGCAACGGTACGCTCCCAAGGTACTGATGGCGGCAAAGTGTCCCGTCCCGCGTTCCAACATCCCCGGCAGCACCGCTTCCAATAGATACACGCATCCCAGGTAATTGACCTGGATCATGTCGGCCATCTCAGCCAGATTCGGGGCGACAGGATTGGTAATCAATCCAACTCCTGCGTTCTGAATCACTACATCCGGCGGACCCAATTGACTCGACAAACAGCAAGTCGCCTTGGCCACCGCTTGGCGGTCGCGCAAGTCACACAACGCCACGGCATGGGGTACTCGCGCCTGGTTCAATTGTTCGCCGGTCGCTTCCACTTTGGCGGCTGTCCGGCTCAGTAGGCCCATCCGGTAGCCGAGACGGGCCAGCTGGACGCATAGCGCCTGGCCGATATCGCCCCCCGCTCCCGTCACGAACGCTACTTTGTCCGCCGCCATGGTTCACTCTCGATTAGTATTTCAGGTGCGGAGACAGTTCCGCTCCTTTGACCATCAGCCAATCGTGTACCGCCGCGGGTAACCAGCGCAGCATGCCCATGAAACAGCGCGAGGTAAAGGGAAAGGCATAGACCCGTTTCCGCCTGTGAATCGCCCAGACGACGTAGCCCGCGGCTTGTTCCGGCGTCATCATGGAGACGGGCGGCTTAATGAGATCGCGCTCCATCAGCGGCGTCCGCACGAAGCCTGGTAAAATCGTTGTCACTAAAATACCACGCTGTCGTAAGCCAGGTCGTAAACCATCCAAGTACGCGATCAGTCCTGCCTTGCTGGCACAATAAGCGGCGCTGAACGGCATGCCGCGCCGTCCCGCCAAGCTGGCAATACCGACAATATGACCCGTCCCGCGCGCTAACATGGACGGCAAAACCGCATCGATCGTGTTGGCGACTCCCATCAAGTTGACCTGAATCATTTTCTCCGTCATCTCAACATCCAGGTCATCCACCAAGGTAACGGCGGAAATGCCCGCGCTAGCGATCACGATGTCTACGGGGCCGAGTTGAGCTGCGATTTCCTCCATCACTTTGTGAAGCGCGAAGCGGTCCCGGACATCAACTGGAGCGGCGGCACAATCCGTCCCACCTACACGTAGTTCGGCAACCAAAGTATCCAGTCCCTCGGCGTCGCGGTCGAGCAATCCCAGACAGGCCCCCTCATGGGCCAGCGCGCGGCACACCGCCCGGCCAATGCCGCTCGCCGCTCCGGTCACCACAATCACTTGATCCTGAAAATGCACGGTTGCTCCTTGATTGCTCGCCGCTGGCTCGCACGCTAAACTCTACTGCCTGATGATAGTGTCAGCGCGTTGCCGCCTCCGCCGCGAACTCCCAACTGCCGGAAAAATGCACTAAGTCCCGGAACGATCGTTGCACCAACTCCACGTAAGCGGCGGGGCTTTCTTCGTGGGCGCGATGCTCACCGCCGGGAACCAGCACTACCTTGCAATTCACCAGATTGTCTTCCAAATACCGACACGTATTGAGGAAGGGGGACCGTTCACCATAGAGAGCGATCACTGGATGGCGAATCGAGGCGATTGCCGCCGCCGTCAACCCTGCCACCTCGGACGCATCCCGTCCGCATGTGGTAACGGCCAGACGTTTCAGACGCCGCAGCGCGCCGGGACCGACTTCGGCGTCGAATGTCTGCTCGAACTCCGCCGGCAAGTTGGCGCATTGCTTCAATAAATCATCCACGTCATACCAGGCTTCGGCGGAAACGGTTAGTCCCGCGCGCCGGGACTGTTGCACGTAATCCACCCAACCGTGCCACTCCGTTACCTTCTCTTCCAGATGGCGCAGGGCGGGGAACGAGGGATCGGACAAAATCATCCCCGCCACGGCGTCTGGGTACAGGACGGCCATGTGCGTCGCCACCACGCCGCCGAAGCTATGGCCCAGCAAATACATCGGTCCCAGTCCCAAGGCGTCCTGAAGTTTCTTCAGATCATGGGCCATATCCGCCGAGGTATAATCCGTCAAAGGCGTGTCACTATAACCATGACCACGCATGTCATAGGCAGTGACACGAAATTCAGTGGCTAACACATCGATCAGGTTAATCAACGGCCAGATGGCCATGTTCCCGGTGACACCGTGTATGAGTACCACGTCCGGACCTTGCCCGGCCTGTTGGTAGTAAAATTTCATTCCATCAACTGAAACGCGCGGCATGGTATGGTTCCGTTGGATGAAGGGACTAGGAATCGATTGAACTACTTCAAATATTTTGCCAAAAACGCCGTCAAATCACCGACGGACATATCGCGGGCGGCTCGTTGGCCCATCTCGGCCATGAGCTGGTTGAACGGCAGCTTCTGATTGTAGTGTTCCTCGATGGTTTCCCCGAGCACCACGGCATCGATGGATGCCAAACCCAGGTCCGCGTAGAACATGGTATCGGGACCAATCGTGCCCGAGTATTCCCGGCCATTGAAATTGCTCAAGATGCCGGCCAGGTCATTCAGGATTTGTTCCTGAGTCATTTTCGTCATGGTCCATTCTCTCACAAAAAGTCGCGGCGACAATGAATTGCTCGTCGCGGAACGTGTAAACTTGCAACCTTGTCCCGGCAAAGTCGGGAAATTCCGCGGCTAGCGCTGCCCCCAAGATAAGTTGAAGAGTCCCCGAAACAGGGTCCACGCCGCGAACCAGCGCACTGCGTGGACCGGCAATCAATCCCCGTCCGAGCGCCTTGGTGAGCGCTTCCTTGGCACACCAGAAGCGCGTTACCCATTCATCATGATCGTGTTCCCACTCATTGAGTAATGCCTTTTCTTCCTCGTCAAAGGACAAGTTGTCAAAGCTGGGTCCGCGCGCGGTGATGTGCTCCACATCCACCCCGACCCAAGGCCGAAACGCCGCTAGGACCGCGATCATCCTGCCACTGTGGGCAATGGACACGTTGGGTAGCGGTCGCACCGGCGTCTGGCCGCGCAGACGGACGGACGGTTTACCATACTCATCCTGGACCACTTCCATGTCAGCGGGGAATAGTTTCTCTCCGACATGGCGTAACCACAAAGTTCGGACAGCGTCCTTGGCAGCGATTCGGCTGAAGACAAACTCCGTTAACTGCTGATCGGGTCCCTTCATGACGCGAAACTGCTGCCACTCGGACGGGCACATCGACATGTGCGCCAGGGCCGCGCGTTTGACAGGGTGACACAAATCAGCCGGCGGATCGATTTTCAGCAGACACGCCTTATCGCCACCAATGGCTGGGCCGTTCGTCCACGGTTGGCCGATGATATAGTTTTCCTTGAAACGGAAGTAATGAACGTACTCCTGCGGCCAGTAAAACCGCCAGTATTCCGCGGGATTCAGCCGGCACCAGATTCGGCCATCAGGGTAGATAATCTCGATACGGTGCGTCACCTGGCGAGCCGAGCTTTTCTCGATTCGCACTCGGCACTTCATCCGGGTACCCACTGGCGGATTTGGTCCATAGATCTCAACCGCGCCGAGTTCATAGGGAAACACCACACGACCATATTGATTGGGTTGCCCCAGATGCCAACAACCTAGAATGTGGGTAGAGGCATCAATGAGCAACGGATCGGTGAACAAGCGTGGCGCGGCATGGGAGCGAAACAAAGTCGCATGAGTCAGAGTTTGTAGGTGTCCCTCGATCCCTTCTTCTCCCTGGCGGTCGGTCGAACAAACCGCTTGAAACACGGGACCGTGAAACAGCCGCCTTTCTCCCTCATACAGCTGGTGCGGATCATATTTGCACGGACCTTCGTTGGTCAGCGGAAAATCACCAGCTTCCGGAGCATCGGGATAGCGGTCACCAAGGATCACTGTCCCTTCTACGGACGGCGTTTCCGGGTTGCCAGGACGGACGGAGCTACCATGATCACGAATGAGGACAGCGATTTGACCCGGCTGATCCGGCACGACACGCGCCTGAACTTCCAGGGTAATCGGATCATCATCAAACGGAATCCAGCGGTGCAGGCGGACCTTCTTCATGCCAATGACGAGCTTGCCGGGAATCAGTTGGGAAGCCACCTCGGCCATCATCTCAATGCTGAACGCCATGGGCATGACTGGCAAACCGTGATGATGCGGGTCCACTTTGCTGGCATGACGTCCCCCTAACGTATGATCCAGCACATACAAATCCTCGTTCAGATCCATCCGCCGCCGCATGATGATTTCACGTCCCGGTTCCAAGGACACGATCTCACCCAGCATCGGCAAAGGGAGTGGCGTCTCCGGAGTAGATTCGTCAAGCTGAGGCATCAGGGGACCATGCGACGGCGGAGTCGGTTTTACCTCGGCGGTTCCACGCTGGTGGCGGCGTGCGTTCATGAAGTCGTGCATCAACTGACTCTGCACGTCCAGGAATTGTTCCATCACTTTCCAGTATTGTTCCATCACGACAGAGCGCGCTGATACCTGACTCGACGGGACGGGGTGGGAGACACTTGGAACCGGACACACCGACGTTGGGGACGGCTCGCTGGCATGAGGTAGCTGACCGTTATTTTCCGGCGCGGTATCCCCATGTTGTTTAGACAGCAGTTTATCCTTGCCGTGTCCTGTTCCATTCGGGGATGGATGGTCCCTGGACCCGGTACCATTGACACCGCTCGTTAGGGCTGAGCTGCTGGCACTCTCCCAATCGATACGCCGCAGTTGACGGCGCTGATACAAATGATCGAAATTGAGCGGAACGTGATGAGCGGCCAATTGCGCTACCAAGTGGTTAAGTTGCGTGATGCCGGAACGGTGCATCACGTTCCCCGCCACGGCACAGTGCGGTTTGCCGCGCAGGATGTCTTCCACGAACGAAGTCAAGTTACCGCGCGGTCCGACCTCGACGAACAACCGGACGCCATGGTCGTACATGTTGGTAATCATCCGGCGAAACTCCACGCGGGACGCCCAATGATTCACCGCCAGCTCGCGAATGGCAGACGGATCATCCGGGAACAGCTCGCCCGTGGCACTGGCATAGATGGGTACTTTCGGCGTCCGCATGTCCAGTGCCGCGTACAAATCGCGGACGGGGTCCAAGAAACGCTGGAATAAAGGAGTATGGTAGGGACGCTTGAAAGGTAGTCGTTCATGAATAATCCCTTGATCCTTCAAAGTGTCTTCCAACGCCACCATGACGGCGGGGGGACCGACTACGACAGTTTGATGCGGGCAGTTGTCCATGGCGATAAAGACATCCCGGACGCTGTCACCGAGAATGTCCTTCACTTTGTCGCGCCCCGTCGCCACCGCTAGCAAGATGGCCTCGTCCACTTCCCCTTCGTCTTCCAATTTTTGGAGGATTATACCTAGCTTGAACAATTCATCGGAGAGCGTATGATCATAGTCAAAACAACCAGCCGCCACCAACGCCGAGAATTCCCCGGAACTATGCCCCCCCATGCAATCCGCGCGAAGTCCCAAACGCTGTAGGATTAAATAAACGGCCCAATCGGCCATGAGGACGCTGGAAATCGCGTTATCGAGCTTCCACAGCTCCTTTTCCATCTGAGCAATTTGTTGTGCCGTGGCATTGGCAGGTGGGAACACTACATCGGTAATAGGGCGCACATGACCCCCTCGCCGCGATTGGCGGTCACATTCTTGAAAGTGCTCGCGTATCTCCGGGAAATGCGGCACTAGGTCGGCCAACATGTTGACATATTGAGCGCCTTCTCCGGGAAAGAGCATGGCCAACTGGCCTTGATGATAGAGCGGTTGCTCAAAGTAATAGATGCCTTGGGTATCTCGAATCTGCTTACAGGCGGGATCGCTCAAACGTTCACGCGCCTTCGTTAGCTGTGCTTGTGTCTCCGCCAACGAGCGACTCACCAGCGCTAACCGGCACCGTCCCGCGCTAGACTCCGTGTTCAGCGTATAAGCTAAATCTGTCAAAGATACATCCGTGTGGTGGCGCAAAAAATCGGTTAGCTTGTGTAGTCGCTGTGTCAGGCGCGCACGATCCGCACCGCGTAGGATTAGTACCTCCGTCTCCCAATTCGAGATGATGGAGTCGGACGCGATCGAGGCAACCGAGCTGGTCTGGCTCTGTTGATTGGACATCGAAGCAGAACTGTGCATATCCCTAGTTCCTGAAAAACCAAGAACAATTATGGAGCGACTTCTCCTCGTTCCCAAGTTCCACTTGGGTAAGCACGAACCGCGAGGTTCCGTCACGAACCACGAGATTCCGTCTCGCGCGGGTGCAGCTTCAGTAACCGTTATCACGGAGGGGGACGTACCGACAAGTACAGCCTGTCAAACAAGGTGTTCCCGCGTCGCCACTCTGGGACGAGAACATCCGTCACGGAGCAACTTCCAACGTCTCTTTATCCGGAGTACCGGCATCATTGTGGGGCTTGCGGCTTAAGGCCAGTTGACCGACTTCACCCGCAATAACCACTTCACTGGTTCCTTTGGCGCCGTGGGCCAATTCTTCGTGCAGAAACAGTGGTCCGACCTGGGGCGGGATCATTTGCAAACCGCGTTGTCCCAAGTGCTGTTCCAGTTCCGCCACCATGCCGATGCTAGACCACGGTCCCCAGACGATGGAGACGACACGCCCCGGCTTTTCCCGGTCGAGCTGGGCCGCCAGCTTGGTGAGTACCTCGTTGGCGGCGGCGTAGTCAGATTGGCCACGATTGCCGAAACGTCCAGCAACGGATGCGAAGAACATGCAATACTTGAGTTGCTCCCAGCGCAGATGCCGGCTCAAAATCAAGGCGCTATCCACTTTGGTGCCAAAAACACGGTCGAACGACTCCGGTGTCTTGTCACGGATGAGCTTGTCTTGAATCACGCCGGCGCCGTGGATCACGCCATCGATGTTGCCGAAACGCTGGTAGATGTCGTCCATTACTTGACTCATGGCGGTTTCGTCACGCACGTCCGCTTGGTAGTAGTGAACCTTGGCTCCCGCGTCGCGCAAGCGCTGCAAGTTGGAGCGAATTTCCCGGTCCTTCATCAAACGTTGGTAGGCGGATTCCACCTTGGCTGGAGTTACCGATCCCCCCTGCTTGCGCAACCGCGCGATCAACATGGCCTTGATCTCGGAGGAGTTAGTTAAGTGACTGGTGGCCAGGTTTTCTTCTTCGGGTGGCAAGGGGGACTGTCCCACGAGTACCAAGTTAGGCTGATAATGTCGCGCCAGCTCCAAGGCGACGGCAGCGGTAATACCGCGCGCCCCACCCGTAAGCATGACGGTGGATTGTGGTGTAAGCGGTGGATACTCGGCAGGGCCATCTGGAAGAGGCATCGCCACGCATTCCGGCGCCACGCGACGTTGTTGGAAATAGCCTACCTCAATTGGTCCGTATGGATCTCCCAGTTCTTCCCATAACTTATCCGCGATGATAGCGGCTTCGTCTCCGCGCGCGAAATCAATGACCCGCACCAGAACGTCCGACCATTCATGTCCGAGACTCTTCACCACGCCGGCGATCCCACCCGATCCGGGGAAGAAGTCCGGCGGCAACGATTCTTGACCCACGCCAAAACAACCACCCAAGCCGGTGGCGGCCAGCAAGACCGCCTGTCCCTTGCGGCCCGCTTGACACAATTCATCGGCCAATCCTCGGGCTAGAAGGAACAGCGATTTGACTTCACGGGCCACGCGGTCGTTCCATGATTCACCAGCGGAGGGTTCGGCCAAAGGCAGCAGATGGATGAACCCTGCTAACGGTCCCAGCTGTTGATGAATTTGGTGCAATAATTCCTCGACTGCCTTTGGCTCGGTCAGGTTGGCGTAGAAGACGTCCGGCCTGCCATTGTTACCCGCTGATCGGGCCATGCGGACCAAAGCGACAGGTATCTCGTGCTGCCGGAAACGATTGGCTAATTCCTCGGCGATTCCTCGGCCATCATCCGTCAACAGAATGGGACCGGTCGGGAGGAGTACCTCCATGGGTTGCGGCAACGGGATGTCCACGGGGGTGACGATCATACGTTGAATGCCGGCACGATGCGCTGGAGCGAGGCTGGCGGTGTCCTCGTTGTCAGCGACCAATTGGCTAGACTCGTGCCGGCTTAATGCTTTTTTTTTGCGCCCTCCATCGGCCGCCGGAGTCGCCAGGCAATCGATGATGCCTCCCAGCGTCTTGATCCCCGTGAGTTTCTCCATCTCCTGGTTAATGCGCGAACTACCGGCACCATCTAGCTCAGCCAGGCTCCCCAAAATTTCGACGCGCTTGATCGAATCGATTCCCAGGTCCCCTTCCAAGTCCAGATCCAGGCCCAACATTTCCGGTGGATAGCCGGTGCGCTGGCGGACGATGTCCAGCAATCGCGTGGTGAGGGTTTCACGACTCCAATCATCGCCATCCCCACTAACTGGTACTTCTTCATGCGTGGGGGTCACGGCAGATGTGGTAGGAGCGACTTCTGAAGCTTTCCGCGTTACCGGGGCGGCAGGCTCCGGGTGAACAGGTGGTTCCAGCGGTTCCGCGGCGGATACGGAAGGCGGCGGCGCGGCTACCGAGTGTTGTCCGTTGTGGAAAGCGGTCGCCGGTGGGATCGTGGGTTGCGGCATGGGGACCGAAGTTGGCCACGGCGCGGCGGCGGGTACGTCCGTCCCCTGTAAGAAACTAGTCATGATACTACGTTGTGTGTCCAGAAAGCGGGCCATCAAGTCTTGGAAACGAACCATGACCTGGGCTGCCTCGGAGCCGGTGGCCAAGGGGGGCGAGGACGCAGGCGGCGGAGCCTGGACAACAGGCACCGCGGCGGCCTGGGACTGAGGGATACGAGGCGGCGCCGGCGGTGCCGCGGGGTCCGGTTGTTCCATCCCAGGTGGAGACACCGGAGCGGATTTGCTGGGTGACACCATAGGTTTCACAATCTCGCTGTGCAAAGGTGAGGAAGACGCAGGACGAGCCTGCCCAAACAACTGTGGTTCCGGCCCGTTCAGAGGCCGGACACGGGTACTGTTCACCAACCAGGTACTCGGCGTGAGCTTGGGTTGGCCAGTCTCTTGTTCCAGGTTGGCCAAGTCCAGCAGACGTAAACGCCGATGGACATACAGACGATCCAAACGCGGGGTAAATCCCTGAGTGAGCAACTGGCCCAGTAAGTGGTGGAGCTGCAGTAAACCGGGACGCCCTTTGATGTCCGAAGCGATAGCTAGGTGCGGACGATCCGCCAACGTCTGACCGATCAACCCCGTCAGAATACTTTGGGGACCGACCTCCACGAAGACACGGCAACCGGCGGCGTACAACGCTTCGATTTCTTCCTGGAAACGGACCGGGGAAGTCAAGTGGTCCGCCAGGATTGCGGTTAGCTCGGCGGGATCGTTCGGGTACGGAGCGGCGGTGGTGTTGGCAAAGACCGGCAAGCGCGGCGGCGCGAAGGGACATGCCGCCAGTGCTCGGGCGAATGGCTCCCGCGCTGGGGCGACCAGCGGCGAATGGAAGCCACACGCCACCGGGATGCGCTGGCCGCGAATGTGGTTCTCGCGCAATCGGGCCAAGGCTTTTTCCAATCCCTCATTGGTGCCGGAGATGACCGTCTGGGTTGGGGTGTTGATATTCGCGGGGGTCACATCCGGCAGATCGGCCAGCAGTTTTTGCACTACCTCCAGATTGGCCTCGATCGCCGCCATGCCGCCGGGCATCCGTTCGGTGGATTCGGCGATGACGCGGCCGCGTTGATACGATAACTCCAACAAGTCGGTTTCACTCAAAGCTCCCGCCGCGCACAGCGCCACGTAATCGCCGTAGCTATGTCCGGCCAGGTAGTCGGGTTGCAGTCCCAACCGGCTCAAGAGGCGGTACATCCCCAGACTGGCGGCGCCAATCGCCGGTTGCGCGACGTCGGTGCGGGTCAAGTCGCGGCGCGCTTGTTGTTCCTGATCCGACGTGAACGCCGACGGCGGGAAGACATAGCGTCCCAGGGAACGTTCATAACGTCCCGCCAACACCCGGTCGGCCAAATCAAAAGCTTCGCGCACTTCAGGGAAGACCAGGGCAAGTTGACCGATCATATTGGGGTATTGCGACCCTTGGCCGGGGAAGACAAACGCGAGCTTGCCCGTGTCCGTCTGGGGGATCATCCGTAAGTAGATGCCGCGCGGGTCCTGCCAGTAGCCGCTTTCTCCCGGCAAGCTCCCTTGCATCTGACTCAGTGCCAGTTGAAGTTTGTCCTTTAAGTCATCCAGGGCGGTGGCCACAATGGCCAGCGTGCAGGAAGCAACATCGGTGCGTGCTGCTTGTACCCATAAGGAGTAGGCCAAGTCCGCCAATTTGGGCTTCGCGCCACTGTCCAGCGCTTGCCGCACTTTGTTGGCGGCCTGCTGTAATCCCTCCACGTTGTCGGCTCGCCAGACGCACAACTCCGCAGGCCAAGTCGTTAGGGCCGGCGCGGTCTCTCGAAGGTACTCGCCGGTGTACTCCTGCAAGATGGCATGGAAGTTGGTACCGCCGAAACCGAATGCGCTGACCCCCGCCGTGCGTGGCATGTCGCCGCCGTGTATCCAGGGACGGGCTTCGCGATTGAGGAAGAAAGGGCTTTCCTCGAAATTCGCCTTGGTGTTGGGACGTTGTACCAGAATGGGAGGCAACGTCTTGTGATACAGGGATAGGGTAGCGTTGATCAAGCCCGCCAAGCCGGCGGCACACTTGGTATGGCCAATCATCGACTTCACCGAGCCGATGACGCAACCACGTTGTGGGGCGCCGGCTTCGCGGAAGACCTGTCCCAGCGATTGCACCTCGGTTTTGTCCCCCACGACGGTACCTGTCCCATGAGCTTCGACCAAGCCGATTTGACAGGGAGAGACGCCCGCTTTGGCGTAGGCGCGGCGCAGAGCGCGTAGCTGTCCTTCGGGACGTGGGGCCGTCAAACCTTTGTCCTTGCCGTCGCTCGATGCTCCCATGCCCTTGATGACGGCGTAGATGCGGTCGCCGTCGCGCTCGGCGTCAGCCAGACGCTTGAGGATCACCACACCAATTCCTTCACTGATGACGATGCCGTCCGCCGCTTCGTCAAACGTGCTGCACCGGCCGCGAACGGAAAAGGCATGCGTCTTGCTGAAGGCCATGTAGGTGAACGGATTTTGCACCGTGTCCGCCCCCAGGACAATCACCATGTCACTGGTGCGCATCTCCAATTCGCGGACACCAGCGTACAGGGCGGCCAACGAGGAGCCACAGGCGGCGTCAATCGAAAAATTCGGCCCCCCCAGATTGAAGCGGTTGGCGACTCGTCCGGCGATGACGTTGAGCAAGATGCCAGGGAAGGAATCTTCCGTCCACTCCGGCAAGTAGCCTTCACACTTCTTCATGATCTCATCAGCGACGCCGCTCAGTCCCGGTATGGTTTCCAACATAGGCAGATAGGAACGGAACCCATAGGCACTGGACAGTTGGGCCGCGCCGCCGCCCGCTCCCAGGACTACCCCTGTCCGTTCGCGGTCGAACGGCCGATGGTCATACCCGGCATCCGCCAGCGCTTGCCGAACCGCTTCGAGTACCAACAGCTGCACCGGCTCAATGGAAGTCAACGTGTTGGGCGGCATCCCATACACCAACGGATCGAAGGGGATGTCACTCAGGAAGCCACCCCACTTGGAGCTAATTTTGTCGCGGGCCTTGGAATTCGTGTCATAGTATAGTCTCCAATCCCAATGATCGGGCGGGACTTCGATGATGGCATCGACCCGGTTGAGGATATTTTCCCAGAAAGTACCCACGTCGTTCGCCTTGGGGAAGAAGCCGGACATGCCAATGATGGCAACGTCGGACGGGGTTTCCACGGGGACGGCGCTGAGTACCTCCGGTTCCAACTGTCGCAGACGTTCGGTGCCGCCGGCGCTGATGTCGGCATGCAACTCGGCCATGCTCACGACCCGGTCGCGCATGCTGGCGACTTGGCCGATCATGTACATCCCTTGGCGGCGTTGTTCGTCGGCGGACAGGGAAATGAACTTGGCGGTCGGCATTGCTTCAGGCGAAGCCGGGGCGCGATCGATCCCTTTGGAAGCGATGCGCAGCCGGCCAATGTTCATGGCCTCCAGCGCTTCACGGATTTCCTCGTTGCTCTTACCTTCGCTGAGCAGCCGGCGTTTCTCGCGCTCGAAGATGTCGAAGTAGGGCGTGTTGACGCAGCGGATGGCGTGTCCCGGTCCTGTTTCCAACAACACCGTCTCGCGGCAGTCGAGGGCTTCTTGTTGGTACTGAGCGACAATGGCGCCAGTCGTCACTGCTTCCTGGGTGAACAGGTAGGCAGTTCCGACCAGGACGCCGATGGCGACGCCGCGCTCGGCCAAGCTCGCCGACAGGGCGGCGACCATCGCTGCCGACAGATTGTCGTGAATGCCCCCCGCGAAGAGGATTTCCAGGTCATTTCCCTTGCCGTTGCCGATGTGCTCCATGAGCACGTCGCACATGGTTTCCCACAGGACGAAACTGGAACGAGGTCCGACGTGGCCGCCGCACTCCCGTCCCTCGAAGATGAAACGCCGCGCTCCGTCCCGCAGAAACATGCGCAGCAGCCCTGGCGAGGGGACGTGCAGGAAGGTCGGGATCCCTTCTTTCTCCAATTCCTGGGCCTGATCGGGGCGCCCCCCAGCAATGAGAGCGAACGGCGGGCGGGTAGCCTTGATGGCTTCCATCTGGTCGCGGCGGATGTCGGTGGGAGCGAAACCAAGAATCCCGGCTCCCCAAGGACGGTTGCCCAATAATTGACTGGTCTGGGCCAGCAGTGTTTCCGTCTCGGTCCGTTTCATCAGGGCCAGGGCCAGGAACGGCAAGGCGCCGGCGCGGGCCACGGCATCGGCGAAAGCCGCCGTGTCGCTGACGCGAGTCATCGGACCTTGCACGATGGGATAACGCGTCCCCAACCGCTCGGCCAAGGGAGCGTTCTCGTCCAAGGAGCCCAAACGTTGGGCGGCATCGAGCTGGCGGCGCGTTTGCTCACCCAGCGCTTGCGTAATGCCGGACACGGTCACATACCGGTCGGCGAGGCGTTTGGCGAAGGCGGCATCCTGGCCGATCAGCCACAACCCATTGTCACTTTGCAACCGTTGTCGCACGGCTTGACGCCATTTGGTCAATTTCTCGGCGGGAGAGCTGTCTTCTTGGAACAACTGCTGCTCGATGCCGGCTAATTCCTCGACGACCTTCAAGCCAGGACGGGAATAACACCGATAGATTTCCCCCAGGCGCTCCCCCAGACACAGCGTCTCGCTGCCGTCCAGTCGGGCCACCATGTCCCGTTTGTCCGCCTCGAGGTTCGCTTCGCGGGCCAGCAGCAATTGGTTGTCCAGAACGATGCCGGTCGCTCCGCCGACGGCGCAAGCGGCGGCGTTATATAAACCGATGCCACCTTGCAGCCACACGGGCAGGGCCGGTCCATGGGTGGGATTGCTGGCGACATAATGCTGCCAGCGTTGCGACAAAATGAAAGTGGTATCCGCCCCGATCCGCCCGCCAGCTTCGTGTCCTTTCAAGATCAGACCATCGACGCCGAGCCGTTGGCCATGTTGTGCTTCCTGCAAGGTGACGGCTTCGAGCAGCACCCGGCGGCCGGCTTGGCGCAGGCAGGCGATCCAGTCTGGCAAGGTATCGTGAATCCCGCCAGCCAAAATCACCAACTCCAACCGCGACACGGCAAGCAACTCTGGCAACCAGGAGTCCCCCGCCCGCCCCAACTTGACGCCAAAGGGTTTCGTTGTGAAATGATTTAGTTGGGCCAACCCCGACCGAACCAGAGAGCGATCCGTGACGTATTCCAGGTCCCACACCCCTTGCACCCCCGCCCGGCAGGCAGCGATGGCGAGAGCAGGATCGGCAACCCCTGATGGCGTCAGGACAATGACGTCAATACTTCGCATGCAAGAGCCCTTTTCTCATGATGGCGGCTAGGCCGGGCCACTCTAAGATGAGTCATCCCTGCTTTCGATTCCTAATGAAGCTTCCGAATCGGACAGCGCGAACCATCCCCCACAGGATGACTCTTTCCCTATATCCTGATTATGGAAAAAGACGCAAAGACCTGCCCAGAAAGCACGCCCACGGCAGAAGGAACCATCCGCACTCCTCTTCTGAATTTGGCAGGCTGGCTCATCGGATGCACGACTGCTGTATCCTAAAATTACCCAGTTTGTGCATTTTTGCAAGAGAACAACAGCCTCACCTTTCCCCTTAAGCGCTAACCTAATGGCACTTTACGCGGGTTGCCACAGCAATACCTAATATAAGGGGACATTAAGGCCAGTGTGCGAAACGAGGAAACGGCAACCTAATTGGTTTTTACCCATTTCCCGAAAAGAAGACGTCCGTGCAGGTCTGGGAAGTGGAACCCAACCGTGTCCAAAAGTGTAACGGCAGGAGAACCCCTATCTTGCGCCAATTCGGTGTGGATTTTCCGTGTCCGCGACCGAATCGGGTGTCTCTCCAACCTATCTATCGAAATTGCCCGCCCGAAGCGGACAAGAGGTTCTAAATGTTTTCGGAAACTAATGGCCATCACTCCAAGTTCCATCAACGGCTGGGCGACACGTCACGGAAATTTGGCCTGTGGCAGTGACCGCGATGGCTTGCTCATCCATCCCACCCCTTTAGAAGAATCCGTTCCCCATCGCCGTTCCCCTCGTGAGGCACGGCGAGAAGCAGGGCTTATTATAGGGATTATTGCCAGCATTGCTGTTCCGCTCGGCTCGTGAATGCCGATACAACATGCGGATTCCATCGATTGTAAGGGATACAACGACCCGTTGGCAACAAGTTTGTGTATGGGCACGGAGGCGAGATGCGCAATTCCGTCGTTTTACTCCTGGGGCTAGTTGGATTGGCGGGCGGATGTGGGCCGTTTCACATTTGCACCAATAGCCGAGTGCGGGTCGAGGAGCCGATTCACACGGTCAGTCGCGTGATCACGGAGAATCCGCCGATTGTCGATGGCGGGCCGGTGCGGGAGATGGTCGTCCAGCCGGCGCGACGCTGTGCCGCCGCCAAGGTGGCCGTGGTGGACGTGGACGGCTTGTTAATGAACACCGATATGACCGGGCCATCCTCGTTGGGAGACAATCCGGTCAGCATCTTCCGCGAGAAGCTCGATGCCATCGCCGCCGATCCGTGCGTCCGCGCGGTGGTGCTGCGCATCAACACCCCTGGCGGCGGCGTGACGGCCAGCGACATCATGTGGCATGAATTGCGCCGCTTCAAGGCCCAATGTGGCAAGCCGGTCGTCGCCTGTTTGATGGACTTGGGCACGGGGGGCGGCTACTACTTGGCCACCGGGGCCGATTGGATCATCGCTCATCCCACGACCGTCACCGGCGGCATTGGCGTCATCTTGAATTTGTACAATCTGCAAGACGCGATGGGCTATTTCAACATCATTGGCCAACCGATCAAAGCGGGCAATTTGATTGACATGGGCACCCCCATCGCGCCGCTGGAGGCGGAAGCGGGCCGGCTGCTGCAAGCGATGGCCGATGACTTTCACCAGCGGTTCATTCGCGTCGTCGAGCAGATGCGCCCGCAAGTCCAGCGCGACGAAGCCAGTACTTTCGATGGCCGCGTGTTCACGGCGGCGCAAGCCTTGGAACGCAAACTCATCGATCAAATCGGCTATCTGGATGACGCCATCCAGACTGCCCAGCAGCTGGCGCAAGTGCCGGACGCCGCCGTCGTGCTCTTCCACCGCTGCAACGACCCCGCCTATTCGCCGTATGCCGTGTCGCCGAATGTCCCCTTGCAGAGCGCGCCACTCATGCCGCTGAGCCTGCCCGGCCTGGACCGCACCCGGCTGCCCACCTTCCTATATATCTGGCAACCGGAAGCCACGCTGGAAAAACTGAGTGGGAAATAGCGGTTAGCAAATAAAAAAGGGGACGCGACTCGTATTCGCTGGTTATCAGATGACGCCACGATCCGCTCTCTGTCAAGCAAATACGAGTCGCGTCCCCTTTTCTTTCCCCCTTTTCTTTCCCGCGCGGCAATAGATGGTATCGCAGGAACAATCCAAACGAATCGAGCAATCGATCCGGTTCGTGTCGATTTTGGATTTTTCCGCTGTCTCTCTCTTGTGAAAGTCACTTCAGGGGAGTTAAAGTATTCAAAACAAGCAATTCGTGGAAGTTAGGTAAACATCAACGCTCCTCGTGCCCGAGAACTCCTCATGTCTGAGCCGACCTACTCTGATAGTCCCGCCTTGGTGAAGGCCATTTACCAGGAGTTTCGCCGTCACTTCGCGCAAGCGGAGCGTAAGCGGCGCTGGTCCATCGACGACGACATTCCCTGGGATCAGTGTAATCCACAACTCAATCCGGCGGTGGCGGATGTGGTGGAATCGTTCTGTGCCGTGGAGATGTATCTGCCCGATTATACGGGAAAGATCATGCCGTGGATTCGGGCCAATCGGGGTCGGGCGTGGTTCACGGCCAACTGGGGCTATGAGGAGGCGAAACATTCGCTCTCCTTGGGAGATTGGTTGTTGAAGTCGGGGCAACGCACCGAGGAGCAGATGCAGGACCTAGAAGGAGAAGTTTTTCAACACGAATGGAATTTACCGATGGATGACGTGCGCGGCATGCTCGTCTATTCCATGACGCAGGAATTGGCGACCTGGCTCAACTATCGCAACTTGCGGCAGGCTGTCGGACCGCAAGGGGACCCGGCCCTCTATAAGCTGCTGGGCTACATCATGGTGGATGAGCGCGCCCATTACGATTTCTTCCTGCGCGTGGCCCGCTTGCACCTGGAAGACGATCGCGCCGGCACCTTGGAACAGCTGCGGCGCGTGTTGAACAACTTCGCCATGCCCGCCATTCACATGCTGGCTGATGGCCGACAGCGCATCGCCAACGTCAAGTCCCTGCACATCTTCGACGATGAGATTTTTTACAAGGACGTGTACTTGCCCATTCTGCACGATTTGGGTGTCAGCCGGGCTGAGCTGCGCCGCAAGACCGCGCGCGAGGTGGTCGTGGTGTCGCCGCCGGCCAATCCATGATTTCGCATACTCGGCGTATTGTCGTGGCGGCCAGGGGAAGCGTCTTCACGGTTCGTGGACTTTATTCGAGAACCGAGGCCTTTCCTCCTTGACGCCGCGCCGCTGGCCTTTTCGGCAAGGGGTACGCTTTGCACCCTATCAGACCCACTTCCGCAGCCAGGTCCAGGCTTCCGCTTGCATCGCGGCGTTGAATTCGTCAGGCCGAGGAGCGCACGGGGCCGGCGCGTAGTGCAACAGCTCCAACAGTTTGCCGCGTGCCTGTTTCTTCCAATCGGCCAAGTCGGTGAACGGCTCATTGAGGAACGACAAGGGGAACGTATCTGGCACTTGCTCGCGGATGAAGGGGAGGAAGCGTCCCGGCTGCGTCACCGAAGCCGATTCGGGCGGTCCCTTCCCTGGCGGCGCGGGCAAACCTTTGACAGGTTCCGCACTGGTAGAGCTTGCCCGGCCACCACGGAGCTTCCCAAGACGGCCGTTAGACGCAGAAAATCACGGTGGTCAGTCATGCCCTTGTCTCCGCGGTTAGGTGGTGTCCGCCTTCTTGGTCATCTTGGATGCTATCCGTCGGGAAGGCAAGTCATCATGTTTGCTCCTGCTTCCAAGATACGCCATGCAAGCGGCGCCGTGGAATTTTCATCCATCAAGACTATCCGTAACGAAATACAATAAAAAGACTTGTGTAATACTGGCAGCATCGATCCGAGAAATTTCGCATTTTCTTCTTGCCTCAACCGCCGACAACGGTTAGCCTAAAACAAAGCCTACCAGAGAACTATTCCCGTTCACGGGAACTTGCCTCTAAATCCTACCGCTTGCGACAGAGGAACCATCATGCGGCATTCTCCGAACATCGGTTGTCAAGGGAACTGGGATCAGTACCGCATTGATCGGCGCGGTTTGCTGAAGGTCGGCATGTTGGGAGCGCTGGGGCTGAACCTGCCCGGCTTGCTGCGCTTGCAAGCCCAAGCAGCCGCGACGAGACAAACCCGGCGGCCAGCGTCCGTCATCATCCTGCACATGCGCGGCGGCCCCAGCCAGCTTGAAACCTTTGACATGAAGCCCGATGCCCCGGAGGATTTTCGCGGCGAGTTCCAGCCGATCCCAACCAACGTGCCCGGCATCCAGATTTGCGAATTGCTGCCGATGACCGCGCGCGTCATGGACAAGTTTTCCATCGTGCGCAGCTTGGAGCATCCCAAGGAATACGGCGATGTCAGCCACTCGCGCGGCGATCAAGTGGTGTTCACCGGCTATCCGCCAGGACGCAACGCCGAGGAAAACGCCCATCCCAGCGTCGGCGCCGTGGTGGCCAAGCAGTTTCAGAATCGGAACTTGCAGCTGCCAGCCTATGTCATGATCCCGCGCATGATTCCCGGCACCGACGCCGCTTACCTGGGCCAAGCCTGCCGGCCGTTCGAGACTCTCGCCGACCCCGCCCGCAAGGGGAAGTTCGTTGTACCCAACCTGACACCGACCGTCAGCGGCGACCAGCTGGACGCCCGGCAAAGTCTGCTGAGAAGTTTCGACGACATGAATCGGACGCTGGACCGCACCGGCATGATGGAGGCGATGGACCAATACCAGCAACAAGCCTGGGGCATCCTGACCGGCCCCGCCGCGCGCGAGGCGTTCAATCTCGACGCCGAGCCGCAACACATCCGCGACCGCTACGGCTACCCGCCGCAATATCAGGCCCGGATGCGCGCCGGCGGCGACAATCCTGGCTGGAACCAGCGTTTGCTCCTAGCCCGGCGGCTAGTGGAAGCCGGCGTCCCGTTGGTGACGGTCGATTTACGCTGGTGGGACACGCACGACGACAATTTCTGGGCACTCAAGAACGGCTTCCTCCCGCCGTTTGACCAAGCCTTCTCCGCGTTGATCGAGGATTTGCACCAACGCGGCTTGCTGGAAACCACGTTGGTAGTGGCTTGGGGGGAACATGGCCGGACGCCGCGCATCAACAAGACCGCTGGCCGCGATCACTGGATGTCGGCTTTCAGCGCCGCCATCGCCGGCGGCGGCGTCCAGGGGGGCCGAGTCGTCGGCGCCACCGACGCTAAGGCCGCCACGGTCAAGGAAAACGTCAAGCATCCCCAAGACGTGTTGGCCACCGTCTATCGTCATTTAGGAATCGATACCTCCGTGCATTACGAGGACCACACCGGCCGCCCGCATCCCGTGCTGCCGTTCGGCACGCCGATTGACGAGTTATTTTAAGACCTGAGCCACAACCCCAAGCCGGCCGCTAACACGACCGGCTTGTTTTTTTCGTGGCAATTCCTCCCATCAGTGGTCAGAGTCATTCACCCTGGAATGAGAAATAAACGTGCCTGTCCCTTTGACTCTGAACCCTGATTCCTGCTCTCTCATCCTATAGCCACTCCTCAATTTGCCGCGCGATTGCTTGCGTCAAGGTTTCCAGACAACCGGGTGCCAGCACGGCAATCGATTCCTGATAGATTCCCTTCCCATACAGCTCAGCCGGAGGCAAATGCGAAAAAGCGACCAGGAGCTTCTCGCGCGGCACGCCGGCCTGCGTGCTCACGGTTTGGAGCAAGGCCTTCATCTCTCGATCCCACAGCAAGCAATGATCGATAGCCAGAATGCATAATTCGTCTTGGGGATCGTGCTGTGAACGTGTCACCAACACCGTCGCAGTCAGCGGCTGATGAACGTCAGTGGCCTGGTCATGCGTCGCCGCTCCCCACATGCGATGATAAATTCCCACGGGAGGAGTGATCAGATAGTGGGCGACTCCGCACAGACACATACTTTGCGGCGTATCGAGGTAGGGCATGGACATCCTTTGCGTAAGTTCGCGGATCACTTTTTCACTTCATGGTCCAATGCCGCTTGATGCAGCCGTTGGCGTCGCCTTGCCAACGCGACCGCCGCCACACCGACCAGTAGTCCCACGCCGAACAGCACGGCCCAGGGGTTCACTCGCCCGCTGCGATCCGACAGCGGGCGCGAAGCGGGGGCGGGAAGAGCAGGAAAAGCCGCACCCGCGCCGGTTGCCGATTCCTGTCGCAATTGCTCGGCGGATAAGTGGATTTCTTGACGATGTCCCGCCCCCGCGTTGACCAGAACGCGCAACGGCTCTGGATTCTCATAAGAAAAAAGGAATATCCCTTGATCGTTTAAGTTCCCTTCGGTCAACAGCTGGCCATTGGCGCGAAATACTTGCACCTTGGCTTTGCGCGGTATGTCGCCGGTCTCGAACCAGCTTTCCACCTGAACCTGATTTCCCGACAAGATGTGACATTCCGCATTCAGTCGATGAGCGTATGCCGAGCCAGGGAGCAGCAACGCCAAGCCCAGCACCAGGGGCAGGGCAGAGGAGGAAATCAGGACAACGAATCGACCGTGCATTGCCGGTTCTCCGGGGCGAGGTTCAGGGTTTGTTTTGCTTGTCCTGCTAGGCGCCAACCCAGCATCTCTGGCTTGACGCGGGCCAAAAAGCCCACCGTGAAACCAAGGACCACTCCCTCCAAGACCGCGATAGGCATGTGGGCGACCAAGACCAGTAAGACCAACGTATGCCAATCCTCTTGCCCGCCCCAGAGCAAGACGAGACTATTCCCCAACATCGTGGCCAACACCGCCGTCGTCCCGATCAGCAGTCCGAGCGGAAATTCCGGCGCCTGTTCCCAGCGCCGTTCGACCAGGGCCGCCAGCAAGGACAACAGGAGGACGCTGGCCAGGGTATAGGGGGCGAAGGTGATTCGCCAAGCGGTCGCGGTCTCCAGCGTTTCCAAGGGACCCGGCGGATTGGTCCAGAACATGGCCATGCTGAAAACCAAACTCAATGTCCACAGCATGACGCTACCGGCCACCAAGCCGCCACGCCCCCACGGATGACGCAGCCACGCCACGCGATGCAACCCCTGCCATGCTCCCCAAGCCAACAAGGCCGGCACGGTAAGAATGCAGCTGTTGACGCCGAGGGTGGAATAACCGCCGTGACCGATCAGCGCCGCTTGGAGTAGCAACCCCACCGGGATCGCCAAGGCCGCCCGCCATCCAAGCAGAACGCCGACCAATCCATTCAGAAGCAAGTGC
>JBKBIP010000006.1:0-87111 GCA_046297495.1 Gemmataceae bacterium | reverse complement strand
CCCAATTTCACATGAATCAAGGATGACACGAAAAAAACCGCCGTGATCAGGGCGACCTGAGCGATGGCTTCCTCATCCAAATGGCTGTGACCTGTCCGCTTGCGCGCCGCGTCGATGGCGACGGCGGCCAACATCAGCCCTCCTGTCAGCACGAAGCCGCCGATCAGCCATGGGACCGTCAGCACGGAATCCGAAATATGGACAGCCCATAGAAACCAACCTGATTCCGGGATCATCACTGGCTCGGCCTCTTCGCATCAACATGGAGCCAAAAGGTGACTCGTTGGCGCACGGGGTACGTTTTGCCGTCGCGCTCCTTGCTCCCCCGGATGTGCGCCGCGGACACACCCCACCAACCCGCTTCGGGCAGGGTGCAGGTCACGACTCCGTTCGGATCGGTCTTGGCGGTGAAGGTAATGAATTCATCTGGCGGCAACTCGGCGGGGGGTGCGGAGTTATAGCGCTCAATCTCGACCATTACGCCAGGAAGCGGATTAGCGTTGTATTGCGCCTTGGCCTGAAAGACCATGCCGGGCAACAATCCGTAAGGACGAGTCAGCGGTATCATGGCGCCGCTATCGCGGTCCCAGCCGCGCTGCGCTTGAACATGAATCACCACGCTGACCGTTTCCTGCACGAACTCCTCTTCCTCTTCCATCCACACCGGCTCGGTGCGCAACACCAAGACATAATCCCCCCGCTCCTTGGGGGTAAACTGCCAGCGATAGGCAGTCACTTTTTTTCCCTCGCCATTGTCAATCATCACTTTTTCAGCGCGTTCGGTGAGTTGGTCGGGCAGGGTGTCATGCGATGGCGATAGCGCGAAGATATATTCCGGGGCGGGCGCGTCGAAGAATTGATGCTCGAACGGGTGTCCCCACTGATAAGTTATCGTTACGGTCTCGCCGCGCTGGAGCGCCGACTTGTGCGGCAGCAACATAGCGAAATGCGCAGAAGCCGTGCCGCCGACTCCCAGTAGGCAAAACCAAACCGTGAAGGACGGGATACGCATCGTTCCATCTCTTGGATTGCGCGGGCGAACCGGATCATAAGGGGATGTTACGAATTTTAAGATCATAATATCAGATGGAAGTAGGGATGCAAAGGAGGAATCACTCCGGTCTCGAACCGAGGTGGAGAAAGGGGGAGCAACCAGCCGGACAAAGTCAGTTTCTCTACCGGCCAAGGATATAACGATGCGGATCGACTTCTTCGCGGAGGATGCGTAATTCCACGTCCGAGGGGGGCGGAGTGGTGGTCATGACATCGGCGACAGCCAGCTCGAAGCCGGTGTTGGCGTGGACCTGGTCAAGAGTGACGCCCGGATGTAAGCTCAATACCATCATGCGTTTCGTCTGGTCGTGATAGCCCAACACGGCTAAATCCGTGATGACGCGATAGGGACCGGTGCCGGGAGGCAGGCCCGCCTTCTCGCGGGTGCCGGGGCCATCCAAGTAGCCAGGGGTGGTGCGGAAATCGAGCTTTTCGACGAAACGGCGGCGGTCGTGATTGGTGACAACCAATGTGCGCCAGCAGAGCGAGGCCAAATCATTGGCGCCGCCGCTGCCGGGGAAGCGAACCTTGGGCTTGGTGTAGTCGGTGCCGATCAGGGTGGAATTGAGATTGCCGAAAGCGTCGATCTGCGCGCCGCCGAGGAAGGTGTAATCAATCATGCCGCGCTGGCAGGTTTCCATGATGTCGGCCATGCTGGTGGCCATCAGCCCGCGATAGAAGGTGCGCGAATCCCCCACGCTGATCGGCATGGTAGGCAGCTGCGGCGCGACGCCGCCAGCCTCGAAAAGAATCACCAGATTCGGCGCCGTAGTCCGCTGCGCCAACATCGCCGCCGCGCACGGCACGCCAGTCCCCACCGCCACCGTCCGTCCATCCTCCAGCAAGCGGGCCGCGCAACAGATCATCAATTCCATGGCGTTGTAGGTGGTGGTGTTCATAATGGGTACGATATTCTTTACCGCCCGTTGTGCAACAACAACTCCTGCTGCCGCAACTCCTGCAGGCGCGGTAGGCCGCCGCAGCGGTGCAAATACTCGGCGAAATCCGTGACACCATAGATGTAGTGATCAAGGAACTGGCGGAAGGTCTCCTCGTTGGCTTCCGCTTCGAGCCACTGTTTCAGGTGCATTTCGTCGGAAAAATACTCGTAGGGCATGTTGCCAGGGTAGCTGCCGTAAGGGACTTCGCACACGGCATCGACGCACCAGAAAGGGATCACCGTCTGGGTTGGGTCGCAGCGGATGTCGTCGTTGGGGATGAGCCGTTCGCAGGTGATGATGAGCCGTTTGGCGGCGCGGGCCAAGTCGATGTCGGCGACGCTGGTGCCACGAATGCGACAGTTGCCGAAACGATCCGCTTCATGCACGTGAATGGCAGCGACGTCGGGAAACAGGGCTGGCAGAGCCAAGAGCTTTTCGCCGGTAAAGGGGCAAGTGATCAGTTGGGCGGCGCTGTGGTGAAAGGTGTCGGTCCCCAACATGGTCCGCGCCGGCAAGAACGGCACTCCCATCGCCGCCGCCTTGAAGCGTGCGGCCAAGGTGTAGTTGGTCCATTCGGTGACAGCTACTTCTCCCGATTGCATGACCCGGCGGGCGTGCGGCGACAAGCCGCGTGCTTCCAAACCGATGACATAGGCAATATCCACGCGGGCTAACGTCCGGCCCCGTTCCAGGCCGTTGCCAGCGCACAGGATTTGAAAGTCATGCGTGGCGGTGTGGCCGGCGAAACTCAGATTCTGTTTACCCTGACGCAAGATTTCGTGAACGACTGCCGTGGGAATGCGGTCAGCGCCGAAACCGCCGATGGCAAGATACATGCCGTCTTGCACCAGCCGAGACACCGCCTCGGACACGGTGGTCAGCTTGTCAACCAGTGCCCTCGGCTTGCCGGCGAAGAACTCCCGTGCCCGATTGGCGGAGGGGTCGGTGAACAGCGTGCCCATGCCATGAGAGAGGATGTTCATACCACAAGTTTAGGAGTTAGCCACAGCTGAGCGCAGCCCCAGCGCTCACCTGCGGCTCGCTTGCTCAACAGTGGCGAAACGATGAAAGGAATTATTTATTTTCGTACTCCCGTAACAACTGACGGAAGCGGGGATCGTGGCGAATGGAATCAAGGTCATGATCTTCCCGCATGTAGCGAAAGTCTCGATACCCCAGTTCCACGGCCCGGCGCAAGGTCTTAATGGCTTGTTCGGGGCGTTTGAGCAGAGCGTAGCTGCACGCCAAGTTGTAATGGGCCAGCGGATCATTCGGGCGCAGCTGCACCAGCCGCTTGTCAATCTGCAAGCCCTCGGCATAGCGCCCTTTGAGGGTTAGATTGTTGGCTTGGGCCCGCAGTACATCGACATAACCTGGATGGCGTTCCAGAATTCCCATGAAAAAATCGACTTCGAAGTCGATCTGGCTCTGTTCGGCCAAGCGGGTCAAGATACTGCTGCCAGCAGAGTGTCCAGGATCATCGTGTGAATACTTGCTCGGAAGTGCCATGGCTTCCCCCTGAAGGATCAGGAGAGGCATCGAAGAACCGGCTGCGACGCCGGCCTCCGTGCGACTGATACGATGATTTGATTATAACGGGCGCAGCGCAAAGTGCAAAGAAAGAGTGACCGAGCAAATGGCTCAATCGGCGGGTTGCAGCACGACGACCGCGACTTCGGGTCGGACGCCAAAGCGGAAGCGAAAACCGAAGCCGACTCCCTTATTCACGTACAAATAGCTGTTGTGGTGCTGGTACAAGCCGGCGGCGAAACGCCGACCATGTTTGCCGAGCGTAGGTCGGCCAATGCCGGGGAGATGAATCTGGCCGCCGTGGGTGTGGCCGCTGAGCATCAGGTCGCAGCGCTGGCCGTTGAGCAACTCGATGGTTCGCGGATTATGGGCCAGGACAATGCGCGGCACATCGGGAGCCAATCCATTGAGCGCTGAGTGCGGATCGCACACGCGGCTCCACAAGTCTTCCACGCCTGTCAAGTACAACCGCGCCGCGGCGCGGACCAGCTCGACGCTTTCATTGCGCAACACGCGAATGCCGCGCGCGATCAGAGCGTCCGCCACGGCACGATGCAGATGCCGATAACGGCGAAAACCCAAGGCATTACGCACGGAAAAATCGTGATTGCCCAGCACTGCGTACACACCCTGCGGCGCCGTCAAGTTGCCCAACACATCGGCCATCGGCTCGATGTATTTGTAACCGCGATGAATGAAATCGCCGGTCAGAACGATTAGGTCCGGGTTCTGGGCTTGCGTCAACTCGACCGCTTGACGCAGATACGCCGGCGTGACCTGTCGGCTACAGTGGAAATCGGACAACTGCGCGATGCGAAAGCCATGAAAGGAAGTCGGTAGGTCGGCAATGGGGAGCTGGTGGTAATTGAGTTCCAGCCAGGTCGGCTCGATGTGAAAGCCGTAACTAACGCGGGCCCAATTGCGGCCAATCACTCGTGCCCAATGGCCGCGCGACCGTGTTTGCCGCGCTTCCGCGCGAAGCCAACCAACAACGACGTGGAACATGGTGCTGTGTTTCTCCGCTCGCGGTGCTTCGGCATGGCCAGCAATTAGCGGAAAGGGGGGACCTGTACCCCCGGGGACCTGTACCCCCCCGCCCAATAAAACATTCGCCTTATTATACGGTTCTGCCAAGACGAAATGCGATACTTTACGCGCGGATTCGGGAATTAAAAATCTTCGTCATCGTCGAGGTCCTCATCCTCTTCGTCATCCAGGTCTTCGTCGTCGAAGTCCTCGTCATCTAGGTCTTCGTCGTCGAAGTCCTCGTCATCTAGGTCTTCGTCGTCGAAGTCCTCGTCATCTAGGTCTTCGTCGTCGAAGTCCTCGTCGTCGAAGTCCTCATCCTCATCTTCGTCCTCGTCCTCATCGTCCAAGTCTTCATCAATGTCTTCTGCATCGCGGCGCGCTGCCGTCCACGGCGGCGACATCGAACCCCGGTCGGGCAACCACCAATTGGGGGTAGTACCGTTGACCGTCAAGAAGTCTCGCAACAAAATTCCGCCAAACATCAGAGTGTCCTCGACAGAGAAACCATTAGAAGGGGAGCGCTTCCTACCTCTCCCCCACGGAATGTTCACATCCCCATGATCATTCGCGGGCGCGCTGGGTTAGTTCGCCAGAGGTTCGCAGCCGCGAACCAAAACCCATGTTAGACCGCGCTGTTTTACTCGGCTGCCGTTCCTTGTCAACCCAGCTTTTCCGGTCGCGTACCTTTCCCGGCTGCACGCACAATTCCTTATCGTTGTTCACGTTTCGTATGTTTCCTCAGAGGCAAGATAGTTTCTTCGTAGTAAACTTGGCGCAGCTTGTCAAGCCACTCCCAAGGCGGATTTGGATTTCTCGCTTCGGCGCCAAATGGTTGACGTATCTTATTTATATATAAGGATTTGCCGTGATAGATGGATGCGCGACAGGACGGGCGAGCGGGGGCGGAGTCGGCCCCGCTCGCCAGGGACGAGACGTTTTAACTCACCCGAGCCGGCACCACGAACGGCGCCCGGTAGTCGCGGGTCAGAAGTTTGTCGGCTTCGGGATCGTTGATAAATTTTTCGGCGCTGGCGTCGAGCATCAGCTTGCGCCCCAGCCGATACTTGGTGTTTGCCAGCTGGATGCCGTTGCCTTGGCTCAAGTGTTCCTCGAGGCGAGCCAAGGTCTCGTAGGCTTCCTTGTTGTCGCCGAAGGCTTGAGTGGTCGGTTGGAAGGGGACCTCCGAACCCAATCGGTAAGAAATGTTGGCCAGGTGCCCCAAGGCGCTGGATAGATGCCCTTCGAGGATGTCGGCGTTCAGGTCGGAGACTTTCCGGCTCCGCACAGCGGCGATGAAATTGCCAAAATTGTCGCCGCCTGGTCCTCGGCTGACATCCTTGACCGCCGGCAGCGGCGCCGATTTGTCGCTCCCCTTCGGATAGAAGGTCGCGCCAGCGATGGTTCCGGCTTCCAGGTGGAAGATGTTGCCAACCCGTTGACCGTGGAAGTCGCCGGTCTTCAGGCCGCGCACCTCGAAGGTTAGCTGCGTGTCGCCGTAATCGAAAATGGCGATCTGCGTATTCGGCGTTTCCCCTTGGTCTTGGTAGCCGAAGCGCCCGCCCAAGCTGATGACGCTCTTCGGCAGGGTCGCGTTGGGAATGGCCCAGCGGGCGATGTCCATCTGATGGACCCCTTGGTTGCCGATGTCGCCATTGCCGAAGTCCCAGAACCAGTGCCAGTTGTAATGCACCAAGTTACTGTGGAAGGGGCGTTCTGGCGCCGGACCCAGCCAGAGGTTGAAATCCACTTCCGCTGGCGGCGAGCTGGTCGGCTTGACGCCAATACTGTTGCGCGTCTTGTAGCATAGGCCGCGTGACACCAGCAACTTACCAAGCTGGCCGGATTTGATGACTTCGGCCACTCTGGCCCAGCTGCTGGAGCTGCGACTTTGCGTGCCGTGCTGGACGATGCGGTTATACTTGCGGGCGGTTGCAACGGCGATCCGCCCTTCATGGACGTTGTGGCTGCACGGTTTTTCGACATAGACATCCTTCCCCGCTTGACAGGCCCAGATGGTCATGAGCGCGTGCCAGTGATTGGGCGTGGCGATGCTGATGACATCGAGATTCTTGTCGTCCAGAGCCTTGCGGACATCCTGCACCAGGGTTGGAGTGGTGCCGGTGCGGGCTTGCACAGACTTGGCCCGGCCGGCAAAGGTGCGCGTGTCGGGGTCAATCAGATACGTGATCTGCACGCCGTCCATGTTGTTAAAGGCGCTCACATGCGCCCCACCCCGGCCATTGAGGCCCGCCACGCCCACGCGGATGACCTCGTTGGCCCCCAGCACCTTGCCCGATGACTTGGTGCCCGCGATGGTGATGGTGGCCATCGCGGCCATCGTGTTCTTCATGAATTTCCGCCGAGTCATGCGCGACATAGGTAGCTCCTTTTTGTTTGGGAAGCTCGTTCGTTGTTTGGAATGTGTCGTTTCACCCACGCTTTCGACCGGCTGCGTGGCACGAGATATTCAAAAAACGACGCAAGGGGGGGTGTACGATTTCCCCTGCTTATACCTTGATTCGCTGCCCCTTGCAAGTTCGCGGGATGATTTATTCCTTGCCAGGGGAATAACGCTCCATGAGCGAACCTGTGTTCCATCACTTCACGCTCACAACTTGCTCGCGCCGGTCAAAAAAATCCGGTGGGCAACGGGAGGATTGAACCAATCGGCCCGCTTGTGGGATATTCAACGGAGTGGGCCAGGGGGGCCTTTCATTCCCAATGTTACGGCTATGTCGTTTAGTGGCAACGGCAAAGTATTCCTGACGGCGAGCGGCACCAGCTTCCGGCTCTGGGACGCCGCCACCGGCAAGACCATCGGCCCACGCCGGACCAATCCGTTCCCCATCACGGGCTTCGATGTTAGCCACGATGGCGCGGTGATTCGCGTCGCCGGACAAGCCAACCGCCCGGAACAGGTCCGCCAATGGTCCGTACCATCCTTTCCCCTGCGTGGCAGTCCGGAACAAATCCGCTGCTGGCTTGAAGTAGCGACCTGCCTACGGCTCGACGACGGCAACGAACCGCGCAGTTTCAGTGTGGCCGAGTGGCAAAAACGGTGGAAAGAGTCAAGACAACTGGGCGAACCAGCGCCGTGAACAAGGTCCGCGCAAGCCAATGAGCTATTTCCTATCCTCCAGAGTTGAACTCTCGAAGTCTGTTCCCAAAGCTCCGCTTCTACTGGTTGCCGATGGATCGCTTCGCGCACGCGAATTTCCGCGTGAAAACGATGAATCCAGACAGCTTGAACCGCGCGTGCTCAAGCTGCTTTATGGCGCAAGGCGGCAATTTCCAGATCGACGAGTTGTTGGACGACGACAGCAGCACGCGGACGTTGGGCAGGGGAACGTGCCAAGAGTCGATGGACCAGCTGCGTCAAAGCGCCAGGCAAGCGTGCGTGGCACTGGCGAATGTCGGCGGGAGGATCACAATGATGACGGCGAAATGTCTCCATCAAATTGCCGGGAGGATAGGGCATTTGTCCCGTCAGCATCTCGAACAAAGTCACGCCCAAGGCGAACATGTCGCTGCTTTGGTCGGCATCTGGGTGGTCGCCGCACAACTCCGGGGCCAAATAGTCTAGCGTTCCCAGGACATAACCGCGCCGGAATAGCCAGGCATTCTCACCGGGGCGATGGGCGAACCCCAGATCGATGAGCATGGCGGCGCCGTCCTCCACCAACCGAATGTTGTCCGGCTTGACATCGCCATGCACGAAACCCGCTTGGTGCAGGACATCGAGGGCTTCCGCGGTTTGCCGGGCGATCCAAATGGCCGAGGCCCAATCCATGCGATAGTCGCGCCGCAACCGGCGGCGCAGCGATTCGCCGGGCAACAGGTCCATCACCAAGAAATACGGCGGGCAGGTAACATGGGCATAGCGATAGCGAACCAGCCGGGGATGGCGCACGCTCAGGCCGGCGCGCGCCTCACGTTGCAGCAGCTTGACCCCGGTTGCCGGATCGTCAAGGTTCGGACGGAGCACCTTAACGGCGCAATCCTCGTCGGTGATGCCGTCGCGGGCCGCGTACACGCAGGTGAGTGGGCCGCCGCCCAAACATTTCAACAGGGTGTAATCCGGTACTTGTGTCCACAACATGAGTCGAGCCGTGAAGGGAATGGCACGAATGGCGCACGGCAAGAAACCGTGTCTAAAACGTATATCGACGCGAGCAACGCCGGAAGTGCAGAGAAAGTAACGATGAAAGGAGGAAAAACCGCAGTTTTTCGCTTCTCCGCTTCGGTCATGCCGCTATAGTGCAGTGAGTTCAAGACCAATTGCTTCAGAGCATGCAGGTCCAGTTCCCAAGCAACCGTTGCCACCCAGAAATCATAGGAAAAGCCATCATTACCCAGAATGCCGGGGTCGTCATTGCTCAGCACGCACGGCACGCCGCGGCGCAAATATCCGTCTGCCGGATGCAGGCGCAAATCGCTACGGCGTAAAACGGCTGCGAGGGGAAAAGCGTTTTTCCTGCTTGTATTTCGCGGTCAACGCGCGACGCAGGCCAAGCAGTTGCTCGTTGACGCGCTGCTCACGCTCATTGAGGCGTACTTCGGCATCAAAGCGCAACGCGACATCAGCAGCGAGCAGTCGGGCTTTTTCCGCCCGATACGTTGTGGCGTCGTCCGGCAATTCCTGAGTAGTGCCGATGCCAACGAGGATGGCGAACGCGAACGCGGCACAAAGGACAAGCCGACGGTATAACATGGGTGCCTCGATCCAATAATAATCCGCTGTTGGTGGCTGGTGAAAGCGAACTCGAATGATGCGGCCCGCATGGCCAGATGCTCACGGATACAGTCCACGTCGCAATTTTTCCTTGGCTACTTTTTCGATCCCCAGCATCAAGCCGGCGTTGCGCATGCTGATCTTGCGTTCCAGGGCCAGATAACGGACACGGTGAAACGCCTTGAGCATCAGCTCTTGCAACTTGGCGTTGACATGGTCCTCGCTCCATAAGAATTGCTGAATGTCCTGCACCCATTCAAAATAGGACACCGTCACGCCGCCAGCGTTGCACAGCACATCGGGAATGATGAAGATGTCGCCATCGGCCAGGATGCGGTCGGCTTCGGGAGTGGTGGGGCCATTGGCGGCTTCGGCCAACACTCGGCAACGCAGCCGAGCGGCATTGTCGGCAGTGATGACCCGCTCCAAGGCGGCGGGCACGAGTATGGTGCAAGGTGTGGTGAGCAACTCATCCTGGGGAAGGCGCTCGGCTTCGGGGAAGTCCATCAGCTTGTGGCCGGCGGCGTGGTGGCGCAGCAGGGCATTAATATTGAGGCCGTGGGGATCGTGGATGGCCCCATGCACGTCCCCCACGGCGATGATCTTGACGCCGCGCTTGGCCAATTCCTGACACACGACCGAGCCGACATTGCCAAATCCCTGTACCACCGCCGTGGACGCGGTCGATTCCAGGTTCAGCTCCTTCAGGGCTTCCAGAATGCAATAGACCACGCCGCGCCCGGTGGCCTCGCGCCGTCCCACGCAGCCGCCTAACTCGACCGGCTTACCGGTGACAATCTCAGGACACGCATAGCCGACGCTCATACTGTAGGTGTCCATGATCCAGGCCATGATCTGTTCATTGGTGCCCAAATCAGGGGCCATCACGTCCTGGCGGGGGCCGATGATGACCGAGACCTCCTCCGTGAAACGCCGCGTGAGCCGTTCCAGCTCGCCAGCGGACATGGTGGTGGGATCGCAGTCGATGCCCCCCTTGGCGCCGCCGAAGGGAAGGTTCATGATGCCGCACTTCCAGGACATCCACATGGCCAGGGCGGCCACTTCGCCGAGATCGACGCTGGGGTGGTAGCGCAAGCCCCCTTTCGAGGGACCACTGGTCAAGCTGTGCTGCACGCGGTAGCCGATGAAGTTCTCTGTCCGGCCATCGTCCATGCGAATCGGCACGCTGACCACTAAAGCCCGCTTGGGCTTGGCTAGGCGTTCCATGACACCGGGGTCCAGATCGATGAACTCGGCAGCCGCTTCCAGCTGCCGACAAGCCATTTGATACGTCTCGGAATCGTCAAACATCGGCACGTGCCGGCGTTTAGGTAGGTCCAAGCGATGATTGGTTTCGGGAAGGGGAAGCGTCGCGACAGGCACGACAATCTCCTTTGCGCACGAAAGGGAAGCCGGCGTCAGCCCGGAATCCGTTTCCCGCCTGAGATGGCCGGCGCGGGTTGTTTCACTAATCCATTATACTAAGATGGGAAGCGCGATCGAAATTTTGTCGCGGCGCACAGGTGGTCGATGCCAAGCGTGAGACGCTGAATCCTGGGCATAGCAAACCACGGAACTTTCCAATGTCCTATCTCATCATCGGTTGTGGCTATCTGGGCCGGCGCGTGGCGGCGCGGTGGTTGGCGCAAGGAGGACAAGTGTACGCCGTCACCCGCCATCTCCACCGTGCCGAGGAGCTGCGTCAACAAGGGATCACGCCACTGGTCGGCGACGTGCTGACTCCTACTTCCCTGGCAGCCTTACCGGCGGTGGATGTGGTGTTGTACAGCGTCGGCTTCGACCGCCAAGCCGGCCCGTCGATGCGCGATGTCTATGTCACTGGCTTGGGCAACGTCCTGCACGCCTTGCCCCGTCCCCAACAATTGGTGTACATCAGCAGCACCGGCGTGTACGGCCAGTGTCAAGGAGAAGATGTAACAGAGGGCGCCGCCACGGAACCTATTGAGGAATCGGGACAAATCGTGCTGGAGGCGGAAAATCGGCTGCGCCAGCAGCTGCCGGAAGCAGTCATCCTGCGGTTTTCCGGCATCTATGGACCGGGCCGGCTCATTCGGAGTCAAGCCTTGCTGGCCGGCGAACCGATCCTTGGCGACGCAGACAAATGGCTGAATCTCATTCATGTCGAGGATGGCGTGACAGCCGTACTGGCCGCCGTTGCCCACGCCCCACCGGGCCGCATCTACAACATCAGCGACGATGCCCCGACCCGCCGCCGGGATTTCTACACTTACTTGGCGCCATTGCTCAACGCCCCGCCGCCGCGTTTCGAGCCGCTCCCCGCCAGCGCCCCCCTACCGAGCCACGAACGAACCAACCGCCGGATTCTCAACCAACGGATGCACGAGGAATTAGGCGTGACACTCCGTTATCCCAGCTACCGAGACGGCCTACCGGCGGCCCTGACCGTGACCGGAAGCTGACGCGCGGCTTGAATCTCGGCGTGAGGGGAATAAGATCAGGAATGGAAAAGAATAGACAATTCCTTCCACTCAAGAGGCAAGCGCATGGCTTCATTCCTACCCCAAATGGACGCTCAGGGGCGGGAGTGAACGCGAAACGATGATTTTTTGCGCGGGGGATGAACCACGTAAACTGAAAGTATCCTTTATTTTATCTTGCAGCTAACAATCTCATGCTAACACGACGCTATCTTTTCCCCAATGTCATCGAGATGAACTACCAGGCCGAGCATCGGCTGGGGGTCAACGTCTATTTGATCGACGGCGGGAGTGAGTTCGTGCTGATCGACGTGGGTTATCTCGACACGGTGGATGAGATCGTCGAGCTGATCCGGCAGATGGATTTCAACTTGTCCACCTGCAAGATGCTGATCGCCACCCACGCCGACGCCGATCACATTCAGGGAATCGCGCGGGCCAAGGAGATGCTGAAAACCGAAGTGGCGGCCCATCCGCTCAGCGTCGAGCCGTTGGAAAGCGGCGACGAAATTTTGACCTACGCCACCATCAAGGCCCAAGGCATCCAAATTCCGATGCCCCGCTGTAAAATCGACCGCACCATTGACGAAGGAGATGTATTGACCATCGGCGACGTGAAGCTGCACGTATGGCACACCCCCGGCCACACGCCTGGCCATCTCAGCTTCAAGATGGGCAACCTGTTGTTCTGCGGCGATGCCATTTACAAGGATAGCTGCGTCGGTGTCATCGACGCGCATCATGGCTCCAACATCCCTGATTTCATCCACTCGTTGCAACGTATTTTGAAGGATGATTCGGAGTTTCTGCTTCCCAGCCACGGTCCGGTTTTCCGCCGCGACAACAAGATTATCCAACAGGCCATCGACCGGCTCACCCAGTATCAATACATGGCCGATTTCGGCACCTGCGCCATCGGCTGGCCGCTGCTCGACGAATGGGAAAACGACATCGAATCGGGGCAGATGCCCGATTTCAGCCCGAAGTAGCTTTCAGTGGTCAGCAATCCGGAGTTTGACATCATGATGCAAGACAATATCTTCCAGAAGATCATCGACAAGCAAATCCCAGCCGACATGGTTTATGAAGATGACCAATGCGTGGCGTTCCGTGACATCAATCCGCAAGCGCCGGTGCATGTGCTCATCGTGCCACGCAAAGTGATTTCAACGCATGACGACATGACGGAAGAAGATATTCCCCTGGTCGGCCATTTGCACTGGGTCGCCAAGCAACTCGCCCGGCAATTGGGGCTGCACGACGGCTACCGGCTGGTACTCAATTGCCAGGAGAAGGCGGGCCAATCAGTGCCCCATCTCCATCTGCATTTGCTGGGGGGCCGAATCATGCACTGGCCGCCGGGGTAAGAGACAACGAGAACCGAATGAACAGACGGAATGCCTGCCGCATGTCCTCACACCGGCAAGCGTTCCAAGCCAATCGGCACCAGGTCGGCGGCTTCCGGCTGAGAGCCGGCAAAGTCGGCAAGCGTGAATTCGTCCAAATAGTTCATCATCCGCCGTTGGCCTTCACGGAGAATCCCTTGCAATTTGCAGTTTCCCTCAATAACGCACACCCCCCGGCTGTTCAGACATTCCAGCAAGGAAATCTGCTCCAAATCGCGGATGATGTCCCCCAGGCGAATTGTTTCCGGTGACTTGGCCAACCTCACACCGCCATGCCGACCGCGCCGGCTGCGCACATAGCCCTTGCGAGCCAACTGCTGAATCACTTTGACGACATGATCTTGGGAAATCTCAAAGAAACGGGCAATCTCCTCCGATGTGCTCAATCGCCCCTGGTGCCAGGTCAGGTACATCAGGCTACGCAAGGCATAATCGGTGAATAAGGTGAGATGCACAGTAGGGATGCTCCAGCAAAAGCGGGAGAAAAGGTACTTATTTTAACGTAAGGGATGTGAAGAGCGTCGTCAAGCCGTGCCCAATTGGAAGGCCTGTCCTTGCCATTGATAGTCATGCCAGGCATGAACCTAGGAATTACCTCGTCGGCGATAGACTGCCGCCGCGGGGTTCGTACACATCCTCGCGGATGATTCCCGCCACATCGAGGATGAAATCGGGACCGTAGGCTTTGGCCGGTGTCTGAAAGCCAGGGGGGGCTTTGCCCGCCAGCACTTGCTCGACGCACTGCACGGCGGTCTGGGCTGTCAGCGTGTACGCTTCGGGGCCGCGCAGTCGGGATACCACGCGCTGGCCGTCCGCGTCGGTCGCCTCTCCCCAGAATTGGCTGTGATGAGTGGCTCGTTCCGTATCGGTCGGGCCGGGGAGCCAGGTCCGAATCCACTTCTTGGCCAAGAACTGAAACACGGCGGAGCGGAGTAGCCAATTCCCCCAGCGGCTCGCTTGGGCGAACAGGCCGATTCCTTTGGGGAAGGCCATGTACACTTCGATGTTGGGAATGCCGGTGCTGTGGTAGGCGGTGGCGACATCCCCCCACGGCACGGACACGCTGAGCACCGGCCCATCGCCAAAATCGATGGTCCGCGTCTTCCAGTCCGTCGGTACGGGAGTGAGCACGCCGTCGCGCCGAATCAGGCCCCCTTTGCCCAGATTTTCCACAACGGTCGTGGCCGTGCCGCGCGACACCCGCGACCGCACCTGAAAGCCCAAGGCCAAGTGGTTCGCCGTTGGCAACCGCCGTTTCAGATGAGCGGCCAGACAATCCGATGGCACCACATCAAAACCGGCGCCGGGCAGCCACATGACTCCCGCTTGCTCCGCTCGCTCCGACCGGGCCGCCAACGTCTCGAAGACGACCATCTCCGCCGTGATGTCGAGATAATGCACCCGCGCTTGCAGACAAGCATTCGTCATCACCTCGAACGTATGGGCGAACGGCCCGGCGCAATGAATGACGGCGGCAAGCCCGTCCAACTGCCGCGCCACCGTCGCTGCGTCCGTGAGCGTGAAACAGCGATGTTCCAGCTGTAACTCGCCGGCCAACGCGGCCACCTCCTTGGCATTCCGCCCCGCCAAGATGGGCCGATGCCCGCGCGCCACCGCCGTCCGGGCAATCAACGCCCCGCTATAGCCATTGGCACCGTAGATGAGAAAGTTGGGCATGGCCAATTACCTGGACATAGAAGAGTCTCGACATCACACGCACTCTCTCTCGACCCGTCCACCTGGGGCACCAAAAGGATTTCTCCCGTTTGCCCGGCACCAACCGCAACCTTTTGTTAGCTGCCGTTGAGGAAGACGTCAATGGTGAATCGAACCACGGGGGCCATCCGCCAGGCGTGCTACTCATCAAACCGCCGCGTCAATCCCGTCCGGCGTTTCTTGCCTTGCGGTTTGAGGAACACAATAAAACACGAGCGATTAGTCGATAAAACGCTCGAAGTCCGCGACGCGATGGATGAGCGGATGCCCTTTGAAGATCACCCGATCGAAACAGGAAAGAGTCCAAGAAATTAAACTGGCAAACTTAATGAAGAAGGGGCATACTGTCTTCATCGCATCCTCTTTCTTGATGACGGAGCTACAATCATTGTGGGAAATTGGATGCCTTTTGTCATTGTCTTAGGACGATGAGCGAAGTCCCCGTTAAGTTAGAGGACGGTGGCATTGGAGAGTAGCTCGCGGTGGAGTCGCGCGCGTGCGCGGCCTGGCCTTCGTGGTGGAGGTTCCCTTGGCGACATCGCCCCGTATTCTGGTTCTGTCGGCGTCCGTGGGGAGTGGTCACGTCCGCGCCGCGCAGGCGGTAGAGTTGGCCTTACGCCAAATGGTGCCTGTCGCCACAGTGCGCAACCTGGATGTGCTGGAGCTAACGAATGTCGCCTTTCGTCGGTTGTACAGCAAAGCCTATTTGGACCTGATCAACCAAGCTCCTCATGTTCTGGGATATTTCTATGATTTGTTGGACCGCCCCAGCCGTTCCGGCCGCTACCGTTCCGACAAACTCCGGCTGGCGCTGGAAAAATTGAATCTCAAAGCCTTCATGCGCCTGCTGCAAGAAGAATCGTGGCATCTGGTGATCAACACCCACTTCTTGCCGGCGGAGATCATCGCCTCGCTGCGCAAACAAAAACGTATCCGAGTGCCGCAAGTCACCGTGACGACGGATTTCGAGACGCACCGGCTGTGGGTCAACCAGCCCTGTGATCGATATTTCACGGCCACCGAGGAAGGAGCGTTGTATTTGCAGTCGTGGGGAGTGCCCCGACAAGACACCGTGGCCACCGGCATTCCCATCCATCCGGTGTTCAGCGAGGAGAAGCCGCGTTCCCAATGCCTGGCGCGGCTGGGTTTGCGGGGGGATCGCCCCATTGTGCTGCAACTGGCGGGTGGTTTCGGCGTGGGACCGATTGAGAAAATTTATGGCAGTCTCTTGGAAGTGCCCCAAGAGACGGAAATCGTGGTCGTCACGGGGCAAAATGCCCAGGCACAAGCGCGATTGCGGAAGCTGCCGGCGCCGCCGCGGCACCGTGTCCACATTCTCGGCTACACCGATCAGATGGATGAGCTGATGGCGGTGGCGGATTTGGTCGTGTCCAAGCCCGGCGGTTTGACAACCTCGGAAGCCTTGGCCCGCGGCGCCGCGATGGTCATTGTCAATCCCGTGCCAGGGCAAGAAAGCCGCAACAGTGATTTTCTGCTGGAGAACGGGGCCGCCATCAAGGTCAACGCCGTCGCTTTGCTGGCCTATAAGGTTTCGACGTTGCTGGCCGACCGGCAACGGCTGACCCAACTCCAAACCAATGCCAAACGTCTCGGTCGGCCGCGCGCCGCGTTTGACATCGCGCGCCAGGCATTGGAGTTGTTAAACTAAGAGGATCGACGGAAGCAACGTGCTTAGCACGGACGCCACACGGATTGCGGGGGATCGACTTAACTTGTCTGGACCGTAGCTTGTCTCATGGTCATATCATTGCCAGACGCTGCCGAAATCGCCCGGCTCAGCGTGGACTTGGGGTTGCTGACCGAGGATCAGCTGCGCGATGTCTGGCCCGCGCGGACCAAGTGGGCCGGCAGCGCCGAGTCACTGCTGCGCGCGTTGGAGGGGCGGGGCTATTTAACTCCGTGGCAAAGTCAGAAACTTCTGCAACGGGAAACCGAAGGCTACTTTCTCGGCGGTTATCGGTTGTTGTATCTGATCGCTTCCGGCAGTTTCGGCCAAGTCTTTCGCGCCGAGGACTCGCACTCCGGCGATGAAGTGGCCATCAAGGTATTGCGGAAACGCTGGAGCGACGACGCCCGCTGTGTCGAGTTGTTCGAGCGCGAGGGGCGGCTGGGACAGCAACTGGTTCATCCGCACATCGTCCAGATTCTCGCCGTCAATCGGGATGTCGTCACCGGCCAGTATTTCATGGTCATGGAGTTCGTCGAAGGGGGAAATTTGAAGGATTTCCTGGCGGCGCGGCAACGCCTGGAAGCGGCCGAGGCCCTGCGCTTGCTCGAGGATGCGGTCGAAGGACTGGCTCATGCGTATGACCACGGCCTGACCCACCGCGACATTAAACCGACGAACATACTCATCTCTAGCCAGGGATCGGCCAAGTTGGTGGACTTCGGGCTGGCGGGAGTAGTGGCGGCGGGGGAAGCCGGCGCGGCGGAGGTGGAACGCTCCGTCAGTTACGCCACCCTGGAAAAGGCCACCGGCGTTGCAGCTGGGGATGTCCGCAGCGACATCTTCTTTCTGGGATGTCTTTTATACGAGATGCTCTCCGGTCGCAAGCCGCTGGAGGAACGCGCGTTGCCATTTGGCCGCCGGACCACCTCCTCCTTGCAAGACATCCCAAAGTTGAACGCCGTTGACTTGCACCTCCCCGCCAGTGTGTCCCAGCTGGTGGAAACCATGATGCACCTCGATCCGTCACAACGCCACCAAACGCCGCGCCAGTTGCTTGACGCCATCCGTGCCGTGCGCCGCGACGTGGAGCACGCTTCCGATTACGATATCCAATCCCCTACCATATTCATTGTGGAAGCCAACGAAAAACTGCGCCACGCCTTGCGCGAGCGCTTCAAGGAGATGGGGTATCGTGTGTTGCTGGCCGCGGATCCGGCGCGAGCCTGGCAGCGCTTTCAGCACCAACCGTTCGATGTCTTGGTGATCGACGCGGGAACCAGTGGGCACGAGGGGATCGCCGTCTTTCGCCGCATCCTCGAAGCCGCCGAGCAGCAAAACTTGGCCACGGCCGGCGTTCTACTGCTGTCCGAGCATCAAGCCGACTGGACCCAGCAAATCCCGCCATCGCGGCGCTCGGAGATTCTCATTCGCCCGGTCAATTTTTCCCAGCTCTATCGGCGTCTGAGTGAATTGCTCATGCGGATGGATCGCACGCCGGTTCCCGACGGGAGAGAAAAGCCCACGTAGCCTTAAACCGCGCGGGTTTCCAGAATGTTTTGCCTCATTCCTCCGAAACGCCTCGAACAACTCCTGGACTGGTTCATGGAGTGCGCGGCTGGCCTGGGCCAAGGCCACGTGGGGATCGGTAAGCTCCCGGAAATATCGTTCCGCGCCGCATGATGCGTATAACCTGTCTTTGTAACACGCGATCGTTATGTAGATTCGACCAAGCCTTTTGTAAAAACGAGCTTGACTTTCCGACGAGTAAATGCTCTCCCCCTTCAAATCCGCCAGAAATTGTTTTCTCTAACATCTAATGATCAAACATGTTGTGTGAATCTGTGAATTCTCCATCGTACCCGCTGTAGGATTTGGCATTGAAGTTGCTCTTAACACCAACCACTACCTATCCAACGTTTTCATTTCACGGAGGGTCCCATGCAAGTGGAACTGCTGTGCCGAGGTTGTGCGTGCCGCGTGGCATCCGGAGCCTATACCGCCGCTCATCAAGTGTTGGAACGCCTTGCCGCCGAGGGGCCGTGGTCCGCCTTGGGGGACGGCGAGACGTTTGAGGACCGTCTGTGTGCCGATCTGGCCACCGTGCCGGCGGTGAGTTGTCCGGAGTGCGGTGCTCCTTTGGATGTCTGCGAAGAATCGCTGAGCGAATTCACGGCGGAACTCCTGGCTCATTGGTAAGTCTGTTCCCCTTATCCATGCTTCTTGGTGGCCTCCACAAGCCTGATGTACGAATGGGGATGCCAGCGCGATCTCCTTCGTGGCATCGGGCTTGTTTTGTTTCAGGCCGCCTGGAACTCTTGGGGAATTGCTCGTGACAAGGAATACTCCTCTTGTTATAGCCCGATTCGATGGGACGCCCCTCTTGGTCCTTTCAAGGAGTGCGGTGAACGATGCGATTTCGGTCTCCGTTGGTCTGGTTGGGAGTCATGGCGACCGGCTTCGGTTGGCGAGTGGTCTGGGCGGAATGGCCGAGTGATTTCACGGAACCAGAGCCGATTGCCGCAGTGCTGGAACATCCGAATTTCTTCAATCCCCACGCGCCCCCCGTCCTGCTCGAAGCCGACTCGCTAGAACAGGAACTGTGGGAATGGTCGCCGGAGCGGATGTCCGCGACCGGCTTGCGACATCAAGTGGACCTGCCGTGGGCAACGGTGTCCGCCCGTTGGGAACTGACCGACCAAAGGGCGGAATCACAACGGAACGCCACGCTCAAAGGTTGGCGCACCGAAGAATCGTGGCAAATCCCAGTGCTGGCGCGCTTGCCTTTGACACTGTATGGCAATGTCGGCGTTCGGTCGCTGGATGGTTCCGTGATGGACATGCGCATGTTCGGCGCCACCGGCTTGAAATGCACCGTGGCCAGCTTGCTGCGCGGCGAGATGGTCGTGTCTGGCGGCCCCATGCTCCCGGCCATTGACCCTTGGCAAATCCAACGAGACCAAGACCGCCCGGATTGGATTGTGGAAATTCAGTATCGCCAGCCCATCATTCACCAAATCAAACTGGAATACTCCGGCTTGGCCAAACCGACTTGGACGGATAGCGAACGTGCCCCGCTGCAACAGTTCAATCAAGACATCCGCTTGGCTTTTCCCGTGGGGGACACCGGCCAATTCCGCCTGGGCGCCCGCTATGATTGGCAAAATGCTTCCGAGCCAAGACCCTGGATGGACAACATGCAAGTCTATCTGGGCTTCACGTTAAGACGCTGAGGAAACAGCACGGAGGCGCTTGAACAGACGAAGGGCGTTCCATCCAAGCGCCTCTTTGCGTGTTCTCGGCAACTTCCCCCGGCGCGACTTTTGTTAACTATGCAGAAGTCAAGACCTAATCATAGGGAGCATCCGACGCCTTCACCCCCGCCCTGCGCTGGCTCCTATTCTTGGTTCAAGCCACGTTGAAGGCTTCCTTCAAGCACGCCAGGGCCTCGGCGCCACGGTTCTGATCGACGACGACACTGATGCACGCTTCGCTGGTGTTGATCAAATTGATATTGATGCCGCGCTGGGCCAAGGAGCCGAACATGCGCCGCGCCACCCCAGTATGCGTGCGCATGCCCACCCCATAGACAAACAGCGTGGCGATGTCGTCATCAGTCAAGACTTGGGCCGTCGGGTCGATGGTCGCCACGATTTCTTGGGTCAGCTGCTGGGCGCGGGGCAAATCCGCGCTCGGCACGCTGAACGACAATTCCGCCTTGCCGAAACGGGTTAGGTTCTGAATGATCATATCGACAATGATCCCACCAGCGGCCACGGCTTGAAACACGCGCGAGCAGTTGCCGGGACAATCGGGCAGATCGAAGATCGTGATACGCCCCGTTTCCGCGTTAAGTTGCACGTCGCTGACGACAATGTCCTCCATGCTGGACAGGCGTTGAATGCGGGCGGTTAAGTCGCGGCCCGGGCCGTTTTCCACGATCGGCGTGGGACGCCGGTGGAACGGTTCCGCGCGTGGCGCTGTTGAGTCATCGGGGCGTTGGCGCGGCACGTGCAAGGCAAATGCCTGATGCACCGCTCGCAATGCCCGCAGGCCGTCCCCCTTATCGACGAGCACGGAAATCTTAATGTCCCCCGTCGTGATCATTTTCATGTTGATCTGTTCGGCGGCCAAGGCGGCGAACATGCGCTCAGCCACGCCGGTATGGGTGCGCATGCCGGTGCCCACAACGGACACTTTACTGACTTGCTCATCGCACTGCACCGCCGCTCCCAGCTCAACAGCCAGTGGCCGCAGCACGGCCAGCGTCGCCGACAGCTCGTTGCGCAGCACTGTGAAACCGATGGCCGCCTTGCCGTCGCTGCCGACGTTTTGGGCGATCATGTCCACGACGATATTCTGCTCGGCCAAGGCGGCAAAGACGCGGTGGCTGATCCCCGGCTGATCAGGAACGCCGTCCAGGTTGATCCGGGCCTCGTCCTTGACAATGGCCGCCCCGCACACCGGCACGTCGCGCATCCAATCGGCCTCCGGCACGATCCAGGTCCCCTCGGTGTCGCTGAAGGAGCTGCGGACTTGGAGCGGCACATCGAATTTCTTGGCGAACTCGATGCTGCGCGAGTGCATGACGCCGGCGCCGACGCTGGCCAGCTCCAGCATCTCATCGTAGCTGATAACGTCGATCTTGCGGGCTTCCGGCACGATGCGCGGATCGGTGGTGTAGATGCCATCGACATCAGTGTAGATTTCACATTGCACGTCCTGCTCCGGCGGTTTGGCCGGATCATGCTTCATCACGGCGGCCAGGGCCACGGCGGTCGTGTCCGAGCCGCCGCGTCCCAACGTAGTGATGTTGTACTGTTCGTCCATCCCCTGAAAGCCGGCGACGATGACGATTTTCCCTTCGTCCAGCGCCTGCCGCAGCCGCTGCGTGGAGATGTTCTTGATGCGAGCCTTGGTATGAAAGCTGTCGGTGACGATGCCGATTTGCGCGCCAGTGAAGCTAATGGCGGACTGTCCGAGAGCTTGAATCGCCATCGCCATCAAGGCAATGGAGATTTGCTCGCCCGTGGACAAGAGCATATCCATTTCGCGGGCCGGGGGTTCGTCGGTGATCTCGCGGGCCAAGGAAATCAGCTCGTCGGTGGTATCTCCCCGGGCGCTGACGACGACGATGACCTGATTGCCGGCCTGTCTCGCCCGCAGCGCTCGCCGCGCCGCCGCCCGGATGCGCTCCGCCGTCGCCACGCTACTGCCGCCAAATTTTTGCACGACCAGAGCCAAAGTAGGAATCTCCTCATCACAAAGTTCGTTCGGTTGGGCTTGCAGGCTGTATTATGATTCCGGGCTAGGGGAACAAGGGCGAGGAAACCAGTTCGACAGAGTCGAACGCCATTTCCAGAAAGCCACGTCGGTGCAACGTGGTAAGCTCACCTGTTGCGCCAATTGTTGAAATAATGATGCGGAAGACGCCTTCCTAATCTGACGCAACGCTTGGCGAAAAGCACTTTTCGGCTCGGCGGGCTTGGCGTTGAGAGATACGGTGTGTCCCTCGTTCCGCAACCACGTTCGCAAAGCCATTGGTGGTCCCTTCCAACCCAAGACGTCATCCACCAGTGGCGAATCGCTCCAAACCCAAATCTCCAATTCCGGATCGATCACCACGACGGCCGCGCGATCCTCCCAGCCCGACCGCCGCAGCTGGTTCTCGGTTTCCGCTTCCAGTTCCGTGCGCGATAGCTTCTCTTGGCCGCAGCCGTGATGATCAAACATGACTAAGGCATGACGAAATTTGTTGACCAATGGTCGCAGCGCATCCGCGCATCCGCGGTAGCAGCCCGAATCTCTGTCAGGGTGACAGATCATGGAATAGGTGATGGGACGAATCGCCAAAGCATCGGGACGTGACAACAAGCCGCGAACGGTGAATTCCGTGTCCATATCCGCCACCAGGACAACCAAGTCGCACACCGGCGGTTGCGGGGTCGATTGTACCGGCTGTTTGCCCTTCCTCACCCCAAGACTCCGCTCGCGAACAAGATTCCCAGATTAGTTTCGCCCCGCCATTCGCTCAACATGGGATGCTGATTCCCCATGACGATGTCGGTGGCCCCCTCCGCCGTTTTGGCGAAGCACAACAACTCGGACACGTTGGCGATATTCAACAAGACGGTGGAGTGCGTCGCCATCAGGATTTGCGCGTCGTAGACATTGGACAGCGATTGATACAAGGTTTCAACGGCCCGCGGATGGATGCCGTTTTCCGGCTCTTCAATCAAATAAATTCCTTGAAAATAAGGTGGTCTTGCCACTGGCATTCGGTCCGACGAGGATGTGAAACGGCCCCAGCGGTTGATGCACATAGCGCAAGCAGCGATAATTCAGAGCCTCGATCAATGTAAGCACGAGTCCACGACTCCCTGACAATGAAGAGGGCTTCCATGAGTGCCGAGAATGAGATTGGAGTTCATCATAGCATTGGCTCGATGTGATGCCAAACTCGTGGCTGTGTTAGATATTCGGGTTTCCACCCCTAACCATTCAAGCGCGTCTCGCTGGCGGCGTCGAACAAATGCAGGCGGTCTCGTTCCAGGCGGATGCCCACTTCCTGATTCACTTGTAACGGCGTATCCGAGGGGACCACCACCGTCATTGGCGTGTAGTCCGCGCCGCGCGTCAGATTCAAATACACCACCATGTCACTACCAAGCGGCTGCACCACATCGACTTGCGCGATGGCGTCAGCCTCCGGCGCTGGCACCAGGCGAATGTCTTGAGGGCGGATACCCAGGAGCAGGCCGTTGCTTGGTTCCTTGGTTAATGACGGACAATCGAGTGCCTGCGTGAACAACGGTCCCTCGATTCGTCGCGTTCCTTGGGCGTCGCGCAGCTGGCAGGGAAGGAAATTCATCGTCGGCGCACCGATAAAGCCGGCCACGAAGACATTGGCGGGCTGGCGATAGATGGTCATGGGGGGCGCGACCTGCTGCAACCAGCCGTCGCGCAACACGGCCACGCGGTCGCCAAGAGTCAGGGCCTCTTCCTGATCGTGCGTGACATAGAGCATGGTGGCGCCCAATTGACGATGCATGCGGGCTAATTCCGCGCGGGTCCGTACGCGCAGCTGGGCGTCGAGATTGGACAAGGGTTCGTCCAACAGAAAGGCGCGCGGCTCGCGGACAATGGCTCGTCCCAGAGCCACGCGCTGCCGCTGGCCGCCGGACAGTTGCCCCGGCTTGCGCTCCAAAACTTGGTTGATGTCCAGGATCCGCGCCACGCGCTGGACTCGCTCCGTGATGACCGACGAGGGAGTATGGCGCATGCGCAAACCGAATTCCAGGTTTTGCCGGACGGTCTTGTGCGGATACAGAGCGTAGTTCTGGAAGACCATGGCGAGGTCGCGCTCTTGAGGTGGCACAAAGGTCACGTCGCGGTCGCCGATATGCAATTGACCGCTGGTGGGCATCTCCAGCCCCGCCACCAGGCGCAGCGTCGTGCTCTTGCCGCAGCCGGACGGCCCCACCAAAACCAGAAATTCCCCGTCGGCGATGTCGAGACTCAATTGATGGACAGCAACATGCCCATTCGGATAGGTTTTGCGGATGTCGCGCAGGTGGATGGCCGCCACCGATCGTCCCTCCAGTTCCCAACCCCTGCTGCCAAGGAGCCGTCATTCGTTAATACCCCTGTTCCAAGTCCACCATACCTTCTAACTCCCGACCTTGCAAATCCGCACGCAGATTACGGAGAAAGCGTTCGCTAGGCAGCGACGATAAATTGACGGTTTCGCCGCTGTAGTGAGGACTGACAATGACTTGTGGCATGGCCCAGAACGGATGCGCGGCGGGAAGCGGCTCGACGGCGTAGGCATCGAGGGCAGCGCCGCGCACCTGGCCGGAGCGCAGGGCGTCGAGCAAGGCCTCTTCCTGAGCGATGGCCCCACGTGAGACATTGACGAACAGCACGCCCCGTTTCATGGCGGCGAACTCGCGCGGTCCCAACAGACCTTCCGTGGCTGGCGTCAGGGGGGTGGTCACGGCCACGATGTCCGCCTCGGCCAACATCGCGTGCAAGTCACTCAGCGGATACACCTGATCGACCCGCGGCACCCAACACGGCACGCGCCGGCAACCCACGACGCGTAGCCCGTGTCGCTTCCCCACACGGGCCAGGGATTGACCAATGTTCCCCAAACCGATGATGGCCAGCGTCTTGCCCGGCAAATCGAACATGGTCCGGGCTACTTCCTTATCATCCCAGAGGCGCTCGAATTGATGGCACATCACCTGATGCAGGTTGCGAGCCAGCATCAGCATCAGGGCTAAAGCGTGCTCGGCAATCGTCGGCCCATACAGCCCCGCCAGGTTCGTCACCCGCAAGCCGCGCTGCTGGGCGGCAGCGCGGAAACTGGCTGGGACTCCCGCTGAAGCCAGTTGCACCCAGCGCAGCTGGTCCGCCTCACTCAGCCGGTCCAGCGGCGGCACGCCATAGGTAATGGCTGTTTGACGCCAATAACGACGAAACGTCTCGTCATCCCGTCCATCGTGGAAATCCAACTCCGGTACTTCGCGGCGCAGCCGGTCAATGGTCCCTTCAGGCGTCCAATCGAGAAGCAGCACGAGCGGTTTGGTCATGCGGTTGTCTCCAGAGGATGGCATGATTCGTATCATGGCGAGTAGGTCGTGATTCCAAGTATGGATGGGCGCGGCGAAAATACCAGCGTGAATTACTCGAAATTCTCAAAATGACTTGCTAATGACTCTAGCCAGAAAGGTAGTAGGCCGGAATTCCCATCCGGCTCGAAAAGAGGCCGGATGGCGAATCCGGCTCATTGAGGATCATCCAGCCCGGCGGAATAACTTCCCGAATGGGGATCATGGCATGATCGTTGCATTGGGGGCGATCCGGTGCGTGAAACGATGATTCCCAACGAAAGCGGAAAGTCATGGTTCGACGGTTCCTCAAGGGGGTGGAGTGAGCGACCCGCCATGGTGGTTGTCGCGCGTGAATGACTGACAATCACTCAGCGTTCCTCACGCGCGGCGGAGCTTGCGTTTTGTCCAGGGGACCGTTACCTTAAATCACAGGTGGTTTCGTTGCTTATTGCGGGATGTCACTAATGCGACACATCTGGACGTGGTTCCTGGTTTTGTGCTGTGCTCCCCTCGTCACGGCGGACACGTTGAAGGAAGCTCGCGAGCGCTGGCTGCGTGGCAACTACGAGGAAGCCAGCGAGCTATACCAAAAACTGGCCCAAGACCCCAAGCAAGCGGCCACCGCGGCCATCGGCCAAAGCCGAGTGGCGCAAAGCCAGGGACAGTACGAAGCGGCGCTGGCCGTCGTGGATAAAGCTCTCAGCAAACATCCCCAACACGCCGACTTGCACGCCCGCCGGGCCGAGCTGCTGTATCTGCGCGGTCAATGGGACGAAGCGGAAAAAGCCGCGGAAAAAGCCATCGCTGCGCAAGACGAACATTTCCTGGCTCGTTGGATTCGCGCCCAAATCCAGCGCGATCGCGGCGATCTAAAGAAAGCGGATGCGGAAATTCGCTGGTTCGTTCGCACCTACACCAATCGTAGCAACAACGACAATGATATCGAGAATCCCGAGGAGCTATTGCTTGTCGGCTTGGCTGGCTGCGAGAATGCGCGCTGGCACCATCTGTCCGATCAGTTCAAGTTCATCCTCAACGAAGTGTATGCCGACGCTTTGCGATTCGATAAAGCATTTTGGCCCGCCGAGCTGGAGGCGGGGCGGTTGCTGCTGGAGAAATACAATCGTCCCGAAGCAGTGGATGCGTTTGACAAGGCTCTGACGATCAATCCCCAGGCCGCCGAGGCGCTGGTCGGCAAGGGGATCATGGCCCTGCAAAAGTTCGAGATCGCCGATGCCGAAGCGTTCGCGCGCCAGGCCTTGAAGATCAACCCGCGCTTGCCCGAAGCCTTGCGGCTGCTGGCTGACGTCCAGCTGGCTGGCGGCGACTTGGCCGCCACCTTGCAGGAGCTGGAGAAAGCCCGCCAGGTCAATCCCCGCGATGAACGCACCTTGGCCCGCATCGCTGCCTGTCACTTCCTGCAACGCCAGCAGGCCGAGTTTAGGGCTCTCTGTGATGAGGTGGTCAAACACAACGACAAGCCCGCCATCTTCTACCAAGAGCTGGCCCTACGGCTCGAAGAGCGCCGGCACTTTCAGGAGGCGGAAAAGTATTTCGCCTTGGCCCATGAGTTGCAACCACAGCTGGCCGATCCGCTCAACGGGCTTGGCATGTTGTACATGCGCTTGGGGCGGGAGCAGGAAGCCCATGAGGTTCTCACCAAAGCCTTCGAGGCCGACAGCTTCAACGTCCGCGTCAAGAATACGTTGGTTGTCCTGCGTCACCTGCAGCGCTACGAAACGATTCGCACCCAACATTTCGAGATTCGCTTTGATCCGCAGCGGGACCGGGTACTGGCGAATTTCATGGCCGACTATCTGGAACGCGAATACGAAGCCTTGGCCGAGGAATATCAGTATCGCCCGCCGGGGCCGATCCTGTTTGAAATTTTCAACAATCACGAGATGTTCAGTGGTCGCGTGGTAGCCCTGCCTGACTTGCACACCATCGGCGCTTGCACCGGCAAGATGGTGGCGATGGTGTCACCGCAAGGTCAGGGCATCCGCAAGCCATTCAACTGGGCCCGCGTGGCCCGGCATGAGCTGGTCCATATTTTCAATTTGGAGCAAACCAACTTCCAGGTGCCGCACTGGTTCACCGAAGGGCTGGCCGTCCGCAACGAAGGTTTCCCGCGCCCCTCGGAATGGGACGAGCTGCTGCGCCAGCGCGTGCCGGCGGGGGATTTGATGAATCTGGATGACATTCACCTGGGATTCATCCGGCCCCGTTCGCCGCTGGATTGGCACCTGGCTTACTGCCAGAGCTTGTTGTATGTCGAGTATCTGCGGGAAACGCACGGCCCCCAAGCCGTGGGGCGTCTGTTGCAAGCCTATGCCGACGGCTTGAACACCGACGACGCCTTGATGAAAGCCTGCCAGGTGCGCAAGGAAGATTTCGAGAAAGGCTATCGAGCGTACCTCCAACAAGTCGTCGCCGGCCTGCCCGGGAAAAAATCAGACAAACCGATGTCCTATGCGGAGCTACAGGAAGCCCATGACGACGCCCCGACCAACAACGATATCGCCGCCCGCTTGGCCGAGCAATATCTCATCCGCCGCCGAGCCAGCGACGCCCGCAAGCTCGTCGATGCGGTGCTGAAACGGCAGGCCCGTCATCCCTTGGCCAGCTACGTCAAGGCCCGCCTGCTGCAAGCCGCTGGCGAGGATGAAGAAGCGCGACAGCTCCTAGAGGCGGCCCTTGATCCGAGGAATCTGGAACCGAAGTTGTCGCAAGCGCTGGGGACTATCTATTTCGAGACGGGTGAGTTTGATAAGGCAGCAAAGGTCTTCGAGATGGCCCGTCAAGCCGAGCCGCACGAAAGCAAGTGGCTGACGGAATTGATCCGCGTCTATTCCCAATTGGATGACAAAGTAAAACTCATCGCCATTTACGAACAGCTGGCTCTGACCGATGCCGATGATCTGCTCGTCCGCAAGCGTCTGGCCAAGCTGCTGCTCGACGCCAAACGCCATGCCGACGCCGAACGCTACGCCCGCCAATGTTTGGAAATCGACGTGCTCGACAATGATGCTCAAGACCTGCTGCTGGCAGCCCTGACCGGGCAGCGGAAAATAGCGGAGGCGGACAAGTTGCGGAAAGTGTTGGGGAGATAATTGGCTCTTCCCTTGATCGGTGTGGCTGTTTTGGATTCATCGGCGCGCGTGTCGAGATACCGACATGCGTGAAACCATGAATCTCCGGAACAGTGAAACAATGAAATTGGAACAGCAATGTCCTTATCCCTCACGGAATTTCAGCAATTCATTCATGACACCTACGGCGCCAAGGACGAGCGCCGGGGTATCGAGGGAACCTTCATGTGGTTCATGGAAGAGGTCGGCGAATTGTCGGCGGCGTTGCGCGGCGGCAGCAAAGAGGAGCAGACCTTGGAGTTCGCCGACGTGTTGGCTTGGCTGGCGACCCTGGCCAACATCGCCGGCGTGAATCTAGAGGAAGCGGTCCAAGCCAAATACGGCAGCGGTTGTCCTGGTTGCAGCCAGAATCCTTGCCGCTGCGACGGGGCGGAAAAACCTTGACAGGACAAAGACCAAGGATGACGTAAGTTGTTCCATCTCCATCATCCACAAAGGAACACCTCATGGGACGTGGTCGCTGGTTGGCGGCGGGGCTAATCTGGGGTATTTGCTGGGCGGGGGCCACGGCCCAGGAGCCGCCGCGGGTGAGTATTGACGTTGTGCGGACTGGACTACCAGCCCCCAGTCAAAGAAGCGACGTGGACAATTTCTCCAGCACCGAAAACGATTCCCTTTTCAAGGCGGGATTCTGGACGCCGGTGTACGTGGATCTGACGGTCGGCCCCAAGGGGTTCGCGGTCGGGGAAGCCCAGCTAGTCACGGAAACCACCGACAGCGATGGCATCTTCACTCGTTACACCATCCCGATACCGCCAGCCGCTCCCAAGGAAACTTTGCTGCTGACGACCTACACCAAGCCCGGCAACACCTATGAAACCATTCAAGTGAGCGTGCGCGGCGAGGGGCGTAACTTGTGTCCCCCTTTTCAAGTCCATCCGTCCGGTCATGACCCCAGCGCCACGTTGTTGCTGAGTTTGGGAGCGCAGATCCCCAGCTTGATCACCGCTCCCCTGGCCGAAGACGGCGCGCCTGATCCCATCGACGGCAGGGTCGAAGAGCCGCCGTTCCAGAATTTCGCTGACCGGAGGCCGCGCAAACGGAACCACGTCGGCGTCATCGATGCGGTGGTTTCGATGCCGGAACATTGGTTCGGTTACGAGGCAGTCGATTTGTTGGTGTTCGCCACCGGCAATCGGGACTTTCTCACTGCCTTGCTCGACGACAAGGACGAACGTATCCAACGCAAGCGCCGCGCCGTGGTCGAATGGGTACGGCGGGGCGGTCGGATCGTCATTGCCGCTGGCCGCAATCAGGACCTGGTCGGTCAGCTGCCGGACCTGGCCGACCTGCTGCCGGTGTCCCTCAAAGGTGTTTCCCCCTTGTCCGTGGTGCATCCGCGCTGGGTGACAGGAGGCCAACATCTAGAGGAACTCATCCAGCCACGCGCTGCCCACCAACCGCCCAACGAGCGGCCCACCGTCGAAATCACCCAGATGGTCCCCAAGTCCGGCCAAGATGTCGTCACCCTTCTCCAAACGAGCGGCGGACCGCCGCTGATCATGCAAGCCGCCCAGGGGCTAGGCATAGTCACCGTGATCGCCTTCGATCTGGATCAGCAACCATTTCTGAGCTGGCGCAGTCAAAGGGAATTTTGGCAAGAACTCCTTCCCTTATCGGGCGTCATGCCGACTTCCGAGAATTCGTACTCCAGTCGCAGTCTCGTTTCCCAGATGCAGCACAATCTGGAGGATTTCCAAGAAGTTCCCGTAATTCCGTTTGGCTGGGTGGCTTTGTTCATTTTCTTGTACATCCTCGTGGTTGGTCCGCTCGATTACTTCATCCTCAAAAAAGTGGTCCATCGCTTGGAGCTGACTTGGGTGACGTTTCCCAGCATCGTGTTGCTGATTAGCGGGTTGGCCTATTTCGTCTCCTACGCCATCAAGGGGAATGACCTGCGCGTCAACAAAGTGGATGTGATTGACATTGATTTGACGAAAAACCAGCTGTACGGCCATACCTGGTTCACGTTGTTCAGCCCCCGCATTGAGTATTATACGATCGGCGTGGAGCCTACCGCGCCGCGAGGGTCCGCTCCCGCCGAAGTCCAACCTGCTGCCTCTGGGATGACAGTCAGTTGGTTCGGCTCCGTGACCAGCGATACCTTCGGCGGCGGCGCTCAGACCGGCGGCCAGAGCCTCTTTCGGCGTTCTTACGATTATGCCCCCAACGCCATCGGCTTGGAGCAGGTGCCCATTCCGGTTTGGTCCACCAAATCGTTCACCGCTTCCTGGCACGTCGCGCTGGATCCGAACCAATTGCTGCTTGAGTCGGATTTGACGGCGATGGACTGGGGGTTGGAAGGGACCGTTACCTCAAAGCTGCCCGTCATTCTTGACGATGCGGTCTTGCTGCACTGGAATGCCAACACCGCCAACCTACGCGTGTATCGCCTGGACCGCTTACTCCCGGAGCAAACGCAAACGCTGGGCCAAGGACACACCGCGTCTCTGCTGTCGGGCTGGATACAAGAGGACCCATCGAGCACAACCAGACGGCACGGTGTTTTCGATTATCGTCGCAACTTGGGACTTCGGGGAACCGTAAAACACCTGCTCTTTTTTTCAGGGCTGGACGGCGCCAATGCTTGGAGCAACGACGGGCCGCGGCCCCTCGATCTGACGTGGCGTTTACGGCATGACCCACGCCAGGCCATTTTGTTTGGCCGGGTCGCCGCCGTGTCCGGCCCCGCCGAGGAGGTGAGCCAAAATCCGGCCTCCACCAGCCGGCTCTGGCTGGGCGCTCTGCCGACAGCGGGCGCCACTCGTCCGCCACTACCCGGGAAGCTCCAGCAAGAAACCTATCTCCGCGTCATTGTCCCACTGCAAGCGCCCACACGTTGAACACCGATTGTCGCAGCATCTCATGGCGGCGGAACTTCCCCTGGTCTGTTTTCCAGCCAGAGATCGTTCCCTTGGTAAGCCGCCTGCAAGCGCGACAGCGTGTCCGGGTTTGGGTGTTGCCATAAGCCCCGTTGGGCGGCTTCCAACAGGCGCTCGATCATGCCTCGTTCGGCCCAAGGGTTGGACTGACGGAGAAAGTCGCGGTTCACGGCATCGAACAGATACGTTTCCGCCAAGCGTTCATACATCCAATCATCAAGGACGTTCGCGGTGGCGTCGTAGCCGAAAAGGTAATCGACGGTCGCGGCCATTTCCACCGCCCCCTTGTAGCCGTGCCGCCGGACACCGGTCAGCCAGCGCGGATTAACGACACGCGAGCGAAAGACCCGATGCGCTTCCTCGCGCAAGGTGCGCACTCGCACGTCATCGGGTCTGCTGGTGTCGCCGAGATAGGCGTCCGGCGTCCGGCCCGTGACGGCTCGAATGGCCGCGATCAAGCCGCCGTGGAATTGGAAATAATCATCGCTATCGAAGATGTCATGTTCGCGGTTGTCCTGGTTCTGGGCCACGATTTGCGTTTGGGACAGCCGCAAGCGGAAAGCGTCCCGTTCCTCCCGGCCATCGTCTCCGTCGGTGCCGGTGTAAGCATAGCTACTCCAAGTGAGATACACTTCCGCCAAATCCTCGACCGTTCGCCAATTCCGGCCATCGATCAGTGGCAATAGGCCGGCACCGTAAGCGCCGGGCTTGCTGCCGAAGATACGCAGCCGGGCGCGGCGCTCGGCTTCTTCGAGAGATGTTTTCTTGTTCTCAGGCTCTGCCTGGGAACGCACTGCCGGGCAGGCTCCACCTGCCGGATGCTCCCCGGCTTGCGGGTCATTGTCTGTCCCGCTGTCGTGAGGCAGAGCCTCGCAGGTAGTACGTTCCCAGGCAGAGCCTGGGAACGAGGAACTCAGTAGTGCCACATCCCGCGCGATATGCGCCCGCACGTAGTTCCATTCCAACGGTTCTTCCAAGCGGGCAACGAGGTTCACAGCCTCGTTGAGCAGTTGGATGAGATTGGGAAAAGCATCTCGGAATAAGCCGCTGATGCGTATCGTGACATCGATGCGGGGCCGGCCCAGTTCAGTGAGGGGGATCGGTTGCAAGCCGACGACCCGGCGGTTGGCGTCGTCCCAGCGCGGCTGGACGCCGAGCAGATACAGGATCATGGCGATGTCATCCCCCTGGGTGCGCATGTTGCTGGTCCCCCAGACGACGACGGCCACGCTTTCGGGATAGATGCCGCTGCGTTCCCGGTGGCGTTCCAACAGGGCCGAGGCCGCCGCGCCACCGACCTTCCAGGCGGTGGGGCTGGGGACCGCGCGCACGTCCAGCGAATGGAAATTGCGTCCCGTCGGCAGCACGTCCGCCCTGCCGCGCGTCGGCGCCCCGCTGCCTCCCGGCGGGACGAAGCCTCCGGCCAGGGCTGCCAGGATATAATCAATTTCTTGATGACATAGTTGTAAGCGTGGCCAGATGGTGTGCCATAAATAAGTCAAGGTTTGTTGGGCGTGAGGGAATAACGCGCTTCGTTCGGCTTGAAAGTTCGCCAGGGTCTTTTCTACCGACTGCGATTTCCAACATCTAGCAATCAATCGCCGCCCTAATTGTGTCAATGCCGCCAGCACGTCTCCTTGGGTCCGGCACGGGTGATCCCACCAGGACAGCGAAGCGGTAAAGGGGACCGCCGGGTCATGCCGTAAGGCCGCATAGTCCAAGCCGAGGTCCGCCGCCAGCGCCCGCGCCAATCCCGGCACGGCGCCATTATCCACCTGAACTAACGACAACAGCAAGTCGATCAGCTGATCTCCATTCGGCAGTTGTCCCAGAATGTGCAAACCATCGCGGATTTGCGCTTCCTTCAGCTCGCACAGGTAGCCGTCAAGGCGATTCAAGAAAGTGGGCCATTCATCGACCGTGGGAGCCTGGTCGCGCTCGAAATCACGGTACAGCTGAGCCTGTTCCACCAGCTGGCCAATTTGTTCCACAATGAGCGGGCATTTGCTGGGATCGAGGCTTTGCACCTGGTAATACTCGTCGAGCAGATTTTCCAGTTGTCGTAGCTCGCCGTAGGTGCCAGCTTGCGTCATCGGCGGGATCATGTGATCGACGATCACCGCCGCCGAGCGTCGTTTGGCTTGTGTTCCTTCGCCGGGATTGTTGATGATGAACGGATAGATGTGCGGCAAGTCGCGCAGCATGACTTCGGGATAGCAATTGGCGCTCAGAGCCGACCCTTTGCCCGGCAGCCATTCGAGGTTGCCGTGCTTGCCCAGGTGTATCACCGCATCCGCTTGGAAGATGTCGCGCAGCCAGCGATAGAACGCCAGGTAATACGGCGGTGGCGGCAGGTCGGGACTGTGATACACGGCGGACGCATCTTGATCGTAGCCGCGCGACGGCTGAATGCCGATGAAGATATTGCCAAGAAGTAGTCCCGGAATGGGCAAGCCGCCGTCGAGGAAAAACGGCGATTGCTCCACGTCCCCCCAGCGCGCCCGAATCCCCTCCGTGGCAACGCTGGGACAATCGCTGAGCCAAGCGGAGAGTTGTTCGCGCGTCACCCAACCCTGACTGCGCGTGAAGGCGGTGGGCGTGGCGAATTCGGCATCGTGCGTCGAAACGGCGATCAGGCTTTCAATCAGGGCTTGTCCATCCGTTGGCAGCTCTGGTCCCACGGTGTAACCCGCCTGTCGCAGCGCCCGCAGCAACACGAGTAAACTGGCCGGCGTGTCCAGACCCACGGCATTACCGACGCGTGCGTTCTTGCTGGGGTAGTTCGCCAACAGGATCGCCACTTTCTTTTGCTCATTCGGCAGGCGGCGCAACCTGACCCAGCGTTCCGCCAAGCTGGCCACATGAACCACGCGGTCCGCGCGCGGCTGATAGCGAATGACTTCCGTTTGTAACTTCTCATCGTAACCGGCGCTGTTCTTGAATGACACCGCCGTAGTGATGATCCGGCCATCGAACTCCGGCAGGGCCACGTTCATGGCAATGTCGCGTGGTGACAAGCCGACGATGTTGGCGGCCCAAACATTCTCGCTGCTGGAACAGAAGATCGCTTGCAGGATGGGACAGTCAAGAGGACCAGTGACCCGTGGCCCGTGCTCAGTGCTCAGTGAGGAAAAACTCGTGGTGGTGAGCAGTATATCCAGAGAGATCGAAGTGAATAACGACTCCCTGATTGCGGCCAGATGAGGGCCGAAGACGGCGAGGACGTTCAGCCCTTTTTGTTCCAGGGAGCGAATCAGGGTGTCGATGGGGGCCAGGTTGCCAGTGACCCAGTGGGAGCGATAAAAGGCAAGACCGGCGGTGGGGCGGCGCGGATCGAAGTAGCGAGATTGCCAGGCGTCCAGGTCGAGCACTTCCGCGACATCTGGGTGATAGATACCGATTTCGGGAACAGGTTCCGGCGGCTCGTGGCCGAAATTTGTTTGTAACAAAGTGTCACTGAGCAAGCGCAACATCCGGTTGGCGTTGCGGACGCCGCCGTGGAGGCAGCAGCGCCAAACGGTGTCGGCAATGGACAGCGGCACGGTACACAGGGCGGCCAAGTCGGGGTCGGGTTGGGCGTCCCCCGGCACGCAGATCAGGGCAATGTCGTGGGCCAGCGCCAGCAGGCGCAGCGCTTCGAGCTGTTCGCGCCAATACCCCAAGCCGCCGAGCACGCGGGCCACGATGACCCGGCTCTCTTGCACCACGTCATCGAGATAAGCATCAAACACTCGCCCATCGCGCAGCCGGTCGAGATTGAGGGCGCGCACCGCCGGGAAGCCGTCTGGCAGTTGGGCCAGGGCATGGGACCAGGTAAGCACTTCCGTATCGGCGGCAGTGAGCAAGATGATGTCAGCGGGGTCCTGCGCGATCGGCGTGAACGGCTCCGCCGCGTCCGCGCCTGGCCAGCGCTCGAATCGCAGATGGGCCAGTTCCTCGGGCAGCGGTTGCGGCTCCCCTTTGTCACGGCACTGTCTCGCCCAGCGCAGCAGCACTGCGTAATCTTCCTGAGTCGTCAAGCGGCCATACCAGGCCTGTTCGTGCGGCGTGACGATGCAGGCGACGTTGGGCAGATCGCACGGCCCCAGGCAGCCGGATACGGTGAGCTGTACGACCTTGTTGAGTTTCTCGCCTTTCCAGATCGGCTTTAACCACTCCAGCGGCACTGCCGGCAAGCCGCGCTGCGTCTGCCCGCAACAGCAACCTTGACAAAGCACGATCTGCGCCAACGGCTTGCGCCGCGTCCGCAAACGCGGCCCGCTGGTGTGCGGCAATGGTAAATCGGGAAGTTGACCAATGTAGTGCATGGGGATGATTTAAGAGTTTGTTGAAATGATTTCTCGGCGAGCAGAGGGCGTAAGCCATCTGGTAAATGCCCCGCACCTGTACAAACGAAAAAATCCCCTCTCGCGGGAGAGGGGATTGGAGGTAGTCCGGGCGCGCGGACAGTTGGTTAGCTGACGTTCTGCATGGCCTCGTTGAGCGGCGGCCATTCCTTCTCCAGCCCTTCATCCTCGATCTGCCGCAGTTGGGCGTCGGTGATCTCGAATTGTTTGCTAATGTGCTGGCGGGATTGAGGCACGCTCATGATGGCCATATCTTGCGTCGCCACCAACGCGCGAAAAATTTCTCGACGTTGTTGTAAACTCAAGCGTTTGGTACGCATCAATTTTCTCCTTAGTCTTCCGCGTTAGCTCAAAGTTGTGGCTAAACGAACCTTCACGAACCCCAGGGGTCAGTCGCGCAAGGACACCTGGACCCATACCAAATCGGGCACCCTGCTGTTGCTACCAGGTTTGCCTTTTCATGTTCTTTCCCCCCTTCAACACCTGGGAAAAGCAAGAGACAGGCGGAAAAGAGAATGAAAGGCACAAGGTAGATATTCAGCGGGAAGACCTCTTCAATGATTACCCTCTCCAAAAGGGTGCTGTTCCATTCTTCTTCTTTACTATACGCAGGAAGCGGGCGTTGTTGTGTAAAATTCCAAGATTTTTCCTTACAATTGAACTAGAAAAGCGTTACGATCCGAGGAAAGCCGCCTACGGAAGCCAGCGCCGGTCGAAAAACGGCATGCGAATTGGCCTACCGATAAAATAATCCCCCCGCGCGGCGCATCGATAACAGAAAAGGATGGAAGCCTTGGGCATGACCGACACCTCGGATGAAAGCCTGTTGCTCCGCTTCCGCTCTGGGGACCTGAGCGCCCTGGAACCGATCTTCGCCCGTTATGAAACCGGTCTGTATCAATTTCTTCGCGGCATCCTTCACGATCACCATCAAGCGGAAGACGCGCTGCAAGAAACGTTCGTGCGTGCCCTGGAACGCCTGGATGACGTGGATCCCAGCCGGTTGCGGGGCTGGTTGTTCACGGTGGCCTATCACCAAGCCATGTTGATCAAACGCCGTCATAAGCAACAACGGCACAGCGCGACGGAAAGCAACGGTTGGCTGGCGGACCCGCAACCGGGACCTCACCTGCAAGCGGAACAAGGAGATGAAGCCCGTCGCTTGCGCGAATTGTTAGAGCAACTGCCGGCTCATCAGCGGGAGGTCATTCGCCAGCGCGTCTATGAAGGCAAGCGCTTTCGCGACATCGCCGCCTCCTTGGGTTGCCCGCTGAACACCGCCTTGGCGCGGATGCACGAGGGATTAAAACGGCTCCGCCTACTATGGGAGCAAAGCCATGCGTGATGACAGCGATTTTAGCGTCCATGCTCATGAGGGCTTAAACCTTCAAGCCCTGCTGTATGCCAGTGGCGAGCTAGCCGAGGCCGAGGCCCAAGCCTTCGAGGATCGCTTGGAAACCGATCAAAGCACTCGCGATGCCTTGTGCCAAGCCGTGCAGCTGACATGGGCCTTGGATGGGCGGACGCCACGCCAACCCGACCCCGCTTATCGGGAACGCGTACGGCAGCGGCTGCAGCGGCCCTCGGCGGCGCGGTCACGCTGGCGCTATCCCTTGTTTTGGGGGGGACTGGGAGCGGCTGCGGCGGCGCTGCTGCTCAGCTGGTATCCGTTTACGGAACCGCTGCCCGTGGAACAGCCGGTCGTTGTCTCCCCGACCCCGCCGCCGGAAACGGCACCCGTCGCCGTGGCGGACACCATTTGGGATGAGGATGACTACGATCCCGATATGGCGCTGGAAATGGCCAATGTCTGGGCCGAGCTGCACCAATACGACCACCTGGAGCGCGCCCGCGAGGATGAATTGCGCCGCCGCCTTCGGGCCGAGGAACGCAGTCGGCTCATTCGTCCCGATGATCGTCGCTCGCGCCTGTTGGGACCGCCGCCCCGTTATCAACCCAAAAGCACGTCTCGGGACAAGCGGGACTGAGCGCGGTTTCCTTGATTCGTTTTTAGAATAAGGAGAGTTCCATGCACGGAACCAGGCATTACTGGCTAATCGGTTGTCTCTCCTTGCTAGCGTGTAGCGCCGCGCTGGCTGAATCCCACCGCTACTTGTTGCCGCGCTTCACCGAGGAGCGCGAGGCCGCCGCCTTGTTCTTCGTCAAGAAACATGTCCCCGACTTGGTGCCGATGCTGGAGGAACTCAAAAAGAACCAGCCCGGCTTGTACGAACAAGAAATCCGTGAGATTTTCCAAGTGACCGAGCTACTGGCCGAGCTAATGGACGAGCCGCGCCGCTATGAGCTGGAATTGCAAATTTGGAAGACGGAGAATAAGGCCCATACCCTGATCGCCAAGTTCAGCACTCCTAGCGCCGACGAACGCAAGCGCATCGAAGAGCAGCTGCTCGATCTGGCTCGCGAGCTGGTCCGGCTAGAAATGCAAGTGCTGGAGTTGAAAGCCGAGCAGCTCGACCGGGAATTGGGAGAGATCAAGGACGAATTGGCGAACATAATGGAACATTTCGACAAAGAAGTCAAGGAACGCTACGAATTACTTCTTGACAAAGTGAAACGGCCGAGCAAATGACACGGCGCCATTGCTCTCGTTTAGCCTGCTTGCCGCAGGCCAGCTTGCCGTTTCCGTCTCGCATCGCTTGATTGTATCTCGTTCCTTCGGTAGGATGGAACCGCTCTCATCGACGGGGGAGCGTGTGCGATTTCCCATCATCATCCGAATCAGGAGTATGCCCAATGAGCTATTCGACGGACTATTCGAGTTTCGCGGCCCAGGCGACCGCCGATGCCCGCGCCCAATTCATCCGCCGCACCTACGCCCACTTGGCCGGCGCGATTCTGGCGTTTATCGGCATTGAGTATCTGTTGCTGACCACCTTTGCTCCCATGGCCGAGCAGATGATTGGCGTGATGGTTGGCAGCCGAATCAGCTGGCTGGTGGTGATCGGAGCGTTCATGGGGGTCAGTTGGCTGGCTGACCGCTGGGCGCAGTCGGATCAATCACGCGGCTTGCAATACGCGGGGTTGGGCTTGTATGTCGTGGCCCTGTCGGTCATATTCTTGCCGCTGCTGTACGTGGCGGCCAAGTTCGCCCCCGACGCGATTCTTCAGGCTGGCGTGCTCACCTTTTGCGTCTTTCTGGGCTTAACGGCGGCGGTCTTCATCACGCGCCGCGACTTCTCGCATATTGGGCCGATCCTGTCCATCGGCGGCTTCTTGGCCTTGGGAGCGGTCGTATTGATGATCTTCTTCCCGCCGAGCCAGATGATCACGCTAATCTTCTGCTTCGCGATGGTGGCTCTGGCGAGTGGCTACATCATTTATCAAACGTCCAACATCATGCTGCACTACCACACTGAACAATACGTGGCCGCCGCGCTGGCCCTGTTCGCCTCGGTGATGCTGCTGTTCTACTACATTTTGATGATCCTGATGTCGCGCGGTCGGGATTAATAGTTGCTTCCCGTAGATCCATGCCGATGATTTATCGGTCCGCGCGGGGCTGACAATCCGCGCGCGAACCGCTAAATCATGTGCATGTCTCATTTCACCGATTTACTCAATCCGATCCGCGACCGCCTGCGCCCGCCGGTGGCGGTAGTGCTCGGCGCGCCGCGTCAGGCGGCACAGATCGCCGGCGCTCTGCGAACCTCTCCTATCACTTGCTACCAGATGGACCTTTATCAAGCGCGGCGCTTGGCCGCCGAGCTGCGCGAACAGGGGACCGACGCCGACGTAACCACGTCAGCGGACTTGTGGGATCTGCCGGATGTATTCCATACCGTTGTCTTTCCCGCTCAGCGGGGAGTTGAACGGGAATTGAAGCTGGACATGATCGAGCAGGCGTTTCACATTCTTCAGCCGCGCGGCCAATTGCTCGTCCTCTCCCCTTATGAGCATGATCAGGTCATTCCCGCCGCCGTCAAAAAAGTATTTCGCCGCGGCCATGTCATCCCCACGGACGCGGGGACCATCATCTGGGGACGGCGCGAGGGGGAGCGTCCGCGCCGCCGGCATGAAGTGACCTTCCACGCCCGCATCGGCGCGGGGGAATCCTTGTCCTTTCTCTCCCGTCCGGGCGTCTTCTGTTATGGCCGGCTCGACGACGGCGCGCGGGCTTTGCTGGAAGTCGCGGAGATCGAACGCGGCGCGCGTGTGCTGGACCTGGGTTGTGGCGGTGGCGCCAACGGCATCTTCGCCGCCCGTTCAGCTGGCCCGGACGGCCACATCCATTTCGTCGATAGCAACGTCCGCGCCGTGGCGCTGGCCGCGCACAACGCCTGTGCCAACGGCTTGACCGCGTTTGAGACGCTGGCCGTCCCTGGAGATGATGACCTACCCATCGCACCATGCGATGTGGTGCTGGCCAATCCACCGTACTACGCCCAAGCCACCATCGCCCGTCGCTTTCTTGAACAAGCCAAGGTGGTCCTGCGTCCCAAGGGGGCCATCTACGTGGTCACGCGCCAGCTGGATTCCACCGAATTGCTAATGGCCGACCTATTCGGTGATTACGATGTCCTGGAACGGCGCGGCTACTTCGTGTTTCATGCCCGCAAACGACGTTGAAGCAAGCTGGAGCAAGCCGGACGTTCGTGATAACCTGAAGCAAGAAGCGAAACCAACAGGAGAATCTACGATGACCAGCCCGTTAATCAAATCGACTATGCTGCCTCTCCCCCCGGTCCCCTGCGCGACGAGGACCGGGACTGGGTCCGCCAGCAGGTGAGCCAAATGGCGTAAGGACCTATGGTAGCCCCTATTCACGGACATCAGAACGGGGAAACGACCATGAAGCGAATCGGCATTTTGACGGCGGGGGGTGATACGCCCGCCTTGAACGCCACCCTGCACGGCGCGGTCACGCGAGCTAATCAACGGAAGATCGAGATTTTTGGCTTCATCAAAGGCTTCAGCGGCTTACTCAACCCGCGTGTGCCGCATGTACGATTGAATCCACTGTTCACGACCATTCCCGAATTGGACCCCACTATGGGCGGAACAGTGATCGGGGCATCGCGTGATTACGTGAACTCGCATGACCCGCAAGCCATCCAAGACATCGTCACTCGGCTGCGGCGGTTGCACATCGAAGGGCTGATCTGTATCGGCGGCGACGGCACGCTAAACGGCATGCAAGCTCTGTCTGATTTTCTCCCGACCGTGCTGGCCCCCAAAACTATTGACAATGACTTGGGTCTAAACTATCGTCACGAACCGGACGAGTGGCGGCGCGAAGTCAGCGACCAGCCGCCGGGTTATCGCTACTTCCGCTCCGCCGCGCCGGCTCGCTTCGAGCTGGAACACATTGTTAATTATGTGACACCAGGTTTCGCCACGGCGGTGTTCGTGTCTGCCGGCGGCGTGCAGCGCATCCGCACAACCGCTGAAAGTCATCGCCGTATCGCCATCGTCGAGGTCATGGGTCGGCACTCCGGCTACCTCGCCTTGGGGGCCGCCTATGGCCAGCCGGACATCGTGTTGATTCCCGAAGTGCCGTTGCAAGTAGATCGGTTGGTCGAGAAGGTGGCGAGCGTGTACGAACGCCAAAAGCATGTGGTGATCGTGTGTGCCGAGGGCATCGTCAACGAGAAGGGGGAGGATTTAGGGGCGGAAGTCGCCTCCACCGATCCCGCCGGCAACCGGATTCTCAGCGGGGCGGCCGAGGCCCTGCGCCAAATCCTGATCGACCGTTTGGGGGATAGCTACTTCACCAGCAAGCGGCGCAACGAATCAGCGCGGGCGGCTATCTTCACCCGTAAGGTCGGCCACACCCAGCGCGGCGGCCGGCCCATTTACTTCGACCGCTTCCACGCGGCTCAGCTGGGCGGCCATGCCGTGGAGCTGCTGCTGCAAGGACAAGTCAATAGCGTCGCCATCTTGCAGTACAGCAAGGAACGGGGCTTCCACGTGGATGGCATTCCCAGCAACGATTTCCGCGACCGCTGGGGCGTCATCCACGCTCGCCGCGTCCATCCTTCTTTTTACGACCCCGATCACCTGGGGCTATCGCCAGTCGGCGTGGAATATCTGCTGCCGATTTTCACCAACGCGCTCTCTCCCGAAGACCTGGATTGCGTCCGGCACGACCTGTTCCAGCGCGGCAACATCACTCACCCCTATCATTCCGTCAACGTCGATATTGACAAACGCATCCGTTACCTGGACTGACATGCGGGAGAGCACATTCACGGCCGCGCTGCCCTGGATATATCTCTTTGAGGCTGCTCACACTCCTTCGCTCGTCGGCGCCGGAAATTGTTGACTCAGCTCTAGCACCTGTTGCCGCACCCGCTCCTGAATACCGGTGTCCTCGGCATGTCTGAGCACCTCGGCGATCCATCTGGCAATGGCGCGCATTTCCGTTTCCTTCATGCCGCGCGTGGTCAGGGCGGGGGTGCCGACGCGGATGCCGGACGGGTCGAGCGGTGGGCGGGTGTCGAAGGGGATCATGTTCTTGTTGACGGTGATGCCGGCGGCGTCGAGGGCCTGTTCCGCCACCTTGCCGCTGGGACCGCTGGCCGCCACATCGACCAGTAGCAAGTGATTGTCAGTCCATCCCGACACGACGCGGAAGCCGTGCCGTTGCAGCTCCTCGGCCACGGCACGGGCGTTGGCGATGGTTTGGGCGGCGTAGGCGCGGAACTCCGGCTTCAGCGCCTCGCCGAAGCCGACCGCCTTGGCCGCGATGACGTGCATGAGCGGCCCCCCCTGGATGCCGGGGAAAACGGTTTGATTGATCTTCTGAATCCAATCGCTCTTGCACAACACGAACCCGCCGCGCGGCCCACGCAGGGTCTTGTGCGTCGTCGAGGTGACAAACTCGGCCACCGGCACCGGGCTGGGGTGCAGCTCCGCCGCGACCAAACCGGCGATGTGGGCCATATCGACCATGAGCAGCGCGCCGACCTCTCGGCAAATTTGCGCGAATTGGTCGAACTCGATGATTCGGGGATACGCGCTAGCGCCGGCCACCACCAGCTTGGGCCGATGTTCGTGGGCCAGCTTGGCCAATTGCTCGTAGTCGATGCGCTCGGTCTGGCGGTTGACGCCGTAGCTGACCACCTTATAGAGCTTGCCGGAGAAATTAAGCCTCATGCCGTGCGTCAGATGCCCGCCGTGGGCCAGGTCCATCGCCAAGATGGTGTCTCCCGGTTCCAGGCACGCGAAATAGACGGCCATGTTCGCCTGAGCGCCGGAGTGCGGCTGGACGTTGGCCTTATCCGCGTGGAAGAGTTGCAGCAGCCGGTCAATGGCCAGCCGTTCGACGACGTCGACGAACTCGCAGCCGCCATAGTAGCGCCGACCGGGATAGCCCTCGGCGTACTTGTTCGTCAACACTGACCCCTGCGCCGCCATCACCGCCGCGCTGGCGTAGTTCTCCGAAGCAATCATCTCCAACCCCTGCTGCTGGCGGCGCTTCTCATCCTGAATCGCCTGCCACACCAGGGGATCGACGTCACGTAACACCGACATCCGTACACCTCATGAATGGGACGAAAACCGCCAACGAATCTTTGATTTATTTGTATGTGATTTGAGGTGAAGAAGCGATGGGAGTTGGGGATAATGGAGTGAACCGAACCCAAGCCGGTCACGCGGCGACCGGCGGAGTGGCTTGATTCTCGCGGGCGGTTCGTCATGCTAGACCGCATTTCTCCCTATCAGATCTTGTGCGCACCGAGGGAGCGTGCCGTCACTCAAAAGTTGACGAGAAACTAGCAATAGCGGTGAGACAAAATGGGCTTCGCTTCCAAGCGACCGCTTGGAAACGAAGCCTTGTCCGTTGGTTGCAACCCCCTTACAAACCTGGCACGGGCGCTGGCCCTCGTCCTGGTAGTGGCGGCGGCAGTTGGCCTGGTCCAAATTGGCCGGGCAACGGTGGTTGGCCAGGGGGAGCGGGTGGCAACGGCGCTTGCGGCAAGCGCGGTTGCACGCGGGCCGCCACCGATTCTTGATAGGCCAGCTCCCGTTCCAGCGGGAAGTCTGGCGACGGCGGAAAATACTGGGGCGGATGTTGCAAGTAATGCCCCGATGGCAATGTCATGCCAGTGCTCGGCACCCACGTCTGGCAGCCGCTCAACACGGTCAACGTCAAGCTCAGGCCGATTGCCCCCGCCATCGGCCAGTGGCGCATGCGGTTCATATTCCCCATTCCCCCTATATGGTTGTCGCCGACATGACATGATTCTAACACTTGGCGAACGGCCTTGCGGCCGGCGCTGCCGGTCGGCGGCGATGGGATTGCGCGAGTTCCTCTTTTTCTATCGGCGCGGCTGCTGTAAAAATTTACTGGATTTATCGACTGGACAACGGACAATGGAGAGACGGGGAAGCTGGGAATGAGGCGAAAAATTTGGAATGCTTGTCCGTTGGTTCCATGCCCGTCGCGCGGGCGGCCATGTCTTGGCAGGGAGGTTTCGCCTGGTTTGTCGTTGAGGAGCGAACGTGTCCACTCTCGTGAGTCGTGATAACGATGTACTGTTGCTGAAGCCGCCCTTCGTGCAGGCGTGGGACGCGCGCCGCCGCCCCTTGCCGGTCCGTCCGCTGCGCCTGCCCGGCCGGCCGCGGCCGCGCTGGCCGGACCTGCCGCCGCCGCCGTGGCTAGGAACCGGCCCGCTCGATCAACCCTTCGATTTTTGCCAGCACATGGCCCTACTGTGTCAAGATATTGTCGAGCGCTGTGCTGCGTTAAGTCATATTGATGTCTCGCGGCTGCTATTTGCTGTCACGCAAGCGCGCACCAACCGGCCTTACGGCTTGCAGGCCCGGGTCACGCCGATGCGCTTCCGTGACGGCGGCCTGCGCCGTGTGCGCCGCGGCGTCTGCTACCAGGTGCAACGCTTCTTCGTCAACGCTCGTGAGATGTTGTACCTAATCACTTTTTGCCTGCCCCGTTTTCTCGATCAAGATTTCGACGATAAATTCATCACCCTCTTCCATGAGCTTTACCACATCAGCCCGGAGTTCAACGGCGACCTCCGCCGCCACGAGGGGCGCTACTCCGTCCATTCGCACAGCCAAAAAGCCTATGACGCCTACATGGCCCAGCTGGCCCGCGCTTACTTGTCCAATGGTTGCGACAAGGCCCTGCATAACTTCCTGCGTCTCGACTTCGCCCAGCTACAACGCCGCCACGGTAGCGTCATGGGTGCCATCGTCCCCCGCCCCAAGCTGATCCCGGTGTGGCGGGGGAAGGCGAGAAAGTGAGTGCCTATTTTCTCAGCCCCGCAGGGGCGACTGTTCATAGCCAGAGGCGACAGCCCCTGGAGAGTGAATGCCATTCCCATACAGCCCTAAAAGAGCGGCGGAGGAATTACCCGTTTATTTTTAGCATGGATCAATTTCATCCATCATGTCTTCTCCCTCTCACCCTCTGGCCATCCTCGCTTTGACCTCTAACGGCGTCCGGCTTGGCGAGCGCTTGCGGGAGGCGTTGGAGGGTGGGGAAGTGCGGCTCATCCGCGACAATGCGCGAGAGGAAATGACGGCGTTGTTTCAAGCGGGACGGGCGTTGGTGTGTGTCATGGCGTTGGGAATCGTGGTCCGCATTTTGGGGCCGGTGCTGGGGAGCAAGCGCGACGATCCGGCGGTAGTGGTGGTCGATGAGGCGGGGCGCTTCGCGGTCAGCGTTTTGGGGGGGCACGCGGCGGGGGCCAACGAGTTAACGCGGCGGGTGGCCGAAGCGCTGGAGGCGGTGCCGGTCATCACCACGGCCAGCGAGGCGCTGGGGCTGCCAGCGCTAGATGGCATCGGCAAGGAGTGGGGCTGGAAAATCGATCCGCTCAGCCAGACCACGCAAGTACTGGCGGCGGCGGTGCGCGGCGAACCGATTGCCGTTTATCAAGAGACCGGTCGGCGCGACTGGTGGGAGCAAGCGGGCGTGTGGCCGGAGCATATTCATCTGGCGAGCGGGGGCGGTAACACCCCTGGTAAGCCACCCAAACTGGAAATATTACCGCCTCCGCTCTCCTTTCCAGAGGGATGGGCGGGATTGGTGTGGATTACGGATCGTCAAATCGTGACATCATTTTATCCCACCTTGATACTCCGCCCGCCGAGTTTGGTGCTCGGCGTCGGTTGCCGGCGCGGCGTCCCTGGTCAAGAGATCGAGGACTTCTTTCAATACCTGTGCCGGACGCACGGTTTCGCGCCGCTGAGTCTTGGCATGGTGGCCACGGCCGACCTCAAGGCGGACGAGCCGGGCTTGCGCGAATTCGCTCGCAGGCATGATGTGTCGCTGCGCACGTTTTCTCTGGAGGAACTGGCCCGTGTCGCCGACCTCCCCACGCCGAGCGAGCGGGTGCGGGCCAAGATCGGTGTGGCGGGGGTCGCGGAGCCAGCAGCGCTACTGGCGGCAGGGGCCAGTCAATTACTCTTGACCAAACAGCGCGGCCCACGCATCACGATGGCCCTGGCACGACGGGACAACGCATGACGGTTTACTTCCTTGGCGCTGGCCCCGGCGATCCTGACCTGATCACGGTCAAGGGACGCCGGCTGATCGAACGCTGCCCGGTGTGTCTGTATGCCGGCTCGTTGGTGCCTGCCGCGCTGGTCGCCTGCGCGCCGCCAGATGCGCTCGTCGTTGACACCGCTCCCCTCCATTTGGAACAGATCATCGACCACATGCGCGCTGCCCATGCCGAGGAAAAGGACGTAGCCCGCGTCCATAGCGGCGATCCGAGTTTGTATGGGGCCATCGCCGAACAGATGCGGCGTCTGGAGGAGTTGGCAATCCCTTATGAAGTGGTCCCCGGCGTCTCCTCGTTCACGGCGGCGGCGGCGGCCCTAAACATCGAATTGACTCCCGCCGGCGCCAATCAAACCGTGATCTTGACGCGCGCTCCGGGCCGAACCGGCTTGCCAGAGAATGAATCGTTGTCCGAGCTGGCCCGCCATCGCACCGGACTGGTGCTGTTTCTGAGTGCCGCTCAAGTGTCTGCCGTGGTCGAGGCTTTGACACCGCACTATGGCCCCGCTGCCCCCGTGGTGGTCGTGTATCGGGTTTCCTGGCCAGATCAGCGCATCATCCGCTGCACACTGGCGACCTTGGCCCAGGAGATGAAAGCGGCCCAGATCAACTTGACCGCTCTTATCCTGGTGGGGCCGATGTTGGAGCCGGATCGGGCGCGTGATAGTCACTTGTATGATGCCCATTACACGCATCGCTATCGGCGCGGGGAGAAATAAATTACCTCCTTGTTTCTGGGCTGCTGGCTGGGAACGCGAGACCCCAAGGTAACCATGTCCCATCATCGTTTCTTAATTGCCGGCACGCATAGTGGCGTGGGGAAAACAACCGTCGCGCTGGCCCTGATGGCGGCGTTGCGCCAGCGCGGGTTGACGGTGCAGCCGTTCAAGGTCGGGCCGGATTTCATCGACCCGGGCCACCATACGGCGCTGTGCGGCCGAGTGTCGCGCAATCTCGATACCTGGATGCTGGATGAGACGACGAATCGCCAGCTTTTTGAACATCATGCGGCAGCAGCGGATGTAAGCGTGATCGAAGGGGTCATGGGGCTGTTCGATGGCCGGGGGCCGGACGACGCGCGCGGTAGCTCCGCCGATTTAGCCCGGTTGCTCGAAGTGCCGATCATCCTGGTCGTGGACGCAGTGGCGGTGGCGGGGTCCATCGCGGCCACGGTGAAGGGATTCAGCGAATTCGATCCCGCCGCGCGCGTCGTCGGCGTGATTTGCAACCGTGTCGCCGGCCCGCGCCACTATGCCTACCTGGAGCCGGCCATTCGCCGTCATACCCATGTCGTGTCACTCGGCTGGCTGCCGCGCCGCGCCGAGTGGACCATTCCCGAGCGCCATCTGGGATTGACCACGGCCGAGGAATTTCCCGGCGGCCCGTGGGATGCCCTGGGACAAGCGCTGGCAGCCACGGTCGATATCGACAGGTTATTAGCATTAACGACATGGGTAAGCGGAGGCCGTCAGGTTCCCGGTGAGATGCTACCACCAGGGGCCTTACAGCCCCCGCTCGCCCGGTCGCGCGTGGCCGTCGCGCGCGATGCCGCGTTCTGTTTCTATTATGAGGATAATCTCGATCTGCTGCGGGCGGCGGGAGCGGAAGTCGTTGACTTCTCCCCCTTGAGCGACGCTGAATTGCCAGTTAATACCGATTTGGTCTATCTCGGCGGCGGCTACCCCGAGCTGCACGCCGAGCGCTTGGCCGGAAATCTTTCGATGTTGACTAGCTTGCGTCGCTATCATCAAGATGGCGGGGCCATCTACGCGGAATGCGGCGGGTTGATGTATTGCTGTCGTGAGTTAGTCACTGTGAACGGGGCGACTTTCCCCATGCTCGATCTGCTGCCAGCTCGGTGCGTGATGCAACCCCGGCTAGCGGCCCTGGGCTACGTGTTGTGGCGCGGCGAGGAAACCCTGCTCGGCCCCGCCGGCACGGAACTGCGCGGCCATGAATATCATTACTCGCGTCTGGAAGAACTGGCGCCGCTGACGGCCAAGGCTCACTTGCACCGCGACGGCCAGGAACCGAAATTCGATGGCTTCAGCATGGGCAACTTGCTGGCCGGTTACGCGCATTTGCATTTCGCTTCCTGTCCCCAAGTGGTTGCTTCTCTGCCGCGAAATGGCGGGCAACCTTGACCGTATTTGCTATCATGGAAGTGAACCAACACCAGACGTCGAAACCGCGCTGAGGAAAGGATATGTTCGTCCTGCTGGCCATTGACGACGAGGCAACCATCCTGCACGCCTTTCGGGCCATCTTCCGCGATCCCGATGTCAATTTGCTGACAGCTACGTCAGCCCAAGAAGGGTTGCGCATCGCCGCCAAGCAGCTCCCGGATGTGGTGCTCCTCGACCTCACCTTGCCAGACATGTCCGGTTTGGAGGTCTTTCGCCGCATCCGCCAGCTCGACGCCCGCATGCCGGTCATTTTCATCACCGGCAGCGGCACCACGGAAACGGCCATCGAGGCCATGAAGTTGGGGGCTTACGAATATCTGCTCAAGGATAATATCCTCCAGCCCAGCGAAACCCAGCGCTGGCGTGATCTGGTGCGGCGGGCTTTCGAGATTCGCCGCATGATGCTCGTGCCGGCGGTGATGGCCGACACGGAGCTGCCACAAGGTCCCGCCGATGTGCTGGTGGGTAAATGCCCGGCCATGCAAGAGGTGTACAAGGCGGTGGGACGAGTCGCCGCCCGCGATGTCACGGTGTTGGTCCTCGGCGAAAGCGGCACGGGCAAGGAGTTGGTGGCGCGGGCCATCTATCAGCACAGCCGGCGCGTCGATGGGCCGTTCCTGGCCATCAACTGCGCCGCCATCCCCGAAACCCTGCTGGAAAGCGAGCTGTTCGGCCACGAAAAAGGGGCCTTCACCGGCGCCGATCGCAAGCGGATCGGCAAGTTCGAGCAGTGTTCGGGGGGCACGCTGTTTCTCGACGAAATCGGTGACATGTCGCCGCTTACCCAGACCAAGTTGTTGCGTGTCTTGCAGGAACAGACTTTCGAGCGCGTTGGCGGCAACGAAACCATCCACACCGACGTCCGCCTGATCGCCGCCACTAACCGCGACTTGGAAAAACTGGTCGAAAGCGGACAATTTCGCAGCGATTTGTATTATCGTCTCAGTGTCTTTACGATCCACATTCCGCCGCTACGCGAACGGTTGGAGGATTTGCCGCTTTTGGTTGATCACTTATTCAAGCGTTTCGCTCGCGAGCTGGACAAACCCGTGCGGCAGGTCGCTCCGGAAACCTTGGCGATCCTCCGCCGTCACCCCTGGCCCGGCAACATCCGCGAGCTGCAAAGCGTGCTCAAGCAAGCCTTGTTGCAAACCACCGGCTCCGTGTTGTTGCCGGACTTCCTGCCCCCGTATGTCTTCGGTTCCCATCAAGGGGTCGCAAGGCCGGCGATGCACGACTCCACCGCCTTTCCCGACCTCCGGCCATTTCTTCAGGAACGCTTGAACCAAAGCACGCAGAGCTTGTATGAAGAAACCCTCCTGGAGATGGAACGGCAACTACTCACCGAAGTATTGCGTCACACCGGCGGCAATCAAGCGCAAGCATCAAGAATTCTTGGCATCACGCGCAACAGTTTGCGTTTCAAGATTCGTTCCCTCAACATCAACATTGGCCATACCATCCGAACCAGCGAGGACGTGGAGGAGGGCGAAACCTCATGATCGACCACGGACAAAATCTTTCCACTCAAAGCATCTTGGGTAGTCATCTTGCTTTTGGTGTCATGACACGGTGGGAACCTGCTGGTGCCGCGTGAGGTGGCGGTGAAGGATGGGTTGCTGGAAAGCGAACGGTAGAAACCAATTCAGAATGAAGGGTTTGTTTCTGGAAACGTGAACCGGAAAGGGCGGAGATCACGCCCTAAACAACCCGCGATGAACGACAGGCTCAATTTGCGGCTGCTGAGCTAGTGAGACGCTGGTAAAACCATGACCTCTTGGCTGGACGACGAATTAGGAGAGCGACGGCGGCGCGGGTTGTACCGCTGGCGGCGGGGGATAGAATCCGCCCCGGGGGGCCGGCTGCGCTGGCGGGGCCGGGACTTCCTCAGTTTTGCCTCGAATGATTACTTGAACCTGGCCGCCGATCCGCGCTTGGCGGCTGCCGCCGCCCGTGCTGCGCGTCGTTATGGGACAGGCGCCGCCGCCTCGCCGTTGGTGTGTGGCCACTTGCCGCCGCACCGAGCGCTGGAACGGGCGTTGGCGCGGTGGGAAGCGATGCCATCTTGTCTCGTCTTCAGCAGCGGTTTCGCGGCCAACGTCGGCACGATTACCGCTCTCGTGGGGCGGGGAGACGGCGTCTTCAGCGATGCCTGGAATCATGCCAGCCTCGTCGATGGCTGCCGATTGTCGCGCGCCGATGTCCATATCTATCGTCATAATGATGCCAATCATTTGCAAGAGTTACTCCACGCCGCCGGTGCCCGTTATCGGCGGCGACTGATTGTCACGGATTCGGTTTTCAGCATGGACGGTGACTTGGCGCCGCTAGCGGAGTTAATGGACGTGGCCCAGCGCCATGATGCCTGGTTGCTGCTCGACGAGGCCCACGCCACCGGAGTGCTGGGCGCCAATGGCCGGGGGCTGACCGAGCTGGTCTGGCCCGCTGGTTGTCCCGACGCGGAACGCCTGATCAAGATCGGCACGTTGAGCAAAGCGTTGGGATCGCAAGGAGGCTTCGCGGCGGGAACGCGATCTCTGAGTCGTTGGCTGGTCAATCATGCTCGGAGTTACATTTTCTCGACGGCACTAGCTCCCCCCTGCGCCGCCGCCGCGCGCCGAGCCGTCGCCCTGGTGGCCGAGGAGCCGGAGCGGGGCCGGCATGTCCTGCGCTTGGCGGAGCTGCTGCGCTCTCGTTTGCATGACATCGGTTATCCTGCCACTAGCTCGCGCTGCCAGATCGTGCCCATCATTGTTGGTCCCGCCGCCGCCGCCATGGCCTTGTCGCGCCAGCTTGAGGAACAAGGACTGCTGGTTCCCGCCATCCGCCCCCCGTCCGTGCCAGAAGGAACCTCCCGTTTGCGAGTCAGTCTGTCAGCGGGGCACGGCGAGGAGGACGTCTCGCGGCTAGTGGAAGCGTTGGCCGTTGCGCGTGATCAAGTTCGGGTGTGAATCGAATCATTTCAGGACGAAACTGCAAGCTTACAATTGCCATGAGGTGTCATTTGAAAGCACGTGGAATATTTCGTGCCGATGGATTGTCGCGCGCTACGAGACTTTCCATACTGGACAAATTACTCCTAGTGATTTATCCTCGATGGATTGAGTAACTGAGGCGAATTCTGAGCCGAGACAGGGGACGATGTTCAAATTTCTGCACGCGGCGGACATTCATTTGGATAGCCCCTTGCGCGGGTTGGAACGCTATGAAGGGGCGCCGGTCGAGCATATCCGGCAGGCGACGCGGCGAGCGTTCGAGAACCTGGTGCGGTTGGCGCTCGATGAGCAGGTTCAGTTCGTGCTCATAGCGGGCGATTTGTACGATGGCAGTTGGAAGGATTACAACACCGGCTTATATTTCATCGGGCAAATGCGGCGGCTGGCAGAAGCGGGCATTCCCGTGTTCTTGATTGCCGGCAACCACGACGCCGCCAACCGCATGACCAAGACGCTGCGCTTGCCAGATCATGTCAAACTACTGTCCGCCGAGGAGCCGGAAACGTGTGTCCTCGAAGACATCGGCGTGGCTATTCATGGTCAAAGCTTTGCCACGCAAGCGGTGCTGGAGGATTTGTCGGCGCGCTATCCGGCGGGATGGCGTGGGTACTTCAACATTGGCTTGCTGCACACGAGCGTCACGGGGCGCGAGGGGCATGATTCCTACGCCCCCTGCACCATCGACAGCCTACGCCGCAAACACTACGACTACTGGGCGCTGGGGCACATCCACCAACGCGAGGTGCTGCACCCAGAGGCAGCCATCGTCTTTCCGGGCAACATCCAAGGACGGCACATCCGCGAGACGGGGGCCAAGGGCTGCATGTTGGTCCGCGTCGAGCAGGGACGCCAGCCGCGATGGGAGTTTCGCGGTCTGGACGTGGTGCGCTGGGAACGGTGCGTGTGCGATGTTCGTCAGGCCGACGACGCCGACGCCGTGGCCGAGACCGTAGCCCGCGCCTTGCGTCGCTTGCGCCAGGAAAACGATGGCCGATGGCTGGCCGTGCGCGTCGAAGTGACGGGACCATGCCCCGCGCACGACGCCCTCATGGCCCGTTCGCGCCATTGGAGCCACGAAATCCGCGCGCAAGCTCTCGACGTGGGCGGGGCGGCTTTGTGGATTGAAAAGGTTCTCTGGCACACCACGCCGCCGCGCGCCGCCTTGCCCAACGATGGCCCCATCGGCGAGCTGCTGGCCCTGTTGCACGAGCTGCGTGCGGATGACACCCAATTGCAGCGCCTGCGCGGGGAACTGGCCGATCTGGAAGCCAAGCTCCCCATGGCTCTGACCCAGGGGCCGGACGCGCTCCGTTTCGATGATCCCCACTGGCTGCGCGGGCTACTCGATCAGGTGGAACCGCTGCTGCTCCATCGCCTGCTGTGCGGGGAGGCCGATCAATGAAAATCTTGCGTCTCGACTTGCTGGCGTTTGGTCCCTTCACGGACACGCGGCTTGATTTGTCCGCTGGCTGTCAGGGGTTGCATCTGATTTATGGGCCGAATGAAGCCGGTAAAAGCTCTGCTTTGCGCGCCTTGCGGCGCCTATTTTACGGCATTCCCGAACGCACCAGCGATGATTTCACGCATGCTTACAACAAGCTGCGTATTGGGGCAATACTCCGTCACAGTGATGGCAGTGAGCTGGCCGTCACGCGGCGCAAGGGACGTGGTGAAACGTTGCGCGGCAGTGATGAACGCACCGTAATCCCCCAGGAGGAATTGAATCGCTACCTGGACGGCGTGGATCAGCGCTTGTTCGAGACCTGGTTCGGCATTGATCACAAGGAGCTGGTACAGGGGGGCGAGGAGATTGGGAAGGGGGGGGGCCAGCTGGGACAGGTTCTGTTCGCGGCCAGTGCCGGTATCTCTCGCTTGCGCAACACACAAGACCAATTGCGGAAGGACATGAATGAACTATTCGTGCCACGCGGCCAAAATCCCAAGATCAACGCCACGCTGCGCGAGCTGGAACGCGCTCTGGCCCAATCACGTGCCGCCCAGCTGTCCAGCGACGAATGGGAACGGCACGATCACGCCTTGCGCCAGGCCGAGCACAGCAAGGAACGCTTGGAAGCGGATCGACAGCGGCTCAATCGGGAATACAAACGCCTGGCCCGTATCGATAGCGCTTTGCCGTCCCTTCCCAAGCGTCAAGCCTTGCTCACTAGGTTGGCTGAGTATCACGACGCCCCGCTGCTGACTGAGGATTTCGGCGAACGCTGGCGCGCGGCCCTCAACGGTTTGCGCCTGGCTGAGCATCAGGCCGAGCAAGCCCAGCGGGAACTTGCCCGTTTGGAGGCGGAGTTGAGCCAACGCCAGCCACCGGCGGAGCTGCTGAACCAAGCACCTGTCATTGAACAACTGCAACAACGGTTGGGGGAATATCGCAAGGCATTGGCAGATAAACCGCGCCTGGTCGCTTTTCTCCAGAAGGAGGAACATCAAGCCCACGAAATCCTGGGCGACTTGGGGCGTTCTCCCGACTTGAGCCAGGCCGAATCGTTGCGTCTAGCTCCCGATGAAGAGGTGCGCATCGGCAACCTCGGCAATCAGTATCAAGCCTTGATACAATCCCTGGACAGTTCTCGACAGGAAGTAGTCAAGATCAGTCAACGCATCGACCAAACGCGGCGCGAGCTGGCCGCCTTGCCCACCGTCCCGGATACCATTGAGTTGATCTGGACGCTACGGGAAGCGCAGCGCGAAGGGGATTTGGAACAGCGCCGCGACGAGCTGCGCGGCAATCTGCGCGATCTGGATGCGCGCACTGCCATCGACTTGCGCCGCTTGCCGCTGTGGTCCGGGACGCTGGAGGACCTGGAGCAACTGGCCGTCCCCCCGCCGGCGACCATCGACCGATTCGACGAGGAACACGACCGCCTTCATCATCTGTCGCGCCAGCTCGACGACCGCCTGGGGGAGGTAGAGACACGCTTGCGCGAGCTGGCTGCCGAAATCGACCAGCTAGATCAGCAAGGAGAAGTGCCAAGTGAACATGATTTGACGCACGCACGCCAGCAGCGTGATAGTGGCTGGCGGCTGGCGCGGCGGGCATGGCAAGAAGGGATCGTGGGGGACGCGGCGGAGCAAGACTTCATCGGTTCCTTCCCCGGCAGCGCCGATTTGGCCGCCGCTTATGAACGGAGTGTCGAACGGGCCGACCAGTTGGCCGACCGGCTGCGGCGCGAGGCCGACCGTGTCGCTCGCCGTGCTCACCTCAGCGCCGACCTGCGCCAACACCAGGAACAGCGGCACCGGCTGGAACGGCAACGAGCCGAGAACGCCGAACAGCTTGAACGGCTGACGCGCGATTGGGAAGATTTATGGCGGCGTCTATTCGTCACTCCCTTGCCGCCCCGTGAGATGCGCGGCTGGTTGACTCAGCATGCCGAGCTGCGCCAACAAGCCCAGACCCAACGCGAGCAGCGCCAACAGCTGGAGTTAATCGAACAGCGCATTGACGCCCTCATCGAACAAACGCGCGGCGCCTTGGAAAAACTCGGCGAGACAGCCCCCGCTCGCGCCTCTTCCCTGGCCTTGTTGCTGACATATGGTCAAGAACGAGTCGAGTATTTCCAACAAGTCAAAACCAGCCGGATCGACTTGGAGCGCGTGCTGGCGCAGCTCGAGCAAGACGAGCGCGACGCCCAGCGCGACGCGCAACGCGCAGAGGCGGCGTTGGCCACCTGGCGAGAACAATGGGGACAGGCGCTGGAACGTTTGGGACTGACGCCGGAGACCACCCCTGCCGAGGTTCAAGCCGTGCTGGTGGAAATTCAAAAGTTCTGGCAGCATTACCGCGAGGCCGATGGTCTCCGCCGCCGCCTCGAGGGCATCGACCGAGACGCCTGCCGCTTCAGGGAGGATGTCGAGGAATTGGCACGGCACGTCGCCTTGTATAAGGCCGACTTGTCGGCGGAACGGCTCACCGAGGAGCTACAAGCGGCCCTTACCCAAGCTCGCGCCCAGGCTCAGGAATACACCGATTTGCGCCGGCAACATGACCGCGAGACGGAACGACAACGCCAAGCTCTTGAAGACCGCGCCATCCACCACGCCAAGCTGCAAGCCTTATGTCAAGAAGCGGGCTGCGCGGTGTATGAGGAGCTACCCCAGGCGGAACAGCGCGCCGCGCGCCGCCGCCAACTCGACCATGACCTGCGCCAACTCGACGAGCAATTGCTGCTACTGAGCGGCGGCCAACCGTTGGCGGAGTTTATCACCGAGGCGAGCCAAGTGGACAGTGACGATCTGAAAGAACAGTTACGGCATCTCGACCAGCGCTTGCGGGAGCTGCACGAGGAAATCTCCAAGTTGGACCAAACCATTGGCAGCGCCCGTGCCGAGCTGGCCCGCATGGATGGCAGCGCCTGCGCCGCCGAGGAGGCCGAGCAAGCCGAGCATCTGCTGGCCCAACTGCACGAAGATGTCAGTCATTACGCCCGGCTGCACCTGGCTGCCACGATGTTGCGCGAAGGGATCGAACGCTTTCGCCGCAAAAGCGAGGGGGCCGTCCTCGACCGGGCCAGCGCCTTGTTCGCCGCCCTGACCGCCGGTTCGTTCGCCGGGCTGCGCATCGAACACGATGACAACCATGAGCCGGTTATGCTGGGGGTCCGGCCTGGCGGTCCGGAAACGGTTCCCGTGACAGGGATGAGCGACGGCAGCCGCGATCAACTCTATTTGGCCCTCCGACTGGCTAGTCTGGAAGCCTACTTCCACAACCACGAGCCGTTGCCGTTCATTGTCGATGACGTGCTCCTTAATTTCGACAACCGCCGCGCCGAGGCCACCTTGCAAGCCCTCGCCGATCTGTCCCGTCTTACTCAGGTGATCTTCTTCACCCACCACGAACACCTCATCCCCCTGGCCGAACAAGCCCTCCCATCGGACGTGTTGTTCGTGCATCATCTGCCGGGCCGAAAGGGGTGAGCGGAACAGAAACACCATTCGCCCCCTTCTCGCCATGAACGTGAGCCGGGCCTAAACCCTCGAACGTTCATTCTTTCCTATTGATTGCTTGTGTGAACTTGCGTATACTACAAATAAGCAAAAGGAGAACGTTGTTTTATTGTTCCATTCCACCCCACCCCTCCTTTCGCGGATGACAGCGGACAGACGTGGAATGAAAGGCGAGGCCACCGAGAAGGATTATTCGATTCGCGCTCGGTAATAGGTGCAACTCGGCGACCACGAGCCGACCAAGCCTCCCCGCCGCGCCAGTGACAATAATGCATCTTGCATGTGTCATTTCGACCTGCATCCATGCCACTTCCTTTCCAGCGGATTAGGAAAATCGCATGGCGCACGCCGCGCGAGCCAGTGCCGCACTGAGGTAATAATTTCTACTTACTTCCTCCCACGAACACGCCGCCCAGGAAGGCGGGATTGAACGCGAAGAAGCTATCCAGTTGTGCCAAGGTTAGCCCATCGAGCAGGCGCACCAAGGGGCCAACTACCGTGCCCACGGGAACTAGGGTGGAACCGCCGCTGGCCAGGCGATCAAAGGCCACCATGTGGGGAACCGGACCAGGACCCGTGATCAGATCGGCTCCCCCATCCTGAAGATGGACCGTGCCGACGCGCACGCCGCCGCGGAAGTCGGCGTCATACGCGAAGAAGCTGTGCCGAAGTGTCAAATCGCCGCCGTTGAAGACCTTCACATGCGGTCCGCCTCCCGCGCCGGCACCCGTGATGATCTCGGCCATGCCGTTGTCATCCAGGTCCCCTGCCGCCACCCAGACGCCGCCGGTGAAGGAGGGGGCATAGGCGAAGAAGCTGGCCACCACCACGCCATCAGACCGAAACGCTTTGACATGGGGACCACCACCGGCCCCGGCGCCGGTGATGATCTCATCGGTCCCCGTGCCGTCGAAGTTGCCCGCCGCCACATGGACGCCGCCGGTGAAGGAGGGGGCATAGGCGAAGAAGCTGCCCAGTGGCCCCGGTAACTGCGTGGCCACGCCGCCATCGATCTTGAAGCTGCGCACGTGCGGCCCGCCGCCGGCCCCGGCGCCCACGATGACTTCCAACTCGCTGTCGCCATCAAGATTTCCCACCGCCACGAACACGCCGCCGGTGAAGGAGGGGGCATAGGCGAAGAAGCTGGCCAGCACGGTCATATCGACGCCGCTGAAAACCTTGACGTGCGGCCCCCCGCCGGGGCCTGCTCCCACGATGATGTCATCGACGCCGTCGCCATTGACATCGCCGACCGCCACGCGAGCGCCGCCGGTAAAGGCGGGGTTGAAGGCGAAGAAGCTGAACCGCAGTGAGCCATCGGCGTTGTAGACTTTGACGTGCGGCCCGCCGCCGGCGTCGGCGCCGACGGCGAAGAGGTGGACGTGAGGCGGAGCTGCTTGCAGTTCAAACGCACCGATGTCGACGGTGTCGTCCACGATGCGCGGGAAACCTGTACCGCGCTGGTCGAAGTCGAGGCCGGCGGCGTCGGCGTTGTTGCCGGCGTTGAAGGCGGGACTGTTCGGGCCGATCGCCATGGTCATCGTCGGCCCGCCGTTGTGCTGGAGGTCGCCGAGTTGCGGATTGACAAGAAGGATGCCGCTGTTGAAGAAGTCGCCGATGCCGATGTTTGCCCACGACTCGACGATGTTGACGCGCGGGGTGTCGGCATGAATCGTGGCCGTGGCGTCGTTCAATGTCATCTGCACGAGGGCGAAACCGCCACTCGAATCGGCCAGGATGCTGTTGAAGAGGTGGACGGTGGCCGATGCGTTTTCGTCGTCGGCCAGGGTGAAAAGTGCGCCGCCATTGTCGGCGGTGTTGTCCGCCAGCGTACTGCTGACGATGACGACGGTGCCGTTGCGGTTGAAGATGGCGCCGCCGAGGCCCTGGCCGGCGGTACCATTCACGTTTCCCGTGCCGCCGGCGCCGCCCTGTGCGGTGTTTTCAGCGAGGGTGCTGTTGATGATGGTCAGCGTCGCGCCCTGATTATTGAAGATGGCGCCGCCGAGGCCGGCCCCGCCGCCGCCGGCGCCGCCAAGATCGTCAAAACTGCCCGCGCTGCCGCCGCCAGCGCCGAACCCCGCGGTGCCGCCAGCGCCGGAAAACTGAGCCGGATTAGCGCCGCCGCCGCCGCCGCCACCGCCGAAGCCGCCGGCGCCGCCGTGGCTCAGAACTCCCTGGCCGCCGCCGCCGCCGCCACCGCCGAAGCCGCCGCCAGCGCCGACCTGAAAATTACCAGCATTGGCTCCCGCGCCGCCGCCTCCCGCTCCGCCACTGCCGCCCGTGCTGTCCGTTGCGTCCGAGCCGTTGCCGGCCAATCCGCCGCCGCCGCCGCCACCCCCATCCAGGTTATCCTCGCCGCCATTGCCGCCCGCGCCGCCGACCGCCTGATTGGCGGTGAAGGTACTGTTAGCAATGACAAGCGTGCCATCGTTGAAGATGGCCCCGCCCAGCCCGGCGCCGCCACCGCCGCCGCCGCCGCCGTGGAAGCCGCCGCCGCCGTCGCCGCCCTGGGCCAGGCCGCCGGTCAGCGTGAGATACTGAATGGTCAAGTTGGCGCCTTCCATCACGCCGAACAGACGCTGGCTGTCGTTGCCATCAATGGTGACGCCCAACTCGTTCGGATTGCCGGCAATCGTGATGGAACTGGTGATCACAAACGCCGTCGGGCCGAAGGCGAACGGGTTGTTCGTATCGTTGAGCAGCGCGGTAATCGTCTCGCCGAACACGTCCGCGCCGAACACAATGGTGTCATGCCCGGCAAAGTTGACCTCGTCGTTGGCCGCGTCGATGGCCGCACGCAGGGTCGGCGCGCTGAAGATGCCGCCGCCCAGGTCGGTCACCGCTCCCGTGGCGTCGCCGGTGCCCTGGACGATGAACGTCGCCGGGGCCAGGCGATCTTCCAACATTTCCACGACGGGCCGCACGCGCCGCCCACCCCGCGCTGTGATCGTTGACGGACGAAACCAACATTTCCAAGAGGGAGTAAACATCGATGAATTTCCTTCGTGTATCATGACATAGGGAGTAATGTCCAGAACCCGTTTCACAACACGGACGTTCCACGGAACGACAACGGTCAACTCAGCGCAGGGGGAGACAGGAACTTAGTAATGGTGAATGTGATGCTGGAAAACCAGCAACGCCAAGGCAGGGGAAGGGAGAAAGGATGGACGAATCATAGAAGTCGCCCTTAACAAGGCAGTAGTGGGAAAATTCGATCCAATCCATTCATACACGATAGCTTCACGGGATAGTATCGTCAACTTTATCAACCGTTGCCGCTTCGGTGGACGGCATCGCTGCTATCGGTCCCAGATGAATACATTACCCGGTTATCCCATTTATCGGCTTACTGGTCATGAATTATTCACGAGGAGTATGGCCATTGACCCAGGGCGCCGATCACGGCGCCCGCGCGAAACCACCTTCGCCGATACGGATGACGCGGACAGTGGGAAAGCGGGCGGTCTCTTCGAAGGGATGATCGGCCAGCACAATAGCCAAATCGTGAGGTTGCACCACGCCGGCGGCGAACGCCGAGCGCGCGGCTGCTTGCAGGCGGTCCTCGGCGCAGTCGGGGGACTCCAGCAGCGGCGCGGCGCACAAGCCCCAAATGAGACTCCATTGCCGGCGCACCTCGGCATTTTCGGACAGGGCCACCACCTGGGCGCGGGGACGATGGCGGGCCACAAGCCGGGCCGTTCGGCCACTGATGGAAGGCACCAGGATGGCGTTGACCCCCAGCTCGGCGGCCAAGACACAGGCGGCTTGCGTGACGTGATCATCAATCTGGGGCAGGGAGATGCGCACCGGCGCATAGCTGGTATGCTCCAGGTGGCGCTCGGCCTCGCGGGCGATGCGGTCCATGCATGCCACCGCCTCGACGGGATAATCGCCGACCGCCGTTTCCCCTGACAACATGACGGCATCAGTGCCATCGTAAATGGCGTTGGCAACGTCGCTGGCTTCGGCCCGGGTGGGGCGGGGATTGTGGCGCATAGAATCGAGCATGTCGGTGGCGGTGATGACTGGCTTGCCAGCGGCCCGCGCCTGGGCAATGAGCTTCTTCTGCACGTGCGGCACGCGCTCTAACGGTATCTCGACGCCGAGATCGCCGCGCGCCACCATGAGGCCGTCAAACTCACGGATGATCCTAGAGGACAATTGCACCGCCTCGGGCCGTTCGATCTTGGCCAGGATTGGCACGTTCAGGCCGTGCGTCCGGGCGGCCTCTCGGAGAGCCGCCGCCGCCGCCGCGTCGCGCACGAAGGACAACGCCAACCAATCGACACCTGCCCGCGCCGCTACGGCCAACGCTTCGTGATCACGCTCTGTCAAGGCGGGGACGCACAGTTGGGTATCGGGCAGATTCGCTCCTTTATTCGGCAGCAGAAGGCCTCCCGCCTCAACGCGAGCGATGACTTGATGCCCTTCCATCCGCACCGCGCGGAGTTGCAGGCGGCCATCGTCGAGCAGAATGCGCTGCCCCGGGCGGACGTCAGCCAGCAGCTCCGGTTCGGTAAGGCTCACGTCCCCTGGCACGGAGGGGCTTCGCGAAAAGGCGAGTTCCTGCCCCACGGACAAAGTCAAGACCTGGTCCAATCGCACGCGTAATTTCGGACCCGGCAGGTCCCCCAACACCGCGACACTTTTGCCAAGCGTGGCCGCCGTGCCGCGCAGCGCCGCGACGCGGCGAATGTGCTCCTCGGCGGCGCCGTGTGAAAAATTGACGCGGACCACATCCACGCCAACCTGCAACATGGCTTCCAGCACCCCGGGCCGATCCGTCGCTGGTCCCAAGGTGGCCACGATTCGCGTCCGTCGATACACCGCTCACCTCCATTGTCGTGAAGTCTACGCGGCTTATTTCCTGATATAATCTATGAAACGTGGGATAACTTGTATTCGGGGAGAGCTTCACCATGAACGTGGTCCAATGGCAACGCATCCTGGCCGCCACTGATTTCAGTCCATTTGGCGATAAGGCGGTGACTTATGCTCACGAGCTGGCCGAGAAATTCGGCGCCGAACTGCACGTGCTCCACGTGGTCGGTGACATCACCGAGGCCTCCTCTAAACATGGTATCGCGGGTTCCTTCGACGCGGATGATGTGACGGATGAACGCCGGCAGTGGATCGGCGACATTCTGGGGGAGACGGGGTCCATTCGCCGCTTCGACGCCGTGCAGATCGGCACCGATGTCGCCGAGAAGATCGCCACCTATGCCAAGACTTACGACATCAGCTTGATCGTCATGGCTAGCCACGGTCGCAGCGGTTTGGCGCATTTTTGGCTTGGCAGTGTCACGGAAAAAGTTATTCGCTCCGTCAGTTGCCCGGTCCTGGTCCTGCGCCCGCGCGAGGAAGAAGTCGCCAAGAAACAAGCGGAATGATCGAGGAACAGCCCCATGCCGCCGACAGCGGGGATGATCGTCCGCATCGGGGAAATTCTGTGGGACTTGCTGCCCAGCGGGCGGCAGCTGCTTGGCCGCGACCGTCGCCACCCATGCCGGCGCCACGCCCCGGAGCGACTGGCGTTCCCAGGGCTAAGAAACGATCCGCCACGGATGGATGTCGGATCATTTGTTAAGTTTGAATTTAGAATGGATCATTCCTACTCGTTCCCCGCGCGCCGGTAACTGCCGCCCGTTTGCCGCAGCCAGTGTTGCATCTTGGCCAGCTCTTTCGGCCAATTGTCACTTAGTCGGCGTTGGCCGAACGCATCATAGAGCAGGTCGAGCGTCTCCAGCAGTTGGCGTATTTGCGTCATGCGCTCTTCCAGGCGGGCACGGTCGTCCGCCCCTTCGACCGGCGGCAGCTTGGCGCTGCTGATGGCCAGGGATTCCCCCTGGAGTGTCAATTCATACGGCTGATCGTGTCGCACTAGCGTCAAGCCGGCCTTGCGCGGCAGCTTGCCGGTCTGGATGGCCCGGCGGGCTTCGGGCAGGCGTCCGGGAGCGTCGCTGTGGATGCTCTCGCGTCCCGTCTGGCCACGCGGACATTCCAGGACCAAGGTGCGCGTCATCATCCCCGTCACCTCGGAACCGTCGGCCAGGGGGATGGTGTCGCTCTCGTCATCGAGGGCATACCATAGCCAGAGCAGAAACTCATTACCGAGAAAGTCGCGCTGGCGATCATCGGGCAGCCAGGCCAATTCCGCCAAGGCCGACCCCTGGACAAAGGCGCTCGGCGCGGCATCATCGACGCCGCGCGTCTGCTGGCGGGCCTCGGCTTGCAGAAACGCTTGCCGGCCGGCGCTGAGCAGCTCCAGCCCCATGCCGAACGTCTTTTGAAAGAGGGGCCTCATGCGGTCGAGAGCGCCGACCGAGAGGCTGCCGAATAGCAGCTCGTGGGCCTGACCATCCCACAGCACCGGATAGAGCTTGCGCTGCAAAAATCGGCCATCAGCGGCTTCCTGCTCCAGCCGTTCGCGGGCGGCAGCGCGGGCTTCGCGTTTCTGACGCATACTGGGCCGGCCGCTCGGATTCTCGGCCGCCGCTGCTTCCAACTCGATGTGCGTGTAGGCGCGCCACAGGTCCCCCGGCACTTTCTGCGTATCGACGCGCAAGGCGAAATGCAGGGCGTCATGGATGATATTTTTCTCTAATGTAAAGGTGGTATCGAGGATGTGATCGCCAGCGCTCCAGCCGACTTGGACGCCGTCGGCGCTGGCGACGCGCTGCTGGCCGATGGCGAACGCCGCCAGCCGGTCCAGCTGTTCCGGCCCGAACAACCCCGGCGCTGGTCCCTCAACCCGAAAGCGCACGCACGACACCCGGCCACTGAAAAATCCCACGTTCCCAGTCCTCCCTGACAGTTTATACTTCTCATCGGCAGGAAAGCCATGGAACGAGAGGAATATCCAGGATCGTTTTCGGACCCTGGGGGCTTTGGATAAAAAAACCGAGGCAACCGTTGTGTTCACACACAGCAGCTGCCTCGGTTTCCGGGGCGGTTCGGCTCACTAACTCTTCGAGCATCCGTACACGGGAAGGTCCGCTTCTCCCAGATCACGATCCTTCTTGCTCATTTCCTCAAGAATGACCGGATGCCACGTTCCTTCGCGCTGTCCGACCGGAACGTAATTCTCGCGTGCCCAACGCCGCAAGCGCAATTCCTCGATGAAATCCAACTCCCCCGATACGGAAACTAACATACTCTTTGTCCTCGACTAGAAGTGAGACAACCCGACAGAAACGACATAATTCCCGACAGTATATCGGTCTTTGGCCACACGGCAAGCGAGTTTTTGCGAATTCCGCCGGTTTTTTGCCGACTTCCGCCACGTTGTCGCCACCCCACATGCTTTCCCATGCTTTCCCGGCATATTCTTCCTGGCTTACCATGCAACTGATGTTTGGAAGGGAACCGCTCTTGGAGCAGAAAACAAGGGGGCTGATCTCACGCGGTTTGGCGGACTTCCACGGGTTTCTCTTTCTGAGTCAAATTGCACGCGGTATTGACCAAACCGAGGTGCGAGAACGCTTGGGGAAAATTGCCGAGCTGTCGTCGCGCGACTGGGTCGTACTCCTCGGCCAACAAGCCCACATCGTTGCGGATCGCCATGAGATTCTCGAACACCCGGCGCGCGTCGGCATGGCGGCCCATCAGGGCGTAGTTGTCGGCCAACCAGAAGGTGCAGAGCAGGAAGGCTCCCTCCCCCTTGGGCAAGCCATCCACGCCGCTTTCAGTCCGGTAGCGGTCCACGAAGCCATCGCGGACCAAGTCTTGCTCAATGGCGGCCACGGTTCCGACAATGCGCGGATCGGTCGCCGGTAGGAAGCCGACTTCGGCCATCATCAGCACGGCGGCGTCCATCTCGGTGCTGCCGTAATACTGCACGAAAGCATTGCGTTTCTGGCTGAAGCCACGGTCGCAAATCTCGGCATGAAGTTCGTCGCGCAGTTTCTTCCAGCGTTCGACTGGCCCATCCAGCCCGAACCGCTCCACGTCCTTGATGGCTCGGTCGAAGGCCACCCAGGCCATGAGCTTCGAGTGGGTGAAATGCCGCTGCGGCCCGCGCACTTCCCAGATACCCTCGTCTGGTTCTTGCCACACTTCCTCCAGCCGCTGCAACAGCTCCCGTTCGATCCGCCAATCCCCCGCTGCGTCCTTCAACCCGTAGTGGCGGGCCAGGTGGAGACAGTCCAGCACCTCGCCAAAGACATCGAGTTGAAACTGATTATAAGCCCCGTTGCCGATGCGCACTGGCTTGGAGTTCTCGTAGCCCGGCAGCCAGGGGAGTTCCATCTCCGGCAGCCGTCGCTCGCCGGCCAGCCCGTACATGATGTGCAGTTCGGTCCCCCGACCGGCGACCGCTCGGAGCAGCCACTTGCGCCAGGCATGAGCCTCGTCGGTGTAGCCGCATTGGATCAGGGCAGCCAGCGTGAAGGTGGCGTCGCGCAGCCAGCAGTAACGATAGTCCCAGTTGCGCGGGCCGCCGATGTGCTCCGGCAGCGAGGTGGTGGCCGCCGCCACGATGCCCCCCGTCGGAGCATAGGTGAGGGCCTTGAGCGTGATCAGCGAGCGGATGACCGCGTCCCGCCATTCCCCTTGGTAAGGACAATGGCTCGACCATTCGTGCCACCACTCCACCGCTGCTTGGATGGCGGCCCCGGCGTCAATCGGCGGCAGGGGATCGAGATGCGACGGATGCCAGGTCAACACGAACGGCACTTCCTCCCCCTCGGCAACCGTGAACTCCCCCACGGTTGTCCACTCCTTGCCGTGCAACGCGACCGGCGTGCGAACGTGGATCGTGTCCGGCCCGCCAATCGCCACCACGCCGCCGGGTTCCTGCCGCACCCAAGGGGTGATGCTGCCATAATCGAATCGGACCACCAGCTCCGTTCGCATGGGAACCTTGCCCCGAACGCCGCGAACCAGGCGGACCAAGTCCGGCTGCCCCGTGCGCAGCGGCATGCAATCGGTCAGCGTGACGACGCCGGATGCGGTCTCGAAGGTGGTGTCGAGAATCAACGAATCCCCGCGATAGGAGCGCGTGATGGCCCGCACCGGTTCAGCGGGAGCGACGAGCCAGCGGCCATGTTCCGGCTGGCCGAGCAAGGCGGCGAAGCAGGCCCCGGAGTCGAACCGAGGGAAACAAAGCCAATCGATGGAGCCGTCGCGCCCCACGAGCGCGGCCGTCTGGCAGTCCCCGATCAGGGCATAGTCTTCGATGAGCAGCGTCATGCTCTGTCCTCGCCTTACTTGGATGGCTGTGACCGACAGACAATCGACACCCAATCCAGGGTTTCATGGAGAATGGAATCATGCATTGTACTTGGCGCCGCGAACGCGGCCCGTCACTATGAACTGTATTAAAGGTTTCACGTCACCGAGGCAAGGCTTCCCTGCGATGGGACAGCCTCATGCCAACAGGTATTCCAACTTGGCGGAGGAACGGCCATGCTGGCGCGGTTCATCATTCTGGGGGCCACGGGGGACTTGACGGCTCGTTACCTACTTCCCGCGATCACCCAATTACGCGCGCGGGAGCTTCTCCCCTTGAACGCCATCGTCGGCGTGGGGCGGGATGACTGGGACACGGACCAATTCCGGCGGCATCTGGCTGACGCGCTCAATCGACACGCGAGCGACATCCCGGCGGCGGTTCGGGAAACCGTCGTGGGCGGATTGGAGTATCGCAAGGCGGATGTCACGGACGTCAGCCAACTGCGAGAGGTCATTGGCGAGCCAGACGGCCCGATTGCCGTCTATCTGGCGTTGCCCCCTGCCGTCTTCGAGCCGGTCCTGCGGGCCTTGGCCGAGCTGAAGTTACCTGATGACAGCCGCATTGTCATTGAGAAACCGTTCGGCCATGACCTGGCCTCGGCGCGGCAATTGAACGCCCTGCTCGGAGCGACGTTTCCCGAACGGTCGGTGTTCCGCATCGACCACTTTCTGGGCATGCAAACCGTTCAAAACGTGCTGGGTCTTCGCTTCGCCAACCGGGTGTTCGAGTACCTGTGGAATCGGGACCACATCGAACGGGTGGAGATCATCTGGGATGAAACGGTGGCCCTCGAAGGCCGAGCCGGCTACTACGACCACTCCGGAGCGCTGCGGGACATGGTACAAAATCACTTACTTCAATTGCTTTGTCTCGTGGCGATGGAGGCCCCCGTCTCGTTCGCCGAGCGGGACTTCCGCGATCGGAAAGTCGAGGTGCTGCGGGCCGTGCGCCGCTTCGATCCAGACGAAGTGAAACGACACGCCATCCGCGCGCGCTACACCGCCGGCAGGATCGGCGAGCGAGACGTACCGAGCTATGTGGATGAACCTGGCATCGAACCCGACCGCCTGACCGAAACCTTCGCTCAAGTGACGTTGTTCATCGATAACTGGCGCTGGGCGGGCGTGCCGTTCCGCCTCCGCACCGGGAAAGCCCTCGGCGCGGATCGGCACGAGATCATCGTTCACTACCGTCCGGTTCCGCACTTACCATTTGAGGCAAACGCCCCTCCGGCCAACATCCTGCGCTTGCGACTGGACCCGGATCGTCTGGAGCTGGGCGTCAACATCAATGGCATGGACAATCCGTTCCATCTGCGCCCGGTTGCTTTGACAACGGAACTTGCCCCCCAAGATATTTCGGCCTACGCGCGCTTGCTGCTGGACGTGTTGGATGGAAACGCCGTGTTGTCCATCCGCGGGGACGAAGCCGAGGAATCGTGGCGGATCGTCGAGCCGATTCTGGACGGCTGGGCCAAGGGCATCGTGCCGATGGGGGAATATGCCGCTGGTTCGAGCGGCCCGTGACCATGGCTCATTCATCATCGTCAACCGCCGCTCGTGCAATGGCGGAGCGGCGTGGGACCGCCCCCAGCGACCTCAAATACGTCCCCCTTTTTTCCCTTTCGCGCCATCTCCCTATAATGATTACAGTATCACTCCGGCCAGAAGGAAACTCAACTCCGAGTTCCGCTCCCTAACGGTCGCGGCTCGGATCATCTGGGTTGCCAGCGGAGTACCGTTCTGGGTTTTTGGGTGCGAGGTTCCACGGCCTCATGGCTACTGTTTCACTCTCCGTCGTTCCTTCCCGTTGGGAATTGGCCGCCGAGCATATCGCGGTTCGCATTCGCTGGTTTGGCCTGCTCATTGGTTACGTGCTGGTCAACGTCGGCGCGAGCGGCTTTCACCAGCCGTTGCTCAACGCCATCCTGGCGTTGGGGGCGGTGTTCGCGTTGTTGGACACCTATCACAGCTACCACGGCCGCGTCTTTCTCGGACGCTATCCTTTGGTCATCTCGTTCATGGAAGCGCTGTTCATTGGCTTGCTGTGTTATTTCGACAGCGGCTTGGATAGTCCTTTCCGGTATTATTATTTTTTATCGCTGATCTGCTGCGCCATTCGCCACACGCCGCATGTCACTTATTTGACATGTGCATTACACGGCATCAGCTACCTGGCGCTGTTCCTGGCCTTGCCGGAGGAGCGGCGCGTCACGGCTGGATTGGAACCGCATTTGACCGTGCTCCTCATGCTGGTTTTTCTGGGCTGGGTAAGCTGGGCCAGCAGCGCCTTGGCCCGGTTGCTCAAGCGCGTGGGGGAGCATCTTAGCGAGCTGAACGCCGCCCTCCGTGCCAACAAGATGCAGTTGGAGGACCGCATCGCCGAGCGCACGCGCCAACTGCACGAGGCCCAAGCCCACTTGCTGCACCAAGAGAAGATGGCCGCCTTTGGCCTGCTGGCCGCCGGTATCGCGCACGAAGTCGGCAATCCGTTGACCTCCATCAGTTCGTTGGTGCAGATGCTCCAGCGCCGCGACTGCGACGGCTACACGCGCGAACGGCTGGCTTTGGTCAACGATCAACTGCGCCGCATCCAGATCACGTTGCGCGAGTTGATCAACTTCAGCCGCCCCGCCAGCAAGGAGCGGACGTGGGTTTCGTTGCCAGAGATTCTCGACGAAGCCTTGAGTATCGCCAAGTATTACAAGGCCCCCAGCCAACGAACCATCACGGCGACGATTCCCGATGACCTGCCCCTGTTGCATGGCGTCCGCGATCAGCTGGTGCAAACGTTTCTCAATCTGATTCTTAATGCCATCGATGCGACATCCAAAGGGGGACGGGTCGAGTTGCTCGTGACCCAGCACCCCGAGGAAATCAGCATCAGGGTGCGCGACGATGGGTGTGGCATCGCCCCTGAGAACGCCGACCGCTTGTTCCAACCCTACTTCACGACCAAAAAACACGGCACGGGCTTGGGCCTGTTCGTCACCCGTAAACTGGTGACGGATCACGGCGGTCGGATCGAGTTTGAGTCGAAGCCAGGTTGGGGGACAGTGTTTGAGGTTTGGTTGCCGATGCCTCATGCCGCCCCCATCCCGGATCGCGATGTGGTTATGTCATCGTAAGCAAGGAACTTTCTCTGGTGTCACGTAGCACGCGCAAATCGGCGCCCGTCGCGGCTCGGCAAACCGAGTCCTCCCAGCCGCGCCCCCGCCATGCCATCTTGGTGGTCGATGACGAGCCGCTCATTCGCTCGACGCTGGCGGAGTATCTGACCCAGGAAGGCTATGCCGTGACCGCCTGCGTCAACGGCGCCGAAGCCTTGCGCGTGGCTGGCGAACAACCGTTCGCCGTGGCTTTGTGCGACGTCCACTTGCCCGACATCGACGGCATCGAATTGCTAGAACGGCTCTTGAAGATCAGCCCCGAAACCTTCGTTCTGCTGATTACCGCCTATGCCACGGTCGAGAACGCCGTCGAGGCGTTTCAGCGCGGCGCCCATGACTACTTGATGAAGCCGATCCTGTTCGATGAGGTTTTGAACAAGATTCGCCGGTTGTTGTCCTATCGGGATTTGTATCTGGAAAACCAATGGCTGCGCCGCGAGCTAAACCGCGAATATGATTTCGACCACATCATCGGGCGCGGCCTTGCCATGCAACAAGTCTTCGAGATGGTGCGCAAGGTGGCGCCGACGCGCTCCACCGTGTTGCTATGCGGCGAGAGCGGCACGGGCAAGGAGCTGATCGCCCGCGCCCTCCATCATCACAGCGGCGCCGCCGAGGCGCGCTTCCTGGCCGTTAACTGCGCCGCCATCCCGCACGATTTGTTGGAGAATCAGCTGTTCGGCCATTGTAAAGGAGCGTTCACCGGCGCCGACCGCGATCAGCCCGGCGTGTTCGTCCATGCCGGCGCGGGAACGGTCTTTCTCGACGAGATCGGCGAGCTACCGTCAGCGACCCAGGCCAAATTGCTGCGTGCCATCGAACAAAAGGAGGTCCTCCCCGTCGGCGCCAATGAGCCGATTCGCGTCGAGGCCCGCGTCCTGGCAGCGACCAACAAGGACTTGCAGCGCGAAGTCGAACAAGGACGTTTCCGCGAGGATTTGTATTATCGTCTCAACGTCGTCATGATCCGCGTGCCGCCGTTGCGCGAACGGCGCGAGGATATACCCGACCTGGTCGAATTCCTCTTGGCCAAACACGCCCGCTCCCTCGCCAAGCCCATCACCGGCATCACGCACGAGACGATGCAGCTGCTGACCGCTTGTCCGTGGAAGGGGAATGTCCGCGAGTTGGAAAATGTTTTACAACGAGCTGTCATCTTGGGGGAAGGCCCCTTGATCACTCCCGCCGATCTGCCGCCGGATTTAATCCCCAATCCCAACGATCCCGGTTTGATCGATGATTTAGGCGAAGCGGTGAAACGCTTCGAGCGCCAGCACATCGAACGTATCTTGAAACAAACCTCCGACAAGAAGGAAGCCGCCCGCCGTCTGGGCATGGGTTTGAGTTCGTTGTACCGCAAAATCGCGGAGTTGGGACAATAAAAAGGGGACGCGACTCGTATTTGCTGATGGAGAGTTGATCGTGGCGGAATCGGATAACCATCGAAATCGAGTCGCGTCCCCTTTTGGGGCCTGAGGCTTTGTCACCAATTTCCGACGCCTATCTCCCAGCGCCAAAAACGCTGGAATTCCTCTTGACACGTTTCCCCTTTGTGGGCATAAGCTCCTCCTCTTCCAGAATCCAGCGGTGAAACGATCTCGAACCGAAACTCGGCGCGGCGGGGGGTATGTCGCCGCGCGCAGCATCGGGGTGGGGGCTTATGGGGCGAACATGGATGGCTGCGGTGGGGGCCGCGCTCCTGGCAAGCGTGGGGGGCTGTATGAGTGGGCCGCGCCTGAACAACCCCACCTACATGCAGTCGCAAACCTTCGTGACGGCCGTTGAAAATCCGGTGTACATCCCTCTCGGCCCCCCAAGCTACGGCATGGTGTTCGAGAACGTGTTGGATGTCGTCACTGCCTATTTTCCCGACGCCATCGCCTACGCCAATCGCTATGACGGCCGCATCGAAACGTATCCCACCATCGCTCCGGGCTTCGAGCAGCTCTGGAAACGGGGCAGCCCCAGCGTCCGCGAGCGCTGGTTAGCCACGCTGCAAACGTATCGCCATCGCGCGGTGGTGCAAATCCAGACGGCGGACGACGGCGGCTACTTCGTGCAGGTGACGGTGTTCAAGGAGCTGGAAAACTTGCCGCGGCCGGTGCGCCAAACCGCCGGCGCCGCCACCTTCATCAATGAACCAACCGTCCAGCGCCAGTATCAAGTCATCGATCCGACCGTGTTCGAGTCAAATTGGATTCCCATGGGGCGCGACATTGACATGGAACAGGCGATCTTGTGCCGCATCCGGGAGTGTATGTGAGAGGCTGTTGTCTAAAGCGTTGCTCATCTTGGTCCCAAATGATCCCCTTCCTCTTGCTGGATCGGCTGTTTGAGACGAGCGACCAGGAAAACCTCGGGCGGCGCCGTGCCGACATAGAACGGCAGCGGCCCCCACATATCGGAATAAAAGCTAGCGCCGGCCCCATAGTGCATGGTGGCCAACCAGGGGAACGATGGTTCTTCGATCCGCTCCACGATGATTAATTTTTCTTCTGGCACGGAATACGTATTGGTGTTGTTGTCGGCAGTGATGATCACGTCACCGACTTGACCATTGGGGTGGCGAAAGTCCCAAGGCCGGCCCCCCATCTGCTCCATGTAATACTGAAAGCCCCAATGACCGCGAAACCAGCAGATGCCCATCTCGGAACAATAACTGGCCGCGCGGCGAGCCGCCGTCCGGGACGAGTTGGCCATGTGGTAATCCGCCCAAGCCAGCAGTAAGGCTCCGACCGCCGCCGGCGCCAACGGGACATAGGCCAACCAGGTCCGATCCACCAAGCGATCTTTCCATTTCCGATCCAGACCGCGCATCACAAGGATAGCCAGAGGCGGAACCAACGGTAGAACCGACCGGCCGTTGAGCGCCCAGTTGACGAAGCCAGCAAACACCGCCGTTCCCAACACCCACAACACCAACCACAGCGACTCCGCGCTACGTTCCTTCCACAGGTCCTCGAAAGTCAACATCAGCAAGTAGATTCCCGCCACGGAAAACAGGGCAAATTGCAACGACTGGCCCGGAATATCGGGAATATGCACGCCCAGAAAATAGCGTTCCAGCTCTTCGCTGGTCATCAGATAGACCAAGAAACCGCCGAGCGCGGCCAGTAGGAACAACCGCCGTCCCGACCACAACAGCGGCAGAAACAAGACCAAGCCACCAGCACAGCCACCCAAGAAGGCGAACGTGCGGAACAGCTTACTCAGCATGTCCAAGGGATAGAGGGACTGATAGGAAGCGGCGTAATTCATGGCCGAGAACAGCAACGGTCGGCCATAGAGCGCGTAGGTCAGTCCTTGATAACCAGCGAGCAGCAGCACCGCCACCAGCAGCGCCGGCAGCCAGCGTTTCCAGCCGCGCCGATCCACGGCGACGGCATAGACGGCCAACAGCGGCACCAGGCTGATGCCGAAATACTTGGTCAAGGTCGTGACAGCGATGAGCACTCCCGCCGTGTACAGCCAGATGCCCCGCCGCTGCCGCAAGCCGGCATCCCAAGCCACGATGGTCCACACCCAAAAGCAGAGCATCATGGTGTCACACATGATGTTGGTGGCGCTGACAAGGAACACCGGTGTCAGCAGGGTAGCCAAGGTCGCTAACATCGGCCAGCGCGAGAAACGCCGGGCCAAGACATACGTTCCCCACAAGACGCCCACCGCCGGCAACACAAAGGCCAGATGTAACGCTACTTCACTCCACCCGAACAGGGCGGCGACTAAAGCAATGTAATAACACGTCAGTGGCGGATTCTGAGTGACATCCCACATCGGCTGATAAGTGGCGTACCAATGGACCTCGAAGCCGAAAAAGTCCAACGGATGTTTCTGAATGTGCTGGGCCGCCCACAGGAACAGGGGGTCGTCAATGTGAAACGCCTTGTCGGCGAACGGCCCCAGGCAGGCCAGACAAGCCAGCATTAAGATGACATACGGCACGCAACGTCGTGATAGTGCCATCAGTGCGGCAAGCCGTGAAGCCAGGTCCAGTTGATGTTGCGGTACGTTCCAGTTCATGGGGTCTCTAAGCGTTCATCGTGACGTCGGTAGATGGTGATATAGTGTCGTTGTTTATCAGGCGCCGCGGCCACGGACGCCTGCGCCGCTTGCCAAGCCTCGACCCCGGCAGCGGGGGTCACGACCCGCAAGTGGAACGGGCCATCCCTCATGGCCGGCATGACCACGGCATCCAGACGATACGAACGCCGCAGCTCGTTACGCCATCCCTCTTCGAGATCGGACGGCGTGCCGGGTTCACGCAAGGCCGGTAGGTGAGCATCCATGATCACCACATAGCACGGCGAGTTGTCGCGCAGCTCCTTCAACACCCCGCGCTGCCGGTCGCGCGTGTCCTCATACGGCATCATCAGCGGATAGACGAAAATGTAACGGCTAGCGGCACGTCGTTGGGCATAAAAATAAATCTCTGGCTCCACGCCCAAGACAAACACCGCCGCGTTAGGCGGCGAATGCTCCCGAATGTGGCGGGCCACATCCTGCGCCACGGGGAAGTAATTAAAATGGTACGTCCGATAACTTTTCTCGGTCGGCGACAGGCCGGGCAGATAGTACCAAGCACTGACGGACACGGTGTACGCCGCCGCCAGCGCCGTCAACCCATACCGTGCGGCGGGAAAACGCCGCAATCCCGGTAGCTGACATACGATCAACACACCAGCCCCCGCCAAGAGGGACAGCGCCGGCAGCATTTGGATATAGTAGTGCGGGCGGAAGTAACCACCCGTCCAAGTACCCAACATGGAGAACAGTAGCCAAGCCCACGTCAACCAGTACGGGTAGCGTTGCGTTACCACGATTGGTCGCGGTCCGATGAGCGGCAACAACGCGGCACCAGCCAGCACGAAGATTGGCCCCAAGCAAATGCCGATCTTGAGTAACTCGGTGACAAACCGGGACGGGTACTGCGTCAAAGGGACGGTCGAGGCATACTTTAGATTGAAGCCCACGACGCAATCCCAGAATTCCCGCAGCGCCCCATGCCAGGCGAAGTAACCCGTCACCAGGGCCAGGATGCCCGCGAAACCGACCGTGAAGCTCAGCGGTAGAAGAAACCACTGAGACGAACGGCAGGCGTCTGTCTCCGGGTGAAAGCTGTCACCGGGGGACGGACGCCCCCCGCTCACCGGGATTAGTAGTGTCATCATCAAGAAATAAAACATGCCATCGTACAGGGCCACTTGCTTGCCCAACAGCGCCGCCGCCGACAGCATGCCGGTCAGGCAGGCCCAACGGACGGAGGCCGATTCCACCGTTCGCACCGCCGCGTACATGCCGGCCACGAGGGGCAGCAGCATGACACTCTCGGCGTTGAAGGCGTTGCCCAAGACGCTGACATCCATCGTGGTGAGCAATAGAAACGCCGCTGCCAGGATGCCAGTGGGCGGCGTGAACAACCGCTTGCCGATCAGGAATAGGAAGAAAGCCGTGGCGATGAGGTACAGCTGCGCGCCCCAATGAATTGCCGCCACGCTTTGGCCGAACGCCAGGAAGATCAGGGCATAGACCGCGAAGACCAACGGCGGTTTCTGATCGAAGGCATGTCGATAGGGCACCTCTGCTTGCAGCCAGCGCTGGGCGATGTAGGCGTACTCCCCCTCATCTCGTTCCAAGGGAATGTCGGCGATGGGCCAACGCAGCGCGAGCGCCAACCCGGCGATGACTAGCAGCAGACACACTTGCAGCCAGACGGGCGGCGAGGACGGCGCGTGAGGAATAGTATCTTCGTTCCCCATCAAGCTCCTCCGGTCGTCACCTTTCGCAGCTGGATGGTCAGCGCTTGGCCGTCGATCTTCACCGCCGCGGACGGGGAGCCGGCGGCGAGTGGATCGGCGGCCCACTGCGCCGCCAGGGTTTCCCGGGCGATGTGGTCGCGGAATTTGTCAATGGCTTGACGTAAACGCTCCGCCGCGGTGTGCAAATACAGGCAGATGCGGTCTTCCATTTCTAGCTGGGCTTTTTTGCGTAGCTCCTGCACTTGACGGATGACGTCCCGGCTCATCCCTTCTTGGGCCAGCTCCTCGGTGATGCGCGTGTCGATGAGGACCTGGGTGCCGCGCTCCTCGATGCCGGCCCAGCCATCCGGGGCTTGCAGAGCGATTACGACATCATCCGCTGTCAATTCAACGGCACCACTGGGGCAAGCCAGTGGAAAAGCTCGCCCTGCCTGGATTTCCCGCGCCACCGCCGCCGGGTCGGCTTGGGCCAGGGCGGTTTGCACCTCCTGCAAACGCGGCCCGAACTTCGGCCCCAGGTTCTTCATGTTCGGCTTGACCGCGAAGCGCAGCAATGCGCCCTGGGCTGGATCATGCCATGTCACTTTCTTGAAATTCAATTCCTCGCCAATCTGATCCGCGAACCGTTCCACGGCCCGGCGCACGCTCTCTTCACCGGCTTGTACCCTCATCTCGGACAACGGTTGGCGGACCTTGAGCTTAACCGTGTTTCGCGCCGCCGAGCCAAGCGACACCAAACGCAATAGGGCGTCCATGTCGGCGGATAGTTCAGCGTCCACTTCAGCCACGTCGGGGTAGTCGCACAGATGGACGCTATCAGAGAAGGATGAGTCAGAAGCCGCCTCTTGTTGTTTTTCCCTCATCCTTCCGCCTTCATCCTTTCCTTGCAGGTTTTGCCACATCACCTCCGTCAAAAAGGGCATGATCGGCGCGAAGAGCTTGGCCAAGGTGGTTAGCACCGTGTACAGCGTCTGATAGGCGGCCCGCTTGTCGGTGCCGTGCTCGCTTTTCCAGAAGCGGCGGCGGTTGCGGCGGACGTACCAGTTACTCAGTTTATCATCGACGAATTTCTCGGCCTCCAGGCAGAAGGTTTGCACATTGAATTTTTCAAAGCTGGCGCGGGCCGTCTGGATGAGTAATTGCAAATCGGACAGAATCCAACGGTCGATGTCGGGACGGTCCCGCAATGGCACTTGGGGTGCATTCGGATCGAAGTCATCCAAGCGGGCGTAGTTGCAGAAGAAGGCATAGACATTCCACAGCTTAAGCAGAAATTTGCTCCGCAATTCCTCGGCGGGTTCGGGGCCGAAGTTAATGTTGTTGGCGGGATTTTGTCGGCAATAGAGCCAGCGCATCTCATCCGCTCCCATCGGCGGATAACCGGCGGACACCACCAACTTGGGCTTCCCTTCGAGGATAATCGTTTCTTCCTGCAAAGAATTCGGCAACCAGTTTTCGGGCAAGTCGCGGTGGGCCTGCGCTTCCAGTTTCAACTTTGGGTCGCGCTCATGGAAAAGTCGATAGCCGGTATCAACGGCGCCATCAAAGGGAATGGCGTTCCCCTTCGATTTGTGCATCTCCTCCCCTTTTTGATCGCGCACCAAGCCATGCCCCAGTAGCACCTTGAACGGCGCTCGCTGTTCCATCATGGTGCTCATGGCCAGGATGGCGTAGAACCAATTGCGGAACTGGCCGGGAAAGCATTCGGTGATGAAATCGGCGGGGAACCACTGTTGCCAGTAGTCCCGGTCGCTGTTGTACTTCATCGTCGAATAGGGGACGATGCCGGCGTCCAGCCAGGGATTGCCGACATCGGGAATGCGCGACATCAGGTTGCCGGTCTTGGGATTCCGAATCTTCACCAGGTCAATCCAGGGGCGGTGCGGCGGCTTCCCTTCGAACTGGTCCCACCCTTCGACGGCCCGTTCCTGGAGTTCTGGGCGCGAGCCGATGACCTCGAAATCGCCGGTCGCCTCATCGACCCAAATTGGCAACGCCAAGCCCCAGAAGCGTTTCTTGGAGATCATCCAATCCCCCATATTGCGCAGCCAGTCCAGCTCGCGGGCCTTGCCGTTGATCGATTCGGGCAAGAACGTGACATCCTCGACCACGCGCATGATTTCGTCACGCCACTTCATGTCAATGAACCATTCATCGACCAGGCGAAACAGCAGCTCGGTCTTGCAGCGCCAGCAGTGCGGGTAGTGGTGCGGATAGCGCTCGGACGCGAAAAGCACGCCTTTTTCTTGCAGGTTGTGCAGAATCCAATCGGTAGTGGCGTGATCCTGAGCCGATTTGCCGGCAAGGTCGCCAAAGCCTGACAAGAAAGTGCCATATTCATCGAGCGGCGCGACCGGCGGCAGCCCCTCGGTTTTGCCTAGCTCGAAGTCCTCCTTGCCGCAGCCTGGCGCGATGTGGACGATGCCAGTCCCTTCCGTCTCGCCGACCGCGTCCCAGGCGATGACGCGATGGCGTTCCTTCGCTCCCACCGCCGGCGCCCAATCCTGGCGGCGCACCACCTCGGCGATGTCGTTGGGATAGCCGGCGGGATGACTCTGGGCCGCCAATTCATCGAAGGGGCCATCATACGTCCAGCCGATCATCTCCTTGCCAGCGATTTCGCCGACAATCTCATAGCCCCCTTTTTCCTTGAAGACTTGTGCCAAGGTTTTGAGCTTGGGCACCCCTTCGACCCAGTCCTTGCGCTTGAATTCTTCCTCCAGGCGCTGGAACGTGAAGGCCCCCTTGGCGACGTAGTAAATCTCTTCCTTGTGCTTGATCTTCAGATACGTGAGGTTCGGATTCACCGCCGCGCCGACGTTGCTGCTCAACGTCCAAGGGGTGGTAGTCCAGATGAGCAGGTTTTCCGGGGGTCGCTCCCGCAGCGGCAACTTCACGAACACCGAACGATGGGCCACCATCAAGTAGCCTTCGTGCATTTCCATCTGGCTCAGGCCGACGGCGCAGCGCGGGCACCACGGCATCGAATCGAAACCGCGATAAATCAGGCCGCGCTCGTGACATTTCTTAAGAAAGCTCCAGATGGTGTAATTGTTCTCTTCGGACATGGTGAAGTAGCTGCGGCGCTGGTCCGGCGGCTTGTCCCAGTCCTCGGCCTGGTCCCAATCCATCCAGTAGCCCAGGCGGATGGATTGCTCGGTTTGTATCTTGGCGAATTTATTGACACGCGCCTTGCACTCGCGCACGAATTTATCAATGCTGGCAAACGGATCCCCCGGCACCAGGTTTTCGATGTCGCGTTTGGATTGGAGTTTTAATTCTTTTTCAACTTCGACTTCCACCCACAGCCCCTGGCAATCGAAGCCGTTCTGGTAGCGCAGCTCGTGGCCGGTCATGGCGAAGTAGCGCTGATAAGCATCCTTGTACGTTCGGCCCCAAGCATGGTGGACACCCATTGGGTTGTTGGCGGTGATCGGCCCATCGAGGAACGACCACTTCGGCTGGCCGCGATTTTTGTCACGTAGCCGGTCAAACGCCTGAATGCGCTGCCAGAATTCCAGCACGGCTCGTTCCTGGACCGGGAAATCGACTTGAGTATCAACTTTCGCAAACGGCATAACGGCACAACCTCATCGCGGCGGGTGGAAAGAAGCTATCTTAGCAAAAATCAGAGGAATCAGGCAGAGGTCCCTGCAGCGATACCATACGGTTACATGCGGTGGATGGATCGGTTCGCGCGGGGAATCGGCGGCGTGCGGCGCGAACTGATGAATTCCAAAAGGGAACAACAAGCGGATAACCAAAACCACACCAAGAATTTTCAGAATCCCCGAAGTCGGCGCTTGACGAGGGGAATTTTAGGGATTACGATGCTTAGAAGGTCAAGCGCTGCCCTCCGACCTGCACCACAACCAACCACTGCGGACTCGCTACTGAAACGGATACCTTACTCCCCGGTTCTTCCAACCTGCCGAATCCCAACCTCTGGCATTCCGTGGGCCAATGGCCTTTGCCGGGAAGGTTGTTGAACAACGTCGCGATCCGCCAAGGAACTTGCTTCATTATCGTGAGGAGAACCGCCATGCACCGGGATCAGTCCCTATCGTGGACCCGCCACCAAGGCACGATCTTTCTGTTATCCTTCTGCGGCGTGTTACTGGGTGTTACCAGCCTGTCGGCCCAGCAGCTCGGCGCGCCGATGCCCAGCCCGCGGTTGTTCCAAGTCACACCCCCCGGCGGCCAGGTCGGCACGACCGTGGAAGTGACTATCGCCGGGCAAGACCTGGAGGAAGCCAAGGGGCTACTGTTCAGCCATCCCGCCATCAAAGCGGAAGCGGTTCCTCCCCCGCCCCCCCCGCCCCCGGATCCCAAGAAGCCCGCTCCCATGCCGCCCCCCCCGGTCATCATCAACAAGTTCAAAGTGACCATCCCGGCCAATGTGCCGCTGGGGTTGCACGACGTGCGCGTGGTGGGGGATTTGGGCGTTAGCAACCCGCGCGCCTTCGTCGTTGGCGATTTGCCCGAGGTGCTGGAAACGGAGCCGAACAACGATCCGTTGACCAATCCCCAGAAAATCGCTGTGAATCAAACCGTCAACGGTCTCATCAACAATCCCACCGACGTGGATTATTACTTGTTCACCGGGCAAAAAGGGCAGCGCGTGATCGTGAGCTGTCAAGCCATCAGCATCGACAGCAAGGCCAATCCCATCGTCGAATTGTATGACATGCGGGGCCGACCTTTGGCCGCCAACCGCAACTACAGCGACACCGACGCCGTGCTCGACGCCACGCTGCCCGCTGACGGCGATTACTACGTGCGCCTGACGCAGTTCACGCACACCACCGGCGGCAACGACCATCCGTACCGGCTGACGGTCTCCACCGCTCCGTGGATCGACGCCATCTTCCCCCCCGTCGTCGAACCGGGGAAGCCAGCGCAATTGACGATCTATGGACGCAATTTACCGAACGGCCAGGCCGATCCGACGGCCCAGCTGAACGGTCGGCCCTTGGAAAAGATCACCGTCACGGTCAACGTGCCCAATGATCCACAAGCGCTGCAACGTCTCAATTTCAACGGCTACGTGCCGCCCGTGGCCGCCAATTTGAGCGGTTTCGAGTATCGCGTGCGCAACAACGTCGGCAGCTCCAACCCGTATTTGCTCACCTACGCCACGGCGCCGGTGGTGCTCGACAATGGCAACAATGACACGCAGGACAAGGCCCAAGCCGTGACGCTTCCCTGTGAAATCGCTGGCCGAATCGAAAAGAAACGGGACCTCGACTACTACACGTTCACGGCCAAGCAGGGGGAACAATACCTCATCGAGATGTTTGCCGAGCGCATCGGCTCCCCTTCGATCATGGAATTCTCGATTTACAACGCCTCGAACAACAATCAACTGGTGTATGAATCAGGGGACAACGTCGAAACATTGACCCCCTTCAAATTCTACACGCGCACGCTGGACCCGCCCCGCTACCAGTTCAACGTGCCGGCCGATGGGCAATATGTCATCGTGGCCAAGAGTCAGACCAGCGGCACCCAGGTTGGACCCAACTGCACCTATCGGCTGAGCATCACGCCGCCGCAACCCGATTTCCAGCTCATCGCCATGCCGCAGGAAACCCGCGTGCCGGACGCCAATGTGCTCGGGCAAGGGGGGAATTGTTACTACGATGTGTACGCCTGGCGGCGCGACGGCTTCAACGGGGAGATCACCCTCTCCGTGGAAGGCTTGCCTACGGGTGTCACCTGCCCGCCGCAAGTCATCGGCAAGGGGATCAAACATGGGGTATTGGTGCTGAGCGCGGCGGGGAACGCGCCAGACTGGGCCGGCTCCATTACCATCAAGGGAACGGCCACTATCAACGGTAAACCCGTTACGCGTGAGGCCCGCACGGCCTCCGTCACCTGGCCGACGCCCGGCAATCAGCCGAATATCGTCACCATCAGCCGGCTCGACCGCGGCACCTACCTGGCGGTGCGCGACAAGCCGTTCTTCACCGTGACGGCCACCCTGGAGAAAACCGAGGTCTATCAAGGGGACAAGATCAACCTGAATCTGGTCTTGAACCGCATCTTCCCGGAGTTTAAGGCACAGGCGCAGGTCAAGCCGGTAGGAGCCAACAACACCGATTACAACCTGCCCGCCAACTTGACCTTCAACAACAATAACCAATTGCTCAATCTGAATGACAAGGCAACGGGAGTGATCACGGTGGGACCTACGGTGATGCCCGGCACCTATACCATCGTTTTGGAAGGGATCGGCACGTTTCCGTTCCGCCGCAATCCCAAGGCCAATCCCGTGAATAGCTCGGCCATCTATCCCACCAATCCGCTGACGCTGAACGTGTTGCCCCGGCAACTGGCGACGGTCACGACGGCGCCGACCGCGGCCACGGTGAAGATCGGCGAACAAACCGAAGTGCTGGTCCGCGTGGCCCGCATGTACGACTATGACGGTCCCTTTGAGGTCGAGTTGGAGTTGCCGCCCAATATCAAGGGAGTCAGCGCCGCCAAGGTGACGATCCCCGCCGGCCAGAACGAGGCCAAGTTCGTCCTCAAGGCGGATGCCGACGCCGCCCCCGGCAATCGGCCCAACCTCGTGGTGAAAGCAACCGGCATGTACAATGGCAAGGTGCCCACCGCGCAGGAAGCCAAGATCACTGTCAACGTGGTGAAGTAAATATCTTTCTCTGGTCTCGCCTCGCGGGGGGCGGGGCGGGACCTGTTTTATCTTTGGGAGATTTGATGCCATGACGCGCCGCGTATTATTCATTCTGCCCTTGTTGGTCGTTGTTCCTACCTGGGGTTTGGCTCAGGACGCCAAGAAAGAACGCCAGAAAGGGGAGGAACCGATCAAGGTCATTCAGCTCAATCGCAGCGAGCCGGTCGTGTACGAGAAAGACATCGAACCGATCTTCGTCAACAAGTGCCTGGTGTGCCATAGTGGCGCCGTCACCGAAGGCAAATTCGATCTGGGCACGTTCGAGGCGTTGATGAAGGGGGGCAAGAAGGGTGCTCCGGTCGTTCCCGGCAAGTCGGCGGAAAGCCTGTTGGTCAAGCTGGTGTCCAAGGAGGAGCGGCCGTACATGCCGCCGCGCCGCGAGGAGCCGCTGACGCCCGAGGAATTGGCCCTGATCAAGCTGTGGATCGACCAAGGGGCCAAGCCGCCGAGCATGGCCCGCGTCAAGCCCAAGCCGGTCCTCTCCACCTTGCCGCCGAACTTCACGCCGGTGCGTGCCGTGGCCGTTAGCTCTGATAAGTCCACCGTAGCCGCCGGACGAGCCAACCACATTCATATTTATGACGCGGGGGCGGGCAATTACATCCGCTCGTTGACCGCGCCCGATCTGAAGGCCCCGGATGGCCAACCGATGGCCGCCGCCCATCTGAGCGTGGTCGATTCCTTGGCTTTTAGTCCCGATGGGCGTTTCCTGGCCAGCGGTAGTTACGGCGAAGTGTTGATCTGGGACGTGCAGGCGGGAACAGTACGGCACCATCTCACCGACTTCGCCGACCGCGTCGTGGCATTGGCCTTCTCCCCCAATGGCAAGCTGCTGGCTACCGGCGGCGGCGCTCCCACCGAGGACGGCGAGCTGAAAGTCTTCGACGTGGACAGCGGCAAACTGGTCGTTCACATCAAGGACAGTCACAGCGATACCATTTATGGCGTTTGTTTCAGTCCCGATAATACCAGACTGGCCTCCTGCGGCGCCGACAAGTTCGTCAAAATCTTCGAGATTCCCAGCGGCAAGTTCGAGAAAGCCTTTGAAGGGCACACCCATCATGTGATGGATGTCGGCTGGCGCGGCGACGGCAAGTTCCTGGCCAGCGGCGGCGCTGACAACGCCGTTAAGATTTGGGATTACGAGAAGGGGGAACAGGTCCGCACCATCAACGCCCATAACAAACAAGTGACGCGCTTGCTGTTCCTGGGTTCGACCAATCAATTCGTCACCAGCAGCGGCGATCAGCTCGTCACCATCTGGAATTCGGACAACGGCGGCCGCATCCGCAACTTGGCCGGCAGTACCGACTTCTTGTACGCTCTCGGCGTCAGCCCAGAAGGGGATGTCGTGGCGACGGGCGGTCAAGAAGGGATCGTTCGGCTGTACAACGGCAAGACCGGCGCCTTGATCAAGGCCCTATCTCCTCCGGGCGCGGACAGCACGGAGGTGAAGAACTAGAGCAGATTCCATTGGTTCATGCCTCAGGGGGCAGGTCGCAGACCTGCCCCTTTTTCGTGGAGGTATCCACCGCTTACCGCATCAGTCGTCATTGCACCAAACGAACCAGATACGACATTTGTCCTCGGTGCAGCGCAAAATGGGCGACTAGGTGGACTAGGGCGTTGAGCACGGTTCCGAAGCGTTCCTCGGGGTGTGGGCTGGCCAGTTGCGCGGCACTCAGGGGTGCGACGATGCGGCGCGCGTCGGCGATGGCGGCGTCGAGATTGGCCAGCAAAGTTTCTCGATCCGGCACATTCGTCTCGGTGAACTCCCGCTCTCGGTCCCGAATGTAACCAGTCTGACCCAGCTGTGCTCCGATATAATAGTTGAGATTCCCAGTTAGATGGAGCAGCAGATGGCCGATGGAATTGCTCTCTGGCATCGGTTTGGTCCACAGTTGCGCATCGGTGAGCGGCTCGGTGAGTTGTTTCACCTCCGCCCACAGCTGGTCCAACTTACCTAGCAAGGATGCTTTCACCAGTTCGCTCATATCAGCGGACATCGTAGTTTCTCCAAGTTGTTGAGATCATAGTTCTTGAGAGCATAGGAACGAAAAAGTGCGAACGCCAGCGAAATTCCGGCTTCACTCCGACGAGCCTGGACGCTATGATCCCGCCACGGAACGACGCGGGCGATTCGTTGGCGGGGAGGCCCCAAAGGGGGAGGCAAAGCATGCACTACGCGATGTTGGCCCTGATCACATTGAGCTTACCAGTGGGACAGGGCCAGACCGACCGCTGGGCCGAGAAGATGTTCGCGGGGGGCGGCACCAGCCATGATTTTGGCAATGTCCCACGCGGCGCCCAACTACACCATCGCTTCAAGATCACCAACATCTACGCCGTGCCCATGCAGGTGGTTGGCCAGCGCTCCTCGTGTGGCTGCGTGATCGTGACGCCACCCAGCGGCGCCATCGCGCCGCGCGAATCCGCTTATCTCGATGTCACGATGGACACGCGCCGCTTCACTGGCCCCAAAACCGTGCAGATTTTCATCACGGTCGGTCCACAGTTCATGTCCACCGCCGTCTTGCAAGTGTCGGCCAACTGCCGCTCCGATGTCGTCTTCAACCCCGGCGAGGTCGATTTCGGCATCGTCCCGCAGGGACAAACGCCCACCCAGGTGATCGACGTGGAATATGCCGGCCCGCTGGATTGGAAGATCACCGGCATCGTCACCAATAACTCGCCCGTGGATGTCAACGTCGAGCAGCTCTACCGCCAACCCGGCAAGGTGGGCTATCGGCTGCGCATCACCTTGAAAGCGGACGCCCCGGTGGGGAATCATCGCTATGACTTGTCCCTGATGACCAATGATCCCGTCAGCCCATTGGTGCCCATGCTCGTCGAAGCCAATGTGCAGGCCACCTTGTCCGTGGTCCCCAGCACGGTGAACATGGGAGACATGCAACGCGGCGAAACGACGGCCCGCCGCGTCGTGGTGCGTGGCGCCAAGCCGTTCCGGATTCTTCAGATCAACGGCTTGGGGGACGGGTTGGAGGCCGACTTGCCGTCCACCTCCCAGACCGTGCATGTCGTGACGATCCGCTGCCAAGGGAAACAGCCCGGTGAAATACGTCGGCAGCTACAATTCAAGACCGATCTCAGCAACGAAATCACGGCCACAGTGCTCATCACGGGACAGTGTTTGCCCTGAGGCGCAGAGATCGGGTTCACAAGGTTTTCAAATACTCAATGACGGCCATGCGTTCTTCATCCGTTAGATGATCGCCGAAGGTGTGGCCGGTGTTGCCCCGGCCGGGCAAGCGGGTGTCGTACACCTTGCGGCGTTCGATGGCTGGCAGGCGCGGGTCGGGGCCTTGATCGAGAACTTGCACTTTCCAGCCGAGTTTGACCGGATCGTAAGCATCTTGGCCGGTGCGGAACGAGCGGGTGAAGAGAGTGGGCCGGCTCTTGGAATTGAGCACGTCATACACGGTTGGCACCGAGCCATTGTGCAAATAGGGAGCCGTCGCCCAGATGCCATCCAACGGCGGCGCCTGGTAGCCAACGGAAGGGCGGGCGGCATACTCATCGGCGAACCAACCAGCCCGTTCTTTGGCGAACCAGCTCTTATTGTAATAGCGGGCGAACTCCGCCGAGATGCCGTCGTAGCGGCTGCGATCGGTGCCAATCACCTCGAGCGGCACGATGCGGTTAGGGTACGTGCCGTTGTCACCGTAGGTTCCGTGGCAGTGGGCGCAATTCTCACGGAACAGCCATTCGCCCCGGCGAGCCAGTTTTTGGTCCACCGGCAACGGATAGGGGGGAGCTTCGAGGCTCAGCAAATAGGCTTGAATATCCCGAAACGCCTCTTCTTCTTTCTCAAACACTTCGGGAGGGTTGAGCGGCGTCAGCATGAACTGCATGAGCGAGCGGACCGAACGGGCGTCGGCCCCGCCAGTAGCGTACATGGTCTGTTTCTTCTTCAACAGCCACCAAGCCGGGGTGTCCTCGCACATCGTGTCGCACAAACCCAGTTTTAGAGCGGATGACCGGAGCTTCAAGTCCGGCTCGCGCAAGCCGAGCAGATAAACGGCCATGCCGCCAGCCTCGGATGTGCCGCGAACTTGAGTGAATGTAAACGGCAGTTTCGCGGCGTAGCCATTGGCGGCGGAAATCTCCTCGAAATAAGCATGGATGTCCAATGACGCATTGCCCAGACCAACGTAGCTCTTGCCGAAGATGCTACCACCATGACAAATGAGACAATCGGTAGCCAAGCCGTGGCCGAAGCCCAACACGCGCGGAGCCAGGCGTATCCCCATCGGATAGCCCTGATTGGGATACGGCGCCGGGTGCAAGCCGTAGCGCTCGCGCACGGCAGCATCGTAATCCGCCGGCGCTTCCTTGAGGTCTCCCCATTGTTTCCACAATTCCTGATAGGCTTGTGGCGCCACAGTCGCCGGCACGTAATGGCGCTCCAGCAGGGCCTTGCGGCCGCGCTCCACGGCCGTCAGCTCCTCGGCTGTGGTGCCGCTTACTCCCGAAATCAATACCAGTATCGCCAGCCACCATTCGCCGCGCATCGTTTTGGCCTCCTCTTATTACTCCAGCGGCAAAGATGCCTCGTGGACGGGAATGCCAATCCGGCCCACGCTATTCTTTGCCGAGGTAATATGTGTCTCATACGGTTTTCAACTCCGGTCCGTGTGAGGTCAAATTTATTGTAGGAGAAGCAGCAGGGAAGGAGAAAGAGGAGTAGAACATCGTCACGCCCGGAATGCACGCCGCGCGACACAAAAAAAGCCTGGTTCTCAGCGAGAACCAGGCTTGCTTGCCATTCGGCCCATGCGGAAAGCTATCAGTTGTCACTACCGGGAATGACTGGGTTCGTGATGACGGGCCGCGCTTGGAGCCGGCTGGCGGTCTCGAATGCCGGTTGCAGCGTCAAGCGCACATAGCTACCATCCGCCGATACGGTTGCCTTGGCTGTCATGTCCAGGGCATCGTTCACGAACGACGGCACCTTCCCTTGATAGCTGAAGTGCTCCAGAGCTTGCGTGGGAGTGATCGGCTTGGGCACCTCGAAGCCGCTACCGGCCACGCCCCCCATCAGCTTTTCCTCATCGATGTTGTTGAACTCTGGTTCCACCAGAGAGCGCAATTTGATGAGAGAACGATTGCCCGCCGACAAACCGGCTTGCGTTTCCGCACGTCGTTGCGGCAACGTCAGCGGCACGGATGCCAAGGCAGTACGCCGGCCTTCGTCCAATTTGAAGGTTAGCTTCTGCCCATTGTCGAGGACAAGAGTATGCCGCTCCCGGCTTTCCTGGGGAGAGCCTTGGTGCCGGATAATTTCCAGCGTGGCCTTGGCCCCCAACGGCCGACCCCAGATGCGTTCTACCGTCACTTCGTAGTCACCAGAGAACGCCTGGGCCGCCACGTATTCCTCGCGCAGCCGATTTTGAAGGTCGTCGCCGTGGAAGGTTCCACCACCCGGCGTTTGCCGCTGGAGCGAGGAGCAGATAGTCCCAACGGGTTCCTTCACCTTCAAATCCAAATCCGCTTCTCCTTGCCAGATAAGCGTGATCACCAGATCGCGTTGTTGGACCTGCTTGGCCGCGTCGCGCAACTTCTGGGCCTCGGCGACTTGCCGCTGGTCGGACAACAACCGGGCCATGTAATTGAGGCGGTCCTGAGCGTCCAGGTGCAGATGGCGATTGTCCACTGGCCAATCGCGCTGCAACAGGTTCCCCGCCGCCCACAACAGCGCTTCGCTGTTCACCGCTTTCTCGGCATACACCAACGCATCCGCGTAGGGATCGGGCAGGTTCGGCTCGACTTGCGCCGCCTGCCGGCATAGGGCCAATGCCTGGTCATAGCGCTGGTTGTCCGCCAACGCCCGCGATGCCTGCAAATAACTCTCGGCCCGGTTCGGGACCAAATCAATCGCCGATGCCTGCGCCCGTTCGATGTCCACCGGCGCGCCGCCGCTCTCTTGCAAGGCTAAGGCCAGGGCCTCTTGCACCCACGGACGCGCTACGATGCCACGCCGCAGGTTAGCCTTCAAGAACTCGGCGGTGTGCTCGAACTTGCCCAGCTGCGCCAGGAAATCCGC
>JBKBIP010000005.1:90637-198760 GCA_046297495.1 Gemmataceae bacterium | reverse complement strand
CCGGCGAGCGAGCCGGGGCCGCATTGAAGCACACTTCCGCCGAGTGTGATCGGCGCTGAGTCTAGCGTCATCCCCGGCGAGCGAGCCGGGGCCGCATTGAAGGGCGCCACTGGCCGCGAGCGTGCCGAACTTGTGCAACCTGCTCGGAGTGCAAAATCGGCACTCCTGGCACTCGCCGGTTGAGCCGGCAACCGCGAAAACCCCTTGTTTTCATGCATGTTTTGCACGCCGTGCCTCAGCAAGGCCGCTTTTGCATTGGCAAGTGATGCGTCTTCACACCACCAACCACAAGCCAAACACGCACGCCAGCAATCCGAGCACGGCGGCCAGGACGACGTTGACGTACATGGCCCCTTCGATGGAGTGATGGCGGGCGAATTGGCCAATGACAGGGGGCAGGGTCAGGCCGCCCAGACTGCCGATGAGAATGGCCGCTCCGAAGGCAGTGCCATGCTGCTGGACGGGAAAGAACTCTAATAAGATGCCTGCCAGCGTCGGAAAGATGGGTCCTAGCGTGAAACCAGCCAGCAGCGTCAACCAGATGGCATGGCTGCGTTTTTCAGTGAAGGCCAGATTGCCTATCACTACCGCCGCCGCCAAGGCCAAGCCCAAGACCAGCCAGGGACTGGACCACTTGGGAAAACCAATGAACCAATCCACCAACCGAGATACGACCAAACTGAGCCAGAACCCCGACAATACCAACGCCGCGCGCCCCTCGCGGACGCCGCGCCGGGTGAGCAGCGTCGTCGTCCAGGCGCTGACGGTGGCCTCAATGGGGATGTACAGGGCGAAGCCGACGCCAACGAACCACAAGACCGGATGCCGCCACACGCTCTGCAAAGCGCCGGTCGCTTCGTGAACCGGAAAGGCGTCCGTGGTGGTGAGCGCGGCGGCGCTGGCCGGCGCCAGACAGACCACTGCCAGCAAGCCCAGCCCCCGCCGGAAGCCCAGGTAGTTGATCAGCCCATGCGCCAGAAACGGCGTGACTAAAGCGCCGATACCGAAAAAGACATTCCCCAAGTTAGTGGCCGCCGCCTTGTTGTCGGGATGAAAGGCCGGCGGCATCAACACCACGCTACTATTGGCCAGGAACGCCGACCCCGCGCCGATGAGCAGCACGCAGCCCAGCGCCTGGCCGAAGGACCGACTGACTGCCAAACCGAATAGCGCCAGACAGGTCAAAAACGAACCGCCGGTCAGCACCCATTTGACCCCCCAGCTGTCGATCAGCAGTCCGCCAAACAGCATCAACGGCACCACGGCCGCGAACAAGGCCGCCACCAAGAAACCGACGCGGGTTTCGTCGATGCACAAGCGCTGCGCCAGCGGCAGCTTGATGCTCCCCAACAGCGCCACCAAAACCCCCACCACGCCGGCGCTGGCAATCGTCACTGGAATCAATTCAGCTTGGGCGTGCATGGAACTCCTCAAAAGCGATGGGCCGTCGTGATCTCCTCTCATCAGATTATTCGTTTTCGCGGATGTGTCAATTTGTATAGATCAACGAGTGATGGTGGTTGTCTCTGCCAACCTGGACTCGGACGCGACCGACTCTTTCGGTTGCTCCGCCAAATGGTTGGCGATTGGATGAATCGTTACGGTAACAGCTTGGCCATTGGGCGGACGGGGGCTTGCGCCAATTCGATGGTTTTGCCGTGAATGACGCCTTTGGCTCTCGTGTTGGCCATAGGATGTCCCTTCCGTGCCCGGCGCTCGCCGTTGGCTCGCCCGCTAAACATGGGCTGCTTTCCACTTCTTCCCCTGCCAGCTGGCGCGGCGGGTCAGTTCGGCTTGAATGTCGCGGAGCAGGCCGGGCTTGTCGAGGCACCAATCGGGGGCGACAAGGTAATCCGGCGGGGCGTCGCCAGTGAGGCGGTGAATGACCACCTGGGGCGGCAAGCGTTCCAGGAAGTCGCACACGATGGCGACATATTCGTGCCGATCCATCATGCGGACTTCGCCGCGCTGGTACATCGCCGCCAACGGCGTGTCCTTGACGACGTGCAGATTGTGAATCTTGACGCCGTGAAGGGGCATCCCGGCCAAAGCGTCGGCGGTGGCCAGCATGTCCTCGACCGATTCGCCGGGCAGGCCGAGGATGACATGGATGCACAGGTCCAAGTTGCGCCCTTGACAGCGCTGGACCGCATCGACGAACGAGTCATAATGATGGCCGCGATTCATCCAATCGAGCGAGCGGTCGTGGATGCTCTGCAACCCTAGCTCCAGGCCGACGTAACGGTCGCGGGCATAATCTGCCAGCAAGTCCAATACCGGCTCCGGCACGCAGTCAGGGCGGGTGCCGATCATCAAGCCGATGATTTGTGGATGCTCCAACGCCTGATCGTAGAAGGATTTGAGCTTCGGCACCGGGGCGTAGGTGTTGGTCGCCGCCTGGAAGTAGGCCAAGAAATGGTCGGCCCGATAGCGTTTGCTCAAGATGTCGATGCCGCGTTCCACCTGCTGGCGAATGGTGCTGCGCGGTAGGCGGCGATTGGGGCTGAAGCTGCGATTATCGCAATAGACACAGCCCCCCAAGGCCACCGTGCCATCGACATTGGGACAGGTGAAGCCGGCGTCAATCGTGACTCGATAGACCCGCCTGCCGAAGCGTTCTTTCAAGAATCGACTCAACGGATAATACCGAGTTTCTGGCGTCAACCCGGCGGGCAGGGGAATGGCACTGGTAGTCATGATTGGCACCTTTCGGGCGCGACATCGGGAAACCATGCAGGGATGTCACAAGGATCGTGCAATCGATCCCTCTTTCCCAGACGCGAGAAAATCTCTCGGTTTTCACGGAGTAGAGCTATTTTATTCAAGCAGAGTTCCGTTATTATGGAAAGGGAAGGTGGTATGGGAAATCAACCAGAGGGAACCAGCATCGTAGAGGACCAGATGATGAGTATGGAGCCGAACGGCGAACTGATTCCTATTGGGGGCGGCGATCCGATTCCGTTGAACCGGCCGCACCTAACGGTTGGCCGGCGTGATACGTGTGATATTTGCCTACATTTTTCCAATATCTCCGGACTCCATTGCGAGCTGCTGTTCCACGACGGTTTCTGGATCATCCGCGACTTGGGCAGCACCAACGGCACGCGCGTCAATTTGGAGCGCATCCGGCAAAAGACGCTGTTTCCCGGCGATGAGATTACCATTGCCAAGCGGCGCTTCACCATTCAATATACTCCAGCGGCCGGCGTCCCTGCTCCCGACGATTCCTTGGAAGACGACGAAGACGACATTTTGAGCCAACCTCTGCTGGAACGGGCTGGATTGTCCCGTCCGCCGCGCGCGCTGCCGAAGCGGCGCACCGTCCGCATAGTGAACCGGCCGCCGGATGCGCCCGAAGACGATGCGTGAAGCGGTCGCTGTCAATCGGGAGCGCCGCATGACCTCGATACCGCAATCCCCAGTTCCACCTACTTCCGAAGCGGATGGCGAACATTCCCTCGCTGTGTTCACGCTTCAACAAGTCGGCGTCCAATTCGACAGCCAAAGAGTCTTGGAGCAAATCACTCTGGACATTCTGCGCGATCAAACGGTGGTCGTTCTGGGGGAAAGTGGGTGCGGCAAGACGGTGTTGCTAAAGCTGCTGATCGGCCTGTTGCGGCCCAGCCGCGGTAAGGTGCTGTTCGATGGTCAAGTGTTGACGGAGTTAAGCGACCGACAATTGACCCGGCAACGCTTGCGCATCGGCTATCTGTTCCAAGGGGCCGCCTTATTTGACAGTCTCTCTGTCTATGACAACATCGCCCTGGGTCTGCGCGAGCAACGCCGCTTCCCGGAAGCCGAGATCCGCGAACGGGTGCGGCTGCGGCTGCAAGAAGTGGGGCTGCCCCTGACGGTGGAGACGAAGAAGCCGGCAGAGCTGTCTGGGGGGATGAAAAAACGGGTTGGACTGGCGCGCGCTTTGGCATTGGACCCCGAAGTGATGCTTTACGACGAACCGACCACCGGCCTTGATCCGATTATGAGTGATGTGATCAACGAGTTGATCCTGCAAACCCGACAAAAGCGACCGATCACCAGCGTGGTCGTCACCCATGACATGAAGACCGCGCGCAAAGTGGCTGATCGGATTATCATGCTTTATCCGCTGTCCCGTTTGCGACCTGGCGAAACGCAGATTTTGTTCGACGGCTCGCCAGCCGAACTCGAACACTGCGCCGACCGCCGGGTCGTGCAGTTCATCGAAGGAGAAGCCCGCGAGCGGATCGAAGAGATGCAGGGATAAGAAACCATCTTCCAAGGCGAGCGGGGGCCGTAAGTCCCCCGGTAGCGCCGAACCACCGGAGGCCTACCGTCCCTCGCTCGCCCCCCACTGAGAGGATGCCCCCATGAGCGAAAAGGGCTTGCGCTTGCAAATCGGTTTGTTCGTCGTCTTGGCCATCGTGCTGTTGGCGGCCATGATCACCTTGTTCGGCGGCTTTCCGACCATCTTCCGGTCCACCAATCGCTACGTCGTGCTGCTCGACAATGCCCAAGGGGTGTCCAACGGTACCCCCGTGCGCCGCTCCGGCGTCCCCATCGGCGAAGTGCAAGGACTAGACCTGGACAACGAAACAGGGCAAGTCAAAGTCACGCTACTCTTGCAGAGAAGATATGTGATGTACCAAAGTGAGATTCCCACCGTGACGCATGGCTTGCTCGGCGATACGACCATCGATTTGCTTCCGCGCCCCGATGCCCCCGCCGTCGCCGAGCGCACCCCCGTTCCCACCGGCGGCACCGTCCAGGGAGCCAGCCAGGCCGACGCCCGCACCCTCACTAACCAAGTGTCCGAGGTGGTGCCCACCGCCCAGCAAGCCTTGCAATCCATGGCCAAGCTGGCCGAACGCTTCGACAAGATGGCGCCGCAGACGGAAGATATGCTCAAAGAGTTCCGCACGTTGGGGAAGGCCGTGCAGGATGCGATTCCCGAACTCCGCAAATCCGGCCAAGAGCTGAGCGCGTTGTCCCAGTTGCTGCGTAAGACGGTGCCCGATTTCGAGAAGACCAACGAGCGCATCCAGAAGACCGCCGACAGCTGGGGGCAAGTCGGGGATCGCTTGGACAAGCTCTTAGCCGCCAATGAAGACAAGGTGTCACGATCCATCGATAACCTCGACGCCACCCTCAAGAAAGTCAACAATCTGCTCACCGACGACAACCAGCGCGAATTCAACGCCGCGCTCAAGAACATCAACGCCGTGCTCAGCGACGAGAATCAAAAGAACTTCAACAACACCCTGCGCGGCATGAGTGAGTTTCTCAGCGCCGAGAATCGCCAGAAGGTGACGACAGCCCTGAACGGCATCACGAACGTCTTGAGCGAGGAAAATCAAAAGAACCTGTCCACTACGCTGCAAAACGCCAGCACCGCCAGCGGCCGCTTCGAGGAAATGTCGAAGGGAATGGACCAAACCCTCAAACGGGTGGAAAAGTCACTCGACCAAGCCGATGGCGCCATCGCCGACCTGCGAAAGACGCTGAAACCCTTCGCGGAACGGAGCGACAACCTCGCCAAGAACATGGATGAAGGGCTGGAAAAGATCAATCAATTGACTACGGATATGCAGTCGGTGTTGTTCGCGGCGGCCCAAGGGGAGGGGACCTTGAGCCTGTTGCTGAACGATCCGACTTTATACAACAACTTGGCGGACATCTCGTGCATGGCGGCCCGCATGATGCCACGCGTGGAACGCATCTTGCGCGATGCCGAGGTCTTCGCCGACAAGCTGGCCCGCCATCCCGAAGCCATCGGTCTGGGGGGCGTGGTCCGTCCCGGCTCCGGCTTGAAGAACCCGCCCACCGCCGTGCCGATGGTTCCCTGTCCGCCGTATGGCCCACGCTGACATCTGATAGCTCCAACCCTACCAGGGAGACGTCCATGCCGGTGTTTGAAGCGACCGTTCAAGTGTCACGGTCCATTGCCGACGTGTTCGAGTTTTTTGCGCGGCCGGCCAACCTGCTCATCGTGTCACCGCCGGAGTTAAACTTGCGCCTCGTGGAAGGGCCGGAGCGGCTGGAGTTGGGGTCGCGTCTGGTGGTTCAAGGCCGGCGGTGGGGCATTCCGCAGCGCATCGTTTCGGAAGTGACCGCTTTCGAGCCAGTCCAACGCTTCGTGGACGAGCAGCGCGAAGGCCCCTTCGCGCGTTGGATTCACAACCACCTCTTTGAGACCGTAGTCGGCGGTACGCAAGTTACCGATCGCATTGAGTTCGATCCCCCCAGCGGATTGCTCGGCCTGGTGATGACTGCCAGCAAGATCGAACGCGATCTGGGCGACGTCTTCGCCTACCGGGCCCGCAAATTACTGGAATTGCTGTGAAGAGAAAAGAGCAGGAAGAGCGACGGGTAATCAGGGTAGAGCGGAACGCCGCTCCGCCATCCTGCCGCTGAGCCGTGGTGCGGGAAATGGTGGCTTCATCGTTTCGCGTGGGGCAATCCAGGGCGCGAAACGATGAGTTGCTTAGTTCATCTCATAACGGCGGCCACTCGTGGTCGATTCCTTCCTGCTCGATCAGCCGCACCTGTTGCACGCTAACGCCGAAGCGTTGGGCCACCAACTTGCGCGATTGGGCGACGCCAACGCGCTGGTCTTGGGCCTCCACCAGCGCTTGAAAAATTTCCTTGCGCAGTGGTTCCGGGGGGAGTTCCTCCAGTTGGCGCGGGAACATGACGCATGTCTCCTAGCTAAATTCCTTCAAACTTTGCCAAACCAATCGAGGGGCGACCGCGGGACCGCGCTCTTGTTCATTCAAGTCGGCTACCAGACGGCCATTGTCCGTGGATTCACGCGGGAATTATCCATTTCGTGGCGGAAGGGGTCTTATTGCGCCGGTGGGGGAAAATGTGCTGGCGAATTCTTGACAAACACGATAAAATACCCAATAATACTTTCCCCCACCATGCCAATGCTCTTGGCGGACTCGAAGTATTCTATTCATAGTCTGTGCCATCGTCAGCGGCACGCGCGCGAGGTAGTTCTCGCCGCGACCCCAATCGGGAACCCATATCGGGAACCGCAGGACTTGGCCCCAACTAGGGAGAACGATTCATGGCGAAAGAAGATTCCATCTTGGTTCAAGGTAAGGTGACGGCCGCTTTGGCCAACACCCAATTCAAGGTCAAGCTCGACAACGGCCACGAGATTATCGCGCATATCGCGGGAAAAATTCGCAAGAACTTCATCCGCATCCTGCCCGGTGATACTGTCACCGTCGCGCTCTCCCCCTATGATTTGACCAAGGGTCGAATCACCTACCGGGGTCCTCTACGTCAGACCACCGAAACACCCACGACCAGCAACGGTTGAGGCCACGCCCGCGCCATCAACCGATCGGTTCCCTCCCGGCCCGTGAAAACTCGGTATGCTTTACCGTGCCGTTATAATTTGCCCGATTTGACGCTGACATGTCTCTTGGTTGTCACCATGAGGCGGGCGTGAGCGATTTGTCCTCAACGGACCAATTCCAACACGCTCCATAAGCTGGGGTCTTCCCAGAAGGGAAATTCTCCCCCCACGCTCAGCACTTGTTCCCCCAATTCCGCGTCTTTCACCGAATAATAAAAGCCCAAGCGGCGCGTCTGTTCCGGGTCGAAGCCGTGCAGGGCCGCCGAGGTCAGAAAGGCTTCGAGTAGGTAGCCGGTCTGGCGTGACTGACCACGAAAGAGCACGGCATGGGTGGGGGCCAGCGGCGCGTCGTGCAAGGCGCGATGGATTTTCACCTGCACGAAGGCGGGTTCATCGTGGTCGGGGCCGCCGCCGGTGGGGAGAAAGTGAAACTGATGGCAATAGCGCGTGGCCCGGTGGCTGGCGCGGGCGTCGCGGGTGTCGAGCCACAGCGCCAAACCGTCGGAATGGCGCGGTTTGGCGGCGTCAGCCCGGGGTAATTGATCCTTCCCTGACACCTCGACCTGCACGGCCAAGCCGAAGTCGTTCCAGGCCAGGCGCAAGTCGGCGAAGTTGCGCCGTTCGTCCAGGGAGGCGAAATTGTCGATCCGGCACGCTGCCGGCAAATCCAGCAAGCGCTCCTCATTTTCGCGCGGCAGCCCCTTCAAATAGGGACAGCGATACGCCATGCGGAACAGAAAGCGATGCGGCACCAGCGCCATGGGAAAATCCAGTGATCAGTAATCCGTGTTTAGCGGGCGAGCCAAACCGTGCTTACTTCAACAAACTCCGCCGCAACACTTCCCGCGCCTGCTCGAAGTCGGGCCGCCAGTGAATTTCCGGAGCGCCATGGGCCAAACAATCGCGCAGCTTGACCAGCGTGTTACGAGCCATGTGGGGACATTTGTTGCAGGCGCAGGTGATGCCCGGCACCGGATGATAACGGTGGCGCGGCACCTGATGCTGGAGCTGCCAGAGCATGTTGGCTTCGGTGGCGACGAGGAAGTCGGTTGGCTCGGCATACCCCTCGACATAGCGGATCATGGCCTCGGTGCCGCCGATGAAGTCGCTGTGCTCGCGGATGTTGGCCGGGCATTCGGGATGCGCGACGGTGACGGCCTGGGGCAGCTTGCGCTTCATGGCCAGCAAGTCGGCGATGCTGAAGATCTCATGCACCATGCACGAGCCATTCCACAAAATCATTTTTCGCTGGGTGACTTCTTCGAGATACTGGCCCAGGTGACGATCCGGCACGAACAGAATCTCATCCTCCGCCGGCACTTGGCGGACGATCTCCTCGGCGTTGCCAGAGGTGACAATCCAATCCGACAGGGCTTTCACCGCTGCCGTCGAATTGATGTAGGTCACGGTTTGGAACCGGCGTCCTTGCTGGCGGAGCAGGGTTTGATAGCGGGACAGCTGGTCGGCGGGACAGCTATCGGCCAAGCTGCAACCGGCTTTGAGGTCGGGCAGCAGCACGCGTTTGTCGGGATTGAGAATCTTGGCGGTCTCGGCCATGAAGTGGACGCCGCAAAAAACGATGGTTTGGCTCTGCACTTTGGTCGCCGCCCGTGCTAGTTTGAGACTATCGCCCGTGAAATCAGCTAGTTGCTGGATTTCACTCTCTTGATAGTAGTGAGCGAGGATGGTTGCGTTTTCGCGGGCTTTGAGAGAGAGGATTTCGTCGATGAGGTCGTTCATGGTTGGTTAGTCCTTGTTTTTTGTGTGGCGCAGGATCAACCCACATCAGGCTCATTTTTAAGACGGCCGTGCGTCTGATGCTGGTATTATAGGTTCGCCGCCGGGAATGGACATGGTAGGACAAGAAAATTTGAAAAAAATTCGCCGACTTGAGCGAAAAAAGGATGAAGAATCCGCCCCCCGCTCGCCAGCGGTGGTCGATCATGGTGAACCGACTTGGCGGCTAGTGCTGGCTTTGGCCTGGCCGGTGCTGGCCCAGCAATTTCTCATCCTCACGGTCGGCATCGTGGATCGCTTCCTGGCCGGCAGGGTCGAAAGCGACGCCGGCGCGGAGGCGGTGGCCTATCAAGCCGCCCAAAGCACCGCGCAATATCTCACTTGGTTCGTCAGCAGCTACGCGGTTTTGATTAGCGCCGGCAGCACGGCGTTGGTAGCGCGCTGTATCGGGGCCGGTGATCGCCGCTTGGCTCGCCAGGTCACGCATCAATCCCTGTTGCTGGCGGTGATCTTCGGCTTGCTCGGTTCCGGCGTGGGCTTGCTGGGACTGGAGAGCATAGTCGCCTTCATGCAGTTGCGCGGCGCGGCGGCCGTCTTCGCCGTGAGTTATTTGCAGCCGTTGTTCGGCTTGCTCGTCTTTCAACTCGTTGAAGCGGCGGGGATTGCCTGCTTGATCGGCGCGGGCGACACTCGTACCGGCATGTGGGTATTGGCGGGGGTGACGCTGGTGAATGTGCCGTTGTCGCTGGCCCTGTTTTACGGCTGCGGCCCCGTGCCGGCGCTAGGGTTCGTCGGCATCGCTTGGGGGACGGCGTTGAGCTTCACCATCGGCGGCTTGGCCGTGCTGGCGGTACTGATACGCGGGCGCGCGGGGCTGCGGCTGCGGCTGCGTTATTGTCTTCCCGATGGCAGCCTGATTTATCGCCTGCTGCGGATCAGCGTGCCGGCGGGGATGGACAGCCTATCGGTAGCGCTGGGGCATCTCTGGTTCGTCAGCATCATCAACCAGCTGGGTAACGCCGCCGCCGCCGCTCACGGCATCGCCTTGACCTGGGAAGCGCTGGCGTTTCTATCGGGTTACTCCTTCGGTATGGCGGCCATGACGTTAGTGGGGCAAAACCTGGGGGCCAACCGTCCCGACCGGGCGGCGCATAGCGGCTGGGTGGCGTTCGCCATCGGCGGCGGCTTGATGTGTGTCATGGGGGTGCTGTTCTTCGCGCTGGCCCGGCCCATGTTCGGCATCTTTTGCCCCAAGCCGGAACAGCTGCCAGCCATCGCGGCGGGGGTGCCGGCGTTGCGGCTGGTGGCGTTCGCCATGCCCGCCTTGGCCAGCTGCATCATCTTCACCCAGGCCCTGCGCGGCGCTGGCGACACGCGCGTGCCACTGTTGTTCACCTGGATCGGCTTCCTCGGCGTGCGCATCCCCTTGGCCTATCTGCTGACGCGTCCCGAGGTATCCCTGGGACCGCTGGGCACGCTGCCGGGGATGGACCTGGGCCTGTTCGGCGCCTGGCTGGCCATGTTCGCCGACCTGCATGTCCGCGGCGCTTTCTTCGTGTGGCGCTTCGCCAGTGGGCGCTGGCAGCGGCTTCAAGTATGAAGAATTATCTGGCGCACGACACGGCGTCCAAATCCGACGTGAGACATCCACGTCGGCTTGACGCCGCGCCGCGCACCGATCCATCCATTTATGTTGAAACTGTTCCGGTCGTAACAATTCCACCCGTTAAGAGATCATGAATAACCGCGTTTCGCGCTCGCACTGCGCGAAAGTTCGGCAGTATATTGAACATTCATGATTGACGCGCATATCCATGTTGTTCCGCCAGGGTTGCCGGGGGTGGGGCCGTTGCATCCGCTGTTGGAACGGCCTCTCGAAGAACGGGCGTCCGCCCTGCGCCGCGAGATGGAGCTGGCGGAAATCGATCAGGTGCTGGCGATGGGTTGCTATCAGGTGTCCACGATGGATCCGCTGGGGATCGCCGATACGTTGCGGCTGGCCGAGCTGGTGCCAGGCCTGCGCGCCATTGGTGTTGCCGACCCGACGCGCGCCGACGCCGGCCATCTCCAGCGCGTCGAGCAAACACTGGCGACCGGGCGGGTGGTTGCCTTGAAAGGATACCTGGGCTACGTTCCCTACGGCCCCGATCATCCTGATTACGTCCCCTATTACGAATTGGCGGCCCGCTACAAAGTGCCGTTCATCTTTCACACCGGGGACACCTACTCGCCGCGCGCCAAGCTCAAATACGCCCAACCGCTGCTGGTCGATGAGGTGGCCGTCGATCATCCCGAGGTGCGTTTCGTGCTGGCTCATCTCGGCAACCCCTGGCTGCTCGATGCCGCCGAAGTGGTGTATAAGAATGTCAACGTCTGGGCCGACCTGTCCGGCTTGGCCGTCGGCGACGCGGCGACCTTCACCGCCCCGGAACGCCAGGAGATGTTGCACGAAACCGCCATCGCCGTCCGCAAAGCCTTCCAATATGCCGAGCGCCCCAACCGCTTCCTCTACGGCAGCGATTGGCCGCTCGTCCCCATGACCGCCTACCGCGACTTTATCTGCTCCATGATCCCTGCCCCTTATCAGCCCCTGGTGTTTGAGGAAAACGCCCGGACGTTGTTTCGGTTGTAAATTTATGGACCATCAGGCCGGTCGCCACGCGAATGGCTTGGGTTAAACATGGTATGCTTTTCCTGATGCTTGCCCTGACTTTTTGACGAGAGAAACTCTATGTCCGTACACGTTTCCCAAATTGATCATTGCTCCATCCTGATCACCGATGTCGAGCGCAGTCGGCGGTTTTATCGGGACATCCTCGGCTTACACGAGATTCCCAAGCCGCGCACGTTCGACTTCGTAGCCCTGTGGTTTCAGCTGGGCGATACGCAGATTCACTTGCTGCTCAAGGACAAGCCTGATTCCATCAGCCCCCGCCATTTCGCCCTGCGCGTCCTCGACGCCCAAGCTGCCCGCCGGTACCTGAGCGAACAAAACGTGCCCATCGAGGAGACCACCGAGATTCCCGGCGCCGACCGTTTCTTCATCCGCGATCCCGATGGCAACCGGATTGAGATTATTCAATGGATACAGCGATATAATCCCGAAGAGCATGGACCGATTCGGGATTGATGGCCGGTTTCCAGCGAACGGGGGACGTACCTTACTTGTTCAACCCCGCGAGAAAGTCAAACACGACTTTGGTCGGCTCGTCGCCGGGCTGGCCCAGGTCCTGGCTCAAGGAGCCATGCGTCTTCCCCTTGGCCGCGTACACGTGGGTTGGCACGCCGGCAGCGCGGAGCAGCCGGGCCAGGTGTTCGGATTGGTCGCGTGACAGTTCGCGGTCGGCAACGTGGATGATCAGGTACGGCGGAATGCCTTTCCCCTTGGCGACATGCGTGGTGGCCGAGGCTTCTTTCCAGCTGGCCGGGCCGGCGCCGAAGACTTCCGAAAACGCCTTACGGTCCCCCGCCACCCCTTTTTCGATCCGCTGGGGCACGTCGTAGGCCGCGCCGTCGAGCGGGATGATTCCCTTCAAAGCGGTCAGCGGCAGCCCGGCGGCTTTCAGATAGCGTTCATCGGCGGCGACCAAGGCGACCAGCTGCGCCCCCGCCGAATGCCCCATCACGAAGATGCGATCCGGGTTGCCGCCGTACTGCTTGGCGTGGCCATGCACCCAGGCGAGGGCGTGAGCGAGGTCGGCCATCTGCTCTTTGTAAGTCACTTGCGGCACCAACCGATAGTTGACGCTGACAAAGACATAGCCTTTAGTGACAAAAGCCTGGGGTTTGAGGGCGACTTGCCCCTTGTCCCCTTTGCGCCAGCCGCCGCCATGCACCCAAACCATGATGGGATGATGCGTTCCCGACGTCGGCGCATAGACATCCAGGCTTTGCCGTCCGCCTGCCGTGTCCTTGTTCCCCATGAAGGGAATGTCTCGTTCCACCTGCATGGCAACGGCTGGCGCGGCGTCTTGCGCCAACACCGGCGCGGCGGTCACGACCACAACGACGAACAGCAACCCCCAGCGCAAAAACAACATGGCCAGGCACTCCTTCTGAAAGTTTGGTTGGATATTTTTCCGAAGCAATCGGACACCTCTTGACTGCTTGGCACGAGATATCGTTATGTTCACCGCAAATACCGATTGATGATATTCTCTAGCATTTCTTGCCGGCCCGAGGCGTTGGCGCTGGCGTCCCCTTGTTCCAGCATGTACTTTTCCAGGTCCGCGAAGGATACAGCGCCGTCCTCGATTTGCTTGCCGATGCCGCTGTCCCAGGAGGCGTAGCGTTTCTGGACGAACTCCGTCAGCAGGCCGTCCTTGCGCATCTGGGCGGCGATCTTCAGACCGTGCGCGAAGGCGTCCATGCCGCCGATGTGGGCGTGGAACAGGTCCACCGGCTCGAAACTCTCGCGGCGAACCTTGGCATCGAAATTGACGCCGCCGGGCGCCAACCCCCCTTGGCCTAGGATGACGAGCATACATTGCGTGGTCAGGTACAAGTCGGTGGGAAATTGATCGGTGTCCCAGCCCAAGAGCAGATCGCCGCGATTGGCGTCAATCGAGCCAAGCATCCCGTAGGCGGAGGCGTAAGCCAATTCGTGCATCATCTCATGGCCGGCCAAGGTGGCGTGGTTGGTTTCGATGTTGAGCTTGAAATCCTGGTCCAGTCCGTAGCCGCGTAGAAAGGCGATGCAAGCGGCGGCATCGAAATCGTATTGATGCTTGGTCGGCTCTTTGGGTTTTGGCTCAATGAGGAATTGGCCGGTGAAGCCGATTTGTTTCTTGTAGTCCACCGCCATGTGGAAGAACTTGGCCAAATGGTCGAGTTCCCGTTTCATGTCAGTGTTGTAGAGGGTGGAGTATCCTTCGCGTCCGCCCCAGAAGACGTAATTGACGCCCCCTAGCTCCTTGGTCACTTCCAGGCATTTCTTGACTTGGGCGGCGGCGTAGGCGAAGACATCGGCATTACAGCTCGTGGCCGCCCCGTGGACGTAGCGGCGATTGCTGAACAGATTGGCCGTCCCCCACAGCAGCTTGATACCCGTCCGCTGCTGTTCTTCCTTCAACACCGCCACCACTTTGTCCAGGTTGGCGTTGGTTTCCTTCAAGTTTTTCCCTTCCGGAGCCACGTCACGGTCATGGAAGCAATAGTAGGGGACGCCGAGTTTTTCCATAAACTCGAAGGCCGCCCGCACTCTTTTGATGGCCATGTCCACCGAATCGCTGCCGTCCTCCCAAGGCCGAACCGCGCAACCGGGACCAAACGGGTCCCCCCCCTGGCCGCGAAAGGTGTGCCAGTACGCCACCGAAAAGCGCAGCTGGTCGCGCATGGTCTTGCCTTCGACCACCGCGTCAGCGTGGTAATGACGGAAGGTCAACGGGTCCGTGGAATCGGGACCGGCATAACGGATACGTTGCACGTCAGGGAAGAAAGTCATGGTGTCACCTGGGTTGGAAAGGTATTTCTCTCAGAGCATCTCATGCGAAGACGCCAAAGGGGGACTTTGCGGGCTGCTTGACGCCGTTGCGTGAAATTGTATGTACGGGTTGGTGTAAGGGGAGAGGCTCACTTCGTCCCCTCGTTCCAGTAAATGCGGGCGTTGCCGGTTTGCCGGCCGACGGCGATGAGGTCGAGGCGGCCATCGCCGTTGAAGTCGGCGGCGGCCAGGTCCTCGACGGCCACGCCGCCATCCTCGATGATGGTCCGCGCCCACTTCTCCCCCTTGCCGTCCAGCGCCTTGTAGATGCGGACGCCGCGGCGCTGGCCTGGTTTCATGCTCAAGTCATCGCGCACGCCGATGATCAGCTCTTCGTCGCCGTCATGGGTGAGGTCGGCACACCATACCGCATGGCCCCATTTCAGCTGATCGTCGAGCACCTGCCGGGTCCACAACTGCTGGGACGGATCAGCGGGGGGCGTATAAACCACGACCTGGTAGCCGTGCCAGGGTTCGATGGTGGCAATGTACTTGGTGCCACTTTTGAGCTGGCCCTGCTTGATCTCGCTGGCGCCGCGGTTGCTCTGGAGGTTGTCCTGATTCCCCACTCCCAAGTGGCGTAGAGACCATTTGTTATCATTATTCCGTGACAGCAAATGAACTCCGCCATAGCTGGCTGTCAATATATCGACCCCTTCGCCCCCTCGCGCCGGAATGGGATGGAAATTGTGGATAACGTGCAGACTCTCGTTCAGCACTTCCGGCGTCCAACGGTCCTTGGTCGGGTCCTTGGGAATGTGATAGGCAGTGATGCGCACCGGCAGGCCGTCCATCCAGTTGTTTTCCTTGGTGCTGTTCCGGCCCATGAGCGGCACCGACAGCAGCTCTGGCTTGCCGTCGCCATTGATGTCGGCGAAGCGGATGCGATGGACCATCGGCTCGGTGTCGATGGGATACAATGTCCACGGTTCGGCCAGGGTTTTGCCCCGTTTCAGCCATTGCAGCGTGCCGCCCGACTGGGTGTTGAATGGCTTCCAGTCGGCCCCCAATGCCAGGTCCAGATGGCCGTCGCCGTCGATGTCGGCAGCGGCGATGCACACGTTATCCGGCTTGGTCTGCCCCTCGATGATGGTGTGCCGTTGCCAGGTCGGATTCTCGTACCAGACGACCCGGTGGGCATCCACGACGACGATGTCGATTTTACCATCCTCATTGACATCGACCGGCAGCACGGCATAGCCGACCTTCAGGCCAGTTTCGATTTCCTGTACGCGAAAGCGCGGGAAAGCCGCCTCCGCGCCCCGTGCCAGGGGGGAGAGACCCAACAGGAGCGCCAACGCCGGCAGGTAAATAGTTCTCATACCGCATGGTCCTTTCCAGTAAGGAATAACAAGAAGGCCGTCCCTTTTAGATTTAGCGTTTCACGCAGGATTGGCAGGGGCACATACCAGACAATCAATCCTGACTTGCGGCATAACCGTTCTCCTCATCCGGGCCATCTGGAGAACCCAGGAAATCTCCGTGGAAATGAGGGGCGGTTTTGGACGATACAGAGCATGTCGTACTTTGCTAAGTCCCCCTAGTTTTTGCAAGCCGCCTGGATGCCGCCGTGAGCAAAAGCGGATGGTCCGCGCGCTGCCGACCTGAATGGAGTATGTCACCGATGTGCGTCCTGCCTGATGCTCCCTCACTAGCCACCATCCTCGATGACCGTCTGCGTCACTGGCAAGCCACCGGCCAAGCGTGGCGCTGGGTCGAGGCGCATCATGGTCACTGGAATCACGACGATTGGTTGACCCTGTTGCACGACCTCCGGCAAAGCGATTGCTGGCCGTTGCCCGTCGAGGAGGTGGGCCGAGTGTTGGAAGAACGCAAACGCCGCTGGTGGAAGCTGCGCCACTGGCGCGAATCGGGCCAAGCCTGGCAATGGATCACCGACCATGCCGGTCACTGGAGCCATGACGATTGGCTATCCTTGCTGGACGAGCTGGAGCCAGCCGGCTTCGCCCCCGTGGAAGCGGAGGCCGTCGGCGCCGTGTTGGAGGAATTGAAAGCACAGTGGTGGAAGCTGCACCAGTGGCGCGAATCGGGCCTGGCCTGGCAGTGGGTCAAGGATCATCAAGGGCAGTGGAATCATGACGATTGGCTGTCTCTGTTGCAATCTCTCACGGAGGCCGGCTTCGGTTCGCTGCCGGAATATGCCGTGGGCCAGGTGCTGGAGGAACTCCGACAGCAATGGTCCAACCTGCGCCGCTGGCGCGACGCCGGGCTGCCGCGCTGGTGGGTCGAGGAACACGCAGGGGCCTGGACTCATGACGACTGGCTGGCCCTGGTCCAAGCACTGCGTCAATCCGCGTTCTGGCCGCTGCCGCTGGAGGAAGTGGGCCAGATTTTGCAAGAGTACAAGCAGCAATACTGGAACTTGCGCCGTTGGCGGGACTCCAACCAGCCGAAATTGTGGGTCGAGGAACATCATGGCTGCTGGAACCAAGACGATTGGCTGCGCCTGCTGGACAATCTCCAGCAATCGGAATACTGGCCCCTCGACCCCGCCGCCGTCAGCCAAGTGATGGACGAACTGCAATGGCCGTTGCCGCTGGCGGCGTGAGAAGCTGGACGGCAGGGAGAAAAGAGGCAGCATCTTTTCTCCCGATTATTCCAGCTAACGGCGGGAGCCACAGGACGCTTATCCCCCCACCGCCTGTCGGTAACAATAATCGAACAACAATTCCCACTCACGTTGCTGAATCCGGCGGCACAACATCTCCGCCGGGCAACGGCCGGTGTGACACTTCTCACACAAATCCACGAACGCGAACGGGTCCCAGGCCGATTGCGCACGCAGGAACGCCGTGGCGCTGTTACTATCCATGGCGGCCAGCTCGGCGGCGGCGTGGCGCAACGGCTCGAAGACCGGATGGGAACCGACGCGGCGAAACCAGTATTTCGAGTTCCCGAAGTCCGGCTCGCGGCGGTGCATCAGGCCGTGCCAGTAGCTTCCTTCAACAGTGAGTAGTTCTTGACTGATCGAATGCGCTTCAGCGAGAAAATCGTGATAAAGCCACAACCCCGCCAAACACGCTTGGGCCATGGCGCGGTCGTGGACGAGAGCTGGGGCGAAGGCATGGTCCAGCGTCAGTGCTCGAAGTTGGTCTTCGACCGCGTGATGCGGTTGACCCGGACCAAGCGGGGCCAGGCGTTCGACGGCCAGGAGTTCGGCGATGGCGGGGGAGTAGGGGTGTTGGCTCATGATCAACTCTGTTAAATACTTTATTATGAGATTCATCGTTTCACGCGGAGAGTCGCGAGTCGGCGTGAAACGATGGATCATCTCTGCTATTTCCCTATCCTCACCGATAGCGCCGCCTTGGCTGGGGATTGTTATCGATGTCGCGGCCAAAGGCGAAAGCGCTGACCAGGGCCAGACCGGCCAGGAAGCCGCCAACGTGGGCGGCGAAGGCCACGCCGCCAGTTTGCGCTTCCTCGCCGAGCATTCCGAGGAAGCTGATCAGCTGGAGCACGAACCATAGACCAATGGCGATGTAAGCTGGCACCTGCACGAGAAAGCGAAAGACAAACACCCAAACGCGCCGGTGCGGGTGCAGCACGATGTAACCGCCGAGCACGCCGGAGATGGCCCCGGACGCCCCCAGACAGGGGATCATCGCTTGCGGGCTGTTGACGCCATATAGTCCCACCGTGAGAAACACATGGGCCAGCGACGCCACCAAGCCACAGATCAGATAAAAGAGGATATAACGGAAGTGTCCCAGGTCATCCTCGACATTGTCGCCGAAGATCCACAAAAAAAGCATGTTCCCCAGCAGGTGCAGCCAACCGGCGTGCATGAACATGGATGTCAACAGCGTCAGATACACGGAAATCGGCGTGCGCTCCAACGGCGGCCGGGTGGCATCGACGCCCGGCAAGTCGATGCGCTGCGGCTGTGTCTCGACAATGTCCTGCCCGGTGACGATCTCGCGCGGCACCGTGGCGAAGGCGAACGTGAACTGCTCATTCTCCCCCATCCCCTGCATGAACACGAACACCAGCACATTGATGACAATAAGCGTGTAATTGACGAACGGGAACCGCTGTCGTCCGGTGTTGTCGTCATAAAGCGGAAAGACCATGGGAAGCCTCGGGGAAGAGATGGATTTAGTCTTTGAACACGCGTTTGATCCCCTTCGGAATCGGGTCGGTGGCGAAGGGCCAATCGGTGGGCTGATAGCGGATGGCCAGGTGCGGCGTCTCCATGCGGCGCTGGTCGGCGTGTTTGCTGCGCATGAGGGCATCGAGAATGCCGGTAGTCAGCAAGGTGCGTTCCACCGGATAGCCCGCGTGCCCCGTCTGGATCAACGATTCAATCGCTTTCACCAAGTAGGTGAAGTGGCCGAAGGGGTCGGGCTGTTGCAAGTAGTAGTGCGTGGCCGCTGGCTCGTCCTGCCCTTGCAATTTTCCGGCGAAGATGAAGGCCCCGCCGTCCCCTTCGTATATCCAGCCGTTGGGCATGGCCACCGCCGCCCGGAAGCCGTCGCGGTATTCGATAAGGAAGACACCGGCATCCTTGGCCTTGCTGGTGGCGGCTCGGATATCGGCCTTGGCATGGGCCGGCACCAGGCGCAAGCCGGCGTCGAGCAGCTCCTTGGACCAACGGCCATCATCCAGCGCTTGCCACATGGCCTCCCCTTGCAGACATTGCACCGCCTGCACGCCGACCTCGCCCCCCTTGCGGCGTTCGACCATGCACTGCAACCCTTCCAGGGCGTGGAAGCCGTAGCCCTCGAACGGACCATAGCCAATCTGCACCGCTCCGGTCAGCGGTGCGTTCTTGGGGAGCCTCAATGCCGGACGCCGCCATGTCAGCGGCAGCGACGAGCCAGCCAACAAGGGAACGTGCAGCTCCAACGCCCGGTCGTACATCCACTTGGCATCCGCCCACGTCGCCGCCAAATGCTTGTCATTGAAGACCGGCACGGAGCGCTGGCAGTTCGCGAAAGTCTTGGTGATTTCCTCGAAGAACCGGCGGCGCGGATAGAGAATTTGCCCCCATTCATTCGTGGGATACTTGCCATGCTCGCCGATGGACAACACGCCATCGACGGCCAATTCTTTACCCCCTAATGTCAACGCTTCCTCGATGGTGGCGCAAATGCGGAAGCCGTATTTCTTGGCCAAGTCGCGGCTCATGTCCTTTTCAGGAAACTGATCGACATACATGGACACGACTTGCAAGTTCGGCCCCGCGCCGTTGTCATAATTATAACCTTCGAGAATCTTGCCCACGATGACGTCGGCATGGGACCACTTGCGGTATTCGGTGACAATGGCGGCCACTTTTTTCTTCATGGCGGGATTCCAGGAAAAGAGGGAATATTATTTAGGTGCGTGATTGCCAAGTAGCGGGATCGCGGGATGTATGAAAAACAGCAATGATAACTACTCGATCTGGTTTTACACGATAATCAACCCAATAGGGGAATCTGTTGACAAGGAGTGTCCCGCACATCTTTGGCTATGATTGGATAGCGATCAGGTTGATTGCTAATCGTATCGAAAATTTTTTGACCTTCGCCTACGAATTCGGTCCCCAATTCAGCACGCTGGTTATCATACCACATGGCCGCATTATCGAATTCTGTTCGCGCGGCAGCGCGAAAGACTAAGGGGCGGCTCATGGTTGTTGTAATCGGCTGAGAATGGACGCTTTGACCTGTTCCCACGGAATCACCTCATCCGGCGTGTGATCGTCCTCCGCGACGCGCCGTTCGAGTGCCTGACGTTGTTCCTCACTGAGCAATGGCGGACCTTGCTCGGCGGCGATGCTGTCCCAGATCTTTTGAACGAGAGCGCTACGTTCTTCCCTATTAAGTCGATCAATTCCTAATGATTTGACGGTGACGGACATTGATAAGCCTCCCACTGTGATTGGCCGTAATTATAACACCCCCACCAAACCCTGTCAGCCCCCCTCCACGGAACCTCTATTGTTCAACCTCACCGCCCCAGCACGGCGCGCACGGAGGCCGTAACGCGCTCGGCGCGCAGCTCTTCGAGGCACACATATCTGGCCCCCAACGCGGTTGCCCAGTGGGGCATCAATCGCAGTCGTAGCGGGCCGCTTTCCGTGTCAATCGCTAGGCAAGCAATGCCTTGTCGGCGCACTCTCGCGCAGACGGTCCACAGTTCTTCCTCGACGGCGGCGCCGGAGGAGAGCGGCACATTGGCCCGGCCGTCGGAAACCAGGACGAGCAAGGGAACGGCCGTCCGCCGTCGGGAATCGGTCAGCAAAAGCTGTTGGGCGGTCAGCAAAGCATGGGCCAACGGCGTTGCGCCGCCGGTGGGTAGCTCCGCCAAGCGTTCGCGTGCCTGAATGATGCTAGAGGTTGGCATTAAAACGACATCCGCTTGCTGGCCGCGAAACGCCACCATGCCGACCCGGTCGCGGCGTTGGTAAGCGTCGAGCAACAGCGACAGAATGGCCCCCTTGACCGCCACCATGCGGCGATAGGCCCCCATTGAACCAGACGCATCCACGACGAACAGGATGGTGTGGGCCGCTGGCCGGCGGCGGACTTTTTGGCGATAGTCCCTGGGTAAAATGACCATGCCATGAGCTGAAATGATTTGCCGTTGTCTTTGGTAGGGGGCCGCCGCTCGTAAAGTAGCGATCAGGGCCAAGTCGGCGATGGTCATTTTCTCCGGCTGATGGGGCAGGAGGTCGTGAACGTGCCGGCCGCGCCGCGGCGTTTTCCCCCCGCGTTGTCGGCGTCCCGGCGTGATGCCGTGCTGGGACACGGGCAAAGGTAAGGGATGAACGGCATAGGGCGTGCCCGTCGGGAAGGTCAGGGAGTCACGCGGTAGTTTTTTTTTACCGCCGCCGTATCCTGGCCGTCATGCTCGGGGATATTCCTCGATGAGGCGGTGGGCGGCGGGGTGGGAAAGTGCTGATGCAATGTCTGTTCCAGTTGCCGCCGGGAATCGGCCTCTCGTTCCAGAGGGTTGTGTCTCAGGCGGTGCGGCAAGACCAGCTCGGCGGCCGTGCGGATGTCAGCCGGTGTGACTTCCAGGCGTTGCTCGTAGGCGGCCAGGGCGCGGGCGGTTTGCACCAAGGCCAGGTCAGCGCGATGACCATGTACTTGCATCCGCACCGTGAGCCGGGCCACTTCCTCCAGCAACGCATCAGCGCAAGTGACATCCGATAGTAAATGCTGGGCGGCGGCGATGCGCTGGGCCAGGTCTCGTTCCGCCGCGTGCCACTGAGCGCGGCAGCCGTCCGGGTCGGCCTCGAAACGCAGCCGGCGGCGCACAATCTCGGCCCGGTCCGCTGGCGTGTCAATGCCGGTGACTTCGACGCATAGTCCGAAGCGGTCGAGAAACTGCGGGCGCAGCTCCCCCTCTTCGGGATTCATGGTGCCAATGAGCAGAAACTGGGCCGGGTGCGATACCGACACCCCCTCGCGCTCGACGACGTTGACCCCCATCGCCGCCACGTCCAGCAACACATCGACCAGGTGATCATCCAGCAAATTGACCTCATCGACATAGAGCACGCCGCGATGGGCCGACGCCAGCAAGCCTGGCTCCAGCACGCGCTGGCCCTGGCGGAGCGCCGTTTCCAGGTGCAGCGTGCCGATGAGACGGTCTTCCGTGGCCCCCAGCGGCAGATCGACGACCGGCATAGGCCGGCGACAGGTTGGCAGCGGCATCTGCCGCGACGCGGCCTCTTGACAGACCGGACACAGCGCTTGCGGTTGCGCGGGATCACAATGAAACGGGCAACCAGCCACGACGTCGATTTCCGGCAGCAAGCGTGCCAACCCGCGCGCGGCTGTGGACTTGGCCGTCCCCTTGTGCCCGCGAATCAGCACGCCCCCCAAGCGCGGCTGAATGGCGTTGAGCACCAGGGCCAGCTTCATCTTCTCCTGGCCAACGATGGCCGTGAACGGATACAACACGCGGCTCATGCGATCTCTCGCGGCTAGAAAATCCGAGAAAGCGGACAGGATGATTGTCGAGAAAACCGCCGCAAAGACAAGAGGCGGAAGGGGGGTGCTTGATTGGGTTGAGTCGTGTTCACTCCGCGTTGGCTTGCGCTCTGATTATTTCCATATTCGATGAATTATTTTTATTCCATATTTTGAACTGAAAACGAGGGAATAGGGGGGTGGGGTGGAATGGAAGAATGAAAGGAAGGATTCTGCATCAATCACTACTATTATACATAAGAACACTATCTCAGTGAAGGTCAACTATGACACGCCAGGCGTGCGAGTGTTCCCAACGTGTTGCGTGAGGTTCCAGACCGTTCCCGGCGAGCGATGCCGGGAACGGCCACGGTTCAGGACGACGCGTTAGGGAAGCTGAGCGGAGCAGCATGAGGAACCGGTGCCGGCATCCGCCTTTTTGGCAGGTTGGCCGCAGCAGGCCTTGGCCTCATTGCAGCAATCGGCCCCCAGCCGGCAACATTCCTGGATGGCGGAGCAACAGGCCCGATCTTCCGCGCAGCATTTCAGGCCCTTGGCGCAACAGCTGAGTTTGACCGGCGCCACACAGCACGCCTTATTCTCAGCGCAGCAGGCCAATTGCTTCTTACAACAATCCATCACCTCGGGCTTCTCCTCGGCCACGGAGAGCGCGGAAACCAAGGTGCCGGCGAACAGGGCAAGTCCAGCGAATAGATTCAACCACATGGGAATACCTCCAATGCTATAGGATGTACATTTATAAACTCCAACACGCAACGACAGCGCGAAGACGCATTCGTCTTACCGGCACGCCATGAGAGGTTGGCGCATGGTTTAACAGCGCCAGACACACTGGAGGATGTGTAGAGGTGGATAGGAACCGGGTCGGACGCCAACCAGGGCTAAGGGATTGATCGTATAGGGCAGGGGCGCTTCCCCAACGACCGCCAACAGCACACCCAGCCCGTCGCCGAATGTCATCTGAGTACGCGGGGGCGGCGGTGCTTCCTCGGTGGGATGACAACACACCTTCATTGGCGCCGCCGGAGCAGGCTCGGATGAGGAAGACGGTTGGGGACTTTCCGCGCAACAACAACAACACGCCACGCCAGCCACGACGTCGGGCGGTTGCTCGTCCCCAGGACGCGCATCCCCCGCACAGCGACATGGTGCGGGGAAAACCAGCACCAGCGCGTTGCAGATGACCAGGAATTTCGCCCACATGCTTTTCATCACCCCCCATTGTACACCAGCCACACCCAGAAAAGCAAGACGTGCGGGAAAAAAGTGGCGGTGCGGGCGGAAGAGCGCCGATCCACGGGCCGCGGTACGTTCAAAATAGTCGGCTGATGTCCAGCACGAACACGAACAACATCAAACCGAGAATGAACACCAAGCCAGCCCCTGTCGCCCAGGCGCGCACGGCTTCCGAGGGGGGCTTACCGGCCAGTTTCTCCCAGATGAGGAAGACCATGTGACCGCCATCCAGCACGGGAATCGGTAGGAAGTTGATGACGGCCAAGTTGATGCTAATAATGCCGAGAAGAAACAGAAATGCGTAAAAATCGTAATTGGCATGTTGGTACGCGGTGCGCGCGATCTGCACCGGTCCCCCCAACAGCTTCCAGGACAATCGCTGTTCAATCAGACGTTGCAGTTGCACGTACATCATCTGGATGAATCGTGAGGTGCGGTTCAAGCCCATGCCGATGGCCTCGAACAAGCCATCGGCTTTCTGGCGGCGGAGTTCATTGGCGAAATCGATACCCCGATCCGTGGTCGGCCAGCTGAGGTCCTCCTCGGCGGTCAAGCGCACTTCGTATTGCTCTTTGCCCCGTTCGACGCGCAAGGTCACGTCCTTGCTGTCCGACTGTTGCAAATTGAGGAACAAGTAAGCCCACTGATCCAAGTCGTGGCGTTTGCGCTTGGCGTTGACGTCCTCTAAGTCGATCCACGCCCCCGGCTCGACCGGGGCATCCGGCCGCGTGCGCGGTTTGTTGAACCGAACTGCCTTGATCACGTCCCCTTTTTGCAAGGGGAACGTCTCGTCTCCTGGACTTTCCTTGCTCGTGGCGGTGAGTCCAAACAGATTCCCCAGCGAGGCGGGTTCCTCTTGCTGGATGATTTTCGTGCCCTTCTCGGCGGGGGAATTCGCTTGCACCTCTTCGATGGTCGTATCGACACGGTAGGCGAGGTTCAGACCATTGATCGGCAAGGGGGAGAGCAGTGACAAAGGCACGACGTCATCGCCGGCACGCCAGCCGAAATCCCACGGCACCGCGAAAGGCGGCAGTTGCACCGCTCCCTTATGGCCGCCGTCGGGGGAGGTGGGCGGATGATGCCGTAGAATCGTCAAAGTGACATCGGGATTGGACAAGATGGGCCATTGCAAGGCGGCAGCGCCCAGCAGCGTGGGCAGGGCGTCGAGCATGGCGGCTTGTGCCAGGGCTTGTCGTTGCCCCTCGGCCCACTGTTCCAGCTGGTCGGGCAAGCGCATCGGGTCCAGCGGCTCGACGCGCACGTGGGGTTGTTGGTCCCGCGGGAAGGTGGCGGGATCGGCGACATAACGCACGATCTGGCCGTCCGGTTCGACCACTTGGACTTGAGTGATCACATCCCCCACCTGGACTTCTGGCATCTTGCCCCACGAGCTGGGGCGGACGGCGGCGATCTTGCCCATCCTCATGCGCAGACCCAGCGTATAGTGATATGCGGGGGGCACTTTGATGCGCACCGTTTGCGCGGGTCCCTTGTCGGACTGACGTTCGACATCGACCATGATCTCCCGACCAGCCAGGCGGCGCAGGCGTTCGCGGAAGACGAAATAGTCTCGGCTCTGTCCCGTCGGGTCGCGTGGATCGAGCGGCAATGGCGTGACATGGTTGGGATCGTAGGCCCCTGGCTGGTCAGGGTCGGTAGCTGCCACGATCACGTCGTCAAAATCAAAGGCCGGTTCGGCGCGGGCGGCGGCGCTGGTGAAGTTGTACGGCTTGCCGCGATAGTCCTTGAATTCCTTGGGGATCAGCTGCAACGAATAAGGGGGCACGACGCCAATGACGGGCTTGAGATCATCCGCGCCACGGCGCGGCTCGATGTCGATGCGCCGCTCTGGCTCGCCAGGCCAGCGATAGGCGAACGGGACCTTCTCTTCCCAGCCGGAGAGCGCGACCACATGCTGCAAGTCATCGAAATACGGCTGCCGCACCTGGCCGATCTGCTCGATGATCATGCCGCTTTGGATGCCTTGCTGCCAGAGCGGCGACCCGGACTCGATCTTGCCCGCGATGGCCGGGGGACGTTCGACGCCGTGAAAGCGGTATACGACAATGAAGCAGAAGAAGCCGAAAATGACATTCATGATCACGCCAGCCGAGATGATGGCCATGCGCTGCCCGACCGTCTTGTTCTTGAACGAGCGGGGGTCTTCCTCCTCGTCCTCATCCGGGTTTTCGCCGACCATCTTGACATACCCCCCCAGCGGCACCCAGGCGAGCATGTAGGTCGTCTCCCCCTTTTGAAACTTGCAGCCGGGGATGGCGGGTCCAAAGCCGATGCTGAAGGTTTCGACATGCACATCGCACCACTTGGCGACCAGGAAGTGACCCAGCTCATGAATGAAGATCACGAAGCCCAGGCCAAGGAGAACCAAACCCCACGTCAGGGTATAGCTCCAGACCGTGTCCAGCCCGTAGCGCGTGATCAAGACCACGAGGAGAATGGCCAGCGCGATCAAGAACAAGCCGTTCCGCGTCCACCAGCTGCCATCCGGCCCAGCGGTGGCCGTCGCGCGCGCGGACGGGGACGTGTTTAGGGTGTTTGACGATTCGGGTATTGGCTGCTTGTCCAACGGGCTACCTCCTGTCGGGCCCAGCGATCCAGACGGGATAGTTCCGTCAACGAAGGCCGAGCACTATATGCGTGATTGGCTAAGACGTCGCGGCAAACGCGCGTGATGGCCAGAAAGGGGATCTCTCCAGCCAAAAAACGACCGACGGCGGCTTCGTTGGCGGCGTTGAGCACCGCGCCGCAGGTGCCGCCGCGCCGGGCGACCTCATATCCTAATTGTAGAGCGGGGAACGCTTCGTGATCGGGTTGTTCAAATTCCCAAGACCGCAACTGGCGCCAATCGAGCTTCCGCGCCGGTCCCGGTAGGCGTTTGGGATAGGTCAGGGCATACTGAATGGGCAAGCGCATGTCTGGGGGGGACACTTGGGCCAAGACGGAGCCATCCCGAAATTCCACGAACGAATGAATCATCGACTGCGGATGAATGATGACCTCGATCTGTTCGGGGGCCAGCTGAAACAGCCAGCGCGCCTCGATCACTTCCAGGGCCTTGTTCATCATGGTGGCCGAGTCGATGGTGATTTTCGGTCCCATGTTCCACGTCGGATGGCGCAAGGCGTCCGCGACCGTGACGTGCTCCAATTGCTGGAGCGAGTAGCCGCGAAACGGTCCCCCGCTGGCCGTCAGCACGACCCGCTCGATTTCCTCGGGGCGACTGCCGACGAGTGCCTGGAAAATGGCACTATGTTCGCTATCAACGGGCAGCACCCGCGCGCCGCGGCGCGCGGCCAAATCCATGACCAGCGGCCCCGCCATGACCAGCGTTTCCTTGTTGGCCACGGCGACGGTCTTGCCCGCCTCCAACGCCGCCCAGGTGCCCGCCAGCCCCGCCGCGCCGACGATGGCGGTGACGACCACATCGACTTCCGCTGCCGTCACCATCCGGAGAATGCCGTCCTCGCCGACCAGCAATTCGGTGCCGCCATCCAGATCACCGCGTTCCACCCGCTTCGCGGTTTCCCCATTGGTGAGCGTGATCCAACGCGGGCGATGGCGGATCGCCTGTTCCCGCAAAGTTTCCCAGCTCTGATGCGCGCTGAGACCTATCGCTTGCAAGTGATCGGGCAAATGGGCGATGACATCCAAGCAGCTTGTCCCCACCGAGCCGGTCGAACCTAATACGACCACTCGGCGGCCAGCGTTCACGGTATTCGTCAGCGACGCCGTCACGGACACGCTCTACTCCCCGAGGATGCGTTGCGGTTGTGCGAGCGCGCCAAAAGTGAGCACGCCCCATTTGTCTTACGCGGAAAGCGGGATTATTGTACTGCAACGACGGAAGTGGCGACAAGTTATCTTACGGGACGTGACGAATAGCAGACGCCCAAAAAGGAAGCGTCGTTTCGCTGCCGGGAGCGAAACGATACCTCCCCCCGTTTGGGATGATCCATTAAAACAGCCGCGTGGCCGCGAACCAGGCGGCGACAATGAGCATAAGGGCAATGGCGACGATGCCGACGGGGCCGAGTCGCTCCTCCCAGGATTTGCCCTGTGCCTCCCCCATGACCATGTGGGCGGGAGGCACTTCGGGAATGACCGGTCGTGTGGGCGCTTCATTGGCGCCGCCATCCCCCATCAGTGATTGCCGCGTGGGCAACACCGGACCGCGCGGCTCGGGAACGGGCCGGGAATCCGGCATGGGTTGGGCGTCGAAGCCGCCGCCAAAACTCGAACTCGAAACGGCGGTCCTGGCGGGACCGGGACGGCGCGGCGGCAGTCGAGACGGCGGCACGTTCGGCGCGAAGGGCTTCAACGCCTCCGCGGCTTCTTCCATGCCGGGGTAACGGTCTTCGGGAGCTTTCTCCATCAAGCGATCCACCACGGCGATCAACGGTTGTGGCACATCCGGGTTGAAGTCGTGAATGGGGGCCGGCTTCTTGGCTTGATGGGCCATCATCTTTTCAACGGCGCTCCCTTCTGGGAATGGATAACGCCCTGTCAAACAGAAGTACAACACGCAGCCGAGACTGTATTGGTCGCCAGCGGGCGTGCGGTTGGTCGGCTCCATGATGCTTTCTGGGCTGGCGCAGTCCAGACCACTGGTGAGCGTGTTGGCCGTGGACATCGTGTCCACCAGCGATTCCCCTTCGTTTTCCGCCAGCAGGGAACCAATACCGAAGTCCAGGATATGCACCTGATGATCCGTGCCGACCAGGATATTCGAGGGTTTGAGCAAGCCGTGGAAGATGCCGTGCTGATGGCAGACCGCCATGCCTTGGGCCGTTTGCATGCAATACAGGGCGGCGATTTCCGGCGTCAGCTTGCCTTGGCTTTGCACGATATGGTCAAGCGGCTCGCCGTCTTCGACCAGCGGCCAGGACAGATAGTGCAAGCCACCGGAGGTCCCCACATCGACGAAGGGCACCACGGCGGGATTTTGAAACTGTTCAAAGGCCCGCACCTGCCGCCGAGCCAGCCGCACGTTCCACATACTGCGCCGCGGCAACACCTTGACCGCGTACAAACTGTTGTCGGTCTTGGAGATAGCCTTATAGACCGTTCCCATGCTGCCAGCGCCGATGGCGTCCATCAAGGTGTACGGACCCAACACCAGCCCTTGAGTCTTCCCTTGCAGAATGCGTTCCGATTGAAACGGGGTCAGAATTTGCTGGCTAACCAGGAACTCCGCCAACTCGGGTGGCTCTGCTCGTGGCCGTTTCTTCAGAAACTCATTGACGATCTGGTCTAACTGGCCTCGGTCGATCAGATTGCTACGGCGCAGGTCCCAGACAAACCATTCACATGCCCCAAGATCAGTGGTCGCCATGACAGCGGCATCCTTCTCAAAACTAAAGAAGCAAGGCACGGCGTTCAACGTCGTGCGCAACCTAAATGGTGGTACGGAATATTATTGGGAAAGAAATAGGCCAAACCACCGGCCTTCTCGTATGATCAACGATAGGCTCGGCAACGGGCGCGAAATTGCTTCCCCCCCTTCCCTTTCCAACATGCGCGAAGTGAATCGAACTGTCAATAACCGATTTCGCTTTGGCGCGAATTTCCCGCCAATTTTTTGGCTCTGTCATTGTAGGGATCAAGGGAGGTGGATGCCAGGAAAAAACAGAGATTCGCGGACTGGCGAGGGGCCGTCCGTTCCCCGGTGACAGGCCATCACCAAGGAACTGACGTTTTCCGCTCGCTTTCGTGACTAATCTCTCCACTATCGAGGTAACTCATGCCACGGCGCATTCGTTCCTTGGGAATCGCTTTTGTAGCTCTCTGCCTGGCGATCAGCGCGGCTTGGCAAGCCGGTAGATCGGAACCAGAAGAAACTGATACCATATTGCCAGTGCTGCGTGAGGAAGGACCCAGATTTTGGAAAGGAAACTTGCACACGCACTCGTTTTGGAGCGACGGCGATCATTTTCCCGAAATGATTGCCGATTGGTATAAGCGACATGGCTACCATTTCCTGGCCTTGACGGATCACAATGTCTTGTCCGAGGGGGAGCGCTGGATGAATCTGCCCGCCGAGGGGCCGCGCCGCCAGGCTCTGGAAAAATACCAGGCTCGCTTTGGCTCGGTCTGGGTGGAGCAACGGAAACTCAAGGGGCAGGAGCAAGTCCGGCTCAAACCGTTAGCGGAATTTCGCAGCCTGTTGGAGGAACCCGGTCGCTTCTTGCTGATTCCCGGCGAGGAGATCACCCACCGTTACACCAAGTATCCCGTGCATATCAACGCCATCAACTTGCGCGACGTGCTGTTACCCATCGATGGCGACAGCGTGGCCGAGACCATGCAAGTCAACCATCGCCAGCTGACGGAGCAGCGAGACAAAAGCGGGCGGCGGATGATCGCGTTCGTCAATCATCCCAATTTCGGCTGGGGCATCCGGGCGGAGGACATGGTATTGACGGAGGAAATGCGCTTTTTCGAGGTATATAACGGCCATCCCAGCGTCCGCAACGAAGGGGACGCCCAGCATCCCAGCTGCGAGCGGATGTGGGACATCGTGTTGGCTTTGCGACTGGGGAAACATCGCTTGCCGGTGGTTTATGGACTGGCCACCGACGACGCCCACCGCTACCACCAATTCGGCGTGAAACAGTCCAATCCTGGCCGGGGCTGGGTCATGGCACGGGCGCCGTACCTCAGCGCTGAGGGAATCGTACGCGCCCTGGAAGCAGGAGATTTTTATGCTTCCACTGGCGTGACACTCAACGACATCCAACGACAAGGAGATCAGTTGGTTCTATCCATTCGCGCCGAGCCGGGCGTGACCTACCGCACGCAGTTCATCGCCACTTTGCGCGATGCGTCACTGGATTCCGAGCCGCTGCTCGACAATGACGGCCAACCGCTCCCCGTGACGCGCGTTTACAGCGCGGACATCGGCCAAGTCGTGGCCGAATCCACCGACACGCGGCCAGTCTATCGCTTCACGGGCAAGGAGCTGTACATTCGCGCCAAGGTCATCTCCAGTAAACCGCATCCCAACCCGTACCGAACCGGGGATGTCGAGGTGGCGTGGACGCAACCCGTCCTTCCTTGACGATCATGCGCGTCGAAGAAAATCACAGGAGCACGCAGCGCAAGCAAGGCACTTGCTCGCGCTGCGTGCTCGGCTCCACCAAGTCGAAACATGTTGTCGAACGCCACGGCGTCAGTGGTTCACTCTTTGTTTTCTTTCCGCAATTCTTCAACCACCGCGCGCAGTTGGCGCAGCTCGGCTTCCAGACCGCGCACGCGCTGTTCGGTCACGATCAGGGCTTGCAGCAAGGTTTGTTGGTTGCCGTCGGCGCTGGTGCTGCTGGCTTCGGCGGACGTGGCCCATTGTTCCTTGCCGGAACGGTCCACCAAGGCCACGGCGTCAATCTCATTCCAACCGCGCACTTCGCGGGAATCCAGGTGCAACATGATGCGGTTGGTCGGGAAGTCGGCCTTGAGCTTGAGTTCCGACATGCCCATATCCTTGCTGGTTGAGGTCGGATCTTCGCCGTACCACACTTCGACTTCGCGGCCGTCCAACCGATAGGCCGTCACCTTGAGAATCGCGCCGGGGTTCCAGGTTTCATAGACCTTGATCGATTGCGGCATGACCGGCTGGTCATATTCGAGCATCAGCCACTCATCACGGGTGTCGGGAGTGAGTGAGGCCCAAGCGGTGCCGAAGTCGCCGGAAGCCGTGGTATCCGGTTTACCGGTGGCTTGTTCCGGTCCCCAGGCCCGCTTAACCGTGGGAATGGCGGTCAGATCACGCCAGATGTACCAGTAGGGGGCGACATACACCCAATAACCAGCGGGCAAGTCATTGTGGCCGCGATATTGCCGGACGCGCACCAACCCCATCTCGCGGAATGGGCCGTACTGTTCCTCATCCTCGGCCACCTTGAATTGGCGCAGCAGCATGGCGTATTTGCCATCGCACCGCGCCTTGGTCCACGCCTGGACCAGCGGATCAGGGGCGGCTTGGGCTTTCTCATTTGGGGTCTGGTCGGCCTCCGTGACTCCAAACCAGTTGGCCAAGACGACGACTACTCCCACTTGCAGGATCAGCAGTCGCAGCACAGACGCCGAACGACAGACGGTTTTGCCCATGATCGTCGAACTCCTTTAGCCCAAGAGGGAGGTGCAACCCGCTGGAATGATTGTGCCAGGAAGGAGCCGAAAACAAATCGGCCACGCCATGAAGGGGGAAAGAGGAGAATGTCATCCCCCCACTCGCGAGTAAGCCGCAACCAGCGCCATCCCTGGCAAATCAACCAGCCCACATGTGGATGGAGCGAGCGGCGATACGCTTGCCGCCCATGCTCGTTAGCTTCCTGCTTTCCACAGCGTAACTTATTTTCTCTCTATCGCCAAGACGGAATGCGGGAATAGCAGCCTCTTGACGTGGCGGTATTGCTTGGTCAACACACGCACGGACCACCTTGGCGATCCGGTCGATGGGCGGCCAGCCCTTGCCAAAGTGGCGTGAAATTTTCGTGTGGGCCTATTTTCTAGCGCTTTGAGAGTCGCGCTAAACGCTTCTCCGCTTTGTGGGATAGATATGTGTCAAAATATAGACAGTAAACATCTTGATAGGCTATTGTCGCGGCAGAGATGTTGCCTTGGCGTCGATGTTTCTCGGCGCTTCGATAAGCGTGTTCGGCCTCGCTCCATTGGATTCAAGCCGGTCGCGGGGCGACCGGCTTGGATTGGCGACTTCCCCTCAGCGCCGCATCTCTTTACCTCTTCGTCGCCTTTTTTGGATTCAAGCCGGTCGCGGGGCGACCGGCTTGGATTGGCGACTTCCCCTCAGCGCCGCATCTCTTTACCTCTTCGTCGCCTTTTTCAGTAGCTCGCGCACCATGCGCCCTGGTGACATGGGGAGTTCCCTCATGCGGACGCCGGTGGCGCGGTAGATGGCGTTGGCGAGGGCGGCGGGGGGAGGCACGATGGGGACTTCGCCAACGCCGCGGACGCCGTAGGGGTGGCCGGGGTTGGGCACTTCCACAATGACGGTGTCGATCATCGGTAAATCCAGGGCGGTCGGCAGGCGGTAATCAAGGTAGCTGGCGTTCATCATCTCGCCGCGCTCGTTGTACAGGTACTCTTCGTTCAGCCCCCAGCCGATGCCTTGCGCCACGCCCCCTTGAATTTGACCTTCGACGTAGCTGGGGTGAATCGCCTTGCCGACGTCTTGCACGGCAGTGTAACGCAGGATGGTCACCTTGCCAGTGTCGGGATCGACTTCGACATCGACGATGTGCGTGGCGAACGCGCCGCCGGCGCCGGGGGGATCGACGCTGGCCCGGCCGATGATGGTGCCGCCGGTGGCGTGGAGCTTGCCAGCCAATTCCTGGAAGGTCATTTGCTTGCTGGCATCGCTAGTGCAGCGGAGCACGCCCCCTTCATAGGCGACTTGCTCCGGCTTCACTTCCCAGATGAGGGCGGCGCGGTCCTTCAGCTGCCGGATGATGTCCTGGGCTGCCTCGTAAGCCGCGTAGCCGGTGGCGAAGGTCACGCGACTGCCGCCGGTGACGTCGGTGTAGCCAATCGCTTCCGTGTCGGCGACGAGAGGGCGGACCTCCTCGGCCCGGATGCCCAGCGCCTCGGCCAGCTGCATGGCAATGGAGGTGCGCGTGCCGCCGATGTCCGTCGAGCCTTCCACCAGGTTCACCGTCCCATCGGCGTTGACGCTGGCGCTGACGGTCGATTTCAAGCCAATGTTGAACCAGAAACCGGACGCCACGCCGCGACCCCGATTGAGGCCTGGCAAGGGCGCCGCATAATGTGGGTGCTTCTTGGCCGCTTCGGCTGTCTCGATCATGCCGATACGTGGATACACGGGGCCATCGGCGCGGCGGGTTCCTTCCTTGGCCCCGTTCTGAATGCGGAAGTCGAGGGGATCAATCTTCAGTTGTTCGCAAATCTCGTCGATGACCGTCTCGGCAGCGAAGGCGGCGTTGGTGGCGCCGGGCGCGCGATAAGCGGAGGTCGTCGGCTTGTTGACCACCACGTCATAGCCGTCGATATGCACGTTCGGAATGTCATAACAGGCGAAGATGCACATGCAGCCAGGACCAACCGGCGAACCGGGAAAAGCGCCCGCTTCATAGGCGAGGTAGGCTTGGGCGGCGGTGATGCGCCCTTGCTGGTCGGCCCCGATTTTCACCTTGATGTACGAGCCAGGAGTTGGGCCGGTCCCCTCGAAGACTTCCGCCCGATTCATCAGTACCTTGACCGGCTTGCCCGTCTTGCGCGACAACAGAGCGGCAACAGGTTCGAGATAAACGCGAATCTTACCGCCGAAGCCGCCGCCGATCTCCATCGGCACCACCTTGACCTTGGATACCGGCACATGCAACAACTCGGCCACTTGGGCGCGCACGGTGAACGATCCCTGCGTGCTGCACCAGATGGTCAACTGACCGTCAGGATTGTACATAGCGGTGGCGTTGTGCGGCTCGATGTAGCCCTGATGCACGGTGGCAGTGTGAAACTCGCGTTCGATGACGACCGCCGCCTGCTTAAAACCGGCTTGCACATCCCCGTGCTTGAATTGAATATGCTTGGCGATGTTTGATTTCTTGCCGGTCGGTTTGCCGAGGGATTGGGTTTGCTGTTCCTCGTGCAAGAGCGGCGCGCCATCCTTCATGGCCGCCACCACGTCAATGACCGGCGGCAGCGGTTCATAATCCACTTCGATCAGTTTCAGCGCTTCCTCGGCGATATGGGGGCTGGTGGCGGCGACGGCGGCCACGGCATGTCCCTTGTACAGCACCTTGTCGCGGGCCAGGCAATTGCTACTGAGATGGCGCAACACGATGGCCCCTTCCCCCAGCTCGGCAATCTTGGTGCCCGGATCGGGCAGATCGGCGGACGTGACCACTGCTTCGACGCCGGGCAGTGCCAGCGCCTTATCCGCCTTGAGGCCGCGAATGCGGGCGTGGGCATGGGGGCTACGCAAAATCCGGCCGTGCAGCAGCCCCGCCATCTGAATGTCGGCCCCATACAGGGCGCGGCCAGTGACTTTATCAACGCCATCGTGACGGATCGGCCGGGTGCCGATCACCTTGTAACCATTGGTCGTGGTGGTCATGAAAAGCTACTCCCCTTCGGCGGTTATGGTGTCATGAATAAGTGCTCATTATAAGGAAAGGCAGGCGCGAATGGGAGAGTTTAGCGGGCGAGCCGCGGACGAGCCACGCAACCGGTGGAACCCCTTGCATAATCCGTATCAGCCCTTAGAATGCCAGGGTATTCCGCGAGGGAATTGATTCAGCCGGCAGTGATCCTATCCAAGGCGGACAGCGTGCTTATTCTACCGGCCATTGATTTGCGCGGCGGCCAATGCGTGCGGCTGCGGCAGGGGGACTATTCCCAGGAGACGGTATTCGGCGCTGACCCGGCCGCCATGGCGCGGCGTTGGGTGAGCCACGGAGCGGAATTTCTGCACCTGGTTGATCTGGATGGAGCCAAGGCCGGCCAGCCGGTCAACGGCGCCAGCATCCGGCAGATCGTCGCGGCCGCCGGCGTGCCCTGCCAGCTCGGCGGCGGCTTGCGCAGCGAGGCACACATTGCCGAAGTGTTGAGCTGGGGCGTGCGGCGCGTCGTCGTCGGCACCCGCGCCTTGCGCGAACCGCAATGGCTGGAAACCGTTTGTCGGCGCTTTCCCGGCCAGATCGTGTTGGGCCTCGATGCCAAGAATGGCCGCCTGGCCACGGATGGTTGGTTGAACGTCAGCGACCGTTCCGCCCTGGAGCTGGCCCAGGAATGTGCCGCTTGGCCCTTGGCGGCGATAGTGTACACCGACATTAGCCGGGATGGGATGCTGAGCGGTCCCAACGTGCGAGCGCTGGCCGAGCTGGCGGATGCCGTGCCGCTGCCGATCATCGCTTCCGGCGGTGTCACCACCTTGGATGACGTGCGGGCGTTGTGCGGGTTACGGCTGGCGGGTTGCATCATCGGTCGCGCCCTCTACGAGGAACAACTGGACCTGTCCCAAGCTATTGAACTCACCAAGCAAGAGGACCGTGTGAAGAATTCAGCGGAGGAATCGTGAAATCCTCCCGCGGGCGAAGGAGATTGTGCTATGGCCAAGTATCGCGTCGATGACATTCGCAACGTGGCTTTGGTGGGGCATGGCGCCGCCGGAAAGACATCGCTGGCCGACGCGCTCTTGTTCAAGGCCGGCGCCGTCGATCGCCGCGGCAGCGTGGACGATGGCACCAGCGTGTCCGATTACGAGGAGGAAGAAAAGAAGCGGCAAGTCTCCATCGATACCAGCGTGTTGCACTTCGAGCACGAAGGCAAGCACGTCCACCTCCTCGACGCGCCGGGGTATCCCGATTTCGTCGGCGCCGCCCTGGAAACCTTGTACGCCGTCGAGACCGCCGTGATCGTCATTTCCGCCCCCAACGGCATCGAAGTCAACACGCGGCGCATGTTCCATGAAGCCGGCAAACGGGGCTTGGCCCGCATGTTGGTCATCAACAAGATGGACGCCGACAACATCCATTTCGAGCAACTGATCGGTCATATTCAAGAAACCTTCGGTAAAGGATGCGTGTTGTTTAACGCCCCGGTCGGTCAGGGAGCGCATTTCAAGGAAGTGGTCAGCGTGTTGAATCCGCCCGACGCGGCACCGGCGGGGTGTCTGGTCGATTTGCAAGCGGTCCGTTCCCAGCTGATTGACGCCGTCGTGGAGTGCGACGACGCCCTGATGGAAAAATATCTGATGGAAGGAAGCGTGACCGCCGACGAATTGGCCACGGCCATTCCCAAGGCTCTCGCCGCTGGCACGGTGATACCCATCTTTTGCACGTCGGCCAAGAAGGACATCGGCATCGTCGAGCTGCTGCATGCCCTGTGCCGCGATGCCCCTTCCCCCGCTCAAGGCAAACGCCGCAAGGCTAAGAAAGGCTCCGGCCCCGAAGCAGTCGAAGTGGAGTTGGAACCAAGCGAAAGCGGCGAATTCGTGGGGCAAGTCATCAAGGCCATCAACGACAAGTTCGTCGGCAATCTCAGCTTCATCCGCATCTATTCCGGCAAGATGAGCGCCGATCAACCGATTTACAACATGCGCACCGGCAAGTCGTCGCGCTCCGGCGGCTTGATGCTCATGCAAGGCAAACAGCAACAAAGCCTGACGGATGCGATTGCTGGCGACATCGTGGCCGTCGCCAAGGTGGAGGATTTGGCCATCGGCGATACCGTATCCTCATCCAGCAGCGCGCCCACCTTGCCGCCGATGGTCTTTCCGACGCCGATGTTTGGCTTGGCCGTCGAGCCGAAGTCGCGCGGCGACGAGCAGAAAATCTCCGGCAGCTTGGCCAAGATCGCCGAGGAAGACCCCACCTTCAAGGTCACGCGCGACACCCAAACCAAGGAGCTGGTCATCAGCGGCATGAGCCAATTGCATTTGGACGTGGTGCAGAATCGTCTCAAACGCCGTTTCGACCTGGACATCATCACCAAGGAACCGAAAATCCCCTACCGCGAGACGATCACCGCTCCCGCCGAGGCCAGCCACCGGCACAAGAAACAATCCGGCGGTCGCGGCCAGTTCGGCGAAGTGCATCTGCGCGTCTTCCCCTTGTCCCGCGACATCACCACCGAAGAGGAATTGTTGGAACGATTCGCCAACAAGGACCACTTCGAGAAGATGCGGGCCGCCCACTACGACCCGGAAATGAACTTCGCTTTCATCGACACCATCGTCGGCGGCTCGATCCCCAATCAGTTCATCCCCGCCGTGGAAAAGGGCTGCCGGGAGCTGCTCGAACGCGGGGCGTTGGCCGGGTATCGCATCCAGGATGTGGCGGTCGAAGTCTTCTTTGGCAAGGATCATCCGGTGGACAGCTCCGAACAAGCGTTCAAGACCGCGGGCCGGATCGCTTTCAAGAACGCCTTCCTGCAGGCCAAGCCGGTGTTGCTGGAACCGATCGTGGATTTGGAAGTGACCATCCCCTCGAAATACACCGGGGCCATCTTAGGAGACCTGAATACCAAACGCGCCCGCATCGAGAATCAAGATAGTTTGCCCGGTGATTTGGCGGTGCTCAAAGCCAAAGTGCCGTTGGCCGAAGTGACCCGCTACGCCGCCCAGCTCGGCAGCATCACCCAAGGGCAAGGGTCCTACACGATGGAGTTTAGCCACTACGACATCGTTCCCGGCAACGTCCAACAGCAGATCGTCAGCAAGGCCAAGCTGGAAGCCGAGGAAGAAGATTGAGGTGCCCTTGGACGAGAACCAGAGCGCGGCGGGTGAACGGACCCGCCGTGCCTGGGATTCGCTCGGCGACTGGCACCACAAACAACCGGCCACGCTTCCGTTGTTGGTCTGATTCCAACTCGGTCCTCCCAAGCGATGCTAAAACACCATGCCCGCCGTTTTCCCAGCAACGTGAATGCACCATGCGATGAGGAAAGCGGTACAATATGAATAAGCCTCTCCATCAGCGCGTTCTATTACCACTATGTCCCCCTGCAACTTGGATTGTGAGGGAGGTTCGCATCATGAATCATCGTGACATTGCCCAACAGACCCGGGTGGAGAACAACTTGCTGGGCGATCTCATGAACGGCTTGCGCGCCGCCATGAGCTGGGAAGGGCAAAGCGAGGACTTCTCCCGCCAACTGTCCACCGTACGCTTCATCGCCCAATGCTTTCAACGCCACGTGGACCGCTTGATGGCGCTAGAGGAATACGACGGCTACATGGACGTGGTGACATCCGCTAGCCCGCAATTGGCCAAAGCCGTCGATGCGCTGCGGCACGAGCATGACGAGTTCCGCGCCAAGATCAACCGGCTGGTCAATCGTCTCGAACGCATCTCGCCGCTGGACCGCGCGGCATTTACCTTGGTGTGCGACGATCTGCGGTTGCTGCTGGATAAACTCGAGGAACATGGCCGCAAGGAAGCGCGTCTGATGCAAGAAGCCCTCGACCGCGACGAAGGGGGGGAGGGCTAACGTCAGGCACTCCATACGAGAAGAGCGAATGTGGCCCGAAACGGAGCACACGCAAGAATTGCTGGCTCAAAACACGTCTTGACGCAGAGCCATCGAATGGGAAACAAATAGTACACTGAGAAGATCGATAATGCTTCTGGCTTCTCCCCAAACCTGCCAAAATGGCAGTTTTAGTGGGGCGATCACCTTTTCCATGTTTCATTGTTCCATTCCACCCCACCCCCCCCACTTCCATATGTTTCGTCATAATCGCTGAATAAAACTAATAATTCTATATAAGAATTCTTATCGGCGGTTCTCTTTCGCTCTCGATCATTGAGCCGCAAGTCTTTGTAGTTTATGGGGAAGCGTTAAAATCGCCCATCTTCTTCGCCACGAGGTTATCTATTTTCTCAACTTCAGCGGCAGGTTCATCCGATAAACCTGTGTCGGAAACCAGCCTACCTTCTCACCAACGCACTCGTCGATGGAACGAAAGTGCTCAAAAACGATACAGGTGAGTAAAATCGTACCACCTGCGGCGGCTGGGGCAACCTTGCGGCATGAGATAAATGGGACAAAAGATTGTATCTTTAACTCGTTTATATCAATAGTTTTATGGTAAATGTACTCCTTGTCGCCCGCCGCCGGATGCGTTTGTGGTATGGGGTATGCTTAGATCATCACATAGTGGGCGGATAGTACGGATACGAAATGTGAGGAGGATGGCTGAACTGGCGAAAACCGTAACCGAGAGAGGAGCAGTCACCATGAGGCGTTCCAATTACCATCATTTGATAGACCGGGGCCGACGAGCGGGATTGGGAACATCGGATCTGTACACCGCGATGACGGCGCATCGTTCCGAAGTGAACGGAGCAGCGAGCGGACAGACCGACGGGAACGGCTTCTGTTGTGGCTATGATCGGAACGGCCGACCAGTTTATCGGCCCAGCACTTCAACGCCGCGGAGAGCCTAGAAGAGGCGCCAGGAACGCGAGAGGCAAGGCGTGGGGGGACGTGGCGAAACGACGTTCCCCCACCCATTACACGTCGCGCCGGCCAAAATAAACGCAGCCGATGGCCGCCACGAAACAGGACGCCCCCGCGGAAATTCCAGCCAAGTGCCCCAACGCCCGCAAGTCGTAATGGCCTTGCAGCACGTAAGGCAACTCTTGCAGGATGCGGTCCGGGGCTGGATATTGCGGCGGCAGCCAGGACAAGGCGAAGCCCAAGCCATACAAGACGATCCATAAGATGGTGATGCCCAACACGGTGCTGTTGCTCAACGCGCTAACCATCACGCCACACGACACGACTCCCATCAATAAGGTCAAAATCATCGCCAACGCCACTAGGCTGCCCAGCAACGTCAGGTCCTCGTGCAACAACAAATAACTCCCCGCCAACGCCGCCCCTCCCATCACCAGGAACGTTCCCAGCACGGCCAGCAAACGCGCATGCCACTTGGCCAGGAAATACTGATAGCGGCTGATGCCACGACTAAGCACCGAATCCCCCAGCGTGTCGCGTTCGCCGGAGATGGAACCAGCGGTCAGCATGACAATCAGCGTCACGCTCCCCACCACCGACCAGCGCAACAAGTCACTCATCATCGACGAGGCGAACTGAATGATACCCGCCTCCCGATAGACGCCGACCCGGTAGAGCAAATACCCCACCGCCGCCAACAACGACAGCAACACCCAACACCGGTAAATCCAGCTGCTGAGCGTCTGCCGGATGTCTTCCTGCAATACCGCCCAATAGGGCAACCAGCGAATGATTTTCGGAGCCGGGGGGGTAATGGGAGCGTCCATGCGTTGTTCCTTTTAGCAATCAGCCCGCCCAAGCCGGTCCCTTGGGGACCGGAAACGCCTCGGTCCCTTGGGGACCGGAAACGCCTCGGTCCCCAAGGTCCCGGCTTGGGTAGTGACGTGATGTTCACGCCGCTTCGTCGTCGGCTTGGTAGGCGCGGGCGAAGCCGCGCGATTCTTCTTTTTCCACCAGGTCCAGAAAGGCTTGCTCGGTCTGTTGGCCGACGCTGCGGATACTTACCAAAGTCACTTTATTGTCCGCCAGGGTCATGAAGACGTTGGCCAGGGCCGAGGAGTTATTCACTTCATCGTTCATCTGCAATTCCAGGCGGCGTTGGCGGACCTGCACGGATTTGAACTCGTTCATCCCTTTGATGGCTTGCGTGGCCTTGCCGATGGCTTTTTGGTCCCCTTCCAGGTCCAGCTCGTAGTGATTGCGGCGCATTCGGCCTTTGAGGTCTTGTAACGAGCCGCTGAAGATGAGCTTGCCGCGACTGAGCACGGCGGCATGGTTGCACACTTCGTCAATGTCGCTCAAATTGTGGCTGGAAATGATGATGGTCTTGTCTCGGCCCAAGGTCTTGATCAGCTCCAACATGCTGCGGCGTGCTTCGGGGTCGAGGCCATGCGTCGGCTCGTCCCAGATGAGCAATTCCGGCTCGTTGATGAGACTGGCGGCGACGGCCAGGCGCGAGGTCATGCCGTTGGAAAAGCCCGCGATCGCTTCGCCGGACGCCCCCAGCAGATCGACGGCCCGGATCAACGACGCCAGCCGAGGCTTGCGCACCTGCGCGGGCAGCCCGAACAGCCGGCCGATGTAGTCCAAGTAGGTGATCGGCGTCATGCCGTGGGGAAATTGCGGATTGGTCGGGATGTAGCCGATGCGCCGGCGCACATCCGCCGCGTTGGCCGTCATCGGCTTACCGAACACCTTGACCCAACCAGCGGTGGGCCGGTGCAAACCGAGGATCAAGCGCAAAAAGGTCGTCTTGCCGGCGCCATTGGGACCCAGCAACCCCAGGACGCACCCCGGTTCGATTTCCAGCGTGACATCATTGAGGGCAATTTGACGATTCTGATAAATCTTGGTGAGCTTGGATGTTTCCACGACCAAACTGTCGGGACTGTCGGCCACGAGGCTCCCTCCTCTTACCGGGACCATCTCCCCAGGGGACGGATTATACCGCCAAGGGCGCGCGGCCTCCTAGAGCGGTTTGGGGCGAGATTAATCGGTTCGCGCACGCCGCCAATCCCTGCGCGAATCGATGAATCAACCACTTTCTCATCTCTGGATGTTTTCCCTTGGTTTTCCTACATTATCTCTACCCCTGCCTCATTCTATTCCCCTATCATCTTTTTCCCGCCAAACATGGGGATCGATCATGCGCGAGCAAATTGTCCGTTACTTGAAGGGCTTGCAAGACCGCATCTGCGCCGGTCTGGAAGAGATCGACGGCCAGGCACGCTTTCGGGAAGACGCCTGGCAGCGTGAAGGGGGGGGCGGAGGCCGAACGCGGGTGCTCATCGAGGGGGGCGTCTTCGAGAAAGCGGGGGTCAACTTCTCCGATGTCCACGGCCAATTCTCCGAGGAGTTCGCCAAGCAGATTCCCGGCGAAGGGCGCGATTTCACCGCCGTCGGCGTGTCGCTGGTACTGCACCCGCGCAGCCCGCTGGTGCCGACGGTCCACGCCAACTATCGCTTTCTCACCAAAGGGAACAAACAGTGGTTCGGCGGCGGGGCCGATTTGACACCCTATTATCCCTATCGGCAAGACGTGATTCACTTCCACAAGGTCTTGAAGCAGACCGTCGAGCAACACGCGCCGCTGGTGGATTACCAGCGCCTGAAAACCTGGTGCGACGAGTATTTCTACCTGCCACACCGCCAAGAAGCGCGCGGTGTGGGGGGTATCTTCTTCGATTACTTGGAAGGAGACATCGACCAACTATTCGCTTTCGTCCGAGACTGTGGCGACGCCTTTTTGGAGTCCTACCTGCCCATCGTCCGGCGGCGCCAGGACGAACCGTACACGCCAGAACAACGCGCCTGGCAAGAGTTCCGCCGGGGCCGGTACGTTGAATTCAACCTGATCTACGACCGGGGCACCCTCTTCGGCCTCAAGACGGGGGGCCGTACCGAGTCCATCTTGATGTCGCTGCCGCCAGTGGTACGCTGGCACTATGACTACCGTCCGGAGCCGGGCACACGCGAGGCGGAATTGTATGAGTATCTGCGGCCCCGGATGTGGGCGGAGGAAGAATAATCCCTTGTACGACGAGGTCAAAAATAGGGATTGGAATTATTTTAGCCGCGAGTTCTCCCTACCAATAAGAAAACGGAAAACTGCCCACTGCCGACTATTTCCCCGCCGCCCCCTTGCACGCCGGAAAATCCCTCGTATAGTGGGCCAATTGTTGGGATGACGGATCGGCAAAGCCATTTACGGGGGCTTTGCCGATTTGGGGGTCCGTCATCCGTTGTGGTTTCACCATGAGGAAGACATCATGAAGACTTGGATTGTCAAGGGAATGGGATTGGTCGTCTTGGCGGTCGGACTGGTAGGCTCGGCGGTGGGAACGCGCGGCGATGATTTCCAGGCCGAGGAAGGCTACACCCTGCTGTTCAACGGCAAGGACCTAACCGGCTGGGAGTATCACGGCACGAAACTGGACGGCCAGACCGCCACGCCCGACAAGCGCATTGAGGTGATCGACGGCGTCATCGTCGCGCAAGCCAAGGACGCCAACGGCAAGGGGGGCATCCGCAACCTGTTCACGGTGCGTCAGTTCCCCAATAATTTTCATCTCAAGCTGGAGTTCCGCGCGGGACTCAAGGCGGACAGCGGCGTTTATCTCCGCGCCGTCGGCAAGCAACTGCAAGTGCGCGATTACATCCGCCGCGGCGAACGGAAGCAGCTCAAGAATTTCAAGGACGATGACTGGAACGAGCTGGACATCACCGTGACCGGCAACGAAGCCGTGTGCAAGTGCAACGGCGAAATGCTGGAGACGATGAAAGGCTTGCCCGCCACCGGCGGCATCGGTCTGCAAGCCGAGACCGGCAAATTCGAGTTCCGCCGCATCCGCGTCAAGGAACTGCCGTGAGGATTGTTCAGACCGAGTGAAGTAGAGCGTTCGTTCCTCAGTTTCACCCAAAACCGCGGGCAGCGCGGCGGTTTCTCGCTGGCACGTCGGTTTTGGGTGAATCGTTCTCGCCGTGGTCATCATCTACAAACCTTCCCAGTTACGTCGGGAGGAGATTCAGACCATGTTGCAAATCCACGACATTCGTGAAAGCCGGGCTTACCAGAAAGCCAGGGCGGAAGGCCTCCAGAAGGAATCGCCCTGGCCATTACCAAGAGGGCCGCGAAAAATATGTCAGTCGCGGAGATTGCCGCTCTTCTGGACTTAAACGAAGAGTCGGTCCGTCCAGCCATCGCGCATGCCCATGGGGCTTGAGGGCCAATTCGCGCTTGTTCCAACGATTCGCCAGGGTGTCTGTCATGAGCCACTTCATCCGATCACGGCTTACTGGTTTGATTAGTTGTCTGCTCCTTTATTAATCCGGCAAGGAAGATTTGCTAGTTTTTTCGGTCCCAGGCTCTGCCTGGGAACGAGAAAACCGAGAAAAGGAGACCACTCCCATGCTCAGCGCCGAAGGCTGCCGGCAACGCCGGTTGCGTCTGTGGGAACGGCTGCTACCCCGTCCGGAACGGGATCACTTGCTGCTGAGTGATCCGATTCATTTGACCTACTTGGCCAATTTTCACGTCGATCCGATCAGTTCCGGGGCCGAGTTTCGCGGTTTTCTGCAAGTGCGCGAGGATGGCCATGCTCGGCTGATCCATGACAATCGCTTGGCGGAAGCGGCCCGGTTGGCCCAGGTCGAGGAGCGGCGCGAGGTCCCCTGGTACGATGGCCAATCCCCCGGCCAGGGCCCTCGGCAGCTGGTCTTGCTGCACGAAGTCAATCCGGCGCATGGCGGTATGCGCGTCCATGACCGACTCGGTGATCCGTATGCCCCGACGCTGATTCGCACCCTCGCCGAGATGCGCCGGCGGAAAGACCCGGACGAAATCGACCTGCTGCGCCGCTGCATGGCTGTCACTGAAGCCGGGCACGCCTGGGCGCGGGACAACATCCAGCCGGGGATGACGGAGCTGGACGTCTATCGCGGCGTGCAGGCGGCGTGCGTCCAGGCGGCGGGGCGGCCAGTGGTGGTCTATGGCGACTTCGCGGTGTCGCCGGGACCGACACGCACGGGGGGGCCGCCAACGCTTCAAGTCCTCAAGGCCGGTGATATGTTCATCCTTGATTTCTCCGTGGTGATCCACGACTACCGCAGCGACTTCACCAACACCTTGGTCGTCGGCCAGGAACCGAACGCCGATCAGAAACGCTTGTATGACCTCTGTATGGCAGCCATGACGGCGGGGGAGCGGGAATTACGCGGCGGAGCGGAAGGTAGCACGGTGTATCAAGCGGTGCGCGGCGTGTTCGAGCAAGCGGGCGTGGCCGAACACTTCCCGCACCACGCCGGCCACGGCTTGGGACTGACCCACCCCGAAGCGCCGTTCCTCGTCCGCCACGCCACCGAAACCTTGCAAGCGGGCGATGTCGTGACGCTGGAACCAGGTTTGTATATCCCCAACATCGGTGGCATCCGCATCGAGCACAATTACCTGATCACCGCGACTGGGTACGAGCGGTTGAGCAATCACGCCATCGCCTTGCGTTAGGAAGTCACTGCCGCCGGTCGCATGTCGATGAAATTCCGCAACAAGCGCGGGCCTTCGGTAGTGAGAAAACTTTCTGGGTGAAATTGAACGCCGTGCAGCGGCCAAACGCGATGCCGGACCCCCATGATCTCGTTCTCGTCCGTCCAGGCGGTGATGAGAAAATCGGGATGATGGAACGTCTCGCGGCGAATGACCAAGCTATGATAGCGGGTGGCCTCGAAGGGATTGGACAAACCGTGAAATACTCCTTGCTCATCGTGGTAAATCAGCGAGGTCTTGCCGTGCATGACGCGGTAGTTGCGGATCACCTCGCCGCCAAAGACATGGCCGATGCACTGATGCCCCAAGCAGACGCCGAGCACCGGAATAAGCGGGGCGAAATGTTGGATCATCGCATTGGACACCCCCGCTTCGCGCGGCGTGCATGGGCCGGGCGAGATAATCAAGTGCGTCGGTTGCAAGGCCGCCACCTCATCGACCGTGATTTGATCATTGCGAAAGACTTGTAATGCGATTCGCGGATCAAGTTCCCCCAACCGCTGCACGAGGTTGTAGGTGAAGGAATCGTAATTGTCGATGAGGACGATCATGGTGGGTTTGCCCACTTCCGCGGATGGTTACGCTTCTAGGAAGCGTCGCTAATCGGATTAACTCTGCTTCTCCGGAATCGGCTGGGCGCTGTTGGCCTTGGCGTTATATTTCCCCTTGGCCTCGTCGGAGCCGACTTTTTCGAGGAAGTCTTCCGAAGCGGGAATGTCGTACCAGCCGCCGTCTTGAAAATCGACGACCGCCTTCTGGTTCCAGTTGACGGTCACCACCCGGCCGATGATCCCTTCAAAGCGTTTCAGCTCCGGCCAGCCCGGCTTGACGCGCACGAACTGATCGCTCCAACTTTTCTTCAACTCCTCGACCTTGGCTACGATTGATGAGTCCATGATAGCAAACTTTCTTAACGGCGGGCAATCGGTTACGATGAGACGATCCTGAGAGGCTGTTTGATTATTGCCATGCGGAAAAAGGCGCGCGGCGTGGCCTAAGCCCGCCGGGAACGCTCTCAAATACGTTGGGCTGACGCCACGCGGCGCGCCGGGAAATAGCCAAACAGACTCCGAGGAAGTTTGTATCATCCGGACGCCATTTGGCCAGTCCTCCCCCATTCGACATAATGGAGGTCATCGTCATGACACTTGCTGCGCCGATCGAGGATGTGTCCGCCATCCGGGCCGTGGATGTGATCCGCAAGAAACGAGATGGCTTGCCGCTGTCGCCGATGGAGATCGAAGCGTTCGTGCATGGGGCCACGATTCACCAATGGCCCGATTATCAACAGGCGGCCCTGCTCATGGCCATCGTGCTGCGCGGCATGAACCGAGACGAGACGGCCCACCTGACGGCGGCCATGGCCCGTTCCGGGGCCACGCTCGATTGGAGCGACGTGCCCGGCGTCAAGGTCGATAAGCACAGCACCGGCGGCGTGGGGGACAAGACCTCGCTGGTGTTGGTGCCGCTGGTGGCCTCGTGCGGCGTGATTGTCCCGAAGATGTCAGGGCGTAGCTTGGCCCACACCGGCGGCACCCTCGACAAGCTCGAATCTATTCCCGGTTTCCGCGCCCAGCTGCCGCTCGACGAGCTGCATGCCGTCTTGCGCCAGGTGGGATGCGTCCTGGTCGGCCAGACCGCCGAGATCGCGCCGGCGGACAAGATTCTCTACTCTCTGCGGGATGTCACGGCCACGGTCGAAAGTATTCCGCTCATCACCGCGTCGATTCTAAGTAAGAAATTGGCCGAGGGGATCGATGCCTTGGTGCTCGACGTCAAATGTGGCCGGGGAGCCTTCATGAAAACCTTGGCCGACGCCCACCAGTTGGCCGAGGAGCTGGTGACCATCGGCAATCTGAACGGCCTGAAGACGCGTGCCTTTGTCACCAGCAAGGACGCTCCCTTGGGCCAGGCGGTGGGGAATGCCGTCGAGGTGATCGAGGCCATCGAAACTCTGAAAGGACGCGGCCCGGCGGACCTGCTGGCGGTCGTCAAAACTCTGGCGCGCGGCATGTTGATTCTGGCGGGAGTTAGCGCTGATGAAGCCGAGACACGCATTGAAACGTCCCTGTCTTCGGGGCAAGCCCTCGACAAGTTCCGGCAAATGATCCAGTACCAAGGGGGCGATCCGCGCGTGCTCGACGATTACTCCCTGCTGCCGCGCGCGCCGCGACAATTCGTCTTCAAAGCGCCGCATTCGGGTTATCTGCGGGAGATGGACGCCGAGTTGATCGGCCGGGCGACCATGCTGCTCGGCGCTGGCCGGCAACGGGTGGAAGACCCCATCGACCACGGCGTCGGGGCCGTCTTGCTGGCGAAGCGCGGCGCTGCGGTCCGGCAGGGGGACGGCCTGATCGAGCTGCACTACGCCGACGAAACCCGCCTGGCCGTCGCGCTGCCATTGTTGGAGCAAGCATGTGTCATTCGTGACGATGCGGCGACCAACGAGGCACCGGTGATTTTGGATGAGGTGGATTGAAGATTTTGGATGCCTCGATTCGCGCACGCCTTGCCCCTGGCGCGAACCGAGGCATCCAAGGCCGGCATGCTCTCCCTACTTCCCGCCTGGCGATTGCGCCGCTTTCTTCAGCGTCAACATATAGTCCACCAGATCGGCCAAATCCTGCGGCGTCAGCTGCTTGTGCAGGTCGGCGGGCATCAGGGAGTTGGGAGATTTGATCATCTGTTCGATGTCCCCCTTTGGCAGCGTGCGCAAGATGCCATCCGCCCCCTTGAGCACCACGGCTTCGGGGGTGTCGCTGGCCAGTAAGCCGGTTTCGATGTTGCCGCTCTTGAGTTCGACGAGATACGTCTCGTAGTTGTGACTGATGCCAGCGCTGGGATAGAGGATCGATTCCAGCAAGGCTTCCCGGCTCAGTTTATTGCCGATCTCGGACAGATCAGGACCGACTTCCTTGCCTTGGCCGTTGACCAGGTGGCAGTTGGCGCAGGTGCCGGCGGTGGCGAAAATCTTGTGGCCCCGCGCCGGATCGCCGCGCAACTTGACCAACTCGGCGAAGGGTGGCAACGGCTTGTCGTCCTTGGCCGGTGGCAGCGGAAAGAGCTGGGCGGCTGGTCCCTTGACATCGTTCCAGGGGGCGACGTGGAGCGCGAAGCCGGCCACCTGTTTCAGCTCCTCGCCCAGGTCGCCAGCCTGAGCCAGCTTCAGCAAGGCCAGGGCGCCGTTGCGCGTGCGGGTGACGGCCCGCACCGCCAAGCGGCGCTGTTCGAGATCGCGCTGTCGGTCACGGACCAAAGCCATGAGCAGCGGCGTGGCCCGGTCATCGGCGGTCGTGTGCAGGGCTTGCAGCGTGGCCAATGCCAGTTTGTCGTCTTTGCTGTCCAGCCCTTGGCGCAACAGGGCGTGTTGGCCGCGATCCAGCAGCGCCTTGACGGCGTTGACGCCAAGCTGCTGATCGGGCTGGTGCTGGGCCAGATGCAGCACTTCGGGATAGTGCTGGGACAAGCCAAATTGTTTGACGACTTGGATGTAGGTGTCGGTGCCACGATGTTGGGCCAGCACCTTTTCCAGTGCGGCGGCCAAGCGCGGCTCTTGCCGGGCATCGCCTTGCGGGAGTCGTTGGGCCGCCTCCAACACGATGAAGGTTTCCCGTTCCTCTTTCACGGTTGCCGCCGCCACGACCAGGTTCCGCAAGGCTTCTTGTTTCTTCGGTCCTTGCTGAAAATCGAAGGCCCGGAAGTAACGCGGCAGCTCCGCCGTGGGTACTTTCGCGTCAGCGATGATCCGTTCCAACAGGAGGGGCGTGAAGTCCGGCGACCGGGAGCGCCAGATGAGGTCGCGCCCCGCTGGCGTGCCGAGAAAACCGTTCAGCGTCCCCCCTGGCCAACCATTCATCAAGCAATCGTCCCAGCGCGATTCGGCGCCAATCCCCAGCGCTTCCAGATACCAGCGGTCCTTGCCGTCGTGCTGTTTCGCCAATTCCACCCACAGCGCGGGCATGTCGGGGGACTTGGTGAAACGCAGGGCAATGGCACATTCGCGCCGCACTTCCGGCGCCTTGTCGTGGACCAACTTTCTCAGCACGGGAATAATATCCAGGTGTAGTTGCCGGGCCAGCCGAATGCCGGTGAGGCGAATGTCGGGGTCTTGGTCCTGGATCGCCAAATTGACATAATGCGGCCCCTTGCCGGCGATCTTGCCCAGCAGCCACAAGGCGCGGGCACGTAGCCGGGCATCATCGGATTGCCATAGCTTGAGCAATTCTGACTCGGCCTTGGCCCCGAAATCGTGCAAGGCCGTCCAGGCCAGGTAGCGGACGGCGAGATTGGGATTCTTCAGGGCCTCGGCCGCGCCGCGCGCCGTCTGGAAATCGAAGCGCGGCACCTGATACTTGCTACCGGGCGGAGCGACGCGGAAGATGCGCCCCCGGTCCAGGTCGCGTTGAGCGTGTCCGCCGACGCCGGGATCGTACCAGTCCGTGACAAACAATGATCCATCCGGCGCCACGCATACATCCGCGGGGCGGAACCAGTTGTTCTTTTTGCTGCCGTCGAGAATGTTGACGATCTCGGCCTGGTAGCCGGCGCCGTCCTTAATGACGGGATAGGCTCGCACGATGCTCGGCCCGGCGTCACAGTGAATGACCTGATTATGAAACACGCGCGGCAACAGCTTGCCTTCGTACACGCAGATGCCGGTCGGCGAACCTTGGCCGGTGTGCAGCAGGTTGGGGACGACGCCGGGGTCATTCTGGTGCCAATGGCGGCTAGGAATGTCCGCTTCGATGTGGGTGCGCGGCGTGTTCCAGCCGGCCCCGGTCAGCTCATCGCGGTAGCCGTAGTTGCCGAACTCCATCACGTAGTTGATGCGCACCCCCCGATTGCCGTCGTCGTCGTTGTCCGATTGCCAGAGGGTGCCGAAGGAATCGACGGTCACTTCATAGTTATTGCGGAAGTTGTGGGCCAGTACCTCGAACTCACTGCCATCGGGGTTGCAGCGAAACACCATCCCACCCCAATAGGGCTTGCCGTTGTCCACGACCGGATTGCCGGCCTGATCAACCACCAGCTTACCGTCTTTATCATGCACCGCCTTGCCGGTGTTGCCGAAGTTCCAGTAGTATTTGCCGTCTGGCCCAAAAATGAAGGAGTGGGCCGAATGATCATGCTGCGGCTGGCCGGTTTTGGTGAACAGATATTCCTTCTTGTCCGGCTTATCGTCGCCGTTCTCGTCGGTGAAGATGATGATATGCGGCGAGCAGGAGACGATGACCTTGTTGCCGAGGACGCAGATGCCCATCGCCGAGTCCACGTCGCGGCCCTGGTAATAGACGGTGTGTTTGTCGGCGACGCCGTCGCCGGTGGTGTCCTCCAGAATCAGGATGCGGTCCCCTTCGGGCCGTTTGCCGTTGTTGCCGCGATAGTTCATGACATCACACACCCACACCCGCCCCCGAGAATCGATGTCGAGGTTGGTCGGGTTGGTGAGGACCGGCTCGGAGGCGAACAACGTCGCCTGCAATTCAGGATGCACGTCCAAATTGGCCACCGCCTGCGCGGGATCGTGCTTGTCGGCGGCGTTCTGAGCATGGCCGCTCGCCAGGAAATACGCCAGGGCCGCCACCAGCAACCCACTTGCCATTCCCCACCAGGGCAATTTCTTCATATCGGTCCTCGTGCTGTCAAAAGTATGTCGGAAGGAGCGCGGGCATGTCCTAACGGTCGGAATTCCTTGTACACGATGATAGCAGGAAACGCGGGAAATTCCAGCAGACTGCGGGCCGAGAAAAGGGGACGCGACTCGAATTCGCTGGTTGGCAAATGACGCCACGCTCCGCCCTCCGTCAAGCAAATTCGAGTCGCGTCCCCTTTTATTCCCTTTTATTCTCTCTCACCGCCGCGCCTCACTTCGATGGCGTTCAAAATTGGCAGCTGCTCTTCGGTGGGATTGGGTTGGCGGGGGATCAGCTCGATGTCCAGATCGCGGGTGACGCGGACTGCATCGAGCTGCAGCACCACCGTGTCTTGTTCCGGTGAGCGGGCGGCGGTGATGTCCAGGTTGGCCCGGACTACCTGACCGTTCACCTTGACATCGAAGAGACGCTGCCCGGCTTGGCGGTTCTCCGCCAGGTCGGCGAAGTGCAGACGGACGCTGTAAGTGGCCGGCGGGTCTTTTTCACCCAGCAACGGCACGGAACATTGCGTCAGCCCCTTGGCCCAGGAGGTGTACACCCAGGCGGGGGCGTCCGTTGTCTTCACTTCATGCGCGGCGGAGCTGACGTGTGTGAACTCCCCCCCTTTCACGAATTGGGGTTTCAGGTCGAGGCGTAAATCCAGGGTGGAATCGCGCAGCGGATTGGGACGCGGATAAGCCAGCCACACCGTCCCGCGCTCGTCCTTGCGGTCGCCGGGAGCGCCCAGGTTCAGGGCCAGGTGTTGCACGGGGGTATTGGACCCCACCGAACTATAGATGGTCCAGGTTCGCCGAGTAGTCGGGCGTGGCTCCAGGACAATGGTCGAGGCGATGGAAAATTGACAGACGCAACCGGCGCTGGCTTCGGGGATCGTCACCAGACCGTTGGCGGGAATGGCGTTGATCCAGCATCCTAGCCGATGGCCGGCGAAATGCTGAGTGCCGGAGTCCTCATACAAATCGTAAAAGCCCGTGAAGCCGGAGCGGAACATCAACATGTTGGGTGCTGCCACCAACATGCCGCAGTGATGACCGGGCCGGTACATGCTCCAGGGAACTTCGGCTCCGGTCAGCGGATGGGGGCGCGTGATCGTGGCGCCGGTGCGCAGCTCAAAGGCCCACGGCTCGGCGATGATCCGGTCGCCGACGATGATGGGGCGATGGCGATAGTTGGCGTCCTTGGCCCAGAGCTTCCGGCCATCCTTGGCCGACAGTGCCACCAACCGCCGCTGCTTGAACTCCCCTTCGACGAACTGTTTCCAGTAGTGGCCGTTGGCGTTGGCGCCGCACAAGACCAGCACTCCTTCAGAAACCATCAAGGTCAGCTTGCCGCCGCCGATGCCGATGTCGCTGCAATCGGTGACATCCACCGCCTCGGCCCACAGCTGCTTGCCAGTGCGGGCTTCCAAGGCGATGGCCCGGCGCACGTCCAGGCGTTTCAACCGTTCCTCGGCCTGCTTGGCTTCCTCTCCCGTCAGATGTTTCACCTGGTCACGCTCGCTCCGCAGCAAGGCGGCCCGTTCCTCGCTGGAGAGGGTACTATCAATGAAATAGACCCGATGGGGGCCGAGCGCGATGGTTTGGGCGGCGATGTTGTCCCCATCATGGCACCACAGATGCTGGCCGGTTTTCACGTCAATGGCGAACAGGGCGGCGGTGGCGTCCTCGAACTTGCGCCCCCGCCGTTGCAAGGCGCTGGCCAATTCCTTGCGCACGGTAGCCGTGCCATAGAGGATGCCGTCCCGGTAGCCAATGTAATTCCATTCATAGTCGCGCTGCTTGTCGGCGGGCAATTCATGCGTGGTCTGGAACTTGCCGGTGGCGGCGTCGAGCTGCACGACTTTGCTTCCCTCCATGACCAGGATGCTCTCCTCGGTCGCCACCAGGTTGCCCGGGTTGTAATTCTGAAAGACCCCCGTGCGGAAGGTGTTGGGGTTCTTATATTCCCAGAGGAACTGGCCGTTGTAGGCGTCATAAGCCAAGACACTAAATTGCCCCTGGACGATCAGGCGGCCATTGACGGACAATGGCCCCACCGCGCCGTCGTGACGATTGACCATCTTGCCAGGGCCGGGATCGCCATACCACAGCACCCCCAGTCCCCCCTTGACGCGATGATCCATCACGCAGGCGGTGTTCCCCGGTTCGCCGTATTGATGCGTCCAGTTAGCCGCTCCATGCAAGGGGCCGCGCACGTAGCGCAGGCCGGTGGCGGTCTTCTGGATGTTCCCCGTCTCTCCCAGGGCCAGCGCGTCCAACCAAACCCGCGCCGCTTTCGCGTCCACCTGGCCGGCGGCGCGGGCGGGACGCCCCAGATAGACCGTCCCCCCCAATGGCTTGACATGGCGGGTGAAGTCGCGCGGCTCCCCAGGCAAGGTCCCGGCGCGGGCATACTGATCCGAAACGACCAGGTTGGCGAAGAAGTTGGAATACGGAATATCCGCCAGGTCCGCTTGATGGATGACTACACGATGACCGTAGTATCCCGCCCCCGTTAGTGCTTGCCGGGCGGCCTGAACCTTGGCGGCGTCCGGCTCGATGCCATAGACCTTGAGCGCGCTCCGTTGGGCCAGCTCGAAGGCCAGCTGCCCTCGTTCAGCGCCAAGGACCAGACAGTAGCCCTCTTTCACCCCCGTCTGTTCCAGGATTTCCTGGGCGGCGTCGGCGTACATGGCCGCCAGGGGATCGTCGGGGAACAGCTGCTTGGCGGTCGGCGCTTCTGGAACCACTGGCAATCGCTTGGCCTGGGCATCGGCGAAGGCGTACACCTTGCCGGTACTGGTGCTGACGAGCAAGTAATGATCCGCCGCCGCCAAGCCGCGTGCGTTCCCTTCCACCTTGGCCTGCCAGACCTGTTTGCCGGTCCCGGCTTCGTAAGCGGTCACGCTATCCGGCCCCCCCACGAAAACCCAATTACCCGCCGCCAGCAAGCCCGCTTCGGCGGTGACAGGGACGGACCAAACGACACCTTGATTTTCGAGCTGCTTCAATTGCTCCGCCAGATTGGCGAGCTGAGCCTTCAAATTGGCCGCGTTTTTCGGCGCAGAGCGGAGCTGGCGATTCACATTAAAGATGCCCTCACGCAGCTTCTGCCGCTCCCGGCTGGCGATGGCGTATGCGTGACGATCCAGCCGGGCCAAGCGCTGGCCGTCGATGATGTAGGCCCAGTCGTCTCCCACGGTGACCATCTGCTTGCACTCGAAGTAGCCGAAGCCCACGTCGCCGGTCTTTTCGTCCAAGGCGACGAGCTGATGATCGCCAGCGGCATAGATTTGACCATCGGCCAGCAGTGCCCGCGTGCCGCCCATCACCCCCTCCTTGCGCCAACTATGGGTGCGCTGGTGGATCATCTTGCCGGTGTGGCGGTCGAAGCAGACCGGCAGCGACCGCCCCGACGGCACGAACAGGTACTGATCATTGACCAGTAAGTAACCCTGCGGCGACAAGGGATTGCGCGTGGCGTCCGCCTCGCTCAGATCGTCCCGTTTCCAGATCACCTTGCCGGTGCGGGCATCGACGGCGTACAGGAAAATATCCTCATGGGGAAAGATGCCAGCCCCGAAATAGGCCACCCCGTCATACACGGCAACCCCCGTGCGGATCGGCCAGCGCGAGATCATCTCCCCCCGTCCCAGAAACCACGCTTCCTCCGGCCCGGCTTGCAAGCGCCACAGTAGCTTGCCACTGTCCGCGTCCAGGCAATAGACATAGCCGTCATCGGAGCCGCAGTATACGCGCCCCTCCCAAACCGTCGGGGCCAAACGCACGGCGGCGCCGGTGAAATAGGTCCAGAGTTGCTTGCCGCGGGCCAGATCGAGACAGCGCACCTGATGATCGACCGAGGAACCGAAATAGACCCGCCCCGCGACGATCGCCCCATGAAAAGCGTCATCGAAATCCATCCGGTCGCGCAGGTGCAAGCCCTCGAAAGTGCGATTGTCCGGCCCGGCCCACGCCTTCTCCGGCGGCTTCGGGGCCGACTGTACCCAATGGAATTCCAGAGGCAAGCGCAGCTCATGCGCGGTGGCGCCCGTCCGGCCCGCGTCCTGGCGATAGGTCGGCCAATCGGCGTTTGCCGCCGGGGTAAGCCCCAGGCACAGACAGCCCATGATCCAATAGGCGCGGTAGGGATGGTTCATCGGAGACCCTTTCAATCATTGTTTCGGAAATCCATGCTGAGATGGATCGTTTCGGGCCGGCTGTCATCCCCGAGCACGAACCGATCTATCAGCCAAAGTCTTTGCCCAGTTTAAAAAGGGGTGCTGTCCAACTATTACTCCGGCAACCAACATTGTCAGAGTAATACTATGACGAGATCATAACGCACTTCACAAGCAGGGTGGGAAAAAAATCGCCCGCCGGCAAGTTTTTCAGTGGCGAGCAGGCACCCCCCCGCACGGCGCGCCGTACCATCCGGCGCAGTCAGGGGTTGTCATGAATTGTCAGCAGAAGATGGCGGGAATCGAAAAAAACCAAGAAATGCGGGATTCTTCATCATTGGCGAGATATTGTCAGTCACAATCAAAAATGACAATTGGGCGGCACTGGATTCGAACCAGTGACTTCCACCGTGTGAGGATGGCACTCTAGCCGCTGAGTTAGCCGCCCAGGATGATGGGTCGCTGGTGTATCTTAGCAGGCGCCAGCGACCGTGGCAATGCTTCGGGTTTAGGCCTTGGGGGCCGAGACGCTGTCGTTGTTGTCCTCGAACTTGGGCGCGCTAGCGGTCACGCGCTGGGGCGGACGCGGTTGCTCCAGCACGGGTTCTTGCTGGCGGGTGATGGTGCCGCTGACATCATCCTCCAGTCCCGACATCCCCTTCTTGAACTCGACGATTCCTTTGCCGAGATAACGGCCGACTTCCGGCAGCTTCCGGCCAAACAGCAACACGCCCACCGCCAAAATGAGCAGAATTTCTTGGGGTCCTAATTGAAACAAGCCAAACAAGGAAGTCATGGTTTATCCTCTTTGTGGTATGGGTCGATGTACTTGGATAGTCACGTCATGGACCGCTCGCGGCGATCCAGGATGCTTGCGGAGCCTTCCTTTACCATAATCGAAATCCTGTTCGTCTCGCAAGCAAAAAAACAATTCACGGTCGGCCTTGTCGCGCGCTGTGGAGCACGGCTGGCGGCACCAAACGACCGCATACAATGACTTAGGAATAATGATGGATCACGAACGGGGCCCTCCTCGAGGATGAGGCAGCAATTTCGGCGGGAATTATAAAGAAGGGCCGGAGCTAACGACCCCTGCGGGTGTATCCAATCGTGGATGTATGAAGTATAGCAAGCGACAACCGGCGCTGACAAGCAAGAAATTCATTTTTCGCAAGAAATCCCAGAAAAGTTTTGCCATTCGCACCGCAATGGCCTTCTCTCACGATCCTGCGTTTTTCCCGCCCACCGCGTAGGCCAGCACCTCTTCCGCCGACCAGTCCGCGACGGGGCGGATGGGGCTGAGTTGGCCGCGTGTCATCACCGCCAAGCGGTCGCAGACGCCGAGCAGCTCCGGCAAGTAACTGCTGACAAAGAGGATGGCTTTTCCTTGAGCGGCCAGCGCGCCGATGAGCCGGTAGATTTCCACCTTGCTGCCGATGTCCACGCCGCGCGTCGGCTCATCGAGTAGCAAAATGTCGGCTTGCTGGTGCAGGAGCCGACCGAGGGCCACTTTCTGTTGATTGCCGCCGCTCAATTCGCCGACCTTTTGCTCCGGCCCCCGGCAGCGCACGCCGAGCGTGGCCAACCATGTTTGGACAGCCTGTTGACGCTGGCGTAGGTTCAGCCAACCGTATCGGCTATACGGCTGGAGGCGACTATAGGTCAGATTGTCGGCGATGCTCTGATTCAATGTCAATCCTTCGTCCTTGCGATTTTCGCTGAGCAGACCCAGCCCCTGCGCGATGCGCTGGCGCGGGTTGAAATGCGTGCCGGATACCGATTTGACGATGATCTGCCCCGAACGGATCGGCTCCAAACCAAAGAGCGCGCGCAACAGCTCCGTTCGCCCCGCCCCCACGATGCCGGCGATGCCCAGGATTTCTCCCCGATGCAGTGTCAAGCGGATGCCGCGCGGCAACGGCTCCCCCACCAGGTCGGTCAGCTCCAACACCGCCTTGCCGATGTCATGTGGCAGGCGGGGGAATTGCTCGTCCAGGCTTTTGCCAACCATGCGCTCGATGATGTGTTCTTGGGAAAACTCCCGTACCGCTCCTGTGAACACGCTTTGGCCGTCGCGCAGCACGGTGAAGCGGTCGGCGATGGCTTGCACTTCCTCCAAGAAATGGCTGATATACACAATGCTGACACCACGTTCGCGCAACCGGTGCACCAGGTCGAACAGCCGGCGGGCGTCTTCCTGGGTCAAGGAGCTGGTCGGTTCATCGAGCACCAACACACGAACATCGAGCAGCAAGGCGCGGGCAATTTCGACCAGCTGCTGAGCGGCGGGGCTGAGCCGACGCACGGGGCTTTGAGGATGGATTTCAGGATGCTGCAAAACCTGCAACGCTTCTCGGACGCGCTGGCGGTGCCGGTGTTGTCGCAGCAAGCCGAACCGTGTTTCTTCCAGGCCAAGCATGACGTTGGCTTCCACGCTTAGATGCGGGGCCAGCGTCAATTCCTGATAAATCATGGCCACCCCCCGGCGCCGGGCCTCTTGCGGGTTTCGTGGCCGATACATCTGACCATCCAGCATCATTTGTCCGGCGTCCGGCAGCTCGGCCCCGGACAGCACTTTCATCAAGGTCGATTTCCCTGCCCCATTCTCGCCGACCAGGGCATGAACCTCCCCCGGCCGCAATTCCAGCTCGACTCCATTCAGGGCCAACGTGGGACCAAAGCGTTTGACGATACCCGTCATGTGCAAGCGTGGCGGAGAAGTCACGATTACCTCGAAAATCAGGAGGGCCGAATACCGTTTAGCGAGCGAGCCATCGGCGAGCGTCTTTTCTTCACCCTTTCTTCACAAACTCCGGCGGCCGCAACTTCCGTTGCTTCTGTGCTTCCGGATTGTACAGCCCGCGCGTGTGCGGGTCGTCCAGGTTTTTCTTGGTGATGAGAAATTCGCCGGTGCCGATGATCTGGTCGGTGCCGCTGACATCGTAACCAGCCAGGTGATGCACCAATGTCCAAACACTGAGATAGCCCATCCAGTATGGGTCTTGCAGGATCAGGCCGTCAATGTCCCCCTCGCGCACGGCTTGCAACAGGGGCGGACTGGAATCGAAGCCCATAAGCCGGACTTGACCATTGAGGCCCAGACTACGCAGAGCGTCCAACATGCCGCTGGCAGACGATTCGTTGACAGCAAAGATGCCGTCGATTTGCTCGCGCAGGCGATTGACCAAGGGGGCCGCCTCGCGCAAGGCGGTGTCCTTGGTGGCGCCGGCGTATTTATCGGTCGAAAGCCAAGTGATAGTCGGTTCGCCTTTTCGCTGCTGCTCGGCGATGACGTCGTTCACGTAATCCTCGAAGCCGCGTTCGCGTTGCTCGGTGCTTTCCGAACCGACTTGATAGCGAAACAACACCAACCGCGGGGCGGTCTTGCCTTCGTCACGCAGCACTTTCAGCAGGTGCCGTGCCGCCAGCCGGCCGCCATTGTAGTTGTTGGTGGCGATGTATTTAGCGATCAAATCGGGGTCGGCGGCCAGGGCTTGAGCATCCAAGTTGGAATCCATGAGCACGGTCGGAATTCCCTGTTCGCGGGCCCGTTCCACCGGGGCCACCATCGTCAAGCTGTGCTGCGGCGCCAACACCATGCCATCCACGCGCGTGCTGACGCGGCGATCCACGATGCGGATTTGCTCCAGGGCGTCGCGCTCGCGCAACGGCCCATCCCAGATGATCTCGGTCGGCAAGCCGCGCGCGGATAACTCCTCGGCCGCGCGCGACGCCCCGCGATGGATCGACTGCCAGTGCTCGTGCGTTAGTCCCTTGGGAATGACGACGATGCGACAGACACGCTCCACCGGCTCAACGCAGCCCAGGGGGAGGAGAGACAACAGGATGAGATATACATTATGATTCCATCTCGTCATGATTCACTTATCCTCCACCGATTCATCGCCGCACGCAGCTGGTCGCCTAGCCGCGCGAAACGACATATCAACAGTCAACACCTATCACTCTTGTCCACTCAGTGCGTGGCTCAACACGCGATTGACATAATCATTCTTGTCCCCCTGGGCGGCCTTGAGCTGGGGCAAGACGGGTTTCGCCTGGTCGCCGAGCAGGTCGAGGATGTTGACGGCATGCAGCCGGACGTAATCGTTGGGGTGCTTCAACGCCTCGGCCAACACGGGCAACGCCTCTGCGACTTTCCCTTGTCGGCACAGGGCCTCGGCGGCGGCGACGCGCACGCTGGGGGAAGTATCCTTCATGGCTGCGCGCAGGTCCTCCGCCGCCGACGCTGCTTTGTCCCCCAGAGCGCCTAGCCCCGTCGCGGCCCAGTAGCGCACGCCGCTGTCTTGATCGCTGAGCAACTCCCGCAGCTTCGGCAAGGTGTCCGGTCCCTGGCCGACCAGCAAGGCCGCGTTTAGGATGCGCTCGATGTCATATCCTTTCGGTCCCTTGCGGGCCATCTCGTAGGGAGTGGTTCCCTGCGAGCGAATCTGGACCTCGGCTTCCGACAATAGGCCGACATCGAGCGTGTCCTTGACCCAGGCCAAATGCGCGCGGCGCAGCCGTTCCAGAATATCGCGGTGCTCCGGCGAATTGGCCAGGTTGTAGACTTCGTGCGGGTCGTTCTGGGTGTCGTACAGTTCCTCGACCGGCTTGGTTGGTGACAGAAAGATGCGTTGCGGCCCGGTCAGTTTCCCCTCGGCGGCCAGGCGGCGCCATTCGCGCATGGTTGGCATCTGGTCCATGTAATTGATTGGCTGCGCCCACGGCACATGCGGCATGTAGTTGCGGATGTACTTGTAGCGATGATCGCGCACGGCGCGCGTGTGGTCGTAGCGTTCATCCATGCGGTCGCGGGTGGCATAGATGTAGTCGCGTGGCGCGGCGGCCTGCTTGCCGAGGAACGGCAACCCTTGCATGTGTTTGGGGATTGGCACTCCCGCCAGGCTCAACGCCGTCGGCCCGAAATCCACGAAGCTCACCAGCCGATCCGTGGTCGTGCCGGGCTTGCCAGGGGCGAGGTGCTGGTACTTGGCCGGGAAGCGAATGATCAGCGGCACGTGAATCCCCGCATCATAGACCCAACGCTTGCCGCGCGGCAGACCCACGCCATGATCGGAGTAGAAAAAGACGATGGTGTCATCGGCTAGACCATCTTTCTCCAGCTCGGCCAAGATGTCGCCGACTTGCTTATCCATGGCCGTGATGAGTTCGTAATAGTTGGCCCAATCGCGGCGTACCAACGGGGTATCGGGATGATACGGCGGCAGCGGCGCCTTGGCCGGGTCGCGGCGTTCCTCTGCTGTTAGCCGGGCCGTCTGCTTGGCGAAGACGTTCGCGGGCGTGCGGATTTGGCTCTCATGAGTCACCGTCAGATTGAAGATGCTGAAAAAAGGCTGCCCTGATGAGCGATTGCGCCAGTGGGCCTTGGTGCTCGATTCGTCCCAGGCGCTCTTGGGGGCGGCGAAGTTGTAATCTTGCTTGACATTGTTGGTGCAGTAATAACCGCTCTCGCGTAGATATTCGGAATAGCAGCGCACCAACGGCGGCAACTTGGCCTGGCAGCGCATGTACTGCGATCCCAACGAAGAGGGATACATACCGGTGATCAAGCACGACCGGCTTGGCGCGCACACGCCCGCCAGGGCGAACGCCTGCGTGTAGCGCACGCCCTGTGTCGCCAGCTTGTCGATTTGAGGAGAAATGGCGTACTGGTCCCCGTAACAACCCAAGTTCGCGCTCATGTCCTCGCAGGTGATCCACAAGATGTTGGGCCGGCCGGCGGCTTGCTTGGCATCATCCGCCTCGGCAACCGCCGCGAACCCCAAGCCGACCACCAGTGTCGTCATCCATAATGTCCATTTCATGTAACGTTTCTCCCAGTTAGAGGGTAAAAAATTTCCGCGAAATGATTAGCGACGCTTCGGAGAAGCGTTATCACGTCTCGTTATATCGCATGAAAAAACCAATTGCACCCATCGGCGGGCAAAATTTCGACCTGCTCACCTGGTTATTCCGCCGGTGGAAGGCAAGCGATGACAGGACATAGCGGTAGCCACGGCGAGCGGGAGATTGAAACCAAGGGGCAGACGCATAATTTGACCATTATGATGCTTCTCCGCACCGGCTCCTTTTTTTCATCGCAAGGAATCCACGCATGAACAACATCGATGAATCACATGTGCTCGACGTTCTGGTCGTCGGCGCGGGGCCGGTGGGGTTGACGATGGCGGCGGAGCTGCGCCGGCACGGATTGCGGTGCCGAATTATTGACAAAGCACCGACTCCGACCGATAAGTCAAAGGCGCTGGTGATTTGGACGCGGACGCTGGAGCTGCTGGAAAAACTCGGTATCGTCGAGCGCTTCCTGAACGCCGGCTTCCTGGCCGATGGGGCCAGCATCCACGCCGATGGCGAACGCAAGATTCATCTGGTGTTCGAGCCAGAACGTACCCGCTACCCCCGGCCGTTGATGATCCCACAAAGCAAGACTGAAGCCATCTTGACCGAATCCTTGCGCGAAGTGGGAATCACCGTGGAACGGCAAGTGGAACTGACCCGCCTGACAGACCACGGCGACCACGTTAGCGCCATGCTGCGCCACGCGGATGGCGGCGAGGAAGCGGTGACAGCGGCTTGGCTCATCGGCTGCGACGGCGCGCATAGCACCGTCCGTAAGGAGCTGGGCATCCCCTTTAGCGGTGCGGCCGAGCCGAACGATTGGATACTGGCCGATGTTCACATTGACGGGCCGTTGGCTGGCAACGAGATCAGTATTTATTGGCACCATAAAGGCATCCTGGCGTTCTTCCCCTTTGAGCCGGGACGATTCCGCGTCATCGCCGATCAGGGACTGGCGCAGGGGCTGGAGAAGCCACCGGACCCAACGCTTGAACAAGTGGCGGCGACCATCGAAGAGCGTGGCGTGTCCGGCCTACGTCTTTACGATCCCATCTGGCTATCCGGTTTTCGCATCCACGAGCGCAAGGTGGCGGATTACGGCAAGGGGCGTTGCTTTCTGGCTGGCGACGCCGCCCACATTCACAGCCCCGCTGGCGGTCAAGGGATGAACACCGGCATGCAGGACGCTTTCAACCTGGCCTGGAAACTGGCGCTGGTGCAGCGCGGCCAAGGGAAAGCCGACCCGCTGCTGACGAGCTATAGCCAAGAACGCACCGAAGTCGGAGAGCTGGTGCTCAGCCGGGCCGGCGCCGTCACGCGCGCCGCCACCTTGCGCCATCCGGTCGCCCAATTCATCCGCAACCACACCGCCAGCTTGCTCGGCTCGCTCAGTTTCTTCCGCGACAAAGTCACCAATACCCTGACCGAGCTGGACATTCACTATCCGCACAGCATGTTGAACGGCGAACAGCGTGGTTTCAGCGTCTTCGCCTGGCTAGGGGGCGGCCTCAAGCCGGGGGACCGCCTCCCCGACGCCACCGTGACCGATCCTCACACCGGCCAACCACGGCGTTTGCTCACCGTCTTGACTGGTACTTGCCATCATTTGCTGTGCCTCGCGGGTCGCCCGGAACCAGCCGCCGTCGCCCCTCTGGCCGACATCCGCCGCCGCGTGGCTGAGACGTTCCCCGATTTGATCCGCTCTCACCTCATCATCCCCGGCAACGTACTGCACACCGACCAAGTCGCGCTGGCTGGCGCCTTCGATTCTGCCTGGCTCGACGCTGACCGCACTATCCACGCCCTGCACGCCGTCAATGAACCGTCGCTGGTACTGATCCGCCCCGACGGCTATATCAGTTACCGCGCCCAACCGGCGAGCGGGGAGCATTTGCACGAGCATTTGCGGCGGTTTCTGGTGGACACCTCAAGGGGAATGGCATCGAGTTAGACGGACCAAGGTGATGGCGTTTGGCCATATACGGACCTGGAAGAGTACATGGCGCGCGCCTCACAATTTCTTCGTCAACACCTGCGACCGGCGGCCGCTGTGGTCGTAGCGTTCGCGGCGGCTGGCGGGCAGGTCGTTGGGGGTGCCGAGGCGGAAGCCCCCTTTTTGCACGAAATAATTGAAGGCTTGCGTTGATAGGCAGAACATCTCGCTGGCGCCGCGGGCGCGGGCTTGGGTTTCGGCGAACCGCATCAGCTTGGCGCCGATCCCCTGATTCTCGTAGCGCGGATCGACGCACACGCAGGCCATCTCCATCTTGCTTTCCTCGGGGAAATGGTGCAGGGCCAAACAGGCCACCGGATTGCGGTCCACTTCAAAAACGAAATAATCCTCAATGTGTCGTTCAATGTCGGCCCGCGTGCGCCGCACCAGCTCGTCATTGGCCATGCTGGTTTGAATCAGATTCAAAATGGCCCGCACGTCTTTCTTGTGGGCGGGACGGATGGCCTGATATTCATTGGCGTGGATGAGGGTGCCGACTCCTTCATTGGAGAACACCTCGGCCAACAGCCCTTCCTCGACGCGGCCATCAATGACATGCACGCGCGGCACTCCTGCTTGGATGGCCCGCACGGCCTGAGCGAGCTTGGAGATTTCGTGGCCTGGCACCTCGGCACGTTGGCGTTTGAGAATCGTTTCCGCCTCGGCGATGGAGATTTGCCGCAGCAGCTCGGCGCCGCGGTGAATCCCCTCGGTCACGGACAGGTAAATCAGCTTGACCGCCTTGAGCGTGCGGGCCACTTCGACGGCCACCGCGTCCGAGTTTAGCCGGAAGGTGTGCCCCTCGCCGTCGCAACCCAACGGCGGCACGACGGGGACGATGTCGTGACTCAGTAAAGCCTCGAACAGGCCGGCGTCGATGCGCTCAACCTTGCCGGTGAACAGGTAATCAACCCCTTGCAAGATGCCGGCGGGATGGGCGACGACGGCGTTGCTGTTGGCGCCGCGCAGATCAACGGTAGCCAGTCCCTCCAGTATCTCGTGGGTGACACGGTTGGCCGCCACCAGGGACATTTGCAGCGTGGCGTAGTCGGTGATGCCAGTGCCGTCCGTATTGGAAGGGGTCTGTCCGGTTTGCTGGGCCAATTGACGAATCTGATGACCCGCCCCATGCACCAGCACCACGCCAATCCGCAAGCTGCGCAACAGGGACACGTCGAGGAGAATGTTACTCAGATTGTCATGATCCACCACCGCCCCATCCAGGGCGATGACGAAGATCTTGTCCCGAAAACGGGGCACGTACCGGAGAATCTCACGCAGGTCGGTCAAACGTAACATGGTAGTAGGCTCGAAGCCAAACGAAAGCATTTGGTAGGTAGTATAGAACGACGCGCCCCGCCAGCCTACATTGACCGACTTCGGGAACGTCCTACAATGTTTTAGATTAACAGAATGAGCATTTCCGGCGGGCAGGAGTTCGCCACACCCCAATACAGGAGAAACGAGGCATGGCGGAAAAAGTGGTGATCATCGGTTCGGGACCGGCAGGCTGGACGGCGGCCATCTACACGGCGCGGGCCAACTTGAATCCGTTGGTCTTTGAAGGGGCCGTCACGGAACAGAATCGCCTTCAAGGCACTATGCCACTCGGCCAGCTGGCCCTGACCACCGAAGTGGAGAACTATCCCGGTTTTCCTTACGGTAAGCTGCGCGAATACCTGGCCACTTCCCTTCCCGAGGAACGCCGGCCTTATTGGGTGCAAGACAACGGCGACCAGCGCAGCCACGGCATCGAAGGGCCGGAGCTGATGGAGCTGATGCGGCAACAGGCGCTCAACTTCGGCACCCGCATCATCACCGACGACATCGTGAAGGTCGATTTCCAGCGCCGGCCCTTGGTCCTCACATCGCTGGAAGGGAAAACGGTCGAGACCTTGACCGTGATCATCGCCACCGGCGCCCGCGCCAACTACCTCGGTTTGCCGTCGGAAGATAAGTATAAAAATCACGGTGTCTCGGCCTGCGCCGTATGTGATGGTGCCTTGCCGCGCTTTCGCAACAAACCGTTGGTGGTGGTTGGCGGTGGCGACTCGGCGGTCGAGGAAGGGACCTACTTGACCAAGTTCGCCAGTACCGTGTACTTGGTCCATCGCCGGGATCAGTTGCGGGCCAGCAAGATCATGCAAGATCGCGCTTTGAAAAATCCCAAGATCACCATGAAATGGAACCGCGTCCTGGAAGAAGTATTGGGCAACGACAAGGACGGCGTGACCGGCGTGCGGCTGAAAAGCACGACGGATGACAAGACGGAGGAACTCGACTGTAGCGGTGTCTTCCTGGCCATTGGCCACACGCCCAACACGGACTTTCTCGAAGGCCAAGTGAAGAAAGATGACAAAGGGTATTTGATCTGGACCAAGCCGCAACGTACCTATACCAGCGTGGAAGGGGTATTCGCCGCTGGCGACGTGGCCGACAATTACTATCGCCAAGCCGTCACGGCCGCCGGCACCGGCTGCATGGCCGCCCTCGACGCCGAACGTTGGCTGGCCGAACATGAGGAATAGCCAGATAGTGATGAGTGACGAGAAAAAGACTGGGCTCGCCTTTGGCGGGCATGCCAAACGGTTCTTTTTACTTGTCACTCATCACTTATCACTTATCACTAATCACTATTTGGACATTTCCTTCAACAATTCCTTATAGCGTTGGGCGCGGGTTTCCTCGCCGAATTCGTCAAAAAGGGCGGCCAGGTTGCGCACCGCTTTGAGGCGCTCCTGGCGATCCTGATTGTAGATCACATCGACCCACAGGTATTGCCACAGGGCGTCCCGTTTGCGATCACTGACCAAATAGCAGTCGCCGAGCGTATTCATGGCCAACGCCCGCAATTGCGGATCGGTCACTTTGTCGATCAGAGTCTTGAGTTTTTGCTCGGCTTCGTCAAACTTCTTGGTGCCAGCCAAGCATTGCGCCAAGTACACCTGCACGCGCATAGCTTGCGGACTATTGGCAGGGATAATCTGGAGCAAGGATTGCAAGCGTTTCTCGGCATCGGCGAACTTTTGGGCCTTGGTCAACATTAAGGCCGCTTGCAGCTGAAACTCAAGCTGCGTGTCCTTGTCCAGGGCTGGCATCTTAGCCAGCTCATCATACATTTGTTGGGCTTTCTCGAATTGATCTTGGGCCAGATACAAGCTGGCCAACTGCTTGCCGCCGCTGATGACTTGCCAGGCCCCCGGATTGTCCTTGATGAATAAGTCCATGGCGGTCGCGGCGTCGGCCACGTTGGCGGCGCCCCGTTGGGCCTTGACGATCATCATAGAGGCGATTTTGAAATCCATGTGCCGGACGGCGTTTTGTTGCATCTCCTTAAGCAGCTCTCCGCGTAGTGACTTATAGAGATCAATCACTTCTTGCGGGTCCGCTTGGGGGTCTTTGGCCACGTTCTGCTCGGCAGTGCGCGCTCGGCGGTAGTCAGGCCCCAAGGCCGGACGCACGGTGTACACCACGTCGATGATGTCGATGGCGGGAATTTTCCGTGCTCCCAACGTCCCTTGCACCGTCACAGCGCTGGAATCCTCCCCGGTGATTTTGCCCGAGGCCGTGGTTTCGATCCGCTTGGTGCGATCATAGAAGATGACTTGGTCTTGGGCCAGCGCCGTACTGCCGCCGACCCAGCTCAGCAGCACGGCCAGGAAACTAGCAACCAGGATGTGGTTCTTCATCATGCTTATTCCTCAAAAAACATCGAAAAAGCGTCGTAAGAGATGATCACTCGGCGGCCGGTTTGGCGGCGTCGGCGGTCTTTGCCGCATCCGGCGGCAGGCAAACTTTGCCATCATGTTCCTTGTATTGTTTGAGCAACAACGGCTCGTCGCGCAAGAGCCTCATGTAGCGCCGTTTCAGGGAATCCGAACCCATGTCGGCTTTTTGATCTTCCAATTTCTTGATGAAGTACGCCGCCCGCTTGAGGGCCTCGTCTTTCTTGGTGGGGTCATCTATTTTCATCGCGTTCTTGAAGTAACAGTACGCGAAATTGTAATAAATCTCGTAGTATTCCAATTCCATTTGATTATCGCGGAAGGGCTTGGGAATGGCGTTCATCAGGTTGAACCATTGCATGACGGCGCCATCTTGGCCGCCATAGTATTCCCGCAATTGAAGCAAGTAAATCTTTTCCTTGCGCAGGTCCAAGCGTTTCTCGGCCCATTTTTCTTGAGAAACCTTGATCAGCTCATTGCGGTATGTCTCCAACGCTTCCTTGCGGGCGTCCCCCTCTTCTTGAGCGGCGGCATGTTCGCGCAACGCCCGCAGATACGTCATGCGCGCCCCATAGTAGAATTGCTGTTCGCGTTGATCGATCGGCTGACCATCCATGGCCTTGGGGGGAGTGACGTTGGCCAGCAGCTCGGCGGCCTGCTGGGCCTTGCCGATGCTCAAGTAGCTGTTGGCTAGAAAGATGCGATAATCGGTTTTTAGGTCCTTTTCCTTGGCGAGCGTGTCCAGGAAGGCGGCGAAGCTGGTTTTGGTTTTTTCCAACTGCTCCTTGGCGGCATCCCCCTTGCTTTCCAGCTCGACGACTTGATCCTTGAGCTGGCTGACGATCTGCATCATGATGCCGATGAAGCCGCCGCCGATTTGCTCTTGGGCGGTTAGATGTTGCAACAACCCCACGATCCGTTGCGCTTCGTTGAGGTTGTCCATCTGCACCAGCGTGCGCAGCACCAGCACGGTCAACGCCTTGTAGATTTGCAGGTTGGTTTCATCGATCTCCCCTTCCTTGGTCTGCTGTTCCAGATCGGTGATGACCGACTTGTTCAGATCGATAACCTGGTTGTATTGCCCGGCCATGTAGGCTTCGTTGGCCCGCCCGTAGATGGAATACAGCCCCGTCGCCTTGACCCAGGGACGCAGAGATTCCTCGGTGTCAGCGGGGAGATTCAAACTCGCCAATTTTTTCATGAGAAATTGCGCGAGCGTGTCGAGTTCGTCATAGCGTTTGAATTCGAAGAGCAGCTGCCCCTGCAACAGCTTGGCTTGGATGTACAGTTGCCCGGTATGGACATCGATGGTATCGGGAACCTCTGGCATATCCTCCAGGACCTTAAGCATGCGTTGTTGCAAGGCTTTTTTCTGGGCTGGCGTGAGGGGGTCCAAGCCTTGGTTGATCTTCTCGTCACTGAGCAAGGCGAGATAGGGGCTATTCGGCTCGGAATCCTGCAATTGCTTGCGGATGACCTTGTCCACGAGGGTACGGATGTTGTTCTTCTGGACATCTTGCAGCTGGATGCGATCGGCGATGACGACCATCTCGCGTAGCGTCAGGGCCAGCTGATAGCGGGCGATGACGTTCTGGAGGTAATTCGGAGAGATGCCGTCCAGCCATTCGGCCGCCTTCTGATACTTGTCCAACATGCCGGCGCGGCGAATGGTCTCGCTGATGTGCGTGACATAAGGAGCCCAACTGGGATCATCGGCGAGATAGGTGGCGAACTTGGCTTCCAGCTCCTTGGGAACTTGCACCTGTTCCGCTTCCTTGATCTGCATCATGCCCAATTGGTGCCGGGCCAGATTCCCCGAATTGTCATTGGGCCAGTGGTTGATGATGAATTCGGCCATGTCTCGCAGTCGGCGGCGGTCGGCCGGCAATTTCGCCGTGTCCTTGGCCCGTTCGGCGCGGTCCACCAAGATGAGATAGGCTTGCAAGGCATAAGCCGCCGAGGCTCCCGCCCGGCTCGCCTTGGGATTGCTACGGGCCACGAATTCCCCCCACAGCGCCGCCTGATAGGGGTCATCCACGAGCAGATACACGTAGGACAACATGCTGCGCACATCCATGACTTCCTTGGGGGTCACATCTTGATTCACCAATTCCAAGGCACGCTTCAGCGCGGCGATCATGGTCTGGTAATGCTTCTTTTTGTCTTCCTCGAACTTTTTCTCTTGTTCCTTGATCTTTTCCAGTTGGGCGGGGAGTGGCTCTTCGGGTAATTTGTCGCGGGCTTCCTTCAGCTTGGTTTCCCCTTCCTCGATCAAGGCCGAGGCATATTGGGCCAGCACGTAGGCATCCTCGAACGTCTTGGCCTTGGTGGGGTCGTTGTCCGTGGTTTGCACCGCTGTGATCAGGATGATGCGCCGATAATTTCGGGCCGAGCGCTGCGTGAATTCATGTTCCACGTCGGCCAAATCCTTGTAGATGCGCTTGGCGCGATCATACAGCGCCAGCGCTTGCGGAGTGGGCTTTTTGGTGTTGGGGTCGGGGGGAAGTTTGAAGGCTTGATCGAACAGCGCGCTGGCCAATTCCCAGCGCACGCCGTAGCCTTCCGGCGTGTCACGGTAGTTCGGATACAAGCGCAGCCACTCCTCGCACGCGGCCTGCACCTTGGGGAGCGGATTCTTTTCATCGATGGCCTTGGTGATCAAGCGGATGTCGAAATAACGGGCCAGGCGTTTGGCCTCCTCGACCTGCGCCCCTTCCGCACGCAAGATTTCTTGATACTGCTGGCGGGCGTCGGCGGGCTTGTCGATGGCTTCGTTGGCGCGGCCGATCCAGGCCTTGGCTTTCCAGCTAATCGGGCTGCGCTGATCCTTGGCGGCCACTTGGTTGAACGTGGCGATAGCGCTTTGAATGACATTGGCTCGGTCCAGGTTGTCTTTGGTGCCCCCGCCAATGTAGGATTGGGCCATTTCCAGTTGATTCATGCCGATCTCGAACTCGGCTTGCAGCTGCGATTGGAGCAGGGCGGCGTAGGCGGCGCGATCTTCGGGCGTTTGCGGATTGTCCAGGCCAGCCAGCTTGACCTCGATCTGCTTCATGGCGTCTTTCAAGCGATCGATGGCTTCGGTGAACAATTTTCGGGCCGCTTGCGCCTCGACTTGCCGGGCGGCGCTGGTTTCTTGCTGACGCGCCTTCGTCAGCTGAGCCTTGCCTTGCAGGCCGATGATGCGGGCGATCTCAAAGTTGGCGTTGGCCGCCAGCGGGTGCGCGCCGTTTTTCTGGACGAAATCCTCGAATTCCTTGCGGGCTTGAGCGTATAGGGTCAGTTGCTCGCTCGGATCGGAAGCCAAGCTGGCTATTTCCAACCGCGTCTTGGCGATCTCCAATGGCAAGATGACCGCCAATTCCGGGGGCGGGTTCTTGCTCATATTTTGTAGATATTCCAGGGCCAAGTCGGGATAGCGATTGTCGCGCAGACCCTGGACGAACTCCATATGGGGCAAAGCATCGGCTCGTGCCGCGACTAGCGGCGCGAAACCAACGACTAGAATTAACAGCAACTGACGTGTTTTCATGGCACGACTCTCATGAAAAAAAGCGGGAATAGCGACAAATGATGGCTGACGAGTGACAAGCACACTGACGTTGAACGCGAGAATCGGCGGTGAGTGAAACCCGTCCTTATTCCTCGCCGCCTGCGATATATGTGCTATTTTCGCCCATGCGCGGCGCGAACGTCAAGTACCTTTTCCTAAAGTATGTAATTTCAGCCCGCTTTTCCTTCTTCGTCCGCGCGCGGAATTTGGTTCAGACGCTGCAGCGGGGCGGTTGCCGATTCCGCCGGCCCGGGCGCTGCCGCCCGTTCGCCTTCTCTTGATATTTCTTGAACAAGCCCGCGCCGTGATGGTATAAGAAGCGTGGCGGGTTCTATCCATCATCCTCGCTATCTCTGGCTTCCTTGGCACTCTCATGACCAAAGAAAACACCTTTCGAGACTTGCTCCAGCGTGTGCGGGCGGGCGATGACGCGGCGGCAGCCGAGTTGGTGCGGCGCTACGAACCCGCCATTCGCCGGGCCGTGCGCGTGCGCTTGACCGACCCGCGCCTGAATCGCCTGTTTGATTCGATGGACGTGTGCCAATCGGTGATGGCCAATTTCTTCATGCGGGCTGCCGCCGGCCAATTCGATTTGGAATCGCCCGAGCAACTGCTCAAGCTGCTGGTGACGATGGCCCGCAACAAACTGCTGGACTACGCCCGCAAGCAACAGTCGGCCAAGCGCGGCCAGGGGAAAGTCGTGCCGGACAGCGAAGGGAAGATTCTGGCGGCCGTGGCAGCAGCGGATCAGACCCCCAGCCGCATCGTGGCCGGCAAGGAATTGCTGCGCGAAATCCGCCAACGACTCTCCGCCGAGGAGCTTTTCTTGATGGACCAACGCGCCTTGGGCCGGGAGTGGGCCGACATTGCCGCCGAGCTGGGCGGCCAAGCCAACGCCCTGCGCATGAAACTCAGCCGCGCCCTCGACCGCGTCTCGCGCCAAATGGGCCTGAAGGAGGCGGCAGAGGCGGAGTGATTCCGGGCGAATCCAAGCTGACATTTGATGGAAAAAGGTTGTTCTCATATGATTCTAGCGCCCCCCAGCCTCCTGAATCCATGAGGTAATTATGCTACGATTCCTGGCTGTTCTGTTGACTTTCCTGGCCGGAACCGGCGCCGCCACCGCCGCCGACGCTCGGCCCAACATCGTGTGGATTTTCGTGGATGACATGTCGGCGAATTTTTCCTGCTATGGCGAGAAGACCATTCAGACGCCGCATGTGGACCGAATGGCGGCGGAAGGGACGCGCTTTAGCCGGGCCTTCGTCACGGCGCCGGTGTGCTCGCCGTGCCGGTCGGCGTTGATCACGGGGATGTATCAGACCAGTATCGGCGCCCATCATCATCGCAGCGGCCGGGGGGTCGAGAAGATTCATCTCCCCGACGGTGTCGATCCGGTGCCAGTCCTATTCCAGCGCGCGGGCTATTACACCTGCAACAGCGGTTGGCCGGTCGGCAAGAACTTCGGCAAGACGGATTACAATTTTGAATGGGATCGCCAGATGTACGACGGCAACGACTGGTCGGAACGGCGCCCGGGGCAGCCGTTCTTCGCTCAGATTCAGCTCCCTGGCGGCAAGTACCGCGGCAACAACGGTCTGGCCGCCAATGTGCGACAAACCTTGGACACGTTCGTTGACCCGGACAAGGTACGGCTGCCCCCTTATTATCCCGATGATCCCGTGATCCGCCGCGATTGGGCCTGGTATCTCGACACCGTGCGCTACACCGATTGGCAAGTCGGCCAGATTCTCCAGCGTTTGGATGAAGAGAAGCTGTTGGATGACACGGTAGTCTTCTTCATGACCGACCACGGCATCAGCCACGCGCGCGGCAAGCAGTTTCTCTATGAGGAAGGCATTCAGGTGCCGTTCGTCGCGCGTGGACCGAGGATCGACAAGGGGAAGGTCCGCGCCGATTTGGTCGAACATATCGACATGGCGGCCATGTCGCTCGGCCTCGCCGGCATTGACATTCCCAAGACTATGCAGGGGAAAAACGTGCTGGCCAACGATTACGTGCCGCGCGACGTGGTGTTCGCGGCCCGCGACCGCTGCGACGAGACGGTGGAACACATGCGAGCCGTGCGCGGGGAGCGATTCAAGTACATCCGTAACTTTCTACCCCAGCGACCGCATCTGCAACCAAATCGTTATAAGGACGACAAGGCGATCATCCAATCGTTACGCGCGCTGCACGCGGCAGGTAAGCTCAATGAGCTGCCAGAACGCTTGCTCTTTGCCCCCACGCGCCCCGCGGAGGAGCTGTATGATCTGCAAAGCGATCCGTTTGAGTTAAAGAACTTGGCGGTTGATCCGAAGTACCGTAAGACACTGGAAGAGCTGCGGCAACGGCTCGAACAGTGGATGGAAGCCACCAACGACCACGGCCGGCAACCGGAAAGCGCCGCCATGTATGACAGCGATATGGCGGTGTACTTGCAAGGCAAGCAAGGAGATCAAGGAAACATCCTGCGCCAGAATATCGCCCTGATGAAACAATGGGCCAAGGAAGGGAAGTAATCCGCGTTTGATGCGCGCGCCGCGGGCGAGTAAACCCAAGTGAATCGAGACCCTATGTCTGACATCATCTTATGTCCCCAGTGCGAACGCAAGCTCAGGGTGCCCGCCACGCTGATCGGCCAGGCAGTGAAGTGCCCATCGTGTGGCGCTACCTTCACCGCCACGCTTCCCGACACGCCGCTGCCGCCCGAACCAGAGGCGGCCCCGCCACCTGGGCGCGAGCGGGAAGCGATGGAGTCGTATCCAGAGGCAGCCCCGCCACCCGGGCGCGAGCAGGAAGCGATGGGGGCATATGCCAAGCCCCGGCGTTATCCGGTGGAGGACCGCGGCACGTTGATCCTGGTGCTAGGCATCGTCAGTTTAGTGACAGGAATATGGCCTATTGGTATCGCCGCCTGGATCATGGGCAATAACGATTTGAACGAGATTCGCGCCGGCCGCATGAATCCAGCGGCCGAAGGCTCGGTGCAGGCGGGGCGCATTTGCGGCATGATCTCCACGATTTTGATGATTGTCACCGTGGTGGTTCTCTGTTGCGGCGGACTGTTGTTCTTCGTTACGGTAGGCGCGGCGGCGAGTGTCGGCTAAGAAACTAGCCGAAAACCTCTACCCTCTTATCAAGGCGGGGAGGTCAACCAGCAATTACCGTTTCGGATAATTTGCAAAGCATCCCTTCCTTCTCACCATTGGAAATGGCATGGCCAGCATCGTCAATTGTCCGACATGTGATCGTCCCTTGCAAGTTCCCGATGACTTGCTTGGCCAGCGCGTCCAGTGCATCCGCTGTCAGACGATATTCACTGCTCCGACAGGATCGGAGACATCGGCCCCCCCCGCTTGGACAGCTCCGGTGGAAACCAAGCCGTCGCCGACGCGCCCACCGCAGTCAGATTGGAACCCGTGTCCCCACTGCGGCACGCGCAATCATCGGGACGACCGCCGCTGTCAATTGTGCGGCCAGGCGTTGGAGGATGAGCCGGCGGCCTTGGCAGACCGCCCGTGGGAACGCCCGCCCGTTCCGCCTGTGCGCCGCGATTGCGAGCCAGAACGGGGTGGGACGATTCTGGTTTTGGGCGTCATCAGCATCGTAGCTGGTGTCATCGGCATATCCACCGCGTGCTGCTATGGCTTGGGAGCGGTTTTTTCCCTGGCTGGCATCGGCTTGGGGATCGCCGCCTGGGTGATGGGGCAGCGTGACCTCCGAGATATTCGCGCCGGCACGCGCGACCCGCGCGGCGAGGGGAACACCCAAGCGGGTTGGATATGCGGCATCGTCGGCACGATCTTGAACGCGCTGGTGTTGCTGGCGGCCGTCGCCATGATTATATTCTTTGTCGTTGTGGTCGCCACCGCCGCCTCCGCTCCGCCTCCTACCATCACCTCGACGCCGCCCGGTTTCAAAAAGATGTTGCCGTGGTCTCCTACCACTCCTTGGATAAGGGGGACGTTGGCGGCTGGGCTACTTGACACCAATTAAATGTTTTCGCCATGTCAACTACTATTTCCTGTCCGTCGTGTCAGCGACTGGTTAGCCTTCCCGATGAATTACGGGGCCAGGAAGTCCAATGTCCGTGGTGCGCCGCGTGGTTTCATGCCCAACCAGCCCCTGAGCGGCCCCCTACCGCCACCACTGACTTCGTGACATCGGTGAGTTCCGAGCCACAACCGGCTGCCGTGCCGACGCGTCCACGCATCGAGGTGGCGGCGCTGCCCCCTTGGCAAGCTGACAGCGCCTGGCAAGTACGCCGCGATTGCGAGCCGCACCGGGGGACGTTGATACTCATCCTCGGAATCATCAGTTTGACTCTATTTTCGTTTGGATTGCTGGCGCCGCTGGGGGCGCCGCTCGGCCTTAGCGCCTGGATCATGGGACATGGGGACCTGAAGAAAATGGCCGCTGGGGTGATGGACCCCCAAGGCCAAGGTTCCACCCGCGCCGGCTATGTGTGTGGCATCGTGGGGACCATCTTGGACAGCCTCATGTTGCTGGGATGCGGAGCGTATGTTGGTTTTATTGTCTGGATTTCGGCGCTGCCTTGAGAAAGAGGCCGCGATTTATGACAGGGCGGCGGCAAAGACGCGCTCGTAGGCTTCCAAAGCCGCTCCCCCCAAGCGAGCCGCCATGTGCCGATAGGCGGCGCGGCGATAGTCCCACTCTCGCGAACGCGGCACCTGTTCCAGCCAATCGCACAAATGAATCCGGCACAGGTCGTTGAAATCGTTCTCGGATAAAGTCACGTCTGCTCCCGTGATCCGATCCCGGATGACATACGGCTCCTGCTGTTGCGGCACGGTATGGTCGAAAATGGTCCGATCGATCGCGCAATTCAGGTAGGCCAACCATTCAGCGCGGTCGCCGATGAGCTGCCGGACTTCGTCCCGTTGCGTCAGCGGCAGCTTGAAGCCCTGGAAACGCTCGGTGCCGTAAATGGAATGAAACATGCCAGCCTGACACAACTCTGCCGCGCACCCCCAACTTTCGAGATCACGATAGACGCCGATGAGGTGGGCCAAGTAGGTTTTCTGGGTGTGGCCAATCTTGTCGATGCCTTGCGCGATTAAGAAGTCGGTCAGGTGCTTGAAGTTTGTCGATGCCATGACATCTCCCGCGCTAAAATCAAGCTGTCCGCTGAATCTGACGGTTGTTCGTCCTATGCGAATCTCCCCACCACCACACGCGGATGGCCGGAATAATCGTGAATCGTCGGCTGTAGCTCATACCCGCCGCGCGCGGCGAGCCGGCGGCGGACTTCGGCTTCCTGCGGCGCGCCGATCTCGAAAATCAGATAGCCGCCAGAAACCAGATGGTTGCCTGCCGCCGCGATAATTCGCTCCAACAGCACATAACCGCCGGGGCCGCCATCCAGGGCCAATTCCGGCTCATAATACCGGACGCCAACGGGCAGCTGGTCCAAATCCTCATGCGCGATGTAAGGGGGATTGCTCAGGATAAAATCGAAGGTCTCGTCAGCGGAGATAGGCTGAAACAGGTCCCCTTGCAAAAAGCGGATGCGCTCCGCGACCTGATGCTTGGCGGCGTTGCGGCGGGCCACCGCCAGGGCGTCGGGGCTGAGATCCACCGCTGTCACCTGAGCGTCCGGCACCTGATGGGCGATCGTCACAGCGAGGTTGCCCGACCCCGTGCCGATGTCCAACACACGCGGCGCGGTCATCCCCTTGGCCAGCCGCAGACATTCCATCACCACGAACTCGCTTTCCGGCCGGGGAATCAGAACGTGACGATTGACCTCCAACTCCAGCGAGAAAAACTCCTTGCGACCGACCAGGTAGGCCACCGGACAGCCTTCGAGTCGCTGCCGGATCAACTCCCGAAAGCGCGTCCGTGCCGCGTCACTGGCTTCCTCGCCGTAGCGCGTGTACAGTTCCAGACGTTTACAGTGTAACGCTTCCGCCAGCAACACCTCGGTATCCAACCGTGGAAACTCCACCCCCTTCTTGGCGAGAAAGTTCGCCGTCCAATCCAACAGGCCGCCGATTGTCCACGATTGCGCATCGGCAGCCGACGGTTGAGCGGGCGAGCCAGTGGCGAGCGGGTGGGAATGGGGGCTGGGGTTTGACATGTTGGTATTAAAGTCTAGGTGTTTATCGCAACTGAATGTTGGGCATCGCTTCAGCGTGAATAATTTAAGGTAGTTCCAAAGCCGCCTTCAACCCATCATCGTTGATACTCCTCCCAATACGGAGCATGGGCATCATCTTCGGCCATGATCGCATCCACGAGTTCGCCGGTTGCTAAGATGGTGTCGTTTTCTAACAACGCCTTGAGCCGCTGGTACGCGGCCTTGCGAACCAGTACGTATTCCTCCCGTGTCCGCGGATCAATGGCCGTGGGTTCTGGTTGGTTCAGCTCGTCGCGCTGTTGCTCAGTTAATTCGATCATGGCTGCCTCTCGACGATGCGTGCCACAGGCACGCGCGCTAAACGGTTATGCGCTTCCCGCCCCGGCTCCTTGCAAGCGCTGTTTCTTGTCAAAATCCTTCAGGGCTTGAATCAATTCGCTCAAATCCCCCATGAGAATCGAATCCAAACGATACAAGTTCAAATTGATGCGGTGGTCGGTGACGCGGTTTTGCGGGAAGTTGTAGGTGCGGATGCGTTCGCTGCGATCGCCGGAGCCGATCATCGAGCGCCGCTGTTGGGCACGTTCCTGGTGCAGCTTCATTTGCTGTTGCTCGAACAGTCGGCTGCGCAAGATGCGCATGGCTTGCTCATAGTTTTTGTGCTGGCTGCGATGGTCTTGACACTTGATTTCCATTTCGTCCGGCGTGCCGCGCTTGTACCAGATGCGCACGGCGCTTTCGGTCTTGTTGACGTGTTGCCCGCCCGCGCCGCCGGCCCGCATGCGTTCCCATTCGATGTCTTCTTCCTTGATGTCCACTTGCACGTCGTCCGGTTCGGGGAGCACGGCCACGGTGGCGGCGGACGTGTGAATCCGCCCCTGTTGCTCGGTCTTGGGGACGCGCTGGACGCGATGGCCGCCGCTTTCGTAGCGGAGATTTTCATACACCCCCTCGCCGGTGATGCTGAAGACGATTTCCTTGAATCCCCCTTGCTCACCAGGGCTAAAGGCGATGTCCTCGACCCGCCAGCCCTGTTCACGGGCATAGTGGGTGTACATATTGTACAGATCACCGGCGAACAGGGCGGCCTCGTCGCCGCCAGTACCAGCTCGGATTTCCATGATGAGACTGGTATAATCCTCTCCCGGCTCAATCAGCAACAAATCCTCCAACCGGCTTTGCAAAGTCTGCTGGCGTTCGCGGAGCTGGGCCAGCTCTTCCTCGGCGTACTGCCGCATCTCCGGGTCGTTCTCGGCGGCGAGGAGCTGTTCGGCTTGGGTTACTTGCTCATTAAGCTTGAGAAATTCTTGATAGGGTTTGACCATGCGGGCCAGGCTGCCGTGTTCCTTGGCCACTTGGGTAAATCGGGTCCGGTTGGCGATCACGGCCGGATCGGCAAGCAGTTGCTCCAGCTCGGCATAGCGATTCTGCGCTTGTGCGAATGTTTGCCACATAATGGTTTCGCTTTGGGGGAGGAGAACGGTAGTGTTCGGGGCTGGCGACTTGGCACCGGCGCGGACCGCGCCCCGCCTATCCGCACCTACGATCCCCCAGCTACTTGGCTTCTTCCTTGGCGGACTTCTTGCGCTGCTCCCAGTTATATTTGCGCTGGAACTTCTCCACCCGACCCGTGGTGTCCACGTATTTCATCTTGCCGGTGAAAAAGGGATGACAGGCCGAGCAGATTTCGACGTTGATCGCCTTGCGCGTGCTGCGCGTGACGAACTTGTTACCGCAACCACAAGTCACGGTGCATTCGATGTATTCGGGGTGAATACCGGATTTCATCGCAGTTTCTCCATTACGCTTCAGGTGCATGGGAAGAGTTATATTGTAGAGCTTGCCGCCGGCCATCGACAAGGGGAACCAGCGAAGGGTTCTGGTCGAGGCGTGTGCGGCTGTTATGAGGGTGGAAAATACTTCGCGTTCCGGGACCGCCGTGGGCGAGTGCGAAGCGATGAAGCGGGCGTGGTGAGGGGGCGTTTCATTCCATGCCAATTGTCTATCATCTTGAAAAAGAGGGGGGGTGGGGTGGAATGGAACAATGAAAGGAAGGAAAAATCTCATCTTTTGCTATTGTACATAAGTTCACTAAAACAGTCAATGGGAAAGCAGGCGGAACTGTGGATTTTTCTCGATCCGGGGCGGCGGGCGGCCACCCCCGTACAGGACGCACACCCGCCGGGCGCTGTGCTTGACGCGGTAAATCGGCACGGCTATAAGGCGGGAAATAGTCTTGTTCGCAACTCTGGAGAACAACCCCTGGTCGGGATGCTTCCATGCCCGCACCAATACACTGGTTCCGCGCCGGTTGGCGGTCGCTTCGCGCGGCCCGTTTGGCTGCCTGGATCGGATTCTGGGCGGTCCCGGCCGTCGGCTGCGCATGGCACACGCCCCCGGTGCCGATGGCGGAGTTGAGCCAGCGTATTTTGCCGCCGCTGCCGCTGCCGTCGTTAGTCGCTGACCCAGTGGCGGATGTCCCAGCTTGCCCTTGTGCGGATGATTCAATACCACTAGGGGCCTTCCGGCCTCCTCTCGCTGGGTCGGACCATGGCTGGGAGCCGCTGACCTTGGAGCAAGCGATTGCTTGGGCCTTGCGGACCAACCCCGGCCTGCAAGCACGCATGGAGCGCATCGCTCAGGCGGAAGGGGGTCGCCAAGTCTCCTTCGCGGACTTTTTGCCGGAAGCCAATGTTTCCTTGCGCCGCATTGACGGCACTCCTGGCCGCTTTGCCTTGCCTACCCTCCCCTCAGCGGTCGGTAACGTGGCCTATGGCGGCACCGCGCATGATTTCTGGATCGGCGAGTTCCACTTGCAATGGACGATTTGGGACTTTGGCCGAACGATGGCCCGCTATGGCCGGGCGGTGGCGGCTCTGGACATCGCTCGGCTGCAATATCTACGGGCCAGGCAAACGTTGGTCTATCAGGTCGCCGTAAGCTACTTCGACCTGCTGCAAGCACGAGCCAACCGAATCATCGCCGAGGAAGCGGTTCGGCGCGCCGAAGCACACCTGCGCGACGCGCGCAACTTTCTCAAAGAAGGAACCGCCATTCGCCATGATGTCCTCCGCGCCGAGGTGCAGGTGGCCGAGATGCGGCTACTGCTCGTGCAGGCGCGCACCGCCGAGGGGATTGCCCGCGCGGGACTGAACCAACTCATCGGCATCAACGTTAGCACGCCGACCCAAATCGTGGATCAACCCGATGAACCGACTTGGAACCTGTCCTTGGAACAGGGGCTGCGATTGGCCGTGGACCACCGCGAGGAATTCCGCGTCGTGCTGCAAGGCATCGCGGCGGCACAGTTCGGCGCCCAGGAAGCGAAGGCAGCGTTTTGGCCGCGGATTTATGTCGGCGGCACGGCGGCGTTGCAAGACGGCCGCCACCTCGACCAACACGAGCTGATCTCCGGCGGCGTCAACATCGAGCTGGGCTTGTATGAAGGGGGCCGGCGCAAGGGGCAGCTCGTTAGCGCGAAGGCGGAGGTCCGAGCCGCCATCGCCCAAGCCAAGGAAGTGTGCGACCGAATTGCCTATGAAGTGACGGCTGCTTTCCTAGCTATGGACGACGCCCGCCAACGCATCGAGTTGTCGCAAAGCATGGTGACACAAGCAGAGGAAAACATCCGCGTGGTCGGCAACCTGTTCCGCCGAGGCGACGCCACCCCCACGGAAGTCGTCGATGCGGAATTGACATGGGTGCGGGCGCGTCAGAATTACGCCGCGGCCCTGTACGACTATCAGACTGCCTTGGCGCGCTTACAGTACGCCATCGGGACCACGCGGCCGGCGGAGGAATGCGGCGATGAATAAGAGGCTCCTGCGAATCGCGTGGTGGACGTCGGTCGTCGTGGCCTTGGTTGGTGCTGGCTTCTTCGGCGGCCGGTGGTTGCTGTTTCGCTTCGATCATTCCATCACCAAGGATGCCTTCGTTGATTCCCACCTGATCAACGTCGCGCCGCAAGTGGCCGGCGCCATCGTGGCGATTTACGTTCAGGAACAGGAATCGATTCAGTCGGGACAGCTGCTGGCGCGGATCGATCCGACTCCGTATCAGCGCGAGGTCAACCTGGCCGCCGCCAAGCTGGCGGTCGCGGAAGCAGCCCTGGCGAAGTCCGAAGCCGATCTGAAACTGCTCGGCGAAGAGGTGCCGCGTCAAATCGCCATGGCCGAGCGGCGGCTGGACATCCGCCGAGACGAGGAGAGCAAGGCGGTCGCGTATCTGGAGCTGACCAAGCGCGACGTGGAACAGGGCCTCGCCGCTGCCGCCCGTGCCGTGGATGCGGCGCGGGCCAACCTCGTCCTGGCCCAGGAGGATTACCAACGCTACGCCGCGCTGTTTAAGGAACAATCGGTGACAGAACGCAAGTTTCAGGAAGCGACGCGAACGCTCCGCACAGCGGAGGCGGAAGTACACATCGCGGTGGCCCGGCTCGGCCAGGCGGAGGCGGCCCGCCAGCAGATCGCCATGGCCGAGCAGCAATTACGATCCGCGCGCCATGCCGGCGCCGAAGCGGAGCAAGCGGTCGAGCTGGCCCGGCTCGGGGATTGGCAAATCGAGGTTGCTCGCCGGCTGGTCACGGAGCGCCGCCAAGCCGTCGGGGAAGCGCGGCGCGCCTTGGAGCTGGCCCAGACCAATCTTGACTATACGCGCGTCACCGCCCCGTATGACGGCATCATCGCCAAAAAATGGCGGCATCTAGGGGATTACGCCCGCGCCGGTGAACCGATCTTCAGCATGTACAACCCCGAGTTGAAATACGTGACGGTCTATCTCGAGGAAACCTTGCTCGAAGGGGTCCATCCTGGCAACCCAGTCCGTCTCGATGTGGACGCTTTCTCCCAGCCATTTCGAGGGCGGGTGCTGTGGATCGGCTCGGCGACCGACGCCAAGTTTTCCCTCATCCCGCGTGACATTTCCGCTGGCGAGTTCACCTATGTCGTCCAACGGGTGCCAACGCGCATCTGGATCGAACGCGACGACCGCTGGCCGCTCCTGAAACCCGGCTTGTCCGTCACGGCCACCATCGCGCACGGTCCCGGCGACCCCGTCTGGGCGGCGGAGACGCTGCGGCAAGAGGCGGCCATCGCCGGGGTGAAACAAGCGCCGCGGAAAGAGGAATGATCCGCCCGTACTTCGGGGCAGGTCGCCGACCTGCCTACCCTATCCGGCAGGTCGCCGACCTGTCCCACGGGGAAAAAACATGACATCTCGGCAATGGAACGCCTTGATTGCGACTCTTCCCGGCGTGTCGCTGGCCATGCTGCACTCGGCCATGATCGATTTGCCCCAGGCGGACATCATCGACGCGCTCGATACGGACCGCTACCGCTTTCACTGGATTCAGGGGACTTACCTGGTGGGTGCCGCCAGCGGCATGGCCTTGACGCGCTTCGTCGCTGGCAAGATTGGGTTGCGCCTGGCCTACTTGAGCGGCTTGCTCCTCTTTTGCTTCATGGCTTTTCCGTGCGGCGTCGTGGATGACGTGATGCAGATGGCGCCGTTGCGCGTTGGTCAAGGTCTTGGCATGGGGTTACTCGTCGCCGCGGCGATGGTGCTTCTGTGGCGTGAGCTGCCCGGGCTGGCGGATCGGGCGATGGCTTGCTATGGCCTGACCGTTTATTTCTCCGCCATGCTGGGGGCCAGCTTGGGGGGAGCGTTCACGGCTTTGTATTCCTGGCGTCTGATCTTTCTGATCAACCTACCGCTCGGGCTGTTGATCGTCGCATTGGCTTACCACTTGCTGCCAGAGGACCGACCGCGCGAAGCCAGTCCGCCGCGCTTCGATCTGTTGGGATTCTGTTTGCTGGTAAGTTGGATTGCTTCGCTCAACGCCGTGTTGGACATGGGGCAATACTGGGGCTGGCTCACGTCGCCGTTCTTCGTGCCGTGGCTGGCCGGGCTGGTGGTGGCGCTGGTTGGGTTTATCGTTTGGGGCGCGTTGGGAGCGGAGCCGCTCATTAGTCTGCGACCCTTTCGACTGCGCGACTTTTCCCTGGGACTGGGGATCAAATGTCTCTTTAGTATCAATCTCTACGTGTTGCTGATGTTGTTGTCGAATTACATGATCTCGCTGCGTGGCTACCAGTGGTGGCAAGGGGCGTTGGTGCTCTTGCCCGGCTTGGCCACGATGGGGTTGGCCGTGATCGTTGCCCAGCTCGTGGCCGGTCGAACGCAACGCCGGTCGCGGATGGCGATTGGCCTGGCGGTCATGGCAACAGCTACCTGGCAATTGTCGGCCTTGGACCTGTACACCAGCAAATACGAGCTCGCGCTAAAATTCGCGACGTGGGGGATAGGGGCCGGACTGGTGCTGGTGCCGGTCATGGTGACGACGTTCGAGGGACTGACACCGGCCCAACTAACCACCGGCGCCGGCATCTTCAATATCGCTCGCTCGTTGCCGGCTTACACGGCGGGAACGATTTTGGTAACGCTCCTGGCCCGCACGACCGATTTCTATTCCGATATCTTGGGACGCCACATCACCCACAATCGGCCCATCGTCGAACAAGTCCTGCGCCAGTCGGAACGCCATTTCGCCGAACGCGGCAGCCCGGCTTTCTTCAGTTCCCAGCAAGCGCGTGCCTTGTTGGCTAAGTGGGTGAAAGCCAACGCGACCGCTTACGCTTATCAACACGTGCTGCGCTACTTGGCCTGGTGCCCTGTCCTGGCTCTACTGCTCGTTCCGTTCGTCCAACCAGCGTGCGGCTGCGTATGCCACGCCATCGACGAATCTCGCTAACTCGACCGTTCCAAGCCGATCAGCGTGGCATCTTCATGAAGATTGATGGCGGCGGCAAGTTCGACAGCCAAGCGTTCGACCCATTCGGCAACTGGGAATCCTCGCAGCCGTTGGCTATGTTCACGCAAGCGATCCATCTCCTGCCGCGGCTCTGGCGTCTCGCTCGCGTACCAACCATCGGTGGCCAGGAGAACCCGATCCCCTGGTCGGAGCGTATGGGTTTCCGTGGGGTATTCCGTGGCGAATAGGCCGAGCAAGGGGCCGGCCATCCGCGAGAAGCACGCTTCCCCTTGCCGAGGGACATAGAGCAACGGCGCGTGGCCGGCGCGCGCGATTGTCAAATCTCCTTGCCCATGACGATACCCCAGCACGCTCAGGGAAATCATGGGAGAGCCAGCGATGTCCAATTCGAGCAGCGCGCGGTTGAGACGGTTGAGCAGCTGGGCCGGCGCTGGAGCGAAATCCGTCATTTGTTGGGCCAGCCATTGACGCAGAAACAGCGTCAAGAGGCCGGCGGTGAGGCCATCGGCGACGACATCGGCGAGATAAAGAACCAGCTGCTGATCGGGCGTTATCCAGCCGCCGAATGAATCGCCGCCCAGATGACCGCTGGGGCGGTGCGAGACGGCCCAGCGGATGTTGGGGACATTAGGCAATTGGCGGACTTGCAAGAGGTGCTGGAGACGCCCCGTTAGCTCCCGTTCACGGGCGCTGTGCTGGAAATACTGATGCAGCCGTTGGTTAGAGTTGGACAGCTCAGCCGTCTTTTCGGCAAGCCGGCGCGGCAGATGCCGATGCTGTAACCATTGGGTGAGCAGGATGGATAGTTCCACCATTAGGAAAGGCCGGCTGAGGCAAGCCTTGGCCCCAACTTCAAAGCACAGACCCCGTCGCGTGGCATCCGCGTCTTGGAGGAGAAATACCACTGGTGTGTCCGCCCACCGCGCCCGCCGTTGCTGGCACCAAGTTAAGGCATCATCCAGCCGCCGGCCAGCATCGAGGAGGACCAAATCGACGTGCGGAAGCTCAGCCGGTTCCGGTTCACTCCAGACGTGCCGCGTCACGGACAAGCCCAAGTCGTGCATGATGCGGGCAACATCCGCGGCACCGTCGGCTTCGTCGGTACATAAGAGAATCGTCGCTGGCAGTCCGTGCGTCATGGCGTGGAGTCCCTTCGCTGGGGTTGTCCTACTATAACAAGAACCACGGCCAAGGAAATGCGGGTTGGGTGCTCCGTGGATAAACGAACATGATTTATCGGTTCATGCTCGCCATCGGCAGTCAGCAGCATGCCGTCGCCAGGGTATCGCCGCGCTCCACCCCGACCACGACACGATGAATCCTATTGGCAAAGACGGCGCCATCCTGATCCATCTTGCCTGGATTGTGCGATTGGCGCTATACTCGAAGTGGTTGCGAATCCATCCTTTAGCTCCTCTCCAGGGAGAAGATGACATGAAGCGGACCCGAAAGGTTGCGGGCATGGGAAAATGCGTTTGCTCCCTCATCGTGCTGGCCAGCATCTGTCTGGGGCTGGCGACTGGTCCTCGCCCCGTCCAGGCGCAGGGGGTTCCCGCGCTGACGGTCGAACAGGTCCAGGAGCTGCAAGCCCGATACCGGGCCGAGCGCGAGCAAAGCGAGAAAGAGGAGATCGCCGCCAAGTTCGCCCCGGATTTGTTGAACCGCGCCGCCCAGCAGGCCCAGAAAGGGGATGCCGCCCTGGCCGCCAATCGTCTGGTGGAAGCGGCGGCCGCGTATCGGGAAGCACGCTGGTTGATCCCGGCGCTCCCTCCTGCTTTCCCGGAACATGTCAGCCGAGTCTTCGGATCGTTGCGGCTGCGGCACGCCGATTGGATTGAGGCCGTGGCCTTTAGTCCCGATGGCCAGCAGTTGGCCACGGCGGGACGGGACGGCGTCGTGCGCATCTGGGACGTGGCCACCGGGCGCGAGCGGCGCCAATACACCGAACACCTGAACAAATCGATTGCCGCCGGCTTCAATCCGCTTGAGGACAAGGTGCGCGTGCGGGCCGTCGCTTTCCATCCCAACGGCAAGCAGCTCGCCTCGGCCGCCGACAATGTCATTCTGATCTGGGAGGCGGACACGGGCAAGACTTTGCACACGCTCGACCGGCACGGGAAGTATGTCACGTCCTTGGCCTTTCGCCCCGACGGCAGCCGCTTGGCATCCGGCAGCAACGATCAAACCGCCCGACTGTGGGACCCCAGCACCGGCAATCTAGTCTCCACCCTGCAAGGGCATGTCGGCATGGTCAATGCCGTGGCGTTTAGCGCCAGCGGCAAACTCCTGGCCAGTGTCGGAGCCGATGGCATGGCTCGCATCTGGAACAGTGACACCAACGCGGCCTTGATGGTCACTTCCGTTCATTCGGGGGGCGTCAATGCCGTGGCCTTCAGTCCCGATGAACGGTTCTTCGCCACCTGCGGCGCCGACCGCCTGGCCAAAATTTGGATCGCCCCCGCCATTGGCGCGGCCGTTCCCAACAGTGGCGCCCAGCGCCAGCAGTTCGTGGGCCATACCGAAATCGTGACCAGCTTGACGTTCAGCAAGGACGGCCAAAGTCTTGTCACCGGCAGCCGGGACCGCAGCATCCGCTTGTGGGACGTGTCCAGCGGACAGATGCTGCGCGCCCTGCACGGCCACGGCGACGAGATCACCGCCTTGGCCTTCAGCCCGGACGGCACGACGTTGGCGTCGGCCAGCTACGATCAGTCTGCCCGGCTGTGGAGCTTTGACACCGTGGAGCAGCACCGCCATCTCGCTGGCCACAAGGGCTACGTGTGGTCGGCCTTTTTCAGCGCCGACGGCCAGCGCGTCGTCTCGGCCAGCGCCGACAAGACCGTGATAATCTGGGATGCGGACACTAACAAAGTATTGCATACGTTGACCGGCCACACCTCGCCGGTGACGGTGGCTCTGTTCCATCCAGAAGGGAAAACCGTCGTCTCCGCGGGGGGGGACAAGGTATTGCGCGTCTGGGATGTCAACAGTGGCAAAGAGCTGCGCGTGCTCAAGGGGCATCGCCTGGCCGTGATGGCCGCCGCCTACAGTCCCGACGGCAAACACATCGCCTCCGGGGCCGCCGACCGGCTCGTCAAAATCTGGGACGCCGACACCGGCGAGGAGCGGCACAGTCTGGATAGGCATACAGCCGTCGTTAGCGCCGTGGCTTACCATCCCGACGGCCAGCGTCTCATCTCGGCCAGCGCCGACGGCATGGTCAAGCTCTGGGACGCCGCCGGCAAGGAGCTGGCCAGTTTTCAAGCCCACACCTTGGGGGTCGGCGCCGTGGCTATCAGCGCCGACGGCCACCGCCTGGCCACCTGCGGCGGCGACCATCTCGTCAAAATCTGGCGCCTTCCCACCGGCAACAACACCCCCGAATTGCTGCGTGCGATCACCGGCCACACCGCTCCGGTCAGTTCGGTGGCCTTCAGTCCCGACGGCAAGCTGCTCGTCTCTGGCGGCGGGGATCGCATCGTGCGCGTCTGGGACGTCAGCTCCGGCAACGAGGTCCGCAACTTCCGTGGACATAATGATTGGGTCAGTTCGGTGGCCTTCAGCGCCGACGGCTATTTCATCATCTCGGCCAGCGTGGACAAAAGCATCAAGATCTGGGAAAACGTCCAGCGTGAGGAGATCGTCCTCAGCTACGGTCACAACCGGCGCGTTTATACCGTCGCGGCCAGCCCCGATGGCCAGCTCCTCGCCACTGGCGCCGAGGATCGCACCGTCAAACTGTGGAATCGGAACACCGGCGCCGAGCTTCGCACTCTGGCTGGCCATGCCGAGGGCATCACCGCCTTGGCCTTCAGCCCCGATGGCAAAATGCTGGTTTCCGCCGACGACCGCGGCATCAAACTGTGGGATGTGGCTTCCGGGAAGGAAATCCGCACCTTCGGCCCCATTGGCCAAATTCCCGCCTTGGCCTTCAGCAAGGATGGCAAGCAAGTGCTGGTCTGGTATCACGTCGGTGGCACGCCGCCGAACTCGCTCAGCATGGTGCAAATCTACGACACCGACAGCGGTTTGCTCAAAGGCAAGGTCGAGGATCGGGGCCGACAGATTCAATGTCTGGCCTTTAGCGCCGACGGCTCTTTGGCCGCCTTGGGGGATCGGGATGGCGTCGTCCGCTTGTGGGACCTCGTCAAGGGAGAGAAAATCGGCGCTGACATGCCAGTGAATCAAAGTGGTGTCACTGATTTGACCGTCACGCCGGATAAGAAATTCCTCATTATCGGCGGCAATGACGGCAAAGCGCATCTATGGGATATGGACAAACGCGAGACCGTGAGGACATTCCCCGGCCATCCCTTCCGCGTTCACGCCTTCGCCGTTAGCCCCGACGGCAGCCGCTTCGCCACCACCAGCGCCGACAACACCGTCAAGCTCTGGGACGCCGCCAGCGGCAAGGAACTCCGCGCCTGGAACATCGGCAACATGGTCCGCAACATGACCTTCAGCGCCGATGGCAAACACATCCTGACGGCCAACTTCAACACCACGGCGTACATGCTGGAGGCGCCGTAGAACACGGTCGCCTATATTAATCCGGAAAAAGAATCTCTGAGCCGCGACCGTCAAGGGAGCGGTTTGGAGTTCCTTTCTGGCCGGTACAACATTCCAATAGACTCGAAATCCCCTTCACGCCATCGGCAGGTGAGTCTTGCCTGGCAGTTGCACCGGGGCGGGGCTGCCTTGGCCGCCCAGCGCCAGGGTGAAGAGATCCCGGGCGCCGACCGGGTGCGGCAGGGCGAATAGCTCGCCATACGCGAAACCGCAGCGGCTGCCGTGATAGATGTTGTGACCCGTGAGGAAATGCCGGACCTTGGCGAAGCGCTCATCGTCGAACTGCGATTGATAACAGCGCACCGCCGCCAGCTTTTGTTCAAATGTCTCAGCAATGTCAATAACGAACGTGCCGTGCCAGAGGCGTTGTTCGGCCTCGAAGGGGAACGGGGCATAGACCAGGTGTGGCACGCGATGCGGCGGGGTGTGCGCGAAGCGGTCGTCCCACTTGGTCAATTGAGAATAAAAGCGGGCGGCCTCGCCGATCATGTGCCCTTGGTGGTGGTCGGGCGAGGCGGCGGGGGTGCGGCCGGCGCACAGGATCAGCACGCGCGGTTGATGCCGCCGCAGCACCGTCCCCAGCGCGTAGCGGGCTGCGGGATTATCGAACAGCTCACGGTTGGGCAGATTCAGGTTGAGCCGCAGCTGGACCCCCAGCGTGTGCCGGGCGGCTTCGGCCTCCTGGCGGCGCTGCTCCTCCGTGCCGCGCGGCGTCGGCTCGCCAGTGGTGAGATCGACCAGGCCCACGCGATACCCCTGTTTCGCCAACAGTGCCAACGTACCGCCACAGATGATCTCCAGATCGTCTGGATGGATTCCCACCGCGACAATGTCCAGGGGATCGTTTGGTTCCGCGCTGCTTGTCATGTATAATTGCCTTTCCACCTGAGAGCGAGGAGACAGATGCAGCGATTCGCGCTCGGCAAGGGGCGCGAATCACTGCATCTTCCCTGTCAATGTAGAGTGAAGCAAGGAGAATGGCCATGCGCGGATGCCTGGGTTTGATGATGCTGTTGGCGTTGGGATGCGGACAAACCCTCGCGGAGAAAGAACCTCCCACTCCAACCGCGGATACGCACGTTGGCGCCGCGGCGCGAAAGGGGGCCTCATCCGCCACGGACACGCATGCCAAGGGCGCGGTGAACGAGGGTGCCCTCCCCGTCGCAGAGCCGCGCGCGGGGGGCGTCGATTGGCCGGGATTTCTGGGACCTGCCGGTGACAGCACCTCCCCGGAAAAGGGCATTCTCTCCCCCTGGCCGGAACAGGGGCTGCGCCTGGTTTGGAAGCGCGAGGTCGGCGAAGGCTACGGGATGCCGTCGATCGCACGCGGCCGGCTGTTGCAGTTCGAGCGCGTCGGCGACAAGGCCCGGCTTAATTGTCTCAACAGCACCACCGGCGAATTGCTGTGGACGTTCGCGTATCCGACGGCTTACGAGGATGATTTCGGCTACAGCAACGGCCCGCGCTGCAGCCCGGTCATCGACGATGACCGCGCGTACATTTATGGGGCCGAGGGGATGCTGCACTGCCTGAACGTGGCCGACGGCAAGCTGCTGTGGAAAGTCGATACCATGCGCGACTTCGGCGTCATCAAGAATTTCTTCGGCGTCGGCAGCACGCCGGTGATTTTCAATGATTTGCTCTTGGTGCATGTCGGCGGCAGTCCGCCGGGAAGCGCGGATGAACCCTTCGGTGCATTGCAAGGCAACGGCAGCGCCGTGGTGGCTTTCGACAAGCTCACCGGCAAGGTGCGCTACCAGACGGGAGATGAATTAGCCAGCTACGCCGGCCCAGTGTTGGCGACCATCGACGGTCGGCCGTGGTGCTTCCAATTGGCGCGCGGCGGGCTGCTCGGCTTTGATCCACGCGATGGCAAGATCGACTTTCACTTTCCCTGGCGGGCCGACGACCTAGCCAGCGTCAACGCCAGCAACCCCGTCGTGGCGGGGGACAAGGTGTTCATTACCGAAACCTACGGCCCCGGCAGCGCCTGCGTGCAGGTCCGGCCAGGCGGCTACAAGGTGCTCTGGACGGATGAGAACAAACCCAGTCGCGACAAGAGCCTGCAAGGGCATTGGTGTACTCCCATCCATCACAAGGGCTATCTATATGGCTGCTCAGGACGGTATCAGACCAACGGCGAGCTGCGCTGCGTCGAGCTGGCCACCGGCAAGGTACGCTGGCGTAAAACGGGCTTGGGCCGTACTTCCTTGTTGATGGTCGATGGGCACTTACTGGCTCTGTCGGAAACCGGCTTGCTGGTCCTCCTCAAGGTCAATCCCGACAAATACGAGGAGATCTCGCGCCTGGATTTCGCCGACCCGGATCGTCCCGAATATCTGGGGGGCACGCGCTTCGCGCTGCACCATGACCCATACTGGGCCGCCCCCATCCTGTCGCACGGTCTGCTCTATGTCCGCGGCCAACAGCGGTTGGCGTGTTTCGAGCTGATTCCGCGCGAACGAGATTAGTGGACAGTCGGCAGTGGGTAGTGGGCAGTGATTAGTCATCGGTGACCCATGGCCCAATGGCCCATGGCTCAACGCTCAATTGGTTCGCGCGGAATTTTTGGTGACAAGAGGCTTCGTGAGGGGATAAAATAGACCATGGACTATCGTTTCAACAGGTCACCATCAAGAGTCATACCCCAACCAAGGAGCCTGCCCCGTGACTACCGAACTACCGGATGTGATCGTGACCACCAAGCCGAAGTCCCGCGACCAGCGGCAAACGCGCCGGCTGCCGCCGTACAACGTGATCCTGGAAAACGACGACCATCATTCCTTCGAGTTCGTCGTGGGTGTGTTGTGCAAGGCCCTCGGCTATGCCGTCGAGCGGGCGTATCAGCTGACCATGCAGGCCCACACCAGCGGTCGGGCCGTCGTCTGGACCGGCTCCAAGGAAGTCGCCGAGCTGAAGGTCGAGCAAATCCGCACCTTCCACGAAATCCGCGCCAGCGACAACGCCCCGCTGGGTCCCCTCTCTTGCACCATTGAACCCGCTCCCGGCGGCTGAGAGGCTGTTGGGCTATTGCCACATGCGGCAAAAGGCGCGCGGCGTAAGCCCGAAAAATAGCCCGACAGACGCCGAAGTAGGGGGCGCATCCAGGAAACGATTTCATTCCACACTTGGACAGCTTTAGGGAGGAAATGGGGGGTGGGGTGGAATGGAACAATGAAAGGGAATGATGCCAAGAGGAAAAGCATCAACAATTGCTCTATTCTTGTCTTAGCCGTTTCTCGGCTCCGCGCCTAGCTCGGATTACTGGTTTGTCAGTGGACAGGCGAGGTACCCCGAACGACTGCCCCATTCGCGGCTACTCATTCCTCAAGCCTTTCTAACTCTTGGAGTTCTTCCGGCGTGGCCTGACCGCGACGGGCTTTGCGGCTCAGCTCGGCCAAGCGCGCGGCGCGGCGTAGGGCTTGGTCCCGTTCCTGCTCGGCTTGCTTCCGTTCACGCTCGGCCTGCTCCCGTTCCTGCTCGGCCTGCTTTCGTTCGCGCTGGGCCTGCTCCCGTTCGCGCTCGGCTTGGTCAGCGCGCTGTTCGGCTCGTTGTCGAATTTCATCCAGCTCCTCAAAATTGAGAAATGGTCTGCCGTCTGGCCGATACACGGTCAGTTCCGGTTCGGTCAGGGCAAAACGAATTCCCAAGCGGGGGCTGACAAAATTCGCTACGTCCCGCACCCGGCGCAAGACGGTCCCCTGACGCACGTAGATTTGCAACAAGTTGGTTTGGGGATCATAAACGTAGTATTCCTCGACGCCATAATCCTCGTAAAACAGCAGCTTGGCGTCCATCTCCGGCACGGTATTGTTCGGTGATAGAATCTCGAAGACCACGGCGGGGGGAATGCCCGCTTCCTCGTGTTGGATGTATGAGCCGCGGTCCCCCTTGGGGCGGCCAAACGCCACCAAGACATCAGGGGCTTGCTTGGTACGATTATCACCGCGAACGGGATACCAAAAAATATCGGCGGCCACGAAGACATCGGGGCGGTCCCGAAACAGCGCCGTCAGGTTGTCGAACAACACGATGATCCAGCGTGCTTGCCGGGTGTTGTCCGCCATCGGTTGGCCGTCGCTTTCGGGATAGACAATGTCCGCTTCGGGAATCGAGATGGTGCTCATAGCTGTAACATACCAAGGAAGGTCAGCGCTCGCCAAGCCAACTTCATGTCAAGCCTTTGCGAAGAGAAAGCGCATGGAATTTTCAACCTCTCCACTTTGCTCCCTTTGTGGGAGCCGTCTCGGAAACCCGCGTGGTGATCTCCCCGGCTGTTTCTTCATTGTCCTGGCTTCGCTTGGTGTGCCTCCTGGTTCCTGCGTGGCATAGAGGACAACGTCGCGGAAATGCGCTGGCCCCTTTTTTCCTGCTGGGGGGCGTGCTACACTCCAAACACGAACGCTATCAACGCGGAGAGGCTTCATCGTATTCAACAGGAGACCGCCGTGCCAAAACTTAGCATGTGGATGCTCGGAATCGGGATGGCAAGTATCGTGTCCTGGCCAGCTCAGGCCGCTGATCCGCCGGGGCCGCCGCCGACCAGGGAGCAAGTGCTTCAACAGTTCGTTAAGGAGCTAGTGCCGATCACCCCCGGCCAAGAGAAGTTTCCCGCCCGCTTCACGATGGGTTCGACGGGAGAAGCGCCGGACAACGAGAAACCGGCGCGCGTCGTCCAAGTCACGCAGCCATTCGCCATGTCCAAATACGAAGTGACCCAGGAACTCTACGAAGCGATCATGGGGAATAACCCCAGCCGCTGGAAAGGGCGACGCAACTCGGTCGAGAAAGTCAGCTGGGACGAAGCGAATGAGTTCTGCGAGAAACTGACCGCCGAGCTGCGCCAGCGCCAACTCATCGGCAACCAGGACGTGATCCGCTTGCCGAGCGAGGCGGAATGGGAATACTGTTGCCGAGCGGGAACGACGACTGAGTATTCCTTTGGCGACGATGTGGCCAAGCTGACGGATTATGCCTGGTTTCGCGGCAACTCCAAGGGAGAAGACCCGCCGGTTGGCGTGAAGAAACCGAATCCCTGGGGTTTGTATGACATGCATGGTTACGTGTGGGAATGGTGCCTGGATGCCTGGATTCCCGATTATCAGGACGCGCCGGCCACCCCGGAGGCGCGGGACGTTCCAGGGGCCAAGGAGCGCGTGGTGCGCGGCGGCTCGTGGGCGCATCCCCCCAGCCAATGCCGCTCCGCCTTCCGCCATCATGTCGTCGCCGACACGCGCCATGACGCCATCGGCTTCCGTTGTGTCAAGGCCACAGCACCGAATCAGCGACACGGGAACGCCGATTGGCCGCAGTTTCGCGGGCCGAGGCGGGATGGCGTCTCGACGGCAACCGGCTTGCGGATGTCCTGGCCGCCAGAGGGGCCGCCGGTGGTTTGGCGCAAGAAAGTGGGGGAAGGCTATAGCGCCCCCGTGAGCGCCGGCGACCGGCTCATTTTCTTTCATCGCGTTGGTGATGAGGAAATCGTGGATTGTCTGCAAGCCGACACCGGCAAAACCGTCTGGACCCACGCCTATCCCACGGCTTACGAGGACCTCTACGGCAAAGGGGACGGCCCCCGTTCGACGCCGCTCATCGCCGACGGCCGCGTGTACACGCTGGGGGCGGAAGGGCATCTGCTGTGTCTGGATTTGGCCACTGGCAAGAAGGTTTGGGACAGCGCTTTGAAGGAGCACTATGAATTGCTGCCCAGCTTCTTTGGCGTTGGCACCTCGCCGTTGCTGGAAGGGGATGGGCTGCTCATCAACCTCGGTGCCAAAGGGGCGGGCATCCTCGCTTTCGACAAGAACACCGGCAAGGAGGTCTGGCGAGCCACCGACCATGAAGCCAGTTACTCGTCCCCCGTGGCCGTGACCATCGATGGCGAGCGCCGCGTCCTGTTCCTCACTCGCGAAGGGATCGTGATGCTGGAGCCGCGCACTGGCAAGGTCTTGCACCAACAGCGCTTTCGGTCGCGGCTCGGACCTTCGGTGAACGCTGCCGTCCCGGTCGTGGTTGGCGCTTTGGTCTTTTTCTCGGCGGAATACGGCACGGGGGCCATCGTGCTCCGGCTCGGCCCAGACAAACTGGCGGAAGTATGGAGCAGCGGCCAGTCATTGTCCAATCATTATAACACCAGTGTCCATCACGACGGCCACCTGTACGGCATTCATGGCCGACAAGAAGGGGGAGCGGCTCAGCTCCGCTGCGTTGAGCTGAAAACCGGCAAGGTGCTCTGGTCGCAAGAACAATTCGGCTGCGCGTCGCTGATCCTGGTGGAAGGACATTTGCTGGCCCTCAACGAGAAGGGGGAGCTGTTGCTCATCGAGGCCACGCCGACCGGCTATCGGGAAAAAGCGCGGGCCGCCCTCTTGACCAGCCCCTGCCGCGCCGACATCGCCTTGGCACAGGGACGGCTCTACGCCCGCGATCCGGAAACACTGATTTGCGTCGATTTACGAAAATGAAGACAACCGACAGACGGTCGGCGCCGCGACGGTCACGAACCGATGGCGTCCCGCTCCCTGCCAGTCATGGTGCGGCGGGCAGGCGCGGCAGCAGCGCCGGCAGGGAAGGAAGGACGCTCCCTTGATCGGGTAGCAACACGACCCCCGTGAGCGCGAGGGCGGGCCTGGACGCCAGCTGGGGAGGACGTGTCAGACAATCGAACTGATACAACGGCGGCGCGACGCGCCAGATCAATTTTTGGTCCCCCTTGCTCGTCTTCACGTTCAATTCGGCGAACATCTTTTCTCCCGGTTGGTAGGTCACGGTCAAGGGCAGGGAGAACGCGCCGCGCGGGACGAAGGTATGAATGGTTCGCTCTTCCTCTTGTTTCGGCGGGGACATCTCGTGAAACGTATAGCGCCGATTCATGCCGGCGCTTTCGTGGTTGATCTCCAAAAACCCATCCGGTTCGATCTGCCAATCATTTTTGGGAATCGCCAGCGTCCATTGCCGCAGCTGAAGCGGATGCTGCTCCTTCTGGACAAACGCTTGCAATTCCTCGATGGGATCGGGGGCTGGCGTGCCGCGCAGCCGTTGAACCAGACGCGCCAGCTCGCGCCAATCCCGCATGGTTTCCGGCAGCGTTTGGACAACGGATCGCCAACAAGCGATGCCGGCGCGGTTCCCGGCGCAGTTGCGCTCGATTTGGCGCGCCACCTCGTCCCGACCGGCTTCGAGCAAGTAGTGCCCCACTTTGGCCAATATCTTGTCGGCGTCGGGGTCCGGGGGTAAGTCAGCGCGTCGCCAGTCCGCGTGATCGGGATAATGCAGGGCCAGCTGCTCTCGGAAATGGCGGGCGTCCGCGGCGCGGAGGTCCCCTTTCTCGGACAACTGCCGCAAGACCGGCGGCTTGGCGGTCGGGAACAGGCCCAAGGCGGCGGCCAAGCTCTGCCGCTGATCCAAGGGAGTCACGAGCGGCGGACCAGCCGGGGGGCCGAACCATTGCTGAACCACGAAGAACAGCGCCAACCCCAGCATCAGCGTCACCGAGCTGACGGCGGCGGCCAGCGTGCCGTACAGCCAGCGATTGGAGCGATGATAGCGCCGGCGGAAATCACTGGCACGTTCCAGACATTGCCGGAACAGCTCGGCCACGCCGTAAGGCCGGCGCGGGTCCGCCGGGGTGTGGGCCAGCTCCGGCCGGCCCGTCGCAGTGGCGGCCAAGTATAAATTGATGTGGCCAAACGGGGACGGCCCCGCGACTTGCGCCTGGCGGACGAAGTGTTGAAAGCGTTGATGCACCGCCCGTTTGCGTTCCTCGATGCGGTCGATCCAATCGGCGAAGCTATCCTGCTTTTGAGCCAGGAGATCGCATTTGCTCAAGACGAGAAACACCGGCAAGCCGCCGATGTCGCTGCGTTGGCCGCGTTGCTGCTCCAGCACGGTCAGAAAACGTTGCAGCTGCTGGAAGTCGGTGTCATCCGGTTCGGGATCGGTCGCGGCCACCACCAAGACCACGGTATCGGCGTGCAACAACGCCTGCGCCAGCGAGCCGTCGGGAGAACCTTCGAGAGCGGGTTGCCGCGCCAACAACTCCAATGCCGACCGGCCGTCACAATCAATCAGGACCGCCTCCAGCGGGCGGTGCCGGGAGCGGGCATGGGGCGTGAACGTCACGGGATACGGAACAATCTCTTCCTCGGTGCGTCGTGGTCGATTCTCATACAAGCGCTGGCATAGCTCCGCCAGCGGCGCAGGGATGTCGGCCAATTGCCAGTGCAACAAGTCCCCTTGCGTGGCGGCGGCTTGCGCCAGCGCCCCCAATAACGAGGACTTACCGGCGTGTGGTCGGCCAAACAGCACGATGCGCAGCCCGCCCTGACCGATGGCGGCGCGCGCGGGAGGAGTGTTCCGTTGCCCCATGATCTAGGACCCCTGTGGGGAAGTCGTTTTGATCTCGTGGGGTCGCACGATTTCCAACCCCAAGGCGATCAAGCGGTCTTCCAGCCGGGTGAAGGCCGGATCGATTTCCGAGATGCTCTCCTTGGCGTCAAAGACGAAGCGTACCTGGCGCACCGGCGGTTCCTCGTGCCACAGCTCTTGAATCGCGCGCGCGATTTCCTCCAGGGTGAGCGGCTGGGGATTGCCTTCCAGCAGATAATAGCGTTCCGCTCCAGGATAGCGCTGGCCGCCCAGTAACTCGATGCGCACGCGCCGCACTGGGGGGGCCGTCTCCGTGATGGCATTCGGCGGCTGCTGGGCGCCCTTGGAATCGCCGGCTTGGTCCTGCGGGAAAGGCCAGAAGCCCGCCCCGCCCCCCAAGCCAAGAGAGCCGGATTCGGACATCCATATCCAGATCAGCGCTCCCAAGACAACGCCCCCCACGGCGCCGGCGATATTGCGCGGAATGCGCGGCAGCTTCCAGCGACATAGCATTTGCACCAACACGATGGTGACGACCGCCCCCACGACCCCGCCCCCCAGCGCCGCCAGGATTTTCAAGATCAACGGACCGACATCGGGCACGCCGAAGCCCCATATAGGGGTGAAGAACCAGACCGTTCCGATCCCGATGATCATGGCCGACCTCCGCGCCGTTACGACGGGCGAGCGAACGGTGTGACTACTCCCATCAACATAACGCAAGCAGGGGGGATTCGAGTAGTGCGATTTTGGTTTCCTTTCCAGCAGCGGCCGCTGGCCGGGATGCACACGCTCGGACAGCCCCTCTCATTGCGCTGGCACATCAATCGCATAAGGGACGCTGGCAAACCATTGGCGATAATTTTGAATCTGCCCGAACACGGGAAAGCCGGTTCGTTGTCGGGGGTAGAGAATGATGAAATACGCTTCCTTGGCAGGATTTTGCTTCTGCCGTTGGCGAATGTAGGCCTGGGCGGCCTCACTACTGTCAATCACTTGGCGTTCTGGGGCGAAATACACCAGCTCGCCGTTGCGCGGGTCGATCTCCAGGACGTGAATCGCCAAGTTCTGGTGCAGCAACGCGGTTTTCTGTTGGCGCAGAATCTCCAAGCGCGCTTGCTCCTGAGCGGCATCGGCGCGCAGCTCTTGCAAGCGAAGCCGTTCTTGCCGCGATCTTTCCGCCAGCTCCTCCGCTGACAATTGCGTATCCGGGCCGCCGGTCGTCTCCGGCCCACGCACCGCCTGCATGATCAAGAAGACGCAAAATAACAACGTGAGCACATCCACCCAGGGGATGAAAAAACGGGTGACATTGCGATAGGGAAGCTGGATCATGAGGATGATGGGGGAAGAGGAATCCAGAAACGAAGATGGATCGGTTCGCCCAAGCCTTTGACTATCCGCGCGAAACGATAAATCCACGGACAAGTATATTGTACTCTTGTCATAGCCTTTTCACTTCACTGACAGCGATCCCTTGGCCGGATAGCCGGAATCCTTGGACACCGGGTTCGAACTGCCCGACAAGGTCAGGATGGCTTCGCGGCCGATGACCACCATCCAGGTGGGAAAGATGTTCAACAGGGCCATGAGCAAGCCGCTGCCGGTGGCGGTGATGGCGGGAGCGAAGAGAACGATGATTTTCTCCGGCGAGGTTTCTGAGCGAAAGCCGCCGAAGGTTTGCAAGATGCCGGCCACCGTGCCCAGCAGCCCCAGCAACGGGAACCACTCGGCGGCCTGGGCCAGACTGGACAACCAGCGATCCGGGCGCTCGTCGAAAGCGGTGTCACGCCATTGCAGCGCCCGCCAGCTCAAGAGCACTTGGACAAGAAAAATCGGCATCCCCAGCCCCAGGATCAAGTAATCCATCGTGCTCAGGTGGTCCAGATAAAAAACGCGCGCCGCCACCGGAATCGACACCGCCACCAACAGCGCGGCCAACACCGGCAGAACGCACAACAGCACCGGCAACACACTTTGAATCAGACGACGACGCAATGCCCAGTCCTCTCGTTCATGGTTCAGCTTTCCAGGTTGGCTTGGCGCAACGACTCCGGCAACGCTTGCAGCTGTCCCTCACGGTTGACACAGGCCAAGGTGGAGCTGCCTTCCGCCAACAAGATGCCATCGCGGAATACCTCGTAACGATGATCGATGCGAACGGCCGTGGTGCGGACTACGATGGTCTTGATAATCAACACATCGTCATAGCGGGCCGGCGCGCGATAGCGGACCTCCACCTTGGTCAGCACCAGGAAATACCCCTGATCTTCGAGGTCCTTGTACGCCAAGCCGCGCTGGCGGAGCAGTTCGGTCCGCGCTTGCTCGAAATAGATAAGATAGTTCGCGTGGTGCAGCAATCCCATCCGGTCGGTTTCGGCATAGCGCACGCGGATGGTGAATTCGCCGTGTAACATGGCGTCTGTCCTCGCGGAGCCGGTCGCCGCGCGGCCGGCTTGGGTGGTTGCGAAGCAACTCCCCGTCCGGCTACTCAATCAACCCCATGCGGTTGATGGGATTGTTTAACGGCCAGAACGGGAACCGGAACGGGTAATAGACCAAAATCGCGCGTCCCAGCATCAAGCGATCCGGTACGGCTCCCCATTCCCGGCTGTCGGAGCTTTCCGGGCTGTTGTCCCCCAGGCAGATAAAGTGCCCCGGTTGGGCATGGAGGGTTTGCGCGGCCATCATGTGACGCAACGACTCCGCGGGATTGCCCGTGACGGCTTGGTCCCACAGGGCGGGATCATAGCGGGCCTTTTCAAAGTCCGATTCCCGGAGATCGGATTGCGAGGCGTTTTTCCGCCCTGGCTTGGAGACCGTGTAGTACGTATCGCGCCACAATTGGATGCGGGACACTTTGAGCTTGGCCCCCTTAGTGCCAATGCGAGCGGGTTGCAGGTCTTTATCCGTGGGTCCGAGCTTGGTCGGCGGATCATAACTGACACCATCCTGAAACACCAGCCGGTCATTGACCCAGACCACCAGACGCTCATCCACGTTGGCAAAGCGGATGCGATACTTTCCCGGCTTCGTCAGCGGACTGAGTTCCCGGACCCAGTCCAATTGCTGGTGCTGGTCCCCAAAACGGGAGAGACTGCATTCCCCAGTGCTGAGGTTGAACTTGGCTTGAAACAGGTCTACTCCCTTGGCCAATTGCAGCCATAATTCGTCGCCGGAGGCAACTTTCTCAATCTCCACCTCGAATTCCAAGATCAGATCGCCGACCCAATTAGAGCTGGGCGGCCCACCCAGCCGCGCCGGCAGGCCGGAATTGTAGCCCATGAAGTCGGTAATCAGTGAGGGACGCGGCGGGGCCCCTTCCTCCTTGGGAGAATCGCGCAGCAGATGTTGGTAACGCAACCACTGCAAATTATTATCCGCCGGATCAAACACGAAGACTTTGGGGAACTCCTCGCTCTCTGGCTTCCAGAAGCCATCAGCGCGTTCCGGCCGCCAACGCTGCCACCTGGCGCCGGGCAGGTCTTTCGCCTGGTGATCGTTGTCATAGACCAGACGGCGCAAGGCCAATATCTTGTCGGGGTCTTTTTGGATGATGCGGAATTTCTTGGCCGGGTCGTCGTTGGGACGAACGGCGTCCTTTTTCAGTTGCTCGACATACACATCCTCATACATCATGGTCTTGCCGCGTTGGTCCTCAGGGGACAACCCGGCGGGCGTGTCGTAGGACAGGTCCTCGGCGACATACAAGTCGCCATAGTAGATGCCGATGGTCTCCCCCGGCAGTCCGACCAGACGCTTGATGTAATTCATGGCCACGAAGTTGCGTTGCGGCCCCGAATCATAGGGATAGCCGCGCGCTTGATCCCCCGGAAACTTGAACACGACCACATCCAGGCGTTTGGGATCACGTAAGTGACTGTCATAGAGAAATTTTGAAACCAGCACCCGGTCGCCGCTGTGCCAGTGTGGCATGGGCCAACTCGGATCGCGCTGGTGTTCCTGTTCAAAGTTGATGGCGTAACGGCAGTTGGGACATTCACACCCCAACACGTCCTGGCGGTCGCGGGGGTCTTGCGGCTCGACCTCCTTGCTGGCGTTGACGGGGAACTCCTCACCGCACTGCGGGCAAGTCACCACCTTCTGAATCCCCCAAAGGGTGGTGGCCATCGAGCCGGTGGGAATGACAAAGGCTTCGGCGATGAATGTCTTGAGGAGCAGAACCAGGACCACGACAAAGACAACGGTTTCGACGATGTCGCGGAAAGCGTCTTTGGGATGGGCTGGCGGCGTTGGTTTCTCGGTCTTCCGGATCGGCTCCACGGCGGGAGCGGGGCGCGGCGGTGCTTTGTCCGGCGCGGGAGTCAAAGGGGGGGGCGGCGATCCCAGCGGCGGCGGGGGAGGGGGCGGCGATCCTAGCGGCGGCGGGGGAGGGGGCGGCGATCCGAACGGTGGCTTGAGGGGGGGAGGAGGTGGAATCCGGCCCTTGTCATCTGCCATGAGTCACCTACTTGCTTCCTCGGCTGAAGCCAGCCGATCTAAATTACCCAATTCGACAATGCGCCACCCTACTCGATTCCTGGTGTGCCTCGCGGGGAACCATGTTCGGGCCCAACACGCCATCCCAGGAATGAGAACCGACTAGCGCCGTCCACACCAACCTATAGCCATTCAAAGCAATTTGCCGCTTCAGTACAAGACCGTTCCGGTCGGGAAGTCCTGGCAACCTACGGTGGCTGGTCAATCCTGATCCGCCTCCAGGACGGCCAAAAACGCCTCTTGCGGAATTTCCACTTGCCCGACTTGTTTCATACGCTTCTTACCGGCGGCCTGTTTAGCCCACAGCTTGCGCTTGCGCGTGATGTCGCCGCCATAACATTTGGCGGTGACGTTCTTGCGCATCGGCGCGATGGTCTCGCGCGCGATGATTCGGCTGCCGATGGCCGCCTGAATGGCGATCTCGAATAGATGCCGGTCAATCTCGCCGCGCAGTTTCTTGACCAGCCGGCGTCCGCGCCGCTCGGCGAAGGCGCGATGGACGATGATCGACAAGGCATCGACCCGTTTGCCATGCACGAGAATATCCAAACGCACCAGATCGGCGGGGCGATAGCCGAGCAATTCATAATCCATCGTGCCGTAGCCGTGCGTCACTGACTTCAGCTTATCATAAAGATCGTAAATCACTTCCGCCAAGGGCAATTCATAGACCAAGATGGCCCGCGTCGGACTGAGATATTCCGTGCGGACATAGACACCGCGCCGCTCCGAGCACAGCTGCATCAGGTCGCCGATGTTTTCCGAGGGGATCAGGAAGTTGATGCGGACGAACGGCTCGCGGAACTCCTCGATCTGGCCGGCGTCGGGAACCTCTTGCGGATTGTTGATGAGCACAGTCTCCCCTTTGCGGGTCAGCAATTCATAAGTGACATTGGGGGCCGTTTGCACCAGCTCCAAGCCGCTCTCGCGCTCCAAGCGCTGCTGGATGATCTCGCGGTGCAACATGCCCAAGAAGCCACAGCGAAAGCCAAAGCCCAGCCCCTCGCTGGTTTCCGGCAAGTAGGTGAAGCTGGCGTCGTTGAGCCGTAGCTTGGCCAGCGCCTCGCGCAACGACTCGAAATCCTTATTATCCACCGGATACAAACCGCTGAAAACCATCGGCTTCGGTTCTTGATAGCCGGGCAGCGGCGCGTCGGTGGGGCGTTGGGCGTCCGTCACCGTGTCGCCGATGGGCACGTCGCTGATGTTCTTGATCTGGGCCATGAAATAGCCGACCTGGCCAGTGGTCAGCACCGCGCAGGGGGTGGGGTGGGGGCGAAATTGACCTAGCTCGATCACCTCATGTTCGCCGCCGCCGCGCAGCAGCTTGATCTTCTGTCCCTTGGCCAAGGCGCCGTCCATGACCCGCACGTAAACGACCACGCCCTTATAGGTGTCAAAATGGCTGTTATAGACCAAGGCCCGCAATGGCCCCTCCGGATCGCCCGACGGCGGCGGAATGCGGGAGACAATCGCTTGCAACACTTCGGCGATGCCGAGTCCCGTTTTGGCGCTGGCTGGCAGCACCGCGCCGGGGTCGATCCCCAGGGCCTGCTCCATTTCGGCTTTCACGTCGTCGGGGCGGGCAATCGGCAAATCAATCTTGTTCAGCACCGGCACGATGGCCAAGTCGTGCTCCATCGCCAGAAAGGCGTTGGCCACCGTCTGCGCCTGCACCCCCTGGAAGGCATCGACGAGCAGGATGGCCCCCTCGCACGCCGCCAAGCTGCGCGATACTTCGTAGCTAAAATCGACGTGCCCGGGCGTGTCGATCAAGTTCAGCTCATAGCGCTGGCCGTCGTGTTCATAGTAAATCGTGACCGGGTGCATCTGGATGGTGATGCCGCGCTCCCGTTCCAGGTCCATGTCATCGAGCACCTGGGCGCGGAACTCCCGCGCCGTGATCGCTCCGGTCTTGAGCAGAAACTGGTCGGCCAGCGTGCTTTTGCCGTGATCGATATGAGCAATGATGGAGAAATTGCGAATCAGTTTGGTTGGCGTCATGCGTCGTTGGTTCTACGGCTGGTGATTTTTCAAGACATTTTAGCGGATGGACCCGCCGGCGCATAGGGGGATGGCGGCGAAGACAGGAACACCTCCTCAAGAAGCGTCGATAGCATCAAGGCGCGGCTGGTCGCCGCAATTTTCTTTCGCCAGCCCAATTTCCCCTTGCTTTTTGTAGTGAACTAATTTACACTATAAGAAGTGGCCATTCCGCATTCCTTTCATTGTTCCATTCCACTCCACCCCCCCCTTTTTTCCCTCACTCGGAACCTGCTATGGAACGCAACGCTTCACCAACCGCCCAACCATCGTATCAACTTCTGTCGCTGACCGACTTGAATGCCGAGGAAGCCACCTGCGACTGGCTGTGGCAGGGGTATCTGGCGCCGGGCAGCATCACGCTCTTGACCAGTCCGTGGAAGTCCGGCAAGACCACGCTGATCTCGGCCCTGCTGACGCACCTAGGGACCGGCGGCGTGTTGGCCGGGCTGCCGGTGCGTCCCGCTAAGGCCGTGATTGTTTCCGAGGAAAGCATCGCGCAATGGCGGCTGCGCAAGCAGAAATTCCGCTTCGGCCCTCACATCAGCTGGCTGTGTCGGCCATTTCGCGGCCAACCTTCCCTAGAGGCCTGGCAGGATTTGATCGCTCACTTTCTTGATTATCGACAGGAGCAAGGTATCGACGTGGTCGTGATCGATCCGCTGGCCTCCTTCCTGCCTCTGCGGAGCGAGGCCAACGCCACCGGCATGTTGCAAGCGTTGCTCCCCTTGCAACCGCTGACCCAAGCGGGGCTGGCCGTGCTGCTGTTGCACCACCCGCGCAAGAACAGAAGCGCCGACGGCGAGTGGTCGCGCGGCTCCGGCGCGCTGCCCGCTCATGTCGATATTATCCTGGAGATGTCATATTACACCCGCGCCATCGACGCCGACCGCCGCCGCAAGCTCACCGCCTGGTCGCGCTTCGATGAGACGCCGCGCTGCCGGGTCATTGAGCTAACCGCGGACGGCACCGATTTCCTCTCTCGGGGAGACGTGGCCGAAGTCGCCTTCGCCGATAACATGGCCATTCTGCTTGCCATCCTCGACGACGCCACCGCCAAGATGACCCGCGGCGAGATTCGGGACAACTGGCCCCCCGAACTCCCCAAACCCGCCGACAACACCCTCTGGCGCTGGCTCGACCGCGCCGTCAGCCAAGGCCTGGTTTGTCGCGCTGGCACCGGCCACCGCCACGACCCCTTCCGCTACTGGAACGCCAGCCTCGAAGCCATATGGCGCGCCGACCCCATGCTCCGATTCCAGGCCCAAGAGGCGGAACTCTACCGGCAGCTGGGGTTGAAGTGAGGCGGCGGCGATCCATGTGGAGCGGGGCGGAAGCGGATAACCAGCGAAATCGAGTCGCGTCCCCTTTTGGGGCCCCGCGCGCCGAAATTTTGTTCGGCAGCGCCAACAGGTGGTGGTATGATGGTGTTGTATAATGGATGGGGAGGTACGCGCGGTTTTTCGTTCCTAGTAATTCCCGTCATGGCGCCAATCGTCGAGACGCGATGTCCTGGTTGTCAGGCGACCCTGCGGATTCCCGCGGAGTGGGTGGCGGAGCCGTTGCGCTGCAAGCACTGCGGCTTGGTGTCGCTCAGCAAGGGGAAGGGGTCCGCGCTGGCGCCGGCGGCCGTCGGCCCGGAATCGGCCCCCGCGCCGGAGCCGGTCGTCGCCGCGGCAGACCAGAAGACGACGCCCCCCCCGCCGCCGCCTTCATTCTCGCAAGGGCCCGGTACTTTCCAGAAGGTGGCTTTTGTGGGGTTATGGCTTCTGGGCGTGGCGGCGCTGGGGGTGGCTTATTACTGGGCCAACCACATGCCCGACCCGGCCAACGCCAATCAGGCCGCCCATCGCGCGCCAGCTCCAGAGCAACCGCCGACGGCGGATCCCCCCGCGGCGGAGAAACCGCCTGACGAGCCGCCGCCACCCGAACCCCAACCCGAGCCGCCCCCACCCCAACCAGGTCCGAATCCGGAACAGGTATTCCCGCGCCGTCTGCTGGCTGTGGGGCTGCATCGCCATGTCTTCGCCAATCCGATTGGCGATGGCTTGAAGGTGTCCGCAGTGGCCGATCAGCTGGCCCAGGCGTTTCACATCCCGCCAACCCAGGTCGTCAAGCTGGTGGATGAACCCGGACAGCCGCCGCTCCGCAAGGAAGTCATCGAGGATACCCTAACGCGCTTTCTGGACGGTTGCCGGACTCATGACCGCATCATCCTGCTGCTCGTGGGCCATCTCATCGAAGTCGATGGGCAAGGCTACCTGCTTCCCATCGAAGGGGAACGGACGGACAAAAGCAGCCTGATTCCCCTGTTCTGGTTGTATCAGCGCCTGGGGAAGTGCCGGGCCGCGCAAAAGTTGCTGATTCTCGACACCTGCCGGCATGATCCGACACGCGGCGAAGTGCTGCCCGGCAGCGCGCCGCTGAGTCCGCGCCTCGCCGAGCTACTGCTGGCGCCGCCGCCCACCGTGCAGGTGTGGACCGCCTGTGCCGCCGAGCAAGCGTCGCTGGAAAACCAAGGGGTAGGGATTTTCCTCCAGCAGCTCGACCTGGCCCTGCGCCGTTTTGCCAAAATTTATCCGGGCCGGCAGCGCCCGCCCGATCCGTTCCCGTTGACGGCCCTGCTCTTGACCGTGAATCGCCAGACCCAGATGGAAGCCCAGCGCCAATTTCAGGCCGAGCAATTGCCGGTATGGTTCGGCGAGGAAGCCATGCCGATGACATCCTATAATCCCCAAGACCCCCTTCCGCCCCCGCTCGCCGTCACGCCCCCCCCAGCCCCGGAAGGCTCGGTCCCCCTCGACGACGTGCGCGCCATCTTGCACGAGATCATGGTTCCTTCGATCGCCCTGAGCCAACCGGACGCCTACCTCGCCAGCGAAGCGCTCGCCTGGTTCGATGCCCGCGACTTGCGACCGTATGCCCCGGATGTGAAGGAGACGCCGTTGCGTCAAACGGTGGTCAAAGCGCGAGACCTCCTGCGCGAGGAGCTGAAAACCCCTCTCCGCCGTCAATTCTTTATTCAAGTGAAAAAGAAACTATTGGGGGAAATCTTCTTCAAGGGACAGGTCGAGGATCAGGGGAAATTGGTGGCTAAGCGTTTGCTGCCTTTGATGGAGATATTGGAGGAACTCAAGGCGTTTGAAGAGCAGCGTGGTCAGGAAAGCAAGCGCTGGCAGGCCCACTATGATTACACGCGCGCCCAGGTCATGATCTACCTGGCTTTTCTGCAAGAGTATCAATATCAGCTCGGCCAGCTGCGCCGCGAGCTGCCGGAGCGCGATCCCGACCGGCACGACGGCTGGCAGCTCGCCGCTCAAGAGCGCATGTCGATCAATGACCGCGACGTGCGCCGCCTGGCCAGCGAAGCCAAGGAGCGACTCGATCAACTCATCCTCACCCATCCCGGCACCCCCTGGAGCCACCTGGCCCGCCGCGACCGCCACCAGAAGCTCGGTTTGACCTGGCAACCGATCAGGGGGGAGTAGGGTTTAGTCACGGGCGTGGCCACCAAACACCGATCACGGACAACGGCTCCTCACCCCGGTGGGATCGTCTTGCCGTGGGGATCGACGGGGGGATGGCGCAGCTGTTCTTCCAGGTCGCGTTGCAATTCGGGGCTGAGGAAATGCTCCATGCGGTGGGCTGGTTCATGCAGGTGATCGGCGGGGAGGGGTAGGTTCTCCTCCAGGTAGGTTTCCCACAATCGATGCGCCCGTACCAGGGAGGCCGCCCGTTTCCAACCCGCTTCGGTCAGTTGCGGCGTTTCGTCCGCCCCCCGGCGCAACGCCCCTTGCCAGCGCAAGCCGCGCACCGCCAGCCAGCCCAGCCAGCCGCGCGGCGCCGGCCAGGTGGCGCGAATGCGGGCCAGCGTTTCCGGGTCGGCCCCTTGCTGGCGCGCTTCCGCCAGTCGATAGAGCAAGCCGAGATAATCTTCCCCCTGGATGCGCAGCATGAGCTTGAGATTCCGCAGCAGCTTGGCGCACAGGCCCTGCCGCGGGGCGAACAGGACGGCCAGCAGAAATTGCCCCCCCGCCATCACGGCCATCATGCCGGCCACGCTGGTATTCGCCAACACCGCTCCGACGTAGCCCAGCACCGCCGACAGCATGGCCACCAGCGCCGCCCCGAGCATCATGGTCCCCAGGCGATCCGTCAGCAGATGCGCCGTCGCCCCCGGCACGATGAGCATGGCCACCACCAAAATCGCCCCCACCGCCTCGAAAGCGGACACCGTGACGCCAGCCACCAGCGCCATCAATAGGTAGTGAACCAACGTCGCGTTGATGCCCAAGGCGGTCGCCAACGCCGGATCGAACGAAGTGATTTTCAATTCTTTCCACAATAGAATGATGAAGGCGATGGTCAAAACCAGCACCGGAGCCATCGTCCGCAACACCCAGGGCACCTCGACGCCGAGAATCGTCTCGGTATTCCCCGGCAAGGCGACGAATTCGATCTTGCCATGAAAAACGCAGTCGGCGTCCAGGTGGGTGTGGTACGCCGCCCGCGCGATCAGGACCACTCCCAGGGCGAACAGGGACGTGAACACCACCCCCATGCTTGAATCCTCCGGCACGTCGCCGAATTGACACAAGGCTTGCGTGAGCAACGCCGTCAGCACCCCCAAGGCCATGGCGCCGAGAATGATCGGCCAGCCGGTGATTTCTCCCGTGAGCAGAAACGCCAACACGATGCCGGGCAAGATGGCGTGGCTGATGGCGTCGCCGAGCAAGCTGAGCCGGCGCAGCACCAAATAGCAGCCGACCAAGGCGCAGGAGACATTGCACACCACGCCGACCACGATGGTCCACAACGCCAATTCGCTCCGCAATAACTGGAAAGTGGTCATAATGATAAAGTTTAGCGAGCGCGCCAAGAGCGGGCGCCGACTCACATCGGCATCCGTCCCGAGGTCCGCAGCTTGGCCGTCAGGTCCGCCAGGATTGGCGCCGGCAAGACCTTTTCCAGCGCTTCGTCGGTCAGCTCCGCCGTACCGCTGGCCAGTTCGGGATATTCCGTCCGATACAATTCCCACAAGCGCTGGCCGCGCACGAGGTCCGCGGCGCGGCGTAGGCCGTCCGGCGTCAGCGCGTAGCCGTCGGCGCCGACGCGGCGCAGCCAACCGAGCCGTTCCAGCCGCGCCAGCCAGCGGCGCAGCTGAGGAGCGGTCCACGAACGCGCGCGCAAGATGTCGCGGAATGACAAGGGCATCGGCGGCGGCACGCTCGGCTCGCTCAGCTCATACAGCACCCTTAACAACTTGCGCTGGCGCAGCGTCTGGTCGAAGGCCCGGCGCGCCAGCCAGCGTGCCAGCAGCCCGCGCCGCGGCGCCAGTAGCAGCGACACTACAAAAACAGCGGAACCCACGAGCACGATGGTCGGACCGGCTGGCATGTGGTCGAAGGTGGCGCTGATCCAGGTGCCGGTCACTCCCATCAGCACGCCGAAGACGCTGGCCAGCGCCACCATGACCCCCAGCCGATCCGTCCAAAAACGGGCGGCCACGTTCGGC